>JASGJV010000001.1:0-99540 GCA_049840695.1 Nitrospira sp.
CAGGCAATCGTGGCGCGGCCGAACTGGTCGCGCGTAGGCAGAGACAAGGGTGCATCATGGCCATATTGGCAATCAGTAAACTGGGTAATCCGATTCTTCGCCAGCAGGCACAGTCGGTATCCCCGAGCGAGATAAAGAAGGCGGCCTTTCAGCAGCTCATCGATGACATGTTTGAAACCATGTATGACGAACCCGGCATCGGTCTGGCCGCCCCGCAGGTCGGACGGTCGCAGCAACTCGTCGTGATGGATTGTCCCGGCGAAGGGGGCTTCCCTAAGACCGTGCTCATTAACCCAACGATTCGTTTCTACGGGCCCGAGCAGGTCGAGGGCTGGGAGGGATGTCTGAGTGTGGACGGATTGCGGGGCCGGGTGACCCGGCCGTCAATCGTTCGTGTGACCGGCTTAGACCGCAACGGCAAACCGTTCGATTTTGAAGCCAGCGGACTGTACGCGGTGTGTATCCAACATGAGTTGGATCATCTCATCGGCAAGTTATTTATCGACCGCATGACCGATTTCTCCACCCTCACGCAGATGGATGAGTTTCAGAAGTATTGGCAAAAGGAACCGGCCAGTGTCATCTGATCCGTTCCGGGTCGCCGAGTCGTTGTGAATTCGCTCCTACGCGTTCTGTCTTACCTGAAGCCGTTCCGAATGCTGGCGGTGGTGACCTTCGTGTGCGCGGGGCTCGCCACCGCATTGGAACTGGTCCCGCCGTATCTCGTCAAAATCGTCATCGATGATGTCATCCAAGCCAAGCGGCCTGAGATGCTCATCTGGGTCCTGGGCGCGCTGCTGGGTTCCTATGTTCTGCGGAACCTGATGAGTTCGATGCGCGTACGGTTCAACAATTTGCTGGAGCAGAAGGCCGTGCATACGCTGCGCATGCAGGTATTCGGCGCCTTACAACGTCTATCCCTGAGCTACTTCGAAAACCGCTCGACCGGCGAGATTATGACCCGCGTGACCAGCGATACCGAACATGTCGAACGCATCTTCGTCGACGGGCTCGAAGGGTTGCTGACCGCTACCCTCACGCTGATCGGCATTACGATCATGATGTTTTTTTTGAATTGGAAATTGGCCCTGCTGTCGCTCGTGCCCATTCCAATCCTGATTGTCTGTGCTGCCTGGTTCACGAAGCGGGTGCACAAGTACTACGCCGAGATCCGTAAGAGCGTGGCTGACCTCAATGCATACCTGCAGGACGCCCTCTCAGGCATTAAGGAAACTATCGGCTTCAATCAGCATGATTACGAGCGGAAGCGCTTTGAAACCTTAAGCCAGACCTACAGCCAGAATAGTTTGCGCGCCATGTTTCTGTGGTCGTGGTATTGGCCGGGTATGGTGTTTGTCGGCAGTACCGGCACAGTCCTCATTCTCTGGTATGGAGCGCAGGAAGTGATGGCCGGCAACTTGACGGTCGGCCAACTGGTCATGTTCCTGTCCTATCTCGGATTGTTTTATACGCCGATCAACGAAATTCATTCGCTGAACCACATGCTGCAGCATGCCCTGGCGGCCAGCGATCGCGTATTTGAAATTCTCGATACCAAAGCGGAGGTCGAGGATCGGCCTGGCGCGGTGCGGCCCGTCGAACGTTTACAAGGTGCGGTGGAATATCGGCAGGTGGTCTTCGGCTACCGGCAAGAAGGCACGGTCTTATCCGATGTCAATCTCACGGTGAGACCCGGTGAGCGGATTGCACTGGTGGGGCCAAGCGGCGCAGGCAAAACGTCCTTGCTGAAGCTGCTGATGCGGTTTTACGATGTCCGGAGCGGCGCGGTGTTAGTGGATGGCTATGATGTCCGGGACCTGCCGGTGGCATTTTTGAGGGGGCAGATCGGCCTGGTGCAGCAGGAAGCCTTTCTCTTTAACGGAACGGTGCGGCAGAATATTGTCTATAGCGACCTGTCGGCTATCCACGAGCGCGTCGAAGCGGCGGCCCGCGCGGCACGGGCGCACGACTTTATCACCCGGCTGCCGGATGGGTATGATAGCTGGATCGGGGAGCGGGGCGTCAAACTGTCGGTGGGACAAAAGCAGCGTCTCTCCATTGCCCGTGTGCTGCTGAAGGATCCCCCGATCATTATATTCGATGAAGCCACTTCCAATATCGACACTGAAACCGAGGTGAAAATCCGGGAAGCCCTGAACGATCTGACGAAAGGGCGTACGACCTTCATTATTGCGCACCGCCTCGCGACGCTGCATGACGTGGATCGTATCATCGTCGTGGAACGGGGCACGATCGTCGAGGAAGGTCGCCATGAGGCGCTCATGACGCGTGGCGGTGTGTATGCGGGGCTGTATGAGGCGCAGTTCAAGATTTAGCAGGATGCTGAACATGTCCGCCAGCGGCGTTCTCGCATCGCACAAAAGCGCAACGTACCGAAAGGTACGCCTCGCGCTTTTGCCTCGCTGCGGCCTTGCTGGAGGCCATTTTGAGCATCCTGGGGATTCAACTTGAAGAGATATCGGCCTCAATAGTCACTGGTTGATGGACGTGTAAGTATGACGATAGTTCAGAGGTTCATGAAGATCCAAGGGAGCAAGTGACATGGTCCTGATTTACGAGAATGATCCGCTCGACAATGAAGATGCCCGGGGCCGGTTCTATCACGTGTGCCGGGGGCAGATTGACCGGACGGAAATTACCTTGCCTCAAGGGCAATCGATATACGAGTGTGCGGTGTGCGGGATTGATCTGGAACCGGAAGATTTTTGGATTGCGCGGCAAAAGGGGTCGGTGTAGCGCGGTTGCGCGCACCGGGTGACGATAGAGAGGGGAGTTCGTTATGGCTGGGAGTATAGGCCGGAAAACCGTATCGGTCTCACGTGGGCTGATGATGTTGTGTGAAACCTGCTTCGATCAGGTGTATGCCGAGAAGCTGCCGGATGCGCGGAATTTTATCGCCGACCATGAGGCGTTATTCGACACGATTTGTATGGGCTGCACCGACATCAATCGTCCGCTGATCGATGATATGCTGGGCAGTTCGGAGTAGCTGCCTCGCTCATTCAATAGGCGCGCCACAGTCCAGGAACCTATCGCGACTTTCCCGCGAGATTGCCCCCTCGAGCGTTTCCTCACCGCTGGGAGAAGGCTACTTGCACGTTTTGCCGTCGAAGTGCAGGCAGGTCGATTCGCCGGATTTCACCTTCCAGGTTTTCAGTAGTGGGGGCTGGCCTTCGCGCGTTTCCACGACGATATCCACCAATCCCGATTGCGGCAGTTTTTCGATGTGCGGACGGGCTTCTTCCGGCACGTTGACCCAGAAAACCGAGCCGAGCGTCGAAATGAGAATGCGGCTGTTTTCAGCATCTACGTTGATGATGGGGCTGTAGTAGCTTTTTTCAGCCGCCGAGGACGTCCCGGGCTGTGTGAGGCCAATCAGGCACAGGATGAGGGCGATCATAACGGGCAATAATCGCATCGAATGCTCCCTTCGATGACAAAGGTCAAAGCCGGATTATGGCATCGTTGCTGTGCGATTGGTAGGGGGAACCTGGACGAAGTGGAGGCGCGGGGAGAAGTCGTCACATAATATGGATATCGGCGGGCCGGACCTGGCCGCCGGTGATCCAGTAAGTGCGAATGTCTGCTGCTGGGGCATGCATGAGTGAAACCAGCAGATAGGCCGGAACAGGCAAGTTGATGCGTTGCCAGATTTCCTCGTAGTCGGTCGCGATTTTGATGTCGGTGTGCGACGGCCGCGCCGGATCCTTCGGATGGGAATGATAGACCACTTGCAGGTCCAGACCGTTCTTGCGAATGTCTTTTTTCGCTGCGGAAAAGTCGCCCATATCCATCACAAAGGCAATCTCCGCCCGTTCTTCCGGAGAGAGGCGCTCCAAATGGGCGACCTTGTCTTCATCGAACGTAGAGAGCTTTTCCGCGCCTTCGACAGCCACGATATTCGTGATGCGGTAAAGGTGCGTGACGGTCTTGTTCTTCCCGGCTAGCAGACCACAGCATTCGAACGGAGCCAATTCGCGCGCATGGGCGACAATTTGATCCAGGATGTGCTGAGGGATCGACAGATCAGGCATGTCAGATGGTGCAGGCCACGCTGTAATCTCCGCCCAGGTCCTTGATCGTTGGATTAGCGCTGCACAAAGGGCAACGCGGATCTTTCGGGCGGGAGACCTTGCGGAATTTCATTTCCAATGCGTCGTAAATCACCAGCTTGTCGGCTATTGTTTCGCCGATGCCGAGAATTTCCTTGATGGCTTCCGATGCCTGGAGAATGCCCATGGTGCCGGCCAGCACGCCCAACACTCCGGCTTCCTGGCAGTTCGGCACCAATCCAGCTGGAGGCGGTTCGGGATAGAGGCAGCGGTAGCAGGGAAACCCGGCATGGGGTTTAATGCTCGTGAGCTGGCCTTCGAAGCGGAACATGCTGGCTGAGATCAGCGTTTTCTTGGCGAAGAAGCACGCATCGTTCACCAGGAATCGCGTGGTGAAATTATCGGATCCGTCCAGCACGATGTCATAGTCCGATACGAGACCCAGAATGTTCTCAGTACCGACGTTCAGTTGATAGGTTTTGATCGTAATGTCGGGGTTGATGGCCGACAGCATCCGGCGCCCCGATTCCACCTTGGGCACGCCGACGGTGGCGGTGGTATGCAGAATCTGCCGCTGGAGGTTGGACAAGTCTACGACGTCGCCATCGACCAATCCGATTGTGCCGATGCCTGCTGCCGCCAGGTACAGCGCAGCGGGTGATCCAAGGCCGCCGGCGCCGATCAACAACACTGTGGCTTTTGCCAGTTTGACCTGCCCTTTGCCGCCCACTTCGTTGAGGATAATATGCCGGCTGTAGCGTTGAATTTGTTGGTCGGTAAATTCCATTCGACTGGTCTCTCGTCGTTCGCCAGAGGTGAAGTGGTTGAAGCCTTACTCTGAAGTAGGCGTCATGCAGAACGCTTCACGCCTTGTTATTCCACCACGTTCAATTCGATCGGGTTGACCACGCAGCCTTTGGTCCGGATGCCGTCGATGGCCCGTTCGATCTCTTCCGTTTCGCCGGTCAGTTCGAGGTCCATCCATCCCGTCGTCTCGCGCACATCGGCGCGGCGCACATTGGTGACCACTCTGAATTCATGCCCGATCTGATAGATGATCGGTTCTTTGATTTTATTCTCAGGAAAGCGAATGTGAAATCGTAGGCTGGTCATGGTTATCCTCCGGCGATCGCGGGAACGATCGACACTTCATCGCCGTCTTTCAGCGAGGTCTCTTTCCCGTTCAGGAAGCGGATATCTTCCTCATTGACGTAGATGTTCACGAAGCGTCGCAAGTCGCCTTTTTCATCGCAGAGCCGGTTCTTCAGGCCCGGATAGGCGGCATCCAGCGATCCGATCATGTCCACAATGTTGGCTGCCGCGGATTCAACCTCGCCCTGGCCCTTCGTGAGCGGTCGCAAAGGCGTCGGAATACGAACCTTAATCATGAGTCACCACCACTGTTCTTTCCCATTTTGAATGTTTTTTGGAAGTTCACCAGACTCGGCTGGATCCGGAACGGCCGCCCCACGGCGTCCACGACCGCTTCCTGGGTCTTGAGTCCGTTACCCGTAATGTACGCAACGGTGACGTCGTTCTTCTTAATCAAACCCTGCTTGACGAGTTTGCACAAGACGCCAATCGTCACGCCGCCCGCCGTCTCAGCGAAAATGCCTTCGGTCTGCGCCAGCAACTTGATCCCTTCTACCACTTCTTCGTCCGTCACCGCGTCCATCGCGCCTTTGCTCTCGGCAGTGGCCTTCAGTGCGTAGTAGCCGTCAGCCGGGTTGCCGATGGCGAGGGATTTGGCAATGGTCTTCGGCTTCACCGGCTTGAAGAAGTCCCGGCCGGCCTTGAAGGCCGTGGCGATGGGGGAGCAACCTTCGGCCTGCGCGCCGTTGATCCTGGTGCGCACCTCATCGACCAGTCCGAGAGCCTTCATTTCGTGCAGGCCTTTCCAGATCTTGGTCAGCAGGGATCCCGAAGCCATGGGAATCACGGCTTGATCCGGCGTGCGCCAGCCGAGTTGCTCAACCGTCTCGAAGGCCAATGTTTTGGACCCTTCGGCATAATAAGGACGAATATTGATGTTCACGAAGGCCCAGCCATGTTCACCGGCGATTTCGCTGCAAAGCCGGTTGACATCGTCGTAGTTGCCCTCGACCTCGACCACGTTCGGCTTATAGATCAGGTTGCCGAGCACCTTGGCCGCTTCGAGGTCGGCAGGGATGAAGACATAACACTTCATGCCCGCTGCGGCGGCATGGGCCGCGACGGAGTTGGCCAGATTGCCGGTGGAGGCGCAGGCCACCGTTTCGAATCCGAGTTCCCGTGCGCGTGTAAGGGCGACCGAGACGACCCGATCTTTGAACGACAGGGTCGGATGATTGACCGTATCGTTCTTGATATAGAGCTCGTCGATGCCCAGATGTGCGCCAAGATTCTTCGCCCGCACCAAGGGGGTCAGTCCGGCATGGGGCCCGATGATCGAGGTGCTTTCGACCGGCAAGAGGTCGATGTAGCGCCACATGCTGTTCGGGCCCTGCTCGATTTTCTTGCGCGAGATGGTGCTCTTGATCTCGTCGTAGTTGTATTTGACTTCCAGCGGGCCGAAGCACATCTCACAGACATGGATGGCTTTGGGTGGATATTCCTTCCCACATTCCCGGCACACGAGCGCTTTCATTTTCGACATGGAGACACCTTCGCTACAAGTTACGTTGACCCGGAAGCGCACACGTTGGCCCGCCGACGTCGCCGTCTTCAATCAGCTCCGTAATCGTGGGCCGTTCCCCGCACAGCGGACAATCGGGGTTCCGCTTGATGCGGATTTCTCTGAACTGCGTGCGTCGCGCATCAAAATCCAATAGCCGATCGGTCAGCGGGCGGCCGATGCCCAGGATCAGCTTGAGCGCTTCAGTTGCTTGAATCGTACCGATAATACCGGCCAACACCCCGATGACACCCGCTTCCTGACAGGAGGCGACGAGTCCCTCGGGCGGCGGCTTCTTGAAGACGCAGCGATAACAGGCCGACTGTTTCGGAATGATGGTGGTCACGCGCCCGTCGAACCGGAGAATGCCGCCGTGCACCAGTGGTTTGCCGGCAAAATAACAGGCATCGTTGATCAGGAACTTCGTTCGGAAAATTATCGACACCGTCGATCACCACGTCGTAGCCGCTCATGATCTTGAGAGCGTTGCCTGCCGTGAGCCGCTCCTCGTACATCACCACATTCACGTTGGGATTCAGTGCCTGAATCTTCTCTTTGCCGGAGACGACTTTGGGGCGCCCCACGTCCGGTGTCTGGTGAATGACCTGACGTTGAAGATTGCTGAGATCTACCACATCGCTGTCGATCAGGCCGATCGTGCCGATGCCGGCGGCAGCCAGATATAAGGCTGCCGGCGAACCAAGACCACCAGCCCCGACGATGAGCACCTTGCCCTGGATGATCTTCTTTTGACCCTTGCCGCCGACTTCGGGCAGGAGGATGTGGCGGCTGTAGCGGTTGATTTGTGTTTCTGTAAATTCCATATCCGGCGGCGGCTGAAAACCGTCACCAGCGGCGTTCTCGCATCGTTCATGCCCTCAACGTACCGCCAGGGTACGCCTCGGACATTCACTCGCTGCGGCCTTGCTGAATGACGCTTTTGAGCCTCCTCTCCCTAAGCGTGAGCTGACACGTAATCAAATGTTGAAATACTTTTCGATGCTGATATACCGCTCGCCGGTGTCGCAGAGAATCGTCACGACATTCTTGCCCGGGCCTAATTCCTCGGCGATCTTCTGGGCGGCGAAGACGTTGGCGCCGGCGGAAATACCGACCAGCAGCCCTTCTTTCTTCGCGAGCAATTTGGCCGTTTGATAGGCCTCATCGTCAGTCACGGTAATCACGCGGTCAAGCAGGGTACGGTTCAACACTTTGGGCACGAACCCCGCCCCGATACCTTGAATCTTATGCGGTCCCGGATCGCCACCCGACAGCACGGGTGAGCCGGCTGGCTCCACCGCCACGATTTTCGCCGCCGGATTCCGCTCCCTGATCACTTCACCGCAGCCGGTGATCGTTCCGCCGGTCCCGACGGCCGCCACGAACGCATCGACCCGACCATCCAGCGCATCCACAATTTCCGGACCGGTGGTTTTGCGATGCATGGCCGGATTCGCCGGATTGGAGAACTGGTCGGGCATGTAATAGGACGGATTCTGCGCGACAATGCTCTCCGCTTCCTTGATAGAACCCTTCATCCCTTCCCAGGCCGCCGTAAGGACAAGTTGCGCGCCATAGGATGACAACAGGCTGGCGCGTTCCATGCTCATGCTTTCCGGCATGACCAAAATCAATTTATACCCACGAACCGCCGCCACCAATGCCAGGCCGATACCGGTATTGCCGCTCGTTGGTTCGACGATGGTCCCGCCCGGCTTTAATTTGCCCTGCCGCTCCGCCTCGTTGATCATGTTGAGGCATATACGATCCTTGATGCTCCCCCCGGGGTTGAACGATTCGACCTTGGCGTAGATCGTTGCCGAGCCCGGTTTGGTCAAGCGATTGAGCCGTACCAGCGGAGTGCCGCCGATCAACTCGGTAATGTCTGCGTGGGCCTTCGCGGTCACCGGCCACCACCCATGTAGAAGAGAAATTCCACATGATCGCCGTCCTTCAGCTGCGTGGTCTCGAGGTGTGTCCGTTCCAGCATGGTGTCGTTCACTTCAACCGCGACCATTTGCGGTTCGATGCTCTTTGCTTTCAGCAGGTCGAGGACCGTGCCGCCTGCGATCTCTTCCGCCTTGCCATTGATCATCACCTGCATATCTGCTCCTGAGATGGTAAAGAGTCTGACAGGATACTGAACATGTCCGCCAGCGGCGTTCTCGCATCTCTCGGGTACTCAACGTACCGCGAGGGTACGCCTCGTCCCTTCGTTCGCTGCGGCCTTGGTGGAAGGCCATTGTGAGTATCCTGTCGAAAGGGATTCTCGTTGCGCCTTACACGCCCTTGCCCGGTGTTTCGATGAGCTCGGCGCGATTTGCAGCAAACTGCTAAAGAATTTCAAGAAGTTAGCAAACGCGTTCTTGTGTTGTCAAGGCAACGGGCCACAACAGGTGCGACGAGGAAGTTACCGCGAAGTCCGTCCGGTAGAGACGGCCGCTTTCTTGACTTTCACCATGCCTAGCTTACAGTATGCGCCGGTCTGGAGGGTAGGGTATGTGGAAGAAAAATTTCTTATTCCGCGCGCATGAGGCGGCTCCGCTGCAAGAGTCGGAGAACGAGCTGTTTCATGACGACGCCGAGCCGGCCTTGGACAGCGCCGGACTGCAAATGGAAAAGTTTCTCTCCGTCTGGGTACAAGGGGAAGGCGAAGACGAAAAGCCGACCATGTATACGAACATGTATGTGCGTACGGCTACGCTGGATTTCAAAACCCGCGCGGGATTTCTCCAACCCCTGCAGGGACGCACGCATCAGATCAAGCAGATGTTGACGCCGGAGCAAAAGGGATTTTTGCGCGACTGGTTGTCCACGACCTCACCTCAAGCCTGGGAAGACTCCGACGACCATTTTCGAACCCTCTTTGATCTAGAGTGATCTGTTCAAGCAGGATGCTGAAGACCTCCGCCAGCGGCGTTTTCGCGTCATTCAGATCCTCAACGTACCGCAAGAATCCGCCTCGGATCTTCATTCGCTGCGGACTTGCTGGACGAACATGGTGAGCCTCCTGCGGAAATTCGTCTGTGGTTCATGTGTAAGTCATCGACGTTCACTTGCGTTCACCGACTCTCTTCTTCCAGCTAGACCAGACATGAGTCGTCCGACCTGTCGTCCCCTGATCGCCTTGTTTGTTGCTGGGTTTGTGTGTCTGTCGCAGCGACCTGTCTGTGCCTCTGCCACGATCGAGGTCTACTATGCTCCTGAGGATCACCCGATTGATCATGTAGTGAATTTGTATGATCGGGCGAGCAGGTACATTTATGTCTCGGTGTATGGTTTGACGGCCCCGTCTGTCGTGAAGGCGTTGGTGGACGCAAAACATCGTGGCGTCGATGTTCGAGTGATTACCGATCGCGAACGCCTCACTGATCCGAAGCAGCATAGCGCGGTGAAGACACTGCGACTCGCGGGCGTGCCCGTCAGGATCAACCGGCATGATGCCTTGATGCATCTCAAGCAGGTGGTGATCGACGATGCGATCAATACCTCCGGATCGGCGAACCACACGACGAGCGGCAACCGGTACAATGATGAGCGGCTGGATGTCATCACCGATGCGCGGCTGACGGCCAAAGCCCGTGAGAAATTTTTGGCCATGTGGAATGACCACGAACGATTCGTCGTCTGGACAGAGTAAGGATCGGGCATGGGACGCGCCAGAATAGAGACAGATGTGGCGATTGTCGGCGCAGGCGGCGGAGGCGCCGTGTTGGCGTTGATGCTCGCGCAGCAAGGGGTGCGCTCCCTGGTGCTGGAACGGGCTGCCGGTCCGCCGCAAGGGTTGCGTGGAGAAATTCTCCAGCCGAACGGCCAGCGGGTGCTGGATCGTTTGGGACTGCTCGACAAGTTGCCGGCTCATGCTGTTCGATCGGTGCATCGATTCAATTTCTGTCGATCTGGCGGCGAACGGCTCTGCACGGTCGACTACAGTGACCTTCCCGCTCCTTACAATCGCGCTGTGGTGACGCTGCCCAATGTCGCGCACCATGCGATCCTCGATGCGTTGGAGAAACAGAATCCCGGCGGGCTTTGGTACGACGCCACCTTTACCGGACTTCGTTTCGACGGCAGCCGTGTCGTCGGCTTGCAGGCCACCCGTCATGGCGAGCCGGTCGAGGTGTCTTCGCGTCTGGTGGTCGGCGCGGACGGCGCGTTCTCCAAGGTTCGCGAGTCGCTCGGTATCTCGGCGAACATCCACCGGTATCCGGAAAGTTATCTCATTGCCATTCTCAAAGCCCCGACGGGGTTCGATGAGGCGCGGTATCTGGTGGGCAAGCGTGAGATTTTGGGATTATTCCCCGCCGCCGGCCAACAGGTCTATGCGTTCTATATGATCAGGGCCGGATCGTATGACGCCGTGAAGGCGCAAGGGCTTGAGGCCCTACGACGTGCCTGGGTGCGGATCGATCCCGGCATGGAATCCATCGTCCCTGGTTTGGTCGATTGGAATCAGACCGGCTACATGCCGACCGGGCGCGTTCGAACCGATCGGTGGGTGGCGGATGGTGCGATGCTCATCGGCGATGCGGCCCATGCCATGAATCCCCATGCATCTCAAGGCCGCATGCAAGCGATGGTGGATGCCGTGACGGTAGCTGATCTCATTCCCGGCTGGCTCAAGAGTAATACATTGTCGGCTGAAGCATTGCGCGCCTTCGAAGTCGCCAGGCGGCCGCAGGTGAGCATGTTACAACGGTTGGCAGACGAGCAATGTCGATTCTGGAACAGCGGCAATCCGCTGCTTGCTTTCTTGCGTGATCGGGTGTTTCGCACGCTCGACCGTAATGCGCGGCTCCGCTATCGTGTGCTCACGACGACGGCAGGCTTGCGAAGCCAACCGCCGTTTTCCTTACTGGACCGCGTCATGGCTGCGGGGTTTCTGCCCGACCCTCGCGCCCACGTGACAGGAGGCTGAAAACGTCCGCCAGCGGCGTTCTCCGTACAGTGAACCAGTTGTGTGCTCGATTGAAATGTTGGTTAAACGTGAACAGTCAGCAGGATGCTCAAAATGTCCGTCCAGCAAGGACGCAGCGAGTGAAGGGCCGAGGCGTACCCTTGCGGTACGTCGAGGGTCTGAACGAGACGAGAACGCAGCTGGCGGGCGTTTTCAGCATCCTGCCACAACTACAGTAGAGGTGTTTGTGACCCAACCGACCGCGCTTGATATTCCCCTCCGAGGTTCAGCAACTTTTGCAGCGATACGTCAAGGAGACAACCACCCTGCTCGGTCCGCAGTTGGAGGGCATTCTCCTCTACGGAAGTGCGGTGGGCGGGAAGTTTCTACCGGGTCGCTCCAATCTCAATCTTCTGCTGATGCTTTCCGGCTACGACCGGGAAGGGCTGAAGCGGTATGCCAAGGCCCATAAGCGCTGGAGCCGGGAACAATTCGTCGTGCCGCTGCTGGTGACGGAGGCCGAATTGACCAAACCCGGCACCGTCTTCCCGCTCGAATATCTGGAAATTCAGGAGCAACATCGCGTGCTCTGGGGAAGGGATCCGTTTATCGGCCTCCATATCGATCGCACACATTTAGCCTATCAGGTACAGCAGGGAATCCAGGGCAATCTGGTGCGGTTGCGGCAGCGGTTTATTGAGGGTGGTGGCATGGAGGAGGCGACGACGATGTTATTGCCGCTGTCGTTGACGGCGTTATTGCCCTGTTTGCGCGGTTTGCAGCGCCTGGCCGGGCACCCGGCGTTATTTCAATCGGACGCGTTGCTCGCGGCTGTTCGCAACATGACAGGACTCGATCTCGCCGGGCTCGGTGATGTGCTGGAATTGAAGCGTGGGATCATTTCACCGGGGCCGGTGGAGGTACCGCGCTTATACGAGCGGTATGCCGGAAATCTTGAGGCGTTGATCGCCTTGATCCGGCCGGATGGCACGGTGGCGCCGCGATGAAGAAGGGATCTTCCTTTATCAACGGCCTCATCCTAGCGGTCTGGATAGTATGTGGGCTGATAGCGGCCCCGTCGGGCCATGCGCGGGAACCGATTCCGAACTATGACCCTCAAGGGTATGTGAGCGACCATGCCGGCGTCATTGAAGCGGACTGGCGCGCCAGGATTCGGTCCGTCTGCCAGGACCTTGAACGAAAGACCGGCGTGGAGATGGTTGTGGTGACCGTGCCGACTCTGAAACCCTATCCCTCGGCCAACGACTATGCGATGGGCCTGTATCAAAAATGGGGCATCGGCTCCGCCCAGGATGAACATGGGGTGCTGATCCTGTTGGCCGTGCAGGAGCGGCAGGCGGCCGTGACTATGGGGCGGCGCATGATCCCGGTGATGGGTGGGGAGGTGGTCGGCAAGGTCGGACACGAGTATCTCGACCCGGCGATTAAGAACGGGCATTTCGACGAAGGGCTGTATCGCACCGTGGTCGCCTTGGCCTCTGTCTCGCAGGAGATCCGCGTTGACTCTACGAAGAAGGCGCACTTCCGTGGACTGGGCTTCTGGATCACCGTCACCACGGCGAGCGGAGCCTTATGGTTCCTGTGGTGGTTCGAGCCGTCCGGATTTGCGGCATCCCTATGGCCGTATCCGAAAGGGACAATACTGGGGAACCGGACAAGGCGGTTTTGGTGGTAACTTCGGCGGCATGGGTGGCGGGATGAGCGGGGAGGGATGGAAGTAGGGGAGAGGGCGGGCTGATGGGTCCTCTTGCTCGCGGAACGCGCACGCTAAGAAGGTGCTCGTCCCATGCGCGCAATGGTCAGGCCAATTAGGTTGACCTCAGCTAGAGTGACATAAACAAAGACTGTCGCTTCATCCCTGAAGTTGCGCCATCATCGCCGCTGGGTTCCAGTAGCCCCACATGCTTTGGATTTTTCCTTCCTGATCGATTTCGAATACATCGATACCTTCGAAGGTGACGTGCCTGCCGTTTTTGCCGGTGCCACGGCCTGTGAATTTGACTGCGACCCGGTTGCCGGACTGGAAGACATGGTCTTCCGTTAAGGCGATCTTTTCAAAGGCTCCGAGCACCTCCACTAGAAATTGTCGCAGTGCGGCATGGCCCTGCAGCGGATGTGGGGCTCCTGGCTCGAAACTGGTTCCCTGTTCCGCGAAGCAGGCAATCCATGCGTCCGGGTCCTTTTCTCCGATTGCGGTGAAATATCCGGCCACTACGGCTGGAATGTTTTCGGGTGCCATGAGTATTTCTCCTTTGCCTCAGATGATGTGCGACGTTGCGCGAGGAATAATACCAGTGCCCTTGGTGTTCAGATGAATTACGGATGCCGCGCATCGTTCGGATTTCGTACCTCGAAAAAAATCTTTGGCAGCGTGGGTTATGGTCGTCGTGACGTATGGATGTATGATTGAATGAATGGCGCCTTTTCTCGGCAACGGCGTGCGTTTCATGCCATTTCCCATGGCGGCTCGACAACCGGCGACGTGAGGCCTACATGATCGTGGAAGTTGAGTCGAATGATAATTGTGAGAACGGCTTTTTTGCGCGCTTCAAGGAAATCGGGCCGGCTCGACCGGTGGTTCAAGTCCGCCTCTATGATCGAAACCCTGCCGGTGAGTGGTGCTGGGTGACGGGCTGGAGCGACAATGAACAGGCTCCCACCTGTCCCGCCTACGTCCAGCTGATTGAAGACTCGGGGGCAGGGTTGGCGTACCTCGTGTATGGTGGGCTCTATGGTCTGCGGTTCAAGCCTCTCCAATTCGAGGAGCCGTGGAGTCTCCAGAGCGTGCATCAATGGGGAGAAGCATATCTGTCCCTAGCCGATGTCCGGGATGTGCGGTAAATCAGCTCGTTGGCACGCGCTGCCCCGCGCCCTAGCAGCCGATTATGTTTGCTGTGCTTGACCTCCATCGCCGGATAGGGAGTATGATGGCACATCCTGCGATCTGTGGATGTCGCTCTACTGGATGAGGATTCTCTACCTCTTAGGAGAGTGACCGCCGACAGACCTTCCCATCAGGAGGCTGCGATGCGCACCGTCGTTGCCGTTGACTGGTCCGAGCAGTCTTTCAACGCCGTCAAGATCGCCTGCCGTCTCTTCACCCAGGAAGCAGTGACCCTCATCCACGCGGTGGACCTCCGGCCGTTCGAAAACCCGCTCTTTGCGCAACCGCTCGGCCGCAAAAGTGCTGGAGCCATGCGAGAGGGGATGGTTGCAGCAGGAGAGCGCCTGCTCGATCAAACGAGCGCATTGGTGCCTGCCACGATTCCTTCCATCCAGCGAGTGTATAAGATCGGGAACCCGGCGCCGGTCGTGCTGGAGGCGATTCGTTCGGCCCATGCCGACCTGGTGGCAGTCGGGTCACAGGGGCGTGGACGACTTGCGGAGTTGGTCTTGGGCAGCGTCTCGCATCGCGTGGTATTGCATGCCCCCTGCGCAGCCCTGCTGGTCAGAGGCGACCCGGGGAGCATTCGACGTGTGTTGCTGACCGTGGAAGGATATGAGGATTTCGCTCAGGCTGCGCAGCTGGTTGACCACGCATCGGTTCAGTCAGCCGATAGAGTTGTCCCTCTTGACCGTCGTGCCGACCATTCCCATCGGGGATTCGACAATGGATGTTCGATACGACAACTGGACGGCCGAAATGGATCAGCATGCTCGGCAGCTTGTGGACGAAACTGCGGGAGCCTTGCGAACCATGTATCCGGCTGTCACCCCGCAAGTCGAGCATGGTGATCCGGCTCATTGCATTACCAAAGCGGCAGGCCATGCCGATCTTGTGATTGTCGGATCGCACGGTTGGAGAGGCCTTGAGCACTTCCTGCTTGGCAGCGTGTCACATGCGGTGTTGCATAAAGTGACCTGTCCCATCCTGGTCATTCGGTAATTGGTCAAGAGGTCTCTGACGCCTGTTCGATGGGCATCGGCGTCACGCGATCCCTGTCCTTGGCGGCAAGGCCAGGCTCCGTCTATAGGCATCCAACAGAAAGGAGGCGGTGATGGTGTGGAATATTGCCTCGAAAATTGTTCACAGAGTGGTGACGATCGACGAGAATCACACCGTGCTCGATGCCGCGACGCTGATGGCCGAGGAGTTCGTCGGATCGGTGCTTATCACGAGTTCCTCAAAAATCACCGGCGTGTTCACGGAGCGAGATTTGATGATGCGCGTCGTCGGTCGGAAGCGAGATCCGGAGAAGGTGAAGATCAAGGATGTGATGACGAAAAACATGGTCACCGTGAGTCCGAAGGATACCGCGAGCTACTGCTTGAATCTGATGAAGGAACGTCGCTGCCGCCACCTCTTGGTCTTCGACAACGAGGAGTTTATCGGAATTGTCTCACTCCGGGATATGGTTGCGCTGCTGATGGAGGAAAAGGAGGCGCTGATCGCGTATCTCCACCAATACATTAGTTCATAAAGGCTGTGACGGTCGGTTCTGTGGAGAGAGGGCTTTCGGGTCTCTGCTGTCAAAGACCCGAATGGAGCGGTGTCGTGTTGTCAGAAGGGTTTTCCGGCTCTTGCGTCGAGCTCATGTTGAAGCAGATCCTGATGTGCTTCTTGGAGTAAGCCGGGAACCAAGACCGCCATGAAGGCGCTCCCAAGGCCTTGAGAGCCGAGCCGATTCCTACTTTCTCCATTGAACACGTCTTCGAGTTCGCCCCACTGGTCGAGGTCATCATAATTCCTGTGATCGACCGCCCTCAAGATGGGCAGAAACGTCTCGGTGATGATGTTTCGCGCATCTTCCGACAGCGGTTGGAGCCAGCCTTCGCGCAGCCCCACGGTATGGTACAGCCTGGTGACCAGGCTCTCTTTCGGTCCGCTGTTGTCGATGCAGAGCTCTTGGCAAATCTCCATGAGGATGTTTTCGTCATACCGCTTCAGGTACCAGATGGTCTGGCGGGGAAGACTTTCGGCAGGCAGTACGAACGCACCCGCTCGTTGTCGCAAACGCGTGAATTTTTCCTGCATCGTTCCTGTTGAAGGCAGCCCGAGTTCTTGCAACCAATCGGACAGTTCCCTGGACATGGAAAAATTGACATAACAATTGATCAATCGTGCCTTGAGGCCTTCATGGTCGCTGAGTGCCGGAGCCGTTCGTTCGTTCAATTCGCTCCCGCGCCCGGTCGCTTGCAAGGCTGATTCATCGAACGCCGGATCCGCCGGCAATTTTATTTGCACACCGCAGGAGGGGCAAAAACGGGCCCGCAACGGAAGGGCGGCTTCACAACTGGTGCAGTTCATGGCAGCCTCCGAGGCGCGTCTAACGCTCATTCGTCAGGACGAGAGGTGCGCCTGTCGCCGAGGTTATCCCAAGACCCAGAGCGCGACTCCGGACAGATCCCGCACCAGGCGGTCGGTGATACGGCTGCTGAAGAGCCGCTTCGTTCCTGTCGGCCCGTATCGCGTCACTACGACGGTGCCATACCCTCCGGCTTTGGTTTCATCCATGATGCTGTCGGCGATATCGCGTTCATATCCCAACTTGAGCGTGACATGATCGAGAGGAAACCCGGTCTGCCCAAGTTGTTCCAACGCTTTCACCAGGATGGGATATTCGAGAGCACCTTCAGCGCGTATCCATGCTTCCTGGTCCTTGCGGAGTTGTTCGCCGAGATGGTGTTCAGTCTCAGGGTTCTCCGAGCCGCCGTGCTCCATCAATTCCCGAGGCATGGGGCTCAGCACATGAAACAACGTCACCTTTACATTCTGAATGTCCCGGAACAGCGCTCCGACATAGTGCAGGGCACGGACGGATCCGTCCGAGTCATCGACGGCGATGAGAATGTTCTTGGCCGACGTGTCGCTGCTGACCGTCTGTTTCGGTGTGAAAAGGGGTTGGTCACTGGTAGAGATAGTCGTCATAGTGTCACCATGCGCGAAAAAAATTAAACTCCTTCAGAGTACGCCCCAGGAGTTCAGATTAGGTGGCGATGGTTTGACAGTGATCCGGTGGAGTGAGGTCTTTCATGACGACCCCTTTTGCTGTCGTGCGGGTGATCGTGGGCGGTGGCGAAGCGGTATGCTCCGTCATGGGCGACGATCCGCCGCGACGAAACAGGCATTAGCCTATGCTTCTCCGGAGGACAAATCAATGTGGGGGGAACGGTAGATCAGATCCTATTCGAGAGCGCTGACATGAGTGGAGGCGAATGCTCCATGAATCCGGATATCGTCGGCTTCATGGAGCTCGCACGGCTTAGATGAATCAGGCGTATTTCTTCGGGCGTTGGGCTTTCACAGCCTTGGCAGATTTGCCGCGAGAGATGGAGCCGACGGGCATGATTCGGTCGCGTACTAGGTATGAGGCAATTTCAGGAATTCGTGTGCCGGCGGGTCGGCCTGGATTGCTGTCCGCATAGGAGCTAATAGGATTATGTTTGAAGAGCCAGAGTTGTACGACGCTCATGGGCGTCATCGGCGTGGGGACGCCCGTTCCTCGAAACTTCATCATACCCTGCGTCTGAACCAGGACTGACCCGCTGGTGATTGACGGGTACAGTGCTGCGCCGCCCATGAGTTCAATGACTGTTTCCATTGCGACATGATTGCTCTGTGGAAAGGGCACGACTTGCGTGAGGCCAAATTTCGTAATGCCGGCATGTTGGTGAAGCAGGCTGATTTCCTGTCCTGTGGCATAGCGAAAGCCGTAGGTGGTGGTGTATCCACCGGCGCCGCCCAAGACGTCCAGGTAGGACAGGTTGGCGGTCGCGTTCAGACTGAGCCATTCGAGGTTTGTGTCGGTGTCGAGCGTGATCAAGTGATCGCCGGTGCCGGGAACCAAATTCTGTCGAACGAGAGCCATCTACGTACCTCCTGGCCGATGGTGGAGTGGGGCATTGAAGTTGCGCGATTCATGAAGTCACTATGCCATTCGCATGCCAGGACGGATTCGTATGAAGTTGACCTGAGCAGGAGCCTGGAACAGCGATGCCAGCATGAAGGGGCACGATAACGGTGAACTCGCTTCAAATACAGAACCGAATGTATCATGAGGGATACAGTTGGGCACTATTCGGATACGGTCCGAAGCTCGGTATCAAAGAAAGGCAATGGTATGGCGGGGAACTCAACCATGCGTGCGGGTCAATTGAGTCGGTAAGGCACTAACCTCTACGAGGAACGGTCCTGCCTTCCTCCAGGTCTTGAAGATCAGACCAGGCCGTGATGTCAGTGCGCAAAGGGTCCACCGCATCACGGTACTTCTTGAATTTCGTCTCACTTTCCGGCGAACTGGGGCCGCGCTCGAGCAGCCTTCTGTTCCATTCCTCGAGTTCAGCTCTCTCATGAGGGGTGGCGGTGCGTTGTAACCACTCCGCCACCCCCTCATCGGTTACGTTGGCCTTCACGGCAGCCGTGAACTGCTCGGCGGTGATACCGGCATAGTCCAGTAGCCGTTCATCCATCGGGCAGGGATAGATGTACTCCCCTTCAGTGCCGGCCAATACTGCGCGGCACTTGTCGATCATCCGCGCCAGGTGGACATAGCCGGCCAGCCTGGTTTTCATGCTACGGGGGAATGTCGTCCGTAAATCCATCAGGCCAGCAATTTGTGGTTGGTGAACGTCATGGTTCGGACAAGGACCGCCCCGTTTTCATACGAGATGATGCGCCGCGCCGCTGGAAGATCAGACGCCCCGACACGTACATGCGTGTCAGTAAAGCTTTCGACATTGCGCAGTGTGCCGTCCTTCGGCGCGAAATAATACACGGTATATTTCGTGGTCAGCTGCTTCTGGTCCTGGGTGGTGCTGCTCTCCTCCACGTTGATCGTGAAGGCCACATGCGGCATCTTCCGGTTGATCTGAGTAATCCGGTTATCCTTGATGCGATAGAAGGACTGCATGCCGTCGCCATGAATGTCGAGCCGGCGGCCCAGCGGATGCCCCTCGCCGGTCTCCATCGTGAGGCGATGTTTTCCGTCTGATTCCTCGAACTTGCGGGGAGCGCGGTGCACGGCGATCATGCCGATCTGCTCCTGCGCCCATTTCTGAATCGCTTCATCGGCGAGTTGGACGGCCACCTCACGCGGTCCCTTGACCACGACGGTTCCGCTCACGACCTGCCCGTTTGTGTTGACGCTGAGGTCTGCTGAAAAACCTCGAAAATCCGGTTGCCAGCGGGCCGTATTTTCAAAGGCTCGTTGAAGAAGGGCGCGTGCCTGGGGATCATCGGCAATGGTCGGTTGTGTATCAGCAGCGGCGACATGTTCCATCGGAGGCTCCTTTGTGTCGTGGTACGAATGATAAAAAGCAATTATAGAGATCTTGATCGTTCATCTACAACCAAGGGGAACATTTACTCGCCCCCCCAATCCCATTTTGGAGAATCGGCAAAATTTCTCTCATTTGACCAAGGTTTGTGTAGTACTGGCTAGGCCGAATCTGTTATACTGCGGGGCATTTCGTCGGGCATCGGGCGAATGTGTGACAGAAGTGTCGGCATTCCTTGAAAGGAGCGCTATGGAGCGGCGAGCGGCGTCTCATACTGAAGAAGAAGAAATGAACCAGCGGCGGAGGCTGTTGGGGCTGGCTCGCAAGGGCGACCCTAAAGCCATCAGCAAGTTGTTCGAACTGTACCAGGTGCGTGTATTGAACGGCGATATGCTAAGTAAGCTCAATAAATCCTACTACAAGGCGGCGGCTGCGCAGGAACAAAAGGCCGCACAGACTTCGGCCAAGTCCGCAAAGAGTTCCCAAGCGACCCACGGCAGCGCCAAGGGGAGTGCCAAGAAGGCTGCCGCGCCGGCTGCTGCGGCAAGCAAAGCTAAACCCACGAAAGCCGCCACAGCGAAAAAACGAACGAAGTAACCTGCGTCCCCGTCGAGAGGGTCGGCGCAGAATGCCGGCCCACCTCTCGCTTCCTGTTACTGAACACCCACCCGCAATCCTCCGGCCGCAAGTTTGGTTCCGATTTCTTCAGCCAGTTTGCGGGCTCCTGAATAGACCGTCGCCTGACCTTCATGGTCAATGCGCCACGCCAATTCGAAGGCCCGGGATGAATTCATTCCCGGAATACACTTGCAAAACAGCGCGATGACCTGCTGGTAGGTGTGGCATTCGCAATTAAATACGATCACGCGGGCTTCCAGATCATCGCCCGAGCCCACGTCGGTGGTGTCGAGGGCGTCGGGGGTCATGACGGGGGTGAGGGTGCTCATGCGGTCGTCTCGTTCGGGGCCGAGTGTACCAGGTGACACAGGGTCGAGTGCAACAGCTCGGGCAGCTTGTCCCGCCCCTTGTTGTGGCACAGGCCGGACAAGCCTCTCACTTCGGTAGCGTGAACTGGTCACGAGACTGGGTGCTCCTGCGATGGGACGGCATACTCATTGGGCAGATCGATGCCTTCACGTGCCATGGAGTGGCTCAATAACCGATGGTGGGTTTTGGAATCCGTGACCGGGACCAACCCATGGGCGCGGGCCAGGCGGAAGGTGTAGACCTGCGCTGCGGCGGTTTTCACGAGCGCGAGGCCATATTCGAATTGGTAGGCATCCTCCAGGGTTGGGGACGAACGGGCCCATTGTTTCACCAGCGCGACGGTACACAACTCAGTAGCGCGTTGCGGTTCGAGAAGACGAAGCAAGGCGGCCGGCCCCGGCACGAGCGTCGATCCGATTCGCATGGCATGGGTCAGATCAAAAAGGCCGCGCTGAAACCGTCGATCTTCCTGCAATCCGGCATGGAACAGCTGTCTCCAACGCGGATCAGCAAAATCACGGTCAATCTGGGCTACGGCGTCGTCATCCAGGGGGCCGCTGACCACATAACCTTGTACGATGCGGCCGCTGCTGACGAGGTCCGGATGTTCGTCTCCCATGCGATCCTGGTAGGCGGTGGTTCCCATGAACGGCGTGAGGCGAAGCGCCATGTAGTCCCGAAAGTGGCTTGATCCATAATGCGCAAGCAGATACTCGAGCGTGCCTGGGGCGCAGAGGTGAAACGGATAAAACAGGGCATGACGAGCGGGCAAGAAAGTCATCGATGGGACTTGTCCAATGAGTAGAATATCGACTCGGAGAGGGTCCTGCAAAGGGAGATTGAGGCGCTGACTCCGGCGTGGGCTGATTACCAGCTATCCATATCGATGACTTCGGTCGCATCCCACAAGTTCTTCAACTCAGCGTCGGCGATCGCCTTTTCGCGATCCGCTTCCGTGTCTTCTCCGAATCGTTTGGGCTGAGCTGTTTCCGGATCGGTGGCGGATGCAGTAGATTCGGCCGGCTGACGACGGCGGCGTTTGCTGGGATCCATATTGACGGGCATGGGAAAAAGCCTCCTCTTTCGTTTCAGTCTCCCCTCTGTCGGGGACGGAAGTCAATGGGAGCAGCGAGGCTCGATACTCATTTCAGGCTCGTCATGAGCGAAACCGCCACTGTATCGGCATACCGTCTGCCCCTTGTGGTGAGGCGCACCAGGTCGCCCGTACGTTCGAGCAGGTCGTCCGCCAGTAATTTGTCCACTTCCCGCGAGAGCTCAGGAAATGAAAGGGCTCCTGTCTGTCTCAAGGAAATGCCACCAACGAGGCGCAGCCCAAAGATCAGCCGTTCGCAACTTTCGTCCGCCTGCGTGAGTTGATCGGATACCAAAACCGGGAGCCGGGCGGCCTTGAGGGCTGCCTTGTAGGCTGCGAGATTGCTCACATTGCCGAATCGCCGACCGCCGATATAGGACTGCGCACTGGGGCCGACGCCGAGGTAATGCCCCCCAGTCCAGTGAAGACTGTTATGTCTGCTGGCAAATCCAGGTCGGCAATAGTTGGAAATTTCGTAGCGCCCATAGCCGGCCTCGCTGAGAATTCCTTCGGCCAGGTCTTCCATCCGGTTTTGGAGTTCTTCGTCAGGGGCGGGGAGGAGGCCGCGCTGAATGGCTGACGTGAGGTGAGTGCCCTCTTCGATGGTTAAGGCATAACAAGACAGGTGCTCCGGAGCCAGTTCAATTGCCTGCCGTAAGGAGGAGGCCCAACTCTCCAGCGTCTGGCCCGGGAGCCCGTACATGAGATCGAGATTGATGTTGGTAAAACCGGCTCCGCGTGCCATGGCCATGACATGGATGGTGCTGGAGGGAGACCCCGGGCGTCCGACGCGATCCAGCTCCCTTTGGTCCATCGATTCGGCGCCGAGGCTGAGGCGGGTACATCCAGCTTCCGCGAGCTGCGCGAGACTGTCTCGTGAAACCGATCCCGGGTGGGCTTCAACGGTAACCTCGGCTTCCGGAGCCAGTCCGAACACCTGGGTGCTTGTTGCGAGGATTGTCGCGAGTTGTTGGGACGAGAGCGTGGTCGGCGTCCCGCCGCCGAAATAGATGGAATCCAACGGATCCCCTCTCAATACGCCGCTCTCGCCGTACAAACGCAATTCCGTGAGCAGCGCAATGACAAACTCTTCCGCGGCGCCCGCCTGGTAAATTTCCAGGTAAAAGGCGCAGAAATGACAGCGCTGATGACAGAAGGGAATGTGGATGTAGAGACCCTGAGCGGTAGCCTGGGACATAGCCGGTTCGTGCGCCTAAAGAGTTGGTGAAAAATCGCGGACCATGGCGACTTCAATTTCTTCCGTCGGCGATTTTCCACGGTTCCTGACATGTGATTTCCATGCGGGGTATTCCCGCAGCGTGTCGAACAGGTTCTTGATCAAAACCGGCTTGATCTGTAGTTCCCACTCACGCAGCCAGGCCTGCTCATCGTGCGGGCCCTCGTAGTCGTCGGGGAATTGCGCTTCCAGGCTGATGCGAAACACGAATGATTTATCTTCTGACCACATGTGGGGACTCCTGTCGGCTGATGATTGCGAAAGTGAATTGGCCTTACTTATAATATTCCAAAATCCAAGGAGTACAGCCCATGCCCATCTTCGAATACGTCTGCCAGGAATGCAACCACCGCTTCGAGCTCATCGTGCAGGGACAGACGGTGCCGGCCTGTCCTTCCTGCAAGGGGACGACGTTGAATAAACAATTTTCTGCATTCGGGGTGGGTGCAACCGGCGGGTGGCCGGTGGTCTCGAATTCCGGCGGCGGATGCGGCTCCTGTGGAGATCCGCGGGGCCCCGGTGCCTGCTCCATGAATTAATCACGACGCCATGTCATTCGAGTCACTCATGATGAACGATCAAGAAGAACAATTGCGCCGCGCAATCGGCACGCTGCTCCAGTCAGACCCGTTGATCAAATTGTTGCAGGAAGTCCGGTTGGGTCGGATCAACGCAACGGATGCCGGATTACGGGCGGTCGTTGAATCCTGGATCGGGACCTACGCGCAGGTGCTGAAGTCTCAAACTCTCAATGCCGAGCTGCTGGCTCGACTCGACCCTGTGCCCCGGCTTGAAGTGCTGGTGGATGCCGGGGTCTTGTCTTGGGCGCATTCTGCCACATGCGAGCTGAGGGACCTGTTTCGCAGCCTGGCGGTCCCTGCTGCCTGACTCGAGGAGTGCCTTCCACGTGTGGAACCTCCCTGCCATGGCCTTGCTCGTGCTGGCCTGGTCGACGTCCGCTATAGGTTCGGCTGATATACCTTCTCCGGTGCGTCCGTTGCATAAGACCCTGTCTGCGGCACTGGCGACGCTTCCGCCTGGCAGCCATCTCCTTCTCGATCGTGAACCCATCGAACAGTTTCTCGCGGCGCTGGACGGATCGCCTCCAGACTGGCCTCAAGTGTATGGTCAGGGGCACCATGATCCCGGCCACGACGAACGGCTATTTGCCTTGAACCGTGAGCGTGATGCCCGACGCGAAGGCAAGGAACCCTTGCAATGGCTGGTAACCGTGGTCTGGCTTGGAGAACTGTCACGATTTGACGAAGAAGAGGGCGGTTTTCGAGTCGCGCTGGGACCGAAGTTGAACCGGACAGCATGGGGTGACATACGTTTCAAACATGAAGACCTTCCGGCGACACTGATTGCCTCGGCGGGTGAGGCGACCGCCGATCTCAAGGCCAGGATGCAGCGGGGCGAGCGGATTGAGATCGATGTGGTGATGTGCGGCAGGCTGGTCGAAGACGAGTCTCTCGTCTACGACTTTTCCCATGACGTCGAGGGGACCGGCCTGATCATGCCGGTCGTGCGCATCGAAGCCGTGGCATTTGTTCTGGCGGACAGCTCCCATTGATGACGGGAGAATTGTCCGATACCCAAGAAGTCTGAGGCTAGGGCATCCGTTTCAGATGGGGATAGGCTTGATGCATGCAGGAGTCACAGACGCCCTCCTTGACTGTGAAGCGCGCCAGCCGGCGTAGGTAGTCTTCGATTCGTTGCCAGTAAGCTCCATCAGTCTTCACGCGCTTACATTTGGCGCAAATGTGCACGGTACCATGGAGCGTGGTCATTTGCTCGAATGCATGGTCGAGTTCTTTGGTCCGTTCAAGCAATTCCTGTTCACGTAATTTCCGCGCGTCGATTTCCTGTTTCAGGCTCAATGCCGTGGCGGATCGTGCCAGGAGTTCGACCGGAATCACGGGTTTGCGAATATAGTCTGTGGCGCCGGCTGTATAGGCGGACTGAATATCGTTTTCTGCCGTATGGGCGGTAATGATGATGATGGGCAGGCTCTGGAGCTGTTCTTCTAGCCTGATTCTCTGACAGGCCTCCAAGCCATCGATCCCGGGCATTTCGAGATCCATGAGGACGAGGTCGATACCGTTCCCGAGTCTTCCGCGTTTGCCGATTCCTAGGAGGTTCAGTCCTTCTTGTGCCGTCGCGACCGGAAGGAGCGGGCCGAATCCGGCACGGTGAAGGATGGCGTGGAGGAGGTCGCGTTCCTCCTGAAAGTCGTCGATGATGAGAATGCTCATGGCGGCAATCTTTCTCTGCTACATCGCTGATCCGCTTAAACAGTCTGATTCGCTTGGGTAAGAAGCGCAGCCAGCCTATCGATCGTCCGGCGTATCGCGGCCACGTCCTGATCACGAGCTGCCTGCTCCAACTGGGCTCCCGCCAGGCCGATGTCGGGGAATCCATACGATCCGGCCAGGCCTCTGATGCGGTGTCCCGTGACCCGGATGAATTCGCAATCTCCTCGCTCAATGGCGTCCTGGATGCATCTTAGTTCCTGCCGGCGATTATCGAGGAAGAGTGGGCGGCGTCGCGCGATTTCTTCGTTGATCAGGGCTGCGATGCCAGTGGGGGAGCTGTTCCGTGGCGTGGCGCGTTCCGTTGAGGCAATTGCGACATATTGATGTAATGCGGCGAGAAGCTGTCCTTTCGCTATGGGCTTGGCTAAGAATGCCGTGCACCCTGCCGCTTGGCACTGTTTCTTTGTTTCGACCAATGAGTCGGCGGTCAAGGTCAGAATCGGCACTTGCGCGCACTGAATGGATGATTCCCACTTCCTCATCAAACGCGCGGCGGTAAAACCGTCCATGACCGGCATGTGCTGATCGAGAATCACGATGTCAAACTGCCGGGATTGGAACATTACGACCGCTTCTTCTCCGTTTCCTACGACGTCAATCCGATAGGGAAGCCCATGCAGGTACAATCGAATCAAGGCCTGGGATTCTGGCGAGTCATCGGCCAGCAAGACCCCGAATATCGGTTCAGAGCCGGCCTCTGGGGCGCGAGAAGGCTGGAATGCCATAGCGGATACTCGATAGATCAACGTGCTGCGGTATGGACGTGAGAGTACTTAGAAGCAGTATAGCGGTTGAAGCCTAGACCACCTAGAATCTCCTGAAAATCCGGCAGGAGTGAGTAATGGAGCGCTGGGGGACTCGGACAGGGGCGAGGCTCTGGAACAGACCGTCGAACTAATAGTGATCTTTCGCGCAACGGAAGCCGGTCCCGGAAGGGCGGCTGTCCATCGTCCCCCAATCACGATCGGAGGTGCGCAGGCTGATCGCCGGTTTGAGCCAGGATCCGCCACGCATCGCTTTAATCGCGCCTCGCTCCGGTCCTTGAGGATCTGTAAGCGACCCGGAGCGGTAGTGGTTGGGGTTGTACCAGTCCTGCACCCATTCGGCGGCATTGCCCGCCATGTCCAGCGCCCCATAAGGACTGGCACCGGCAGGAAAACTGCCGACCGGCAGCGTCAGGATTTCCCCCTTCAGGCCCTTCGCTTTGGAAATTTCCGCACCCAGGCCTTTGACCCAAAACGCTTCCCACTCCGTACTATCTGCGAACTGGACGGTCTTCCCGGCCCAGTAGCTTGCACTGTTTGCCTTGTCGACGCTCCAGTCGTTGCCCCAGGGGTACGTTCGTCCGTCGATTCCCCGGGCGGCCTTTTCCCATTCCGCTTCGGTCGGCAATCGTTTGCTCGCCCAACGGCAGTATGCGAGGGCATCAAGCCAACTCACATTCACGACCGGATGCTGTTCGATGCCGGGAAGCGGCCGGTTCTGTTCCCAGAGGGTCAAGCGATCGGCGGTATTGGCTGGTGCCTGATAGTTCGCGGCCTGAACAAATTGTACATAAAGGGCGTTGGTGACTTCGTACCGATCGATCCAGAACGCGCCCAGATAGACAAGGCGCATGGGTTGCTCATCCGGGAGGCCGCCCTTGTCAGCGGAGGCTCCCATCGTGAATTCGCCGGCGGGAACCAACACCATGTCGTCCAGTGATAGGGATGCCTGGGCAGCCTGATGCAGACTGAGGATGATGAGGATGCACAGCGGCAACCACCAATGGATGGCCTCCAGCCTCCTCATGGCTTCGCCAATTTGCAGGCCTCGGCGATGCCGTCCCGATAGGCCGTCCACAGTGTGAGACCTTGCCTCACGCAGGCCAGCACGGCATCCTGCTGGCTCCTCGATTTGGCATAGTTGACGACCATGGTGTACGCGTCCTGTCGGTGCCCCGCCTCCACCTTCTGGTGTGCCCGTATGAGATCCATATGCTGTCGGTCGATCTTGTGATGCCGGACGAGAGGATGGACATCGATATAGGCTTCGATTTCGGGCTCGGTTTTTGGCTTGGAGGGTTCCTGAATCTCCTGACGGTCTTTGATACTCCCCTCGACAAACACCGCGAGCGCTGCAGCGCCAACGACCCAGTCGCGGCTGGCCGTCACCTTTTCCAGCCACCGTCGATAACGAAGGCTGGCAGGCAGGAGACTGGCGCGGAGGAAGACCCGGCTGTCGAATCCCAGCCCGTGCATCATTTCGTTGAACAACTCGGGATGAGACCGTCCAAAAGACAGGCCACCCGTATCCTCTTCATAAATATTTTCAGCCAGCATCCGCCGCACGTCAGGAGGCGGGTTTTGCCCATGCACTCGAGCCAGCAGAACAGGAAAGTCCCGCACGTAGACCAGGTACTCCTGTTGATAGTGAAGCTTCAGCTGGGTCTTGGTGATCCCTGGTCCCATAATGATCGGCCAGGCCCAATGGTGCTTACGATCCATGACGGACAACAGCCGCTCGAGAAATTGCGTACGGGTCAATCTCTTCTGTGCCATGCCTTGCCTTCCTTCGTTCCTACTGGCTACAATCAGCTACCGGTCAGATGAAGCCTATCACCATTCAGGATTCCGAACGAGATTCTCAACTTCCTTGCCGAGGTGGCCCTGCATGGAAAAGGGTTTACCACGGACTGTCTGTTGGACTATGTGCTGGAAGAAGGGTTTACGGAGCCGATTTACCTCAATGCGTCCGGGGAAGACCCGGACGCCTTTTACAAGAATCAGCCGCAGGCCTGGGCCATTTACCAAGTTCGTGAATGGAAACGTGTTCTGACCGTGTCGGGCGGACCAGGGAAAGAACGGCGCGTTCAGATCACCGAGACCCCGTAAGTTGTCCGTTGTCCCCCTTCGGCAACGACACCGACGCCGATCTCCGCGCAGTCATTGCTCCATATCCAAGGCCAGCTCTGCTTCCGGACCCTGTGCTTTTCCGTGAGTGTATTGGCCATCCGAAGGAATTGCAATGAATCACGCGCTGTTCGCAGTCCGGGATGCCGGGTCCTAGGCATCCCAGCTCGGTAAATGTGCAACGGTGCCTGGCGAGAGGCGATTGTGACATTACGGAATCATCCTAAGAAGCTTCAGCCCCTGGTGAGTCTCTGCGAACCGGCAGATGTGGGTGAACTGGCGCTGATCCGGAGCCTGCTCGACGGCAATGGCATTCCCTACGCTGTTCAGCATGAACACATCGGCGCGCTTTATCCAGGGGTGGCGCTCCTGGGCAGCCGTGTCATGGTTGCGGAAGGTGACAGGCAACGGGCGGAAATTCTGTTGAGCCGTCTGGCCCTGCAGGTTCGTGAGGCAACCAGCGAGGCTGATTGAGACGGGGATTAGAAGGTGGTCCGGCCGGCGGCGTCAAAAGTTGACGACTAGGGGTGGCCCTTGGGTTTGACCGGTTCCGGATTGGTCGGCAGCGGAAGCCGTACGTCGGATCCTGAAAAATGGCCGCCGATCAATTTGCCTTCTTCAAAGTAGAGATACCGGTGTTTGACCACCGCCGGGCTTTCCCAATCTTCAAAGATCCATTCTTCGCGCCGCAGCCCATCGCTGGTATGGGTGACGTTCATCGTGTTCGGCGACCCCCACGAATCCAGGACCTGCTTGCGATCCATCCCCACCATCACGCGATGGCTTTCGATATGTTTGGAGAAATCCGGATCCAGCCACCCAGGCACAAAGCGAAACGCGATCAGGGCGACCACGAACAGCGCGAGAAACGAATTGATGATGATCCTGACCGGCCGCTGGCGGATAAACGGTGTTGGCTCCGCGGCAGGGGGCAGGGAGGAAACGGGGTCTGCCGAAGTCATCTGATCGGTCACAAATATCCTTCCATCAACGAGTGTGCGAGTGCGAGATGCTTGCTGCATGCTAAACAATAGGTTTTCAGTCCGTCAAGGGAGGGATAACCGTCAAGGAGGGGCGTTGCACTTCTTTCCCCCCGGTTTCGACCTGCTATGCTTAATGGAGGACCGAAGGAGGGCGGAGGATGGGACATGGTGACGCGAGACGGAACCAGGCCTGGGTATGGGCGAGCGCGCTGGGGTTCTGTTTCCTGGGATATGCCGGGATTGATGCCGAGGCAGGGGCTCTGTATGTCTATACGGATGCCCAGGGCCAAGCCGTCTTGACCGACAATCTCGACCAGGTACCGACTGCCTATCGGGGCCGGGTGCGAACCATGACCGGTACGGACTCCCCGGCTCCCGCTCCTGTACCTGCACCGGCCGTCACCGGGAATAAGTTATCTACTTCTCCTTCCCCCGGCGTGGTCCGGGATATCCTCAGTGCCGTCGCGGCAAAAGTCGGTTCTCGAACGATCAAAGGGCTGACGGCCTATCAAACCGCCGTCGTGATTGTGGCCGGGGTTTCGTCACTGATCCTGCTGCTGTTCATTTTCTTGAGCGCCAATCCTGCCATCAGGATTCTCTGCAAGTTGCTTCTGGTGATAGTGGGCGTCTCGGCTCTCTACCAGGTCATTGCAATCGAAGCTCCGTCTCTCGAGGCGCTTTCGGGTCCTTCGCAACAGGGCACAAGCCAGCCGGCGGACAATATGTTGGGGCGGATGCGAAGCCAGACCGAGCAGAGTTACCGCGCACAAGACGAACGCACGGCCCGCCAGTTGGAGCCAGTCGAACAATCAGCTCCCTGAACTACTCTGCGTAAGTCGGCACCGGAATCTTCTTCGCGGCGGGCGCCGGCGGCGGCTGCTGGGCGAAGGCCTTGGAGTAGGGATTTAAAACCGGTTCGTGGGTGTTGCGCTGGCGCAGTTTGACCAGCGGTAGGCTTTGCGTACTGATTTCCAGACGGTCGATCGGCGCTTTCGGAGTCAACGGATCCGGCAGACCCTGTAAGGCGAACATCTGGAAGGCGAGTGACCAGTCCAGTGCATCCTTTCCTTTCTCCCGCACAATGAACCGCGCATCGGCCGACGGGCCCCCCGCAAAAAACAGCAACATAATGTTGGAGCGGAAGACCGGCGCGGAGGCGTCCTCCGGTGGTTTGAATTCAGGAACGAGTTGAGGGATCCTGCTCAGGGCCACGGGCGGAGAGAACTCGATATCGACCAGGCGAACGAACAGCGGCCGCTGCTCGTTATGATCGTTAGGGTCGAAGGTAAAACTGAAGGAATACCGGATATCGATGCCGTCACGCTTGAAGGTGTAAACATCTTCGCCGTTTTCAGGAGAGACGACTTTCTTGAAGTATTGCTCCCAGTCGCTGATGGGGTAATAGGTGAAGACGCGCAAAGCGGATTTGCGGTCCCGCACGGCCTGGGGCAGGCCGAGTTTGTCGTGTAATTCGGTTTGAGTCAGCCCCAGATACCCATCCTCAAAATACGGTCCGGCCCATAGGAAAGGGCATTCCGGTCCGAGGAGGCTGATCAGGAGGAGACAACAAATGATGAGGCGGGTGACTGTCTGATGCGCCATACAATCGACTCAGGCTCGGCCCAGACACTGTCTGGCATCGTATCGGCCGGGGTAGTCATTGTCAAGGCGGAGAGCCTGTCATGGCTTGCTGAAAAAAGTCCGTTCCCGATATGATGCCCGCTCAATTGCAGTCATCGCCCCAGTCGTCGCACACCTGAGGGCTGTGACAGAAAGACATAGGTAGTCATGCCGGTACACGACATCCAAGAACTGCTCCGTGAACGTATCCTGGTCCTCGATGGTGCCATGGGGACTATGATCCAGCGCCATAACCTGAACGAAGCCGCGTTTCGCGGGGAACGGTTCAAGGATTGGAAAAAGGACCTCAAGGGACACAACGACCTGCTGAACGTCACGCAACCGAGTGTCATCGAAGCAATCCACCGGCAGTATCTCGAAGCCGGGGCGGACATTGTCGAAACCAACACATTTAATTCCCAATCCGTGTCACTGGCCGACTACGGCATGAATGATCTCGGGTATGAGTTGTCCAAAGCCGGAGCCCAATGTGCCAGGCGGGCGGTCGCTCAGGTCGTCGCGGCACAGCCTGCGCGGCGCTGTTTCGTGGCAGGTGCGATTGGGCCGACCACGAAGACCTCGTCGGTTTCGACAGACTCCAATGATGCCGCAGCACGCGGGACCACCTATCCGGAATTGGTGCAGGCCTATGGCGAGCAGGTACGCGGTCTGCTGGACGGCGGCGCCGACCTGCTGCTTGTCGAAACGATCTTTGACACGCTGAATGCGAAGGCGGCCTTTTTTGCGATACAGCAGCTCTTCGCAGAAGGTGCGCGGCAGGTACCGATCATGGCATCGGTGACATTCATTCAGGCCGGGAGCAATCGCGGCTTCTCGGGACAGACCGTTGAAGGATTCTGGAACTCCATTTCGCATGTGCCGCTGCTGAGTGTCGGCATGAATTGCGCTCTGGGGCCGAAGGAAATGAGGCCTTTGATCGAAGAGCTGTCGCAGCTCGCGCCGATTTTCGTGAGCAGCCATCCGAATGCCGGGCTGCCCAATCCCTTGTTGCCTACTGGGTTTCCTGAAACTCCGCAGTCGCTGGCCCCCCAGTTGCGTGAATGGGCGCAGAACGGGTGGCTCAATATTGTAGGGGGCTGTTGCGGGACCACGCCCGACCATATTCACAATATTGCGGAAGCGGTGCGTGGGGTATCACCCCGCCGGCCGGCCAAGGTTGAGCCGTTTTTGCGCCTGAGCGGCCTTGAAGCGCTGACCCTGCGACCGGAATCGAATTTTGTGAACGTCGGCGAGCGCACCAACATTACGGGATCTCCGGCCTTTTCTAAACTGATTTTGGCCGGCGACTACGACAAGGCCTTGACCGTGGCGCGCCAGCAGGTCGAAGGCGGGTCCCAAATCATCGACATCAACATGGATGAGGGCCTCCTGGATTCCAAGGCGGCGATGCAGAGGTTCCTGCGCCTGTTGGCCGCCGAGTCCGACATCGCGCGGGTGCCGATCATGGTGGATAGCTCGAAGTGGGAGGTCATCGAAGAGGGGCTCCGCAACATTCAAGGCAAAGGCATCGTTAATTCCATCAGCTTGAAAGAAGGCGAGACCAGGTTTCTGGAGCAGGCGCGGCTCATCCGGCGGTATGGCGCGGCAGTCGTGGTCATGGCATTCGATGAGCGTGGTCAAGCCGACTCGGTTGCGCGGCGCATCGAGATTTGCGAACGCTCGTATCGTCTGTTGACGGAACAGGTCGGTATTCCGCCCCAGGACATTATTTTCGATCCGAATATTCTTACCGTCGCGACCGGACTGGAAGAACACAACAATTATGCCGTCGATTTCATCGACGCGACGCGTTGGATCAAGGCGCATCTCCCGCTGGCCAAGGTCAGCGGCGGCGTCAGCAACATCTCTTTTTCATTCCGCGGCAACAATGTGGTCCGCGAGGCGATGCATGCCGCGTTTCTCTACCACGCCATTCAGGCCGGTCTGGATATGGGCATCGTCAATGCCGGGCAGCTGGCCGTGTATGAAGAAATTCCCAAGGACCTGCTCGCGCTGGTAGAGGACGTGCTGTTGAATCGCCGCCCCGATGCGACCGAACGGTTGGTGACGTTTGCGGACACGGTCAAGCAAAAGGGCAAAGCGGCGGTGAAGGACGATGAGTGGCGCCAGCGGCCGGTGGAAGAGCGCTTGGCCCATGCGCTGGTGAAGGGGCTGACGGACTATATCGATCAGGATGTAGAGGAAGCCCGGCAGAAATCGGCGCGGCCGCTCGATGTGATTGAAGGGCCGTTGATGGCCGGCATGAACATCGTCGGCGATCTCTTTGGGTCGGGAAAAATGTTTCTCCCTCAAGTGGTGAAAAGCGCCCGGGTCATGAAGAAGGCCGTGGCCTACCTCATGCCGTTCATGGAGGCGGAAAAACAGCGATTGGGCACCTCCCGTGCCAACGGCAAGGTGCTGCTCGCGACCGTCAAAGGCGATGTGCACGATATCGGCAAGAACATCGTCGGGGTGGTGTTGGGTTGCAACAACTACGAGGTGATCGATCTTGGCGTCATGGTGTCATGCGAAAAAATCCTGGCGACGGCTCGCGAACAGCAGGTGGACATGGTGGGCCTGAGCGGATTGATTACGCCATCATTGGATGAAATGGTGCATGTGGCCAAGGAGATGACGCGGCAGGGATTTACGGTGCCATTGCTTATCGGCGGTGCCACGACCAGCAAGGCCCACACAGCCGTGAAAATTGCGCCGTCCTACGGTAATACCACGGTGCATGTGCTGGACGCCTCGCGCGCCGTCGGAGTGGTGGGAAGCCTGATCAACAAGCAGCAGGAACAGAATTTTTCTGCTTCCATTCGGGCGGATTACGATCGTATCCGGCAGGCGCATCAGGATCGAGGCAGCAAACCACTCCGCACCCTGGAGTCCGCGCGGGCACATCGGATGCCGACCGATTGGGCTTCCGCCGACATTCCCACGCCGTCCTTCACCGGACTGCGTCAGATCGATCGTATGCCGTTGCGCGAGTTGGTGCCCTTCATCGACTGGACACCGTTCTTTCACACGTGGGAATTGCGCGGCCGGTATCCCGACATCTTGGAAGACGCCACCGTTGGCCCGAAGGCCAAGGAACTGTTGGCCGATGCCCGGGCATTGCTGGAAGAGATCATCCATGGCAAATTACTGACGGCGCGTGGAGTCTATGGGTTTTTTCCAGCCAATAGCGTCGGTGATGACATTGAATTGTATCGGAATGGCGATCGTCGGGATGTCCTCACCACCGTTCATACGCTTCGTCAACAAACGGAGAAACCGGCCGATCAGTTCAATCTGGCCTTGGCCGACTACGTTGCCCCCAAGGATTCCGCCCGTGGCGATTACGTGGGGGCCTTTGTGGTGACGGCAGGCATCGGCGTGGAAGCGCTGTGTGCGAAGTATGAGAAGGACCACGACGATTACAACTCCATCATGGTCAAGGCGCTTGCAGATCGATTGGCGGAAGCGTTCGCCGAATGGCTGCATAAGCGGGTTCGCCTCGAATGGGGGTATGGGAAAGCCGAGACCCTCACCAACGAGGATATGATTCGCGAGCGGTACCGCGGCATTCGTCCTGCGCCGGGGTACCCGGCTTGTCCCGACCATACGGAGAAGCGCATCCTGTTCGATCTGCTGCAGGCGGAACTGCAATCGGGTGTGACGTTGACAGAGTCCTATGCCATGTTGCCGGCGGCAGCCGTCAGCGGCCTCTACTTTGCGCACCCTGAGGCGAAGTATTTTGCCGTGGGGAAGATCAACCGCGATCAGGTGGAAGACTATGCGGCGCGCAAGAAGCTTTCAGTGGGCGAGGTGGAGCGGTGGTTGGCGCCGAATCTGAACTACGACGCCTAGCAGGATGGTGAAAACAAGCCGCCGGCTTCGTTCCCGCGCCGCGTAGCGGCTCAACAGACTATCAGGATCTGCTCGGCTAGGACAGGGCCGGCTCAGCAACTCGTAGGTCGTGGTCAGTTTTTGACGGCTTCCAGTGGTAGGGGCAAGGTGGGGGAGGCGGCCACGCCGGATAACAAATTAGCAAGCGTGGCCTTGATCGAATGGTAACGTTCTTCCGCCCAGGCATTAAACTCGTCTGAATTCTCAAACACCAGCTCCCAGGCCTTGGCGGCATCCAGCAGCAAAAGCTGATGCGGCTGATCGGGGCCCGGGAAATACACCACCAGTACGGCCGATTTCCCGGTGAGGCTGATATCCGTGAACACGTGGATCATGGCTGCCGCAGGCAAAGGCATATCGCGTGTGGCCGCCGCAACGAGCGGCTGGTACAACCGCTGGAGCAAGTGCGTCGTATCCTCATACGGGCAGGCCGTGCGCAACAGCCGCGGATTGGGTTTGTCTCCGAACAGATTGTCGGTCAGGTATGTGGCGGCTTCCCACGTCGGCATCATGCCGGAGGAGGCCAGATTCTCACACAAATAGGCGATCCAGTTTCGTGACGTCCGCTTCATACGGCTTTCCCCTGGTCATGGGTGATGGCACGATGCCGGGAGGAGGACAGCCAGCTCGGGTCTGCGAACTGATCGAAAATGCGTTTGACATCGGCCATGGATTCGAAAAAGATATCGAGCAGATCGGGATCAAAATGTTTGCCCCGTTCCTTCAGCATGAGCTCCTTCGCGTGGTCGAAATCATAGGCCGGCTTGTACACCCGCTGAGTGGTGAGGGCGTCAAAGTTATCCGCGATCGCGACGATCCTGCCTTCCAGTGGAATCTCCTCGCCCTTGATCCCGCGAGGATAGCCCGTGCCGTCATACCGCTCATGATGGGTCCAGGCGATCAGCGCGGCGATTTTCAGCAGGTCCGAGTCTGACCCGGCCAGAATTCGGTAGCCGATTTCTGTATGTTGCGTGATGACTTTGAATTCTTCCGGCGTGAACTTGCCGGGTTTGAGCAATACATGGTCCGGCGTGCCGATCTTGCCGATATCATGCATGGGGCTGGCGGTGCGGATGAGATCGCACCGATCGGGCGATAATCCGTACCGGCGTGCCAGCAGCTCGCAGTAGTGGCTCATCCGTTGAATATGCTGGGCGGTTGAGCTGTCGCGATATTCAGCGGCGATAGCGAGTCGTTGAATGGTTTCTTCGCGGGAGAGCCGCAGTTCCTTTTCACTCCGTTCCAGCCATTCCAGCGCCTGTTGCAGGGCAATCGTCCTGGTCCGGACGACTTCTTCAAGATTCTCCCGATGCATGGCATTTTCGATTTCCAACTTGCGACGCCGCAGGGCATTCGCCACGTTGATCAGGACCTCGTTGGCCTCGAACGGCTTGATGATGTATCCGAAGGCGCCCATATCCAGGGCTGCATTGGCCAGGACGGGGCTGTCGAGTCCGGTGATCATGATGACGGCCGTGTTGGGATATTGCGTCAGAATGTGGCGAATGAGATCCATGCCCGATTCGCCGGGCATGTTTACGTCACACAACACCATGGCGTAATACCCGTCTTCCATCCGTTGGCGGGCTTCGCGAGCCTCTCCGGCAAGGGTCACCTGGTAGCCATGCGGCTCGAGCAAATAACCTAGCAGGCGGCGAATGGGTTCTTCGTCGTCCACAATCAGGATATTGCGGTTTTCGAGAATGGATTGTTGCGTGGTCACTTCACTAACGCTCGGGATGCTCATACGGCTCACTCGCGGGTTAAGTTCAGGTGATGCTGAATCAGGTTTAGAATCAGTATCGGTTTTCACGAACTCTGTCTGAAGTCATCGTAGCTGCGTCCCGAATGTGCACCTTTTGTGCCAATACAACCCCCTGCATCGGGCTCTGTAAGTACGATGAATTGCCCGACAACGAGCAGGACTGATCCGGATCCAGACAGGATCCTAGGCGGCGGTAAGGGCGTGGCCGTCAAGTCTGACGCCCGTCAGGTGGCTGACGTCGGGAGCGTGTCGTTTGTGCACAGGCATCTCGGCAGCCATTGTGCTGAATTATACAGGGGCACTTGCTGAATGCCAGTGCAAACGCAGTTTGAGAATTCCTGGCCCGTTCGGTTGCCAGGATTTGCTCTTTAAGGGGCCGTTCACTATAATCCGCTCCTTTGGATTGCCGAGTGGGAAGGAGTGCGACTGCATGACGAGCGGGGCAGGGTTGGGGCGAATCGACGGGCGTCAACGGGATCAAATCCGCCCCGTCAAAGTAACACGCAATTTTACGAAACATGCCGAAGGCTCTGTCCTGATCGAAATGGGCGACACCAAGGTGATTTGCACTGCGTCGGTCGAGGAAAAAGTACCGCCCTTTCTTAAAGGGAAGGGAACCGGATGGGTGACGGCCGAATATGCCATGTTGCCACGGGCAACCCACGATCGTTCCCCGCGTGAATCGGTCAAGGGGAAGCAGGGCGGTCGCACCCTGGAAATTCAACGCCTGGTCGGAAGGGCTCTCCGCGCGGTCATCGACACCGGACGTATGGGTGAACGGACCATCTGGATCGATTGTGATGTGATTCAGGCCGACGGCGGGACCCGCACCGCCTCAATCACCGGATCATTCATTGCCTTGGCGGATGCCATCACCGTGTTGAAAAAGAAAGATCTGCTCAAGGTCAATCCGTTGACCGACTATCTAGCCGCCATCAGCATCGGGAAAGTCGGGGGGCAGGTCATGGTGGACTTGGCTTACGAAGAAGATTCACACGCCGAAGTCGATTTGAATCTGGTCATGACCGGGGCGGGACAATACGTTGAAGTGCAGGGAACGGCCGAACGCACTCCTTTCAACAAAAAAGACATGGATGAGTTTCTCGATATGGGGTGGGGCGCCATCCGGGAATTGGTGGATCTGCAGAAGTCGCTGATCGGTGCCTTGAGCTAACCATGCAGATTGTGCTGGCCACGAGGAATCAACATAAAAAGCAGGAACTCGTCGCGCTATTGAGCGGATTGGATATCACGATCCGGACCCTCGAGGATTTTCCCGAGGCACCGGAAGTGGTGGAAGACGGTGAGACCTGCGAAGCGAATGCCATGAAGAAGGCCGTGGAGATCGCTCATTTCACGGGATTGCCGGCGGTCGCTGACGATACTGGCCTGGAGGTCGATGCGCTGGGTGGTCGAACCGGGAGCGTTTGCGGCTCGGTATGCCGGGGAGCATGCGACCTACGAAGATAATTGCCGGAGGTTATTGCAGGAGCTCCGTGGCGTTCCTCCGGCGCAACGGAGGGCTAGGTTTGTGACCGTGGCGGCCATCGCATTTCCTGGCGGCAAGACCTTGTCGGCCAAAGGCCTGTTGGAAGGGGTCATCGCCGAGTCGATCGTGGGGTCCAACGGATTCGGGTATGATCCGGTCTTTATTCTGCCGGAGTATAATCAGACGTTGGGACAATTGCCGCCGGAGGTCAAGAATCGAATCAGCCATCGGGCTCGCGCCTTTGCACAAGCGAGAACGTTGCTGCAACAAGCGATGGCGGAGCACTCAGTCGGGGCGTAGCGCAGCTCGGTAGCGCGCCTGGTTTGGGACCAGGATGTCGGAGGTTCAAATCCTCTCGCCCCGACCACTTTTCAGCGTTTCTCTCTCTCCATTCCCGGTTCAGTCACGGTTCCGGTTCCTGCCGCCGGTTTTCTCTTCACCATACGCCGCCACAGATTCAGCGCCTCCTTACAGTGGGTAGGAGACATTTCCGATTCGCCTGGAGAAGTCTTACCGGCCGTGAGGTAGGAAGACGGCTTCGGAGGCGCCCCTCTGGTTGCTCATAGATTGTGAGTAGCCAGCCAGCCTTTGAGAGCCATTCGCGCATCGATTGCCATCCACCCAATGCGAGCTATACTTGAAGCATGCTTGCTCCTGAATTCATTTTGTTTTCCACATTGTTCGCCATACCTCTTGTGTGGACAGTCTTGAAGGTCCTGGTCAATCATCTGGTTGAGTCCGAGCCCCCTCCCTGTACTGACCAGAAAGAAGAGGTCAGTGACCATGGCCAGAGAGCAGCCTAGGGCGGGCCGGTCAATCCGGCACAGCAAGCCAAAGGCCATTTTGATTGAACTCGCACCAGGAGCATTATCTCTAGCCGAGGCTGGCGGTTTCTTCCGCCTCTGACCCCATTCAGTCTACGTTCCCACGCGCCATCTCTGAACGACTACTTCCGCCTCAGCTCGGGACGGCCTTGTGCCGTCGTTGAAGCGTCATGCGGATGCCGTTCTTCGGCCGCAACGTCACCATCACTTCAGGCTCGACGCTGTCCTGCGCCAGTTGAGGATCGTAGCGTTGGCCGATGAGGGCCAAAAGCAGTGGGCCTTCCACAGTCGCGAAGTGCGTGCCCACGCAGGCGCGCGGTCCTGCGCCGAAGGGAAGGTAGGCGCAGCGGGCAGGCGGCCGTTCCCCATCCAGCCAGCGTTCAGGCTGGAACCGTTCCGGGTCCGACCAAAATGCCGGATGCCGGTGCAGGTTGTACAAGCCAACGAGGACGATGGCACCGGCGGGGAGGGTGAATCCGCCGAGCCTGGTCTGCGTCATAGTTTTGCGTTGGATGGCCGGCACCGGGGAATAGGCGGAGCGATTCATCAAAGATCGCACGCGTGTAGGGCAGGTGTTGCAGATCGTCGGCGGTCGGGGTGCGACCGTGAAGAACCCGGTCCACCTCCGCGTGAAACCGTGTCTTCACCTCGGGATGGGTGGCGAGCAAATACCATGTCCAGGCGAGCGCATTCGCGGTGGTTTCATGTCCGGCCGCAAAGATCGTCAGGGATTCATCCCGAAGTTCCTGATCGCTCAATCCCAGGCCGGTTTCCTCATCTCGAGCTTGGAGCAGCAGATTGAGAAGGTCGTCATGCAGCGCTCCGCTCTGTCGCCGGGCCGCGACCAGTTCGTAGATCAGCGTATCCATGAATTGCATGGCACGACCGAACTCGCGGTTGCGAGCGGTTGGAACCCAGGCCGGAAGGCGCAGCGGGTTATGAAATGAGTCGAACGCATATTTCAAACTCACGCGCAACGAATAGCTGATCTGGTCCATGTGCTGAGCGACGCTGGTATGAAACATCGTTTGGGAAATGACTTCGAGCGTCAATTGCATCATTTCAGCGGCGATATCCACCGGCTGCTCGCCATGAGCCGCCCATCCTGCGAGCCGTTGCATTCCCACCTGCACCATTCGATCGGCCATGGATGCCATACGAGAGCGGTGGAACACCGGCTGGATGATACGACGGTGCCGCTTCCATACCTCGCCGGAACTTGTCACCAACCCGTTGCCCAGCACCAGCGCGAGTCCGGTGGGACGTTGTTGCTCGTACACTTTTCCAAAACGCTCGGATTGTGAGAGCAACACCTCTTCGGCCAGCGCGGGATGGCTGAAGAGATGGACGGTTTTGGGACCAAGCCGAAACCGCAAAGCATCGCCGTGTCGGCGCCACCATTCCGACATCGTGCGCAACGGCCGGTGCTTGAACGAGCGGAGATGGCCAAGCCATGGCAGGCCCCCGGGCACATCAATCAGCGTGAACGATGAGTTCGATTCGACATCCTGCATGAGCGAGAGGAGGCGTCGGTCATGGCCGGCGCAGAAGAAGAAATCCTGGGCCTATGTTTCCTTCGCGATGAGTAAGGATTCCATGTGATAGCGCACGCATATCCAACCAACGAAATAGTACAAACTTCGCAGTGAGAATGGTAGGGCCGATGGGACCTGGATAATGAAGAACCAGCCTTCGCTCAAGGCCGCTTTATCATCTCGCCTGTGGCTACGAATCGTAACTCAGGAATCCTTGATTGATCTCGGATATGGTACGCCCGCTTCGACGAAATACTCCGACTCCTTCACGATCGCCGGGAAGATTCGTGTTCCCTTCAATGGTGATCAATCGATCGTCGCGAAAGTCTTCCACGAGACCCATATGCCCATGGCCTCCGCCGGTGTTGATGACGAAGACCAGTCCTGGTTTCAAAAGCGAGAGATCGTCCAGGATTTGACCGGCCAGCAACCGGGTGATACCGGCCTGTCCCGCTTTCCTCCAATGATCCAGCACGCCCGCTGTGCGAATGGCGGGATTGGTGTTTCCCTGCCGAGTTGCCGCTTGGCTGAATGACCAGTAGACGAATGCGGCACACCAGGGGTAACTCCCCGTTGAAGGATTGATGCCCGCCGCTTTCAGATACTCATCCACTTTTGGCCCGCGGTTCGAACCGGGCGGATCCTCCATCACGCCGACCTGCGATGAGGCGACGCTGAGGGTGGCTTTCATCAAGGCGGAGATCGGCGTGGTAGCGATCGAAGGTATCCTATGTCCTCCGAAGAGCGCGGCCCAGGTGAGTGGCCCGACCACTCCATCTATTTTGAGCGATTGCCCTTGTCCATCGACTGAGCGCGCCTGCAGGAGCCGCACGGCTGCCTGTGTCCGTCGATCAAAGACGCCGCTCACGGGAATCGGTCCGCATCCCACCTGGTTCAATCGCTGTTGGACGGCCCGAATTGTCGAGGGAGCCAGCACACCTGCCTTCAGGGCGTATCCTGGATAATCGAGAAGGGAGTCTTTGGCTCGGGTTCGTCGGGTAGGGCAAGCGGCGCGAGTGCGTGACGACATGGTGCTCTCCTGGATGAAGGTCAAACGAGAGGGCTGATCATTGCAATCAGTGAAGGCCTGATCATCTCCTAAGGGCCTGCATTATACGGCAGTCGCGGTGATTTGGAACGAGTTTGAGCGGGTCGTTAAATCGCATGGCAACAAGCGGAATACTGCCAGGGATGGTATCGTCCAGGAGAGGTTCAGGGGAGAACAGGAAGAGATGTATTCGCGGGATCGGCCCGCTCGGATGAGACTTGAGCAATTGGCCCTGCAGCTGCTCTCACCGTTCCTGCAAATACTGTCGCACCCGTTCGACAATGGCGCGATCGTGGTCGATCATTTTCAAGTCGTGCGTTTCATCAGGGAAAAACCAGCCCATCGCCTGACCTTCTCCTAATTCAAGCGGTTGGCCTTCATATCGTTCAACGAACACATATTTTGTATTCTCGTGCTCCCCCTCCCTGAATAGTTGGGTCATGAGAAAGTGCGGGTTTTGTATGTGATACGACAGTTCCTCTATCACCTCGCGCTTCAGTGCGTCGGATGAACTTTCTCCGGTTCGATTCCCCCTCCGAAGAATGCCCAGTAATTGGGTAATCGAAAGGCGTCTGGGGTTCGATGCTGGAGAAGGAGTTGTCCTGAGGGAGAGTAGAGAATGAAAAGAGCGACATTTCTCACAGCCATTCTGCACCATAGCGTATCCGCCCAGGTCAGGTGAAGAACATCTTTGGTTCTCACCGATCATCCGACTCAGCGCGAATCCCTAGCCACAGTTCTGCTTCTGCCCCACCGGCCCCGCAAACTACTCCAGGCTTCTGGATTGTCTCTGTTGTACCAGACTCTGGTCTAGGCCATTTGCTAGCTCCCACCCGAGAAAGAATGGCGGTACAAGGAGCGGGGAACACCATCACCGTGAAGGAGGCGATGTCATGAGCACCACGACCGCAATCAAACAGAACGGACAGACCTGTGCCCATTATGGGTGCGGATGTCGGGTCACGGACGAAGCGTATTGTAGCCCAGAGTGTGAATCGGTCGCGAGCGGGCAGACAGGTTCCGCCATCTGCCCCTGCAGTCATCCCAACTGCAAAACCCCGCATTAGGCCTTGAAGGCCTCTCCGAACTGCGAGACGGAAATCCTCATACGTATCGCGCGACCAGTCGCGCGTTCGCGGCCTGCTGGACTTGCTACTGTGCAAGATGAATTCGTGTTTTATGCTTACCACGTGGTCGGTCGAGATTGCTGTCACGAAACTTCGCGCTTCTCTCAGGGGATATGCCCAGCGGCGCTCTGCTCAGTTGTTCGGTAACGTGACTGAAGGAGCGGCGGAAACCGACTCGGGAAACGTACGACGGGTCGTTGCGCTGAAACACCACGACACCAGTGCCAGAAGAAGGCGGCCTGCTCAACCGGTGGACGCCGACCGCCTGTTTGGACTGGTGATTAATCGGATAAAGGAGAACCACCATGCGTACATATCCATCCCTCATCACGGCAGGGCTCTTCGCAATTTCGGCGGGAATTGCCGGTATCGCGTTGCCCGCTTCAGTTGGGGCGGTCGAAGGCGAAAGCCAGCTCTCTGGCCAACTCATGAAGATTGACGGCGATCGCTATACGGTACAGGGAGAACACGGAAAAAATGTCACGTTACGGGTGACGAAGGATACAAACATCATCTGCGCCCGCAGCAAGAGTAACCAGATGTTCAACCGGCCAGCAAAGCGTCAAGGAGCAGCAGGAAATTCCGCCTACGCCCTTCATGGACAAGCAGGCTAAGCAGGGGAAGGGAGGATCCGTCGTTATGCCCTCGGAGGGGCAAGGAGAGCCGGGAGCCCTTTCTAAAGATCCCAGCAAAATGAAAGACGTGGTGGGGTCTACCGACCCGAAAGCGAATGAAGATGTAGCCAGAGGCTCAGGCTTTGCAATTGGCAACAAAGAAGACTGTGGGTTCAAAGTCGGAGACCGTGTCAAAATCGAGGCATCCGATACCGACACCGCGACGACGATACAGCAGGTCAGCCAAGCCATGCATTAGGGCGAACCAAGTGAACAGCTGGCCCCTCTCAAAGGCATGACACAACAGTCGTTGAGAGGGGACCAGCCTATGGCTTTTTCAATCATTCTCCATCCCTGCGTCTGCAATTTTCTTGCTTCGCATAAATTAGTGACATCCCTAGTGTGTTCAAGCGAGCCGCGTGGTTATTGTGCGCAGAGCGTCAGTGTTTACACGTGCAACATGGACTTCACGCATGCTCAAAACCCAGGCTCCTCTCAAACTGCTTCTTATCGACGATAGCCTCGACTTTCAGCTGCTCGTCACAACCTACCTGAAGGATTGTGGCATAACCTGCCTCTTCGCGACGGACGCCGTGCAGGCGACCTCCACAGCAGTGCGGGAACAGCCGGACCTGATCCTGCTCGACATTGGCTTGCCGGGAGGAGGGGGATTGCTTCTCCTAGAGAGGCTCAGAGCCAATCTTCGCACCGCGAAAATTCCCGTGGTTGTGATCACGGCACAGACGACCCCTGGTTTGGAATCACAGGTACGATCCCAAGGCGCTGAAGAATTTCTCCACAAGCCCCTTGAGAAAGAAGTGTTAATTGATACGCTCCGTCGGGTGCTCATCCCGCCATCGACAGAGCAGGTGTGAGGCATCCTCACTTACTACCCATCCGGATCGGTGATGACATCGTTCGGCGTGTAACGTATGGAAATTGGCATTGCCTTCCCGCGAATGTCGCTAGTGCTGGCGAAAGGGTTCCGCTGTTAGGCTTCAGTGGGACCGTATCAGCCAGACGAAGTTCAAGTGTGAACTGTATTGACTTATGTTGACGATCGGACCGGCTCAGGCCCGTCAGACTTGAGAGTAACGCAGACATCAAATGGTGGTGTGACTAGAATTCTGCGAAACCACAGGAGCGATTCATGATTCGGTTGGCGACAAAGCCAGACAGCATTTTTCCCGACCTCCTGGACTGTGCGATCACACAGATCGTCAATGATTACCTGAGCTCGGCGAACGCACGGGATCAAGAGGATTGGCTGTGTGCTTCGATGCCCCGAGCGGCTAGATTTTTCACTGCCCAGCAAGCGAGGGAGCAATTAATCGCCATTCAGAAGATCTATCATGATGATCGACTGTATCAGGTCACAAAATATCACTGGTTACTGCTGTATGAGTGTCTGGAGACCTTTGCTCAAGGGTTCAATGAGCAGCCGCTTGGCTGGTTGGCCCAAAAATACGGCATTGAAAAAATCGACTTCCATCGCCTGGTTGAGCTGTTTTTCTGGAACACCTCCTTTCTAATGGATCATCTTGCCAAAATGAGTCGTCAGGAGACACGGACGATGTTGATTTGGCCAGAATCGTTCGGACTCTCGGCTGGATTCAGGACTCATCCTGACGAGCTGGCGTTCACCCTATGTGACGAAGCCCATACGAAAGACTTCGAAAAGCTTAGAGAACTTCCTGCATGGTCTATGCAGTCGAAGTCTTACCCCATTTCGAGACCTAGAGAATGACGCCGACTGCTCTGATGGTACACCTCAATCCGAATTGCACTATGCCCTGGTGAATGTACTCCCTCGTTTCTCGCTGACAACGGTCCTTCCGAGGGAGATTCGTGACAGGAACGTTTTTGCCCTTAGTAAGTCTTTCAGCCCAGACAACGATTGTGGCGTGGATGAGGTGAATCCGCTCGTTCGGTCCTCCGCTTCCAGCTATAGGCTAAGCGCTGGCCGGGAGCAGCGCCTCCATTTAGCAACATACGAAAACAATGCGTGTGCTCGCTGTTCGTCACAGGGCTGTGTGCTGATTTTACGAAGAGGCGGTCGTGTCCCTGGGGTCGGGATCAGGCTGCAGCATGGCTGAGAAAATTACTTGGCGGAAGCGGCAAAAGCCATACGGGAAGGTGGCAGCACGCCGTCCGGACGGATGCTCTTGCATTGCCCGGCACTGGACCGGCAAGCAGGTGGTACCCCAGCTCTTTGGAAAAGTTGGTCAGTGGTCACGGCAGCATCCCCTATAGTGAGGGCAGGCGGGGGCTGTCCTCTGACATGCAAGCATAATACTCTTCCAGCCTTCGCCCTTTCCTGCTGAAAATCCTAAACCGTGCCACATTCATTTTTTGGAGTCTATATTTGATTGAACAGAGGACAACCCCCATTCCATATACACAGCTGTCTACAAATTTAATCGACGATGCTTCTTCGAAATACTTCGTGGGGCAGGAAATTTCCCCTATCTGATGGCCGAAGTACAGTGCTTGGACTAACATTTCGTTGTCAAAAATAAATCCGTCGGAATTTTCATTCAACGGCAGCGACCTGAGGACCTCCTTCGAGAAGGCGCGATAGCCGGTATGGAACTCTGACAATTTGCTGCCCACGAGCAGGTTTTGGAGGGCCGTGAGCATCCGGTTAAAGACATATTTGTAGACAGGCATTCCACCTTTCAAAGCACCTCCGCCGAGTATTCGCGATCCAATCGCCACGTCGTAGAGCTCCGAGGAAATCATGCTTGCCAGGGCTCGGGCCAACCGAGGCGTATACTGGTAATCAGGATGAATCATCACCACAATATCAGCGCCGCGCTTGAGCGCCTCCGCATAACAGGTCTTTTGGTTTCTTCCGTACCCGTAATTTGAGTCATGAGCGAATATCGTCACATTCAATTCTTTGGCGAGGGTGAGTGTTTCATCGGTACTGTGATCATCCACGAGAATGACTTCATCCACCACCTCGCGCGGAACTTCTTCACATGTTTGCCTCAGCGTACGAGCGGCATTATAAGCCGGCATCACCACGATCACTTTTTTTCCTTCAATCATAACTGCCTCACGCGCGGTAGGGTTTAAGCCGCCAACAGGCGCACGATGATTCGATTACAAGGTTTGACAGTCCGGACCGTCATCCAGCATCGCTAAGTTGCTTCAGCTTCTCTGCGAAATACGCCGATCGAGCCCGTGATCAGAGTTCGTGGAATCCTTGCCCAGCCCGTGCCCTGGTGAACAATGGGGCGGGGATGAAGCCTCCGTGGAATTCAGGCTGTACACGGTATAGGCTTCGTCCCCGATCACATTCCGATCAAATTGTCGCTCGAGTACGGTATATCGCCTCCAATTCTCAAGTTCCTCTCCCGACCATGCGAATGTTCGCTGGTAAAAATAGCTGACTGAATGGGATAACGCGTTCGAATCTGACGGCGCCATGCCTAGAACGCGATGGCCAAGGACAATCAGTACAGGTGTATTGCGTTCTTTCTGAATTCGCCAGGCCGTGCATAACAATTCACCCATACCGAGATCCAACTGCACGTTCCGAACAAATCTGACCGCGTCGCCGAAACGGCTCTCGCGTTTGATGTAGATAGGGTTGGCGGCATAGTAGGGGACAGCCTCGAGAAGGAAGTCCGGTTCTCCAATGAGGATGGCATCTTTATACTTTTGGCCTGCATTCAGGAATTCTTGAGCGAACGCCTTGCTGGCGCTCTTTTGATAAATCCAATCCCGGTAGGCATTGGTGCCACCAGTCACCAATGTGGCTAAGAGCAGGAGCGCCATACCGCCATACAGCCCTCCTTTGAACAGTCCACGAACTCGTTTGTGACACAGGGTTCCTTTTTCGCTTGCCAGGACAATCCAATAGAGGCTCATGAGGAACACGACGAGCAAGCCTTGATGCCGGTACCAGCTTGAGTACACGACGCTGAAAAGGAGACTGAGAGCCAGCAATGCTGCGTAGGCGATGAGGGTCACAGGCGGGCGCACGATGAGCCCCATTATGGGAAGGAGAAGTAGCCCAATTCTGGCCTTGACCGGGACGAAGTTCGGGAAAAGTTCTCCAAATTGTGTGGCGGGCGCCACGATGGCTGTCACGGCTGCATTCACGATGTGAGAAAGTGTGTGCCGCGTTGTATCGGAGGCAATCATGGTCTCCGTGGGCCAAACGGTATAGAGCGCGCCGGCGCTGCCGGCAATCACGATCGCCATGGCCATATAGAGTTTCCGCGCTTCCGCGCTAAGCAGGTGATGGTTTTCCGCGATGAGAGTGTCCCAGGTCCAGAGGCCCATTAGCAGGCATGCCAGTATCAAGGAATGGATATTCGTATTGCTCAAAGAGGCGAGGAGGAGTCCGAGCACAAGAGGATATCTGTTTCGTGACGGGTACAAGGCAGCGAAGGCAAACAGCAGTAACATTGAAATCCCGTAGTTTCGCGCCATCACCGAATATTCATACAGAGGCAGTCCGGAGAAGATGAATAGGGTTTTCATCCAGCGCGGAAAGGGAGAGAAAAAGATTAGTAGATAGACGGACGCACCGGCGATGATAAAACTGAGGAGCGGCAAGACCACTACCGATCCCGTCGTGCCATAGCCGGTATACAGGAGAAGATACCAGAGCAGGGGATGCCCCTCATTCTGCATGGATGTGAACAGATCCGATAGCGAGGAGGACTGCACCACAAGGGACAGAGCACGGACCTCGTCCCGCCAAAACTCATGGTGCGTCGCGATCAGCGACACGGTTACACCCCATGCGATGAAGAGCCCCCAAAGGAATAGCTCGGAGTGTTTCCCGCTTGAGCGAAACGAGAGGGAACCCGCGATCATGCTCTTCGCCTATGTGATACTTTAATGCCGATGAAGTAAGCTTTGAGCCCCTATTCGTCGAGCGCAGTTCGCCATGCCGTTGTTGGTCCAGAAGCCGGACTCGGCTACAAGAGTACAAAACCCTGGATGCAGAGAGCAGTAGGATCTGGGAAAGATGGGCCACGCCCTCCTCAGATACACGTCCGTGCGAGTCAAGACGTGCCCGCAATCATCCAACACGTCATCATTTCTAAAGCAGGTCCTCATGTGAACTAGAGCATTCCCCAGTCTTTGGGACCTCGTTTAGGCGTGGTTTTGCTCGCAGCCTAACTCACCTGGCGAAATCGGTAGAGGGCCACGCCTATGTGCCGTGTACCGATCTAGGCAACGGATCAGGGAAAGGTCGAGACTTTACTGAGGGCCTAAGTATCTGAAGCGAGACGCAACCCCGTGTCCATATATAACCACCTGGCGAGACAGGTGGACAGAGCCCGAGGACTTGCGATATCGAGATCACTCTCTGATGATTCGGGAAGACGGAGTCTTGCTATGTGGCATGTCTTCACGTATAAAGGCCGACCACTTCAGCGCGGCGGCCGTTCTTTCAAGACCGCTCTTGTGGAGGATGGTATGACAGATTTCTGATTCACGACCTGCGCCATTGTGCTTCAACGAATCTTCGACGAGAAGGGGTTGATACGGCAACAGCGATGAAAATCGTGGGGCATCAGTCCGGGAAGATGTAGAACGGTACAATGTCATTGAGGAGCGACACTTGACTCAAGCTGCCAAAAAGGTTCACAGATACCTTCAAGAGAACAAGCCGGGAACACTAGGCGAAAGTTCTCTAGAGTACTCGTTTCATAAGTAACTGAAATGCAGAGGGCGCCCGTAGCTCAGTCGGATAGAGCATCAGCCTTCTAAGCTGAGGGTCGTTGGTTCGATTCCAACCGGGCGCACCACAAAATCGAATCCGTTGCGTTCATGCATTGTTTGCAATTTCCCCTGTAGAGAGCCCATCCCGGTCAATTCGTTTCTTCTCCCGCACACGAGATTTTTATCAAGCTTTATACTCATCGTTAGGATTCCAATAGGGGAAGCAACTAGGGGAGAAGAGCCCCGGTGATTAGGGGTTCTCCTTGTACCGGTGGTTGCCGTCATGACTTATGGTGGATGTTATGCACTCATGACTTGCCGATTCAGAATTGTCCCGCTGTATCGCCAAAGTCATGACAGCACCAGGGAAGGCAAGTGACCGGCTTGCCTTCCCATCCCCACCTTCCTTCTTTCCATCTGCCCTTTCTCACTCCAGCGTTCGGTATAGCCTCCCTAATGAATAGGCCGACCAACAAACCACCGCGCCAGGATGGAATTAGTGTCGTGAATCAGGCATACATGAATAATCCATGCCTGCTTTGACCTTGGATACCGGTGGGAGATGTGGTATGCGACATTGTGAATGGGCATAGAGAATTTCTGGCCACACAAACTTATATGACTGCAAGGGCGATGGTCGGGGCCTACGGACCGGAACGAGCGACTAGGCACCTCGGCCGGCGATTGATTGGCAACCGGGAGGATGGAGTGAGACGTAAGAACGGCTGGCGTTGTGGGAGCACCATCCTGACTCTTGTGTGGCTGGCTGGTTGGACCCTATCCAGCTGTGGCTATGGACGGAATCAATTGCAGGAGTTGAGCAACGAGTCGCTGACGCTCACCCAACAGGCTGGAAACCGCGCGCTATCGGCGGAAGGGCGCCTGCGAATCGCTCAAGAGCTTTTTCAACATAGGCATGCCTATGAACCCATCATACAACATCCATCCGCCGCGGCCAGAGACCAACAACCGGCTCGGACTCTGCAACGTTCCGATGCCGATAACGCTGGGGCAGCCATGCATGCGATTGCAGAAGAATTTTTGGTGAACGGCGAAACCGACAAGGCACGTGCTGTTTATTATTCCATCATGACGCTGTTCGCGGACGAGGAATATGTCTCAATCCGGAAAACTGCGGAAAGCCAGCTTCAAGAATTGGACGATAAGGAGCGTCGCAAGAAGGCACTCCGGTAACTGTTCCACGTCGCTCCCCGTCAGACCCGGAGTACTCAGATAGACCTTCACTAACCCCCACCAGTGCCTCCCCTGCAGGCTTTCAGCTGTTCACGAATCCTGGGGTAAGTCCAGAGGTCCGGCCCATCGATAGATACTGCCTTCAAGGGCATCCACAGGAGTGGCAGACTCGGAAATCAGTAGTCGTTCGGGTTCATGCTCCGCGATCACCTCAATAATCCGTGGTTTCATTGTGCGGACCTGGAACCAATACCATCCTGATTTGGTTGGTATGTCGGTAGTCCATAGCATAGGGTTTCCTCATTTCCGGTGTACGTTTCACGATACGGCAATGAAGGTAAGCCAAACAAGCTCGCCCCTCAGGAACGGCGGTCATGCTGCTCCTCATTCTTACCGCTCACTATGAGCCACGTCGTCACCTCTGAGAAAGCCCTCTCAACAGCTAGACGTGAAAACTAGGGTTAACCTTAGCTCACATGTCTCCCTGTAGGGACCAGAATCCTGGGGGAAGTACTAAGCTGTGAGGTGAGCAGGGGAAAGTCAGACTCCCTTCAAATTATTCTCTTTTTGCACAGGATAAAAACCGCTGGGTGCTTGTCACTGCGAGGGGACAAGAAGTGTGCGTATATAGATCCATGGACGGGAAATCGTAACTGCATGTATCCTCGCGCGCCTGCATGCTCTTGGCGCCGAAGGCTGGCGCGGGCTATTCGCCCTGTCAACACGCCGGGTCGAAAAAGCGTCGAGTCCGGGTTTGAAATAACCGCCATGTAAAGGAGGATGCAATGAAGACTCTCCTCTACTTTGTCCCGCTTTGCGGTGTGCTCCTAATCGCGGCACCGGCTATGGCACAAGAGACACCAAAAAAGAAGGAAGGCTTCGGCTGGTACGTAGGGGCTTATGGGGGCGTGGCTATTCCGGAGACGTTCGATAACGTCAGGACCGACTCATTTTCGATCGGAGATTTAAAGCTCAAGACCGGAAGTATGTTCGGCGCGAAATTCGGCTTTACCGGCCATAGCAAAGACCAAGTGTGGCGCTACTTTGGCGCGGAACTAGACCTTTCCATCACGAATACAGCGATACGGGCGCAGTCATGGCGCGTATCAGGAGGCGGGCTTAACGGATCCATCCCCGCGTCACAAGCAGATCTGCGCTTCTTCACCACTGCGCTGCACTTCATGGCCAGATGGCCTGACGGCCCGGTGCGACCGTACGTTGGTGCCGGACCGGCGATTGTCCACGGCAGCGTCTCGAGGGTTCAACTCGGCGGCATTCCTGTTGGGGACAGCTCCGGAACTTCGATCGGTCTTTCCGCGGTGGCAGGAGTGGGGGTCAAAATCAAGGACCAGTTTGGCATGTTCGTGGAGTACAAGCAGATTCGCGCAGCGATGGAATTCGATAACTTAAAGGGGGATGCCGTGGTGCACGCCGGAGTGGTGGGTGTAAATGTGTCGTTCTGACTATGGCAGTGCATGGAGGATATGGCACGCAAATCCAGTAGCACGAGCGCAAACTTTATCATCACCAAAGGCGCTTCTCCTTTGGTGCCGGTTTCATTTGCGTCCGGCTAAGTCGTGGCGGGTAGCATAAAGTAGAACTGACTCCCTTTCCCCGCAGCGCTTTCCACTGCAATCGTTCCCCCGTGCAATTCGATGAGGCCTTTCGCAATGGCGAGGCCCAGACCCGCGCTTCCACCATTTCCCGGCTCTGACTGCACTCGATAAAACTTGTCGAAGATCCTGGGCAGGTGCTCTTCCGGAATCCCACAGCCTGTATCGGACACCTGGATTTTGACTCGCCGATCGTCCAGCACTTCTCCACCCATCTGGACCAATCCCCCTGATGGGGTGAACTTGATGGCGTTCTCCAGCAGATTGGCGAGCACTTCATAGAGCTTGTCCCGGTCAGCGCGAACCTTGGGCATCCCTTCCATCAGGATGACCTCGATCACGATCGATTTCCGCTGGGCGAGGGGCTGAAATCCCTCGAGAAGATCACTGAAGAGTTCCTGAAGGGACAGCACGTCGGGACGAAACTCCATTTTGCCTGCTTCAATTTTCGAGAGGTCCAGTAATTCATTCAACATGCGTGTCAGCCGGTCAGCATTGTGTTGAATTCGGGATGCGTAATATTTTTGTTTGTCATTTAATGAACCGGCTATGCCCTCCAGAAGGTTTTCGGCGAGGCCCTTGATGGATGTGAGCGGGGTCCGCAGTTCATGAGACACGATACCGACAAAGGCGCTCTTCAGGCGGTCAAATTCCTGCAATTGCTCAACGGTCGCTTGGAGGGTGCTGGTCCGGTCCTGAATCCTTCGTTCCAGTGTCTGGTTCAACTGGTCCAGCGCCAGTTCCGTGCGCCTCCGTTCGGACACACCTATCGCCAGAGTCAGCGCTGTCACGGATACCACGGCAATGAAAGCCTGTAACAGCAGCAGGCTTTCATTGGGACTGTTCCGGATAAACGGACCGGCGCCCTGTAACGTGCCCCAAATCGCTATCCCCACACACAGCAGAATGGCCGTGATCGTTTCACGGGGCCCGAGTCTCACCGCAATCCATATCAGAATAGAGAGGGTGAGGAAGGCAAGCGGATACGTCGGACCAATCATCGCCTGATTGCTTTGAAAGACACTCCATGCAACCAGGCAGAGCAAAGAGATCGACACTCCTATTTCCATGAGCTGGGAACGGCTCCACTTGATCGCATGGTCCGAAACCCAAAGCATGATAGCCGGTGTGAAGACCAGAGCGCCCACGGCATCACCCAGCCACCAGGTCAACCAAACCAGACCGCACCGGTCCCACTCTGCGTAGCCCCCCAGGAAAAGACTTGCCACTCCTACAGTCGCGCTCACGGTGGTGCTGAGCAAAGCCGCCAGGAGCACAAACGTCAGCGCATCGCGTTGGCGGGTGAAGACTTCCCGTCCGTTCGCGAAATGGTTGACAAGAAATGCGCCCAAAAGCCCTTCCAGCGTGTTTCCGGCTGCGATACCGAGGGAAGAAGCGATTGAACCGGCTGTCGTCACATTCACAAAAAGCGCTCCTAGAAAGATAGCCGGCCATACTCGATATCCAACTAGAAGACACGCCGCCAGGCTGATTCCGGTCGGAGGCCAGACCGGAGTTGCACTGGGGTGGAATGCAGCAAGTCCAAGGCCGAACTTGCCCGCGATAATATAGATTGCCGCAAGACTGCACAGCACCATTGATAGGCGGACCGGGCTCATCCGGGGCTGCGGCTGTGAAGATAGTGAGACCATGTCGAAGATGGAACGCATGATCTGTGAAGGGCTGTGACGTAATGATAGGCGACAGGTTAATGCGATTCAAGGGAGGCTCTCTCCGGGGAGAGTAATCCCGAGCGCCGGAGCTGCGAGGGTTTCTGAGGCGGTACCAGATTGTTACAGAATCCCAGCCGTCCATGCCCGGGAAAGCAGATGCAAAACAGGAACTCAATAGATTATTCTGAAGCAGCCTTCCAAGCTGAAGGTCGCCGGTTGGATTCCAGCCGGGCGTTGACAATCAGCTTCTCAAGACATGTCCATTCTTTCGCGATACCGAACCGTCCTGGTTCTGCTGTGCGGCGGCGTCGTATTGTACGCGCTGCTGGGCTTTGTCGCGCTGCCCTATGCCATCAAAACCTATGGCATTCCCGCCCTGGCGGAACGCCTGCATCACCCGGTAGTGGCAGGCGATATCCGGTTCAATCCGTTCACATTTTCGTTGACCTTGTCGTCGTTCGAAATTCGGGAACCGGACCACACGCCGATGCTGGGTTTTCAAGAGTTGTTCGTGAATTTCGAGGGGACTTCAGTTTTCCGCTCAGCGTTCCTATTCGATGAAATTCGGCTCAGCCTTCCATTCGGCCTGGTGCATGTTCAAGCCGATGGACATGTGAATTTGCTGGAGCTGTTTCCTCCTGCCGCCGAGAAGCCTGACGTGCCGGCACCAAGCCCCGGCGCGAATGCAGAGAAAAAACCTCTCCCCCCGGTACAGGTACGGTTGCTGAGTATCCGGCAGGGGGCGATCGAGTTTCGAGACGATACCAAACGGAAGCCGGTTTCGATTGATATCGTTCCCATCGAAATCACCTTGCAGAACTTCAGCACCAGACGAGGCGGCGAAAATGCCTATGCGTTCACCGCTGAATTCGGCGAAGGACAGAGTTTGGACTGGGAGGGGGATATCTATCTGGATCCGTTGGAATCGTCCGGACGAATTTCCCTGTCCAACGTGAAGCTGAATACTTTTTGGCCGAGTGTCCGGGATCGCTTTCATTTCGACATTTTGGACGGGGCGGTCACGGTGGACGCGCGATACCACGTTGACATCACAAGAACGCCGATCAACTTCCTGCTCTCCGATGGAAAGGTGTTGTTGTCGGATTTCCGGTTGGCGGCAACCGGAGAGCGAGACCCGGTCATGACTGTTTCCTCGCTGGCATTGGACGGCATCCACGTGGACCTTCCCAAGCAAGAGCTGGGAGTCCAGACGATTCGGGTAACCGGCGTAGATCTTCGAACGTGGCTGGCTCAAGACGGAGTGGTTAATTTCAAGCCCCTGTTTGCCCCGGTGGCGAAAGATGAAATCCCGGAGCCCCCAGCTGCTAAGCCTGCGCGACCCTGGGCAGTTTACGTGAACAAGGTGGAATTATCGAAAACGCATATTTCTTTCGAAGATCGGAGCCTGGCGATACCTGCCTCACTGGTGATCGACGACATGAACGTGACGGTCGATGATATTCAGATCCCATTCAAAGGCCGGCTCCCCATCAGGGCCGATCTTCGCCTGAACCGCCAGGGGACGATAGAAGCCAAAGGCACAGTGCAGGTCGATCCGCCGCAAGCCGATGTCACACTGGCTCTTGCACACATCAGTCTCACGCCTTTTCAGTCTTACGTTGACCGGGCGGCGCATGTCGAGGTGAAAAACGGTGAGCTGGAATTGGCGGGCGAAGTGCATTACCGGAGCCGAACCGGATCAGAACCGATGTTGCGCTACACAGGAAAGGTCAATGTGAACAACCTGCACCTGGCCGATCGTGCGGCACAGCAGGAATTCCTCGGTTGGACGGCGCTGGGATTAAACAACGTGGAGCTGGCCGTCTTGCCGACTAGGGTCAAGGTCGGGGAGATTGCGCTTCGCGATCCGTCAGCCCGGTTTGTGATTACCAAAGACGGTTCGAACAATATAGCCCGCGCGCTCCGCGCGCCCGGGCAGGATACCGCGCAGCAGGCCGCGCCTCCTGCGGTAAAATCGGTCGGTAACAAGGAGGCTCCTCCGACTCCGATTACCATCGATCTTGTGACGTTGTCGAAGTTGTCTGCGACATTCGTGGACGAATCCATTGAACCGACCGTGACCACCGGCATTCAGGGTCTCAGCGGGACAATCAAAGGCTTGTCGTCCAAACAGCTGGCGAAAGCGACGGTGTCGCTAGCCGGGAAGGTCGATAAGGCGCGCTCCAGGATCCAGGGGCAAATCAATCCGCTCAGCGAAGAGGCGTTCACGAACCTTAAATTTATCTTTCAGGGCGTGGATCTCACCGCCGTGTCCCCTTATGCGGGGAAGTATGCCGGTTACCCCATTACCAAAGGCAAGCTCTCGCTGGATCTCACCTATCAGGTGTCTAAAAAACAGCTGGTTGGGGAAAATAAGGTGCTCATCGATCAATTCACTTTTGGCGAAGAAACGCAGAGCCCCGACGCCACGGGTCTGCCGGTGCGCCTGGCGGTCGCGTTGCTGAAGGACCGGCGTGGCATGATCGATATCGATATGCCGGTTTGAGGCGATTTAAGCGAGCCCGATTTCAAATATGGACGCGTTGCCCTCAATGCTCTGGTGAATGTCATTACCAAAGTCGCGACCTCTCCTTTCGCGGCATTGGGAGGACTTGTCGGGGGGAGGCGAGGACTTGCAGTTCATTGAGTTCCAGCCTGGTAGCGACGCTGTGGAGACTGCCGGACAACAGAAAATCGAATCGATTGCCAAAGCGCTCCAGGAACGACCGGTGTTGCGGATCGAAGTCCTAGGCACGGCCGATCCGAAGCGGGATCGCGACGCAATCGCGCTGCAGAAGATAGCCGCCGAGGTACAGCGACGGTTTACGAGGGGGGGCACGAAAAAATCTGCAATCGGCCTTGGCGCTGGAGCGGGAATTCGAGTTCCTCAGCGATCTGTATGCCGAAAAACTGGGAAAAGCAGCCCACTAAGCGGGAAGAGGTCTCGGGAGGCAAATTTGTCGAGCGAGTGCTGACGGCTGATGAAGTGCGGCAACAATTGATCCCTGCGATGACGGTTGAAGAATCGGAGTTGCGATCTCTGGCGCAGAGCCGGGCCAAAGGGATCCGCGAGCTGTTGATGGGGCCGGGCCAATTATCGGAGGAACGCGTGTTCCTGGTTGAGCCGCAAGTGGCTGCTTCAGAGGGGGCACAAAAATCCGGGCGCATTTGAATTTGACGGGAAGTTAACGGCCCGAAAAGGCTAGGGCTTCGGCTGATACTGCATCCGCGTGCCGTGCAGGAGGGAGAGTTCGATCTCACTGGCCGTTAATTCGATCGGGAAATACGCGCCGGAAATTTTTGCGGCATTGATACTGGCACCCTCCAGCTTGGCTTTGCGAAAATCAATGCCGCGAAGATCCGCCTGCCGGAAATAACATTCGCTGAAATCCAATCCATCCACTTCTAATCCGCGCAAGTCCAGGCCGCGCAAATCACAGCGCGTGAGGTTCGACCGGGTCGCCCGCCGCACGTTTGACATTAAACTCCTTGATGCACCCCTCGCGAAGTAACCGGTACATGGGATCGTTGGTGATTCTCGTAGACCGGTCCCCGGTTGTCTCATGTTGTCCATGCGAGCTCCTTTGGCACCTGTGTCCCTTATCGGATGCACGAGCGGAAACTTGAGGGAGGTTTGATTTTCTGACATTGCGTGTCAGTACCCTTCCTGCTTGCGCCTCGCCGCTCAGAAACGGTAGTCTTACGCCATTGTCGGCTCTCATGTGCCAAGTATTTCACCACGTTTGACCGGATATCCAAGGAGGGAAATCATGGGATTACGATTGGGCGACGATGCCCCGAACTTTACAGCAGAAACAACTGACGGAACGATTAATTTCCATGAGTGGCTGGGGAACGGGTGGGGGATTTTGTTTCACACCCGAAGGACTATACCCCGGTATGCACGACGGAATCAGGTTACATGGCCAGGATCAAGGGCGAATTCGACAAGCGCGGCGTGAAAATCCTGGCCATCAGCGTGGACCCGTCGATTCGCATCGCGGCTGGATGAAGGACATCAATGAAACGCAGAATTGCACGGTGACGTATCCTATCATCGCAGACCCGGAAAAGAAGGTCGCCAACTTGTACGATATGATCCATCCGAACTCGCTGGACAGCATGACGGTGCGTTCGGTGTTTGTCATCGGCCCTGACAAGAAGATCAAGCTGATGCTCACCTATCCGGCGTCATGCGGGAGGATTTCGATGAGTTGCTGCGGGTGGTGGATTCCCTGCAATTGACCGCAAAATACAAAGTGGCGACCCCGGTGAACTGGAAGGACGGGCAGGATTGCATCATCACCCCGGCGGTGAATGATGCCGAAGCCAAGACCTTGTTCCCGAAGGGGTTCAAGTCGGTGAAGCCGTATCTGCGTCTCACACCGCAACCGAACAAGTAGCGCGGCCGTAGTCCGCCGTTTCGCAGGCAGAGCAAGAGGAGTCGGTCCATAGGCCGACTCCTCTTGGCGTCTGGGTAGGATTCGACCCGGTCGCATTGAGGGAAAACACACAAGGGGGAGGCGTCTGGTGCCGCCTCCCCCTTGTGTTTAAACGGCGCGAGTCACTGAACATTATTCCGGCAGGAGACAATTCCGCCGTGCTCACACTAACGCGGCGCAAGCCGCTTGCAAGTACAGCACGGCAGCGGGGGCCGGCACAGCTTGCGGTTCGCCGCTGAGATGAAATCATCCATAGCGCAAAGTCGAAGCCGTTTAAATTCGAGAGGCCCGCGTTTCCGGGGGTGATTCGGAGACGGTTGATGATGGCCTGCTCAAGTGCTGAAGCTGAAAGTGGCATAGAGCACAGGATAGCGGTCGCCATCACAAGAGTTGCCCGTCGAGGAGTCATCATAGACGCGTGTCCTCCAACATGTACGGTACGTATAAATTACATGTAGGCGAGATGCGCAATGAAGCCAATGCGTAATCCGCGTGTTTTCAGGCGAGCTCCATCAAAATACTCATACGTACTACAAGCATGTTGATGCTCCGTAATCATTGGACATGTGTGTCACGATGACGCCATGCCAGGACATGATCGCCGGTATCTGATCAGTTGATAGGAAGGACGTCGAAAATGGAGGCTGTCAGACCAAAAGCAGCCCCGCCTGGCGCGTGTTGTGCCAGGCGGCGGTCCTGGCAAATCGATCGAATCCGCGGGCGCCGGTTCGGGGAAAATGCTCGCGCGCCTCGGCGAATCGGGGATACTCGCGGCCTGCATGGTGCGGTGAGGGACTGGCATTCTGAAGCAGAGCAATGAGCCATTCGACCTGATCCGAGGAGACGCTGATGGAGAAATCCTCCATGCGGGTCGGCAGGATGATCTTGGTGCGTGTGGTACCTTCTGTTGCCACGACCGGACGCCCGCCGATCCAGACGCACCGCCGCTCGGCGGTCAACGGCTCGGGGACGGCGCCGGCCAAGGCCTGTGTCAGCCACGTTTTTGCTACGCGAGGGGGGTGTACGGCTTGTGGAAACCACTGTGCGACCGGCACGGTGAGTCCTGCCTGCTCGATGTAGTTGAGGATTGCCGTGCGGAGGCCTTCTCCAAGCCATGGCGGGCAGGAGGCGCTGGGGTCGGCATGACGGAGATCATTTTCGGCGAATCCTTCGAATGTGGGCCCGAGGATGGTGATGCCTTCTGAGGAGGGATTGAGTCCTACCGGGCTATGCGCGGTGACGGTGAAGCGGTGCCAGAATGCCGACTGCAACAAATTGTTGGCAAACAATTGCCTGACACGTTCGAGAGAGTCCACCGTGTCGGCAATGGTCTCCCCCGGCAGTCCGTACATCAGATAGGCATGGACCAGAATGCCGGCATGGCGGAACGCCGCGGCGACTCTGGCTGTTTGGTCCACGGTGATGCCTTTTTTATCTGTTTCAATAAACGGTCCGAGGCTGCTTCAAGGCCGGCCGTGAGGGCAATGCAGCCGGATGCCGCCAGGAGCCTCGCAAGGTCCGGCGAAAACGCTTCCTCAAATCGGATGTTCCCCACCAGGAAATGGTCTGATTCGTTTCCAGTAGGCGAAGCGCAAGCGCTTTGAGTGCGGCCGGCGGCGCGGCTTCGTTGACGAAGTGAAACCCGCGTTGGCCGGTTTCTTCGATCAAGGCCTCGATCTGTCCGATCAAGACGTTGGTGGGCGTCATTTCATAGCGGCCAATGTAGCTCAGTCCGACATCGCAAAAGGTGCATTGTTTCCAATAACAGCCGTGGGCGACGGTGAGTTTGTTCCAATGGCCTTCCGACCAGAGCCGGTGCATCGGATTGAGGCTGTCGAGGATGGAGAGGTAACGGCCTAGTGGCAGCCCCTTGTAGGTCGGCGTGCCGAGTTCATGCATCGGCAGGTCCGGCTCGGTGTTGCCGTTTCGAAATAGCACTTCCCCCTCGACCAGTACAAAAGTCCGGCAGAGACCGGTCTGTAACCGCCCGCCTGCCAGGAAGTCGAGCAGGCACAGAAAGGGGCGTTCGCCGTCATCGAGCGTGACGTAGTCCACGTATCGGAACAGGCGCGGGTCTTTTAGCCGCCGAAGTTCTGTGTTCACATAACCCCCGCCTAGGACGATGGCAGTCGCAGGCCGCTGTGCCTTGATCCCCTGAGCAATCCGCAAGGCGCCGAAAAGATTGCCGGGAAACGGCACGGTGAGACCCACGACATCCGGCTGATTGTTGGCGAGGAGGGACGCGAGCGCTTCGAGAAGGAGCTCGTCAGTAAGGCTGAGCGGCTCGGCCAGGGCCTTCTCAATCCCGTCGAATGAAGATGTCGCCTGCAGGATCTGTTCGGCGTAACGATTCAGGAGCAGGTGTGGCGCAATGGTTTCGTGGAGGAGGTCCGTCACATCTTCGAGATACAATGTTGCGCGGTGACGGGCGCTGTCGGTCGGAGAGGTGGAGTAGGGGCCTGATTCCGGTCGCCCATCGGCGGCAAAGCGGGGGCCTTCCGGAAGAAACCCCGGACGGGCGAGATGGGGGGCCAGCATCGGATCTTTCCCCTGAAGAAAGCTGATGACCGGTTCGATGGTTGCAAGGTAGCTATCTTCGAGAGCCAGGAATTGCTGTACCTCTCCGCGCCAGGGCCTCCTGCTCCCTTTGATGCGACAAAACGCCTCCTGAAGTCCGCTCCGTGAGAACAGACGCAGGACCATGTCGAGGCCGAGATCGGCCTGCTCCGCCTCATAACCCCGGGATCGCAGGAAGCCTGTGAGATACGCCGTTGCGGGATACGGCGTGTTCAATTGCGTCAGCGGGGGAATGATGAGGAGCACACGCGGCAGAGCCATGCCTGGGAGATACCATACTGCACCGTACCGCTGCCAGTGATCAGGCTAGGCAGTGCGTAGCGTATTAGGCCCTGTGCATGGTGGATTGAATGAAATAACCGGTCCACCGTTTCAGCCGGAAGAAGTTGACAATCGGGCGGGGCAGTTCCTCACGAGGTACGGCACGGAGGATGCTGAGACTCTGGTCTTCCAGGAGATCGACGGTATGGGGTCTTGGGCCGGGGCGGGATGATAGATCAGCACCAAAGGCTTCATGCGATTCTTGAAGTTGATGTTCAGGACGAGACCGAATGAACCATCAGACAATGACACGACGGTTCCCGGCGGATATATGCCCAATGTGTGGATCAGGGCCACCACGACCTCGGTTGAAAACAGCTGTTTTTCATGTTTGTACATCGTCGCCAGCGCCTCGGCCGGTGACAGCGCTTCTTCGGCATAGCGACTGTTCACCAGCGTGTCGTAGTGATCGACGGCGCTGACAATTCTCGTGGGGAATGAAATCTGGTCCCCTTTCAGTTTCTCAGGATAGCCGGAGCCATCCAGTCGTTCATGGTGGCTGCGGATGACGTCGAGCACCTCGTCCGGCATGCCGGGAAATCTTCGCAGCATGTCCACGCCGAGATAGGGATGAAGTTGATACTTTACATTTTCTGTCTCTGAACGGTGCGCGCGCGTTTCCAAAATATGGCGCGGGATACGCCGTTCGCCGATGTCGAGCAAGAGTCCAGCCAGGCCGACCATCTGCAGCGAGTCCTGATCGATGTCAAATTGCTGGGCGACCATCATGGAGAGGGTCGCGACATTGAGAGAGTGGAGCACACTCGCATCTTTGATATCTTCCGGATCGAAGGCGCTGGCCACGGTGCCGGCGGCCTGGGTATGAGTCAATAGGGTGCTGATGCCGGCGATCATCGTTTCCGCGGAACGCATGCCTTCCTCAGATCCACGTGTGAGCGCATCCATCATCTGCGTACTGGTCCCGAGCATCTGGCGGTAGGTTTCAGAAGCCAATTCTACGGCCTGATGATAGTCGCCATGCGTGGGAAGTTCTTCGTCCGGGGGAGGAGGGTTCATATCGGCAGTGGTCCCTTCGGAAGCAGATCTCGAATCCGGATCCACAGTCGCCCTGGCCGCCGAACCGGTGTTGCTCGGCGTTCCCTCAGCATCCGGGTCCGGATCTGATTCTCGCGGATAGACCAGGACCGTATTAAGACCAAGGCCCTTAATTGTCACAATCTGGCTTGCAGAGCTGAGTTTAAACGAGCGTCTCGGGAAGGGATGTCTGAACCAGCCGCAATTCAGGTCAACGTACATCCCCACACGAAGGTGCTCCGGGCTGAGCGCGACTGTGTCAGACTTGTCGAGCTTCCTGGAATCGTCGGATGCGTTAGTAGCTATGGCCATATCGCCCGGCTGCTCAGTGTGCTTACGTAGTTCGGGTTGTGGCCTGTATCGGCGGCCGGCATAGAAAACTTGATGAATCAATCGGATAGTCCTGTCAGGGCAACGAAGACAGGCAGGAAACGGGAGCGGTAGTGAATGTTTTTTGAGTAGGAAATCGTGATATCTATCAGCGGCTTGAAGCGCAAACCTTCAGTGCATGTGGAGAGATGAATTATGGGGCGACCTCTGTTTCGAGAAGCTGAATAAATTCCCGGCAGGCAGTTTGAATTCGATCCGGATCGCGACGCAGATCGCTCCCAAGGACAAAGACCACATCCGTTCCGTATAGGGCGACCATCTCGTGGATCCGTGATCCCTCCATCCTTCCTGCGGCCGTCGGAAAGATGGGGACACAGGCGCCGAGACTGCTTCGGCACAAGGCCGCGATGGCACGACAATCGTCTTGCGAGATCGGATACTCCATTCCGAAGGTCGGATAAATCGACACATCAGCGCCGGCCAACCGGGGAAAAAGACCGAAGAGTATTGCAGGTGCGATACCGCTGCTTGGATTCACGAAGTGACTGCCCTGGAAGTCCGGATGCGCGATCAGGGGTAATGACGGAAATGGGAGGCGGGCAAGAGTGCTGATCGCGTCAAAGCCTGTGATCCCGGGACACAACAGCAGGGCGCCCGCACCCGCGTTCTGTGCAAAAGAGGCGCGGTCGAGCAGCGTTGGCCATGGGCCGGATACGTGAGGGGCGTAGAGACAGCGCCGGCCGGTTTGTCGGGAAGCCTCGGCAATTGCTACGGCGCAGCGGGTCACACGCTCCTCGAACGGGCAGAAGGCATGATCACCAAGACTTTGATCATCCTTAATGAAATCCACTCCACCAAGTGCGAATTCGGAAGCCAGGTTTGCAAGCTCGAGGGCAGACAAGCCGAGTGGTTTCAGTACGGCGCAGACTAAGGGGCGCACAGGTACTTCAAGTAGTGCGCGAAGTCTTGGGGATCCGAAGCGGGGACCGGCCATTTTGGCACAGGCTTCATCAGGGAACGAAAGGTTCGTGAGGCGAACCTGGCCTTGTAAGCCCGCCATGCCAAAGCTCATGTGCAGCAGGGTGCCCATGGATCCATCGAGGAGTTCAATTGGAAACGTGAGTATCACACGGTGAACGCCGTCTCTCACCCTGTCGATGCTCCGCACCTGGCCGAGGAGCTGATCGCGAATCACACCTGCCGGAATCACATGGTCGGCGGCCTCGACGGTCTGGTCGATACAGAGGACGGCGGCTCTCCGGCAGGCCTCCTCTTTCGTTCCCTCAATGTGATATTCGACCGAAAAACGTTGCCCGGAAAAATGAAGGTGCTGGTCCGACATATCGGTTCCTTTGCCGTTGCGCTGCCGAGGTATGAGAGGGTACCGTAATTGCGCCCTGTACGAAAGCGCCGGCATCAGTCACTCCTATTACGAGGAATCATGGCTCCAAAACCAAAGCATCTTCGTCGGCTCAGGTTGTCGACGCTGATTGTCTGCGTGGCGCTCGAGTGGTCGGTCGTAAGCGCGGCTTTTGCCGTCGAACGGGGACCACGAGTGCTCGACTTGACCTACCCATTTGATGACACGACCCAGGTGTGGCCCAGCAATCCTCCGTTTCATCGAGACTCCACGGAGCGAGGCGGCACAGACACCGAAGCCTGGTATGCCACCGGGCAGGTGGCCCTGTCGGAGCATGCAGGCACCCACATGGATGCGCCTATTCATTTCGCGCAGGGCCGAGCGGGGATCGACGGCATTCCGGTAGAGCAGTTGATGGGACCTGCGGTGGTCATCGATGTGCGCGCGGCGGCGGCCCATGACCGTGACTATCGCCTGTCTCTCGCCGACATCCATCGGTGGGAAGCCAGCCATGGGATCATCCCCGCAGGTGCCATCGTCATGATGTTGACCGGATGGGGCGCCTATTGGAACGATCGGGAGCGATATTTCGGCAGCGCGACGCCGGAGAATCCCACCACCCTGCACTTTCCCGGCTTCTCGAAGGAGGTTGCCGAGCTTCTCGTCAGGGAACGGCACATTTCCGGAATCGGCATTGATACGGCCAGTATCGATTACGGGCCGTCTCGGGATTTTGTCGTGCACCGGATCGTGAATGCCGCAGGCCTGTACGGGCTTGAGAACGTGGCGGGTCTCGCGGAGGTTCCCGCCTCCGGTGCCAGGTTGGTGGCGCTGCCGATGAAGATTGCGGGCGGTACAGGGGCGCCGGTCCGCATCATTGCCCTCATTCCGTCTAGGGATGGTCAATGATGAAGCATCTGAACCAGTGCCGTTTGTATAGTGATTTCAACTGCCCATTTTGTTATGCGATGCATGAGCGGCTGTATGCGCTTGGTTTCATGGAGCAGATCTCCTGGCACGGGGTGCAGCATGCTCCGCATTTGCCTCAACCCATGGCCATATGGGCCGGACACTTAGAGGCGGAGTTAAAGCAGGAGGTGGAGATGGTCCGTCGGCTCGCGCCTGAGCTGCCGATTTCACTCCCGGCAGGAAAGCCGAATACCAGATCGGCCATCACTGTGGCGGTGCGTGCGCTGCGCGAGGATGCACCGCGAGCGGGGGAGTTCATCCGGTCATTGTATCGCCTGTTCTGGGTAAACGGGTCGGATCTTTCCGATGAACGCCTGTTGCGGCTGGAAGCGGAACGCCATGGGTTTGGAGAACCAGCATTGTTCGGATCAACCGCGCCTGTAGTCGATTCGGTGCTCAGTGAATGGGGGAATCGCTGGGAAGAGACCGACCATCAGGGTGTGCCGCTGCTGCAACGCAAGGATCAACAGGTATTGGTCGGCCTGGTTCCAGAGGAGACTCTCAAGCCATTCCTCATCCGTGGGTAACCGACACATTCCGTACGGACGAACACGTTACCATTCCCGGGCCCGTCTTATCGGTTTTCCCGCTTGCTGGCTCGTCTCTCGGGCCGGCGCAAACTTCTGAATCAGTTTGTCAGGTCTCCTTCTCATGATATGAGTGGCCTATGGCGGGTGTTTCGGTCCTGCCGTGCTACGTACTCACAGGAGTCAATCATGAAACCAGTATGTTCCTCTCTGGCCGCCGTCATTCTTGCCGGTCTGTTGGCGCAGGCTTATCCCGCTCTGTTGCTGGCAGCGGATTCTGCATCGAGCTCGTCGAAATCTCCGGTCGTCCCGGCTGCCGGGAAGCCGGAAGAGACGAAGGGAGAACTATACATCAGCCTCTTCATGCAGGGAAGCCGGCCACTGAATCGTCCGGCCCGGTTACAGGAAGACCCGTTCACGAACACGGATGTTCAAGGTGGCTTGGGCGGAGGAATAAAAATCGGATTTTTCCCCGCATTGACCGGACGGTATCTAGGACTGGAAGGCGAATTGTCGGGCCTTGACGGAAAAGTGAATGCACCTGCGGCGACGAGCGGGGGCGTGACGAGATCTGCAAATTTTCGTCTGCAATCGATTAACGCCATGGCAAACCTGCTGCTGCGTTATCCGGGCGATTTGATTCAGCCCTACATCGGAATCGGAGCGGGATTGTCAGGAGGATTCGCCCGGGATTTGAATCTTCAGCACAGCACGATCGGCGTCGTGCATGAAAATGCCGCAGACGGCGCGTTTGCGTACCAGTTTCTCGGCGGCATTCGCGCTAATGTCACGGACCGCCTGTTCCTCTTCACGGAGTACAAATATTTTGTGGCGAATTACCAATGGGAGAGCGAATTCACGAATGGCTCCCGAGGTCCCTCCTTCACGCTGAACTATCGTACCCACATCATCGCCGGCGGATTCGGCGTGAGCTTTTAGCAGGTTATCGCCGCCTTCGTCAGGCGCTTGTCACGTCGTTCAGCACTGAAACTGTGACTCCTCCATGCTTGCAGGTCGCCACCACAGAGGCATAAGATGAGACATCGCATCCAGGCACATCCCGTAGCATGGAGGAAACGCGATGTTCTGGGACACGCGGCATTCGACGCAGAAACCGGACCGGCGCTGTTCGTTTTGCGGCAAGCTTCAGGAAGCCGACCGGACGCTCGTGACGAATTCAGAGCCGTTCGCCTGCAGCTCCTGCCGGAACCCGGCAGCGGTTTCCATCTGCGAGGAATGCATTCAGCGCTGCTCTCTGTCTCTGGCGAAGAACACGCCTCCTCGTTCCCAGACGTCCGCCTCGCCCGTTCCGCTGGTCATCCCCAAGCCCACGGATATTAAAGCCAAGCTCGATGAATATGTGATCGGACAGGACCAGGCCAAGAAAGTCCTCTCCGTCGCCGTGCACAATCATTACAAACGGATTGTGAATCGGGACCGGCTCAAACACGTCGATCTCGAAAAGGGCAACATCCTCATGATCGGCTCGACCGGAACTGGAAAGACGCTGCTGTCCCAGACGCTGGCCCGTATCCTTCATGTACCCTTTACCATTGCGGATGCGACCGCGCTGACCGAGGCCGGCTATGTGGGGGAAGATGTCGAAAATGTGGTCCTCAAGCTGCTTCAAAATTGCGATTACGATGTCGCCCGGGCCGAAACGGGCATCATCTATATCGATGAGATCGACAAGATCAGCCGCAAATCGGAGAATCCGTCCCTGACGAGGGATGTGTCGGGCGAAGGTGTGCAGCAGGCGCTGCTGAAGCTGGTCGAGGGGACCGTGTGCAATGTGCCGCCCAAAGGCGGACGGAAGCATCCGGAGCAAGACTACATTCGTGTGGATACGACCAATGTTCTATTTATCGCAGGCGGGGCGTTCGTCGGGTTGGATGCTTTGATCGCTCAACGGACCATGCCCAAGCGGTTGGGGTTCGGCGCAATTGCTCCTGCCGGTGAACTCGACGGCCACAGTGAAGTGCTGCGATGTGTGCAATCGGAAGACCTGCTTAAATTCGGGCTCATTCCGGAGTTTGTGGGTCGATTCCCGGTCCTCACGACCCTGGGAGACCTCGACGTGCCGGCACTCATTCGGGTTCTGAGTGAGCCAAGGAATGCGCTGGTGAAACAATATCAGGCCCTGTTCGAGCTCGAAGGCATCGACCTCCAATTTACCGATGCAGCCATTAAAGCCGTGGCTCGCCGGGCAGCGGTGATGAAAACCGGCGCGCGAGCGCTTCGCACGATTCTCGAAGAGGTGATGCTGGATCTGATGTACGACGTGCCGGCATTAAGCGGCGTCAAGTCCGTCGTCATTACCGAAGAGGTCATTGCCGGCATCGGGCAGCCGAAGATTCTGGCCTGACAATCACGACATGAAACTCTCGAGTGGTGATTGTCTGACCAATCGCCGACAAACCATTCCTCAGGCGCTGCTCCCGCCAAAAGGCGCGGCGCACCACGTATCTACCGCACTCACCGAATCCAGAATTAAGCTGCGTGCCTCACCCGAGCGTCGCCCGCGGCCGTTTCGAACGAGTGACCGCTGCCAGGCGCCGAGGTGATCCGTCGTCTCTCAGACTCGCTTTCCCCCGCCATGGACCAGGCAATCAGCCATACCAGCGCGATCATCGTTCCGGCACCGATAATCTCGACCTCCATGTGGCACCTCCGTTGATGAACAACAAATTATTGCCGGGACGCCGATGGAGTCATCCGTACGAAGCACCATCTAGCGTCTCTCATCCATGAGGCTTTCAGACGTGCGACGGCCTCAAGCTGCCTGACGCGAGCCGGACGTGGATCCGACCGCTTGATTCGACGTATCGACTCCATCTGCCGACGAATTGGATGAGCCTCCCTGTGCGCCATACAGAATATCGATGCAGGCGAAGAGAGTGCCTATCATCGCCAAGAAACCGGCCACGATTCCCCAATAGACTCCTGACATAGGCCACGCTCCCGCGCGGATATCGCGCGAGTCCTCTGTGCACGCGCCGCCGTACCGGGGATCAATGCTTGCTGAAGCCGAAGTACGCGAGCGCGTAAGGATGCGTTGAGTGAGTGCTTGCAACTCGGCGGTTTTAAGAGAAGAGGTTCGGTTGGGGAGCAGGGTACACGTACCATGTTCAACCCGCTGGATCTGCGTCCCAAGGAAGAACATAGCTCCGACCTCCGAAATGAGGCGGATGATGAACCAGAAATGTATTCTATGCCCCGCTCAGACCTTGGTCAAGTGCAAGAGCGGCGACGCTCACACATTGTCTTCAGATCACGTCGTCATTGGGTCGTGAGGGAGGCGGGGCATTCTTTGAGGATTTGAATCGGAGGGTGAATTCCGGTTGGTCGGCCTCAGGCGACAAACGAAACGAGCCTTCCGCGCTCAGGTGTTCTTGTGATCGGGATTTGCCGCGAGGAAAAAGTTTGAAGCGAAATTCTCCTCCCCGTTGCTGTGACGAGTCCGCGCTGGGCAGGTTGCCCTCCAGTTCGATGTAGTCCTGCAAGGTGGAGAGGGCCTGGTTGTAAAGGTCGCGGAACATCTGCTTTGGAACGACCTGGTCGAATAACTCACTCACGTGCGGACCCTGGCCATCTGCAGCGGCTGCGACATGGACCTGTGTCGTCACGAGAATTGAGGCAGCCAGGAAGATTTTCGTGATGAGTCGTCTGCGCATGATCTCAGTCTATCGAAGGCGGGAAAAGCAGGTCAAGTCGCCGATAAGTTCTTGGGATGGGAAGGGATTGGCTTCCAATGAAAGTGACTAACAACGAGACAGCAGTTTTTCGTTCCGATGCCATTGCGACACCGTGCCACTCGTATCGGTCAGTTCCATTTTATCCTGGGACAACACTCGAACGGAAAGAGGCGGCGTTTTGCTTTGTGGGACGAGCAATCGAAACCGGTCCTGTTCCTGCTCGAGGCGGCCGCTCTGTGATGTGGCTTTGAAGAACTCCGAGACGTTGGCCGCGGTAATCGTCCAGACAAATTCTTCCTGCCGGTCGACAAACTTGGAGGACCCTTCCCATGTGCCCACCAGGGATGGTTCTACCGCCGGAAGCCGTTTGACGGCGACCTTCCGTGGAATTGCCGTGAACGACTGCCAGAGGAGCGGATCGAATTTGGTCGGTCCTTGGTTCTTCGCCAGTTTGTCCCAGGTGACGCTTAAAATGCCGGTAGTCGAAAAGCGGTCGCTGCCCGCTACGCGATAGGTTCCATGAAGAATTTCCTGATAGGACTCTGCTTCCCATCGTCCCCGATCCGCGATGATCGTGCCGGGCATCACCACGGCAGTCGTCATCGACCATGTGCCCCCTTCGTTCAAGGTCAGGTGGCCCTTGCCGTACATCATGCCGACCGGCATGCAGCCGTACCATTCACCTGCCCACAATGACGGTGTTCCGGTGATTCCCGGCTCCGCAGCGGTGGCGGGAGTCGTACGAATCGGAGCGCCCAGTCTGGTGGCCGCGACCTTGGCCAGATTCGTGACCGCTGCCTGCGGATTAGCCTGTTTCGGCGATGTGAGCGACAGCGTCACGAGGGCATCCGACTTCAAAAAGGTCAGCTGAATCCCACCGATGGGAGAACGGAGCGTGAACGCGCCGTCCCCGACGCCGGGCACCGGCTGATGGCCCGCTTTGGAGCGTTGATCCTGAAACAGACTTTTCCGGTCCCCATCCGGTCCGGCATTCAGTTCAACCATGACCGTCTCTTGCGGGTTGCGTTTTGCTTGATAGAGACATTGCCGATCATTCTGGCGCAGGCCCGGGGTGACCGGCGTGCCGATCGCGAATTCAACCTCGGCTTCGGTCACGATGAGGCAGGCATTCAGGTTGTTCGAAATGACGTCGTTTGATTGGGAGCAGCCGAGCAATACGATGCCCATCAGAAGGGCGGCCAACGCGGGGCGCAGTGAAGGGAGAGAAGCCATGGAATTCACAGTCTAGGAGTGTTTCGCGATAAATTGCAAGGTGGGACGAGGTGCTCGACGGGCTGTCACGATGAAGGGGACAGCGGAGAGCGTCGCACCGTCCCAGAGACATGGCCGGATCGCCTTCAGGCGGGAACGAATTTTAATGACACGCCGTTGATGCAGTACCGCAATCCCGTGGGCTTGGGACCATCTTCAAAAATATGTCCTTGATGGCCGCCGCAACGAGCGCAATGCACTTCGACCCGCGTCATGAAAAATTTGGTATCCGTGCGCGTCTCGACGACTTTAGGGTCGATGGGTTGCCAGAAGCTTGGCCAACCGGTGCCGCTATCGAACTTGTGGTCGGACGCATAGGCGGGAAGGTCACAGCCGGCACAGTGATAGATCCCCGCCTGGTGATTGTCGTGCAGGGGGCTGGTAAACGCCCGTTCGGTATCTTCGTGCCGCAGCACACGATAGGCGGGGGCCGGCAGCAATTTTTTCCATTCCTCGTCGGGCTTGGACACCTTCACGATCGGTCCGATCTCGATGTTCGATGGCATGGATCCTCTCCTTTGCCGGTTCATGTGAGGTGCGCATGATCAGGGTGCGTTTTTCATCCTGACATATGTCTTTACGGAAGGGCAAGGCAATCGGATAGGCGAGTCATGACCATAAAAGCATGGAGCAGCGTTGGGAGAGAGAGGGCGTATTGATGAGCGGGCCCCGGCTTCTCAGCCGGGGCCCGACCGCTTATGATGCAGTGGACGTCGCCATCGGTTGGTGTTTCTCCGGCGACGAGGCCGCATCCTGGTTGAAGGCCGCCGGCAGGACTTCTTCGATTCGTTCGACGGGAATGACCGTGAGTTCATCGCGAACTTCCTGCGGCACCTCTTTCAGGTCCTTTTCATTGGCCTTTGGCAGAATGATCCGCCTGATACCGGCGCGATGGGCAGCCAGCACCTTCTCCTTGATCCCGCCAACCGGTAACACCAGCCCCGTCAGGCTGATCTCGCCGGTCATGGCCGTGTCGCTGCGGACCGGTTTGCCGACATAAGCCGAAGCCAATGCGGTCGCCATCGTAATACCGGCCGAGGGGCCGTCTTTAGGGATGGCGCCTGAGGGCACGTGGATATGCACGCCGTTCCGTTTGAAGCGTGAGATGTCCAATCCCATGCTTTCCGCATGCGACCACAGGTAGCTGCGCGCCGCACGAGCCGATTCTTGCATCACGTCTCCCAACTGTCCGGTGAGCGTTAACTCGTGACTGCCGGGCAGCAGGGTCGTTTCAATGTAGAGCACGTCTCCGCCTGTCGGCGTCCACGCCATGCCGGTGGCAACGCCAGCCGGCAGATTCTTGCGCGCCTCTTCAGGCTGGAATCGTTCCTGCCCGAGCCATTCGTCCAGGAGCGATTGCGTAATCTCCACCGGCGCGGCCGGGGAATCGGTGGGCCGATCGGCAAAGGTCACTGCTACTTTCCTCGTGATGCGTCCCAACATCTGCTCCAGTTGCCGCACACCGGATTCCCTGGTATAGCGGCCGATGATATGGTCGAGCACGCTGTCGGGTAAATCTACTTCTTCCGCCTTCAGTCCGGCTTCTTTCAGCCGTCTGGGCCAGAGATAACGCAAGGCGATCTCCCGTTTCTCGCGTTCGCTATACCCGTTCACCCGGATGATTTCCATGCGATCGAGCAACGGCTGCGAGAGCGTCTCCAGCGTATTGGCCGTCGTGATAAAAAATACCTTCGACAGGTCGAACGGCAGATCGAGATAGTGATCCCGGAACGTGTGGTTCTGCGCGGGATCCAGAATCTCCAGCAATGCCGCCGCGGGATCGCCGCGGAAGTCCCGGCCCAACTTATCAACCTCATCCAGCATGATGACTGGATTATTCACGCCGGCTCGCCGCATCGCCTGGATTATGCGTCCGGGCAAGGCGCCGACATACGTGCGGCGGTGTCCGCGCAACTCGCCTTCGTCATGCAATCCGCCGAGGCTGAACCGTTCGAACGTCCGCCCCATGGATTTGGCGATGGATTGTCCCAAACTGGTTTTTCCCACCCCGGGAGGCCCGACGAGGCAGAGAATCGGCGCCTTGGCAGAGGGGTTCAATTTCAAAACCGCCAGATGCTCGACAATCCGTTCCTTCACTTCCTTAATGCCGTAGTGATCCTCGTTCAAGACCTTTCGCACATGCGCAAGGTCGAGGCCTTCTTCAGACGAGTTGTTCCACGGCAACTCGAGCACCAGCTCGAGATAACTGCGGATGACTTGATGCTCGGGCGAGGCGCTGGGCGTTTTTGCCAACCGCGTCAACTCGCGATCGGTTTCTTTTCTCACGTGTTCAGGAAGATCCGCTTCCTGCACTTTTTTTCTGAGTGCGGCCACCTCGTCTTCCTCGCCGCTGCTCTCGCCCAACTCCTGCTGAATCGTCTTCAACTGCTCGCGCAGCAGGTATTCTCGCTGCGTTTTGCCGAGCTTTTCCCTCGCTTCGCTGGTGATCTTATCCCGCAACTGGAGGATCTGAACCTCTCGTGACAGCGCTGCGTACAGCCCTCGCAACAGATCCGCGCGGGTCGACGCCTCCAGCAGTTGCTGTTCGCCGTCCAGCGTCAGATTCAGCAATGACGCGATGCGGTAGGCCAACACCACGGGATCTTCTTCGGTCCCCAGTGCCGCCACCGCTTCATGCACGCCCGGCGTCTGGATCAGTTTGGGCAGTTCGGTGATGATATCGAGGATTGCCCGATGCAGGGCCTCGACCTCCGTATTCCGTTCGCTGGGAGCCGGCAATTGCTTCACTCGAGCCTGCAGATAGGGATCAACCTGGTCCAGCTTCAGCAGCACAAACCGCTCCAGTCCCTGAATCAAAATATTATAGTGACCTTCCGGGGTTCGGGCCGTCTGCTTGATGACGGCTTTGGTTCCGATCGTATAGAGGTCTTCGAGCGTCGGTTGATCGGTCTGAGCATCCCGTTGCGCGACGACCAGCAAGGTCTTGTCTTCCGTTTTGAGCGCTGCTTCGACGGCCGCGATGGAACGGTCGCGTCCCACCGTCAACGGCATCATCGTGCCGGGGAAGAGAACCGTTCGTTTCAACGGGAGTATCGGCAGGTTCGTGAGTATGGGGCCGTTCGAATCAGTCATATCGTCCTCCAGGGTTCTGAGGTGGTCATCACAAGGAAGATGAATCGGCTACAAGGAATGATGTTCGTTCCCGTTGATCACCGTTCTTTGAGATAGCCATGGGGACGGGGGAGTCAAGCGGGGGCAGAACTACCGGTTAACGGTCGATGAAGAGACTGCCTGCATTCTCAATATAGGTTTTTCGATTCAGCCGTTCCGGTCGCCCATCTCCGTTCGGAAGCGGAACAGAAGTATAGTCATCCCGGCCTTCAAGATCGAAAAATGCGCCGATGCTGGTATCTGCTCCCTGTCCTAATCCCCGGCCGACGAAGTACTGGTCGGCGCCGCCTTCTTCAATGAACAGGCCCCAGCCCCCGAGGTCTGCCATTCCCAGCCCGGTCGAGACGGGCAGATCATACAAATCACTATCCGGACCGCCGTCCACGGCCAGCGCGACGCTGCCATCCCAGGCTGTGCCACCGTTGTAGAACGGCCCCTTGGACCCATACCGGTCCTTGCCCTGGTAGTCGAGGCTCAGGCCCACGCCGAAATGTGCGGCTGTGCCTACGCCGTACCGCGCCGCCTGATGTTCGTCATCGCCGGCCAGATCGAGTGTCACTCCAAGGCCGAAAAAGTACCCGTGTCCCTGTGAAAAGTTTGCGCTCCGATAACGATCCCGGCCGGCCAGATCAATCAGCAGGCCCCATCCACCGGCCAGACTCTGCGCCCGTTGCGCCGGCTGCTTGCTGTAGATGCGAAGCCCTGCTCCGGTGCCGAGCCCGAAACAATCATATTGAAAGGCCGGATCCTGCGGCCGGGCATGCGGCGCGTCCGCTTCATTGTAAGCGCTCGGGTATTTTCCTCCGCATTCGTACGAATCGTTGCCGGAGACATCGATGAGAGCGCCGACACCCAAGGGCCCGCCGAATCCGAGCGCGTACCCGAAACTCGTATAACGATCGTCGCCGGCGCGATCCACCAGCAGACCCAGTCCGCCGAAGGCTGCGCCTTGAGTAAACCGGCTTCCTTCGTACACATCCTGTCCTGCTCCATCATACAGGATCCCCAGCCCTGCAAAACCGACCCCTCCGGAACCCGGCGCCAACCGGTAGGTATCGTCTCCGCTGTGGTCGATGACGATACCAATGCCGGCGCGCCCCGTGGCTAAGCCGAGCGCAGCAGGCTGGTAGAGATCGTTGCCGCTCAGGTCGATCACGACACTGTTGCCCAGGTCGCTGTTCGGGCTTGCGCCGATGAGCCCTCGATAGGTGTCGTTGCCACCCAAATCGACGATGAGCGCGGCCCCCTTGTCGAGGTCATACGTATTCGGGCCATGGCCGCCAATCACGAGTAAGCCGTAGGACGTCTGCTGAACGAGGAGCAGATCACCCGTCATGCCGGGGACGGCCTGGGCAATCGGCTTTCGGTGGTGGAGCGCAATGTCCAATTGCTGTAAAAATTTCCGGTTGCCGAGCCGTGCCAATCGTTGCGCGGCGGCAATGAGCGAGGCGTAATCCACCTGCTGCATGAGCAGCGATGCATAGCGGCCGGCGGCTTCGGCCTCCGCAAGCTTGGCCGGCGGAGTGATTTGCGGAAGGAATTGTTCCGCCAACGCACGTGCCTGGGTGAAGAGAAAATCGCGATCCTGTGGAGACAGGTGGCGGAGGGCCTGTTCGCGGTCCTGATGGGCATCTTCAAGAGCTTCCAGCATAAAACCGAGAAGATCCTCGGGTGCCAATGTGATCGGGAAGTTGAGCGGCTTGAAGGGTGCGCTGCTTCGCTCCATCCCTTCCTCCAGAATTTCGATGATGGCAGGGAGTTCCTCGATTCCCGATTCGGCGGCAGTGGCTGCGACAAGGCTAGTCTGCTCGATCGAGGCAAGGCCCGCCCAGGGATCAGCCAGCGTGCGCAATGCCAGATCGCGCTTGAACTTCGCCACCTTGTTCGTCTGATCGGCGAGGCCCTTGCGAACTGCCGGTAGCATGACGTTCAAATTGTTTTGCAGTTCGGCCTCGATGAGTGGTACGAGCCGGGGCACCATCGCCTGTTGCTGGCGATCCACTTGTTGGTCCGGTGGCGGCGTGACCGCGAACAGTTTGGACAGCTGTGTGCAGCCGTGGAGTAGCATCGAAAGGCTCAGGAACAGGAGCAATGGGAGGTGCCGGAGTAACAAGCACTGCGAATCGGTGGTTAGGGGCCCGCGTCGGTTATTCAAGGGCGGGACTGTCCTGCTGTGGAAGGATGCCGGCGTCGCGCAGGCAGTCGTCGGCCCAGGCGCGAATGTCATGCGCCTCCAGATAGGCGCGCATGCGTCGCATTCTCTCCCGTCGCTCTCCAAATGGCATCTCCAACGCGTGGCGGATGGAGTCGGCTACACCTTCCGGGTCATAGGGATTGATCACCAGGGCATCGGTCATTTCTTCCGCCGCCCCGGCCAAATGGCTCACCAGCAGCACGCCCTTCTCTTCGACCTGACTGGCGACGTACTCTTTCGCGACCAGATTCATCCCATCGTAAACCGAACTCACTAACGCCAGGTCGGCCAGCCGGTAATAGGCCGCCAGGGTATCCATCCCAATGCGCCCCTCACGGAATTCGATCGGCCGCCAGCGCGAGGCCTGGGGACTGCCGGGGTGAGAGATTGTGCCATAACGCACATTGATCTCATCGACAGTTTCGCGGATCAGTTCGCGATAGCTGCGATAGGCTTCCACATCGCCGCGCGTCGGCACGGCGATCTGGATAAACGTGAAATGACCGCGATACTGCGGGTACTGCTGGAAAAAGGCCTCGATGGCCCACAACCGTTTCAGGAGCCCTTTCGTGTAATCGAGCCGGTTGACGCCGAGTCCGATGCGTACCGTCGGCTGAAAGACGTGCAGATTACGTAAGACGTCCATGGCCCGCGTGACTTGCGGCGATTGTGCCCGCTCGGCCCACGATCGATAGTTGATGCTGATGGGGCGAACCACCAATCTCGTGCGGCGGCCTTTATATTCGACGTGATGCTCGTCGGACAGGACGTCCGTGCCGAGGAATTCTTTGGCACATTCAAGAAAACAGTGGAGAAAGCTCTGCGTCTGGAACATCACCAGGTCAGCGGCCAGCAAAGATTCCAGGAGTTCCCGGCGTTCGGGCAGGATGCGAAACGCATCCGGGCCGGGCCAGGGGGTATGCCAGAAGATCGCGACCGGCTGGTTGGGGAGGGTGGCTTTGATAAGGCCGGGAAGCAGGGCCAGATGAAAATCGTGCACCCAGACAAATCCCGACTTTTCAGACAGCTCACGGAGGACCACGTCAGCAAAGCGGGCATTCATGGCTTGGTAGGCATGCCAAAATATCTTCCGGTAAGCGACGCGATCCAGGGTGAGGTGGCAGAGTGGCCAGAGGACCTGGTTCGCATAGCCCTGATAACCGCCCTTCACTTCTCCATTCTCCAGCCACACACGGTGCAAGCGATAGGTCGGAGCGTCGGGGGGCACTTCGACCACCATATCCTCGTCTACCACATCCCGATCGGCCTTGCCGCTACCCCAGGCGATCCACGTTCCGCCCAGTCGCCGCATCATCGGGTCGAGCGCCGAAATGAGCCCCCCCGACGTCCGCTCCCAGATCAGGTGATCTTTCACCAGCCGGTGTTCGTAGGGCTCGCGGTTGGAAACCACGATCAGGCGTGAATGGGACAAGTCCTGCTCCCGCTGCGGAGCTTGGAGGGGCGCGTGTGCTGCGCTCATAGAGTTGTGGATGGTCTCTGACACGGACATGACGGCGCTTTGAATGACATAGTTTGAAAATAGGAGGCTTATGCTCCTCTGTCAAGCATGTATTCGGCTGCCGGGAGAACGGGTCAGTGGCGGCCGTGGCTCCGGGAGGATTGTGCCGGTGGTTTGGGTTTCCTGAGGCTGCCGGCGACCATGCGGAATTCGAACAGACGGCATTCGATGGCACCATTAAACAACGGTACCCGGCGTGAAGGCGCCAGACGCAAGAGGCCGGGGAGCTTCATGTCGGCCGTAAAAATCTGAATGGTCCAACCGCAGAAGCGTTTTTTTAGATGGTCACCGAATTGAGGATAAAATGTCTGTAAGGCTTCAGCGTCTCCCATGCGGTGGCCGTAGGGAGGATTGGTGACGAGCAGGCCGGCCTCCGCCGGCGCGGGCAAGTGCAGGACATCTCCCTGTTGCAGCGTCACGGCATCCGTGAGCCCGGCAAGATCAAGATTGGCGTGGATCGAGGTGATCGCCTGCGCGCTCTGGTCAGCGGCGTGAATCAACCCGGGCTTGGCGGGGATCTCCCCGGCCTGAAGTTCCGCGCGGAGGTCCTTCAATATCGGCGCATCGAAGGAGAGTAGTTTTTCGAATGCAAAGCGGCGGCCGATGCCGGGCGCGATGCGACGCGCCATCAAGGCTGCCTCGACGACAAACGTTCCGCTGCCGCACATGGGGTCGTACAACAGGATGTCCGGCGTCCATTTGGAAAGACGCAGGATCCCGGCCGCGAGATTTTCTCTGATGGGCGCTTCGCCGGCCGATTTTCGCCACCCGCGCTTGAACAGCGGGTCGCCGGAGGTATCCAGATAGAAGGTGCATTGCGTTCCGTCTAAGTACACGCCGATCAGGATGTCCGGCGCATGGGTGTCGACGGAGGGGCGTTTGCCCCTGGCATATTGAAATCGATCGCAGACCGCGTCCTTGACCCGTAGCGTCACAAAATCCAGGCTCTTCAGCGGGCAATGGTGGGCGCTCACCTTCACCTTGATGCGTTGCTGCGGGGTAAACCAATCCTGCCAGCGGATGGCGTAGGCTGCGTCATACACATCGTGTTCATCGCGATAGGCCCCTTCCGCAATGCGCAGCAGAATGCGGCTGGCGATGCGGCTTTGGAGATTCGCCCGATAACAGAAGCCGAGCGTGCCGCGAAAGGCCACTCCTCCGGCTGTGGCTTTGACGGCGGTGGCGCCCAGGTCGGTCAGTTCTTCGGCCAGGACTGCTTCGAGGCCACGGGGGCAGGGTGCAAAGAATGCCTGAATTGTGCTATCCATTTCTGTCTTTCTCTCGTCGTGATCGGGAGCCGCAATGAAATTCTGCAGCGAGTGTGGGGCCGGGCTGTCGAAAAAAATTCCTCCCGGCGACAACCTGCCGCGGTTCGTCTGCGAAACCTGCCAGGTCGTCCATTACATCAATCCAAAAATCGTCGCCGGTTGTATTCCTGAGTGGGAGGACAAAATTCTGCTCTGCCGCCGGGCCATCGAGCCTCGCATCGGCCACTGGACGTTTCCCGCCGGCTTCATGGAAATCGGCGAAAGCACCGAACAGGCCGCCGTTCGGGAAACGTTCGAGGAAGCGCATGCGGATGTGGAGATCACATCGCTTTATGCCGTGCTGAGCCTGCCCCGCATCAGTCAGGTGCATATGATTTTTCGCGGGACCATGCGCACGCCTGAATTCAAACCAGGTACGGAAAGCCTGGATGTGCAATTGTTCACGCTGGACGCCATTCCCTGGGACGACCTGGCCTTTCCTGTCATTCAGGAAGCCCTGGAACGATATGTGGCGGACGTGGCCCGAGGCACCTTCCCCATGCATTTCGGCAGCGTGTTTCCCCGGATGAAATCGTAAGCAGTTCAATCCCGCAGGATGCTCAAAAAGGCCGCCCGGCGCGGCGCAGCAATGCGAAGACAAAGCCGGCGGCGTTTTTCAGATCCTGGCTAATTGCGGCTGGGCATGATGAGGCCTAGTTCATCAGCCGGGGGATGCACGAAGGTGAATCCCTTGCCTGCCTGATAATCTACCGTCATTCCGCTCGTACGGTGAACGCTCGGGCGATCCAGCGCAATCGTCAAACCTTCGATGTGCTGCACTTCGTCTTCCTCCAGGGCCGCTGGTTCCAGGGTAATCGATAGGGACAGGCGTTGCGCATCGACATCGCGTAGCGTGATGCGCACGACGGGATCTTCCGGATGTTCCTCGATCAACTGGCGTAATCGTTCGATGGCGGTCCAGGTGAGATTCAGCATGGTCAGGCCGGTGTGGACCGTTGCGTCGGCGTCGCGTGATGGATGTGGTGAATGTGCACGAGTTGTTCGTTTCGATCGATCGAATAAAAAATACGCCAGTCGCCCACGGCGTATTTATGGATCCCGGGCAGATCGGCAGCGACCGGCTCATGGCGCAAATTTTCCACGTTGGAGGCCAGCCACTTCGTCTTATCGAACAACCGTTGAGCCATGGCGGGATCGGCAGCGCGCAAGTCGGTGATCACATCGGGGCGAAAGGCGAGGCGAAACCAGGGCATGTTACCACCGCAGACCGAGCTTGTCGGCCACTTCGTCACCGGTGAGACGTTCGGTTGAGGAGAGGGACTGCTTCAGGCGGTCGCGGACCGATTCGCCCAGGGGCGCGCCGAGGTCGGGATCGCCCAGCAATGTGCGCAGCCGGTCATCGACCAGGCCTTGGACCAGGTCCTTCAGTTCGGTCAGGGTCAGATGGGATAGGGTTGTGGGCTCGGCCATGGCGTTCTCCCGATAATGATTCGAGCATACGGGGCCGGTTGCGCCAAATGCAAGAATAGCGTCCGGGTGTCGGCTGCTGCGTTTTCCTCATGTCCCGCATGTCGATCCGGGAGATTCCTCGCAGGAACAATCCAGACAGCCATGCACGGAACAGGTGCCGCAGGCTTTTTCGATCTGGCGCCGCAGAGCCGCCCTGGCCCGATGCACGCGGACGGCCGCATTCTCAGCCGTAATGCCTGACTGTTGAGCCAGAGCTTTCAATTTGCCTTCCTGCAGATCCACGATCTGCAGGGCTTCGCGATATTCCGGTTTGAGCGTTTCGAGCAAACTTGACACGCACTGGCAGATTTCCTGTCGCAGTTCCGCCTCCGGTTCCTGGACATCCGGAAATTCTCTGGTCCAGGCTTCCACCGCCCGCTCAGCGGTAGATCGTTGCCGGTAGTGATCGATCACCGCGTTGCGGAGCACGCGATAGAACCAGGCGACGACCTTTTCGTCGTCCACGCCGGCGCCGCGTTCCAAGCCACGTGCAAACGCGCTTTGGAGAATGTCCTCCGCCACGGCTCTGGATTCGACCCGCCGCTCCAGGAATGCGAGGAACTGCTGATGCCCCTTCACCAGCTGTGCAATGGCCTCCGGAGACAGTGCTGTCGAGGGTGTAGATTCGAGAGTCATGACGGGAGCTTACCAAACTCTCGATCGAACTGTAAGGTTTTCGGGCACCCTCCGTCAGCCTTTGTGCCAATGCAATCACGCGTTGGCATATCAAAGGAGACCACCATGGCCGACACGAAGACATCCACCTCGCAGAACATCGCCAAGGCCGGCTGCTGCGGAACATGCGACTGTTCCTCTTGTACGTGCGGATGCCAGGCCAATGCTTGTCGTTGCGTGCAGATCAACTGTCAATGCGGGTGCCGTAAGCAAGCCGCTGGACGGTAGGCTGGCTCTGTCCCGCTCACCGGACTCCGGTGGGCGGGGCCTCGAATAGGAGCCAGAGGAACGGTCACGCGCCGGCATTGTGAGGACCTTGCCACTCGCGTATCATGCGGGATCGCTCCGCCCTCGTTCTGCCCGTCCGGATGCATGCGGGGGTATGACGCGGCGGTGATCGTGAACTCCTCTGGACTCAATGCTTCATGCGCTTTATCCACGCGGCTGACCTTCATATCGACAGTCCCCTGCGCGGGCTCGACCGCTACGACGGCGCGCCGGTCGAGAAGTTGCGGACGGCGACGCGCAGTGCCTTCGAGCGGCTGATCGATAAGGCGATCAGTGAACGCGTGGATTTTCTGCTCTTGGCCGGGGATATTTACGACTGCGACTGGCAGGATTTTCATACCGGCCTCTTTTTCCGCGGGCAGATGGTTCGGTTGGAGCGAGAGGGGATTCGGGTCTTCATCGTTCAAGGGAACCATGATGCGCAGGGAGTCATCTCCAAACAACTGGTCCTGCCGCCCAATGTCAGCGTATTTTCCAGCCGCGCTGCTCATACCGTCCGGCTCGACGATCTTTCGGTGGCGATTCATGGCCGCAGCTTTCCCGAACGGGCGGTCGATGAAGATCTTGTCCCTTCTTATCCACCTCCTGTGCCGGGCTGCTTCAACATCGGTCTCTTGCACACCAGCCTCACAGGCCGCGCCGGGCATGACACCTACGCGCCCACAGATCTGTTGACCCTGAACAGCAAAGAATACGACTACTGGGCCCTGGGACATGTGCATGCGCGAGAGGTGATCGCCGAGCGACCGCGTATCGTGTTTCCCGGCAATCTGCAGGGCCGCCATGCGAAGGAAACGGGGCCGAAGGGGTGCGAACTAGTGACCGTTGAGGCTGGCCGGGTTGAAAGCGAATTCGTGGCGCTTGATGTCGTGCGCTGGAGCCAGTTGATCGTTTCACTCGATGGTTTACAGAGGCTGGAGGCTTTGGGCGAGGCCTTCCGTCATGCCCTGGACCCCCTTCTCACTGGCGCCATGGATCGCTTGCACGCGGTGCGGGTAATCTTGGCGGGATCGACGGAACTCCATCGTCTGGAAGCGAAGCAGCCCGGCACGTTGGCGGCGGCGATGTATGGGGCGGCTCAGGATATCGGCGAGGCCGAAGTCTGGATTGAGCAGGTGCGGCTCGACCTGTGCTCTCCGCTGGATCGCGCCCGAACCGCGCAACGCCAGGACGCGGTGGGGGAACTCATTCGTCTCGTCGACTCCGTGGCGGGCGACGAATCGGAGTTACAGCGTTGGGCGCAGGCCGAGCTAGGTGATCTGCTGGGCTCCCTGCCGCAGGAGGTGGCGGCAGGAGATGTGCCGAAGCTCGACGACCCGGTTGAATTGAGGCAGCTCCTGATGGATGCGGAAGCCACGGTATTGGCGCGTCTGACCGATCTGGGAACAGAGGCATGAAGCTGCTCAGGTTGTTGCTCCAGGCCTACGGCCCCTTCACCGGCAAGGCGCTGGACTTTTCCACTGGCCCTGCCAACCTCCACGTGATTTATGGTCCGAATGAAGCGGGCAAGTCGTCGGCCTTGCGGGCCATGATGGATTTGCGATTCGGCATCCCTGTCCGGAGCCAGGACGATTTCGTCCATGCAGCCGGTGACCTCCGGATCGGCGGCATCTTTGCCGCGGCCAATGGCGAGCGGATCGGCTTTGTGCGCCGCAAGGGCAAGGGGGCGACGCTGGCGCGGCTCAATGTTCTGACGGAGCAACCGGATCAATCGCTCGTCATCGAACCGGGCCACGAACGCGGGTTGACCGCGGGGCTGGAGCGGGCGGAGTTCGAGGCCATGTTCGGACTCACCCATGCGCGTTTGCGTGAAGGCGGAAAGGTGCTCCTGAGCGGCGAGGGTGATCTGGGATCGGCCTTATTCGAAGCAAGCGCCGGGACCAGCGGCATCGCGGCGTTGCTCGCGGCATTGGAGACTGACGCGAAGAAGTTGTATAGCCAGCATGGGCGGGCGCAGAACGCGGTGATCAATGAGGCGCGCAAGCGGCTCGATGAACAACGGCAGGCCTGGCGCGAAGCCCAAACCAAGCCGGCGGAGTGGCAAAGCCTGAATCGCGCCCACGAAGCGGCGGCAGCGGCGCTGGGGGAGGTGAGTCTGTCTCTCGAACGGCTGCGCCGGCGTGAGAATGAATTGATCGAACTGCGCACGGTGGGACCGCTGTTGCGTGCCCATGACGCGGCGACGGCACTGTTGGCGTCCTTCGCTGACGTTCCTGACTTGCCGGAGCAGGCGCGGGAAGAGCGGCTGGCGGCGTTGCAGGAGCTCGACCATGCAGAGCGCAGCCTGAGAGAAGCAGAGGTCGAGGCGGAGCGGTGCACCCATGCGCTGGGCGCGTTGACCCTCGAGCCACTGGTCCTGGAGCATGCCGGTGCGATCGAACGATTCGTCTCGGCTGTCGCGGCGGCGGCTCGCCATCGGATCGAGGTGCAGCAACAGGAGGCAGTGATTGCCGCGCTCGAGGCAGACCTGGGACTGGCTATCGTGCGATTGGCACCAGGGCGTGAAGTGCGTGAAGTGCTGCAAGCCGTGCCCTCTGCCGCCGACCGCCTGGTCTTGGACGATCACTTGATCCAGGTCACTCGATTGCAGGACCGGCTGGATCATGTCCGCGAACGCGCCACGGCCTTGGACCAGTCTCTGACATCGGATCATCAGGAATCGTGGCTCCCGGTCGATCCCGAATCCAGACAGCAACTCATGACAGCCGTTCGCCATGCCCAATCGCTCGGTGATGTGGTCCGGCGGCAGAAGGAATTGGATCAGCAGCGGCGTGAAATGGAACTTCTTCTCGAACAGGCTCTGGCCGATGTCGGGCTTGCCTCGGACCAGGCGCTGCGCCGCGCTCAACCATTGCTCGATGCGCAGATTGCGCACACGAGGCAGGAATTGATCGACCTCGACGAGCAGATCCGCAAGTTGCGTGATGAACAGGAATTGGTGGGCCGCGATCTGGACGGGCAACGGCTGCGACTCAGGCAGTTGGCCGCCGAAGGCGAAGTCGTCACGGCGGAGACGCTGCGCCAGGCACGGGCCAGGCGAGATGAAAGTTGGACGGCAGTTCGCAAGGCCTACATCGACCAGACTCAACGTCCCGATCAGCTGGCATTGGGCTTTGAGACAGGACGGGCTCTGCCGGACATGTTTGAAGCGACGGTGAACGAGGCCGACCGGCAGGCGGACCTATTGCGCGCCGATGCCAGACGCGCAGCAGGTCTGGAAGAATGCAGGGGACGCATCGAACAGATGGAGGCGCGGCGATCGGATATCGAACGACAGATGTCACGACTTTCGGAAGGTCGCGGGACGGCGCTTACTGCATGGGCCCAGCGGCTGAAAGAAGCCGGTCTGCCCGATTTGGATCCCGAACCGTTACGGGAATGGCAGGGGCGGCGGGCGGAGGCGCTCCAAATAGCGGAGCGCGTGGCAGGGTTGCGCGCTGCTGGTGACCGGTTGCAGGAGGAGACGAACAATGCGGTGGCTGGAGTCAGGGCAGCCTTGCTGAAGGTAGGCCATCCGGTGGAGGCGAACCCGGTGGATGTGGCGTTGTTGCCCTCGTTGATCGAACGGGCGGTGGCCTATGACAGCAAGGCGGTCGAGGCGGAGGCCGCTCACAATGCGAACGAACAAGCGGCCAAGGTGCAACGGATGGAACGCCAGGCGCTCGACCGTTCGATGGCTGAGATGGAGGCCGATTTACGACGCCACCAGTCCGCATTGCAGGAGTGGCATGCCCGGTTGTTCCTCGCCTCCGATACGATTCCGGATGCGATCAAAGTTCGTCTCGACGAACTGGATGAGGCGGCACGGCTGGCGGCAGCCTTAGCCGAAGCAAAGCAACGCAAGGCCCAGGTGCAGGCCATTCTCGATGACCTTGCTGCGCAATCCAATGATGTGGCGGCATTGCTGGATGCCCCGGCGCCTCAGATGGTGGAGGACTTTGCGGATCGTTTGCGCGGCAGGGTCGCGGCGGCAAGGACTGCCGAACAGGAGCGGGCTACGCTTCTTCGCGATCAGCGGAAGGCCGAGGAGAAGCGGCGGGGCGCAGCATCGGACCGGTCCGCTCAGCAGGCCATATTGGCGCGTCTCTGCGCGGTGGCTGGCGTGGCTGATCTCAAGGAATTGCCGCAGCGCGAGGAGTCCGCTCTGCGCAAGCGGGAGGCATCCGCGGCCCTTATTCATGTGCGGCAACAGATCGCCGCCGCATCGTCCCACTCCATAGAGGAGCTTCGCCTACGCCTGTCCGGCCGGGATGCGGTAACGATCGAGACCGAGCGGGAACAGTGCAGATCGGAGATGACGATACGAGAGGAGGAGCAAGCGGCTGCCCGCCGAGCGGAAGAACATGCGAGATTAGCCCTGAATGCCATCGACTCATCCGACCGCGCAGCCCGTGCCCGTGAGGCCATGGAGTCCGCTGCCGCGCGGTATCGCGCAGCCATCAGACCCTGGGCCAGGTTGAAACTGGCCCGCGCGCTGCTGCAGGAAGCCTTGAATCGGTTTCGGGAGCGGGCACAGGCGCCAATGATTACCAAGGCCTCGGCCTATTTCGCGCTCATGACCGACGGAAAATATGAACGGCTGATCAGTGACGATACCGGGGAGCAGCCGCGGTTGTGCGCATTGCGCCACGGCGGCTCGCCGGTCACGGTTGAAGAAATGAGCGAGGGCACGGCGGATCAATTGTACCTGGCCTTGCGATTGGCGGCGTTGGACATCCGGCGGGAGACCCATCCGCAGATGCCGCTCGTGCTCGACGACGCGCTGATTACCTCCGACGACCGGCGCGTCGCTCAGATCATGAAGGCCTTGACTCGCTTTGCCGAGGAGGGGCAGGTGCTCATCTTCACCCACCATCGCCATCTACTGGACGTCGCACGGGCGGCTATCGGCGAACAGGCCTTCGTCTCGCATCACCTCTGATACGAGTGATTGCCCACAACCGGATGCGATAGGGGTGGGATACTCCTAGTACGCAATTCGATCCTTCCGCAGTAGTCTGAGTAGGCTGGAACCGGAAGGACGGATGGCATGAACCAGGTCAATCGACCCGTCTCCAACGACACCAAGGATATTCGCATTGTGGGGTGCGAGGTCCATCTCACCTTTCACCAGGCTGGAGGCGGACAATGGTCCGTCGAAGCCACCTTCCGTTGCGGTGTCGGAGATAAGCGACGTGAACAGTCCGTTGATTCCGGTCCATGCGCCACACGTGAAGAGGCGGAGCAATTAGTGCTTGGACGGGTAGGCCACATGCTCGGGCATAACGTGGACAGTCATACCTCGCGCGTAAAAAACCCAACCGAAAAAAACCCTCGATAGTCGTTCCACACTCGCTTCCGACAGCGTTGTTCTCCAACTTCTTTCTCCCTCTGACGGGTTTCACCTGTATCCTATGTGGCGAATAGGGCGTAATACATCCTCTGTAGGATCGAGGGAGGCCTGATATGAAGCGCTTGGATGGAAAAGTTGCGGTGGTGACAGGCAGCAGCAGCGGAATCGGCAAGGCGATTGCCTTGCGGTTTGCGCAGGAAGGGGCGACGGTGATCGTTGCGGCACGGCGGTTCTACAAGTGCGAAGAAACCGTTGCGCAGATCGAATCAGCCGGAGGCCGGGCATTGGCGCTACAGACGGATATTGCCGATGAATCGCAGGTGGAGCAGCTCGTGGCGGAAACGATCAGCCGGTACCGGCGTCTGGACATCCTGGTGAACAATGCCGGCATCTTCGGCGGCCGGTATCTGGCGGAGACGAGCACCGACGCCTTCGATGAGGTGATGCGAACCAATGTCCGCGGAACGTTCTTGTGCTGCCGCGCCGCCTTCGGGCCCATGAAAAAGCAGGGCGGCGGAACAATCATCAACATGTCGAGCGTGGCGGGTGTGCAGGCCTGGAGCGGAACGGGTACGTACAGCGCCTCAAAACATGCCATCATGGCGCTGACGAAGTCGTTGGCGGACGAAGGGCGAGCCTATCGGATCAAGGTGAGTGCGCTCTGTCCAGGCGGGGTAGCCGACGAACTGGTGGATGCCACACCCGAAGCGAGAGCCGCCAGCGAAAAACTCGACCCGTTCGACATCGCGGAGGCGGCCTTGTATCTCGCCTGCCTGGGGCCCCAGGCCGTGGTGCATCAACTCGTGGTGGATCGCCTCGGCGCCGACTGGTAAGAACGCGTTACACCGCCTTCGCGATGGAGTGCACCTGCTTGCGCGTGTGAAACAGGAGCGGCGGGCCGAGCGGAAGGATGGATTTTCCCGTGAAGGCCTGCGTCAGGCTGCCGACCGCATGATAAAAGGCCATCAGCCCGACGATGATATGGCCCCATCCAGGCAGCAACTCGCTGATGAAGTCCAAGCGGGCGAAGGTGGTCGCCAGAAACGTCAGGGTGATCACCACGTGCAGGGCGCTGAGCGTCAGGTTGCGATAGGCCGTCAGAAAGATCATGACGCCGGAAAAGGCGGCATAGACGAGATTGATGGGCGCATAGAGCACCGCATCAAACTGCACGGTGGAACTGGCACTCACCAGCTTGACGGTGCAGAGAGTAATCCACAGAAATCCGTACATTGTCAGCGCGGTACCGCCCAATTGCTCGTTATAGCGAATGTCGGTGATGCCGGCCAGGAGCTGCACTATTCCGCCGAAGATGAGCGCAATGACCAGGGCTCCCACCATGTTCTTATGTTGAATCCAGCCGAGCTGGGCTACTCCCAGGGTCAATGCTCCCACTGCCAGGCCGAATAGGCCGATTGCCAGCACGTCGATTCGCCGGCTCTGGAGATCCTCGTTCATGACGTCGTTCCTCGTGAGTAGTGGATACGCCTACACGGCACCTAGGGATATCTCTAGGTCGACGCCTAGGATGCTGGAGTGATCACCAAAAGGCAAGGGGTTAATTCCGGCCCGTTGGCGACGGGCGGGGTTTCCTAGCCCCTTTCGGGCGTCGGCGGTTGTTTTTGAGGCGAGGCAGAGGCCAGAAAGGTCTGCAGCCGTGCGGATTGCAGCGGCTGTACAGACAAAAAGTGCACGCCGCAATGGGTGCCGCGCGTCCATCGCACGGCAGCGAGGTCTACCAGAATCGGCATCTCATTCGGCGAGATCTGGAGGCGCAGCGAGAGGTAGGTATTGACCGGCAACTCTCGGTCGGCTTCGATCCGGCAGCCTTCCAGGGAGAGGTCCAACAGTCGTCCTTCCCCAGTCGTCGTGGAATCCGGAGACAGAGACACGCGATAATGAACTGTCATGGACATGTAATGCTGTGCATCCTCGGGTGTCGTGAATAATGGCGCTACCCTGGTGCACCGTAGAACTCCAGGTGAAGCCCGAAATGGGTCCACAGATCTTTGCCGCCTCACCCTGTCGCTTCCATCCGAGGCAGGATGGCCAATGTCGGCACGTGACGAGTGTTGGGGGCAAACTGACATACCATGCCGCCCGTTGCCTGTGCGATGAGGATAATGTCCCCAGTCATTTGGGGGTGGGAAAATCCCTAGGGCACGAAAGCGCTCCTGGCCTTCTAATCTGGAGATGGGAAATCGCGTCCCTGCGATGCCGGCCCGAAATTGCGATTCGAGCCGCGCAGAGCCGGGTCGGCCATCATTGTAAAGCGGCGTGGTTGGCCTGATTCCGCCTGCTTGACTAGACTGTTCAGGTGGAAGAAGCTGGACAGGACAGGTGGAGGTGATCGTCATGCCGGGGTGACTTCTTCTCGCAAGCGGTCGGGCTATTCGTCTCCGGAGGTCCTCTCTGCGCCCTCGCGGCAAGTTGCCCGAGGGCGCTGTCATTTTATCCGTTCCAAAGGAGGTGTTGTATGAAAGCCTCATTATCCATATACGGGTTGGCGATCATAGGTATGTTCGGAGTGGCTGCGGCATTCGCCAATCCCGCCCTGTTGCCCCAACATCCAGGGTACCCGATGGGCAAAGCGACTGATCCGGTCAATGGCCAGGCATTGGCCAACGATCCCGGCCGTGCCAACGGCGGCGGGGAGTCTGCACTGAGCAGTTCCGCGACGTTTGATGATCGGCACATCTCGCAGAAACTCTCGATCAACGATCAAAACCAGCGCCTCCTGGAGAAACCCGGAGCCGGGATTTTGCCCAAGGTGCAGGGTCCCAATATTGTGATCGATCCGCCGGTGAAGGAAGGGACCAAGGTGCAGGCCTCACCGCAGTAACAGCATCGGCCGCGTGACCTCGCATCACGAGCCGCAGGGCGGGGAGTATTCCATTGGAAGCCCTGTCCTGTGGCCCTCCCTCTCCTTCCAGGCTGGTTTGATTTTCACCCCACCGCCTTTTAGAATGCCGCCACGTCTCACGGATCGTTATGCCATTAAAGCCTCGCACCCAGAAACCTTCCCGAACGGAAGAAGCAGATCTCGGCACCCACCATCCCGCTTGCACGCGGGCAAAAGCAACGATTTCAGAACCGGTTGCTCAAGTGGTACAAAGAATATGGCCGCGACCTGCCCTGGCGAAAGACTTCGGATCCCTATCATATTCTGGTGTCGGAGGTGATGCTCCAGCAGACGCAAGTGGATCGGGTCATCCCGAAATACCATGAATTTTTGAAGCGGTATCCATCGTTCGCCGAACTGGCCGATGCACCGGTGGCGGACGTCAAACAAACCTGGTACCCGTTGGGATACAACATCCGTCCCGAGCGGTTACATAGCATCGCTTGCGAAACCGTGGCCCGGTATGGAGGGCAGTTGCCGAGTGACGCGGAGGAGTTGTTGTCCTTCAAAGGTATCGGGCGGTACACGGCCGGCGCGATTCGCTCGTTTGCGTTCAACGAAGACGCGCCGATTCTCGACACGAATGTCATCCGTGTGTTGCACCGGGTGTTCATCGCCGAGGGGGACCCGAAGGGGCAGAAAGCGATGCTCTGGGAGCTCTCCGAAGCGTTGATCCCTCGCGGCAAAGGGTACGATTTCAACCAAGCGCTTATGGACTTCGGCGCCACCATCTGCACGGCGCGTAATCCCTATTGCCTCCTCTGTCCGATGAAACCGCTGTGCAAAACCTATCCGTTCGGTGAGAAATAATCATCGACGAACGGGTCATCGGACCACTGATCGCGGAATGCGCAGGGCTCAGGGTGCAACGACTCGATACCCGGATGGTCGCGATGCAGGTGATCGAAGTAGCGGCCGGAATCATTGCCCACGAAGGACGTTATCTCATCGCACGCCGCAAAGCCGGCACGCACCTGGGCGGCTTGTGGGAGTTTCCGGGGGGCAAACGTGAAACAGGCGAAACGCTGGAGGAATGCCTGCATCGGGAGTTATGGGAGGAGTTGAATGTTCGAGTCAGCGCTCCGGTTCCCTTTCAAATCGTACGGCATGAATATCCCGAGAAGGTCGTGGAATTGCATTTCTTTCGTTGCCGCATCGAGGCAGGCGAGGCGATCGCGATGGATTGCGCGGAGCTTCGATGGGTCTATCCTCATGAGATGGCCTCTTTCGAGTTTCCAGCGGCCGACCGGCCCGTCATTGCGGCGCTTCAGCAGGGGAAGGTGTAGGGGCGTATGAAAGCCGTCTTGGATATCGAAACCGTGCAGGCGCCCAGGGAAGAATGGGCGCGGATTGCAGGACGGCAGCTCACGTCGGGTGAGGCCACCTTCGCTGAAAGCGGCGGTGATTTATTTGCCGTCGGGGAAGCGGAAGCACAGCAGCGGCTTGACGATGAACTGTATGAAAAGTCTTCCTTCGACGGCACGTTCAGCAGGATCGTCTGCATCGGCCTGCTGGAGTTTACGGATAACCTCGAACCCCGCGGCGCCATCTCGTGGTACGGCGGGAATGAACAGGCACTCCTGCGGGCATTCTGGAGTCATCTCGGCCAGTCGCGTCCGTCGCTGTTCATCACCCACAACGGACTTAATTTCGATCTGCCTTTCATCAAGAAACGGTCGATCATCCAGCAGGTGAAGCCGTCCATGGAGATCAACCTGGCCAAGTTTCGCGCGGAGCCGGTCTACGACACCATGGCCATCTGGAGCAACTGGGACAACCGTGGATGGGTTAAACTGGATGTGCTCGCCCGGGCCCTGAATGTGGAAAACAAATCGGGGAGCGGGTCGCAGGTGGCGCAAATGTGGGCAGACGGTCAGGGAAAAGAGATTGCCCTCTATTGCCTGCAGGATACCTATGTGACCTACGGTTGTTACTGCCGGATGAATTTCCGGCCGCCGATATCGAAAGAAATTGTGCTGCTGAAGCCGGAGTTGATCGATGTGGGCTGAGTGGGTCCGCGAAGTCAGCGGACCGTGAGTTCAGCCTTGTTGCGTGTCTCGCGTTTGGGTTGGGTCTGCTGAGTGCTTTTTACCGCCCGGAGTTCCTTATCCTTCGTTTCCAACTGCGTCCGCATCGATTCTAAATCCCTTCGCAGGGCGCTGATCTTGGCATCCTTACGGGCCATGGCGTCCTTCGCGTCCTGCAATTCCTGAAGTGTATCGTTCATTCGTTCGTCTTCCACAGGAGATAGGTTTACCGCAACCTTTTCTAAGGCTGGTGCCGGTGCGGAGGGGTGCTGGGCCGGCTGTTCAGGTGTCACGGCGGCCACGGTTCGCGCGTTCATGGCCTGGACCGGCTGAGAAGTAGGGGCAGCCGTTGCTGCCGCCACCGGAGCCGATTCGGGCTTCTTGGCAAACTGGCGGTAGTCGATCGCAAGGGACTTCATCTGTTGCCGCCCTCGGGTAACCGCCGGCAACGTCTGTTCGATCTGCCCGGCGGAGGCCGGCATGATGCTTACGATTCGAGCCGTTCGCCCGCTTCCCAGCCATGTCGACTCGGTTTTGGCCAGCGAGCCGTTGTGCTCGGAGAGAGTGAGATATAGCCGGTCGTTCTTCACGTAAAGGGTGCCCGCGGTGGGTTCAGAGCCTGACCCTGCCGATGAGGAGAGCCGGAAAGCGACCACGTATTCGGGTTGCGCTTGGGATAAGGCTTGGGCTAGCAGGGGAGCAAGATAACTCACATCCTCATCGCTGAACACTGTCATCGGCTTGCTGCCATCCACGGGCAGATTCGACATATCGGTCTGCGCCTCCGCAATCACGACGGCCCGCAACAGGCTGTCGAGTGTGGCGGCATCTATGAAGCTGGGATGGGAGGCTTCAAATTCCCAATCGGCGACTTCTTGGAGCCTGACGGAGCCCTCCGGGTGTGTGGCGGCTTGCTGCTGGACAGAGGCGGCGGTGGAAGAGCAACCGGCAGCCAGGGCTCCCATTAAGGTCAATCCGAGGATTCCGAAGTTCAGGCGGTGCATCAAAAAGGAGCGAGAGCCGTGAATCAGCATGGCGGTCTTCCTTCTCGGCTGGTCGATGCGGTGGCGAACAGAGGCGGTGCGGCTTCAGGAGAACAGGCGAAACGACGGATCGGGATTACCAGATCCCCAGACCCATCATCACCACGCCGAGAGCCATCCACCCGAAGACGCCGACTGCGATGATGGTTTCCAGGCTGATCCCCTTAGGGGCTTCTTCTACCTGACTCTGGCTGATGTCTTTCTTCATGATGCGGCGTCCTCTGGCCCGGTCGGTGGTTGATGAACCTGAGTATTTTGTGGTTGCCAGAATGGACCAAGCAAAGGCTATGCCCTGTTTCAATAGACTTCGGAAGTACGATTTCTCGCTCCCGTTCAAGCAATTTCTGCAATTGATGTTGAGTTGCGGCGTGACGGCACGCGCGAAAGGCGACAGCCTAAGCTATTGATGTTTCAAGGCAGTGAAAACGCTCCATTGAGAGGCAAGGGGTGATACGCCTGAGAGAGGATCCGAAAATACCGCACATCGAAGGGCTGCATGTGTTCCTTGTCTTTGTCAGTCTGACGAGGGAGAGTGTCTGAAATTTGGCAAGGATTGTTCAGGACTGGGCAACAATGTCCTCTCCGCACTGCGAAACCCGATCTTTCCTCACTGCGACGCAAACTCGTCGTCACCCGTGGCGGCAAAATAGGACGTGCCATTGGATTATGAGCGACTCGAAGACGGTTCACGAGAGAGTTGCACCGGGCTCGCGCCGTCCCATGAGCACGGCGGCGCTTCCATCAAGGATCGTGACCGGCTGGATGCTGCCGAGCAAGGCGGGAGCGTCACTCTTGTTCCAAATAACGTAAATGCCGGTGTCGGTGCGGCCCATCCATTGATCCGCGGAACGTTTCGAGTCGCCTTCCACCATGACGGGGAGGGTGTGTCCGATGAGTTCCCGATTGATGCGCGCAGTCACGGGGCGTTGCAGGTCCACCAGTCGGCTGACTCGTTCACCTTTGACGGCCTCGGGCACATCATCCGGGAACTTTCGCGCCGCAATGGTGTTTTTCCGCTCCGAATATTTGAACACATAGGCGGAGTGGTACTGCACTTCCTCGACGACCCGATAGGTGTCCAGAAACTCTTCTTCGGTCTCCGAACAGAAGCCGCAGATAATATCGGTCGTGAGGGCGATTCCGGGATGCCGGCGGCGGATGGTCGCGGCCAGGTCGAGATATTCCTTCCGGCTGTAGGTCCGGTTCATCAATTCGGAGAATACGGTCGTTGCCGGACTGTAACGGCAGATGAATGTGCTTGCAGATGTTCGGGTGACCGGCCACGGCATCCAGGAGCGCTGGGGGAAAATCTTTGGGATGAGGGGATGTAAACCGGACTCGCTGGACACCCGGCACTTCGGCCACCGCGAGAATCAGGCGGGCGAAGTCCCAGTCGTCATACCGGTAGGAGTTCACGTTTTGACCCAGCAGCGTGATCTGGGTATGGCCGGCCTCTACCGAGACCTCCGCTTCGCGCAGGATGCCTTGGGGATCCCGAGAACGCTCGCGGCCACGCGTGTAGGGCACGACGCAGAAGCTGCAGAAATTGTCGCAGCCCCGCATGATGGCCATCCAGGCATTGCAGCCGCCGTCGCGCTCGGGAAGGATGTCATCGTAGGTTTCGTATTCAGACAGATCAACGGCTAACCCGCGGCGCGAGAGTCCCTGCTCTTCGGCATTCAACGCGTTGGTCAGGAGGCCCGGCAGCTGCCGGTATCCATCCGGTCCTACCAGCACATCTACGAGCGGTTGTTTCTCCGTCAGTTCTTCTTTGAGGTTTTGCGCCATGCAGCCCAGCACGCCCACGACCAGCGGGCGTTGCTCCTTCACAGCTTTCAGTTCCGCGAGATGCCCGTAGACTTTGTTGTGGGCATTTTCACGAATGGCGCAGGTGTTCATGAGCATCACATCGGCGCGTTCGCGATCTTCAGTGAACTCGAAGCCTGCTTTGCGGAGCAGGGTCCGGACGAGTTCCGAGTCGTACTCGTTCATCTGGCAGCCGAAGGTTTCGATATGGACCGTATGGGGCTTGTTGGATTGTGTCATAACAGTGGTCTATATGTCGGCTCGACGGACGGAGAGGCCAGATGACCATAGGCCAAGCCGTCCATAATGCCCGTAATGGTGACAGGGTGGATAGAGCCGGCCGCGACCGTATCGGCCGGGACAGCCACTCGAGTGAAGTTCGCCGTGGTGCCGGTACGAAAGCCGTCGCGTTCCCCCTGTTCGAACAACACGGAGAGGGTACGGCCGATCTGCCGCTGATAAAACGCGAGCGCCTTGGTTCGAGACAACTCTGCGAGGGTTTTACTCCGTTGCCGGATTACGGTGGCCGGCGTCTGAGGTTCCAGCCGGGCCGCCGGCGTGCCGGGACGGGAGGAATAACTGAACACATGGAAATAGGAGAAGGGCAGCCGCGCGGCCATGCGCATGGTATTCGCAAAGGCCTGCTCATCCTCACCGGGGAAGCCGACCATCAGGTCAGTCCCTAAGCCGAGATCCGGCATGAGGGCCAGGGCCTGCCCGACCAATTCTTCGTACTCCCGTACGCCATAGCGCCGGTTCATGGCCTCTAAAATCCTGTCGTCGCCGCTCTGGAGGGGAAGATGCAAATAGTGGCAGAGCTTTGTCGAGGCGGCCATGTGTTGCAGGAGCCGGATGGGCAGCGTGGTTGGTTCGATGGAGGAAATCCTGATCCGGACGACCTGGGGAATAGCTTCTATCTCATGCAGGAGATCGACCAGTTCCAACCCTTGATAGGAATACCGGCCGATGTTCACACCGGTCAGCACCAGTTCGCGATAGCCGTAAGTGGCAAGTTCTCGCGCTTCCCGCAAGACATCGTCGGCGACCCGGCTGCGCTCCCGCCCGCGGGCAAACGGAATCAAACAAAAGCTGCACATGAAGTCGCAGCCATCCTGGACCTTGAGCAGGGCTCTGGTGGAATCGGAATAGGCGGTGCCAGGCAGGACGAAGTCCTCGCGATCGATCGTCCGGCTGTGGCGGAGCTCCGGTTCCGGCTGTTTTCGCAGCTGCGTCGGAGCCGGAAGATCAGTCCGGCAGATTCATCTTGAACTGTGTGCCAACGATCAGGTCGATGCCGGGAACGGTCTGCAATTGCGCGGCGCCCGTCTGGGCGTAACAGCCGGTCACCGCCACGAAGGCGTGAGGCGAATGACGCAACGTTTTGCGGACGGCGTAGCGGCAATCTTTTTCGGCGTTTTCCGTCACCGAACAGGTATTCAGCACGAGCAGATCGGTTTCCTCGCCATACTCCACCAACCGGTATCCCTGGCGCGTCAGGCTATCGCCCAACATGGCGGTCTCTGATTGGCTCAGGCGGCAGCCCAGTGTATGGAGTGATGCACGCGGCATGGTGGAGGACATCGTGCGCGATTATAAGAGGAGGCGCATGAGATCAGCAAGGTGACAGTGGCCGAAAAAGTCAGGCGAGCGCTTGAACGGTCTGGGGGCAGGTGATAGCATGATTCACACTTTATTTGAGCTGTGGTGTGGGTTTTTGAATTATGACGAACCTCCGCATAGCCGCGACTGCGATTCTCCTGTCCCTTCTGCTTGCGACTGCCCCGGGTTGGTCCATGGACCCCCTCCGATCGAGCCGGATCTGAATAGCCGTCTCGATGAACTCTACGATCATGAGTCGAGAATGTTCATCATGCTCTATTCCTTGCATGGTGACGGTAAGGTCGACTATGTGACGGGACGGCTGGTGCAGGAATATACGAGAAGCAACTACGGCAACCCGGTCTACTATACCGAGCAATATCCGTTGTTCTATTGGTGGAACCACACCATGTTCAACGACCCGGATCAGGACGGGGTGAACGGCAACGAACGGGTCTATCAGGAGGACATCGAGTTCGACATCGCGCGGTATAAGCCTTGTGTGTTCAACGGCCAACCCTGCTAGCCCAGGCTGCCCAGCAAGGCCGCCAGCGGCGTTCTCGGGCACACGCCTCCTGCCCCCCCCCCTGCGGCCTTGCTGGACGACCTTGCTGAGCAGCCTGGCCTGTACACCGCTTTCTACTCACATCACCTGTTCTTCCGTATGATGCCGTCAACCAGCTCCTCTCCAAACCCTCCCGGGTCGTCAACTCACCAATTATGCCTACTTACTGACCGCTTAAGTGACCTGGTTCGTGATTTGATGTTCCAGGAATATCCGGTGTCTTTTCTCCTCACTCGCTTACTCAAAGACCAGCACCTGACAAGGCGCTCGATGGAGCACGGCATGGGAGACGCTCCCCAGCACGAACCGGGTCACGCCTTGCCTGGCGCGTGAGCCGACCATGATCAGATCCGCCCCCGATTTTCGGCCTCATGCAGAATCATGGTGAGCGGGGAACCCAGCACACTCGCACTGTGGGTCGTATAGCCCTGCGTGCGAAGAGTAGCCGCCACGTCCTCCACGAAGTCCCGGGCGTGACGAAGCGCTTGCGTCTCTAATTTTTCGGCGGTGGAATCGTCGATCGGCCATGGTGGACGTGTAGGGGGAAGCACGGTCAAGACGCTCACATTCACCGGCTCCTGAAAGGGCTGTTTGGCGAGAAATCGCAGCGCCGCCTCGGCGTCGGACGGCCCCTGCAGCGGGAGGAGAATGTGCTTCAACTGGCGCAATGAGCCGTGAAGAACGAATTTGGCGCAAGGGGCCATACTCAATACGCGATGAGAGACGCTGCCGAGCAGCCGTTCCTTCACCGGGCCGAGGCCTCTGGCCCCCATCACGATGAGGTCCGCATGGCAGGATTGAGCCGCAGCCACGATATGCTCTGCCGGTGATCCTACGTGCAGCAGTTTGGTGACCGGCCCGCTGTGAAGAGGAAGGAGCGATTGAATCCGGGTCAATAATTCCTCGCCGTCTTCTTTCATGCTGCGTTCCAACTGTGCGTAGAGCTCATGTGCCACTTCCGGCACCATCATCGGGTAAGCCGGATGCGGGGCATCAACCACGTGGAGAAGCGTGAGCTGATCCGCACGGCGCAGATACTTCAGCGCCCGCACGGCTTCATAGGAATGGTCGGATCCATCGACTGCGAGGAGTGTGTTCATTGCAGGAACTCCTTTGCTTGTTGCGGTGCCGGATGCAGATAACGGCGAAACCGGTTGAGGGCCTCCTGGGCGACCTGCTCGAGTGTGCCCGGTTCTTCGAAGAGATGCGTGGCGCCGGGGATAATCATCAGTCGTTTCTGGCAGGTCAGCTGGCCGAGCGCCGCTCGTTCCGGCCGATCACCGGACCGTCTTCACCGCCCACGACTAACAAAGTGGGCGCTGTGACGCGGCTCAGGTCGCAGCGGCGAGATCCGGGCGGCCGCCACGCGAGACGACGGCACCAACCGCATCAGGCTCACGAGCCGCCGCCTGGAGGGCAGCTCCGGCGCCCGTGCTGGCGCCGAAATATCCCGCGCGAAGGTCTCTTGTCTGGGCCTGGGTTTGTAACCAACTCCGAGCAAGCAGCAGGCGATCGGCCAGGAGGTCGATGTCGAAGACCTTGCTCCGGTCGTCGGCCTCATCGGGCGACAGAAGATCCAAGAGCAAGGTGGCGAATCCGCCTGCCTCCAGGACGCGGGCGACGAACTGGTTACGCGGGCTGAACCGGCCACTGCCGCTGCCATGGGCAAAAGCAATGACTCCCTTCGGCCGTTCAGGCAGTCCGAGGATTCCGTCGAGTGCGATCCCATTCCCGGTGATCGTGATCTGAGAAATATTCTCCATCCTCATACGTGTCGAAGGATGTCCTCGAGGAAAGATCAATGGCATTCAACCGGACAGAAAAAAATCATATACACTGCGATGCTTGTTCCTAGCAGCAATGCCCCGAGCAACCACCAGGAGGTGCGCGACATGATGTATTCCTTTCGAAGACTGGATCGAGCAAAAGCAATGCCATCAGACCTGCGCCGGCCCCTTAACACCTCAAGAGATGTGGCCTTGCACCACATCTGGCAGAACGAAAGAAACGTTGGCCAGATAGGTCTTTCGTGAATGACCAACTTTACTGTAATCTGTGGCGTTCCGCTACAGGCCTGGAAATGGAGCCTGTAGCAGGACACCACCGCCTGGGTTTAGGCGCTGGCGGCGTGCGTGAAGCGAGGCATGATTCCCGAGCAATCTCTGTTATTTCGCAGAGGTTGCTTGGTTCCCGCCGATGGCATCGTGCTTGCTGATGTGATGGCAGAAAGGGGATGGTGGACGTCTGGTGACCGACCGGTTATTCACGAAAATTTCTTGTCCCGGTGGATTTCTCGCCCTGTTCCGAAGAAGCTCTTCCCGGATCGCCTTATCATTCGCGCGGTCGTATCAGGCGGAGGTGCTGCTGCTCCATGTCGCAACGATACCAAGAGTCTGGATGCCTTGAACCGGCTCGGGTTGGCGCCCGCCTCGGAGGCCGCGAAGCAGAAAAAACAGCTTCACCACTATGCTCGCCTGAACGCCCGGCAATTGCTGGCCTGGGATGAGGCGAAGGGGGTGACGGTCAAACGGATCCTGGCCGACGGGTCTCCTTTTGAGGAAATTGCGCGGACCGCCCGGGTGGAAGGAGTTTGATCTGGTCGTGATGGGCAGTTACGGAGGAGCGGTGGGCGGTGTGGAAAAGATTTTTTTCGGTACGACGGCGGAAAAGGTCGTACGAACGGCCGGTTGTCCGGTCTTGACGGTCCCATTGCCTATGAAGCGGGCGAAGGCGCGAACAGGGAAACGTTCATACAATAAGGAGGCATCGTTATGGGTTTGAAGCAGAGGTCGGCGGTTCTGAGCGGAGGGCGGGTCTGGTTGGCAGTCTGTTTTGTCCTGGCCTTGTGTTCGCAGGGGGGAGCCCAGGCGGAACAACGGATTGAGGTCGCGATCAAGGACTTTGCCTTCGTCACGAAACAGATTCCTCTTCCGGTTGGGTGTGGCGACGGTGATCACCATCACCAATGAGGACCAGGAACGCCACCGATTTCGGATCGACCCATGTTCGACGGCATTCCCACGCGGGTCGAGTCCGGCGGCATTGTGTCCTATGGCCGGGGCATCGGCGGAGTGTTTTTGGACGGAAGAAAATCTGCCGTCATTCGATTTGTGATGGAACGGCCGAGGGGCGGATGAATTCCGTTGTTCGATTCATCAGAACATGAAGGGAGAACTACTTGTCTTGAGCGTGGAGGCGGCGTAAGCCATGGGGTTTCTGATCAAGCAGATACTCTTCGCCACCGATTTCTCGGCCTGCGCCGATCGAGCCATGGGGTATGCCCTGAACCTTGCGGAATCTCGGAAGGCCAAGCTCTCGGCGGTTACTGTACTGGAACTCTATCCGGGCATGGATCCGGACTATACGGTCAATAAAATGTACCTCGATCACTTGCGCGCCGAGGCCGATCGCCAACTCGGTTGCCGTTCAGGAACGGGCCAAGGCGGCCGGTCAACCGATCACGACGCGCATCGAAGTAGGGTGATTCCCAGCCAGGCGCTTCAAACCGTTGCCCAGACGGGTCGGGGCGGATCTCCTGGTAGTCGGTACGCATGGCCGAACGGGTCTCGATCATGTCTTGGTCGGCAGCACTGCGGAGCGGGTCGTACGGGTCTCTCCCTGTCCCGTCCTGGCGGTGAAGGCAGACAAGGGCGGGGCCGGTGCTGTTCGGATTCTATCGTGTTTCCCTGTAACCTTAGCGAT
>JASGJV010000002.1:0-260005 GCA_049840695.1 Nitrospira sp.
ATCGCTAAGGTTACAGGGAAACACGATAGAATCCGAACAGCACCTACCAGACGCCCTGGCGCATTCGACGCCCCTCTCCCGGCGTGAAGGCAGCCAAGATGCGAGGGACTTCCCCCGTTGGATCGGAGGCAGGGCAAGCTTCAAGCAGCGCCCCAGCCGGGGACGCGAGAATTTGCATGTGCCGGTCGAATGCCTCGCGCAATGCCGTTGCCGTGAAATGCTCGGGAGTGACTGCCGCACTCAGAAGATACCGGTGGCGCATCAGCACCTCACGGACGACCGTGAAGTCGGCGGGGTCTCCGTTGTTCACCGAGGTGAAGAGGCCCGTGTCTCGGTAATTTGCGGGCCATGGTCCGGCTGGCCTGGGCCAGCGCCTCGCCGTCTGCTCCGAGAGGCCGATCAGGATGAGCCCGAGCCACCCATCCCTGAGTTGCGACACCAGCAGCTCCTGCCGATGGTCAGCGGAGCGGGGCAGCAAGGCGGTCAAGTCGGTGGTCATCGTCATGTTGGCAACGATTCCTCCGCTTATAAACAGCAGCAGGATCCAGAGGAACAGGGCCGGTCGGGCATGCAGGGTCACGAGACCGGCCCATCGATCTCCATCAAGGACCGGTCCCCTCCGGTCTCCCGTATGTTCACCGTCGTTAAACGATCGCCCTCTCCTCGAAGGATGATCGAGGCCACGTATTCGGCTGCTTGCGCATCACCGGCCGCAGCGTGAGTTCCCACTGCTGACGGTGCCCTGAAACTCTATCGCCGGGCAGAGCCGCCGCAAGACGGCAAGCTCGCCTGCCAGACTGGCCCGGATCGCTTCGATAAACGATCGAATCAACGGATGGCTATCGACGGCAATCTGCTTCGTGCCCTTGGGGGTTGAAAGCGTCAGCCGGTCGCCCCTGGCGTGAGGTCCTCGGTATAGGCGAGGTGACATGTTTTTCGACGCGGTCCGGACGAACATAGGCCAGCGTGCCTTTGAGCACCACGGGCTGTGTCAGCATGGCTAAAGTTTTCGTTTCCGTGAAATGTTCCTGGCGGGACGAGACCGTTGCCAACAGTTCCATCAGCCCGGGCACATCCAAATGGCTCCGCCCCCATGGCCTGTTCGGCGGATGCCGGCGGCCAGGAGAGAGGCTACACAGCAGGATGAGTGGGGCGAGCGTGATCGGACCTTCATAAAGTTGAACCAGTTATAGGGAGACAAGCGGCAGTAATGTTCCAACTGATCTACGCATCGCTCAATCCAAGGGCGCAGCGTGTCCATCGGCGGTGCCGTTTCACAGGAATGCTGTCGGCCAGGGACTCCAACAGGTGGTATCCACGGCCTCCCTGGTAGAGACCAAAAACAGCACGATCGGGACCTGGAGCAGCGCGGCGAGCAGGAACGGCCCTTCGGTAACATTCTGGTTGTGCCGAGGAACTCGCAGGCCATGCCTTTTTCATCGTTGAACAGGCGGTCCCCGAGAATCCCCACGATTTCCCCCCGATCGAATCGTTCCTCGACCGCCAGCATCGTGTCGGCGGTTCCTGGGAATAATCCGGTCCCGGATCTCAGGGCGCAGGTTGTGCAGCACGGCGTTCAAGTTGGAGGCGGCCGCTTCATGCATGATCACCGTGATCGGCAACTTGTGATCGAAGATGCCTTGCGCACGCAACACCTCGAAACTGCCGAGGTGAGAGCCCAGCAAAATGCAGCCGCGATTCTGGGCGAGAATGGCATGCATGCGGGAGCGCCTTCGGTGCGAATGTCGAAGTAGCCATGGCGTCCGGAAAGCAGATACACCCGGTCATGAATCGTCGAGGCGAAGGCATGAAAATGCCGGAATACGCTCTTTCCACGACGGGTCCGCTGCAAAATGCGTCGGAAATAGTCGCGCGACGTCCGTTGGGCGCCGCCGGAAAAGAGGAGGAAATAGGACAATTCGGGTAGATCTCCTGCGCGCGACCGGCCGCCCCACCCAGAGCGTAATCAGACGAGCAGCCCGCATCAGTCTCCGACTTCCTCGTTCCGGCTGATGCCGCCAGCCGTTACTCATGATGCGACCTGCCTGCTGGAACGAGCGCCGCGGACCGTGCCTGTGGCGATCATGTCCTCTTCGCGTGTCACGACAAAGGCGATGTCTTGGCTGGGCAGGAATTGCCAGCGTACGGTGAAGGGCTCTTCAGGCCGAAGCCGCCGCATGAATTTCACCGAGCTCAGCGTGAGGGGGCCACGTTCCATACCGGCTTCTTGTTCAAGGATGCCCAGCAGTTCGCTTAACAGCACCACGCCCGGGACAAGAGGATTGCCGGGGAAATGCCCGGCCAAAGCGGGGTGATCCCGGCAGATCTGTCGCTGTCTCTCTGCAGGCATGCGTTACTCGTGAACGTGCTGTTGGGGATGCATGATGTGTCGGGCAAACGTTTTCAAATGTTCGTGCGGCAATTTGCCGGTGGTGTTCCGCGGGAGCTGATCCACCACATATAACGGGCGGGAAGAAAGACCGGATCGATGCGTTTCCGGAGCTCGGCAAGAATCGCCGCACGAGTGATCCCCGGCGCGACCACGAAGGCTCTCAAGCGGCCACTGTCTGTGTGTCCTGGATCGGGCCAATAAAACGTGCCATCCACCACCCCGGGGATGCGGTTCAGGGCTGCATTGAGCGCCGTCAAGGAAGCGCGTTTTCCTGCCACCTTCACTAAATCACGGGGTGGCCCCAGGAGGAGAAATTCCCGCTGACTGCGGAGCGTGATACGATCCGACAGTTGAAGCCAGGCTCCCACATGTCCGCCCATGACCCAGGTCGTGTCCTCGGCATGCCGTATCCGTAAATCGTGGCCCAGCGTCCAGGCTTCACCGGCCGTTGTGCGGCGCGAGGCGAGCATCCCCCCTTCCGTGCATCCATAGATTTCATGCACGGGCACATGCCATAGCCGTTCCGCGCTGAGCGCGATCGACCGGTCCAAGGGCATCGTGGCCGAGATGATTCCCTCAAGTCCGCGCAGGTTCGTGCGCTCACTGAGAAACGCCTTGAGATGGAAGGGCGTGGTCATCAACCAGGCCGGCGACTCCAGCTGCTCCAAGTCCTTCCGAAGATCCGCGGGAGGATCGAAGTGCCGGCGTGCAAACTCCACCCCCACTGAAGCGGCAGCATGATCGTGGTTTCCAACCCATACATATGCTGCGCAGGGACGGTTCCCACAGCAACCCGCGGCGGCGATTGCGTCAGCCTGAACTGTTTCCCCAATGCGCGCGCGCCCATGACCAGAGAGCCCCAGCTTTTCGCGTGAGCCTGAGGGAACCCGCTGCTGCCGGAGGTGAACGCGATGGCGGCGATCTGGTCGGCGGGAATCACTGGGACTTCTGTCGGACCGGGATGGGGCTCCATATCGCGATGGAGGAAGAAACGAGGTATGGGAATATCCCCCTCGTCGTGATCGGTCAGCGCATACGCACCGGGATACTGTCGCGCGAGTTGTTGCAGAGGTTCTGCCGCGCGCCAGGTTGGCAACAGACTGATCTGCCGCGCTATCAAGGCGGCGGCGAATCCCAGTGCAAAGTTGTAGCGATCCCGGCAGAGATTGATGGCAAAGTGTTTGCGGGGAAGCTGCGCCGCGAGACTTGTCGCAGAACGCAGGAAATCCTGAACGGAATACGCGCGATCACGGCGCCATGCGAGCGGGCTCGTCAAGGCATGATGCCCCACGAGGGGATATCCGGCTGCCCCTATCGGCTGGTGCACACGCCGGGCCGGGGAAGCCGGAGCCATCTGGCTGTCGATCGATTGCATCATCATCGAATCCGATGTTGGCTGATGTGACTCGCCAATGCCCGGAGCGAAGCCAGCGCCGCTTTATTCTCCGAGCGCAATTCCACGCCATAACGTTTTGACAGCAGGAGGGCGATTTCCAGCATGTCGATGGAATCCAGCCCTAATCCTTCGCCGAAGAGTGCCGACGACGGATCGATATTCTCGGGCAGGACTTCCAAGCGGAGCGCCTCTACGATGAGAGTGGCCAGTTCTTGCTCCAACGCGCCGTTGGCGCCTACATGAGGTTGCGAGGGAAACGCCATTTCACTGCGCCTCCTGGATGAGGGCCGGAGTCTGCTCCGTACCAATGCTGGATTTAGCGCGCCGAAGCGCCGTGGCTAATAATTCGTCAGGATCATCAATGAAGGGTTTGTGATGCAGGGGGAGGCCCAGCCGCGTGGCCTCTTCGACCAACAGGCTGAGATAGTCGCCAAGGTGTTCTGCCGTGAAGGAATTCGTATCATGAAAGGTCACCACGATGGGAATGGTCTGATTCACCACCGGCAACGTTCCCCGAAGAAACCGGGCATGCAACCTAGCCAGCTGAGAGCGGAAATTCAGCCTTCTGAATAAGTGGATGCCCCAATTCACCCCGTCGAATGCTTTGACGTCCGACAACAACATGTGAAGCCGATGCCGGCCATAGCAGTCGAACGTGGACGCATTGAACAACCAGTAGGGAGGGCGGACCAACATCGTTGGTTTTCCGGTGATCCGGTCGAGATCCTCTTTGCCGTTGAGCAGCGACCGCTCGAGTTCGGCCGTCGACATGCCGGTGTGGCTGAGGTGTCCTTTCGTGGTTCCGGTGTGCAAACCCAACAGATGCCCCTCAGCCTGTTCAATCGCCAGCATGGCCCGGCCGTCAGAGGAGCCCCCTCGCTCCGGATGGCGCGTCTGCACGAAAAATATCCCTTTGATCTGCGGTTGCACCGGATTGCGAGCGAGATGCCGGAGGACTTTGCCCGTATTGGGATGGGGGCCGTCGTCAAAGGTCACCAGGAAGCGCAGGCTCAGAGGCGTTTCTGCAGGTGTCCGTTGATCGACAAATCCTTCGCTCGTCGCTGATTGCAACATCGAGAGGGTGTTCACGGTGCCAGCCTTTCGTCAATTATCGTTTGGCCACCACTTTCCCCGTGCACATGTAGGTGTTCGTATAGATCCAGGCAATCGGTCCCGAGGATGGCTGCTGCTGGACGTTGGTCAGTCGAACATCCACATTAAGATTTTTGGCATCCTCTTTGAGGTTTTCAATACATCCTTGAGGAGAACGGCCGCTGGAAATCACCTTTTCGATTTCGTTCGTCTCATAGTTCGGAATGGTGTAGTGAGGCCCGCATCCTGCCAACAAGACCGCAATTCCCAATGCCCACCCTCTGGTCATGTCCAATCTCCCCTCGTTGACGGTAAAAAGGCTCCTGCCTGTCAAGGTTGACTGTATGAAAATGAGACGGAGACCCACACTGGGGGGCTCCCTGGTTTGGCCCTAGGACTCCCCGAGTTTGTCGTGTGAAGCCAAGCCCGTTGCTTGCGGACATTTCTGCCAATCAATACAATGGTGTCGGCCGATCCGGCCCAGACCTGCATCGCCACGCGAGGAGGAACTATGCCAGCTAAAAAGGGCTCAACGGCTCGCCCGTCTGCCGCACCGAGTCCAGGGAAACCGACAGAGGAGTTTGAGAAGCTTGGCGTCTTCTATCTCGGTCGGCCCTATGCGCTTGAGGCGAAGCAACCCAAAGCGGGATGGCTGCTCTATGACTCGAAGGACCTCGTGACCCATGCCGTGTGCGTGGGCATGACGGGAAGCGGCAAGACGGGTCTGTGCATCGGACTCTTGGAGGAAGCAGCCATTGACGGCATTCCGGTCATCGTCATCGATCCCAAGGGAGACCTCTCCAATCTTCTCCTCACCTTCCCGCAACTGCGCGGCGAAGACTTTGCCCCCTGGATCAACGAGGACGATGCTCGCAAGAAAGGGCTCTCGCCTGCCGACTATGCGACCCAACAAGCAGCTCTCTGGCAGAAAGGGTTAGGCGAATGGGGCCAGAGCGGCGAGCGGATTCAAAAGTTGCGCGATGCGGCGGACGTCGTCATCTATACGCCAGGCAGCAACGCCGGTCTGCCTGTGTCGATCCTCAAATCCTTCGCCGCTCCTTCACCCGAGCTGCTCGATGATGCGGAACTTCTGCGCGAACGGATTTCCACGACTGTAACCAGTGTGTTGGGACTCATTGGTCTCCAGGCTGATCCGATCAAGAGCCGTGAGCACATTTTGTTGTCGGCGATTCTTGACAGTGCCTGGCGAGCGGGGCGCGACCTGGACCTGGCCGCCTTGATCCATCAGATCCAAACGCCTCCGATGACCAAAGCCGGCGTGCTGGATATGGAATCGTTCTTCCCTGCAAAAGAGCGATTTGCCCTGGCCATGCAATTGAACAATCTGCTGGCCGCGCCCGGTTTTTCCGCCTGGATGGAAGGCGAGGCGCTGGATGTCGGGCACATGTTGTATGGCCCGGCCGGGAAGCCGCGTATCGCGATCTTTTCAATTGCCCATTTGAACGACGCCGAGCGGATGTTTTTTGTCTCACTGCTGCTCAACCAGACCCTGGGATGGGTGCGGTCGCAATCCGGCACCACCAGCCTGCGCGCAATCCTCTATATGGACGAAATCTTCGGCTACTTTCCGCCGGTTGCGAACCCGCCCTCCAAAGCGCCTCTGCTGACCCTCTTGAAGCAGGCGCGCGCGTTCGGGTTGGGCGTCGTGTTGGCCACGCAAAATCCGGTGGATCTCGATTATAAGGGGCTGGCCAATACCGGCACCTGGTTCATCGGTCGTTTGCAGACGGAACGCGATAAGGCGCGGGTAATCGAAGGCTTGGAAGGGGCGGCGGCCAGCAGCGGCAAGAAATTCGACCGCCAGCAGATGGAACAGATCCTTGCCGGTCTGGGAAACCGGGTCTTTCTGTTGAATAACGTGCACGAGGATGCGCCGGAAGTCTTTGAAACCCGCTGGACGCTCTCCTATCTCCGCGGGCCGCTGACACGCACGCAGATCAAACAGCTCATGGATCCAGTGAAACGGCAGTTGCCGTCGCCGCCCACCATGCAGGACGAACCGGGAGCCGCAGGGGCTTCCGGCTCGACGAGTGCGGCATCGCCCAGGACGGCCTCCCGGCCTATGTTGCCGCCCGATGTGCCGCAATATTTTATTCCGCTTCGGGGGACTCAACCGAGCGGAGCGTCGCTTATCTATCAACCAATGGTCTTAGGTGTGGCACAGGTGCGATTTGCCGACAACAAGGCAGGGATCGAGGCCACTCATGAGCTCACTCGCCTGGCCGCCATCGGCAGCGGTGTCATTTCCGTGGAGTGGGAGCAGTTGACGGCTGCGGATATGCAGGTGGCAGACCTTGAACGGGAACCAACGGCGGGCGCGGAGTTCGCGGCTTTGCCCAGCGCAGCGAGCAAGGGGAAGCAATACGACGCCTGGAAGAGCGACTTCTCCGGCTGGTTGTTTCGCACGCAAAAGCTCGAACTCTGGCGAAGTGCGACCACGAATACGCTGTCAAAGCCCGGCGAAACGGAGCGCGATTTTCGCGTCCGGATACAGCAGGTTGGTCGGGAACAGCGTGACAGACTGAGCGACGAGCTTCGGAAAAAATATGCGCCCAAAATTACGGTGCTTCGGGACCGGATCCGGCGCGCCAGCAAGCCCGGGAGAAGCAGCAGAACGAGTCCCGATCCAGCCAGGTGCAAGCGGTCATTTCTGTTGGCGCGTCGATATTGGGGGCATTTCTAGGCCGCAAGACGATCAGTGCGACGAACATCGGCCGTGCTACAACGGCGATTCGCAGCGCAGGCCGAGTGATGAAGGAATCGCAAGAGGTCGGACATGCGGAAGAAAATGTGGCCACGTTGCAGCAACAGCTCACGGACCTTGAGGCACAATTCAAATCGGAAAGCGACGCGCTCATGGCGGCGACGGAACCCTTGACCGAAAAGCTCGAGCAGATTTGGCTGAAGCCTACCAAGGCGAATATCGTCGTTAAACTGGTGGGGCTGGCTTGGGTGCCCGCTTGGCGCGGCACTGACGGCACTTCTGCCCCGGCTTGGTTGTAGCCGAGGTCCGCGGATGCGGCCTTTGCATGGAGAGTGCCGTTCCATACGGCTCTGGTCCATCTTGGCTATTTGTGATATGACTCGTTCGGATTTATGAAGACGGCCATTTCATTCTCTCGCGCGTGGGAGCTCACGCATGGGGACGCATACGCTGCCCGCCGATGACACCGCGCGGGTAGGGGCCCTGTGCCGCTACCGCGTGCTCGATTCTCCTTCAGAATCAGATTTCGACGAGATGGTGCAACTGGCGGCCTCGGTTTACAAGGCCCCAATGGCCGCCATCACCTTCATCGACCACGACCGCCAGTGGGTGAAAGCCGCAATTGGCCTGGACCTCAGTCAAACCGACCGCGCAAGCGGACTGTGCTCCTTTACCATTCAGGGGACGGATCCGGTGGTGATCGAGGACGCCTCTGCCGATGTGCGTTTCTCGGACCATGTCTTGGTACGCGCGCACCCGCATGTCAGATTTTACTGCGGCGCGCCTATCCTGACTGGAGATGGATATGCGGTCGGGACGCTTGCCGTGATGGATTCGATTCCGCGGACCGTAAATGGGGCAGACTCTCTGACCATTCGACGATTGGCGCGTCAGACTGCGGCGCTCTTGGAACTGCGCATGCTGAGGTCCGAACGATCGTCCGTTCAACGCGATGTCGGTGGACGAACAGGTGGCGACCCTGACAGAAGCCGCCTTCGTAATCGATCGGAGCGGTCGGCTTCTTCAGGCTAACCGAGAGGGAGAGAATCTTCTGGGTGCTCCAGCATCCGACCTCAGGGGCCGGTTGTTGCATGAGTGCGTACATTGTCATGGCCATGGAGGGGGTGAAGGTCAGATCGGATCGTGCAAGTTACTGGATGCCTGCCTCAGCGGGACGGCCGTGCTTGGACAGGACGACGTGTTCGTGACCGGCAATGGCTCTCTGCTGCAGGTGCGCTGGAATCATGTGCCACGCTCGTCTCATGGAGACTGGATCGGTGGGGTCGTTGCGGTACGGGATGTCACCATTCAGAAACGGAATGAGGAGGTGCTGCGCCTGATGGCCCCGACCACCAGGCTCACCGGGATAGCATTCCTTCAGGAGCTGGTCGAGACTCTGGCGAAGACGATTGGCGCGGACTACGCATTTTGCCTGCGGGTGCTGCCGGGAGACGTCCGCGCCCAGTCTGTGGTGGGATGGGGTCCGGAGGGACGTCTTGAGGCGATTGAGTATGACCTGGCAGGGACACCCTGCGAGCATGTGCTCCGTGAAGAATTTTGTCACTACCCGTCCGGCGTGCAGGCCTTGTTCCCCCAGGACGATGCGCTACGCGACCTTTCGATCGAGTCGTACATGGCTCTGACGCTACCCTCGCCGACGGGGGTGCCCATCGGCTGGATCGCGCTGCTGGGCCGAACACCACTGAAGGATCCTCAACGAGCGGAATCCTTGCTGCGTGTGGCCGCTGGCCGTGCCGGCAGTGAATTGGGGCGCCATCTTGCAGAGCAACAGCTCAAGGACAGCGAAGAGCGGTATGCCTTGGCGCTACGAGGGTCTTCCGATGGCATCTGGGACTGGAACGTGATCACGGGCGAGGCCGTGCTGTCCGTTCGCTGGAAGGCCTTACTGGGTTTTGCCGAGGACGAATTGCCGGATCATGAGTCCTCGTTCTTCAATCGGGTGCATCCCGACGACTTGCAGCGGGTGAAGGCGGACATTAAGACACATTTAGCATGCCGCACACCGTATGACGTGCAATGCCGGGTCTTACACAAGGACGGCACGTACCGATGGGTTCAGACACGCGCGCAGGCGTTATGGGATGACCAGGGTCGCGCCTATCGCATGGTCGGCGCGACAACCGATATTACGGAGCGCAAGCAGGCTGAGGACGGAGCGCGACGCTGGCAACAGGTTTTTGATCAGGCCCAGCTCGGGATTGCCCACGGGGATTTGGCGACCAATACCTTTCTGGCCGTGAACCCTGCGTTTGCCCGGCAATGCGGGTATACCGTGGAGGAGCTGATCGGCCGTCCTATCCCTTCCATTTATCCCCCTCAGGAACATGCCGCCCTGGCGGAGCGAATCGCGCGTATATATGACACAGGTGGCCTGACGTTCGAGTCCCTCCACCGGCGCAAGGATGGAAGCCTGTTCCCCGTGCTGGTCGAGGTCATGCTTATCAGGGATGCGCAGGGGGTGCCGGTGTCTAGAGTGGCCTATGTGAAGGACATCACCGAAAGCAAGCAAGCGGAACAGGCCCGACGAGCCAGCGAAGAACGTTTCCGTGCCGCCTATCGCAACGCGACGGTGGGGATGTCCATCGCCGATGTGAGCGGCCGCATTCAGGAGGTCAACCAGGCTCTGTGCAAGATTCTCGGCTACTCAGAGCAGGAAATCCTGGCGCGCACGTTTCAATCGCTCACTCACCCGGATGATCTGAAACAGAATCTTGATCGTGTTCAGAGGCTGCTCGCGGGCACACGCGTGTATGACGTGTTTAAAAAGCGATACCTCAGGAAGGACGGAGGCGTCGTCTGGGCTCAGGTCGGCGTGTCCGCCATACGCGACGAAGCCGGCACCCCACTGTATACCCTGGCGATGGTACAGGACATCACCGAACGGAAGCGGGCGCAAGAAGCGCTCCAACTGGCTAAATACACGGTTGATCATGCCACAGAGGCCATTTATTGGGTCGGTGCCGGCGCGGAATTACTGGATGTCAACGACTCGGCTTGTTCCATGCTGGGCTACTCGAAAGAAGAGTTTCTCCGGATGAAAGTCCCTGACATCAACCCCGCCTTCCAAGCTGATGCCTGGCCAACCTTTTGGGCGCAGACCAAGGTGCGGGGCAGGGTGTCGTTTGAGAGTTGCCATCGTGCCAAGGATGGCCGCCTCATTCCCGTGAACGTGAATGTGAACTTTGTCCACTACAACGGGGTCGAATGCCATTTCGCATTTGTGCGGGATAGCACCGAACGAAAATCAGCTGAAAGCGCGCTGCGGGCCAGTGAAGAACGGTTCCACTTTGCCATTGAGGCTACCAACGACGGCATGTGGGACTGGGACATGAGGACCGATGAGGTGTACTACAGCCCGCAATGGATTCGACTACTCGGGTATCAGTCCGAAGAAGTCCTGCCGACTCGGGCGTTTTTTGTGACCCTTCTCCATCCTGATGATGGCGCCCGCATGACGGAGGTTTTGCAGGCACATGTGGCCGGCCGCATTCCCTTGCAGGAGATCGAAGTCCGGCTGCGACAGAAATCCGGCGAATATCGATGGTATCTGAACCGAGGGAAAGTTGTCGCCAGAGCACAGGATGGACGCCCGTTGCGCATGGTCGGGACGATCACGGATATCAGCGAGCGCAAACAGTCTGAGCGTGAACGCGATGAGGCGCTCAGTAATCTTCAAACGATCATGGAAACCGTTCCCGACATCATATTTGCGTTGGATCTCGAGGGACGGGTGGCCAAATGGAACCGGAAATTGGAAATGGTGACCGGATATACGCGGGAAGAATTGGAGGGCAAGTCGGCGCTTGAAATGGTCCCTTCCGATGAAGCGGAAAAAACAGCCGCTGCTATCCGGGAAGCCTACGAGAAGGGCTATGCAGAGTTGGAAGGCCATCTGTTGGCGAAAGATGGCCGGACCATGCTTTATCATTGGACTGGCGCTCCGTATCGGGATTTGCAAGGGCGGGTTATCGGAGTCACCGGTGTAGGCCGAGACATTACCGAGCGCAAGAAGGTCGAGCAGATGCTGGCCTCGGAGACGCGCGTCCTGGAGATGATGGGCTCCGATGCGCCGCTGTCGGCGGTGCTGGCAGAAATTTGCCTCATGATCGAGGGGCTGTCCACTGGCGTGCTCTGCTCCGTGTTGCTGCTGGAGGACGATGAAGCCCACTTGCGCCATGGCGCCGGTCCCAATCTTCCGGAGTCCTATCTTCGAGTGTTGGACGGGATGGCCATCGGGCCTGCACGCGGATCATGCGGCACGGCTGCGTTTACCGGTCAGCAAGTGGTAGTGACTGATATTGCCAGCCATCCGTTCTGGGCGGACTTTCGCGAGCTTGCGCTGGCGCATGGGCTTCGGGCTTGTTGGTCGAACCCCCATCATCTCGGCAGCCGGCAAAATCCTCGGCACCTTTGCCATCTACAACCAGACGCCCCGTCAGCCGATCTCAGAAGCGCCCGTTGTCGCCCGGGCTTCCCATCTGGCCTGCCTCGCGATCGAACGGAAACGGACGGAAAGCGCTCTGCGCCTCATGCAGTTCTCCATCCAGCAGGCCGTGGACGCGGTTTTTCTGGTCAGCGCCGAGGCACGTATTCTGGATGTCAACGAAGCGGCCTGTGCCATGTTGGGCTATACCCGCCAAGAGCTTCTATCGAAGACCGTGCATGACATCGATACCAATTTCCCACGTGAGAACTGGCGGGCCCGCTGGCAGCATTTGAAAGTCAGGAAGTCCTTCTCCTATGAATCCCGGCATCAGAAAAAAGACGGAACGGTGATCCAGACCGACACGACCATCAATTTTTTGATTCACGAAGCCCGGGAATACTATTGCGCGTTCATGCGGGATATCACGGATCGCAAGCGGGCAGAGGCCCAGTTGCATCTGACGCAATTCGCGATCGAACGGGCGGCTGACATGGTGTTTTGGATAGACGAGGCGGCGCACCTCTTGCTCGTAAACGCGGCCGCCTGCGAACGGATGGGCTACACCAAAGACGAATTCCTCCAAATGTCTGTGCCCGATATCGATCCCAATTATCAGATGGAGGCATGGGCCCGCCACTGGCAGGAGCTTCGAGAGTCGGGCCGGCAGCGCCTTGAAACGCTACACCGATCCAAATCCGGCGAGGTGTATCCCGTAGAAGTCGTGGCCAATTTCGTGGTCTTCGAAGGCCGGGAGTATAACTTCGCCACGGTTCGCGACATGTCGGAGCGGAAGCGCACGGAGCTTCGGCTCCGGTTCAGCGAGGAACGGTTTCGTCTCGTGGCTCAGGCCACCAACGATGTGTTATGGGACTGGGATCTCGTGACGAACGCGCACTGGTGGAGTCCCAATGCCTGCGAGAAGTTCGGCTACGATCCTCAGCGTGAACCAAGTATTGATGCTTGGACGGTGCGGTTACATCCAGAAGATAAGACGCCGATTCTGACCATGGTACAACAAGCCATTCAATCAGGTGTGCAGACGCTCGCTACAGAATATCGCTTCCTGATGGGCGACGGAACGTATGGCCATTTCCTGGATCGGGCCCACATCGTGCGGAACGAGAAGGGAACCGCCGTTCGATTGATCGGAGCCATGATCGATGTCACGGGTCCCAAGCGCGCGTATGCGTCGCTCGAGGAAGCCTATCGACGTTTTCAAGCCATGTCGCAGGAACTGCAAATGGTCGAATCCAACGAACGTCGCCGTCTCTCGCGGGAGCTGCATGACGAACTGGGGCAATTGTTGACCTCGCTCAAGTTCGATCTGGCATCCGTCAAGCGGAGCGTCGCCGCGCGTCCCAAAGCATTGGGTCCCCGGAGCCAGGAACGATTGATCCGTGCGTTAGAAACAACGGATCTGCTCTTTGTCCGCCTGCGTCAGATCGTACGGGCCCTTCGCCCGCCCGTCTTGGAAGAGTTAGGGCTGAAGGCCGCATTGGAGGCGCTGATCGCAGACGTGCAGGCGCGCACCGGATTGCGCTGTTCGCTGGCGTTCGCGCCAGGAGAAGGGCAACCGTCACGCTGCCCCATGCTGGAAACCGCGTTTTACCGCATTGTCCAAGAATTGCTGACCAATGTCATTCGCCACGCCCGCGCGACGAACGTCGCCATCGCCATTACGAGCGGCCAGCAGGATTGGCAGATGACGGTGCAGGATGACGGCATCGGTTTCGACGTGGCGGGACTCGCTCCCACGGGAGGATTCGGCTTGCGTGGCATACGGGAACGGGTTGAAATATTGGGCGGACAGGTGGACATCCTCTCCAGTTCGGACACGGGAACCAGGGTGCATGTGGTGATTCCGGTGAGTCCGGAGCCAGCGCGTAACACACATCATGACACGACGGCATCACGTCGGCGGCGGAGGAAAGCAGTTGATGAATAAATGTCGATGTCTGATAGCCGATGACCATCCGGTCGTCCGTAGGGGAGTGCGTGACTTACTCGAGGATGAGCGGCTCTGCTCAGAAATTCTGGAGGCCGAAACCGGAGAGGAGGCGCTCGACGCCGTACGTCGTCAGCCTTGGGACCTGATGATTCTCGACATTGCTCTGCCCGATAAGCACGGGCTGGATGTCTTGAAGGAGACCAAGTTACTCCAACCCCGGATGCCCGTGCTGATGTTGAGCCTCTATCCGGAAAAGGAATTCGCGATGCGGGCGATCAGGGCCGGGGCCTCCGGTTATCTCACTAAGCAGAGTGCGCCTTCTGAGTTGTTGGCAGCGGTGAGCCGCGTGTTGCAGGGCGGCCGGTATATTACGGCGGCCCTTGCTGAACAGCTGGCGCAGGCCTTAGAAACCGGTACGGGAGGGGAACTCCATGCGCGGCTGTCCGATCGTGAGCTCCAGGTTCTTCGCTTGCTGGGACAGGGCAAATCGGTTTCTATGATTGGAGAAGAACTCTGCCTCAGCGTGAAAACCATTAGTACCTACCGTGCGAGAATCCTGGAAAAACTGTCCTGCGAGAGTACCGGCGAACTGATTCGGTATGCCATCGAGGCGCGATTGATTGATTAAGCCTCATCTTTCCTACGGGCCGTAGAGTTTCCCCTGAGGTCGCGTCAGCCGAATGCTGACGTCTAAATCCACTTCCTGCCTATATTCCTACAGCCGCAATCTGCCGAAACTACTACTCCGGCAAAGCCTCAGTGTTTGGGCGATGGGGGGTGCGTGGAGCAGCAGTCTTTCTATCGCATTGTATTGATCGATGATAGTTGGATGGTGCGTCTCGGGATTCGGGAGCAACTCCTCACGGCGACTGATTTTCGCGTGGTCGGAGAAGCGATGTCGGCCGTGGAAGGGATTGAGCTCGTGGAACAGGTCAAGCCCGACCTGGTGCTACTGGATAGCCGTCTGCCGGACCTGTCGGGCGTGGAGACCTGCCGAAAGATGGTTGCTCGCGATTCTGCACGGCGGGTGCTCATGCTGAGTATCCAGGACGATCCCGCCGTTGTTCAAGAGGCGATTGTTGCCGGGGCGCGGGGGTATCTGCTCAAAGATGCGCCGGTGGACACATGGCTGGATGCGATTCGCAGAGTGGCCTCCGGTGAAGTGGTGTTCCAGCCGCACTTGCTCGGCATGGTGCTGAGGGAAGTCCACGACATGGGGAATGGCCTCTCGTCCAAGTCGCTGGCTGCCCTTTCGCCGCAGGAATACCGGTTGTTGCCCCTGGTCGCCGAAGGCAAAACGAACAAGGAAATCGCCTCCGTCCTCGCGCTCTCCGATAAAACTGTCAAGAACTACCTCGCGAGTATTTTTTCCAAACTGGGAATCAGCAGGCGGACGCAGGCCGCAACACTCTATGCCAGGGCCCTGCCAAGCCGGTCCATGTCTTCTGGCCACTACGTGTGACAGCAAGGAGGGCCCCCGTAATGCCGTTGATTTTGATCGCGGATGACAACCAGCAAATTTGCGGGTGGTTACGGGCTGTCCTTGAGGCGGAAGGCTATCGTGTCATCGAGGCCTCAGATGGCCGGGAGGCCATGGCGACCATCGAACGTGACGCTCCTGATCTGATGATTCTGGATATGTATTTGCCGGTGCAGGATGGGCTGGAAACAATTCTGATGCTACACAATGCCCAATCGCCCGTAAAAATTCTAGGCATTTCTGGTCAGCCTCTGCAAGGATGCGATATCCTCAAGTTTGCGACGGCGTTCGGCGCCCATGGCGTGCTGGAGAAGCCTTTCAGTCGTGAATTGTTACTTCAACAAGTTCAGACGCTGCTCTCGTCCGTGCAACTGCCTTCAGTCTGAAGGCACCTTGTCCTGCTTCTTCCCCTAATCCTACGAAAGCTCGCGAATCATCTGGAAACGCATCGGATCCGAACGATCCCGCGTAAACCCCAATTGTTCATAAAACCGGAGCCATCCGACATTGCGTATAGAGGTGCCGGCCCAGGCCGGAATGTCCGGGCCCAAATCGACGATCAAATTATGGCCGGAATACGCGTCCGTTAGAGCATCAATGGCCTTGCCAAACAGACGGTGCCCCAGGCCCAACCCCCGATAAGCCGGACGAACCCAACCGTATAAGGCGAGCCGGTGTCCGGTCACGGAAAGTCTCGTCACGGCGACGACGGCCAGAATTTCACCGGCACCGGCTGGTCCAGCCTGAGAGTTGACGGCCGGCAAACGCATCTGCCAGGCCGCCAGCGGCGGTGGTGGGCCATCGGTGGCTTCCTCCAGCGGTAACGGCCGCTTCAGGGCATTCATGAATGTCTCCGCATAATCGGGAACCGATGCCCATTCGATCAATAACTCCCGGAACAAGGGGCTAAGGTCACCGGTCTGTTCCAGCGGCTGGAGCACCGCGACCTGATCGATGGAAAGATTGAAATGCTGGCCCGCAAAACGAACGAATGGTTGGCTGTACATGCTGCACACGGTGGGCCAGAACATCCGGAACGTGGTTGAGGAGGTCCAACGCCGGAACAGGTTCATCCATCCGCGATTAAGCGCATGGCCGTGGAACTCTTCCAGCTTGACCGCGAGATAGACCTGCTCCATGAGCTGAATCTGCAGGTTGCAGGTATGCAGGGCGGCGCGAGGATTAAGGGCGCCGTTGCCGGGATCCAGGCCGAAGACGGAACAGAGCTCGGGATAGATTTCAATGTCGTAGCGCAGCAGGTCCGGATCGTCCCGCAAGAGCCGCTCGAGGTCTTTCAGGTCGTCAGTCTCACCGAGGAAAGATTCCTGCATGCCCGGCGGGGTGGTCACCCAGTGCGAACGCAGGGCATGACAGAGTCGTGAAAAGTCCTGCTCGGTGCGATGGAGCGCCGGGCGGAGGACCTCTTGCGCCACATGTTCACCCAGGCGTCGATAAGACTCGAATTGGGCCTCGTCGAAGAATTGATCGGAGGTCGGTTCGTGGGGAAAGGCAGAATGGCGGGCCGCATAATCCTGCACGTCGGACGGTTCATTGCCCGTCAGTGATGGTTTCAGATAGATCAATGTCCCGGCCGTGGCATTGTCGTCAACCTTGTCATAGCGGATCGTGCCGATGGCATGGTGGCGATTGCTCCTCTTGGAGCCCTCCGCCCGCTTGATCTGGTCCAGGTTCAATTCGATGTCGATGCCGAGGTCGATTCTGATCTTGCGAATGGCATTGCCCAAATCCTCGAAGGTCAGACGAGGATCGCACCCGGCGTCGACCACGAGAATACAATGGCAGCGGCGGAGGACCATTTCATACAACCCCAGGTTCTCAAAATGTCCACCGTCCGAGAGATAGACATAGGGATGGCAGGAGTCGGTGAGGCCGAACGCTTCAGCCAGAAGCGGCCGAATCGACAGGGTCGGTGAGGCTTGGTGGTAGGTGTCCGCGCCTGCGCGTCCGGGATTCCCCAGCCACCACCCGAGCCGGATATTGAAGAGGGCCAGAAGAAACGTCACCGCCGAGGACGAATGGTACCCCATGTTGGGGCTGGCGGCGGCCCCTGAAATGGCCAGGGCTGTGCCGAGCGACAACGGTTGACCGATGTAGCGGTTGGCTCCGTATTCTTCAGAGCGACGATAGCCCAGGTTCCAACTGCCGCTGTGGAGGGGGGTAATCGTAAATGATTGAGCCTTCCGTTGTTGCCATGCCAAATTATCGCCCTTCACCAGATTGAGGGCAATGTTGATCACATGCAACGGGCCGGGACTTTGTACGTGAAGTTTGTGTACGAAGAGATCGATGAACCATTTCGGAAGCCTCGCGGCCGGCGGCAGTATCCGGCAACTGCAGGGCAGTAAGTTTTGCGATGCAAGCCGGGCCGGGCCGGAGTTGGTGCGCGGCCTCGCTTAGACGCTTGCATGCCTGGGTCTGTCGCAGATCCTGCGGGAGTTGTGCGCGCAAGGCTGCTTGTTGCTCTTCCGTCGGGTTCGACAACTGTAAGTAATTGTGCAGGGTCGGCATGGTTGGTTGCTTCAGTTCCTGCGCATAGACCCACCGGGCGAGTCGGATATCATCAAACCGCAGGTCGCTCACGGACGGATCGTCGAGATTGTCGAATCCGGTGAAGCGATTAAACGTTCGTTCACGTTCTGTCTGTCGGCGGGAAGCCCCGAGATAGGCTCGAATGAGCCGGTTGCGATACATCGCGTGGAGCGAGAACCGATTGATGTTGATGAAGACGGACATCAGCAGCCCGAAGACCAGGACGGTCGCCGTGAAGCGGAACAGCAGCCACCACGGGGTATTGTGCAGAATTTGATCGTGGCCCCAGGGATCGCTTCCGATTCCGAAGCCCGTCTGCATGGGACCGTCAAGATGGTTCAGGTGCATGTGGGAGTGGTGCGCGAGCAGGTCCAATTGCCAACTGGTGCCAAGGGCAAGGGCGATCAGGACGCAGACCATGAACAGCGGGGCGGCGGCGCGCACCGCGAGGTCGGTGACTGCGGTACGGTTGACCGTTCCTCTTGTTGCTGAGCGGTCGTCCGCGAACTGAACCCCAGAAATAACGTCAGAAGGCCGGACAGTCCGCCGACCGAGGCCGCCACCTGTGGCGTCATCCAGTGGATCAGACCGGGCCCGAAGATCACGATCGCGCAGAGGCTTGACCACATGACCATCGCGATCAGCACCCAGGAACCGGTACGGCCCCACCACTCGCGGTCCTGTTCCTCGGTGAACCGGCTGGCGAGGCCGATAAAACTGGTCGCGGTGAGCAGAAATATCGTCAGGACGCCTGGGACCGCCAGTGTGGCAAACCATTCCGCATGGGATGCGACGTTCCATTGACTGCAGGTCTTGATGAGGGATGCTCGCAGAAGCCATCCGCCCAGCGCGCCGGTGAAGGCCACGGCGAGGGTCTCCAGGAAGAGCCAGCGGGTGAACCTCTTGAATCGTTTGAGGGCGACAGCGGAAAAGAGCCAGCTGACTGTGTGAATCAAGGCACCCCCGAGGACCGCGCGGCTCCAAGTGAACTGATCGGCCACACCGCCGCCATTGCGAAACCAGGCCCATGCGGTGGTGAGGCAGGTGACGGAGATGAGCAAGGGACACAAGCAGGCAATCAGAAACCAGCGTTGGCTCTCCAGTGTCTGCCACCAAGTGTCGCGGCGGAACTCGCGGAGGGTGGGTCTGCAGAGGTGCAAATAGATCAATGCCATGACCGCGAGGCCGATTCCCAAGACGAGGAGCGAGGCGGCCGAAACGGGGGGCGGGGATGTCTCTTTGGCGTTGAGCTGGGCGAGGGCGATGATCCAGCGTGGTGCGAGCAACGGCATCATGAGCAAGGGAAGCAGGACCATCCAATTCAGATGGAGGTTGCGCAAATAGATGCCGAGTAATGTCCAGGAGTCAGCGGAAAAGAACCCCAGGTGCGGGCTCAGGTAGTTACTATAATTCCGGAGCCAGCGGACCGGCAGAGATGCTTCGTCCGAACCGGCTTTCGATGTTCTGTTGAGATCCTCGATGACACCTTTCAGGCCGCGGGGATGGCGATGGATCCAGGCTGTGAGCCAGCTGCCGATATACCCGCCGCCGGAAACCGTAGACAGATAGTCGAACTTGTCCAATAACTGCAGGCGCGCCAGGGATTGCAGGACGCCTAGTCCGAATGTTGCGCTCCGGATGCCACCCCCGGACAGGCAGAGGCCGGCACGCTTCGGATGGCAGGCGTGAATGTGGCGATTGAGTTCGTCGAGATACCGTTTATCCGACGCTGCTGTAGGAGCTGCCCGTTCGAGAACCTTCAGGGGGTGGGTGTCTGAGAACGGGCCGTGAAGCAGTTCCGTTTCCTCTCCCAGAATGTTGGCAACTGTCAGATACGTATCTTTTCGCAGGACCGGGAGTAGTCATCAGGACTCCATGGCGATGATGAATGACCAGCCGCCAGATGGCGAGTGTGGTCCCTTCAAGGTATGGAAAAGGCACAACACATGCCCCGGTGGAGAAGGACAAGGCGGTCATGCGAAGCAACAGCGCGAGGCCGTCAATGGCGGGGGAGAACCGGCGGATACAAGGGACGGTGTCTGACGACATGGGTGACCGGTTATCGGAATAGATACCACCCGTATCTCAATCGATACGACGGAACAGGGCCGGCCGTATCGGGTCCCGAGGTCCCGTTAGTGTTTCCGGTCCCGCTGCATCAGCTTGTCGGTATAGGCCAGAAAGATTGCCGAACCAAGGAAGGTCATGTGAATAAAAATCTTCCACTTGATGTGTTCTGGGTTTTCGTTGGTCACATCCACAAAGGCCTTGAGGAGGTGAATGCTGGAAATACCGACCAACGACGCGGCCAGCTTGATCTTGATGGTGCCGGGGTCCACATGGGTAGCCATTCCGGGCGGTCCGGATGGGTGTCCAGGTCGAGTTTACTGACGAGGTCGCGTAGCCGCCGATGATGACCATGGTCAAGAGGTTGGCCACCATGGTGACGTCGATCAGCGACAGCACACCCAGCATGAACAGGGTTTCGGTCTCCTCGCGGAAATGGACGATCATGTGCCAGAGTTCCGTCAGAAACTTGGCTGCATAAAGGAGTTCAGCGACGATCAGTCCGCCATAGAGCGGAGCTTGAATCCATCGGCTGCCGAAGATCAGGATTTCGAAGAGCTGCTCGACGCGATGGGCTGCTGTAGACGGTGCGGACGGGGTATGGGATGGAGACGGATGACTCACGCGTGTACGTACCCTCCTTGTTGAGGGCGTATCCTAGTGGGCGCGTCGGCTTCTGTCAATCGCGAGATAGGGAGAGAGGGGCCGTGGTGTGGATGGAATCTAAGGTTCAGTTGAAGGGCGATCCCCTAGAGCCCAGGCTGATCACGCTGCAAGCGTTTCAGCCGAGGCGGCTTGTTCGTCTCTTGAGCAGTTCTGCAGAATCTGATCGCGCGAGATCTCCTTCGGATCGGAGGTGAACATCGCTCTGTCGTCAGATGAAGGTCATTCAAGCCGAACCAATGCATCCTTCAACCGCTCACACGTAACATTCAGGGGGAAAATCGTCCTGTTGGCGCTCGGGGTAGCGATATGGACGGCAAGACAGGCAGGAATGCGCGGGATCCTGCCGATGTGTAAGACCACGAACGGACGTGATGGCTTTGGTTACCCTGTGGTGCCAGTCCCATTTGGATGTTTCCCGAGCCACCTCTCCAGCACAGCCTGGAGATCTTTCGGCCGGACCGGTTTGGCGACATAGTCATCCATTCCCGCAGCAAGACAACGTTCGCGATCTCCCTGCATGGCATTGGCGGTCATGGCGACAATGGGTGTATGGCGGACCCCCTCTTCCATTCCTCGGATCAACGCGGTCGCCTCGAATCCATCGACCTCGGGCATTTGGCAATCCATGAAAATCAAGGGGTAGCGCATGCGTTCGTAGGCGGCCACGGCCTCCCGGCCGTTCGTGGCGACATCGACGCGATAGCCGAATTTCTCCAGCATCCTGCAAGCCACCTTCTGATTCACCGGATTATCCTCCGCGAGGAGTAGGCGGGTGGCAGAAGTTGTTGGGGCCTGGCTCAAGGTCGCACGAGTATTCTCTGGTGGTGTATCGGCGGAGCCAGCGTCGGCGGCGTCTGCTTGTGTGACTTCCGACAGCCGGAGTGCAGCTCCGCAGCCGGTCATGTCACGGATTTGGAACGATCGTAAGTGGTACATACTTCAGGCCATCCCGCCGAGGCGAGAGCGCCCGTCTGTACTCTGTCGGCGCCCGCGCGGAACAATTTGCGTATTGCATCAGTCGCTGTCACGCCAGGTCCTCGTCAGGGAATGGTCTTCAAGTAAAAGGCCGCGGCTTGAGACCTCCTCGTGAGGTGAAGTTTGGAATACACATTGGCCAGATAGTTTTTGACGGTTTTGTCGCTGAGCCCTAGTTCGGCAGCAATCTCCTTATTGGTTTTGCCCTGTGCAATCAGGGGAAGGAGGCGTCGTTCTTGCGGTGACAGCAGATGCCGGCCTCGTTCAGGTTCCCGGTCGGCGACTTTGCGCAAATAGGCGAAGGTGTGGCGCGTGACACCAGGGTCGAGGTATGCCTGCCCTTTCGTAATACTGCGCAGCGCATGCATCAGGGTGTCGGAGCCCGCGTCTTGCAGGACATATCCATGGGCGCCCGTGGATACGGCTGACAGGAGGATGGTGTCGTTGAGGGTGTCGGCAAGGAATAGAAGTCTGGTCCCCGGGAGATGTGTCAGGATTTCACGGGCCGTCTCAATGCCGGTCCCGTCCTGCACGCGCAGATACACAATAACGATGTCCGGACTCTGTTGGAGCACGAGAGGAAGCGCATCGGCTTGAGATGATGCTTCTCCGACCACGGTAAAGTCAGGGACGGAATTCAGCAATGTCCGCATGCCGACTCGGACCAGTTCCTGAGGATTGATGATCAAGACACGTGTTGGGGTGTATGATGTTTCGTTCATATTCGACTCTCTTCTAAGTGTGGATGGATGCCTTGTCATTGCTTGGTATGCCTGCGCACCTGAGTTTCATTGCCGGAGCGACTGGAAAAAGGCGCCCAGCGGTCGGTGTCCACCCTGCTGGCCATGACAGAAGGAAGCGGCTGAGGCGGCATCGTGCGGCCCGGCGCGAAACAGCCCGGGCCGCAGAGACCCTCGTCTTTGTGATGCGTGCTGGCATGTGTCTGCCGTCCTTCATCTTGTGAGCCTATGACACTCCTGCCAAATGATGCAGACCACATCCCGCCGTCGCGGCCAGAGGCCTGGTTGTGGCGACCCCGGCATCTACGCGAGACAGGGCCAATACGATGTTCTTGCCACCGAATCCAAAACTATTGATCAGGGCACGATCGAGATGCGCAACCCGCCCTTCACCCGAGACATAGTCTAGATCGCAGGAGGGATCCGGAGTCGTCAGATTCAGGGTGGGCGGAATGAATTGATGCTCCATCGCCTTGGCTGTCCCGATGAGTTGGAAGGCGCCGCTGGCGGCAAATGCATGTCCCAGGGCCGCCTTAAACGAACTGATGGGCACACGATACGCGTGAGTTCCCAAGACCTGCTTCACGGTATGGGTTTCCAGCGCATCCAATTCCATGGTGCCGAGGCCGCAGGCGTTGACATAGTCGACCTCCTCTGGGAACCAGTGGGCGGTTGACAGTGCCAGCCTGGCCGCTCGTTGCTGTTCCTGACCCGTGGTGGCCGCCTTCACCATCGAATGGGCATCGCACGTAAACCCCCAGCCTTCAAGTTCGGCATACATGCGGGCTCCCCGCGCGCGGGCATGTTCGTAATCTTCCAGAATGAAGCAGCCGGCGCCTTCGCCGAGCACCATGCCGCAACGGGTTTTGTCGAAGGGCCGCGGGAGGTTCCTGATCGCGCCTCGTTCGTCCGGCGCCAGCGCCCGTCCGGCGTTCATGGCCGCATACACGCTCGGGTGCAGGGGGGCCTCCGTTCCACCGGCAACGACCAGCGAGGCCTGGCCTGATTTAATCCATTCATAGGCGCGTCCGATGGCGTTGGCTGTAGACGAACAACCGATGGAATAGGTTTCACAAGGACCGTGCAGCCCGAGGACAATAGCCACTTCCGAAGAAATCGCATTGGGAAAGGTCATGCCCATGGTGAAGGGATTGACCCGTTCATAGGCGGTGATTTTGGCTGCGTCGTGAAATTCAAACGCCTCTTTCATGCCGCCGATAGAAGTGCCGATGCTGATACCGATCGACCCGCGGTCTTCCTGCTCCAAGTCGATGCCCGAATCGCGCGCCGCCATCATGGCGGACGCCACGGCAAATTGAGTAGCGCGACCCATGCGGCGCGCCTGTTTGCGATGCAGGAAGTCTTCGGGATCGAAATCCCGCACTTCTGCTCCAAGGCAGGCCTGAAACGGTGAGGTGTCGAACGAGGTAATCGGCTGTACCGCGCTTTCTCCCCGACTCAATAAATGCCAGAACAAATCGACTGTCGAACCCAATGGAGAAATCACTCCCATTCCGGTGATGACGACTCGACGAGAGGTCTGTGGTGTCATGCTGCCCTCCAGTGCTCGTAAGAGCGTGAAAATGGTTGTCGTCAATGGGTATGCCACGTATGCATGTGCTCGCGATGCGCCTCCGGCAACGCGGAGTCAGGGTAAAACGTTGCGTAAAAGTCTTCGTCCAGATGATGCGTCTGACAGGCCACGATCGACTTGCAGGCGTCGGCATGCGCCGGGAACCGGCCATACGTCGCGAGGACATATTCGGTGAAGGCGATCGTGGCCTCGACGGCGCGTTCGGAGTGCTGCGGCACCTCCTGTGCCGTATTGCGGAGTGCGTAGGGTTGTTCCTGTGGTTTCCTGAAGGTGCCGTCCGGCCCGAACTTGCTCTCAACCAGCCTGGTCACGGCGTCCTTCATAGACGGCACGAATGGCGGCGTGGGGCCTTCCCAGACTCCGGGAATGCCGACGGGATTCGCGCGCATTGGTTTCCCGGGCGGGACGACGAAGTGGAATCCCAGTCCGGGGTAGATGTGAGGCTCCATGCCCAGGAGGTGCCGACCGCTTCCCACGCTTTGGATTCCGCCTCCGAGTCCGAGGGCTTGCTGCATGAGGGAGATATGTTCGCAGATGATTCCCTGCTCCTGGATGGCGGTCTCACAAATCGCCGCATCGAGTTCACGCAGGCTGAACATGCGGCGGGCTTTCACGTCGTCATGCAGATGCCCGCCGGCGCTTTTCCGGAAGGCATCGAGTCCGCAACCCGCGTTGCCGTTGTCCGTATCGACGACGAAATAGCCTGTCTCCTCGCTGAACATCGTCAACAGGAGATTCAGATACAGTGAGGCTATATTAGTCACGGGCATAAAGAGGGAGGTGCCGGGTCGATTCGTATACCATTGGTTGAACGGAAGCATGAACGGGGTTTCCCGGGGGATATCCAATCGGGATGATTGCAGTTGTATGACGTTCAGATCCCAGGGGTGGTCCGGCCCTGCGGCGTCGGCAACGAAAAAGACGCCGTCATCGTTGGTGTAGAACAGCTGGGTGGTTTGCGCGGAGCAGGGGCTGGGGACTGTGCGACTGTTAAAATTCATCAGCGCATTGCCTTGTCCGACGCTGCCCCCCGGCCGTCCAACAAACTGCATGTCGCCGAGGTTGCGTCCTGATCGGCCGATCGCCGCATAGATGAGATACCGTTCCTCTTCCCGGCTGAGTGGAACCGGCTCATGGTGACTCGTGTATTGCAGCGGACCGCCCGGGAGGGTCATACCCAAGCCGAAGCGGCGCGTCTTTCGCTGTTGTAGGAGGTCGAGCAGAGTGAATGTTGCGTCCATTGCTGCAGGATGTGCGGCAAGCTGCTTCATAGGGCCTCTCCTTATGGTTTTCCTAGGGCCATTCGGCCCTAGCTGATCATGTGCGTTGCAGTGGTATGTAGTTACTGCACGTCGCCTTTAGCGCGACGTTGGTATGGGGCAGACTTTACGAGAGGTACGGCCTGGCGTCACCTACCCATCGGGGTAGGCGAAGGCTCCGTTCCCGGTCGGTCAGGAAGTGACGGACTGGGCGGCGCGCGGGTTGGCATGCAAGGTGCGAGTTAGGTCGTGCGGTTCGAATCGGAAGGAAAGCGATCGTCACTAGGGAGCGAGGGTGGAATGATGCGATGCGGTTCACCATTTTGCCAATAGGCAATGGCGCTCCACCGGTTTTCGACGCCGATCTTCTGGAAAATATTCTTGAGATGAAATTTCACTGTGTTCAAACTGACCTTGAGAATGACGGAGATTTCCCAATTCGTTTTGCCGGCCGCTACCCAACGTAAAATTTCCTCTTCCCGTTTACTGAGCACCAGCGCAGGTTGGGCAGGCCGAACCGGGGTCCAGGCTGATTTGCAGCGCATATAACTCAAGTGGAAATGGGGTGTCAGAATGTCGAGGAGGAGACGCAACTTATCCGCTTGTTTGGCGTCAAAATTGCTGAAGGCAAAGTAGGAGCAGGCGCCATGGTCTCCGCGCACCCCTGCCGACAGGCAGGTTTTGATGCCGAAATCGAGTTTGAGTGACGTGATGTCTCTCGGCTCGTTGATCACCGGTTCGTCTGCGCTGGAGGTGACGGTTTGGCCCGAGGTGAGCAGTCGATTGACGGCGGGGTCCGCCGCGAGGCCCTGGCCCATGTACAGCTGGCAGAATTCGCGGGGGTAGGTAGAATGTCCGAGTGAAGGATCGATTCCGTGGAGAAGATCGACGGCGCCGCATCCTGAAAATTCATACGGTACGACGCGCTGCACGGCCGACACCAGCCGCCACACCGCGTCGTTTCGGTTGACGGAGCGCGCGTCGTACATAATCTCGCCGAGCCGCTGAAACTCCTTTGCGGAAAACGCCGGCTGACTCATGCCAATTCTTTCCGGTGAACGCGCCCTGTCCCGACAGGGATGACAAGCAACCAGAGGCGTTCAGAAATTCGGCCGTGATTCATGTTGAGGCAGCTGTATCATCGTGATAACGGCTGATTGTACTGCGAGCGAAGGGACCGTATCTAGGGTAGACAGCACCTAGTATAGAGTGCTTAAGGTATGAACAGCAATGGGGAAGAGAGGGCATGTATTTAGGTCAACGGCGAGTGAAGGAGGAGGGCCGTTATCGTTGAATTTTTAAGGTCGGTCCCAGCGTCAGCCACTTGGTCGGGCCAAGGGCAGCCATGTGCGGAAGGTGTGCCACATACCATACCACCACGTCCTGCTCCTGGACGCCTTGGTTGTCTTCGTCATATCCCAACTGGCCGCGGGCGCCAAAGACCCAGGGAAGGTCTTCATCCGGCCTGGCCCGGCGAATCGCGACATCATGGTCGGAAAAGCCGTCCCGCTCGCCATCGTCCTTGAGTGGAGCATACCCGTCCCCGGGAAGGAGCCATACGCCATGGCCCGTCGGTTGATCGCGCACAAACCATGTTCGCCTGGTCGATGACTTTTTGACGTCATTTCGCTCATTGGTATATTTGGTCCATCCGGGCCCCCAGCCCTTATCGGGTCCCCCGTTATCCCGCACGAAGACTTGATCCATTCCATTCCCGTTCACGTCGAAATCGAACCGCCAATAGGGGTGGTGCACGTGGTCCGTGTTGCACGACAGTCCGCGACTCTGGATGACTGGTCGAAGTTCGCCATCTTCTGAAAAATGCCAGGATTGATATATGTGGTACTCCCCGATGCGCGCATAAATGCCAAGCTCCAACCACTTGATACCGTGGGAGGTGGCATTTTCGACGCACACCTTGTTGTCGCCGCAGTTCACGATCGGTACCAGATCCACCCAGCGCAAGCGATCCTGGAAAGGCCCGCAACGACCACTGTCGGCGCGGGAGCCGAACCAGGTGAACGGATTCCACCAGACTCGTTCTTTCACATATTTCACCCGCAGGACCGGCATGCTGGCCTTGCCCAGAACCAGTTCGCCATCGTAGGCCACGTTCCGGATAGCCAGTCCGGTATTGTCTTTGACCTCGTAATCGAAGCTCCAGCGGCCCCAGTCGAGGTGTTCCGACGAGGATTCGGCAAACCCAAGGTTCGGCACAGACGCTACGCAAAATAGCAGGAGGGCACCCGCAACACGCCTCATGGCTTCTCCTTTCCTGCCTTATCGAGGGGGCTCATCGCCGGCGTCCAGCACGCGGTCATCCGTGAGATCCACTTGAGCCCAATACTTCGGATCACCGCCTACTCCCTGCGAAAACGTGATCCAAATCACGCGATGGCCATACCCCGGATCGTTCTTGAAAAATCCTCGATCCGGCTGCATCAGGAGCCCATGGCCTTGTAAATCGTTCACCTTGCCGGACAGCCTCGAGTCGGCCCGAGCCAGCTCGATCCCGCGCTGAACATCCTGCGGCCCCTCAGGGGGCAGATACGCTTCGATTCGTGACGTCTGGAGTACCGTTGTATCTTTGAGGTGCACCTCGACGGCGACATTGTGGCTGTAACTGAAGTAGGTAAGCCTGGTGAGGCGGGCCTGTTGCCGGCAGCAGCCGAACGTCATTTTGCTGGTCGGCGGCATCGGATCCGCATCAACGAATCCCCAGCGCTCCCCCAGGAGAGATTGGACCCGCGAATCGGCCTCTGCAATTTTACGCAGCCCTGCAATTTCGGATGCGGAAAGAGAAGCTGCGAGATTCGGGGAACGGGTCACGGCGGCATCATTGGTGCTCCCGGCCATCTTTGGTTTGATGTGGCCCGGCGATTCGTCCGCAGTAAACTCCAGCACATGTTTGGCTGGAACCTGGGCAGGCAGCGGCTTTTTCGGAATGGCGGTCTCAGGATCTTCCGGCCCGAACGGGCCACGGGAAGCGGCGTCCAGGCTACAGCCGACCGCCAGAAGCAGCAGCATGACGGCGGCGGAGTTCAGCATGATGAATCGTGTCGCCATCGCGTTAGACCAGTGCCAGTTTTCCTGCCACACCCAGTGCCAGCCGGGAAATCTGAACCCCTGCTTTGATGACCGCCGCACGTTTCTTTCGGGACGCGGCATCCAATATCGCTTTGTTCATGAGGTCTTTGTACGTATCGATCTCGTTGGCTCCAAAGGGAACGATTCTGGCCACGGTTTCATTATTAAACGTATTCGCCAGTTGCAGATAGAGATTGGAAATCTCAGCGGCGTAGATGCCGCGCCGTAACGGATCGTTCTTGTAGAGTTCGAATTTTTTCCTCAACGCTGCGACCGCTTCCAGGAGCGCCGTTTGGCGAACCTTCGTGTCGTCGTCCCGCCCGACGTTGAATTCCACCGACCCCAATTGATCAACCAGTACCTGCGCCTCTTCGCGGGCATGGTCCACGCTGCGGGCGAGTTGTTCGATGTCGCTGGTGGCGGATTCGGCGGTTTCCATCAACTGTTTGATGACGCTGTCATTGTCCCGGAGGAAGGTAATCACCCCGTCGATGCTGCGATTCATAGAGCCCTCCGTTACTGTTCGTCGTCTGTCTTCAGCCGATCCAGGAGTTCCACCAGGTCAGCGGTGAATCTCTGTGCAGGGTCCAATCCGCCGATGCGGAGGATGCGCGCGCCGACGACTTCCTCCAGCGCGTCGTTGACCGTCCGGGAATGATTGAGGACGTTCATGATCTGTTCAGACCGCCCAGGGGCCTGATTGAGAATCGCCGCGACGAATTCCGGATCGACCGAGGCCAGCGCCGATCGTTTGGCAAAGCGTTGCACCTCGGCATGAAGGGTGGCGGTATGTTTCCAGGAATCATTGAGGGCGTTCGCTGTGTCGCGCAGGCCGCAGAAGTCCTCTTCAAATTGATCCCACACCGCCTTCTCCAAACCTTGGACGTCGGCCATGTAGATCAGGCTTGTCAGATAGGCCGCTGCATACGCAGACTCTCCCTTTGTGTTGGTCACATTCCGGAAGGAAGCGAGGGCAAAGCGGTGTTTGGTTTCCTGCATTTGAAGGGACTTGAAGCTCTCATGTAGTGAACTGCGGGCCTGTTCGAGAAATTTGATGCGCTCTTCGGTCTCTTTTTGGAACAGATCGATGTTGGTTTGTGCCGCATCGATCTTGGTGCCTTCCATTTGAATCAGATCACGCACTGAACGGCTGTGAATGGAATGGCAGCCGGTGACCATGACCAAGAGCATGGAAAGGGACAGCAGCGTCATGCCTCGTCTGACCATGGAAGACTCCTTCCGAGGAACAGGGTAGCGGCCGCTCATCGGCGCACCGTGCGCAAGGTATCGGCCAGCGATTGCACGTCGGTTCGGTTCACGGTGACATCGATGTCCAGATATTGTTTGATCAACCCATTGATCCTTCGAAGTGCTTCGACATTGCTCCGGTACCGGTCGAATGCAGTGAGGTCGACAGCTTGAGGAACTGAAGCCGCGGCGGCGACGCGTTGGTCCACCCGTGCGATCAAGTCTGGCAGTTGCTGGACGAGAGTGCTCATCTCTCCCGAGCCGGCGGCAAACAATGGCTGGCCGGTCGGCCCTTTACGCTCCGGAAGTGATTTCAGTCGAATCGTGTTGATCAAGGCCAGCACGCCTGGCCCGAGGAGTGTAGCATCATCCTCAGCCAGGGCGGCATCCGGTACGTCAGCCATGTGAGGGTCAGTCGTCGCCCATTGCAAGGCTAGATCGAGTTTGAGGCGGGTTTGGACATAGCGATACCACTTTAGATGACGGGTGGTGACATTGCTCACGAGTTCACGATACTGCTGCATGAGCTGCTCATTTTCTGCGTAGGCCTGATCCTTGACCACGAGCGCCTGTTTGATTTCAGGCGGGGTGGAGCAGGCGGCGACCGAGGCGAAGAGCAGCGCGCCGGCGATACGTACCATCCTCATCGGGATGCCTCCTGGTAAGCGTCGTTCATGTATGGTTCCGATCAAAGGCAATCTACGTACCCAACTGAAATCGAGGAGAATTGCGCCAGAGTAGTCGTGAAATGAGCGGCGTGCAAGGGGAAAATGATGGCGTAGTGAATCGCCACAGTCTGGACCTGGTTTCTCAACCGTACCCATTCAGATACGAGTGTATCGAACCTCATACAGGGCCACTGCATGTCCGGATCAACACATTTGATGGCGAATTACGGCGGGGTGAGGGTTTTGCGTAGAGCGGCCACGGTCGTTGCATCGAGGCCGGCCGACTTGAGTTGCTCATCGGTGGCCGAAGCAATCCGCGGAAGGCTGCCGAATTGTTTCAGGAGGCGTGCCCGACGGATTTTGCCGATGCCGGGAATCTGGTCCAGTTCGGATGACAGCAGGGCCTTGCCCCGCAAGTTCCTGTGATAGGTCACGGCAAACCGGTGGGCCTCATCGCGTATTCGTTGAACCAGATGCGTGGCGGGGGAGGTCGGACGCAACAGAATGGGATTTTTCCGGCCGGGCAGAAAGATCCGTTCCTCTTTTTCACCGCGCGCTTTGGCCAAACCCATAATCGGGATCTGCTCCTGGCCGACCTGTTTCAGCCCTTCGAGAGCAGCACTCAACTGGCCCAGACCGCCGTCGATCAGGATCAGATCGGGCCGGGCAAGATCGTCTGTGGCCCCGTATCGTCGCATCACCGCTTCCTGCATGCTGGCAAAGTCGTTGGCACCTTCCACCGTTTGGATGCGAAATTTGCGATAGTCGGATTTCTTCGCTTGCCCGTCTTCCCACACGACCAGGGAGGCGACCGATTGATTGCCCATGATGTTGGAAATATCAAACCCTTCGATGCGGCGGGGCACGGTGTCGAGGCGAAGCAGGCGCTTGAGCTCGGCCGTGGCCTGACGATCGAGGGCTTCGTTCCGCAGATGGTCGGCAATGGCCGCGGCGGCATTTTCTTCTGCGAGCAGCACGAGTTGATGTTTCGCGCCTCGTTCCGGGGTGAGGAGGCGTACCGTATCGCCTCGTTTCTCACTCAGCCATTGCTCGATCAGCGGGACATCGACGAGGTCCGTTCGGGACCAGAAGTTCCTTCGGCGGCTGCCCTTCCTTGTTATAGAACTGCTCGATGGCGGAACGAACGAGTTCATCATCGGGAGAGTCGGCGGATTGCGGCCAGAAGAAATCTTTCCGGCCGATCAGAAGACCTCCGCGCACGAACAGGAGTTGCAGGTCTGCCGCCGCGCCCTGCCGCGCAATCCCGATCACGTCCTGGTCTGTTGTCGTGACCTGGGTAATCCGCTGTTTCTCGAGCGTACGCTCGACGCTGAAGAGCCGGTCCCGCAGGCGGGCCGCTTCCTCGAACTCCTCCCGTTCCGCCGCCGACTCCATATCCTGGCGCAGACTGTCGAGGAGTTCCCGGTCCCGGCCTTCAAGAAACTGGCGGACTTGTTTGACGATCACATGATACTCCTCACGGGACTGATTGCCGGTGCAAGGCGCCATACAGCGTTTAATTTCAAATTCGATGCAGGCCCGGTCGGCACGGCCGTCGATGTCGATGTCGCACGTGGCCAGCGGAAACGCTTTCCGGATGACTTTCAACGTCTCACGGAGCGCCCCGGCCGGGGTGTAGGGCCCGTAATAGAGTGCTCCATCTTTTTGGACGCGTCGGACAATGGAAAGGCGAGGGAACGATTCTTTGATCGGCAACCGTAGATAGGGGTACTGCTTGTCGTCGCGCAGGACGATATTAAAGCGCGGTCGGTGGCGCTTGATCAGATTGCTTTCGAGGATCAGCGCTTCCAGTTCGGAACGGGTGACGATGGTTTCGAGGTCGGCGACTTCGCTGACCAGCAGGCTGGTCTTGGGGCTCTGGTCGCTGCCTTTTTGAAAATAGGAGCGCACCCGGTCCGCCAGTACTGCGGCTTTGCCGACATAGAGAATCTCTCTCTTCACATTCCGGAAGAGATAGCAGCCGGGCTGTTCAGGCAGATGGTCGAGTTTGGATTGAAGGGTCTCGGTGGACATAGCCATTCGTTACCATCAGATTAACAAGAACCGCAGTCTGTAATCTTCCTGTGTGACGAATGACACGCCTCAGTGCCGGTCGTGCACTGTCAACGCAGCGTACGGACGAACGAAGGACTGAGGCTGCCCCTGGCAACTTCCGCGACCGGCCCCTTCATCGTCAGACTGAAATCCTTGGCGACCTGGATGTTGAGGGTTCCGCCCGGCATCCTGACCGTGACCGGCCCCTTCACCAGCCCGAGCTTCACGGCGGCGCTCGCTGCCGCGCAGGAGGAAGAACCGGAGGCCTGGGTTTCCCCGGCGCCGCGTTCCCATATCAGAATGAAGATTTCTTTTGGGCCGGTGGGCACGGCAAGTTGAACATTGGTGCGTTTGGGGAAGAGCGGATGGTTTTCCAGGGCCGGTCCCAATGTGAGGAGTTCTTCACGCGTCCAGGCCTGGCCGGCTTCCTTGAAGACCACGCAGTGAGGATTGCCGACACTGACACCCGTAAATTGCAATGACCGCCCTGCAGCCTCGATAGGAGACTGGATCACTTCCTCGGCGGACAGGGTGCAGGGAAGTGCCGCCGGTCGAAAACTCGCCTGCCCCATCTCCACCGTGGCCGCCGCCGCATCTCCATGGCGATCGACATGCAGGGTGATCGAGACCAGACCGCCCTTTGTCTCGACCGTGAACGCGCGCTTTTTCGCTTTGCCGGTGGCGTGCAGGTAGCGGGCGAAGATGCGGAGTCCGTTGCCGGATTTTTCGGCTTCGCTGCCATCCGGGTTATAAATGCGCAGACCGAAATCGGCTTTCTTCGAGGGGACCAGCGCGAGGATACCGTCGCTGCCGAGGCCCCAATGGCGATCGCAAATGCCGCGAATTTTCCCGGGGGTGAGGCTGAAGCTAAGCTCCTTGGGGTCCATCACTACATAGTCGTTACCGAGTCCGTGCCCGCGAAAAAACCCGTTCTTCATCTGCGCTCTCCTTGTTGTCATTCGGCGATGGTGACACGTGAAGCGAAGGAACAATACGTGGACGGATTCAGATTCGTCAATGGGTTCGGAGAGGCCTGCGGGAAGGCGAAGGGGATGGCGTGACGCGTGATGAGCCGGCACCTACACGAGTGCCGTACCGGGCGGGCGCTCGATGAGCTCCACTTCATAGCCGTCCGGCGCATCGATAAAGAGGAAACGGCTGCCGGATGACGTGCGCGTGGGGCCGTCCGTAATCCGAATCCCCTTGGACTCCAGGCTTCGGATGGTCTCGTCTAAGTTTTCGACCTCGAAGGCGAGGTGGACCAGATCTTCCTGTACGGTCACCGGCCCACTCGCGGGAAAACTGCACAGTTCGATGAGTTCGTCGCTGTTGGGGACTTTCAAAAAAGCCAAATGCGATCCGCGTGGAGACACTTTGCGTTCCATCACATCCAGGCCCAACACGTTCTGGTAAAAGCGGATGGTCTGATCCATGTCGCTGACGCGCATGCGAGTGTGGAGAAGTTTGGTGACTTTCATGACCTGTACCCCATTCATCGGCTGCTGAAAACATTTTCCAGCCGCATTCTCAGTCGTTCGTTCCTCACAGTCCCTGCGGCCTTGCTGGAGTCTGTTTGTGCGGCCTTGTTGTGATTCGCATCTGTGGAGTGCCTTATTGAGTGACGTCATCCCCTCGCCGGGCCGGCCGTTTTGCGCAGAAGAATTTCGGCGTACCCGGGGATCAGAAAATTGGGCATGGGGCCGATTTCCTTGTAGCCTTGCTTGCGGTAGAAGGCGCGGGCGGCGTCATTGAAGTCTGATACGCAGGCGAACAAATTGGAGGCGCGTGCGAAGGTGAGCGATTCGATGTGGGAAAGCAGACTGCTGCCGAAGCCACGACCGGTCGCTGAGGGGGCGATCCCCAGTAATTCGAGATAATCGCCGAAGAGAAACTTTCTGCGCACGATGGCAATACCCAACACGGTCCCTTCCAGGTCCAGGATGAAGGTGTCGCGGCCGGCCGGCAGCGGCGCAAAGATCCGCAGCCAGTCGGAACCGGTAAAGCCCAGGCGCTTCCAGGGATCCGAGCTGGTCAGGATGGCGATCACGGCATCCCGATCCTCTTCACGCATGTCGCGGATTATGGTGCGGGCGCGATCGTCGATTGGTTGCATCGCAGGAGATCCGATACGGTCATTGGGATGAGACCCTTCGCCGGCAACAGATGTTCGACCAGGGCCTCCGTCACTTCGCGGGTATGTTTTCCTTTGCCATTGGCATGTAGGACGATCACACTGCCCGGTTTGAGTCTCTTCCGCACACGGGTCAGGATCGCCTCGGCGCTCAGGGCGGGATCAGGATCACCCGATTCAATATTCCACAGAATGAAGCGTAGGCCGAGGGCCTTCACAGCGTCGACCGTCTCGTCGTTATATTCACCATAGGGCGGCCGAAACAGTGTCGCCGGGCGCCCGTATTTGGTCTTGAGGAGACGCACCGGCCCCATGATTTCCTGTTGCTGCGCCTCGACGTCGTGCATCGGAAGGTGCGCATGCACGTCGCCGTGTGTGCCGATTTCGAAAAACGGAACGGCCAGGAGCTGCTTTACTTCGGCTTCGTGCTTGGTCATCCAGCGACCGGACATGAAGAAGGAGGTCGCTATCTTATGCTCGATGAGGAATTCGACTAACTCGCGATCGAATCCCGAGGCGGTCCGAACCGGGCACAGGTCATAGGTCAGCGCCACCGCAGGACAGGAGGCAGGCCCGGCTTTGATGACCTGCGCCGACACAGGCCAGGCCGCCATCACGAGGGGCACCCCGCACATCACCGCAATTCCGAGCCACCGGCCCTTCAAGCGCATGGCGCAGTATACCCGATGGCGCGTATCCGCGATAGTTGACGCTTTATCCGGGTGGCTGCTACGGTGAAACTATGCAGGGTCCAGATTGGAAAATCGGCCGCATGTTCGGCATTCCCATTCATGTGCATGCCTCCTGGCTCTTCGTGTTTTTTTTCATGACCTGGTCGCTGGCCACGGGCTATCTGCCCGATATGCTGCCCGGCTTGTCCGAGCCCCGATATTGGGCGATGGGCGGGGTGGCGGCCCTCTTGTTGTTTGCCTCCGTCCTGCTGCATGAGCTTGGTCATTCGTTGGTGGCGCTCCGATATCGCATCCCCATTGGCCAGATTACGCTCTTCATCTTCGGCGGGGTCGCGCAGATGCGAAAAGAACCACCCCACCCGCTGGCGGAATTCCTGATTGCGATTGCCGGCCCGCTGGTCAGTTTTATATTGGCAGGAGTTTCCCTTCTGCTGGTCGCCGTATTGGAATCGTTCCCGGCCGAGTCCTCTCTGCACGGGTTGGTGGCCTTGGGTACGTTGCTCGGAATGGTCAATACTCAGTTGGGCCTGTTTAATCTCCTGCCTGGTTTCCCCCTGGACGGCGGCCGTGCCTTGCGCGCGGGACTGTGGGCATGGAGCAAGGACTATTATCGTGCGACGAGTCAGGCCGCTCTCGTCGGACTGCTGTTTGGAGTCACCTTCGGGCTATTCGGTGCACTGCTCCTGTTCGGAGCGCTGTCAGGAACGACGTCCAGCGCACTTGCGAGCAGCGGCGGGTGGATTGTTCTGCTGGGAGCGTTTCTTTTTACGGCGGCGCGTGGAAGCCGGAAGCAGGCAGTCATTCGCGCTTCGCTGGCATCGGCTCCGGTTCGCGAACTTATGGTCAGGAATGTGGTGGCCCTCTCTCCGGACTTGTCGCTGGAGGAAGCGGTGAACCAGTACTTTCTTCCTTACGGCTATGGAGGGTTTCCGGTGGTGCATGAAGGCCGCCTGCTGGGAGTCGTGGCGGTTAGGGATGTTCAGGCGGTCAAAAATTCTCTCTGGGCCTTTCGCCGCGTGGCCGATATCATGCAGCCCTCCAGCGACGAGATGGTCATCTCACCGGATCATTCCGCCATGCAGGCATTGGAGCAGATGATCGCGGTCGGTGCCGAACGTCTGGTCGTGGTTCAGGACGGTCAACTGCTGGGACTGGTGACGCGCGCATCCATCGGACATTTTGTCGAACAACGCCATCCTTCAGGACTTGGCACGTCCTCTTCGTAGTCGGACAGTTTCCTCCGCTCGCATCCCACATCAATAAGCCATCCACTGTGACCTGCGAGACAGTAAATCGGGCTGGTCATCCGGGAAGAGTTGCTGATTCGTCGAGTATGACTGGGCGACGGCATTGGCATTCATAGGTCACCACTGCGCCAAGGAGGACCAGTGCCGAAGAGTAGTACACCCAGAGCAATAACAACACAACCTCGAGCAACGAACCATACAGTTGCGTATACACAGCGGCGTCTTCCAGATAGGTGACGAAGAGCACCTTGGCGGAGACCCAGAGCAGGCTGAATACCGCGCCACCGATCGTCGCCTCCCGCCAGGTTGGTCGCTGGTGAGGAAGAAACCGGTACAAACAGGTGACGGAGGCGAACGCGAGCAGGAACGGGAGGGTGTACGTGAGCAGAAAGTCGTGGGCCGCGATCGCCACCAGATTCATGCCGAGGAAGCGGGGCGCATAAGTGGTGAGCAACTCGATAGCCTGGGTGGCGACGAAGGAGATGAGCGTCAGAAATCCCAGCATCCAGATCAGGGCCACCGCGACCAGCGTGGAAATCAACGGATGCCGCTTGGCGGCCGTGCCGAAGACCGTGTTCATGGCGTAGTCTAATTCGTAGAACACCAACGCGCTGAACCATCCGAACGCCAAAAAGACCGCCCAGCGCACTTCCTCCTGTTCAGCCACCCTCCGGATATCCTTGGCCAGCCGCTCGCCCATGCTTGGGAGGAATCCTTTCAGAAACCCCAGCAGAAACTGGTATCCGATGACATCCTGGCTCACGATGAAGCTGATGCCGTAGAGCAGCAGGAATACCATCGGGAAGAGGGAGAGGATGGAGTAGAACGCCAATGAGGCCGCCAGGCTGGGGCAGCCGCGCCGCCTGAAGGTGTCGAACACGTTGGAGAAAAGTGCGAGTTCAGTCATGCAGACCGTGCGATCAGGATTGGCGCCGGAGCGATGGATGCCTCGGATCGTTGAGAGGAACCGGACAAGGCACGGTGGCACATCATCGGGATATCGAGGCGCCGGTTAATGTGGCGTGAATCCTGGCGCCTGGAGGCTATTTCAGTAACGGGGCCGCATGGGTGGCCAGCGACCACAGGCCGTTCGGGAAGAGACCGAGAAAGACGACGCCGGCGAGCGCACAGGCCAGGACAAAGGACAGTGCGGGGAGGATTCCAACCGCGAGTGAGTGGCGGTGGATCCCTCGGGCTCGCGCATGTACATCACCATCACAATCCGCAAATAGTAGAAAGCGGAGATGGCCGCGAAGATGACCGCGACCACGGCCAGCCAGGTCATGCCGCCGTTCACGGCAGCCATGAAAATGTAAAACTTGCCGATGAAGCCCGCAGTCGGAGGAATGCCGGCCAGCGAGACCAGAAACACCAGCATGAAAAAGGCCGCCAGCGGTTCTCGTTTGGCCAGCCCGGCGTAATCCTCGATGTTCTCGCTCTCCTGCCCCTCTTTGCGCAACATACCGACCAGGGCAAAGGCCCCCAGGGTCATAAAGGAATAGACGGCGATATACAGTAATACGCTGGCAAATCCGCTGGAGGTCCCTTCACCGCTGTGACGGGCGGCCACCACGACGCCGATCAGGGCGTATCCGGCGTGGGCGATACTGGAGTAGGCCAGCATACGTTTGATGCTGGTCTGTACGATGGCAACCAGATTCCCCAACGCCAACGTGGCCAGACAGATGATGGTAAACAGGACCGACCAGTCCGCGCTCGCCCCTCCCAAACCTTCTACGAATACCCGGAGGAACGCGCCGAAACTGGCGGCTTTGGAGGCCACGGCCATAAAGGCAGTGACGGAGGTCGGTGCCCCCTGATAGACGTCCGGCGTCCACATGTGAAAGGGCACGACCGCCAACTTGAATCCGAATCCGACGGCGAGGAGCACGAGTGCCAGCGACAACATCGGATTGGCGGTGCCCTGCGTGGTGATCGCCTCAGCGATCACGGACAGCCTGGTGCTGCCGGCCAGGCCGAATAACAGAGAAATTCCGTACAGCAAGACGCCGGAGGAGAAGGCTCCAAGCACGAAATATTTGGCCGACGCTTCCAGCGAGCGGGCTTCTGTTCTCTTTAATCCGGCCATGACATAGAGCGAAAGGGACATTAACTCGGTGCCGAGATAAATGGTCAGCAGGTCGGCGCCGGACACCATGACCATCATCCCGACCAAGGCCAGGAGAATGAATCCGTAGTATTCCCCGATGCTGAGTCGCTCGGCTTTGAGATAGGCCAGAGACAGGAGAACCGTGAGACCGGTGACGACATACAACAGGAGCTTCCAGAAGGCGCCGTACGAATCGATCACCACCAGATTACTGAAGGCATAGGTTTGACCGGTCAGGTGGGACGAGGTCAGGCCCATGCACATCGCCAGAGCACCCAGTGTCAGCCAGGCGAGGACGTCCTTTTTGTCTGCTCCCAGGATCGGGTCCAATGCCAGAATGAGGCAGGCCGTGCCGATGACGATCAGTTCGGGAAGAATGGCCAGGAGATCTTGGAGTGGAAAGGTCATCGTGCCGCTGCCTGTTCAGAAGATGAGGACGACATGGCCGCCATCGTTGCCGCCGATTGTGGCAGCGCGGGTTGCTGCGGCGCAGTCGCATACGCGGGAGCCTTTTGTCCGTTCAAGAGATGTGTCACGCTGGCATGCATGCGGGTCAACAGCGGGTTCGGGAAAATTCCTAACACGAAGACCAGCACGATCAAAGGAACTAGCGTGGCCGTCTCCCTGGCATTGAGGTCCAGGAGATGCGCACGATGCGCGGGGGCCGGCGTGCCGAACACGACCCGTTGCATGAGCCAGAGCATATACGCGGCGGCCAGGATCACGCCCAGTGCGGCCAAGGCGGTGGCGAACTGACTCCAGACGAACGTGCCGGCCAGGACGAGGAATTCGCCGACGAAACTGTTGGTGCCCGGAAGCCCCAGGGAGGACAAGGCAAAAATCATCAGGAAAATGGCGTAACGCGGCATGGGGCCGGCCAGTCCGGTATTGTCCTGGATCTGACGGCTATGCGTCCGCTCATACACGATGCCCACACAGAGGAAGAGTCCGCCCGTGGTGATCCCGTGGTTGACCATCTGCATGACCGCCCCTTCGATGCCCTGGATGTTCAGCACGAAGATGCCCAAGGTCACGAAGCCCATGTGACTGACACTGGAGTAGGCAATCAGCTTCTTGATGTCCGACTGCGCCAGTGCCATGTAGGCCCCATAGATGATGGCCACGATCGACAGGGCAATCATCGGTTTGGTGAACGCCGCGGTGGCATCGGGCAGCATCGGCAGGGTGAAACGGAGGAATCCGTAGGTTCCCATTTTCAGCAACACGCTGGCCAGAATGACGCTGCCTGCCGTGGGAGCTTCCACGTGCGCGTCCGGCAGCCAGGTATGGAATGGAAACATCGGAACCTTGACCGCGAAGGCGGCGAAGAAGGCCAGGAACAGCCACATTTGGAGTGATGCCCCATAGGTCCCGCGGCTGAGGTCAAGGATGTCGAACGTATGCCCGCCATGGAAGTACAGGGCCAGGATGGCGACCAGCAGGAGCAAACTCCCGGCTAACGTGTAAAGAAAGAATTTGATGGCTGCGTACAGACGATTCGGACCGCCCCAGACGCCGATGAGCAGATACATCGGAATCAACATGACTTCCCAGAACACGTAGAAGAGCACGAAGTCCAGCGCCACGAACACGCCCACCATCGCCGCTTCCATGACCAGGAGCATGGACATAAACAGCTGCACGCGTTTCTCGATGGCCGTCCAGGATACGGTGATGCAAAACGGCATGAGGAAGGTGGTCATCAGCACCAGCGGAAAGCTGATCCCATCCATGCCCAGGCTATAGTTCACCGGCGGCGAGCTGATCCAGGAAGCGCGTTCCACGAATTGCATGGTGGCGGTGGAGGTGTCGAACAACCACCAGAGCGGCAAGGAAAGGAGGAAATTACCGACGGTAAAGCCGAGTGCTACCCAGCGTGACGACTCGGCCTTGACCAGGAGGCAGAGCACCGCTCCGATCAACGGGAAAAATACAATCAGGCTCAACCAGGGAAACGACGTCACGAAAATCTACTCCACAGGTGAAACTCGACACGTGACACGTAAGACAACCTGCCGTGCGTTAGGGATTCCAATTTCGCTTCCAACTACAGCAGCAAATACACCGTCAAGATGACCACGGCGCCCAATGTCATACCCAGGGCGTAATGTTGCGTCTGGCCGCTTTGTGTCAACCGGATCAACCAGCCGCCCCAAGCAACCGCACGGGCGATTCCGTTGACGGCGCCGTCGATGACCGCCACGTTGACATGTTTCCATAACCCCTGTGCGGCCGACAGCGTCGGACGGACGAAGGAGCGGTCGTAGGCTTCATCGATATACCACTTGTGCAACGACAACTCGTAGGCTCCCCGCCACTGTTGCGCGAGGCGATCGGGCAGACCGGGATTCAGCACATACAGGTAGTAGGCCGCGCCGATTCCCGTCAGGCCCATCAGCGTTGCCAGGGCCATGATGCCCAAGGCCGCGCTTCCTTCATGATGCGCGCTTGCGCCTTCGCCATGGAAGACCGGTTCCAGAAACGCCGGGATGCCGAGGTAGCCGGCGACAATACTCAGTACGGCCAGCACCATCAACGGTGCGGTCATCGTCGTCGAAGGTTCGTGAACATGCCCTGCATGGTGTGGATCGACGCGGGACTTGCCCCAGAAGGTGACGAACACAAGCCGGAAACTATAGAAGGCGGTCAAACCAGCCGTCACCAATCCGCAAATGGTGAGGACCTGACCCAGAGGCCCGGCCGACCAGGAGGAGACCAGCAGATCATCCTTGCTGAAGAATCCGGCGGTCAGCGGGAACCCGGCCAACGCGAGTGAGCCCACGAGGAAGGTCCAATAGGTAACCGGAAGTTTGTCCTTCAGGCCGCCCATGTGACGCATATCCTGTTCGTGATGCAGCGCGATGATAACCGAGCCGCAGCCCAAAAACAGAAGTGCCTTGAAAGCCCCATGGGTGAGCAGATGGTACATGCCGGCGCTATAGGCGCCCAAGCCGCAGGCCATCACCATGTACCCGAGCTGGCTCATGGTCGAATAGGCGACCACACGCTTGATGTCCGTCTGGGTCAGGGCGATGGTAGCGCCCAGCATCATCGTGAGCGCGCCCACGAGTGCGACGACCGTCATGGCGGTGGGCGACAAGTTATACAGCGGGGCCAATCGCGCGACCATGAAGACGCCCGCGGTGACCATGGTAGCGGCATGGATCAAGGCCGAAATCGGCGTCCGTCCTTCCATCGCATCCGGAAGCCAGACATGCAGCGGGACTTGCGCGGATTTACCGACGGCTCCGGTAAAGAGCAGAAGGCAGATCATGGTTATCACCGAGACATCCCAGGTGCCGCCGAACGGGCCGAGGAGGTTCGTGGTCTTGGACGCCAGTTGCCCTGCTTGTGCAAAGACCGTCGCATAGTCGAGTGAGCCGAAGGAATACCAGACGAGGAACAAGCCGAGGATGAACCCGAAATCGCCGACGCGGTTGACGAGGAAGGCCTTCGTCGCGGCGGCGCAGGCGCTCGCCCGTTCATACCAATGGCCGATCAGGAGATAGGAACAGAGTCCGACCGCTTCCCAGAATACGAATAGTTGCAGGAGGTTGTCCGCCATCACCAGCATCAACATGGAGAAGGTGAAGAGCGCGATATAGGCGAAGAAGCGGGCGTAGCCAGGCTCGCCGTGCATGTAGCCAATCGTGTAGATGTGCACGAGCGTGCTGACGGTGGTGACCAGGATCAGCATGACGGCGGTCAGGCGATCGATGGAAATGCCGATGTGAATATCGAGAGTGCCTGAGGTCAGCCAGGTGTACAGGGTCACGTTGACGGCCTGGCCGGTCGCGACGTCATGTAAGGCCATGAGCGACAGCAGGAACGAGCCCGCCATGGCCGGGACGGCCACCAGATGCGCGCGGTCCTTGATCCATTGTTCGCCGATGCCGACGATCAGAAAAGAGAACAAGGGTAGAAATGGGATCAGCGCATAGATCATGGTCGGTGCGGTCGGCCTATCGTTTCAACAAATTCAGGTCGTCGATATAGATGGATGAATTGGTCCGGTGAAGCGCGATAATGATAGCCAGGCCCACCGCCACTTCCGCCGCCGCCACGGTCAAGGCGAAGAACACGAAGACCTGTCCCGCGACATTGTGAAAATATTCCGAAAAAGCCACGAAGTTGATGTTTGTGGCATTCAGCATCAGCTCGACCGACAGCAGAATCACAATGATGTTCCGCCGGATGAGCACGCCCACCACGCCGGTGAGAAATACAAACCCGCTCAGGACCAGATAATAGGATAAGGGAACAGTCATGACAGTACCGGTTATTGCTGAACGCGTTCGATGATATCTTTTTTCGCCAGAATAATGGCCCCGATCATCGCGACCAGCAGGATCAACGAGGCGACTTCAAAAGGAAACAAATAGGTCGAATACAAGGCTTCCCCGACCATTTCCGTATTGCCCGATCCGGTGACGGGATCGGCGGGGATCGCCTGGGCCGAGGCTGCCGTCCGTGATTGAATCAGCAATAAGATAATTTCCGTGCACAACATCACTCCCAAGAGTCCTGCGACGGGCAGTTGGTTGTGATAGCGCTCTTCAGATTTGATGCTCAGGAGCATGACCACGAACAGGTAGAGCACCAGAATGGCGCCGGCATACACAACGATTTGAACGGCGGCCAGGAATTCCGCGTGGAGCGTCACGTACAGGCCCGCGACGTGGAAGAACATGATCAACAACGCCAGCGCGCTGTACACCGGGTTGCGCAAGGCGACCACCAGCACGGAAGTGGTGGCGATCACCGCGGCAAAATAAAAGAAGAAAATGTGATCCATGCGTCCGTTATCTCGTCCGAATCAACTGAAACCCTGCTCCTCTGTCGCCCTGGCTCTCTGCCCGGTGGCAGTCTGTTTGCCTTACTCGTCTCTGTGTGGGGGGCCAGCACGGAGGACGAGGCGGAGAGCCTAGTTCTCCTTTTGCGGGAGATGCTTGAACGTCACGTTAAAAAACGCCACGTTCGGATGCTGCAGCTCCAGGCGCTTTTCCCGGACGGGATAGGCGCGATCGCCGATGGCGAGCAGCTGTTGTTTATTGAGATGGAGTTGGCGCTTGTCGTATACGGCCCATTCGAATTCGCGGGTCATGCCCAGGGCATCCACGGGACAGGCGTTGACGCAGAGGCCGCAGAAGAGGCATCGCGTCATATCCATATAGTATTCCTTGGAGTACCGCTTCGTTGGTTCTCCCGGGACTTCACCGCTGACGACCCGGATCACCCGCGAGGGGCAGGCGGCCTCACACAGGTCGCAGCCGACGCACTTTTCTGTTCCGTCGTCATACCGCAACAAGGCCAGCATGCCGCGATAATTCTCGGGGAGGAGGCGCTTCTCATGCGGGTACTGCAGCGTGATGGGTTTGTAGTTGAGCAGGTGCTTGAGCGTGGCCTTCATGCCCACCAGCAGTTCATAGAAGGTCAGCGTTTTCAGCCAATCGCTGAACGGTTTCCGCTTAGGCTGTGCCGTGATGGCGACGTTCATCTCGCTCCGTTACCGCGGGAAGAAATAGGCGGCGATGGCCGTCAACACGATATTACCGAGGGCGATGGGCAGCATCACCTTCCAACCGAACCGCATGAGCTGGTCGTACCGCAGGCGGGGCAGCGTGGCCCGCAACCAGAAGAACAGGAACAGGAAGAAGTAGACCTTGGCGGCGAACCAGACGACGTTTTCGATCCAGGCCAGGGCATCGAGGCCGAGGTGCCCGAGAATCGTGCCAGGATAGGGGGCATTCCAGCCGCCCAGAAACAGCGCCGCCGCGACACAGGACACCAGGATCATATTCGCGTATTCCGCAATGAAGAAAAACGCGAAGCGCATGCCGCTGTATTCCGTGAAGAATCCCGCCACCAGTTCGCTTTCCGCTTCCGGAAGGTCGAAGGGGACGCGGTTCGTTTCCGCTACCGACGAAATGACATACACGACAAAGGCGAAAATTTGGGGAAACGGCAGCGCGATGATGAACCAGTTCCAAAATCCTCCGGCCTGCGCCTCGGTGATTTTCACCAGGCTCAGGGAGCCGGACAGGAGGATGACGCCCACGATCGCGAGACCGACGTTCAATTCATAACTGATGACCTGCGCGGCGGAACGGAGTCCGCCGAGGAGGGAATACTTGCTGTTGGAGGACCAGCCGCCCAGAATGATGCCGTAGGCGCCGATGGATGCAAAGGCCAGAATATAGAGGATGCCGATGTTGATATCGCTAATGACGAACGGCTTCACCTGCATGCCGAACAGCTCGATCGTCATGGTCGGCCCGAACGGAATGACGGCGAACCCGATCATGGCGGGCACCAGCGCGAGAATGGGCGCGAGGGTGAAAAGGAACTTGTTCGCGCCGGCCGGAATGATGTCTTCCTTGAAGAAGAGTTTCAGTCCGTTGGCGATCGGTTGCAGCACGCCGTAGGGGCCGACTTCCATCGGGCCCATGCGATCCTGCATCCAGCCAAGCACCTTCCGCTCCGCGAGGGTCAGGACCATGACGGTCAGCATCACCACTCCCATTACCGCGGCGATTTGAGCTAACGACACCGCCAGTCGTAATCCGATTTCCATAACAGCAATACTCCTCGTCCCGTCCTACGAGACCTTCGCCAGAGACACGTGCGCGAGCTTAAAATAGGGGATTTGAGTCTGGGGATCAATCATCCATTCAGCGAGTTGTTTGGCCTCGCCGTCGAAATGTTCGGGAAACCACACCAGGCCGGCCGGTACACGCTCGCGAATCCTCGCGATGGTGGTGATGGAGGCGCGTGCGTTCGAGACGGTCACTTTTTCGCCGTCCGCCAGCCCCACTCTGGCCGCATCCGCCGGATTGAGCGACAGGAACCCTTCATGCTGCAATTGGAGCAGCCCCTTGGAATGGGTGGACAGTTTGCCTGAGTGGAACAGAGTCTGAGTGAACATCAGTGTCAATGTTTTGCCATCAGCCTTCGGCGCCTGCCGCACGGCATACCTGGTTGCGATGTCGGTCGCGGCGTCCTCCGCGAGATAGCGGCTGAGAATGGCCTGGTTGACCTTGGGTGACGTGGGGGTGGGCCCTAACAGGCCATAGCCGGGGATGACGCTGCGAATTTCTTTCAGGATTTCCCGCGCATCGCCGTATTCAAGCGGCGAGCCCATCAACACGGAAACAGCCGACAACATTTCCCAATCGGGGCGGCTGTCGCCGATCGGATCGATCGCGTGGCGAACGGCTTGGACATGCCCCTCGGAATTGGTGAAGGTGCCGTCCTTTTCCATATAGGAGCAGGCGGGTAGCACCACGTGAGCCATCGCCGCTGTTTCGGTGAGAAATAATTCCTGACAGACCAGCAGTTCCAGCTTGGCGAGAGCGTCTTTTGCTTGCGCCGCAGCCGGTAAGGTGCCAACAGGATTCTCCCCCACCACAAACATGGCCTTCAGAGAGCCGGTATTGGCGGCGGCAAGCATCTCGGTCAACGAGATGCCGGGCGTGCGGGGAAGTTCCTCGCGCCACAGTGATGTGAGACGGTCTCTGGAGGCTTGATCGTCGAGCGGGGCCGGTCCGGGGAGGAAGTCAGGCAGGGCGCCCATTTCGACCGCGCCTTGATCGTTGTTTTCTTCAGCCAGCGGTCCTAGCCCGCAACCGGGCTGATTCAGTTTGCCCAACAGAATCAGGAGATCCAGGAGATTCGTGGTCGTTCCTTCTCCGCCGGGATGGCGCAGGACGCCGTTTCCCACCAGGATCACCACGCGTTTGGCAGCGGCCAGAAGCTTGGCGGTCTCCGTCCATTGTGCGCGGTTGTGACCGGTGGATGCTTCGAGTGTGTCCCAGGAAATCTGCTGCAGAGCGGCGGATAGCCGTTGCGCGAAGGCCGGCGCTTGTTCAGCCAGGCTTGCGTCCACCATGTTGCCATCAATGACGGCCTTGATCAGGCCCAAGACGTGATTGCCGATCTGCCCCGGATGACTGGAGAAATGCTGCGTGGCCAGGTTTGCGATATTGCTCAGCGTGTTGACAGCCGGTTCCAGCGACTCTATCGTGACCAGACTCGCCTGACGCTTCTTCACGGCTTCTTTGACCTTGAGCCCGGTAATGGGGCTGGTCTCCGTGATGTTGGTGCCGACCAGCAGCAAGGCGTTGGCTCCCACAATATCTTCGAATGCGATGGTCCAGCGGTGAGTGCCTTGCACCCGTCGTAGCGCTCGCATCCCGCTCAGGTGGCCGTATCGCGCGCTGCTATCGATCCGATTGGTGCCGATCACCTGGCGCATGAACTTTTGGAATACATAAAGATCTTCGTTGGTGCAGCGGGAGCTGATGAGGCCTCCGAACGCATCGGGGCCATTGGCCAGCTTCACCCGGAGCGCTTGTTCGGCGACATATTCGAGGGCGTCTTCCCAGGTGGCCTGTACCAACACGCCGTCGCGGCGAATCAAGGGATGGGTCAGCCGAGCGGCGTGGGTGCTCGCATGGAAGCCGAAGAATCCGCGTGCGCAGAGATCGCCGTTATTCCGGCCGGCGCCGTGCGAAGAATTCACTTCAATGAGTTCGTTGTCTTTGGTCTGCACGGTGATGCGGCAGCCGTCGCCGCAGAACGTGCAGATCGTATCGGCTCTCTTGAGCATCCAGGGCCGGTATTCATACATGGACAGCCGGCTCGTGATGGCGCCGACCGGACAGATCTGGACGCAGCCGCCGCAGAATTCACAGTCGAGTTCATGCGGGCCGAAATGTTTGATTTCCGTCATCGTCCCGCGGCCGACAGGAGCCAGCGCTTTGACGTCCATGATTTCGTCGCAATACCGGACGCAGCGCAGGCACTGCACGCAGCGATTCATCTGCGTTTCGATGAGCGGGCTGAAATACTCTTTCTGGAAGATGCGTTTGGTTTCCGTGAACCGGCTGGTGGTCGGTGTGTATTGATGCGAGAAGTCTTGCAGGTCGCACTTGCCGCCCTGGTCGCAAACCGGACAATCGAGCGGATGGTTGGCCAAAATGAATTCCAGCACCGACTTGTGGGCATCGTCCACCGTGGTCGTGGCGGTCCGTACGGCCATGCCTTCGGCAACCGGCGTGCTACAAGCGGTCTGCAGTTTCGGCATTTTTTCGACTTCGACCAGGCACATGCGACAGTTCGCATCCGGCTTCAATTTGGGGTGGTAGCAGAAATGGGGGATCATGACCCCGACGCGACGCGCGGCTTCGATCACGAGCGTGCCTTTGGGAACCGCAACGGTGGTGCCGTCGATGGTCAGCCGGACGGTGTCTGGTTTTTGATCAGGCATAATGGCCGTTATTCTTGAAACGTGAAACGAAAGACGTCAATGTTTGGCTCCCGCCGGTTCCGGCCGGATCAAGTTGGCGGCCTCGGCCGCGTGAATCAACGTGACATATTCGTGCCGCCAATGTTTGAGCGTGCTCAAAATTGGAGACACTTCGGCGTCGCCGAACGCGCAGACCGTCCGCCCGGCGATGTTCTTGCACAGGTCGGTCAGGGTTTCAAGATCCGCCATCTGCCCGCGTTTGTTGACGATCCGGCGCATGATCTGCACGAGCCAGGAACTGCCTTCCCGGCAGGGACTGCACTTGCCGCAGGACTCGTGGTAGAAAAACTCCATCAGCCTCAGGGCAGCCCACACCATATCGGTGCCCTCTTCCATCACCGTCACGCCGCCCGACCCCAGCATCGACCCGGCCAGCGCCACCGATTCGAAATCCAGTTTGACGTCGAGGTGGTCGGGTGTCAGAAACGGCGCAGAGGCGCCTCCTGGAATAAAGGCCTTGAGTTTCTTGTCCGACCGCATGCCGCCGGCCTGTTCATAGATCAACTCACGAAAGGTGATGCCCATCGGAACTTCGTAGTTGCCCGGTCGCGCCACGTGACCGCTTACGCAAAAGACCCGCGTGCCGGTGCTTTTCGGCGGGGATCCGATCGAGGCAAACCATTCGGCGCCGCGAGTCATGATATGCGGCAGGTTGGCGAGCGTCTCGACGTTGTTCACGACGGTCGGTTTATTGTAGAGACCGTGCGTGGCCGGGAACGGCGGCTTGACGCGAGGGAGGCCACGTTTGCCTTCCAGCGATTCCAGCAGGGCCGTCTCTTCACCGCAGATATAGGCGCCGGCTCCCCGGTGGACCCAGATGTCGATCGAGACACCGGTACCCAGGATATTCTTGCCGACATAGCCGGCGGCGCGCGCTTCCTTGATGGCCGCTTCGAGAATTTTGGCTCCCAGGACAAACTCACCGCGAATATAAATGTAAGAACTGGCTGCGCCGATGGCGTAGCAGGCCAGCAACATACCTTCGAGCAATTGATGCGGATCGCGCTCGATCAGCTGGCGATCTTTGAAGGTCCCCGGTTCGCTTTCGTTGGCATTGCAGCAGAGGTAACGGGGGCCCTGATAATCCTTGGGCAAAAATCCCCACTTCACGCCGGTGGGAAATCCGGCTCCGCCGCGTCCACGCAAGCCGGACTTCATCACGACGGCGGTCACCTCGGCGGGGGTGACTTTCCCCAGCACTTTTCGCAATGCCTGATATCCGCCCGCGCGTTCATACTCCGGCAACGAGCCGGCATACCCGGGCTGCATCATGTTCTTGAGCAGGATCGGTTCGTACGTCTTCATACAGGTCGTCTCATGGATCGTGACACGCGAGCAATCTCCTCCGGGCACAGCGCGACCGTCAGGGTCATTTATGTCCCCGATTTCGCGGCGGCCGGTTCCGGCCACATGAACGGCCCGGTCTTCAGCGAGGAGGTCCCCGTCTGGCGCAAATCCGCCAGAATGCGGTCCAATTTCTCTTCCGTCAAGCGCTCGTAATAATCGTCATTCACCTGCATCATCGGGCCGGTCCCGCACGCGGCCAGGCATTCGACGATACTGAGGGTGAACAGTTTGTCCTGGGTCGTTTCGCCCGGCTTGATGCCGAGCTTCGTGCCGATCCACCCGATGACGGTATCCGAGCCGACCAGGGCGCACATCAACGACTTGCAGACCTGCAGGTGAAACTTTCCCACCGGCTTCAGGTTCAGCATCGTGTAAAACGTGGCCGTCTCATACACCTGCGGCGGAGTCAGCTTCAAGATGCCCGCGATTTCCTGCATGGCGGCCTCGGTGACATAGCCTTCTTCGCGCTGCGCCATGTAGAGCAGGGGCAAGAGCGCGGACCGCTTCACCGGATAACGAGAGAGGATCTCGTCGATTTCCGCCTGATATTTTTCCTTCAGCATCCCCCTCACTCCACGTTTTCAAACCCCTGAGGCGTGAGTCGGGTGCTTCCCACCGCGCGCGTCCAACGAGGGTCTTCTTAGACCGCGCGTTGCGCGAGCACAGGAAGCACCCGGCTCATCGACTCATCTATCACATTCTCCCATCACGATGTCATAGGTGCCGAAAATCGTGATGATGTCTGAAATCAGATACCCGCGTGCCATATGGTCGAATGCGCCCATGTGAATGAAGGAAGGGGCGCGGATCTTCAGCCGATAGGGGCGAGGGCTGCCGTCGCTGACGATGAAAAACCCGAGCTCGCCTTTCGGGACTTCGGTGCCGCAATAGGTTTCGCCCTTCGGCGGCTTGAAGCCCTGGGTGAAAATAATAAAGTGGTGAATCAAGCTCTCCATGTCGCGCATGACCTTCGCCTTGGGCGGAGGAATCACGTGCGGCACATCCGCCATGATGGAGCCTTCCGGCATCTGGTCGAGGCACTGGGCGATGATCCGCGCGCTTTGCCGCATTTCCTCCATGCGGACCCAGTAGCGGTCGTACGTATCGCCCCGCTTGCCGACGGGCACTTCCCATTCGACCTTGTCATAGGCGCCGTAAGGTTCATATTTGCGGATGTCGTAATCGACCCCGGACCCGCGGAGCGTCGGGCCGGTGAGGCCGAAATTGACGGCGTCTTCGGCTGAGATCACCGCGATGTCTTTCGTTCGCCCGACCCAGATGCGGTTGGACATCAGCAGCTGATTGTATTCATTGACCTTGTCCGGAAATGTATGCAGGAAGGCCTTCAGACGCGTAACCAGATCCGGCGTAAAATCGCTGTCGACGCCGCCGATGCGGTAATAGTTCAATGTCAGGCGTGCGCCGCACAATTTTTCGAACATGTCGAGAAGGATTTCGCGTTCCCGAAACGTCCAGAAAAAGACGGTCATGGCCCCGATGTCCAGCGCCTGGGTGCCGAGCCAGAACAGATGGCCGACGATGCGCTGCATCTCGGCGACGATGGTGCGAATATACTCCGCCCGTTCCGGCACGCTGATGTCGAGCAGTTTTTCCACGGCGCGCACGTAGGCGTAGTTATTCGTCATCGCGCAGACATAGTCGAGCCGGTCGGTGTGAGGAATGACCTGCATATAGTGGAGGCCTTCCGCCAGCTTTTCGACGCCGCGGTGGAGATAGCCGAGATCGGGAGTGGCCTTGACGATCCGTTCGCCATCCAGTTCCAGCACCACTCGCAGCACTCCGTGCGTGCTGGGATGCTGGGGGCCCATGTTGAGCAGGAGTTCTTCCTGGCGCCTGGTGCTGCTCGGCTGTTCGGATGCCCGAAAGACCTGTTTCTCCGATTCGGGAACTTCACCCTCTGCTGACTGTTCTTCCGGTGCCTCGTCCAACCGGGGGATGAAGGGAAACTCGCTGCGCCAGCCTCGCCCTTCAGCAGGAAAATCCTTCCGCAAAGGGTGGCCTTCTCCATAGTCTTCCGGCAGCAGAATGCGTCTGAGATCAGGGTGCCCGACGAAGGTAATCCCCATCAGGTCGTAGACTTCGCGCTCCATGAAATCCGCGCCCTTCCAAATGCCGGTCACGGATGCGATTTCCGGATGGTCTTCGGTGAGGCGTGCTTTGAGTCGGATGCGCCGCCGGTGCGCGAGCGACAACAACTGGTAAATGACCTCAAACCGTTCCGTGTCGTTCGGATAGTTGACCGAGCAGATATCGGTGATGTGATCGAACGCGGCTTCGGGCGTGTCGTGCAGCCAGCGCGCGACGTTGGCGATCCGTGGCGCGGACACCCGGGCCGTCACTTCGTTTCGAGCGGCATCCACCTCCACGCCGCGGATGGCGTTGGGGAAGGTGGTCATGAGTCGTTCAAGCAGCGGTTGCATGGTGAGACGAGTCGGTTACTTGACGAAAATCTTTTCGCGCTGAATCTTTTGCTGCAATTTCAAGAGTCCGTCGATCAAGGCCTCCGGTCGGGGCGGGCACCCGGCGATATACACATCGACCGGAACGATCTGGTCGACGCCCTGTACGACGGCATAACTGTTGTAGTGGTTGCCGGAGGTCGCGCAGGATCCCATGGAAATGACGTAGCGCGGCTCGGCCATCTGGTCATAAATGCGGCGAATGACAGGCGCCATCTTGCGGGATACCGTGCCGGCCACGATCATGAGGTCCGATTGACGGGGCGAGGCACGGAACACGCCGGCGCCGAACCGATCGATGTCATAGCGCGAGGACACGCTCGCGATCATTTCGATGGCGCAACAGGCCAAGCCGAAGGTCATCGGCCACAAGGACGATTTGCGCGCCCAGCCCACGAAGGCATCGAGATTCGTCGTCAGAATATTTGCATCCAGCTGCCGTTCTAAAAAGCTCATATCAACCCCGTGAAACGTGAACGGTGAATGGTGAGATTGGAAAGCAGGGACCTATTGTCCGCACTTCTCACGCGTGCCGTTTCACGTCGTACGCCATTCAGTCCCACTCCAGCGCGCCTTTTTTCCACGCATACCAGAACCCGACAATCAGAATGCCGATAAACACCACCATCTCAATTAACCCTACCAAGCCCAACTTCTTGAATGCGACGGCCCAGGGAAACATGAACACGATTTCGATATCAAAGATCACGAAGAGCATCGCGATGATGTAATAGCGAATCGGGAACTGCACTTTCGCGTCCGAGAACAACGGGCTGCCGCTTTCATAGGGGGCGAGTTTGGCGCGATAGGGCCGGCTTGGCCGGACGATACGCCCCACCAGAATTTGCACCGCCGAGAACGCAAACGCGATCACGATAAAAATCAGGATCGGTATGTAATTCAGCGGTGCGGCTTCGTTACCCATGGTTCGTCCCAGGAAGCGTGACTGTTATGCGGCGGGGCGAGCCGCCAAAATCGATCCGAAGAACGGCTTGAATTTCAACCCGTCCAATTCGGGCTTATCCATGCCCGTATGTTGCACCAGCACTTTGAACGTCCGCCCCATTCCCTCCGGTCGCAGGAGGTGGATGGCGGCATAAAATTCCGCCGATTCCGGCTGCAGCGACTCCAGGAACTGTTCGGCGCCCAGGCCAATCAGAAAACTCATTTGATTCGTAAAGCCGGTCAGCTCGAGTCCGGCCGCCTGGCCTGCTTGCGCCAGGGCGGTGAAGTCCACATGAGCCGTCATGTCCTGCTCGCCAACCCGCTCGTAGGCGTCTTCTGAGGTGGTCTGACTGTAGTAGCAGAGAAATGTGCCGTTCTTGCGTTCCGGTCCGTAGAGGTCTTCAGCCGTGTGGCCATAGTCGATCGTCATGACCAGGCCGCGCGCCATGGCCTGCGCGACCTGCTTGATCCATTGCACGGCCTTGAGATTGATTTCCGTCCGGTATCCGTCTGGCAGGTTGATGCCACCGTCTCGCAGATAGGCTGACAGCTCTTCCGAAAGCGGACGATGGATTTCCGTAAAGCCATCTTCGCGAACATCGACATACATCTCTTGCGGATGGCCATCCACCACCGCCAGGCGATGCACGGGGAAGGCATCCACCAATTCGTTGGAAAAGAAGAGGCCGGTGACACTACCCGGCGGAAGATCTTCCAGGCGATCAAGCCAGGTCACGTGACCGGCTCGGCCAATCCATGGCGCGAGATGCTGATGCTGCAGGGTGCGCATGGAGGCGCTGCGTTCGATCAGGATGTAGCGGAGTCGTTCGCTGAGATTGCCGGGCGCGTTCTGGCAGGCGGTGAGAAAATCACGAGCCAGCAATCCTTTGCCCGGGCCCATCTCCACGACGGTGAACGGATCTGGGTGTCCGAGGGAGGCATCGAGTTGCTGCGCCTGTTTGGCCAGCGCCTGGCCGAGAATGGGATGCACATCGGAACTCGTGTAGAAATCACCCGACCATCCAATCCGTTCCTGTGTCGGATCTTCGACAGGACGAACGTAATAGCCGTATTGCGGATGATACAGGGCCAGCTCCATGAAACGAGCGAAGGGAATAGGTCCCGCCGCTGCGATTTCAGCCCTGACTTCCGCCAGGAGTTGTGGATGCCCAGTGCTCAAAGTGACACCACCCTTGTCGGTAGTTGACTGCCGTTTCAGGCGCCATCGCAAGAAACCGCTCTTCTACCGGATTCTCTAGGGAAAAGAGGGGGTTAGATTAGCCGCTGCCTCAGCGGCAAGTCAAGGCGAAAAGACCCGGAGAGACACGAGTCTTTCGGTATCTGCGGACCGTTTGTTTCTGTTCACTCCGCCGACGCGGGCTGCCAATTTCTGGCTATGCCCCGTGACACTTCTTGAATTTTTTCCCGCTTCCGCACGGGCAGGGATCGTTGCGGCCCGTCTTTTCGCCCTGGCTTTGGACGGTCTGGGCGGCCGGTTCGTCGCTGCGGTTGAGCACCATGCGCGGTGGAGGGATCGGTTCAGGTGCAGGAGGAGGCGGTTGTTCGCCCCGCACGGCTTGCACGCGGAACATGCGCTCCAGCACATCGGACTTGATGCGCTCCATCATGGAGGAGAACATGTCGAATCCTTCTCGCTTGTACTCGATCAACGGATCTTTCTGTCCGTACCCGCGCAGGCCGATGCCGTCCCGTAAGTGGTCCATGCCCAGCAGGTGATCTTTCCAGTGGTGATCGATCACTTGGAGCAGCAGCATTTTTTCGAGATACCGCATGAGTTCAGCGCCGAGTTCTTGCTCTTTGTGATCATAGGCCCGCCGCACCTGGGTCTGAATTTCCTCGATCATCGCATCCCGGCCGACATCCTTGAAGTGATCGGCGACGCTGCCCTTGCCCTGGGTGATGTCGAGGGCGAACTGTCCCTGCAGCGCTTCTCCGAGGCCGCTGTAGTCCCACTCTTCCTGGTATTGATCGGCGGGACAGTAGGTCTCGACGAAGGCATTCACCAGATCTTTCATCATGTCGTGAATGTCTTGCTGGATGTGTTCCCCCGCCAGCACGGCATGCCGGTGCTGATAGATCACTTCCCGCTGCTTGTTCATGACGTCGTCGTATTCGAGGAGTTGTTTGCGGACTTCGAAGTTGTGCGCCTCGACTTTTTTCTGGGCATTCGCGATGGCGCGTGTGACCATGCCATGTTCGATCGGGACGCCTTCTTCCATCCCCAGCTTGAGCATCATCTGCGAGACACGCTCGGACGCGAAAATCCGCATGAGATCGTCTTCAAGCGACAGATAGAAGCGCGAGGAGCCGGGATCGCCCTGGCGTCCGGCGCGGCCACGGAGCTGATTGTCGATGCGCCGGCTTTCATGCCGCTCGGTGCCGAGGATGTGCAAACCCCCTGCCGCGACCACTTCCTGCTTGTCTTTCTCGCAATCGGCCTTGATCTCGTCGAAAATTTCCTGCTTCCGCGCGTCCGTCAGCGTGTCGTCTTGATAGAGAATGCGTTTGAAGAGGAAATCAGCGTTACCGCCCAGCAGAATGTCCGTTCCGCGGCCGGCCATGTTGGTGGCGATGGTGACGGCGCCTTTACGGCCGGCTTGCGCAATGATCTCCGCTTCCTTCTCGTGAAACTTGGCGTTTAACACGTTGTGTTTGATGCCGTTGCGGCTCAAGTATCCCGCCAGACGTTCGGATTTCTCGATGGAAATGGTGCCCACGAGGACCGGTTGTCCGCGATCGTGGCAGTCTTTGATTTCTTCGACGATAGCCGTGAATTTTTCTTTTTCGGTGCGGAAGACGACGTCGGCGTAGTCTTTGCGGATCATGGACCGGTTAGTCGGAACCACGTTGACGTCCAGATTGTAAATCTTGGCGAACTCGCCCGCTTCCGTGTCCGCGGTGCCGGTCATGCCTGCCAGTTTCTTGTACATCCGGAAATAATTCTGGAAGGTGACGGAGGCGAGGGTCTGGTTCTCATTGGCGATCTTCACGCCTTCCTTGGCTTCCACGGCCTGGTGTAGTCCGTCGCTCCACCGGCGGCCCGGCATCAGGCGGCCGGTAAACTCGTCGACGATAATGACTTCGCCATCTTTGACCACATAGTCCACGTCGCGCTTATAGAGCGCATAAGCCTGGAGCGCCTTAACGACATGGTGCACGAGATCCATGTGTTGGAGGTCGTAGAGGTTGTCCACGCCCAGCAGTTTCTCGACGCGGACATTGCCTTCTTCCGTGAGCGAGGCGGTCTTGGTTTTTTCTTCGATCGTGTAGTCGTGCTCCGGCTTGAGCTGCGGAATGATCGAATTGATACGGTAATACAAATCCGTGGTTTGATCCGTCGGCCCGGAGATGATCAAGGGCGTGCGCGCTTCGTCGATCAGAATGCTGTCGACTTCGTCCACGATGGCGAAGTGCAGCGGGCGTTGGACGCACTGGCTCAAATCGCTGACGATCAAATTATCGCGAAGGTAGTCGAAGCCGTACTCGTTATTGGTGCCGTAGGTGATTTCGGCGCGATAGGCCTCATGCCGGCTGCACGGCCGGAGGTGCTGAAGGCGTTTGTCCGCCGCCTCGTAGGTCGGATCATAGAGAAAGGACGCATCGTGCTGGATGATGCCGACCGTCAGGCCGAGAGCATGATACAGCTGGGCCATCCAGGAGGCGTCGCGTTTCGCCAGGTAATCATTCACCGTGACCAGGTGGGCGCCCTTCCCTTCCAGTGCATTGAGATACAGCGGGAGGGTGGCGACCAGGGTTTTGCCTTCACCTGTCTTCATTTCGGCGATCCGGCCCTTGTTCAGGATCATGCCGCCGATCAACTGCACGTCGAAGTGGCGCATGTTCAAGCGGCGGCGGGACATTTCACGACAGACGGCAAAGGCCTCCGGCAGAATGTCGTCGAGCGTTTCCCCATCCTGGAGACGCTTTTTGAATTCTTGCGTTTTATCTGCCAGGGCTTGATCGGATAGGGGCGTGAGGCCGGACTCCAGCCCGTTGATCCGCTCGACAATCGGGCGCAACGCCTTGATCTCGCGGTCGTTTTTACTGCCGAATATGATGTTCAGGACTTGGGTCAGCATGCAGACGTACCTTCATTCTCACGAGCCGGCCTCGGGCAAAGCTCGCCACTCGGGCATAGGCTCGGCGGCGGAGTATACAGGAATTCATCATCGAATCCTACCGAAACAGCGGCGACCGTCTCAACTGCTTTCCGGTGGACGGCTGCGACGCGGTGCTCCTCGTTGCTTTCGGATGCGCTGAGATCTATAGTGGGCCCCACCAGCTCGCCGACTCTCTCGGCGACGTCACCCACGGATTCCATTGCGGATTTCGATGCGGCAAAGGGGCGGCTGTTCGCGACATCTCCTCACGAGCCTTCCACTCTTGTGCCTGGCCTTGTTCGTCACCTGCCTGGCTGAATCGTCGGCCGCCTCAAGCGCCTCGTCCGAATCGGCGCGGCGCAGTTATGAGCGTGGAGTGGCACTCTTCCGTGAAGGCAATGCCGACGGCGCCATCGACGCCCTGAAGAAAGCGCTCGCGCAAAATCCCAAACTGGCCGAGGCGTACCATGTGTTGGGATTGGTCTATTTTCAAAGCAAACGTAATCCCGATGACGCCATTCAAGCCTTTAAACAGTCGCTGAAACTCAGCGCGCCGTCGGCGGAGATTCTGAACGATCTCGCCGACGTCTATCTTGCTCAGGGGCGGGGGAACGAGGCGGAACAGGTGCTGCGGCAGGTACTGGATATCGCGCCGGGAAATGAAGAAGCGCATCTGGATCTAGCCCGGCTGTACGAGGAACGGCATGACCGCGCGAATGCCGTCAAGATGTACCAATCCCTGCTTCGCATGCGGCCGGACCATGCGGAAGCGCTGTATCACCTGGCGAGTCTCTCTGACAGTCAGGGCGATCTGAAGATGGCCCGCGACTACTTGTCCCGTCTCACACAGGCGAATCCCGGACATGCCAACGCCTGGTATTTGCTCGGGCGTCTGGCCGAGCGGGGCAATGACCTGAACGCCGCCGCCGCCGCGTTCAAAGAGGCCATCGCGGTAAAAGCCGATTTGGTCGATGCCCATTACAATCTCGGATTCGTCTATCGAAGCCAAGGACTCCTTGCAGAAGCCGAACGGGAGTTTTTGGAGGTCATCCGGTATCGCCCTGAGTATGCCGAAGCTCACTTGAATCTGGGGATGGTCTATACCAGCTTGAACCGGCTGGATGAGGCCGAGCGAGAACATGAACGGGCTGTGGCGCTCAAACCCAACTCAGCGGAAGCTCATTACAATCTCGGGGTGTTTTACGAACTCCACCGGAAAGACATGGGGCGTGCCCTGGCACAGTACCGCAGGTATCGTGACCTTGGCGGGCGTGATGAGCGCGTGGAGCGTATCATTGGTGTCGGTGGCCCGTAAGTGTCAGGACGGTACAAAGCCAATGGTCGCATTGACGCTTCCCCGGCGAGTTTGCTAGCATTGCGCTGGATTTGGTGTTTTCTCTATGCGTAGTTCCCGCTTTCACAACATCGTCTGGGTTGTTGTCTTTGCCGTCGTGGCCCTCCTGGCAGTCACGACAGGCAGCGCGGTCGCGCATGAGCTCCAGCATGCCGCCCACCACGATGCCGGCATGCACGGCTCTGGCATCTGCGCCTGGATGTGCGCCACGGCCGGCGTGCATGGAGTCACTCCGGTTCATGCGATGCATGTATTGGCGTTCTCCGGCGATGTATCGGTCCTTTCCACTATCGTCCACCTTCCTCAGATATCCGCCCTCTGTCCGTCGCGCGCTCCACCCGCGTCCTTTTAATTCCACTTCTCCTTTGTGCAAAGTCTTGCTCCGCGACTGCTAGTCGAGGAGCCCGGATCGAACAGTTGAGCGAGGTCACTCGCATGCTGCGGATGCATCTCTACTTTCGATGGTCGCTTCGCGACGGGTCCCTTTCTCGTCTGGATCGTTCCTTGGCGCCCGGCGTGGAGGCTGACTCCTGTGAGCGGGCAGGAATGGTGTGCGTCAATCCTGGGTCAACTGGTGAGGAGTGATGAAGATGCAGGTGAATCAGTGGATGTTCCGTGTGGGGATGTGGGCGCTTGCGGGGGTGGCGTGCCTGGTTTGGGTTCCGGTCGGTTCAGCCGCTGATACGAAAGTTGAAAAGACATTCACCATTGCGGTGACCGATTCTCAGGGGATCGAGACTGAGCTGAAGAACGGCATTTTTTATTGGGAAGAAAAATGAGTGAGACCTCGTTCGTCCCCCACGAACTGCGGCATCTGCCATCCAGGCGCGGCACGGCGACGGTCAATATCAAGTTTGATCAGATCAAGCAGATCGAGTTGAAGCCGGGTGCCGACAAGGCTGCGCCGGTCATGACTGTCACCTTGGCGAACGGCAAGAGCGGAGAATTTGTCCCTGCTGTGGCGAATGGCAGCTTCAAGGGCGAGTCCGATTTCGGGCAGGTCGAGGTTCCCATCGGCTCACTCGCTAAGGTGATTTTTAAGTAAGGGCGGAACGCATCGCATTGAAAGGGGCCGTTCCCATGGACAATGTCTTGGTCGCGCATTCGGGGCACCCACACCAATCCGTTACAGGATGGGGCGCATCGCTGGTCTTTCACGCCTGCCTCGCGGTGATCGCGTTTGGTCTCCTGCCGAAGATGACCGTCATGGTGGAACAGGAGCCGTTTACATGGGATGTCGCCCTCGTTGAAGCTCCCCGCGAAGTGACGCGGGAGGCGGAGCCGACCCCTGTCCCCCAGACTCAACCGCCGGCGCCGACTTCAGTGAAGCCACGCCCTCAGCCGGTGCGTGCCGTGGAACCGCCCCCTCAACCGGTGCAGCGCCAAGTGGAAACCAGAGTGTTGCCGCAGGCGGTTCAACGCGAAGTGCAGCCCGTGGTCAACACGGTTCCTCCGCAGGAACAGATCCAGCCCAAGCAGGAAGTGGTGCAGATGCAGGCGAAGCCGATCGAGCCCCAGGAGGTTCACAAGACAGAGCCTGTGGTGCAAGCGGCGACCCCTGCCGAAGTGCAGCGTGAAGTGGCACCGGTCGTGGAACAGCAGGTCATGGAATCCGCTCCTGTAACGGCCCAGTCCTATCAGACGCAGCAGGCCGTCACCGCACCGGCGCTGGTCGAAACAGTCCCTGAGCCGGTGACGACGGCGAGCGCACCAGTGATGCACAGCGCTCCGGCAGTAGAAGCGGTTTCAGCGCCTCCTGCTCCGGTAGATCCCGCGCCTGCCGCAGAACCGGTTGCCGCGGCTTTCAGCGAGCCGGTGGCCGCACCTCCTGCGCCGGTTGAACCGCTGGTGGCCGCTCCAGCCCCCCGGTCGTCGCGCAATCGGACCCAGCCAGGATGGAAGAACATCAGGTCGTGGCCAGCGCGGCCATTCCGAAAAAGGCCGCCAAAGCCAATAACAGTTGGGTGGGAGAATCGTTGCACCGCCGTATCAGTGAATTGCGGCACTATCCGAGCACGGCTCGCTTGAACGGTTGGGAGGGCAAGGTTGTGCTCAAGGTGTCCATCCGCAATGACGGACATCTGAATAGTGTCGAAGTGGTGAAAAGTTCAGGGCATGAATCGTTGGACCAGGCGGCGATCGAGGCAGTGCGGCGCGCCTGTCCGCTACATATGAAGCATGAATTGTCCTCTGAAATGGTCGTGCTGACTCTACCGGTCAATTACAGTTTGAACCGGTAAAGAGATTGAGAAGAACCGGAGCAGAAAGACTCAATCACGGGCCTGTCTGAGATAGGGACTCATGGTACAGAGCCTTATCCGAGCCCGATCATGACGAACTTCGCGGTAAGGATTTCGTGGTGCCGGCTCTCAGCGCCAAGTACCGCAATCGACTGCCGGCCATGAATTTTATTTGCAGTTGTACGCCGATGAGTATACCCAGCGGATCCACAGATCTGATTACTGAAGCCGACCAGATCGGGCGGGCGCATCATTCCCGATCATCACAATGAACGTCGACCGACAGGGATTCCTGTGCGCTAGATTTGTAGCTATGGCGTGACGACAAGCGAAGACTGCAGGTCACGTTGCCTGCCTCTCTATCCGGATGCCAGCAACAACCTTGCTCAGGCGACCGGTGACACGTCCGGCGTGATCAAGTATTTCGAAGGGTTCACGCCTGGAGCCTCAGGAGTCTGGCGCATTGTCCGGTCTACCTTCGTAACCGGCGGGGGTAAAACCATGGTCCAAAGAATGCGCGGTCATGGAGGATTCTGATGCCGAGACGAGCAAGACAAGCCTTGTGTGCCGGACTGTTATTCGGACTGCTTCCCGCGATGCCCACGGCATTCGCGGAGCCTCAAGCCGGTATGCAGTTCGGTCCCAAGGTCGCCACCGATCATAAGGTGAAAAGCCTCGTGGGCCCGTCGGTTCAGATCGACGACACGGGGGCCTTGTCACTGGCCTGGATGGAAGAACATAAAGAGGTGCGGTCGGTCATGTATGCCCGGAGCGCCGAGCCGGGAGGGCCGATGGGCGCTCCGGTGCGCATCAATCGCGCAGAGGACATCCCCTACTGGAGACAGGAAGCGCCGGCTCTCGTGGTGCAGGGTGATGAGGTGTTTGTGACCTGGGGATTGGCCCATCCGAAGGCCACACCCGAGCAACCATTCGCGACCGAATTGCGTCTGAGCCGTTCGAATGACGGCGGCCGGACCTTCCAGCCGTCGATTGTGGTCAATGACGATCCCGGCGTGATTCAACATACCTTCGATGCGCTCCATCGGGACGCGGATGGCCGGTTGCACTTGTCCTGGATCGACGGACGCGAAGGGAAAAAGGACCCCGGCACCTATGTGGCCCGGTCGCTGGATCAGGGGCAGACGGTGACGAGCAATCGCAAAGTGGACGAAGGCACCTGTGTCTGCTGCCGTACGGCGGTCACCAGCGGGCCTGACGGAACGGTGTATGTCGCCTGGCGAAAAATTTTCGAAGGCAACGTGCGGGAAACCGTTGTCGCCCGCTCTCTCGATCACGGCGAGACTTTTGAAGGCCCGGTAATTGTCGGCCATGACAAATGGGTCTTTCCGGCCTGCCCGCATCGGCCCGCCTCCATGGGCGTGGACCGGCAGGGACGATTGTATGTCGTCTGGTATACGGAAGGCACCAACGAAATTCCCGCCGTCTATCTCGCCTTTTCCGATGACCGAGGCCGGACGTTTTCGCCCAAGCAGCAGTTGAATGTGTCGAAGAACACCTTCCCCGACCATCCGCAGGTCGCGGTCGATCCTGAAGGGCGCGTAGTCGTGATCTGGGAGGAGCAGGGGCCGGTCAAGCGGGATGTGGTGATGAGTGCCTCCACGGATCGCGGAACGACCTTCACTGCGCCGCAGAAATTGAACGAACGAAAAGGCCAGACGCCGGTTGTCGCGGTGAATCGACACGGACTCTTTGCCATGGCCTGGATGGAGCATGGGATGCCGGGCCATAAAATTGTGATGCAGACCCTGCGGCTGCCGTCCGTCACGGTTGCCGCCAGTTCTGCGGGCCCCTAGATGGGAGTGCGCCGGTGACGCGATCGGGATTTGTACAGACCATCGCCTTGTTTGTGGCCATCGGACTCTGGCTCACTCCCGCCTCAGCCAACGACCGGTTAGCGGCGCTGAAAGTCGGACGCGTGGCACCGGGCACCATGGCGGCGCCGTTTGAGCTCAAATCTCTGGATGGCGCATCGGTTGAACTCGCGCATTTGAAGGGAAAAGTTGTCGTGGTCAACTTCTGGGCCACCTGGTGCGGGCCCTGCAAAGAAGAAATGCCGGCCTTCGAGCGATTGCGGCAGCAACTGAATCCCGAACGATTTGTCTTCCTGACGATAACCACTGATTTGCAGCGTGAGGGCATCAGGCAGTTTCTCACTAATCTCCATGTGCAGCTGCCCGTGTTGTTCGATGAGGATCAAGCCGTGTCTCAAGCCTATCTCGTGCGGGCCTTGCCGACGACGGTATTTATCGACCAGCAGGGCATGTTGATCGGCCGCGCCGTTGGGCCTCGCGACTGGGATGCGCCCAATGCCGTGCAGGCGTTGCAGAGTCTGATGCCATGATGCGTCTGACAAGGCCCTCTATCGGATTGGCGGCCGCACTCGCCGGGCTCTACCTGGTTCTCGCCATCTTTTCCGTTGCCTGCGTATTGGATCATGCCGATCCGAAACCGGCCGCCCATCACCACGGCGGAACGATCTCGCATTCCAGCTTCTGTGCCTGGGCTTGTCAGGCGAATCCAACCTCGGATGCCGGCCCGGTTGTCCTGTTTCTGGAGCCTTTGTTCGTCGCGACGCCGTTCGTCGAAAACAGCCACTCCAGCTTCGCGGGAGGCGGAGGATTCCACGCCGCCTCCCGTGCGCCACCTGTTCGGTCGTAACTCCTTTTTATAGCGCTAGATCGGCTAGCTTCTCTTGTCGTCCGTTCAGACAGGGGCGCGAGGGGATTGTCTCTTCTGTCGTGTGCACCGTTGTGCCGGGAGGATGTGTATGTGGGCCCGCCGTGATTCAGTCAGAATTCATGCCATTCTATGTTGTGCCTTGTTGTCAGCGGTGCTGTCCACCTTTGCGCCCTCGTTTGCGCAAGAAGAGACGGCGGCTGGAGCCATTGTGGAGAAAAGCGCACGTGAGCGTGACTTGCGCGACCAGTTGCAGAACATTCTTCGTGAGTTGGAAGAGTTGCAGCAGCAACCTGCGGCTGGGGCGGCTGCGCCTGCGCCCCAGCCCTCTGTGGTCAAGGAAGTGCCGGAGTCGAAGGCGCCGGAGCCGATTCCGGAATATGAGCTGGCTGATGTCAGTATCGTCAGTGACCGCGTCCAGCGGCGACCTGAAGGGCTCTCGCTCTCTGCGACTGAACAATCAGAAACAGAATCTCAGCCGACCAGGACGATGAAAGAATCGATGGAGTCTCTGCCTGGTGTGGTGTTGCGGCAGGCCAACGGTCCACGCGATTTCAGCATGATGATCCGCGGCCAGGGCGCCAAAACGACGTTTGCCGTACGAGACATCAAATTGTACGAAGACGGTTTTATCCAGACCCAATCGGACGGGTTGTCACGGTTGGATATCCATGACCCCTGGTTCATGCGCAGCGTAGAGGTGACGCGAGGCGCATCTTCGTCTCTCTATGACAACTATGCCTTAGGCGGCATGGTGCATTTCCGAACCAGGCGTGGAAGCGACATTCACGGGTTTGAAACGTTCCTCTCGGGAGGGTCGTACGGGTACCACAAGGAAGCGTTTGCCGTGGGAGAGCAATACGAAAATCTCGACGTCTCGTTGTTCGCGAGCAACGTGGGCGAAGACGGGTTCATCCGGAACAGTGACTACAAAACGCAGACGCTGAATTTTAACTTGCGGTTCAAAATCGACGACAAACAAAACTTTTACTTCAAGGCCATTACCAACTGGTTGGATTCGCGGGTGCCGACCAGACTTACCCAGTCGCAGTTCCATGCCGACGAGCGTCAATTCGGTGGGGCGCAGACGGCCTGTACGCCCGGATCCTATAACGCCGGCTGCGCGAACGCGAGCCTGTTGCACCAACAGCGTGTCGATCGTCGCACGATCATCGGCGGCATGTACGAGCGGCAGATCAATGCCAATACGGTGCTGACGATCGAAGCCGACTACGACGTGAAGGATATCAATCAGTACTTCTCGCAGATCACCGACAATGTGAACGCCAACTACAAGCATTACGCCGATCTTCGCCATGACGGGCGGATCGGTGACATGCCATTGCGGAGCTATGTGGGCTTCTTCGCCAACCAGATGGAGCAAGAGGGGCAGACGTTCCAGAACCTGGCGACCGGGTTTGGGACACGCGGCCTCCTGCTTCAAAACAATCGTGGCACCATCCGGAATATCGGTGGCCGGATTCGGGAGGAATTGGAATTTGCGCCGAACTGGATATGGGCAGCAGGACTCGGATTCGAACAATCCATGATCAGCGTCGACGCCATCAACTATGAAGGTGTCGGGCCGCTGAGATCCGGGGCCAACCGCACATTCTACAACTGGGCGCCGGAAACCTCGCTGTCATGGAAGCCGACCGAACGGTCTCGCTATTGGGTTCGTGCCTCGACCGGCTACGGCATCCCTCAATTCAACAATCTCTTGCGGAACCCATTCACCGGCTTACCGGGAACCAACTTCGATCTCAAGCCGCAGAAAAACCTCAACACCGAAATCGGCACGGAGTCCAGGCTCACGAAGGATTTAACGGTCGAGCTGGTCGGGTTCTGGACGTTCTACAAGAATGAAATCATCACGCAAACGATTTCCGGCGCCAATACCGCCTCGGTGAATGCGGATTCATCGCAATATCGAGGAATCGAGGCCCGCTACGATTGGCGTCCGCTGAGCGGCCTACGCCTGTCCGGCGCCTATACCCACATCGATGCCCGGTACATCAACTTCTCGGATCGGGTCGCCGCGGGGTTTTTGACTCGTGACGGCAAGAACGTGCCGAACGTCCCGACCAACGTGTTCTTTACCAAAGCCGAGTACGAGCATCAGCCGAGCGGCTGGGGGGCCTGGGTCGAGGGCAGTTATTACAACAGTTACTTCTTGAACAACAGTAATACATTCGGGATTCCGTCGTACATGATTGCAAATGTCAATGTGCACAAAACTATCGAGGTGAAGAATTCCTGGTTCCGCTTCGCCAAGTTCTACATCGAGGTGGACAATATTGCCGACAAAAAATACGCGGCTTCCGGGCAGGTGATCGGGGGAGAAACCGCCGGGGCTGCAGCCGGGCAACAGGCGTTCTTTGCCGGCTATGGTCGCGCCATTTACGGCGGTGTGACCTTGGGACTGTTCTAAACCCTGTGGCGTGAGCGGCCGGTTTCGATAGGTGCCGCTCACGCCGTCACTCCAAACGAGTTGCGATCAACAAGCAGCTCTTGCGCGTGGAGAAACAGCGGATGTGTTGACGGTGAACCGTTGGACGATTTGCCGTCGGGTCGAAGGCGGCCGGTTGGAATGCACCAAGACCGGCCACGGAAGCCTGCGAGTGTTTCGTGCATCAGTGGATCGGCTGGTTCACAGTATAAGGCGCACGAAAGGGATCTCAGTCAAGACGAAATTGAGAGAGGGCGGGCGAATGGCGGCAAGGGGGTCCCGGCCCTCAGCCAGCGCCGGGCAAACCATAGTGCTCACGCCTGCGTAAAAAACGGGATAGACGACCGTCAGGCGAACATGTGATAACTAAATTCGTTGGGTTTTACCCGGAAGGGCATGTCCTGGTAACTGTAGGGATAGACCGTGCCGGCCATCTACGGACTTGTTACCGTTCTGCTACTTGTCTGGAGCATGGTACCGGTCTACGCCGAGCCCGGATCCACTCCGCCGCCAATTGCGAGCTTCGCCTCTCTTCCGCGAATTGAATCTATTCAACTGTCCCCTTCCGGCCGGCATCTGGCCGTGCTTCGCAACCATGATGGACAGACGTTTCTTGAAACCCAAACCGTCACGGGACTGGATGCGCACCCGGTCGTTTCTACGGACAACCACGAATACATCATCACCTGGTTTCGTTGGATCAATGACGAGCGTCTGCTGGTGAGTATCCGGTTCGCCGCCACGCCGGACGCGACGGACAGGATCGAGACTCAATTGATGGCGGTGAACCGGGATGGCTCAGAGCAGACCGCCAATTTACTCAAACAGGGTGCCTTCTCCTCGTTGTTCGGACAGAAACATGTTCCTCAATTCGAAGATCAGCTCGTCGGGATAATTCCCGGTCATCCCCGCCACGTGCTGCTCGCGCTCGATCTGGAACACCCCAATGCGCCGGATGTCTACAAGGTGGACGTGTATTCCGGTGAACGTCAGTTGGTCCAGGCGAACCCTAGTTCGAAACCGGGCCGCAGCGCGATTTCCCATTGGATTGCCGACCGTACAGGAGCCGTGCGGGCCGGGGTGGGCCAATTTCACACTGCGGTGCATGCCATCGTCAGGCAACCGGACTCCAGCCTCTGGCGCGAACTGGCTGACTATGACCTGACCAAGGAAACCGGCCTCGTGCCCCTGGCTTTCGACGCCGATCCCGCCTGGCTGTATGTCCGGGATCAACATCGGGGCAAGACGGCGATTTTTAAGCTCAACGTGATGGACCCTGCGGCGGATCGTGTCCTCGTGGTCGCCGATCCGAAGTTCGATCTCAACGGCGAGCTGGTCTATGCACCAGGACGCAAGAAGGTGGTCGGCGTGCGGTACAGCGCGGCGGATGAACGAGTGCTGTTCTGGGACTTCGACGCGCAACGCCTGCAGGCGCGTATCGATCGGGCGATTCCCGGAACGGTCAATGTCATCCACAGCAGCAGCGCTGATGGGCGGTTCCATGTCGTCAAGTCGAGCAGTGCGGCGCAGCCCCCGCGCTGGTCAATCTTCGACGAACAGGACGGACGCATGGTGCTGCTCGGCAGGTCGTATCCCGATCTTGAGACAGTCGCGCTGGCTTCTCCCTCCGCGACCTACGTGACGGCGCGGGACGGCAAGGAGGTGCAAGTCTTTCTGACCGTTCCCAAGGATCGGGACCCGCGCCACCTTCCGATGATCGTGTTTCCCCACGGAGGGCCTGCAGCGCGAATGCCCGGCTCGTTCAATTATTGGACTCAGTGGTTTGTCAGCCGCGGCTGGGCGGTGCTGGAGCCTCGCTTCCGGGGCACCGAAGGGTATGGAGACGACGTGCTTCGCGCCGGATTTCAACGCTGGGGCCTGGAGATGCAGAACGACCTGACCGATGTGGTGCAATACGCTATTCGTGCGGGCATCGCCAATCGCAGTCGCATCTGCATCGTTGGATCGGGCTACGGAGGATACGCCGCCTTGATGGGGGCCTTGAAGACGCCGGATCTGTATCGTTGTGCGGTCAGTCTGGGCGGGGTCACGGATTTGCTACAACTGGCGACAGATCGTCGTGGCTACCTGAATCAGAAACCGATGGTCGAGGCGCGTGTCGATTCCTGGTGGAACGATCGGGACCGGCTTCGCGAAACATCTCCCATGGCTCATGCGCAAGAGATGCGTATTCCGCTGCTCTTGATGCACGGATTCATGGATCGTTCCGTGCCGGTTTCACAGGGCCGCAATATGGCCGATGCCCTGAAAGCCGCCAATGTGACGAACTCTCGATACGTGGAATTGCCTCTCGCTGATGAAGTCCTTCGCCGGGAGGATGATCGCCTGCACGTGTTTTCTGAGATCGAACGGTTCCTCACGCAATACCTCGACTGACTACCCCTTTCTGCATCACCCGCGCTGTCACAGAAACGCCCCTTGTTGCGCTCACCCCCGTGACCTGTCGCACGTGGGGGTTACTGCCGAATCTGATAGCAGTGAACAACATAATTGGCCGATCAGTGTAACCGTGCTGGTGAATGTCCCGAAGCTGAACTGACGATTGTGTCGCATCCGTCAAAGTTCATTTGAAGGGCTCAGCTGCGTATTCAGCGAAGATTGGCGCCCATGATCGACTATCCACCATAACATCAGTCGCGGTGACACCCCTTGGCGTCGTCTTGGTTTATCCAGCCCGGCCTCGTCGCTCCATGTTGTTCATTGCCCAAGCGGCGCCATCAGGCAATCATCATCAGCATTGGGGTTGGACCCATCCTTCCCTCTGCTCCTGAGCTCGTCAATCCATTTCCCAAGTCGGACCGCCGGCTGAGTCTGCCGGCCGGTGTGGTGTTGGCGGCCCAGCTTCATGCCCTTTTCTCCCGTGTCCCTTTTTCCTTTCTTCTCTGGTGGCTTCCTGCCAGAATTACCAATTCTGCCGATCGGTCCTCGACCGGGTTCCCTCAAGCGCCGTAATCCTGTATAACCTCTTGCCGATGGTGGTCTGGAAACGATACTGTAGCACCGGTAAGCATCCATGAGCGTGCGTCTGTAACCGACCAGGTGTTTGGGGGCTACAACTCTCACGCTAGGGAGGTGGCTCCATGTGAAGTGTCTGTATCGTCCTGATCCAGCTTCTGGTGATGGCAGGTGGAACAGCATGATGCGGGGCCGACGACTCGCATGAGCATCTGTTGCGCGGCCTGGGGTTCAATAGGAAGCTCGAGGGATCTCATTTTATTGTGTCAACATTGAAGCAGATCCCACGCAGCCCCACGGATCGCATGAAATGTTGGCATCGCCAGCGGCGAATTTTCAGACAGCAGGAAGCTCATGAACGTGTTATTTCTCATCGTGGGTGGTCTCATAGTTGGCGGTCAGGTACTGGAAGGCATGGTCTTCCTTCGTGTCTGGCGGCTGAGTATCGTTCGTCTTCATCCCTTTAACCCGACAGGAGGTTGTGTATGTTGAGCAGGAGTGCAGTGTTGTTTTTGGGTGCGTTGAGTCTGTTGTCGAGTGCCACCGGAGCCTGGGCGTTGCAGGCCGGCGGCGTCGAGGTGGGTGACCTCCAGACCGGTTCTGTGGTGGGACAGCCGTTCAAGGAGTTGGAAGTGGATGCGGAGTTGTATGCGGTCGAAGTGGGCGGCCTGAAGGCCTGGTATCCACCGACCACCGTGATCGATTTCAAAATCCGTCCCGGCCGGCCGGTCTTGCTGAAGGTCACGAATAATACTTCCTCAGATCGTGGTTTTCAGATGACGGACCCGATCAACGCCGCCTCCCCGTTCGTTCTCATGGCGCAAGTGGTGCTCAAGCCGGGTGAGACGAAGTATATCGGCATTCCGACCAGCGATTTGTTCAACGTCACGCAGGGGAACACCCTGACCTATCGGGATCAATTGAATCCGAAGCAGCCCGGTGGCCAGTTGATCATGATCAAGTAAACACCGAACCGATTCGGTTGTCGCAGCGCCCCGTTCATCTCCGGATGGACGGGGCGTTGTCGTTCAGAACCGGTAGCCAGGATCGGCTCGAGCATGCAGCGCGACAAGGCTCAGAGAACAGGCGGCGACTCGAGTCGAAATGCTGCCGGCGGTGCTACCAGTAGTAAGGAAAACGTCCGTAGGGTCCCCAATAGGGATGCCAGAAGGGGCTGTAATAGGGGTAGGGGCGGTACCGTGGAAGGTTCGAATCCTGAGAAGGAATCCAGGTGCGAAACGTCGTGATCTCCAGCAGCGGATAGGTGTAGTCCGTCTCATCCAGCGGCTGGGTGACGGCACCGGTCAACTGGCCGGTGATGGTCACGAAGGTGCCCTGTGGCACGGTCGCCGGATCGAGAAATTCCCGGCGAATCGCGATAAATCGCCCCTGCGATTTCGTGAGGTCCAGAGACGGCTGCTGTGCGTCATTGAGGGGTAACTGAAGCACTTCGAGGCGGGTCCCGTCTTTCATCCGCCGAGCTGACAGGACTTGGCCGCCCAGCACGAGGGTCTGTCCCTTGAACGAGTCAGGAGCAGTTTTGATTTGGGAAAACTGCGGCATGGCCGCTGCGGTATCTTCGGCTTCGCGCTGATCGGCGGAAGTTGCGCAGGCGGTCAGGAGCGCGGCCATCCACAAAATACCGAGACCCTGTAGAAGTTTGCCCCGCATCGTTGGCATTATAACAGACGCATAAGAGTGCGAGCATTGTTTATAATGCCGATGAGCCTGTGGAAACGTTTCATGTTTGAAAAAGGAGTGCAGCGTATGGTGATGCGTCGTGTGTGGCACCGTGGTCTGTTCGTGGGCTTCATCGTGATGGCGCTCGTGGGATTGGCGGGAGTGTAAAGCAAGCCGGCGAAGCCCGAACTCAAGGGTGATTTTCCAGGTGCTGAGCGAGGAAAAATCGACCCACAAGCCGGGCAAGGTTCAGTTGGTGGAGTTCGCCGATTTCTATTGCCCGCATTGCCACCGGTTCGATGGCGAAGGGCTGATGATTCTCGAGAAAGGAGTTCGGGAACAAAGTTGAAGCGGTCATGGTGGGGTATCCGGTCATTCCCGGCAAGTTGCCAACGGCCTTCGATATGTATGAACAGGCCAAGAGCATGGGCAAGGGCAATGAAATGAAGCGGGCGCTGTTCCGGACCATTCACAAGGACAAGGTCGGCATCATCGACAAGGCGATTCGTGAAGTGTTGATTCGCGAGGTCGGCCTGAATCCGGCGGCATTCGAAGAAGGACTGGCAAGTGCGAAACCGGCGAAGGCGTTCGAGGATGGGCGGAAATGGGGCGATCGCATCAAGATCCAGCAGACTCCGACCGTGTTGCTCGACGGCAACATCAAGGTGGAGCAGATTGACCCGGAAAATTTGAAGCTGATCATCCAGAGCATCCTGGACGGAGATGCCAAGCGGTAAGGGATGCCGATCGCAACGCGCAGTCTGGTATCGAACAGGCGGGCACGGTGAGAGACGAGGTGCAAGCGCATGGCACGTGATCCAGTCTGCGGGATGACGGTAGAGCCTGCCACGGCGGCGGGGCATGCAGAATATGAGGGAGGGACCTATCATTTTTGCAGCCTCTCATGCCGGGACCGGTTTCGCGCCGCGCCGACGCACTACGTGAAGATGGCCGCCCCCGCCGGTGCTGCCGTTCAATCACCCAGTCGCCGCTCACTACCGATAATGCAGGCGATGCCTGCTCAAGAAGCGGCTACAGGCGGCGAACGGGATCCGGTCTGCGGGATGATGGTCCAGCCGGCCACGGCGGCGGGATCTCATACCCATGAGCAGAAGACGTATTACTTTTGCTGCCAGGGCTGCCTTGAAAAGTTCCGGGCCGATCCGGCTCGGTATCTGGCTCCCATTTCCGCCCCTGCATCGACACCACCGCGTCGGTCCGGAGGAAAGGCCTTACCCATGTTGGGGGCTTCATCCTCCGGTCCGTCGGAGTCGGTTATTGACCCGGTTTGCGGCATGACGGTGGATCCGGCTACGGCGGCTGGATCCTTCGCGTACCAAGGCACGACCTATTTCTTTTGCTCCCAAGGTTGTCTCACCAAGTTCCGCGCTGATCCAGCGCGCTACCTGTCGCCTGGTGCCGTCACAGACGCGATGCCCGCAACCCAGGTTCCTCCAGGAACCAAGTATGTCTGCCCCATGTGTCCGGACGTGTCGGAGGAGAAGCCGGTCCCTTGCCCGAAATGCGGCATGGCCCTGGAACCGGATTCCGTCCAACTCGCTGCCAACGAAAACGGAATATGTCTGCCCGATGCATCCGGAGGTCGTGCAGGCGGAGCCGGGGGCCTGTTCCACATGCGGGATGGCGCTGGAACCACGGACGGTCACCGTTGAGGAGGAACTGAATCCTGAGTTGGTCGATATGGCCAGACGGTTTTGGGTGGCATTGGGACCGGCGGCGGTGGTGTTCCTGCTGGCCATGTCGCACATGATTCCCGGCCATCCGATTCAACATCTTCTGTCGGACACGCAGTCGGCCTGGGTGCAGTTCGTGCTCAGCACGCCGGTGGTGCTGTGGGCCGGATGGCCGTTTTTTCAGCGCGGCTGGGCGTCCATCGTTCACCGCAGTCCGAACATGTTCACGCTGATCGCGATCGGCACCGGGACGGCCTATCTCTACAGCGTGATCGCGACGCTGTTTCCGTCGTCGATTCCGCAATCCTTTCATCTCGAGAGCGGCGCCGTGCCGGTGTATTTCGAAGCGGCCGCAGTAATCACCGTCCTGGTGCTCTTGGGCCGAAGTATTGGAGCTGCGGGCCAGGAGCCGCACGACCGGGGCGATCAGGGCGCTGCTCGGCCTGGCGCCAAAAACCGCCCGCCGGTTGTTCGATGATGGCCGTGAAGAAGATGTGCCACTGGAAGAGGTGCAGGTCGGCCAACGACTGCGGGTTCGCCCGGGCGAACGGGTGCCGGTGGATGGAGTGATTCTCGAAGGTTCGACCTCGATTGATGAGTCCATGATTACCGGCGAATCCATCCCAGTCGAAAAGTTTGCCGGGGAGCGGGTCACCGGTGGCACCATCAACGGATCGGGCGGCGTGGTGATGCAGGCAGATCGGGTAGGCGCAGATACGCTTCCTGTCCCACATCGTTCAAATGGTGGCCGAGGCTCAGCGCAGTCGTGCGCCAATCCAGCGTACGGCCGATGTGGTTGCCGGATATTTTGTCCCGGTCGTCGTCGGCGTGGCGCTTGTCACCGGCGTCCTGTGGGCGTGGCTGGGACCGGTGCCGGTCTGGCCCATGCCCTGTTGAATGCCGTGGCAGTGTTGATCATCGCTTGCCCCTGTGCCCTCGGATTGGCCACGCCCATGTCTATCATGGTAGGGACAGGGCGCGGTGCGTTCGGCCTGGGGTGTTATTCAAAAAGGCGGAGGCGCTGGAGACCATCGAAAAAATCACCACGTTGGTGTTCGACAAGACCGGTACGTTGACGGAAGAGCAAGCCAAAGCTGCGGGTGGTGAGTGCGATGCCGCCCTGGTCGGAAACGGACCTGTTGCGATTGGCCGCGTCGGTCGAGCGTGGCAGTGAGCATCCGGTCGCCAGTGCAATTGTCGGGGGGGCCGAAGCGCGAGGGGTGCCGTTGGAGCCGGTGTCCGGCTTTACATCGAAAGTCGGCAAGGGCGTCATGGCGACCGTCGGGATGAAACGGGTTGCCGTGGGCACCATCGATTGGTTGCGGGACCTGAAGGTCGGCGACGAAGCAGCGCTGGCGGCCTTGGATGCCAACGCCGAGTTGATGCGGCAGACAGGGCAGACCGTGATGATGGTGGCAGTGGATGGCCGGCGGCCGGATTGCTGGGCGTGGCCGACCCGATCAAGAGCTCCACCCCTGAGGCGCTACGCTTGTTGAGGCAGGAAGGCCTTCGCTTGGTCATGGTCACCGGAGACCATGCCGTGACGGCGCAGGCAGTGGCCAAGGAATTGGGCTTGGATGAGGTGCGGGCGGGCGTCAAGCCAGACGACAAGGAGTCGGATCGTCCAAGAGTTTCAACAAGAAGGTCAGGTCGTGGCGATGGCCGGGGATGGCATCAACGATGCTCCCCGCCCTGGCCCAGGCCGATGTCGGGATCGCCATGGGAACAGGAACCGATGTCGCGATGGAGAATGCCGGAGTGACGCTCGTGAAAGGGGATTTGCGCGGATCGTCCGGGCCTACCGGCTGAGCAAGGCGACGATGCGGAACATCCGACAGAATCTCTTCTTCGCCTTTGTGTACAATAGTATTGGTGTGCCGGTTGCAGCGGGGGTCTTTTATCCGGTGTTCGGCCTGCTCCTCAGCCCAATAATTGCCGTCCGCCATGGCTTTGAGTTCGCTCTCGGTGATTTCGAACGCGTTACGCTTGCGGCAGACCGAATTATGAGTTCTGTGTGTGCAGGCCATCGGCCCGTGATAGGCTGGGCCTTCCGTTTCTGAGGATATTTCGCACCATGTCGTTACGTCGAACACAGTCGGGCCTGTTGGCCTTGGGGATGGTCGGCGCGCTGCTAGGTTGCTGGCCGGATGGGCATGTGTCAGCGGCGGATCTGCTTGCGCCGCGTTTCTCAAAGGTGAGCACGAACGGCGATTTGCAGGCACAGGTGCGGGCCACTGCCGCCAAAGTCCTTCCTGCCGTGGTCAGCATCGCCTCCACCGTCATGGTGCACGACCAGGGGTTCAGCGATGAAGGCCTGCCGTTCGGCATGTTTAAGGATGTGCCGCCTCGGCGTCAATACGGACAGGGGTCCGGGGTGATTGTCTCATCGGACGGCTACATCATCACGAACCATCACGTGGTGGCTGATGCGGTGGATGTCGAAGTGATTCTGGCCGATCGACGGCAGTTCAAAGGGCGCGTCGTCGCAACTGATCCGAAGACGGATGTGGCCGTTGTGAAAATCAATGCCAGCGGGCTTCCCACTGCAGCCTGGGGCGATTCCAGCGCGCTCGCCGTTGGTGATTTTGTCCTGGCTATCGGCAATCCTCTCGGGCTGAGCCGCACGGTGACCTTTGGCATCGTGAGCGCGGTCGGGCGAGCCGATGTGGGTGTCGCCGAACGTGGAAGATTTCATTCAGACAGATGCGCCGATCAATCCCGGCAATTCGGGTGGCGCGTTGGTAAATACCAATGGAGAGTTGGTCGGGATCAACACGGCTATCGCCAGCCCCACGGGTGGCAGCGTCGGCGTGGGTTTTGCGATTCCCAGCAACATGGCCAGAACCGCCATGCAGAGCCTCATCAAGACGGGCCGTGTCGTGCGAGGATTTCTGGGTGCATCGACCCAGGATGTGACGCCCTTGTTGGCCAAGATTTTTCACCTGCCGGACGTGAAGGGGTCGATCATTACCGATTTGCAGGCCAAAGGCTCTGCCGAACGCGCCGGGTTGAAGCGCGGCGACGTGGTGGTGCGGTTTGACGGGCGTGATGTTATGGATAGCGGCCATCTGCGCAATCTGATGGCGGCGGCCGCCATCGGCAGCAAACACCGGGTTGAACTGCTCCGGGATGCCCGCTTGATGCAAGCCGAATTGACCGTGCAGGAAGCGCCGCGTGAACGGCAGCGGAAGGCGCAGACTGCCGAGACTGCTGGTCCCACGGCGCATCCTCTTTCAGGTGTGATCGTCGATGAAATCACTCCCGCGCTGGCGCGCCAGATGGATCTCCCTGCCACCACCGGCCTGGTGGTGACGGATATCGAAGACGGCAGCCTGGCGGAAGTGTCGGGGTTACAGCCCGGCGATCTGCTGCTGGAACTCAATCGACAGCCCATTCCCAATTTCAGCACGTTTCAACGGCTCGCCGAGCCGCTTCGTTCTACGGATCTTGCCCTCCTGCTCATCAACAGGCAGGGCAGCCTGCTCTATATCCCAATCCAAACTGAGTAGTCAGGCCTCGTCTGGTCGGCGTGTGGAAGCCATGATCGATAGGCAGGCCGATCAACATCTGTTCATTGCCCATCAGGATCGGATTCGGGACCAGCACGCTTGCGGCGAACGGGGCGGCCTGATGCTGACATAGCGGCAGTTGAGACAGGTCATTCCTGCCAACGGACTATTTGCCGTGTGCCGCCGGAATATCGATTGTGACCTCCGCTCCGGAGTTCCTCACAGCCAGCCATCTTTGTGATTGACGCGTTCCGCGTCTCGGTGCTACAAAAAATTTATTTGTAGCACGCAGAAGGGAGCGGCATGGACACACTTGCGCGATTCGGCGTCTCACTCGACCGCCAGCTTCTCGTGGATTTCGATCGCCTGATTGAACAGCGGAAGTACACCAACCGCTCTGAGGCGATTCGCGATCTGATTCGGGACAGCCTGGTCGGCCAGGAATGGAACGACAACAAGGATACGATCGCCACAATCACCTTTGTCTACGACCATCATGTGCCGGACCTCTCACGGAAACTCACCCATATTCAGCACGACTTTCAAGGCCACATCATGGCCGGGATGCACGTGCATCTCGATCATGATCACTGCCTTGAGGTGCTGGTTGCCAAAGGAAAAGGAGCCGCTATTCGCAAGGTGGCCGATGCTTTGCTGAGCGTCAAAGGCGTAAAGCATGGAAAACTTACCATGACCACCACGGGCAAAGGGCTGAGCGTCTGATGACGATCTGCGTCGTGGATGGTCGTGGCGGGGGACTCGGAAGTCGCATGATCGAGGGGATGCGCGCCTTTGCGGACGAAGGCCATGCCATCATTGGGTTGGGGCTCAATCCCATCTCTGCGGAGGCCATGGCGCGTGCCGGAGCGACCTCAACGGAAACGTCGCCTCAGGTGATCCATCGACAGCTCCATGCCGCGGATATGATAGTCGGTTCGTTAAGCCTTCTCATGCCGGGAGCGATGTTGGGAGAAGTGACCCCGGTGCTAGCGCAAGTTGTGTTGGCCTCCCCTGCAAAGAAACTGCTCCTCCCTGTGAACAAACGGCAGGTCGAAGTCGTCGGCGCCGAGGGACGAACCCTCGATGCGTTAATCGATCATGCCGTTCAACGCATTGCGGTTCTCCTCAGATCGGCTGGCTGAGGCGGATCGTTCATCGCGTTCTCTTCCCTAACAATCAGATCACGAAGGTCTGAAGGCGCCTCCAGGGGCGCCCGGTGGCTTATGGCGAACAGTTGTTCGTTTGGTCGATCTGAGGGGGTAGCTATGAATCGGTGGGCCTTGTGGTTTGGGATCATATTCGTGATGTTGTCTGGCGACTTGACAATGCTTGTGTATGCCCATGATCCGGATGTACCGGATCTCGAAGTGCCTGAAGTCGCCGTCGAAGCGGATCGGCCGGTGGCGGCCTCCTCTCAGCAGTTCATTCCCGACAAGGAATACCTCATGCAGCCGCAGGGCCGTCCCGCCCAAGTCTTACGGTTGATCCCCGGGTTCATTGCGGTCGAACATTCTGGCGGAGCGGGAAAGGCCGATCAATACTTCCTACGCGGGTTCGATGCCGACCATGGCACCGATGTCGCGTTCTTCACCGACGGCATGCCGATTAATTTGCGCAGTCATGCGCACGGGCAGGGCTACACAGATCTGAACTTCATCATTCCGGAAACCATCGAAGGCGTCGATGTCTACAAAGGGGCCTATCTGCCCGAGTATGGCGATTTTGCCACGGCCGGCGCCGTGAACTTTCGCACCCGTGAGGTGGTGAAAGAAGGGCTTGTTCAATCGGCCGGCGGCCAGTTCAATACCCAGCGCCATCTCCTAATGTTCTCGCCGACAAAAGATACGGTACGGACGCTGTTCGCAGCGGAAGGCTACTACACCAACGGGCCGTTCCAGAACGACAACCGCTATTTTCGTGGCAACTTATTGGGCAAGGCCACGATGAATCCGCTGGGCCGTGACGAATTGGTCATCACCGGCACGTTTCAGATGTCGCAGTGGAACGGGTCCGGCGAGATTCCGCTTCGGGCCGTGCATGATGGTTCGTTGGATCGCTTTGGCTCGATCGATCCGAGTGAAGGCGGTAAGACACTGCGTAGCACAGGCCGCATGAATTACCATTACGACACGCCGTCAGGCGGGCGGTTCTTCGCCAACGCCTATGTTCAGTATTACCGATTCGATTTGTTTACGAACTTCACCTTTTTTCTGAACGACCCGGTCAATGGCGACGGCTTTCAGCAATCGGACCGGCGCGTGGTGTATGGCGGCGACGTGGGCTACAAACAGCTTGTGCGGTTCTTCGACATGGACGGAGCCGCGACCGTGGGGTTGCAGGCACGGGTGGACGACATCCATGCGCGCCTGGCACCACAAGTCAAACGGGCGCCGCTGGGGACAACCGTGGACAGCACCATTGTTGAGGCGTCCTACGCGCCCTTTCTAAAATTAGAGCTGCAGCCAACGCCCTGGCTGCGACTAGCCGGAGGCGTCCGCACCGAAGTCTTCACATTCGACGTGCGAAACCGCTGTGCGAGCTGTGCGGAACAGCCGGCGGGCAATACCAGTTCGGGGCTCGTGCTGCCGAAGATGAACGTCATTCTGGGGCCCTGGTTCAGGACGGAGTTCTTTGCCAATTATGGGGAGGGCTATCACAGTAACGATGCCCGCTCAGCGGTCGCTCAAGCCGCCTCGCCCCTGGCTAAAGCGAAAAATTACGAAGTCGGCGTTCGCTCGAAGCCCTGGGGGCCTGATGGGGTCGAACTGATCGCGACCCTGTGGGCGTTGGATCTGAAACAAGAACTGGTGTTCATCGGCGATGAAGGAACGACCGAAATTCGAGGCGCGTCGCGCCGGCGCGGGATGGAGGTTGCGGCACGGGGGCAGGTCTGGGGACCGCTTTACTTCAACGGCAGCGTGACCTGGACCAAGGCAGAATTCACGAACGGCGATGCGATTCCGCTGGCGCCGGAAGTGACGGCTTATGGCGCGTTGTTGTTGCGCTGGCCTGAAGGACTAACATCCCAGATTCAAGCCACCTATCTCGGCGTTCGACCTTTGGTCGAAGACCGCAGTGCGAAGGCGCCATCCTGGACGACGTTCGATCTCTCGGAACGGTACCAGCTCCCGGTGAAACTGCCGCACGGCCGGCTGGAGGCGTTCCTTTTCGTGCAGAATCTGTTCAATGCAAAGTGGGAACAGGCCACGTTCTACTTCGACTCGCGCCTGCGTAACGAAGCCGCCGGCGTCCCGGATACGCATTTTGTGCCTGGGAATCCACGATTTGTGATGGCCGGCCTCGCCTGGTACTTCTAACGGCCGATCATGACCATCACAAAGTCAGTGCATGTGCATTATGGAGGAGGGTGATCAGAATGAAATCAGGCAGTATGACCAAGTTCATAGACCATCACTACCGGCATTTCAACGCAGCGGCCATGAAAGATGCTGCACGGGCCTATCGCGCCCATCTGGAGACCGGGGGGAAGATGCTTGTGACGCTGGGCGGGGCCATGAGCACGGCGGAACTGGGATTATCCTTGGCGGAAATGATTCGCGAGGACAAAGTCCACGCGATTTGTTGCACAGGGGCGAATTTGGAAGAAGACCTCTTTAACCTCGTGGCCCAAGAACATTATGAGCGCATTCCGCACTATCGGGAACTGACGGCACAGGACGAGCACAAACTCTTGGAGCGCCATTTGAATCGTGTGACCGACACCTGTATCCCTGAAGCCGAAGCCATGCGACGCATCGAGGCTGCGGTGGCCAACGAATGGGTCTCCGCCGACCGGGCCGGGACGCGCGCGTTTCCGCACGAATTCCTCTATCGCCTTCTGGTCAATGGAACGCTGAACGCGCAGTACCAGGTCGATCCTCGTGACAGTTGGATGCATGCGGCAGCGGAGCGACAGCTTCCCATCTTTGTGCCCGGCTGGGAAGATTCCACGCTGGGTAATATGTATGCAGCACGCTGCCTGTCGGGTGAGATGAAGAATGTGCACACCGTACGGTCGGGTATCGAATACATGATGCAGCTGGCCCAGTGGTACACGGCCATCACCAAGGACCGTTCACTTGGATTTTTTCAGATCGGGGGAGGAATCGCTGGAGACTTTCCGATCTGTGTGGTGCCGATGCTGCATCAAGATCTTCGAAGAGACCATGTTCCGTTGTGGGGTTACTTCTGTCAGATCAGCGACTCAACGACAAGTTATGGTTCGTACTCCGGAGCGGTGCCGAATGAAAAGATTACCTGGGGCAAACTGGGGATCGACACCCCCAAATTTATTATCGAGTCAGATGCGACCATCGTGGCGCCCTTAGTCTTCGCCTATGTTCTTGGATGGTGACGTGCCGCTCAGCTTCGAAGATTGCCGCGTGCTGGTAACCGGTGGGGCGGGGTTTATCGGCAGTGCGGTCGTAGGGGGTCTCAACCAACGAGGATGTAACAATGTGGTCGTCGTTGACCGGTTGCGGCACAGCGAAAAGTGGCGGCATCTAACCGGCTTGCAGATGTGCGATTACCGTGAGGCCGACGAATTTTGGCCCCGCATCGAGGCGGGAACGATGGACAAGTTCGACCTGGTTCTCCATCTCGGTGCCTGTTCGTCGACCACCGAGCAGGATGTCGCCTATTTAATCCGTAACAATTATGAGCTGACGAAGCGTCTGGCCTATTGGGCGCTCTCTATCGGCGCACGATTCGTGTACGCATCCTCGGCTGCGACATATGGCGATGGCCACGAAGGCATGCGAGATACGGAGCACGATGTGACCCGCTTCCGTCCACAGAACGCGTATGGCTTTTCAAAATATCTCTTTGACTGTCACGCGATGAAACACGGACTTCTGTCGCACATCATCGGCTTGAAATACTTCAACGTCTTTGGCCTGAATGAAGACCACAAGGGCGACATGCGAAGCATGGTCTACAAGGCGTGGCAGCAAATCGTGGACAAGGGAAGGGTGCAATTGTTCAAAAGTTATCGGGCCGAATATCCCAACGGCCGGCAGCGGAGAGACTTTGTCTATGTCAGGGACGCGGTTGCCATGACACTGCACCTTGCGGGCGCCGAACGCGTGTCAGGGCTCTTCAATGTCGGTTCGGGTGAGTCACACACATGGCTGGAGTTAGTGACTTCAGTCTTTCAGGCCATGGGACGCGATCCGCAGATCGAATTTGTTGACATGCCCGAATACCTGAGGACGCGGTACCAATATTTCACCTGTGCCGACATCACGAAGCTTCGTGAGACGGGATATTCCGCACCGGCTACCCCACTACCCGTTGCCGTGAAAGAATATGTGAGGGAATATCTCATTCCTGGTCGCGTCCTCGATCCCCGAGCGTTGAAGGTCCTTTGGTAGAGAGCTTCCGCATCGATTGAAAATGTCATCCATCGGCATTTACGATTTCAGCTCACCTTGTTTGAAGCAACCATGATCCTTCCTCGTGACTATTTTGATCGTCCGACCCTTGAGGTGGCTCGTTCGCTGGTGGGCAAATATCTTGTCCGCGAGCAGGGCCGTCGGCTGATTTCCGGAAGGATCATCGAAGTGGAGGCCTACATCGGCACGGAGGATAAGGCCTGTCACGCTTCGAAGGGGCGGACGGCCAGGACGGAGGTGTTGTTCGGGCCGCCGGGTCATGCCTACGTGTACCTGTGTTACGGCATGTATGAGATGTTGAATGTCGTTACGGAGCAGGAGGGATTTCCGGCGGCGATCCTGCTACGAGCAGTGGAATGTGAAGGAAGGTTGATCGATGGGCCTGGGAGGCTGACCAGAGCCTTCGGGATCGATCGCCGTCTGAATCGTTGCGATCTGACCCTCGGACAGTCCCTCTGGTTTGAGGACCGTGGCGCGGGTGTGCCGACCGGCCTGCTGAACTGCCATCCGCGTATCGGTGTGGATTACGCCGGGGAGTGGGCTCACAAGCCCTGGCGATTTCGTTTGACGACCGAAGTATCCAGGCCCCGCCGTCCCGATGCCAAACGGTCGCTCACCAAGAAATAAAAAGGGGAAGCCGGTGTGCGGCTTCCCCTCCGTAGCACGAATCTCGAGAGATAGAGAATTAGTCGATCTTGCGCTCGCCGGTGATCTTGGTCGCGGAGGTCACTGGTGGCTCAATCTTGATCTGCGGACCCTGCACGTTGGGCAAACGGCCTGCGCCCTGGCCTTCGGTGATCCGCGCATTGTCCGTCTTGGTCAACTTCTGCTCGGCATGCTTGGTCGATTCAAAGGACTTGAGCAGGGTGGATTCCCCGCGCGCGTCTTTTTGTCCGGGATCATTGGCCGTCGGCTGTCCGTTCACCGGGCTGCCGTCGTTCTTCATGGGATAACCTTCGTGCTTCGGCAACAGCGCCGGGTTTGCGGAGGCCATCGAACACAGGAACAATACACCTGCAAGGGTCGCGACGCTGCCGATCACGAGTTTCATACCCCTACTCCTTTGAAAGAATGTGAAAGTATGGTGGTCGAGTATATAGACGTTAAAAGCCGTAAGAGTGCCGGAATCTTAGCTGGCTGAAGAAGCCGTGTCAAGAATAAAGGGGGGGAGGGGAGTGGGTGGTCCTGAGGCCATCCAGTTGCTCGCAGACCGCGCACAACCGGAATGTGCTCGGCCCATGCGCGCGGGTCAACGGCTTCAATGAGCAGATATCGATGCCGAGTGGCTCACCCTGAAAGCGGATGCGGAATTAGGAGGCGGCGGTGGGCCGGCGCGGCGGGCGGCGTCCGCGGCCACGATAGCGGTGTGCAGGCCCGCGGCTGACGCCGGGCAGGCGAATAGTCACCGTTGTGCCCTCGCCTGGTGTGCCGGAAATCCCGATGCTGCCCTGATGTTCTTCGACGATCTTCTTGACCGTGGCGAGGCCGAGGCCCGTGCCGGAACGCTTCGTCGTAAAAAACGGCTCGAAGACTTTGTCCAACATGTTCGGGCGGGATCGGTGTCCCGTTGTTCTTGATCAGGATCTGGACTTCCAGATGTTTTCCCGCCCGCTGGTTACTCATGGTGATCGTCAGGATGCCGCCCGGTGTCATGGCCTCGATCGCATTTTTGAAAATGCTGAGGAAGACCTGCTGCATCTTCGCTTCATCGGCACGCACCGGCGCGAGGAGCTGGGGATATTCTTTGATCACTTGAATGCGGGTGGCGTCCAGTTCCGTGGCGACCACAGTCAACGCGTTTTCCACCATTTCGGGGACGCGGCAGAGCCGGCGCATGAGATCCAGCGGTTTGGCGAAATCGAGGATTTCATTCAGGATCGCTTCGATGCGGATCAGGTCGCGCATTGCGTTTTCGACACGGGTCTGCGGGTCGAAATCAAGAATGCCCTCTGCCGTGACTTCTTCCAGCTGGGCGCGGATAGATCCCAACGGCTCACGGATTTCAGTGGCCAGGAACGCGCTGAACTCCCCGATGGCAGCCTGTCGCTCCTGCTTTCTGATGACCGGCTCGGCTGAGATCAGTGCCGTGGTCCCGGGCTCGGAATCAGGCGCGCCTTCAGCTGTGACGGCACCGGTCGCCGCCGGAGGCGCAGCCTGGAGCAGATCCACCAATTTGAGGTTGATCGGCTCGAGCAAGCGGGCATCGGTCACTGCATAGCGGTCTGCTTCCTTCGAGGCTAACGTGATGGTTCCACCGACCTGGCCCCGCAAGAAGAAGGGCAGCACCAACGACGATTGGAAGCGATCCTTGTACAAATGCTTATGATCGAGAAAACGGCCTTGCGTGGAGGCGAGGTCATGGTCCACCCGCGGCTTCCGGTGACGCACCACCCATCCGGCAGCGGAAGCATCGAGCGTCAGCCGCTGGCCTGCTTTGAGATCCTTTTTCTGGTCTTTGGGATCGGTCTTTTGTTCTCCGGCGATGCCCAACACTTCGACGTTGCCGGCGAGCGGATCATAGGAGCCGATCCAGGCGCGATCGAACGGCAGGGTCTGGCTCAACTCATTGAGCAGGGTCACGATCTTTCCTTGGATCTCCGGCGTCGCGTGAGAAGTTGGCGGCGTGTAGACATCCGGTGCGGAAATGACCGGTTGCGGTTCCTGCACGACCAGCGGGCGGCTGAGCAGCACATTCAGGTCGAAGAGGTTGTCGCGCTCGAGGGCCTTCGTGATGTCGTCCCCCGCCTGCTCGAGCATGGTTTTGTCTTTTTTGGCATACGCCGCATTGTCTTTCCGTCCGATGACCAGAAACCCATAGGTGCGGTTGCGGTGGCGGAGCGGCATGCCTAGCAGCGACTTCGCTCCGGGAGTGATCAGGCGAAGGCGAATGGTGCGGGATGCTTCGGGGTCGTTCCCGGCCGGAACGGCCGTCAACACCTTGTGGGACGACAACGTGCGGCCGATCGATTGAACGTCTCGCGGTGTAAATCCTCGATGCACCTGCGTCGTGAGAGGTCCCTGTTCCTGATGGAAGATCGCGACCAGCGCGGCATCGGCCGGCAATCCGTTGAGGACGGAGGTCAGGGTGCGTTGAAGATGGGTTTCAGCTGCGGCTTTCGCTGGTTCGACTGGGGGACTCATCGACCTCTATGCAGGATGCTTCCGATCTGCAGGGGGTGGCGATGGTCGGTCGGCGCCTACAGGCTGACCGTGAACCATGACCCGCTGCACTTCGAAACACGATGCTCGTTATAGGTTGTGCGCTCTCTGCGGTGAAGATCGAGCGTCGGGGCGCATTGTAACAGTCATATCAAAGTAACTCAAGGAAAGTCGCAGCGTTCACGAGTGCTCTGACCCATCGGGATTGATGATGGTCGGCGGGCGTTGAGGGCGATGGCTCGGTTCAACCCGGCTCTGCTCCACTACCAGCAGCATGTTGAGAATACTACTGACCAGACTGATGACGAGGGCGCCCCAGAACGACGCACCGAACCCGGCGACGGTGAACCCTTTGACCAACGCAGCCGTCAATTGCAGTAACAAGGCGTTGATGACGACCATGAACAGCCCGAGAGAAACGACGATCAGCGGAAGCGCCAGCAAATACAAGAGCGGGCGAATCAGGCTGTTCAGTAGCGTCAACACCAGCACAGCGGCAACGCCGGCACCGAGACTGTCGGACTCGATGCCGGGCACAACCGTTACGGCCAGAAAGACGGCGAGGCCCATGATCAGCACCCTGATCACTAAGGGCCGGAGACCGCCGGCGCCGGGTCCGGTCTGCTGGTTGTGCGAGAGCTGAAACACGCGCATAAGGTTATTGGGCTGCCTTCGGTTGGGAATCGGAATAATGGACTTCCGTCGCCGTCAGACCATCTGTCCCCTTCTCCGCTTCGACCACGACCCGGTCTCCAACCTGCGGCGGACTTTTCGGGCGGCGCAGATTACGCACCTTGTACTGAGTCTTGTCCGTCAGACGAACCGAGACGATCTGGCCTTTAGGAGTTTTGATTTCCATATGAGTGGCATCGATGGCCGAGACGACGCCCAGCACATGCTGCCCACTGCCATGAGCGAACACGACAACCGGGGCACAGATGAGGAGCAGTGCGATGATGAACAGGCGAAGGAATGTCACGGGAAGATCCTTTCGTTGGGGCATTAATGGCGGTGTGCGCCACTGGCACTGGATGCGGCATCGTCTCCGCTGAGAAACTGATCGATCAGGGCTTCGTCTTGTAATTCTTTCTTGGTCTTGGGATTCAACGCGGCCATTTCCTGCAACTCTTCCTCCGTGATGCTGGGCAGGTGGCGGATGAAATGCACGAGTTGCCAGCTTCCGCTGTCCTTGGCTGGATCGCCGGTGCCCCAGCCCGGCATGGCGGTGAACCGGATGCCGTTCTGAATGATGAAGAACAGCTCACCATCCGACATCGTCTGCGTATCAGGCAGTCGGAGATCCGGAGATTTGGGGTAGACATTCCTGCCGATCGCGGTGTCTCCGCTCCCGTTGTTGGCATGGCAGGAGGCGCAATGGTCGGCGAAATGCGCGCGGGCCTCCTTCATCAGCTCTTGCGTGACAGGCAGGGGATTGCGGAGTCGCCGATTCTCATAGGGAATGGCCAGGTGTCGCAGTTGCCTGGCGAGCAAGACTTCCAACTCATTTGGTTCAGTCTTGGCGCTAAAACCTGTCGAGTAGGATTGGTATCCGAACCACCCGAGAATTCCCAGGGTCGCGAGGAAGCCGATCATCAACAGTCCGCAGATTTTCTTCATCCGAGACAAGCCTTCCCCCAGGCATCGCGCCCGTTCATCACTATACAGTCTCATTCGAATGAATGCCAATTGCACCCAGTTTCCCACCAGAGGAAGCGCGCGGTTTATGCGGATGGTGGTGGAGGAGTGAGCAATCGTAGCACAAGGATGGCGGTGACCGGCACGTACATCAAGAGGCCGGTCGTGCCCTGCAATGACTCGCCGATCCAGAAGGTGACGGCCAGGTTGAAGATCAGCACCCCGTAGTAGAGGCCCGCACCCAGCAAGAGCCGATGTGTGGTGGAAGGCGTCTGTGGCGGAAGTGCCGTGGCGAGGCGGCGGTCGAGCGGAAAGTACATGAGGAGCGAGATGGCGCCGACCACGGCCCATCCGGCGTAGTTGGCCATGGGCACGCCGTAATGGACGCCCGGGTCCGGATAATAATAGATCTTGCCGAGAAACCAGCGGTCACCGCGGAGCGCCACCGGATCGATCACCATGTCGATAAAGGCAAAGAACAAGACGGTCAGGACAAAGACCGGCCAGGACGTTCGGTCTCCGAGCGCAAACGCCAGGCGGGGGAGTTCCAAGCCCGGTCGTCGGTGGGCTGGTGCCACGGGCAGAAGCAACAGAAGGGCGAGGCAGTAGCTGGCGAACAGGAGGAACGAAAACGAGATCGAATCCATGAAGGGGATATTCGAAAAGTATAGTTCCTGGCCGACGGTGGAGCCGTTGTAATGGTACCAACCGAAGGGAATGCCGTTACGCGTGGAGGAATACTCGCAGACGAACGCCGTAATCCAGCTGATGAGCCAGAACCGCCAGGTCCGTGGCCAACCGATAAGGGCGATGGCTGACACGAGAAAGGCCGCGAGGAAGGCAAAGACATAGGGGCGGAGGAGCAGCGTTTTTGCAAAGAGAACGAAGAATTCCATCGGGCAAGTAGAGGATGCTCAAAAAGGTCTGTCAGCAAGGCCGCAGACGCCGGCAAGACCGGAGGCGTCCCCTTGAGGATGCGTTGAGGATCTTGTCGAGCCGCTGAAGGCCTTTTTTCAGCATCAGATTAAGCGTAGCCATGCTCGCGAAACCATCGCACCGCCTTCTCCAGCGCGACCTCGACCGGTGTTTGTGGCAGACCCAGTTCCCGAATGGCCTTCGAGGAATCGTAATGCATTTTGTATTTGGCCATCTTCACGCCTTCGAGCGGGATACGGGGTGGCACGCCGGTCAGGTTCGCGATCCACTGATTCGCATAGGCCAGCGGCAGGATGGCCAGGCGAGGCAGTTTGATAGTGGGCGCCTTCACACCCGTGATCCGGCTGAGAATCTGAAAGACTTCGTTCAGCAACAGATTCTTATTGCCGAGAATGTAGCGTTCACCTTGACGGCCTTTCTGCATGGCGAGCAGATGGCCTTGCGCCACGTCATCGACATCGACCAAATTCATGCCCGTCTCGATATAGGCAGGCATCCGGCCCTTCATGAAATCTACGATGATCTGACCGGTGGGTGTCGGCTTCACATCTGCTTCTCCGACTGGCGCGCTGGGGTTCACGATGACGACCGGCAGGCCTTCGCGCGCCAGTTTGAGCACTTCCTGCTCGGCGAGGTATTTGGATCGCTTGTAATGTCCCGCCATTTGTTCGAGCGAGACCGGGGTGTCTTCCGTGCCCAATCCTCCGCCGGGCGGCAAGCCGATCGCGCCGATGGTGCTGCAATAGACCGTGCGTTCGATGCCGACCTCACGGGCCGCCTCAAGCAGCGTTCTGGTGCCGGTGACATTGATATCGTAGAAGATGGAGGGATCTTTGGCCCACAGCGCGTAATGCGCCGCCACGTGATAGAGTTGCCGGCAGCCGCGTAACGCATGGCGAAGGGAATCGCGATCACGCAGATCGCCATGCACCTGTTCGACAGGGAGACCGGCCAGGTTCTGCAGATCGGCCCCTGCGCGGGAGATGACTCGCACTTCCGCTCCGGCCTTCACCAGCGCGCGCGCCACGGCCCCGCCGACAAATCCGGTCGCTCCGGTGACGAGAGCTTTCATGCCTGAAGCTCCGTGACGCGTACAGCGTGAATGGTGAAACGTGGGTGACGGGAAAGGAGCGCGCGATCGAAGAGATGGCGTTTCACGTCTTACGTTTCGCGCCTCACGTCAGTTCTTTCGCGAGGTGATATAACGCGCGATCTCGCGGAGCGGATCGGCTGAGGGGCCGAATGTGTCCAACCGGCTAATCGCGCGGGTCACGCAGTCGTCCGCCAGCTTGCGCGCGCCGTCGACGCCATAAAACGTCGGATAGGTCTTCTTTCCGCGCTCCGCATCGGTATTGGGATTCTTGCCGAGTTCCTCGCGCGTCCCGGTGACATTCAATACATCGTCGGCGATCTGGAAGGCCAGGCCGATGTCTTCGGCATAGCCAGTCATGTCATCGAGCTGCCGATCCGTCGCCCCAGCCGCAATTGCGCCCATGCGCACGGCGGCGCGGATCAACATGCCGGTCTTATGCTTGTGGATGTTCTGAAGCGTGGGGAGATCGATGTCCTGATTCTCGGCCTGGATGTCGAAGACCTGACCACCCACCATGCCCATGTTGCCGGATCCGTAGGCCAGTTCCTGAAGCATGCGTACCTGCCGGATGGGCTCACAGCCTTTCATGAGCTCGGGCCGGCTGATGAGATCGAAGGCCATGGTCAGCAGGGCGTCGCCGGCTAGAATCGCCATCGCTTCGCCGTATACCTTATGGTTGGTCGGCTTGCCCCGGCGAAAGTCGTCGTTGTCCATGGAGGGCAAGTCGTCATGAATCAGGGAATAGGTATGGATGAATTCCAGCGAACAGGCCACGGCCATCAGCCCGGGCGGTGTGTTGCCGAGCGCCTCAGCCGCGGCGATGGTGAGGATCGGTCGGACGCGTTTGCCGCCTGCCATCAGGCTGTACCGCATGCTCTCATGGAGCGTCGTGGGCGGTGTGGCAGAGGGAGGACTGACCTCATCGAGAAAACGGTCCACTGCGAGCCGCTTCTGTTCGAGATAGTCTTTAATGTTCATGGGGTAGATACGGGACATTGCCGATGAACGGATGGGAACCGGCGGAGAGTAGCAAAAGGGTTGAAGGGGTGTCAATTGAGAGGGGCGTCACCGGTCTCCTGTGCTCGCGGAACGCGCGCCCTCAGAAGGACCTCGTTCGACGCGCGCAGTGGGAGACCGGCGACGCCCCTCTCCTCTGGGGGGGCGGTACGAGAGAGTTTGGAAGCCGTAACGAGATGTCGCAGCGCGCGCACATTCTGATTGTGCGCCGTCTCCCATCTGTCTCTGAGGAGGGTGGTCTGGAGGTCTCCCAGTTGCGCGCGTGGAAATCCCATGCTTCATTTCTATCCTGAGGGACTCACCCGGTGGCCCTTCACTACGCGCATGGGCCGAGCACATTCCGATCGTGCGCGGCCTGCGAGCAAGAAGGGACGCCGGGTGGGTCCCTCCTACCCCCCTTACCTCCTTGTTTTTTCTTCGACCCCTTCGTTATACTTCCGCCTCATGAATATTCTTCGCAATGGCGGTGGGGACTGGGAGCCGATGCTGTTGGGGATCGAACCCCGCAACTGCAAGGTTTGTAACCAGGGCCTGTACCGCGACAAGACGATGCTTCGTGGGGGATGGTCCCGTTGCGCGGTCTGCGACGAATTTGTTCACTATAGTTGCCTCGCGAGCGGAAAAATCAGTTTCCTCAAGCAGCGTCCGCGAATTTGCAAAACCTGCAAAACGGCAGCAGAGCAAGCTAAACAAGCCCCTTCGTCTCCGTCCAGCCAACCCGCGCCCGTCGGGTCATGACCCTGTTATTGGATCCGCAGCAGCGCTCAACCAGGCCGGCCTGGCACGTGTTCTTTTCGCACGCCCTCCGGTATGTGCTCGCGCCACTGCTCTTCGTGTCCAGCGGATTCTTTACGGCCAATTTCATCGTAAGCGGCCATTACACCTGGCCTCGTACGAGCCGGGTTTTCGTCTTGACCCTCACCCTGCTGATTCTTGCCTACGAGTTCATTTACAAAGATCGCACCATTCAGTCGAATACCCCGGATCGAGCATTCAATGCGGTGCTGTATTCCTGTATGATTCCCTATGCGCTCGGTGTGTTGATGATGCTGGCCCTGGCCAAGCTGTGACAGGATGTTGAAAAGACCGCAGCTGTTGTCTTGCCTCGCGGCGGCCTCGCTGAACAGCGTGTGTGAACATCCTGTCGATCAACTTCCGAAGACACAGCAGACAGCGGCATTCCTCAATCTTTAATAGGTGGCTATGGCACAGCGGTTTCAAAGCGGCGCCTTTGTCCAACAATGTTTCGCCGTCCATCCCTTATGTCTGTCGCTCAAGCGGATTGACGACGACGGCCGCTTGGTGATCGCCTGCACGTCCTGCCGCATGATGCATCTCATGACGCCTGATCAGGTTGTGGGGCGGGTTGCTGCCGTGCCGCTTGGCGGCGAGGTGGAGAGTCCAAAAGCAGTGCTGACGGCGAGAGAATCACTGGAAGACTGTCTGCGCGCCCATCCCGTCTCCGTCACCATCAGGGAGTTGGATGTCATTCGCGACCAGGTTGGATTGCGCTGCGGTGAATGCCGGCGCATATTCGACATGCAGGTCTCGGCCTTTGAGTCCGTCCAAAAATCCCAATCGTGACAGCACGCATCCGTTGTAACCACACACCAGTCCCAATCCGACCACCGATCTCAGTGAGCGAATGACAGATATGGCTAGCCCCGGCGCTGATTCACTCCTGACATCGGATGAGCTCAGGCTGGTCGGCGATCGTGATCTGTTCCGTTCCAAAGAGCGGACGATCCTCAAGGTGCAAGCACTGTTGGCAACGCTTCAGGCGGGTCTACAGGAGGACCTGGCTGGAATGACACTGCTGCTTCCACCAGGGTTCGATCCGGCCAAGGCGCAAGCTGTGAAGGGGGAACGTCTCGAACAGTGCCCCTACCAATATCTGGACTATCCGAAACATTTTCACGGCGACGACAAGTTTACCTTTCGCTCGTTATGCTGGTGGGGGCACCATCTGGTGTTTGCGATGATCGTCGAGGGTGGTCAGGTGAAGCAGTGCAAAAAGAATTTCTTTGACCGGTTTCACCAGTTGGCCGGCCAGGGCTTGGAACTCTCTCTGGCGCCCACGTTATGGGAATGGAAGCGGGGCGAGGGCTATACCTTGCCCATCACGCATGATCGGAAGGCCCAACTGGCCGCCGTATTGTCCGGGCGGGCCTGGTTCAAGGTCGCACGCTTCGTGCCGCTGGATTCTCCGGCCTTACGTGAGGGACGCCTCCCGGAGATCGGGCGGGAGACCTTCCGCAGCCTCCTCCCGCTCCTCAGTCCCTGACCAGCCTCATGTGCTGACCCTGGGCGGCCCGCGAAATTTCCTACTGAAACCAGCCCTTTCCCGTTTGTCATCCGGCTGCGAGTTGGGTAGACTGGGCGCGTTTTAGTAAGCCACATACTGACAGGAGGCATGTGTGATTGCACAGGGATGTCGAATCGCGGGTCAGGTCTGTATTGCGGTGGGATTGGCGCTGCTCTGGGGTTGTGCCGGAACCGGAGAAATGGTGTCGCTTAATGTGCAACCCCAGCAACCGTTTGTACAGAGCGGCCAGCCGGAGCCGCTGAAAATCGTCATCGAACCGTTTGAGGATCGTCGCGCGGACAAGACGAAGATCGGCCAACGCACCCATTTGGGCGGTGGGGTCACGAATTTTAATGTCAGCGGAGGCTCGCCGGGGGTCACGATCGCCGAAGCCTTGGCCGAAGCCTTGCGGTGGCGAGGCTGGAACCGTCGTGGATGGGATGCGCGCGTGGTGCAATCGGGCGTGGGAGTCTCCGGTGCAGACATCGTCATCGGCGGAGAAATTCTGGATTTTTCGGCCAACGCCAAGAGCCGCGTGTTCAATACGAAATTAACGGGCGAGAGCCGCCTGGTGATTCGAGCCAAGAATCTGTCGGATGACAGCAGCACGCAGCGCAATCTCCAGGGTGAACAAAACAAGCTGGTGTTCTGGTTTACCAGCGAGGACGTCGAGAACCTCATGTCGGGTCTCTTGCAGGACGGCATTGAGCGGTTTATCGCCGATACAAAGATTGAGGGCCGCGCGTTGAAGTCGGCCAAGTGAGGCACATCAGATTCGATAGCGGCGCGCGGACCGCGGAGGAGCGTTGTGCGTGAACGCCGCTGGGAGACCGCCGGCCGGTTGACCTTTCAGGAGATCCTGGCGGTCGGCGAGCGTCTAGGCGCCTTGGGCCTCAAGCCGGCTCATCCCGCCAAAGACGTGATCTGCTACGTGGAGGATTGGGCCGTCGACTCCCCCCAGGCTTTCGATCAGCTCGATCATTGGGCTACGGAAGACGTCACTCTCCTCCATATCCGCGAAGCCTGGCAGGGTGATTTTTTTCTGCTGGCGGGCGGCTACCACACCGTCTATCAGCGTTTTCAGGATGTCGGCACCTACTGCTCGATCAGTCATCCCTGGCGCACGAAACCCGGATTGCGGTTTCATCATCCCACCTCCATGTTCTGGCTGGGGTTTCGTCATAACCATGCCTTTATCCGGGTGCGTCTGCATACGCAGGAAGTGGTGACGCCGGAAGAAACCCGGGAGGATGCACGACGGGCTGAATGGGTGGATGAGCGGCGGGCGATCTTTCTCGACGCCATCGCCCTGCTGGATCTGCCGGTGGAGACATCCGTTGACAAGGGCAGCCTGGTGCTGACGCCCGCAGACCCGGCGACGCCGTTTTTTTGTTCCTGGCCGGATGCCTTCGGGCCCTGTCAATTCGAATACAACTCGCTCGACGCCTATGAATTTCTTGTGCCGGCGAGCCGGTTGGCTGCGACCATGGCCTCGCAACCGGCTGGCGTTCGAGCCTATCTCACAGGATTTTCCGAACCGGCATTGGACGCCTTCGCCGCGGTGCAACCTGGCGCCAAGACGGTCTACCGCTGCTCCGTGCATTGCGCGCTGGGTGAATTGCCGGAAGTGCTGGAAACCATCGCGCCGCAGGGCCGTCTCTACAGTACCCTCTGTGAGTTCCAAACGCAGGAATTGATGCCCGAGGGGGAGGATGCGTTGGCCATCATCGGGATAGTAGGCACAGCCGGAGGGTTTCAGCTGGAGGCCCGGCTCAATCGCGCTCCGTTACCAGAGGATCATATGGCCGGATGGCTGGAGCGACTGTTGGGAATGCCGGTCGTCTATGCTCCGCTGCCCCCCTTCATGTAGTCCGGCAGCTGAAAATGATCCCCAACTGCGTTCTCGGTCATTCCGGACCCTCAACGTACGAAAGAGTACGCCTCGGGTCCTTCATTCCCTGCGGCCTTGTTGGATGATCATTTTGAGCCGTCGGATTCTACACGTGGTTCCCAGCGGCGTTCTCGCTTCGTTCCAGGGCTCGACGTACCCAGACAAGGTACGCCTCGCCCTCTCACTCGCTGCGGCCTTGCCGGACAACCGTTTTGAGCATCCTGTATGGTTCCGGTAGCTGAACATGGTCTCCAGCTGCGTTCTCGGGTCGAAAGACTCCTCGACGTACCGCAAAGGGTACGCCTCCGGTTCTTTCTCCCCTGCGGCCTTGCCGGATGACCATGTTGAGCTGCCGGGTGAAATCATGAAAGCTAGGACATGCTTCTGTAACGTGATATGTGGCATGCGTATTACGAGCCAATCCCGACCGTCCGATTTGGTCGCCTGATTCGTCTCTTCGTTTGACAATCGCCTGCGTCTCCTGAAATCTAACGCATGGTCTCATTACAACGGTTCCAATCGGTTCTGGGTAAGCCCTACCTGCCGCCGCTGTTTTTCTTCAGCGGCGTGACCTACGACACTCTGGTGCTGACACGTGTCGACCGTCTTCGTGACAACCTCTTGTTGCTGGCCTACCTGACCCTGTTGGGCTTTTTGATCGTCCTGACCGGACGTTTGGGAACGCAGGAAGCTACCGTGGATGATCTGCCGCCTAACGCACCCTTCTTCATGAAATGGGTGGTACAGGCCAAGCCCTACGCACCAATGGCGATTCAGTTCCTGCTAGGTGGACTGTTCAGCGCCTACGCCATCTTCTATTCCAAGAGCGCCACCTTCGCCGGGACGGCCGTGTTCTTCTGCGTGCTGGTGGCATTTCTTGTGGCGAACGAATTCCTTCGCAGCCGGCTGTCGAATGTGCAACTGCTGGTGAGTCTCTACGCCTTCGTCTGTTTTGCCTTCTTCACATTCTTTCTGCCCGTCATGACCGGCTGGATGAATGCGGCGATCTTTCTGGCAGGAGCCATGGTGACAGTCCTCATCGTGTTGCGCGTTGTGCAATTGATCTATTGGAATAATGCCGATCGTACGACTCGGGAGGCGATGTGGGCCGGTGCGCCGGCCTTTGGTCTGATTGTACTGCTGGTTGGTTTCTATTTTATGAACTGGATTCCGCCGGTGCCGCTCTCTTTGAAGCACGGCGGCATGTATCACGAAGTGAAGCGCTCGGGCGACCGGTATGAACTGAGTTTTGAAAAATCCTGGTACGAGGTGTGGAAAACCTCGGACAATGTCATCCCGGCCGACGATCCGGTCTATTGTTTCACGGCGGTGTTCGCGCCGGTGGCGCTCAAAACCACGATCTATCATCACTGGTATTACCGGCCCGACGCCGGTCAGCCTTTCGCCGATGCCGAACGCATTCCGCTCAAAATTTCCGGTGGGCGGGAGGGGGGGTATCGCGCCTATACCTTCAAAGAGGGCCTCGATCCGGGAGACTGGCGGGTCGATGTGGAAGCGGAAGACGGCCGTGTCATCGGCCGGGTCGCGGTCAAGGTATTGGAGAAGACCGCAGTCGGGCCGCTGTCTCTCACCACCGTGGTGTACTAGCCTCGATGAAACGTTCGAAGGGCCCCGTATACCTCGACCAGTGCGAAGGCAACGATCCGGAGACTCACCTGGGTGATCGCGTTCTGTACAACTGCCGTATGTTCCTGCACCGCGGCGATGAGGTACCGATCAATGATCGGCAGGCGGCCAACCTGCCGGCGCACAGGCTGAGAGTCGAACGCGGCGTAACCCTGGTCGATCACCAGGTGGAATTGGGACGGCGTCAGGTCATTCCGGGAATCGAGCAAGCATTGCTGGGAATGAGGGGAGGCGGCTACTGCAAAGTTCGTATCGGTCCGCATCTGGCTTATGGTGACAAGGGCCTGGCCGCCACTTCTACGGTGTATTCAGGTAGGATGATGAATCGTTGTGTGAATCGCACGCCTAGCGAAGAAGGACACTATCTACGCGATGATACATTCTGAAGCACGTTCCGTTGCCCAGTCCTTGAAGGAGACGAAGCCATGACATGGTGCCATTTTCGTCTGATGACGGCCTTTTTGTGTTGGATGGTCGCCGGCCTCGCGCTTCCGGCGCTGGCCGATGAGCCGAAACCGTCCGGCCTTCATTGGCTTGAGGGGCCCACCGAAGCGAAGCTGGGCGATCAGGCGTTGCTGAAGCTTCCCCAAGGCTATCAATTCCTTGGTGCCCAAGAGACACAAGCGCTGTTAAAGAGGATGGGGAACTTTCCCTCCGGTTCCGAACTGGGGTTGATCACGGCGACCGGCGAAGGCGAACAGTGGTTCATGGTCGTGCGATACATCGATGCAGGTTACGTCAAAGACGACGATGCGGCCAATTGGGATGCCGATGCGCTGATGACGTCCATCAAAGAAGGGACGGAGGAAGACAACAAGAACCGCCAGGCGCAAGGGTTTCGACCGCTGATCATTCGCGGATGGGAAGAGAAGCCGCATTATGACAAGGCGGCGAACAAGGTGGTATGGGCGATCTCGGCGCAGGAGCCCGAATCGCCGGTGGGGGTCAATTACAACACCTTGGCGTTGGGACGACAGGGCTACCTCAGCATGAACATGGTCGGGTCGTTGGAGCAGCTGCCGGTGCTGAAGCCGCATGTCAGCCAGTTGCTGGCCAACGTGGAATTCGTCGAGGGGAAGCGATATGCCGACTTCAACAGCACCACCGACAAGGTGGCGGCGGTCGGCCTGACGGCGCTCATCGCCGGCGCCGCCGTCAAGTCCGGTTTGCTGGCGAAGCTGTGGGCCTTCATCATTCCTCTGTTGGTGGCGGGAAAGAAGCTGTTCATGCTGTTGGTCATTGCCCTCGGCGGGTTGGCCGCCAAATACTTGAAGAAGAAACCGCAGGCCGAGCAGCCGGGTAGCGGCGGAGGTCTGTCGTCGTGAAGATTCTTCTGCTGCTCCTCGGCGGCCTCAAGTTCGGCAAGATCGCCCTGACCGGCGGCACCATGCTGCTTTCGATGGTCGCGTATAGTTTCTTGTTCGGGTGGTGGTACGCGGTCGGTTTTGTGCTGCTGATTCTGTTTCACGAATTGGGGCATTACGCTGCCGCCAAACAGCGCAACCTGAATGTGGGGGCCCCGACCTTCATTCCCTTCGTCGGTGCCTGGATCCAACTCAAAGAGCAGCCGATGGATGTGGAAACCGAGGCCTATGTGGGAATTGCCGGGCCGGTTGCCGGTACCGTGGCGGCTATCGCCTGTTATTACGCAGCCGAATATACCCAGAGCCAATTGTTGCTGGCCCTGGCTTACGCCGGGTTTATGATCAATCTGTTCAATCTCATCCCCTTGTCCCCATTGGACGGCGGGCGCATCACGGCGATTATCTCACCCAAGGTCTGGTGGCTGGGCGTGCCGATCCTGATCGGTCTGTTCGTCATGAACCACAGCCCTATGCTGCTCTTGATCGCGATCATGGCGATCCCGCATGTGATGTCCACGTTCCGTGGAGGCCCCCATGGCTTGCCCGAACGCTACTACGAGGTGCCGCTCTCAACCAGGGTGAACTATGCTCTGTACTACCTCGGCCTCGCCGCATTTCTTGGTATCATGACGTATGAGACGCATCTCTTGCTTCCCTCCGGGCGTGGCTGACCGGATCTTCCGCCAGAATCGCCTCTCTCGAGGTTGGCTCCTGTGAACACGTTCACGGCCGAAGTGAGCCGCATTCACGATCTGACGCACGACGTGCGAGCCATCGAGCTGCGGCTGCTGGAGCCCGCGAGCATCACGTTTAAAGCCGGACAATTCGTCTCGTTCGAGGTGCCGAAGGAGGGACAGCCCCGCCCCGTGACCAGGCCCTATTCGATTGCGTCGCCGCCGGAGCAGCGGGAGCGAATCCTCCTCGTCTTGAATCACGTTCAGGGTGGGCCCGGTTCGAGCTACCTGTTTAGTCTGCGTGAAGGGGACCGGACGTCCTTCAAGGGCCCGGCTGGCGCGTTTTACCTCCGGGACGACGGAACGAAGGATCTGTTGTTCGTGGCGACGGGAACCGGCATCGCGCCCATGCGGAGCATGATCCTGGCGCAATTGCAACGGCAGCCGGACCGGCCGGTCACGTTGTTCTGGGGGCTACGCAGTCAGAGGGATCTGTATTGGCAAGATGAACTGGCAAGGTTGGCTGCCGCCCATTCCCGATTGACCGTCGTGACGACCCTGTCCCGGCCGGAGCCGGGGTGGGATGGGGCGAGCGGACGCGTGACGACGTTGGTTGAGGAGCGGATCTCTTCCGTGAGAAATCTCGCCGTCTATCTCTGCGGCGGGAGCGAGATGATTAAGGATGTGACGGCCCGGATCAATGCCAAGGGGTTGTGTCCGATCTATCGCGAAAAGTACTACGACGAGTAGCAGGCCGGTGAAAGAGGGCGCCAGCGGCGTTCTCTGTCGGATGTCTTCCTGCGACGTGCCCGGAGGTACGCCTCAGTCGTCATGCTCCTTGCGGCCTTGTTTGCGACCTCTTTGATCGGCCTGCGCGGTTTCTACCTTGCACAGGCAAGAGGGCTATACAGCCTGTGGCATTCGCTTGATGGTGTGCTGAAAGACGCACTTGGGGCAGGTGTAGTGAATGAATTGTCCTCCGGCGACCAGGCGTTTCGTCATGGTCACTTTGCACCAGGTGCAGAGGCGGTCGGGCAATTCAGCGGTCGGTGCGGAGGCGGCGGACTCGGGTGTGGATGTGTCAGTCATGGGCGGCATTCTCGCTAAGGGGTCGCAAGTTTGTCAATGTGCGCGCGGCGCGAGAAATTTGGGAGATAAATATTTACAGTGTTTCAAACGTTCAGTATAGTGCAAATACATGCTTCGCCACTCCCCCCACCCCCAACAGAAAAAGGTCGTATCGCATATGCACAACGCCGAAGGTGCCACCTCCGACGACATCTCATCATCTTCAGCCAGGATTGCTGACTCCGCAGTCCATCCGGACTCTGTCGGACCCGGCAAGGCCTGGGGTATTTGCACCTCCGTTGACCTCCACGATTGCATTCCCGAACGCATTCGCGACGCCAAACAAATTGAAGCTTACGTAGTGCAGCTCTGCGAATTGATCGAAATGAAGCGATATGGCGCCTGCCAGATCGTCAATTTCGGTGAAGGACGCGTGGCGGGCTACAGCATGGTGCAGTTGATCGAGACCTCCTTGATCAGCGGTCACTTCGCCAACGACACCAACAGCGCCTATCTCGATATTTTCAGTTGCAAGGGTTACGAGCCGACCGTCGTCGAAGAATTCTCCAAAGCCTTCTTCGGTGCCCGTCGTTCGAGCCATCGGGCCATGTTGCGGTACTAGCCTGGCACGTCCGCCCCGGCGGGGGGCGTGCTCTCGCCGGGGCGCCATCGTATGACTCACTCACAACCCAAAACGGTGCGGGCCTTCTTTGCCACGCTCGCCGGCAAGCTGGATCCCGATGCGGCCGAAGGCCTGGATGTCGTCTACCAGTTCGATTTGAACGGGACTGACGGGGGACAGTACCAACTTCAGATTCGGGACGGAGCTTGCCAGGTATCCGAAGGGATCCATCCGGATCCGAATGTGACGCTCGCGATGTCAGGTGAAGATTGCCTGCGTGTATTAAACGGCCAGGTCAGCGGCACCATGATCGCCATGACCGGTCGCCTTCGCATCAGTGGTGACATGGGGCTGGCGATGCAGCTGGCGTCCCTCTTCCCAAGCCTCAGACCCTAGCAGGCTGTTAAGAAACGCCGACAGCGGCGTTCTTAGTCGCACGTCTCCCTGCGACGTACCCTGGGGGTACGCCTGAGCCGCCCTGCTTCCTGCGGCCTTGCCGGACAGCCTTTCTGAACAGCCTGCAAATCCCAGAACATCCGGCCACGCGCTTTCGAGAAGAATGCGGCGGTAAGCCGCTGAGGTTCACGACGAGCTCAATACAGCGCGTCACGTTTGTGAACGCCGCCGAGATAGTGAGGCGGCAGTGTCTTGTGAGAACGGCGCTGGCGGACCTTTTCCGCATCCTGCTAGGCCTGGTGTCCGGCCAACTCAGCGTCTGCCGGTGTGTCTCCCAGTTGATCCGCCCGCCGTGGGAACCGTTCTTCCAGCATCGTGTACACGGTTGGAACGAGAAACAACGTCAGGATTGTCGAGACGGTGAGGCCACCCACGACCGCGCGTGCGAGCGGCGCGTTGGTTTCGCTTCCGGTTCCCAATCCGAGGGCCATGGGGATGAGGCCCACGACCGTGGCGAGCGAGGTCATCAAAATCGGCCGCAGTCTGGTCCGGGAGGCTGTGACGACGGCGGCGGAGAGGATCAGCCCCCGGCGTCGGAGCACGTTGGTGTAGTCCACTAACAAGACGCCGTTGGAGACGACGATGCCCAGCATCATGATGATGCCCATCAAAGATGAAGTGGAAATCGTGGTGTTCGTCAGGTAGAGGATGACGATCACGCCGGGAATGCCCATCGGCACCGAAAACATGATGATGAAGGGGTCGATCAGCGATTTAAATTGAGCAGCCATCACCATGTAGACCAGAATCAAGGCCAAAGCGCTGGCATACATGAGGCCCTCGAATGTCTCCCGCTGTTGCTGAATTTGACCGGCAAGCCGGATGCTAAAGCCAGTCGGCAACTGCAACTGGGCAAAGGCCGTTTCCAGATCCTGGGCGATCGCGCCGAGATCGCGGCCGACGGGGTTCGCCGTGATGTGGACGACGCGCTGGAAGTATTTGCGCTCGATCTTGACGGGGCCGGCGTTTAATTTCAGCGTGGCTAGATTCTTCAGCAGCACCGGCTCACCGTTTTTGGTCGTGAGCAACACATGCTCGATGGCCGTCAGGTCCTTGCGGTGTTCTTCGGCAAGCCAGGCGCTGATGTAGTACTCATTCCCGTTCTGGGGATCGGTGTAGATAATCGGGTCGGTCTGGCCGTTGCCGTTCAGCGAGAACAGCACGGCATTCGCGACATCCGTTTCACTGATTCCCAGGAGCGCGGCCTTTTCCCGATCCACCACCACGTTCACTTCCGGGTAGTTCTCCTCCCGGCTGACTTCGATGTCCGCCATGCCGGGGATCTTATGCATGATCTCCTGCACCTGATGGATGACGGTGCGGGCCTTCTCGAAATCGTACCCGTAAATCTCCACGTCGATGGATTTTTGTGAGCCGAAGCTTGTCACACGTTTGACCAAGCCGCCCGGATCGAAAAACATCGCCACGCCGGGGAAGAGTTTGACCACGGATGGCCGCACGGCGTTCATGATTTCGACCTGGTTGCGCCGCCTCCGGTCGGGAGATGCGAGGTAGACCGAAATGACCGAGGTATGCGGGCCTGTGTTGGGATTGAAAAGCGACGAGCGGCCCTGTGCCAGCACGCCGGTGCTGGAGGCAATCGCTTCCAGTTCGTCCGGTGGAATTTTTTCCCGCAGCACCCGTTCGACCTCGGCGACCTGGTCGACAGTTTTTTCGACCCGCTGACCGACCGGGGCCCGCAAGACGATGCGGAACTGGCTTTCATCCGACACCGGTAAAAATTCAGTGCCGATCAAGGGAAGCAATGCGAGCGAACTGACGAATAGCGCCACCACGGCGATCAATAACGTGCGGCGGTGGGCCAGCACCCAGCGCAGGCTGCGCTCGTACCCTTCGTCGAGGGCTTCGTAGCGGCGCTGGCTCCATTGCATGACCCGCACGAACCAGGAGGGCAGGGAACGGTGCGCTTCCTCCTCGGATTTCAGGAAGCGATAACAGAGCGCAGGGGTGACGGTCCGCGAAACGAAGAACGAGGTGAACAGGGCAATCGCGATTGTGAGGGTCAGCGGAATGAGCAGGAGGCGCGCGATGCCCACGATAAAAAACATCGGCAGGAAGACGACGACGGTCGTGACCGTGGAGGCGAAGATCGGCATGGCGACTTCGCGCGCCGCGTTGACAATGGCATCCCAGCGGTTCCGGTGAACATTCAAGTGGCGTTGGATGTTTTCGAGTTCGACGATCGAATCGTCCACCAGACGGCCGATCCCCAGCGCCAAGCCTCCCATCGTGAAGACATTGAGCGTCTGGTTGGTGAAATACAGCACGATGAACGTCACCAGAATCGACAGCGGGATGGCGACGGAGATGATCAGCGTGCTGGTGAGGTTTCGCAGAAACAACAGGATGACCGCCGCCGCGAGTAGCGACCCGTGCAGGGCCTGCTCGATGAGGTTCTTGATCGATTGCCGGATGTAGATCGACTGATCGAAGGAGATTCCCAGCTGCACACCGGGCGGAATGCCGATCATTTTGGGGATTGCTTTGCGCAACGCATCGACCACTTCCACGGTGTTAGCGATTGGCTGCTTGTTGACCCTGAGATAGACCGACCGTTTGCCGTCCGTGCGGACGACGTTGGTTTGAATGTCCGAGGAGTCGGTCAGGACGCCGACATCCCGCACGCGCACGGGATTGCCACGCGCGTCGATCTTCACGACGACGTCGTTGATCGGTTCCACGGTTTTGAACTGGGTGTTGGTGAACACGTTGTAGTCGAGGTTTCCGGCCTTGATGTCGCCCGAGGGCAGAATCAGGTTGGATGCCTTCACCGCCTTGACCACATCGAGGATGGAGAGGCCACGCGCCTGCAGCAGAGCCGGGTCGAGATTGATGTTGATCTGCCGGATCTTGCCGCCCTCTACCGTGGCGGCGGCGACGTTGGCGATTTGCTCGATTTGCGGCGCGATGGTGTTGTAGGCCAGGTCATAGAGCGCCCGTTCGTCCAGATCGCCGCCGGAAGCCGTCACGAACGCGACGGGGATATTGGAGACGTCGAACTTGACGATGAAGGGCTGAAGAATACCGGGCGGCAGGCTGTTCAAAATCTGGGTGATGCGCTGCATCACTTCCATTTGGCCCACGTTGATGTCCGCGCCCCAGTTGAACCAGATCTGCACCGCCCCGATGCCCTGCTTGGCAAAGGATTCCACATGCTCGACATTGGAGGCGGAACTGACGGCTTTCTCAATGGGATACACGACGCTCTGTTCGATATCGAGCGGAGGCGCGCCCTTGTAAATGACGCCAACAAAGGCGACCGGAACCTGAATGTTGGGAAAAAGATCGACGGGGAGCCGTTCCAACGAGGTGGCCCCCAGGATCACCATGGCCAGGGACAACATCAGGATGCCGATCCGGTTGCGGAGCGCGAGGAGTGTCAGCCACATAATGGAGACGTGAGACGTGAACCGTTAGAGGTGAAACGCAGGGCGTGTGCCGTCAACGCAGGAGGCCTCTTTTTAGGATTGCTGTTATGACTCCCGTTTCACGTCGCCCAGCGGCTGGACCTGGACGGGGACGCCTTCGCTGACGAGATCTTTGCCGGACACGATGAGTTGCTCGTCGCCCGCAAGGCCCTTCACGACTTCGACGCGATTTTCGGCGCGTGCCCCCAGCTCCACCGGAACCTGATGGGCTTTCCCATCCTTGACCACATACACATATTGCGAGTCTTCGAGCCGGCTCACTGCATCCAGCGGAATCTGAATCGCCTGGGGATGTTTCCCGACCAGGACTTCGACGCGGGCGAACATGCCGCCTTTGAGGCGATGGTCTTTGTTCGGGAGATCGACCTCCACGGTCATCGTGCGGGTGGCACGGTTCAACGCCTGAACGATGCGGGTGACCCGGCCCTCGAAGACTTCGTTGGGATAGGCCTCGGCGCGGACGTCGGCCCGTTGCCCGACTTGCACGAGGGGCACATCCTTCTCCACGACTTCGATCAATGTGCGCACGGTTTCGACGTCGTGCACGCTCAAGATGCCGCGCGACACGGTGGACGTGCTGGCAGTGGTGCCGCTCACGTAGGCGCCGGGATCGAGGTTGCGCTCGGCGATATACCCCGCAAAGGGAGCGCGAATATAGGAGTAAGCCAGGTTGGTTTCGGCTTGGGCCAGCGCCACGGTCATCTGTTGCACCTGGGCGCGCAAAGAGTCCTGTAACGCCACGGCTGCATCGCGGTTTACCAGCGCTGTGTCGAGATCCTGCTGGGAGACGAACTGGTCTTTGATCAGTGCTTGCATGCGGTCGAGTGTCAGGGTGGCGTTGCGTACCCCGGCATCCTGCTGGACGACTTTCGCTTTAGCCGACAAGAGATTGGCCTTGGCCTGATTGACGGCATGGATGTAATCGGTATGGTCGATCTCGACCAGCAACTGATTGACCTTTACCAGATCGCCCTTATCGACATAGATCTTGGCAATGTAGCCGTCCACGCGGGAGAAAATGTTGACGAGCTGGTTCGGAATCAAATCGGCGGTATAGGTCAACCGGACGTCGAGATCCTGCTTGATGGGGGCCATGGTGCCCACGGTGAGGATCCGGTTCTTGCGAGGATCCGTCTTGGCGCCGCTGGTGAGTCGGAACGCCACCAATGCCGCCACGGCGACGAAGAGGATGATGCCCAGGGTGAGGATCGGATGCCGTCGAATGAGGTTACCGGACACGAGTCAGGCCTCGCTTCTTATCGGTGGATGAAGGCTGCAGGCCTTTCAGGAAAAGTTCCACATAGGTGGAGACGATGTCTTTATGGGAACAGTGCAAAGGCACGTCGAAAATCTCGTGCAACAGCCGGTGGTGGACCACCATGCCGATGAAGGCGCGCGCTGCCAGCAAAGGATCGATTGAACGAAACGCCCCTTCGTCGATCCTGGTCTGAATATATCCGGCTAAATAATCGTAAAATACCCGGTGTTGCTTGCCGAAAAACATATCCGCCAGTTCATGGCCCTCCAGCGCACTGAAGAGCAGGAGTCGTAACATCGTGGGGTCCGCTCCGGGACGAATGCGGTAGCTGGCGATCAGCGTAAAGACGCGATGGTCATCACGTTTCCGCGCAAATTCCTCCACAGCGCTCAGCAGTTCACTCAGCGGCGCCTTTTCGGCCAGGATGGCGGTGTACAGTGCCCGCTTGGTCGGAAAGTACTTGAACACCAGAGCTTCGCTCACACCGGCGGCCTTGGCGATCTCCTTCGTGGTGGTGCCCTTGAATCCTTTGGCGGCAAACAGGTTCGCGGCAGAGGAAATCAGGCTGGCCTGGCGATCGTGGCTGGCATTCCGGGAGCTGGTGTTCGTCGCTTTCACGTCATCGTCCGCCCGGTGAGTGAGTGGTTACTCACCGGTCAAGGTATCATGCAAGAACGAAGTGTGACAAGGATCGTGAATGTTCCGTTCACGGTAGGGACAGCCCATGTGGAGGATAGGAAGCGGTAGCGGATCGGTCAGGGGACGGGGGGCAAATTGCCTTCGTTCAACTTCACGCGGAACGCTTCGCTCTCGAAAAAAATCACCCCCTGGCCGGTGCGAAGGTCGTAGCGGAGGATAATCGCGCTGTCGGGGCCCTGCCAGTTGAAAAACTTCACCGCGCCGCCGGCCATCTGGCCGGGAGTGTGGTCGATCGGGCCAAATTGTTGTTGCAGGAACGTCAGCAGCCGGTCGTGGGTCTCCTTGCCGGTATACCGGACCATAACGCGGGCAAACTGGCCTTCGACCGTGCTGAATTTCATCGACTCGACCGTCGCCGGGCCTAGCTTTCTGGGCGTCGAGGTTAGTTCATACGTCTGGATTCTGCCGGCCTCCTCCACCTTCACGAACTGGTCCGATTCGGTAAAAACCGCTCCCCAGGGAATGCCTTCGAACCCGTTCGGATCGTTCTCCATAGGGACAGCCAGAGCCGGGGTGTTTGGAAACAGCAACACCACGCCAAGCGTGAGAATCAACAGGCAACGGCTTGGATGGAGGAAGGTCTGTTCATGCAGCATAGATTAATCCGCCGTATCCGACATCCGATCTTGAAAGCGTGGCGCCAGGTTCCGGCTTTCGATAAAGACAAAACCGCGATCCCGGTTCGCCTCATAGGTCAGAGTGATTTCGGTCTCCGATCCACGCCAGCTATATTGCTGGTTCAGCCCTCGCATCATCTGTCCGGGAAGCCGCTCGATCGCGCCGTAGGTCCGTTCGAGATATTGCAGCACCTGTTTGTGCGCCTGGGCGCCACGATACCGGATGGTGACGCGCGCAAACTGTGCATCGACCGTCGAGAGATGCACGCTTTCCACCGGGATGTCGGCATAGACCGGCTGGCGGTCGCGGAATTCATAGTCGATGGTATGGGTGTTCTCACGGGTCACCATGAGGTCGGGCACGTCAGTGAGAGGGATGCCCCACGAAAGATCGTGGTAGCCGTGCGGATCGTTCGCCATCGTGATGGCGAAACCCGGCCCGGCGGTGAGGAGTAGCAGCGCGATGACGCGCCCGATGCATTGCACGAGGCCGAGAGGCGACCATATTGAAAACGCGTTGAGCATGGCTTTCACAAGGTCCCACTTGGCACGCTACCATGGCCGTTCACGCGGCGGCAACTCCCAGAGCGGCGTTCTTGTGAATGAAGGACCCCTTGGCTATAATGCGCCTCTTGTGCTGGGGCCCGTTGGGCGACAGGAGCATGGTTCATGGTTGACAGTGATGTATTCGTGCAGGCCCTCGAAAATCTGGGCGTCAACTTCTTTACCGGTGTGCCCGATTCTTTGCTGGGCGGCATCATTGAGGAATTGCTCACGCGTAAGCTTTATACGTTGGCCGTGCGCGAGGATGAAGCGGTCGCCATGGCGGCCGGCGCCTTCATGGCCGGAAAAATCCCTGCCGTCCTCATGCAGAACTCCGGACTCGGCACCTCCCTGAACACCCTGCTCTCGCTCAATATGATCTATCGGCAGCCGTGCATTCTATTGATATCCTGGCGCGGCTTTGAGGGCAAGGACGCGCCGGAACATCTGGTGATGGGCGAGACGATGCCGCAGCTGCTTGACACCATGAAAATCCCTCATCGGACCTTATCGGAACAGACGATGGCGGACGATCTTCACTGGGTGGCCCAGACCTTCATGAAACAGCGGATTCCAGTGGCCCTCCTGATCAAGAAGAACATTATCAAGGGGTTGCACCCATGAGGCCGGAACAGGGCACGATGCAGAGCCGGGCGCAGGCAATGGCCGCGCTGCTCGAATTGCTGACGGATCAGCCCGTCATCATCTGCAACGGATTTCCTTCGAGGGAAGCCCAGAAGCTCGCCGATCGGCCGACCCATTTCTATATGATCGGCTCGATGGGCAATGCCGCTGCAATCGGCTTGGGCGTGGCGCTCTCCAAACCCACCAAGAAGGTCATCGTCTTCGACGGAGATGGCAATGTGTTGATGGGGATGGGCACGCTCGCCACCGTGGGCGCATTGCGGCCGAAGAATCTTATCCATGTCGTGTTCGACAACGAAGTGTATGGTTCAACGGGAAATCAGCCATCCATCTCCAATGTGGTCCAATTGGAAAAAGTGGCGAAGGCAGCCGGGTACGTGGCGGTCGAACGTGTGTTGGACCGTGAAGATCTCGTGTACGAATTCAAAGATATGTTGAAGAACGACGGGCCGAGCATGTTGCTCGTCAAGGTGAACGAGTTTGTCGAGGATGCCGGACGGATTGCGTTGGAGCCACCGGCCATCACCGCGCGTTTCATGAAAGCCATTGAGTAATTGCGGCGCATTGAACGTGCTGAGCGAGCCCGTCCTGCTCCGTTCCGATCAACAGCCTGAGGCACAACCATGATACTTCTGAATCCAGGTCCGGTAAATGTGAGCGAACGGGTGCGGCAGGCGTTGTTGCGTCCGGACATATGCCATCGGGAATCCGAGTTTTCCGATATGCTGCTGCGCATTCAGCAGAAGTTGCTCACCGCCTTCGTGCCCGGGGCGGAGTCCGAGTATGTGGCCGTCGTATTGACGGGATCCGGCACGGCTGCCGTCGAATCTGCAGTGATGTCCTGCCTGCCGTTGGGCAAGCGCATGTTGGTGCTCAACAATGGCGTCTACGGCGAACGGCTGTCCAATATGATCGGCTTGCAGCGACTCGGGGTGTCCGAACTCAAGTCGGAATGGCACGTCAGACCTGACCCGGAACGACTCCGGCTGGCGCTGCGTCAGCATCCTGAAGTGCATGCGGTGTCGATGGTCCATCATGAGACAACGACCGGCTTGATCAATCCGGTGAAAGAAATTGCGGAGGTGGTCGACAGCCTCAACCGGGTGTTCGTTCTCGATTCCGTCAGTGGTCTGGCGGGCGAGCCGATCGACATTACCGGATCGCACATCTATATGGTGGCGGGAACGGCGGGCAAGTGCATTCAAGGGTTCCCCGGCGTCTCGTTTGTCCTGCTCCGCAAGGGATTCCTCGACCAGATGCGGAAATATCCGAAGCGGTCCTGGTATCTGACCCTCACCCATTATGTCGATGAACAGGGCCGAGGGATTGTGCCTTTCACGCCGGCGGTGCAGGTCTACTATGCGTTTGAGGAGGCGCTGGACGAATTACTCGAAGAAGGGGTGACCAACCGGTTCCATCGGTATCGGCGCATGGCCACGAGAATTCGCGAGCGGATGGCGGGCATGGGAGTTCAGCCGTTCCTGCCGGCGGACCTGCAGTCGAACACGATCACGGCCTTTCATCTTCCTGCGGGTCTTAGCTACACGACCCTGCATGATCAGCTCAAGGCGCGCGGCTATGTGATCTATGCCGGTCAAGGGCAGCTGGAGTCGAAGGTGTTCCGTGTCGCCAATATGGGCGCGCTCACCGAATCCCAGATCGACGGCTTTCTGGGCGCGTTCGAAGAAGTGCTGGCCGGAGCGGCGGCTCGCGCATGAAGGCCATCATCCTTGCGGCAGGAGTCGGTAAACGCCTCTGGCCGGTGACCCAGCATAAGCCGAAATGCCTGATCGAGATCGGCGGGCAGACCTTGTTGTCCCGCTATCTGGAATCCCTGGCATCCGTGAAGATCAGGCAGGCCACCATCGTGGTCGGATACAAGCAGGAGATGATCCGGGCTGCCGTGGGTTCACAGTGCCATGGGGTCGATATATCCTATCTCGTCAACGAGGAGTTCCATCGCGGCAGCATTTCATCGCTCTGGATTGCCAGGCAGGCGCTCACTGATGATGTGGTCATCATGGATGCGGATGTGTTGTTTCATCGGGAAATCCTTCGGCGTCTTGTGGCGTCGCCCTATGAAAACTGTCTACTCATGGACGATACGGTGAAGCAAACGGGCGAGGAATGTATGGTGGTGGTGCAGGGAGACCGCGTCATCGCCTTGAGTAAGAAAGTGCCTGATCGATATGATCTCGCCGGCGAAGGTGTCGGGTTCCTCCGGGTGCGCCGGGCGGATACGGCGCATGTGATCGCTTCCCTGAAGGGATACATCGACCAGAACCGCTGGGACATGGAATACGAAGACGGTTTGTTGCAGTATTTCCGGGACGTGAAGGTCGGTCATGAGAAGATCGGCGGGCTGCCCTGGACCGAGATCGACTTTCCTGAAGATGTCACTAAGGCGGAGCGGGAAGTTCTTCCGAGGCTCTAGCGCATACGCAACCGCCATCTACGAACGGGGATCCCATTCGGCATCATGAGTGAAAGTACCATACAACGAGGCGCGGAACTGCAGGGATTGAGCACGGCCATTTTGCTGCCTGGTGCCTGGCTCTTCGGTGATCGCCCAGGCCGAGGGCTTGCCGACGTTGGCCCCTTGACCCATATCGGAGGGTTAAGCCTCTTTCAGCGGACGGTCCTCACCTTGCAGCGGGGCGGCATACGCCAATTGATCGTGTTGGCCGGTCCCGATGAAGAGCTGCTCAAGCAGGCGCTGGCACGGGGAGCACGGGTGACGATTCCGGTCCGGTGGATGCCGGTTCGGGAATTTCCGCTTGACGACCCGCGCACGTGGGAATCCCTGGCCGCTGAAGTCCGGGGTTTCTGCCTCGTGGCCGGAGTTCAGGCCGTGTTTTCCAAGGGCTTGATTGAACATTTGCGGCAGACCGTGCGCGACGGCGAAGCCTTGGTGGTCACGCGTGAGGCAGGCCCGGTCGAACCGGCGGTTGGTCGTTGGAATCCGGGGGTCGCATTTCAGGAAGGACGTTTGATTTCATTCCACAATCAGCCTGGCCAGCAGGGGCATCAGGTCGCGGCCGACCTGGTCGTATTGCCCGCCAGCATTTTGAACCCGCCCGGCGGGGCGGCCACCGCCTCGGCGAGCGGCGGCACGGAACCCTCCGGCATGACTCCCATGCGTCGCTGGCTGGAACGGGCCGCCATTGAAGGACGGGTGCGGGTTGTGGCCGCCGCGTCCCATGCAGGACTCTGGTATCGTGAAGTGTGGGATCAGGCGAGTGCCGGCCACGCCGAGCGCACATTGTTCCGGTCGCTGAAAGGCGAGGCCGAAGGGTTTGTCGATCGCTATTTCAACCGGACCTTTTCGCGGCTCTTAACGCGACTCTTTCTCCGATTGAAATGCTCCCCGAACAGTATCACGATGGTGGCGACCGCTGTTGGGCTCCTCTCCGCTGTCGGATTCGGTTGGGGGACCTATACGGCAGGCGTCGTAGCAGCGCTGTTGTTTCAGCTCGCTGCGATCATTGACTGTTGCGATGGAGAAGTGGCGCGCCTCACCTTTACGGAGTCTCCCTTCGGCGCGTGGCTGGATATTGCGATGGACAATGTGGTGCATATCGCTATCTTTGCCGGGATTGCCTGCGGCGCCTACGTTCGCCACGCTGATGCGCCCGAGGCTTGGGTGCCACTGGCGCTCGGAGGCGCGGCGGTGTTCGGCAACGCCATGGCGTTCTGGCTGGTCACGAAGGCTCAAAAGATCGGTGCCACGCGAGGCTGGAATACCCCGAAGCAGGCTGCCTGGTCTGACTTCATTCTCAAGAATGTGGCGAGCCGCGATTTCTCTGTGGTGGTCTTCCTGTTTGCCCTCGCGGATAAACTAGACTGGTTTCTGTGGATGGCTGCACTCGGGTTGACCGTCTTCTGGTTGATGATGGTGTGGGTGATCCGACCCTCGGCACGGGCCCGTGCTTAAAGCGGCACTGCTTGTCCTCGGGGCGCTGACACTCTCGGCACTGGTCTGGCACATCGGCATCGGGCGTATCTACGATGCGGTGACGCAACTCGGTCCCGCAGCCATGGTGCTGGTCCTTCTTCCTTCTCTCCTCATGTATGTGATCGAAGCCTATGGGTGGCGCGTGACGCTCGGCGCCTGGGCGAAGGGCGTGCCGTTTTGGCGCATCTTAGCTATTCGCACCGCCGGCGAAGTCGTGAACATGACCACACCTACGGCCTACGTGGGGGGCGAACCCCTGAAAGCCTATCTCCTCAATCGCCATGGCGTGCCACTCGTTGAGGGCCTCGCGTTCGGTCGTCACGGCTAAAACGACCATGACCGTCGCTCAAATCCTCTTCATCCTCGCGGGCATCGGTCTGGGATTCTGGCTATTGGGGTCCGACGGATCGGCCGGACAGACGATCACCGCAGGGTTGGTCAGCGTGGGCCTCTTGCTGTTCGGCGTTGGCGCCTTTGTCATCGTCCAGCGCCAGGGCATGTTCGGGTGGATCCTGGCTTTGTTGCGACGCATCGGTCTGCGCATTCAGTTTCTCGAGGCGCGGGAGCAGCAGCTGCGTGAATTGGATCGTACCATCGCCGGCTTCTACTCCCACCAACGACAGGCTTTTCTCCTTTCGACCGGACTGTTTCTGCTTGGTTGGCTGGCGGAGGCATTAGAGGTCTACGTGATGGTTCTTTGCATGGGGCAGTCCATCAATGTCCTCCCGGCTATCGCGATCGGGGCACTCTCCGTGTTTATCAAAGGGGGCACCTTTTTTATCCCAGGAAGTTTGGGTGCGCAGGATGCCGGCAATCTGTTCCTCCTTTCTGCATTCGGGTACGGCGAAGTCACCGGTATTACGTTCGCGCTCCTGCGGCGCTTTCGGGAATTCGTGTGGATTGCCTTGGGGCTGGGCTGCCTGGCGATGATGACGAAAGGTGCCGATCCTTCCCCTTCACCAAAATAATCCTCAACCCCACACGCTGGGATCTGTGTCAGGCTCAGACAAAGAAGGCACTCCGAAATTCCTACGTTACGATTTCAGCGGAAGATGTGGCTGAATTCGACCTCCTCCGCTACACTAGGAGCAACACTGAGAGGCCCGTCCCCGGGTAACGGTTTTACGTCCATTCACGTATGGGTGTCCCTATGCAGCCCTCACCGCAGTCTGGTCCTCGTGATTGGTCTGTCCGTCATGAAGTCTCGCCCGCAAGAGGGCGGAATCTCGCCAGCGGGCGTCAATTGCCGCCGACGCAGGATCCGCAGGAAGCGCTGGAGTTCTGTCGGGCCCTGGCTTCGGCCATGGAATTGACCTCCACTGCCGAGGACCATCGTCAGCCACCGGCGTTGGTCGCCGCCATTCTCGGGCAGCATGGCGCCGCACTTCTTCCGCCGATGTTGTCGATCGTTATTCCGGTCTTTAATGAAGAAGAGAATTTGCAGACTCTCCATACCCGCCTTACCCGGACACTCACCGAGCAGGGGCTGGATTACGAGATTGTTTTTGTCGACGACGGCAGCCACGACCAGAGCCCGGAGATCTTGCGGCGTCTGGAAGCGGAGGATCACCGGGTCGTCGTGGTGGAGTTTGCCAGAAATTTTGGCCACCAAGTCGCAATCAGCGCCGGACTGGAGCATTGCCGCGGGCGTGTCGTCAGCATTATGGATGCCGATCTCCAGGATCCCCCCGAAGTCCCTGCACACCTTTTTGGCCAAATGGCAGGAAGGGTGGGAAGTCGTGTATGCGGTGCGAACCGAGCGGAAGGAATGGTGGGGAAAACGGTTGGCGTATGCGGGGTTTTATCGGTTGCTGCAACGGGTGGCCAACATCGAGATCCCGTTGGATGCCGGAGATTTTTGCGTCATGGACCGGAAAGTGGTGGACCTGCTCATCCGCATGCCTGAGCGGAATCGATTTGTCAGAGGCATCCGTAGCTGGGTGGGATTCAAGCAGGTCGGCGTGCCCTATGAACGTCAGGCGCGCCATGCCGGGACCCCCAAGTACACGCTTCGAAAACTGATCTATCTGGCGCTCGACGGATTGGTGTCATTCAGCCACATGCCGTTACGCATCATTACGTTGCTGGGTTTTACCGTCTCGCTGTTGTCCTTTCTCGTGGCGTTGTTTTATGTCATCAAGAAACTCACCATCGGCGTCGGGGTGGCCGGGTTCACCACGCTCGTCGTCTCGATTTTCTTCCTCGCGGGTATTCAGCTTATGACCATCGGCGTCATCGGAGAATACATCGGACGCATATCCGATGAAGTCAAACGCCGGCCGCTGTACGTCGCCCGCCGCGTGACCAGGAGATAACCGCCATTCGCATTCTCATGCTCGATAACGAGTTCCCTCCCCTCGGGGGCGGCACGGGCGTCGTCAACCTGCACCTGCTGGATGAGATGGCTGCGCGGCCTGATGTCACCGTGGATCTGGTGACCTCCTCGCGGACCAAGGCGCGATATGAAACCGAGGCGTTTGCCGATCGCATTACGATCTACAAAGTGCCGGTCGACAATCACAACATCCACCATGCCACCAATCGGGAGTTGGTGCGATACAGTTGGCGGGGGCTTCGTCTCGCCCGGCAGTTGGCGTCGAAGCATCAGTACGATGTGAGCTTCGCCTTTGCAGGTGTGCCCGCGGGGGCCATCAGTTACCTGTTGCGTCTCACGCATGGCCTGCCGTACGTCTTGTCGTTACAGGGGCCGGATGTGCCGGGGTTTGAGGCGCGATATAACTACCTCTACCCGGTGTTGACGCCGTTCATCACCAGGATTTGGCGTCAAGCGGGTGCGGTGACAGCCATCAGCGCGGAGCAGGTGGCGTTGGCGCATCGAACGATGCCGGATCTGCCCCTGGTCACGATTCCCAACGGGGTCGATACGAAGGCGTTTGTCCCCGCCACGGGGACTCCCGGACGGCCGTTCACCATGATTTGTGTCGCCCGGCTGATCGAGCGTAAAGGGCAACACCATCTGTTACAGGCCTTCGCCAAATTGCGAGCAGCGACCCACGAACCGATATCGCTGATCTTTGTCGGGACCGGTGATGCTGAGCCGCAATTGCGAGAATTGGCGGCGGAGTTACGGGTGACGGAGGCGGTGACCTTCAAAGGCTTCGTGCCGCGCGAACACATGCCGCCTGTTTATCATGCCGCGGATGTGTTCGTGTTGCCCTCTCAGCATGAGGGCATGTCGATTGCCCTCCTGGAAGCGATGGCGTCCGGGCTGCCGGTGGTTGTGACCGATACGGGAGGCACAGCGGAACTGGTGACGCAGGGAACAAACGGTGAAATCGTGCCATGGGCTGATGTCCAGGCACTCACGACCGCGTTGCAGCGGCTGCTGAACGCTGCTGAGCAGCGGGGGCGCATGGGGGACGAAAGTCGTCGTCGTGCGCTTGCCTTCGGATGGCCGGCGCTCGCCGCCCGCTATCTTGAATTGTGCGCGAGGGTCGCAGTTCCATCGGTCGAAAGCCGAGCCAAGGATACCCGAGGTTCGGAAAAAATGTCCCGTGATTGGACCAGGGAGCCCCGGGTATGAGGAAACCGCCTCAGGTGTGCATTCTGACCAGTCAGTATTTTGATTGGGGAATTTATGGGGGCTTCGGCAGCATGTCGCGCAAGCTGGCCGAAAGCCTGGCGCGTGCCGGCCATCGGGTCAGCGTGATCGTACCCGGTCGTCAGGGCCAACAGCCCGCCGAAACCATCGGCGGGGTAGAGATTCGCAGTTTCTCCCCGCGCAACGTCAGGGATGCCTGCCGCCTCATTCGCGCATCGCGCGCCGACATTTTCCATTCCCAGGATCCGACGGTCCTCACCTACCTGGCGCAACGCATTCACCCGCGCCGAGCGCATCTGGTAACCAGCCGGGATCCACGGGAACTGAGCGACTGGTGGGTGGAGTTTCTGTATGCCACTCCGATGCGCCGCCTGTTGACGCCGCTGAACTACTTTACAGAGTCGGGGTTTCTCGTCCGGCAAGCGGTACGGCGGGCCGATGCCGTGTATTGCCCGGCTCATTTTCTCAAGGAGAAGGTCAAACGCCTGTACGGGCTCAAGCAATTGCCGACACTACTCCCGAATCTCATTGACGTGCCCTCGGCACTCCCCCGAAAAAGTGAGCGGCCGACGATCACCTTTGTCGCCCGTTGGGACAAACGCAAGCGCCCATGGCTGTTTCTGGAACTGGCGGCACAGTTCCCTGACTATCGGTTTGTGGCCGTGGGCAAAGGGAGCGCTTCCGCGGAGACGGGGTTTGACGCTGAGTTGCGCCGGCGGTTCCGCGACGTGCCGAACCTCGAAATGCCGGGGTTGATTAATCGGTTTCGCGAGCCGGAGCGAATGCACCAGATTTTATCGGATACCTGGGTCTTCGTCAGCACGGCGGTGCGCGAAGGGTTGCCGTTGACCTTCCTCGAAGCGGCGGCCTACGGATGCCCGATCATCAGTCGGGTGGATCCGGACCAGTTCGCGACGCGGTTCGGAAAACAGGTGGTTGATGATGACTACGCCTCGGCCATACGGAGCCTGCTCGCCGAGTCGCCTTTGGAAAAAGGCCGGGCGGCGTATGACTACGTGCGTGAAACATACGAAACCTCGCGCGCGCTGCAAGCCCATATCGAAGAGTACGAGCGTCATATTGAAGGAAGAGGACGGGCTGCATGAGGGCCGTTTCAGGGGCACGGCGTCCGACGCGGTTCTGTCTCACCGGAGGATGGTTTGACAGCCCCAATGTCGGCGATAATGCACTGCTCCTCGGCATCGTCGAAAGCCTCGGGAAGGCCGCTCCGGCAGAATTCACCGTGTTGACGCCAGACCCGGACCGGGTGCGAGCACTACATGGGTTACCGGCTTTGGCACCGCGCCGCCATCCGATCAAATTGCTCCGTCTCCTCTCCTCGGTTGATGCGCTGGTGTTTACCGGGGGATCGCCGTTTTTCGACCATACCGTTCATATGCTCTATTGCGCGGCGCTTGCGGCGATCGCTCGGCTGTTCGGTGCCAAAATTGTTGTGTGGGCGATATGGCTTCGTCCCCTCTCCGACCGGCATTGCCGCGCGCTGGTTCGCTTCATATGCCGTCGGGCCGATTGCCTCAGCGGACGAGATCCGGAGACGGTCCGCGGGCTATCCGAACTGGTACATGGAGAAATCCCCGTGGAGTTCTCTCCCGGATCCGGCCACGCAGATGACACCTCTTTCAAGTGATCAAGCGAAAATATTGTTGGCCAGAGAGGGTGTGAGGGCCAATGAGAGAGCAATTGCGATTTGCATGAGAGACTTTCATGCGGGGCCCGAATTCGGGGTGCATCATTACGACCGACAGTTTTCGCCGAGCGATGTGGAAAAGTATCAGGAGGCGATGGCGCAACTCGTCCGGACCTTGCTGGAGCAGACTGGCTACCATATTCTGTTCTTTCCCATGCACACCGTCGATCCCGACGATGATCGTGTTCCGGCGGAGAACGTCGTCGAGCGCCTGGGAGCCGCAGCGGATCCAGCGCGGGTAAGCGTCGTGAGGAGCCAGTATCAGCCGAGAGAAATGAAAGGCATGCTCGGCCTTATGGATCTCGTCGTCGGGATGCGATTCCATTCGCTGCTGTTGGCTTCTTCCATGGGGACGCCTATTGTCAGCATTGCTCACGCCTCGAAGTCAGAAAGTATCATGGATCTCATCGGACAACGCGAACATATGGTCCGGCTTTCGAATGTGACCGGCGTGTGGTTGAGCCATCATGCCCTGGAGGTCCTGTCCCAGCACGATGCGCTTCAATCGGCACTGAGGAAACAGTACGCCGCATTTGCGGCGGTCTATGACACCCAAGTGTCACGGCTGATCAGGCTCCTTGGGGGAACTGGGGGCCCTACCTCTTCAGGTGAGTCGCAGCCCATTCACCTCCGCCGGAACGTAGGTTGACCACCCACCCCGGTCATGTCAGCGAAAACCATCACAAAGGGCATCATTTCCGTCGGAACCTGGTCTGCCACCAAGCTGGTCGTGACGGGACTGCTTCTGCCGATCTACTCGCGCATCCTGGGGATCGATGGCTACGGGCAGTACGCGTACTACGTCGCGCTGCTGCTGATCAGTTCACATCCGGCCAACTTCGGTATGCGGCATGCGTTGACGAAGTACATTGCCGAGCGGCCGAATGATCGGGTGTGGCAAGAGAGATTGGCCAAATTTTCCGCTGCGGTGAACGCAGTCAGTGCCGGGATTGTGGGAGCGGCCGTGCTGGTCACTCTGCTCGCCGGGGTAGGCTTCAGCCCTGAGGCGGTGATCGTGGCGACGGTTGTAGTCGGTAATTCTGTGGTGTGAACAGGTGTCTCTGTATGCCAGCGGCATTCTCTATGGTCTGCACCGCGAAGAAGAAGCCACACTACCGGCCTCGTTGGGTGTGATCATCGGGGCAGCAGTGGGGGCGGGACTCGTCATGGCCGGATTCGGCGTGGTGGGAGCGCTAAGCGGAATGCTGTTCTCGGGGGTGCTCGTCGCTGCGATCACGCTCGGACGCTCACGGCGTGCCATTCACGACGCCTCTGATAAAGGAAACGATACGGCTATTCCTCGCCGCGCGTTGTTGCACTTCGGGATGTCGACCATGGCATATGCCGGCGTCGCCATGATGTTGTATTCAATCGATATCTTGCTGGTCCGACATTTTTCCGGCGATCAGCAGACGGGATTTTACGCAGCGGCGGTGCAGTGGTCGGAATTTGTCTGGTTCGTTCCTATCGCCATTGAAGGTGTGATGGTGCAGTCGACCGCTCATTTATGGGTCGGTGGCCAGGTGGAAGAAATCACGCGCTTGGTAAGCCGACTAATGCGGTACGTTGCGTTGGTGACGGCCTTCTTGCTGATCTTCGTTCTGGCGTTTGCCGAACACATTGTGACCATCTATTTCGGCCCCGAATTCAGGGGCGCTACGCTGCCGCTGCAATTGTTGATACCCGGGGCCTTTGCGTTCTCGCTCGCACGAGTCATCAGGCCCGTGATCCAGGCGCACGGACGGGTCGTGACGTTGTTGAAGATCGTGTTCGGAGCCACGGTGATGAACATTCTCCTCAACGTGGCATTCGTGCCACGCTGGGGCGCCGCTGGAGCGGCCGTGGCCACCTCCGTGTCGTTCATCGGTGTCGCGGTGATATATGTCCGGTCACTGCAGGCGGAAGGTGTCCATCCCTTTGAAGGTTTTTCGTGGGGGCGATGTATGCTCTTGTGTGGAGGGACCAGCGCAGTATTGGTGCCGATCGCCAAAGCAATTTCGGGTCCGTTGATGGCGCTCACTGTCGGCGGGATCGTCGCGGTCAGCCTCTATTGGGGCGGCGTCTTCCGGCTGGGCTTGATCCGCTTTCGTGAACTCGAGCAGCTGGTGGACAGTTTGCCAGGGCCGATTCGCCGGATCGCGCTGAGGCTTATGCACCTAGTCCAGCCGATCTTGGTCCGCCTTGATTCCACTGCCGTGAACTGAACGAGTGAGAGGTTGATGGAACAGGACCGTCATATGGTCTCGGTCGTGATTCCAACCCTGGGGAGGGAGACCTTGGCGTTGTGCCAGGCTGCCCTCACAAAACAAACCAGGCCGCCGGATGAAGTCATCGTTGTCCTCGACCGCGATCGCCACGGAGGTGCATGGGGACGAAACGAAGGCATTACCCGGTCTACGGGTGACCTGATCGCCTTTGTGGACGATGACGCAATTCCGCCATCAGACTGGCTGGAGAGACTAGTGACCGCCATAGACGAGTACGACGCGGCCGTCGCCGGTGGCACGTTCCAAGAAACTGATCCGCTCCTGGATGCCATTCGTCGTCTCAACTCGCTTCCGACGGTGGAACAGCTCGACACGGGAGGATTGGTAGGCAACTCCGGCAACATTCTTTTTCGGCGGGATTGCCTCCTGCAATGTGAACGGGAAGACGGGTATGTCTTTAATCCGCTCTTCACCGGCGCAGGCGAGGATTGGGAATTGATCTGGCGGCTGCGCAAGCGGGGCGCCAAGATGGTGTATGTTCCCAATCCCGTGACACACTTGCGCCGGGCGACAGGGCTGCAGCACTTACGACATGCCGTCCATCGAGGCGCGGGGATCGCGATGTTGTTCCGTATCATGCGAGCAGATCCTGGCGGAATCGTACCTCAGGACAGTCTGTTGTGGGGCGAGGGTGGAAAGAAAACCAGGCCGCGTTGGCTGAAGGCTCTCTGGCTGAAAATGCTGGGGCCCTTTGAGTGGCATAAGTTTCAGCGCAAACGGCATTTCTGGCTTTTTTGGTTGGGAGAAAAATGCCAGGCTGCCGGGTTTGTCTGGGAAATGTGTCGGGGAATGTCGGCGACTCACGTGGAAATGAAGGCGAAATCCATGGTGCAAGCGGTTTCTTCCCGGGTGGAGCGCAAATCATGAGCGACGTGCAGTTACGCACCAAGGCCTGGTTCGGCGATGAGCCGCTGCCGATCAATTTCCCGCCTGCTTGGAAGATTGTGGAAGCCAGCCCTCAGGACGCTCCGGCAATGAGTGCCACGGCCATGTGCGAGAAATTGAATCAGCCCATCGGTTCTCCGCCACTTCGCGAGATCGCCAAGGGGAAGAGCACATGCGTGATCATCGTCGACGACCTCACGCGGCCGACTCCTGCGGCAGACCTGCTTCCGTCGATTATTGCAGAGATCAAAGAAGCCGGGTTGAGTGAACGCGCGATCACTATTCTCTTGGCAGGCGGCACACATCCTCCCGCTTCCGCGCAGGATATGGCGAAGAAGGTTGGCGCCAATCTGTCGCCATCCGTGCGAGTCATGGCGCACGACAGCCGGAGAGACCTCGTGGATTTAGGCACGTCGCCCGGCGGGTTGCCGATTCAGATTAATCGCACCGTCATGGAGTCTGATCTGAAGATCGGGGTGGGGTGCATCTATCCTCATCCGATAGCCGGGTTTTCGGGCGGCGCCAAAATTGTGCTCCCTGCCATCTGCGGCGTGGAGACCACGAGAATGATGCACGACTACTTGCGTGGTTCACGCACACGAGGCGGTTCAATCCATACAGAGCTACGGCAGGATATGATTGCTGTCGCCAGGAAAGCCGGCCTCGATTTCATTGCCAATGTCACGCTCAATCACCGTCGCCAAATCAACGGCCTGTTCGCGGGCGATGTCGTCGCGGCCCATGAAGAAGGGGTCCGTGCGGCGCAGCGGATGTATACCGTGCCGGTGGTGACTGAGGCGGATATCGTGGTGGCGGATATGTATCCGTTCGATACCAGCTGGCAGTTCGCCCAGGATCGGGGCATGTGGCCGGTCGAATGTGCCGGCTCGCAGGCGTCGCGCGTGGTGATTGCCGCCTGTCCGCTTGGACTGGGAACGCATGAATTGTTTCCGGTCGACAGTCCGCTCTGGTCACGCGTGGCGCGACGTCTCAAGCATTTTCGCTTGGCTGATTTGGACCGTCCATTCGAAAAGCTGGGCACCGTCATGAAACTGATTCGTCAAAAGCAGCATCAGTTGATGGTGCTGTCGCCTGGTTTGAAGGGGAAGGATTTACACACGATGTTCCCTCATGCGCAACGATTCGGAGATTGGCCGGCATTGCGGGCCGCGTTAGTGGCGCGCCATGGCGAAGGGCCTCTGACCGTGGCGGTCTATCGATGCGCACCGTTTCTCATTCCAGCCGCATCGGATCTGGAGGAGGAGATTGGGGTGCCGGATCCGAGTGCGAGAGTGCGACTGACTTCGGCCTAACGGCAGGATCGGAGGATGTGCCGCACTGCGATGCTTAGACGACCGGTTCATGTGTGAAATGTCATCTGCTATGCCTACAAGCTCACCTCATCCATTGCTGCCAGACGACGATGATGATGCGCTCTCCGGAACAACCGGCTCTTGGAATGCCGGAGTGAGACTGGCTGATCCTCCGCCGACCGAACGGCGCGATTTGGCTTGGTGGGGCACGGACCTCATGGTTGCCGCATGTTTGTTTCTGGTGGTCTTCGGCAGCGGGCTCATCCATATCCAGAGTTTCCCTCCGCTCTGGTTCGACGAAGGCTGGACGGTCTGTGTCGCCCGGACGTGGATCGAGTCGGGGCACTACGGCTGTCTGCTCCGGGGGGGAACCGGCTCCCCCTTCACTGGCGGCTCATTTCCCCGTGGTGGCGTCGGTCGCGGCGAGTTTCACCCTGCTGGGTGTTGGTGTCTGGCAGACGAGACTGGTGGGACTGCTGTACACCTTCGGCGCCTTCCTGCTGCTGTACGCGTTGACTCGTCAACTCTTTGGACGATCTGTCTCGATTGCCGCCCTTGCGCTACTGATCCTCGTACCACTGAAATGGTCCATTCATCCCCTGTATATCGGTCGCCAGGTGCTGGGGGAGATGCCGTTGCTCTGTTTTCTTCTGGCCGGCTTTGTCTGTTTTCTCCGGAGCGGGGATCGGCCTCTCTGGCTGGTCGCCTCGATTGGATGCTGGGCGTTGGCCTTGATGACCAAGGCGCAGGTTGTCCCATTTCTGATCGCTTCTTTCGCGGGGACCATCGTCATTCTCAGTCTTCGCAGGAACTGGTCGGCTGTGCGGGAAATGGTCGTCGTCCTGATCGGTTCATGGGGCGGATTTCGGTTCTTGATCGAAGCTAAGAACTGGCTGTTGAACGGCCACACAATGGCGCATCCCTCCACTGATGGAATGACAGAAGCCATAGCATTGGTATTCGTGCCGGCCATCCGTCTGGAAACCATCCAATATCTATTCGTGGCCTGGGCTGAATTCCCACTCGGACTGGCTTATGCCGCCTGGCTGCTTCATCGAACGCCGGCCTCCCGTGATGAGAAGTCCGTGGAGCAGACGGCGCAGATCATGTTGTTACTGCTGGCGGGGAGTTGGCTGGCCTGGTTCGCGTTTCTGAGTGCCGGAGAACCGCGCTATGCCTTGCCCGGACTATTTCTTGCGGCGCCCTTTACCGCCTTGTTTTTCTACGATGCCACCAGAGGATTCAATGTGCGCTATCTGGTAAGGACTCTGGCCGACCTCGTAGCGGGCAGGCGAGTGACGGCTCAGGGACTCCAGACCGCTGTCGTCGTTGCGCTCCTGGCGATCATGGGGTGGGGCGCCGTGCAGGAACGGTATGCGTTTCGGGCCCGAGAGGATGATCGCGACCTGTTTGCGGTGACACAGCATCTGAACAGGACAACTGCACCGACGGCGCTGATCGAAACCTATGACAGCGAACTGTTCCTCTTTCTGAATCGCCCCTACACGTACGCCTTGCCCAAACACCTGGTCGAGATTATCCGTCGTGAACAGGGGCAGGCGCAGGCAGTCACGTATGACCCCCTGGAACATAACCCCGACTATCTCGTGGTCGGCGAGTATGGCCGATGGGCCGGATTCTACAAGCCGTTGATTGCGCAGAACCGTGTGCGACTCGTGACGACCATCGGACGGTATCAGATCTACGAACCGGTGCGTTCCTAGAGCGACTGTCTTCCCACCGGCCTTCTTTCCCCCTCTGTTCTGATGTTCTGAAAATTGCCCCCTTGACTTCAGGGGAGGCGGGATTATTTTTTTCATCGTTGCTGATGCTTAACCGGATGGAGGGGAAACAGTCCCGGTCTGGAGAGGCAATAGCGGCAGGTGAATGCCCCGCTTCTGCTTCGACCGGCGTCCATCCGCACCCACTCACATCAACCATTACACTGACCTCTCAGGAGAGGAGGAGGACGGTATGACCAGTTATCATGCAGCGGTGGTGGCACCTATCGGGCAAGACTCCTTCGATCGGCAAATCGATCGGTTACTGGAGGATGCGGTAAGCGCCTTCGGCGTAAGCGGAACAGCCTGGGCTCCGGCCAGCAATGCCTGGGAAGACGACAACGGGTTCTACGTACAAGTGGCGCTTCCTGGATGGGAGCCGCAAGACGTCTCGCTGGAAGTGGCCAAGCATGTCCTGTCGATCAAGGGAGAACGCAAGGAACAGCCCCAATCGGCTAGGACCGTTCTTGTACAAGAAATCGGTGACGGTAGGTTTATGCGGCTGTTCCGATTGCCGACCTATATTGATTCCGAGAAGGCCTCGGCTGTGCAGAAAAACGGTTTGCTGACCGTGACGTTCCCGAAACGGGAAGAAGCGAAGAGTCGGCGGATCATGATTGAAGGGACATAACCTTCCCGACCGTTTGTGCTGAAGGCAGGCGAAGAGCACGGACCTCAAAGCCGTATCGGCCTGCCTTCCTTGAAATCGCGGTTCTTCCGGAGGCCTCGCCGATTCCCCGCGGATGTCACTCATCTGCGGGGAAGGCACCTCAGGGTCGGTACGGAGTGGCCCGCTCGCGATCGATCAGTTGACGAACCGCATTCGAGACGAGTTCCGGCTGGTCAAATGGAATGAAATGGCTGCTCTGGTCCGCGAATACCTGACGGCTGTTTGTCGAACAGGCTGGTCAGCCCTTGCTGCATTTCTAACCACATTTTCCTGAACTTGGCCTGGTTCACCTGGCCCGGCATGTCCTGCCACCAGACCGGGCCTGTGGCGGTGATCACGATCAACGGAAGATTGCCGAGCGAACCGCTGCGGCGCACCTGCTCCAGCGTGTCAATCAATCCGTCACTCTCATCCGTCAGCGTGGAATAGTAGCCGGTCCGTAGCCAGCCGGTGCGCAACATCGGACGAATCTCCGCAGACACCTTCTCTTCCTGTCTCATCAAGAGCGGCGGCAGCTGCTCATATGACACCATGAGCCTTGTGATGCCCACCATCGTCAGGGCACGAATGACCGGCAGCACGGATCTGCCGGCGTTGGCGAATAATCGAAATTCTGCCTGACGCATTTCCGATTCGTGTCCGGCATCCACGAGCACCATGCCAACGACGTCTTGGGGATAATCGTGCTGGTAGAGTCGGGCGATTAGGCCGCCGAGCGAATGTCCTACCAGAATATAGGGTCCCCGGATGCCGGCTCGTTCAAGCAGACGATGGAGTTCCCGCGTCATCCGTTGTCCCGTGCGCGGCAGCGGGCCGCGCTCGCTCCAGCCGAGGCCCGCCCGATCATAGGCGCAGACGCGAGTCGTTCGGGCGAGCTGCGGTTGCACGTTGCTCCAATACAGCGACCAGCCCGGCGCAGGCGCTTCAAGTATGACCGTCGGACTCCCGCTTCCAAGACAATAGAGGTGCAGCCGATGTCCCCCGATGTCAACCAGTTGGCCGGGTGGAGGGTATTGTTGCCGATCGAGCACCATGCCAACGATTTGGTATACAGCACCTACGGTCGCGAGTGCGACGATCGTACCGAGAAGCCATCTGAGCATGCGCATGTGCGTATCATCCCCTGTCACCGGTCGCGGAAGCAAACGGGTAGAGCGCGTCTGCCCATGGCTGGGGGTGTCTGGCGCCACGCCATCGAAGGCACATTCGGCGGTCAGGCGGAATAGTGTTCCTGGAGATGGTCGCGCTGAAAACGAACAATGTATCTGACAAGGAGTTCCCGGTCCTGAGTCGGCATCCCGATGAAGCGAGCGTGAAGGCGATACACTCCGCCCAGGAGCGGAAGCGGATCAAGCCGCAACACATCGATTGAAGCTTTAAACAGAACATGATCAGGAAGGAGGAGAGCCAGTGAGAGCACGTCACCGGACTTGTAGGGTGTGGTGACCATCACGCCGATGCCGCCGGCGCTGAGGTTGACGGATGTCTCAATCAACTCGCCTTCCGTGTGGTCTCCTGCGAGCTGAAGGCACATGGGCAGAAGGACCGTAATGCGAAAAAACTCGCGGCGCTCTCGCCCGGATGGCTCTGAAGGTGTGGCAGTCAACATGGCTGAGAAAAAGTATAACAAACCCGGTGAGCAGGTTCTTGCTCAACCATGCGGCACTTCCTGTTCCCTACATGTCCTGCCCCGGCACGTATGGCCTCATATCGCCCCATCTCCTGGTGTTTGTGCTAGTATCCCGCGCATGAAAACTGCGCTGATTGTGCTCTGGATGCTGCTGTCGATTGTCGGGGCTGTGGCGCTTGCCCATGTGGTCGGGCTCATCAATCCCACCGAAAAAGTGAACGGTCTGTGGCTGGTCGTGGCGGCGGCCTGCATCTATGTCTTGGCCTATCGGTTCTATGGTCGTTGGCTGGCCCGGAAGGTAGTGCAATTGGATGACAGGCGCCTGACGCCGGCCGTGCGTTTGAACGACGGGGTGAATTTTCACCCCACCAACAGGGTCGTGCTGTTCGGCCATCACTTTGCGGCCATTGCAGGGGCAGGCCCCTTGCTGGGGCCTGTGCTGGCGGCCCAATTCGGTTTTCTCCCTGGCTTTCTTTGGCTGGTGATCGGTGCAGTCCTGGCCGGGGCCGTACAGGATTTTATTATCCTGGTCGCCTCGATGCGGCGCAATGGGCGCTCCTTACCGGAAATCGCGCATGACGAACTGGGTTCCATTACGGGCACCGCGACGGCGGTGGCGGTCCTGTTTATTGTGGTAGTCGCGCTGGCAGGGCTTGGGTTTGCGGTGGTCAATGCGCTTTACCATAACGCGTGGGGCACCTTCACGATTGCCATGACGATTCCCATCGGGTTCATCATGGGATTCTATCTGCAGAGATTTCGCCCGGGCGCAGTAGCGGAAGTGTCGGTGCTCGGCCTGGTGTTGCTCGTGACGGCCGTTCTGTTCGGCCGCGTGGTCGGACAATCGTCCTATGCCTGGTTGTTCGAGTTCGAGAAGCCGGCCCTGGTCTGGCTGTTGGCCGGGTATGGATTCGTGGCCTCGGTGTTGCCGGGGTGGATGTTGCTGGTGCCGCGAGGCTATCTCTCGACCTTCATGAAACTCGGTGTGGTGTTTCTGCTCGGGCTTGGGGTGATTCTCATGGCGCCAACGATTGAGATGCCGCGCCTGACTTCATTTGCCAACGGAGGAGGCCCCATTATTCCCGGCACACTATTCCCTTTTCTGTTCATTACGATTGCGTGCGGCGCAGTATCGGGCTTCCACTCGCTCGTATCTTCGGGGACGACTCCCAAGATGATCGAACAGGAATCGCAGGCAGTGGTGGGGTATGCGGCAATGCTGCTGGAAAGTTTCGTTGGAGTCATGGCGTTGATCGCGGCCTCAGTGTTGATCCCCGGTGATTACCTGGCGATCAACACGATGCTCTCTGCAGAGACGCTGGCGGCCATGGGCTTCGCGCCGTCTCGCATCGCGGAGTTGTCCCAGTTGGTCGAGGTAAATGTCGCGGGGCGGCCGGGCGGGGCCGTGTCGCTCGCTGTGGGCATGGCCTCCATCTTTTCGGCGTTGCCGGGCATGGCCGGCTTGATGGCCTATTGGTATCAGTTCGCGCTGGTCTTCGAGGCGCTGTTCATTCTGACGACGATCGATACTGGAACACGTGTCGCGCGGTATTTGATTCAGGAAATGGCCGGCCGTGTTTACGCGCCTTTTCGGCAGATGAACTGGTGGCCTGGGGTGTTGCTGAGTAGTGCCTTTGTGGTGGGATCCTGGGCCTATCTGATCGGGACTGGTAGCATTTCCACGATCTGGCCGATGTTCGGCGCTGCCAATCAATTGCTGGGCACGCTGGCGCTCTGTATCGCCACGACGGTGTTGATCAAAATGTGGAAGGCACCCTATCTCTGGGTCACGGCTCTCCCGATGTTATTCGTGGGGGGCATTACGCTGGCCGGCTCCTATGAGATGTTCTGGATGTTTCTGGCGAAGGCGGCGACGCTGGCGTCGGGGCAGGTGTTCGCGCTCTACCTCGATGCCGTGCTGGTGGCAGTCGTGGCCATTCTGGGGGTCGTCGTCTTGAGCGATAGCATGAAGCAGTGGTATGGGTATGTCATACTCAAGCGTCCATTCAGCAGCAGCGAAGTGATCGCGACAGCGGGCGGCGGATCGGCCGGTCGCGCGCAAACGGCGATTCATCTACATGATGACCGCAAATTCACCCTGCCGCATGGCGGCGGTTGTTGCTAGGATAGAGGGAATCAGAAGGAGGGAATCGTGGCTGACCAATCATCATTCGATGTGGTGTCGGAAGTGAATATGCAGGAAATGAAAAACGTCGTCGATCAGGCGACGAAGGAGATCAAGCAGCGATTCGACTTCAAGGACTCGAAGACCGAGCTGACGTTAAAGGAGAAGGAGAAAGAACTCGTCGTGCTCTCGGACGATGAGTATAAACTCAATGCCGTCATTGAAATCATCAAGAGCAAGTGTGTGAAGCGCGGCGTCTCCTTGAAGGCATTCGATTACGGCAAGATCGAGGAGGCGCTCGGGGCGACGGTTCGCCAAGTGATAAAGATTCAAAGCGGCATTTCCTCAGAAAAGGCGAAGGAAATTACCAAGGCCGTCAAAGAATCCAAGCTGAAAGTGCAGGCGCAAATCCAAGGCGAACAGGTGCGAGTGATCAGCAAGAGCAAAGACGATCTGCAATCGGCGATCGCCTTCCTTAAAGGGAAAGATTTTGGGATCGATCTTCAGTTCACCAATTACCGCTAGCCCCGGATACTGAAACGAGTCTCCAACTTCGTTCTCGGTCGATCGATTCCCTCAACGTGCTGATAAAGCATGCCTCGGCAATCGTTCTTCCCTGCGGTCTTGCTGGATGACTCGTTTGAGTATCCGGGAGTGCATTCAACGACAGGTTGCGTGAAACGACCTCCCCGCTCTCTTCTTGCTGGGCGACCTGTTTGACCATCCCATGTGGGGTCTGCGGTTCTAGCATGACCAAATTGCTTGCCAGTATGTTCTTGTTCGCCGCTCTCCTGGTTGGCGGCTGCGGTGGCAGCGACCCGGTCGTCGTCATCCAGCTCCATCCCACCAATCCCGAGATTCTGTATATCGCCACCAACGACTACATCTACAAATCGCGTGATGGCGGCAAGACGTGGAGTAATCTCTCGAAGGGAATGAGTTACTCGCGCGTGATTGCGATGGCGATTGATCCCGTCTATCCCGCCACGATCTATGCGGGCACGAAGGGGGACGCGGTCTACAAAAGTTATGACGGCGGCCAGCGCTGGACCTCGGTCCGGAGCGGATTGGATGATGCAACGATCTCGTCCGTCGTGAATCAGTTTGTCTTCGATCCGTCAGACGATAACCACATCTTCCTGGCGACCACGATGGGTGTGTTTGAATCGAAGAATGCCGGGGAGCGGTGGGTCAAGAAGATGGAGGGGATGAAGGAAGTGTTGATGGTCGTGACGCTGGCTATGGATCCCGCGCATCCCTCCGTGATGTATGCAGGCACCAGCGGAGGCGTGTACAAGACGAATGACCAGGGGGCGCATTGGCTACAGGTGAATAAGGGGTTGGTGCCGGAAGGGATGGTGAAGACATCGCGCGCGCTCGGCGTGACGTCGGTGCAAGTAGACCCTTTCGCCCCGGATACGGTCTATGCGGCGACGCTAGCCGGCCTGTACAAAAGCACGGACGGCGCAGTGTCCTGGGCGCGCATCGGTGAGTCGTTGCAGGATCAGATGATCGTGGGGATGGTGCTGGATCGTGCGCAGGCCGGCGTGATGTATCTCGCCGGGCGGGATGGTATTCACCGGAGCGGCGATGGCGGAAAAACCTGGACAGTGCTGAATGAAGGATTGACGACCACCAATATCCGTTCACTGGCCCAGAGCGCCATGGATCCGCAAGTGCTGTTCGCGGGCACAAACGGCAGCGGTCTCTACAAGAGCGTGGATGGCGGCGCCCATTGGCAGGCGATGCCGTCGGTTTTTCCAAAGGACTAGCAGGCAGTGTTGCCCTGTCGCCGGGGATGGCGCAGAGCCTATCGGCGGGATTGGCTATTCAGTGAGGAGTCGCCAATGGAGGGACCGACTCCACGAATGTGCGTGGAAGAGGGCTTGTCAGCGTTCTCGCCCGCATTGATCTCAAATCCGGACGCATTGGGTAAGGTGGTGTCTTGCGTGTGAGTGCCCACGCGATCGGGTAAGACGCTGTCTCGGAGATCTTCCCCTCTTCGCGGGCGGAGCGATTCGTTGACGTTGCTGTAGGGCGAGACCGTGGTGCCGATATCTGGGCCGAAGCTCGGATTGAGTGAACGGTTTAAATGTGTGTTCTCGATCTCGCCGCCGATCCTGGTCGGGATGGTGGTGTCCTGGATATCCATGCCGGTTGGTGCGGAGGCTGCCGGTCGTTTTGGCCGGAGATCGTGTGCAACCGCCTCGCGTTCATCTTCAATGCGTCGTTCTTCCCTTCCGCGCTGTTCGTAATCCAGTGAGTCGAGTTTTTCGTATCGCGTGATGAGGCCCTTCATCCTGGTCCTGAGTTTTCTGAGGTCATCTCTCGCGATGGCGACGGTGCCGACGATTTCGCTGAGCGTCCATTGCCGGGCAAAGGTGCCAAGTTTTGGAGATTGGCCCGGGCCTCCGCCCAAACCGGCCGCGCCGCTTCCTACGCCGAATCCCGCGCTGTTATAGATGCCTTTCTGTTGTACCGACATCAAGATGTGATTGGATTGTTCCAGCAGTTCGTCGATGTGATCGAGGGAATCCCATTCGCTCGCGCAGCAGTCCAGGAATTCACGGTAGTCGCGGGTGAACTTCGAGGCTTCATTTTGAATGTCGAGGATCTTGAGCGGTTCTTTCGCCGCGGAATCGTTGCGGTCGTCTTGGTTCGCTGCGTTCGCTGAGGCGGGCTTCTTTTCATCCCGCTCCGCATCGTACAGCGCAGTGCAACCCGCATCGGGGGTGGCGGTGATGCGCTTGTCGGCCGTGCGATTCGGGCACCAATAGATTTTCCCTGGTTGATTGAGCGGATTGTCTGACTTGAACTCTCCTGCCCGGACCTCGGCCTGAACACCCAATAGAAGGAGCCCGGTGAGTGCTGACAGGAGCGGATAATGAGGGCACAGGGTCTTGATAGCCATGGTGAAATTGATGATGCCCCCCGAAGAACATTGTGTCAATGAAAGGGAAGAATTGTGATGCGCTTGAAAAGCCCGGGGCTGTTGGTTACCCTCCCGCCATGACCGAGTGGTTCACGTTCGTTGCGAAAAGGAATACCCATGCCTGTAATCTATATCGACGAAGCAGCTACCCATGCAGGAGAGGAAGTCACGGTTCGCGGATGGCTCCGCAATAGACGCGACAAGGGAAAACTTCACTTCCTCATTGTGCGTGACGGGACGGGTGATATTCAGGCGGTTGTGAGCAAGGGCACAGTTGGAGACGAGCAATTTGCTCATTCTGCCGAGCTCACGCAGGAGTCGAGCGTGGTGCTGACCGGCACGTTGCGGCAGGATGCGCGTGCGCCGGGCGGGTACGAGCTTGATGTGAAGCACCTCGGGGTCTTGCAGGTCGCCGAACCGTTTCCGATTCAGCCCAAAGAGCACGGCACAGGATTTTTGATGGAACATCGGCATCTCTGGCTGCGTTCCAGCCGCCAGCATGCCGTGTTGCGCATTCGTCACGAGATTATTCGCGCCTGCCGGAATTTTTTCGATGATCGTGGGTTCACGCTGGTCGATGCGCCGATTTTCACGCCGAATGCGTGCGAGGGCACCACGACCCTGTTTCAGACGCAATATTTTGATGAGACGGCATACCTGACGCAGAGCGGCCAGTTGTACAGCGAAGCCACGGCCGCAGCCTTTGGAAAGGTGTATTGTTTCGGTCCGACGTTTCGCGCGGAGAAGTCCAAGACGCGCCGGCATCTGATGGAGTTCTGGATGGTGGAGCCGGAGGTGGCCTTTGCCGAACTGCCGGACATGATGGATCTCTCCGAGCAGTTTTTATCGCATATCGTGGCGGCTGTATTGAAGACGCGTCGAGCTGAATTACAGGTGTTGGAGCGGGATATCGCGAAGCTCGAACGCGTGACGGCGCCGTTCCCCCGCATTACGTATGAGGAGGCCGTGGACATACTGCAACGGAAAGGAAATCCCGCCAAGCGAGGGGATGATTTCGGCGCGGATGATGAAACCATTCTGTCGAAGGAATTCGACCGCCCCGTCATCGTGCATCGATATCCTGCTGCGCTAAAAGCCTTTTATATGGAGACCGATCCGGCTCGCCCTGATCTCGCGCTGTGCATGGATGTGTTGGCTCCTGAGGGATATGGCGAAATCATCGGCGGCGGGCAACGCATTCATCAGCACAAGAAACTGTTGGCGCGCATACAAGAACATCATCTTCCGGTGGAGGCATTTCAATGGTATCTCGATCTGCGCCGTTACGGGTCTGTTCCGCATGCCGGGTTTGGGATGGGCATTGAGCGTGCCGTGGCGTGGGTTTGCGGGCTCGACCATGTGCGCGAGACGATTCCCTTTCCCCGGATGCTATATCGGTTATATCCATAGGATTCCACCCTCCGTTCTCATCAGCTGATCGCTCCGTGCGATCGGCGAAATGCTGCCATTCCATCTGTCTGATTTTTTGGACGGCTCTCGCTTTCTTCCCCAATTTTTCACCCCCCGATTAACAAGTTGTGGGATGGTTTCCCACAGGTTTGTCCACAAATGTGGATAACTTTCCCGCCAAATTGGGCTCTCGAATGGATGGCGCAAAAGCGAACAATATTCTTGATAAATTGGAGCAAATTCTGTTGACAGCTGTTTTGGTGGGTGTATACTCCAGCCAACGTGTGGAGAAAAGTGGGTGGAAGTGGGTGTATGGATTCTGCTCGCGGTTCCCATGAGCCGGTTTTAGTGGACGAGATCGTATTCTGGCTGCAGTGCAAACCAGGTGGAGTTTACGTGGACTGCACTCTCGGATATGCAGGGCTCGCTACCCGGATCCTTCATCACACCGCTCCAGATGGCATTCTCATCGGGATCGATCGCGATGCGGCTGCGCTCGAGGAATCCCGCGCGCGCCTGCAGAGCGTGATGCCCCGAGTACATCTCCGTCACGGGAATTTTTCAGAGATCAAAAGCCTGGTGGCCCAGGTCGGGTTCCATCATGTGGATGGGGTGATCTTCGATCTCGGTGTGTCCTCGCCGCAACTCGACCGGCCGGAGCGCGGATTTAGTTTTCGCGACGATGGCCCATTGGACATGCGCATGGATCAGAGCGAGGGGCGCACTGCCGCCGACCTTGTTCGCGAGATGCCCGAACGCGAATTGGCGGACGTGATCTATCATTTCGGGGAGGAGCGGTACTCGCGCAGAATCGCTCGCGCGATCGTTGAGGCGAGAACGCAACGGGTCATTGCGACGACGAGGGAACTGGCGGCGGTGGTGGAGCATGCCGTGCCGGCTTCTTATCGGCATGGGCGGATCCACTGCGCCACGCGAACGTTTCAGGCGTTACGGATTGCGGTGAACCGAGAATTAGACGTGCTCGAGCCGGCGCTGCGCGATGCCGTCGATGTTGTGGCGGCCGGAGGGCGAGTCTGTGCCGTGTCGTTCCATTCTCTTGAGGACAGAATTGTGAAACATACGTTTCGGGCCTTGGCGAATGGCCCGCACGCTGCAGTGAGGGTGCTCACAAAAAAACCGGTCATCGCGTTGGAAAGCGAGCGTGACCATAACCCGCGGTCGCGCAGCGCCAAGTTGCGTGTCGTGGAGCGGATGTCCAAGGAGTCTATGCAATGAAAGCCGTCGCGTTTGCCGCGGTCACGTCGTTGGTGTTGCTCTTCGTATGGGAACGGGTGGACATCGTTCGCATCGGCTACCACATCGAGCGGCTGAAAGCGCAAAAAGTGCTGCTCGAGCGCGAGCGGGATGAACTGCAGGTCAAGCTGTCGGGTCTCACGGCGCCTGAACGGATCGCACGCCTGGCCAGCGATAAATTGGGTATGTTGCAACCGGAGAAGGGTCAGGTGGTCGTGATTAACTTCGAGCCCGAAGTACCTGCGAATCCCGTGGCCGCAGAAGGCGAAATTCGGATTGCGAAGAACATGGTCGCCCGGAGAGCGCGATAGTGGCTTCGCCCTCCTTTCGCGGTCGCCGGGTTCTGGTGGCCTGCGGGTTGTCTGGTGCGTTTATCCTCGTGATTGTTCGCCTGGTGAACCTTCAGGTGATGCAGTCGGCGGAGTCGACCGTCAAGGCTGACCGTCAACACCAGAAGAACGTCACGCTGGAGGGGGCGCGCGGTACGATTTACGATCGAAACAGCAAGGTGCTGGCGATGAACATGGACGTGCCGTCCGTGTTCGGAGTGCCTGCGTCGCTGGGTAACCCGGGAGCGGCGGCGCGGAATCTCTCACCGATTCTGCATGTGAAAGCGACGGAGCTCGAAAAAAAGTTAAAGCAGGAAAAGCATTTCGTCTGGTTGGCCCGAAAACTCGAGCCGGAGCAGGGGCGTTGGCTTGAACGACTCGGCCTCGACGGCGTTGGTGTGGTGATGGAGGGGCGCCGGTTCTATCCGAAGGGTCCGCTGCTGTCGCATGTGCTGGGATTTGCCGGGATGGATGATCGCGGCCTAGAAGGAGTGGAATTGCGATACGAGCAATATCTGCACGGCGAAAAGCGGGCTGTCGTGTTGCAACGGGATGCTTTGGGGCGCGCGGTTTTTCCCAAGGGGTTGAATGAAGAAGGGGCCGCGGCCGGACATAGTCTCACGCTGACGGTCGACGAGGTGGTGCAATATATTGCTGAGAAGGAACTGGACGAGGCGGTGACACGATCAAATGCCAAGTCCGGCACGATGATTGTGATGGATCCCCGGAGCGGCGCCGTGCTGGCTATGGCGGTGAGCCCACGATTCGATCCTAATACCGTCAGCGCGTTGGCTCCGGATCGCTGGCGCAACCGTGCCCTGACAGACACCTATGAACCGGGTTCGACCATGAAGGCGGTCATTGCGGCGGCGGCGCTGGAAGAAAAGGTCATGACCCCGGGCAGCATGATATATGGTGAAAACGGGCAATTCGCGATTGCCAATACAATCATCCATGACCATGAGAAAGCCGGCTGGATGACGTTTGCCCAGATGATTCAAAAGTCGAGCAATATCGGCGCGGCGAAGGTCGGGATGGCGTTAGGTGAATGGCGGGTGTTCGACTATTTGAAAGAGTTCGGCTTCGGAGATAAAAGCGGCATTGATCTGCCGGGCGAAACGGCGGGGTTGCTGCGAGGGCCTCGCCAGTGGGGCAAACGCTCATTGGCCTCTATTTCCATGGGGCAGGAGGTCGGCGTCACTCCATTACAGATGGTGACGGCGATCTCGGCGATCGCCAATGGCGGCGTTCTCATGAAGCCTTATGTCGTCTCGGAGATCCGTAACGGGAAAGGCCAATTGGTGGCGCAGAATATGCCGCAAGCCAAACGGCGTGTCATCTCCGCCGACACGGCCCGGACGCTGACGACGCTTCTGGAAGGAGTGGTCACCAACGGGACAGGTACCAAGGCTGCCATCCCCGGTTTTCGTGTCGCCGGCAAGACCGGGACCGCTCAAAAGGTTGATCCCCGCACCGGCAAGTACTCTTCCACCCTCCTGGTCGGGTCGTTTCTCGGGTATGTGCCCGCGGAAGATCCACGACTGGCCATGATTGTGGTGATCGACGAACCGCGAGGTGAGGGCTGGGGTGGCGTGGTCGCAGCCCCGGTGTTCAGGCGGGTCGGGGAGCAGGTGCTCAACTATCTGGGTGTTGCAGTGGATGAACCGGTCAAGCTGGCTATGGCGGGTCTGGAATCCTGATATGACGCTGGATGAACTGATCAGTCCCATTCAGGGGCGTCTTGGAGTTCTGGAACGGCGCGGGGATCAGCGCGTCGCCATAGGCGCATTGACCGACGATTCACGCCAGGTCCAGCCAGGCGCGCTCTTTGTCGCCGTGCAGGGAGAGCGGGTCGACGGCCACGAGTTCTTGGATCGAGTGGTGAAGGCGGGGGCGGGAGCGGTCGTAGTTGGGCGCCACGTAGAAATCGGATCGACGCCGTGCGTCCGCGTGCAAGATTCCCGGGCGGCGTTGGGAATCCTGGGAAGTCGATTTTATGGAGATCCTTCCGCCGCCCTCCGCATGATCGGGGTGACGGGTACCAATGGGAAGACCACCACGACCTATGTCGTCAAAACCATGCTGGAGGCCGCGAACCGGCAGGTCGGTCTCATCGGCACGGTCGCCTATCTGATCGGGAAAGAATCGATTCCCGCCTCCCATACCACGCCCGGCGCGTTGGAGTTACAGAAATTATTTGCACGAATGGTCGAGAAGAGGTTGGATACGGTCGTCATGGAAGTGTCGTCGCACGCATTGGCGCTGGATCGAACCGCCGGGTCGGAATTCGATGTCGCTGTCTTTACGAACCTCACGCAGGACCACCTGGACTTCCATTTGGATATGGAACGGTATTTCCAGGCGAAGCGCAAGTTGTTCGACGAGCTCGGCCAGCCTGGAGCGCGTAAGACGAAGAAACGAGCCATCATCAATGCGGATGATCCCTGGGGCCAACGGATTCGCGAAGCCTGCACGGTCCCGGTGTGGACCTATGGGCTGCATCAACAGGCGGACATTCATGCGGGTGAGGTGAAATTGTCACCTGCCGGTACCAGTTTTACGTTGCGCACCCCCGTCGGCAGTTGCGCGATCCAGAGCCGTCTGGTGGGAGAACACAACGTCTCGAACCTATTGGCGGCTATCGGTGTCGTGCTCCACGAAGGATTAACGCTGGAGCAGGTTCGCGCCGCGGTGGGAGCCGTTTCCAATGTGCCGGGGCGGTTTGAGTTGGTTGAAGCAGGGCAGGACTTCACGGTGGTGGTGGATTATGCGCATACCGAAGACGCCTTGGTTCGACTGTTAACGGCCGCTCACGCGCTGCGCACGGGGCGTATCATTACCGTATTCGGATGTGGCGGGGACCGGGATCGCACGAAGCGTCCTAAGATGGGACGCGCCGCCGTTCAGTATAGCGACGTGGTCATCCTCACATCGGACAATCCGCGTACTGAAGACCCCGCGTTCATTCTGAGTGAGGTCGAGGTGGGGGTGAAGGATGCGCTGGCCGCTCGCAGTCATGTTCGGTATCGAATGATCGCGGACCGCCGTGCGGCGATCGAAGCTGCCATAGGCGAGGCGAAAGCCGGCGATATGGTGTTGATTGCGGGGAAGGGGCACGAAGATTACCAGATCGTGGGAACGACGAAACATCACTTCGACGATCGGGAAGTCGCGCGTGAGATGATCCAGGCGCGCTGATCCTAACGTGAAGCGAGGCATGACATGCGGGAGCCTGGACAGCGTGGTGTAATGGCGTTGTTTACAGTCGAAGAAATGTGCGAAGTGTTGAGCGCCAAGTCGCCGACAGGCTTGAGTCCGCAAGATTTGAAGCAGCGGATTCGGCGTGTGGTGACCGATTCCCGTCTGGTGCGTAAAGGCGATCTGTTCATCGCATTTCAGGGAGAGCGATTCGACGCGCATACCTTCGTGCCGAAAGTTTTTGCGCAAGGCGCTGTCTGTGCCATCGTGCAGGAGGATTACCGCCTCCCTCCGATGAAACAGCGCACCGGCACACCCATTGTCCTCGGCGTGAGGGATACCCTCGAAGCCTTCCAGCGGTTGGCCACACACTACCGGAACCGGTTCGCCATCCCGGTCATCGCTATCACGGGGAGTAACGGAAAGACGACGACGAAAGAAATGGTTGCCCATGTGGTCGGGCAACGCTGGAAGACGCTCAAGACCGAAGGCAATCTCAACAACCGGATCGGCGTGCCACAGACCTTATTTCAGCTGGCGCCGCGGCATCAGGCTGCCGTTATCGAAATGGGCGTCGATCAGCAAGGACAAACGAACCGGCTGTGTGAAATCGCAAGACCGACGGTCGGCGTCATTACCAATATCGGGCCGGACCACTTGGAATTCTTCGGCAGCATGGAAGGGTCCGCGCAAGCCAAGGCCGAGTTGCTTGATCATCTGCCGCAGGACGGGGTCGTGGTGCTGAACGCCGACGATGAGTATTTTGATTATCTCGCGTCCAGGGCGCAATGCCGGGTGGTCGCGTTCGGGGCATCCCCCAAGGCTGGCGTTCGGGCCGCCAATATTCGAACCGACGACAAGGGGGGCACGCTCTTCGGACTGGTGCTTCCTGGAAAGACGCGCCAGACCGAGATCCGTATCCGGACGCAGGGTCAGCACAATGTGAGCAATGCCCTCGCCGCGGCTGCCGTAGGTCATGCCTTAGGGCTGTCCGGCGCCGCCATTGCCGAAGGGCTGGCGAAATTCCGTCCGGCCGCGATGCGATCTCAGATCAGCTATTCGCATGGTGTACAGGTCATCAACGATTGTTACAACGCCAATCCTGCGTCGATGAAGGCCGCCATCCAGCTCCTGGCACAGCTGGGGCGGAACAAACGATCGATCGCGGCTCTAGGCGACATGCTGGAGTTAGGCACAGACACCAAACGCATGCACCGGGAAGTCGGGGCGTTTCTGGCCGCGGAAGGGATCGGATATCTCTTGGCCTGCGGTGCCTTAGGACGGGAGTTGGCAGCGGGTGCGCGCCACGCGGGCATGCCGGCCGATCGGATTACGGAACATCCGGATGCGCAGGCAGCAGCCACGGCCTTGGCACGGATGGTGCGGCAAGGCGACGTGGTGTTGGTCAAGGCGTCGCGCGGGATGCGCATGGAACAGGTCGTCGATGCTCTGACCGGCATGCGACGAGTGGCGAAAAAAGCCTGCTAGACACACTTAAAGGAATTTTAGAATCCGCCCATTTGGGGCGGGCAAAGAAGCCGCAGGATGTTATACAACTGGCTCTACCCACTTCATACACAGTTTTCGTTCCTGAACGTCTTTCGCTACCAGAGTTTCCGGATCATTTACGCAGCGGTCACCGCGTTTCTCATCGCCTTTGTGATGGCACCCTGGGTCATTCGGAAATTGCAGGAAATTAAACTCGGCCAGCAGATTCGTGACGACGGGCCGAAGCGGCACTTGGCCAAGAGTGGAACGCCGACGATGGGCGGCATTCTCATTATCTTTGCGGTCGTTCTGTCCACGCTCCTGTGGGCCGACATGACCAATCGCTACGTCTGGCTGGTGGTGGTCGCGACCGTTGGGTTCGGCGCCGTGGGATTTGCCGACGACTATCTGAAATTCATCAAGCGTCAATCCAAAGGACTGTCGGCCGCGCAAAAATTCTCAGGCCAGTTCCTGGTGGCTTTGGCCATCGGCGTCTTTCTCTACACCCTGCCGAGTTACACGACGAAACTCAGCGTCCCGTTCTTCAAGTTTTTCACGCCCGATCTGGGTTGGTTCTACATCGTCTTCGTCATTCTGGTGATCGTCGGCAGTTCCAATGCCGTCAATTTGACGGACGGGCTCGATGGACTCGCGATCGGGCCGGTGATGATCGCCTCGCTGGCCTATACGATCGTGGCCTATGTGACCGGGAACCGCGTGATGGCCGAATATTTGCTCATCCCGTACATTGAAGGCGCGGGAGAGATCGCCATTTTTACCGGCGCGATTTTAGGGTCGAGTCTGGGCTTTCTCTGGTTCAACACGTACCCGGCCTCCGTCTTCATGGGCGATGTGGGGTCACTACCCTTAGGAGCGGCGTTGGGAACGGTGGCCGTGATCAGTAAGCATGAACTGTTGCTCCTCCTGGTGGGCGGGGTGTTCGTCATCGAAGCCTTGTCAGTCATCCTACAGGTTGGATCCTATAAATTGCGGGGCAAGCGCATTTTCAATATGGCGCCAATTCACCATCATTTTGAGATGAAGGGGTGGGACGAGCCCAAGGTCGTCGTGCGCCTATGGATCATTGCCATTTTGCTGGCGTTGCTCAGCTTGAGCACACTCAAATTGCGGTAGACGAGAACTCATGAACGTCAAGGATCTTCAGGTCACGGTCGTCGGTCTCGCCAGGAGTGGTGTCGGGGCGGCCCGGCTGTTGAACCATCTTGGCGCACGGGTGACCGTGGCCGACCGGAAAGAGCCGCAGGAACTCACGGCCATTCTCTCTCAATTGGACCAGTCGGGTATTGCTGTCCGCGTGGGAGCGCAGTATGAATCGGCGCTTGAGGGGGCGGATCTGGTCGTGATCAGTCCTGGAGTGCCGACTCAGCTGGATGCGCTCAACCGTGTGCGTGCTCGTGGCGTACGAGTGATCGGGGAATTGGAATTGGCCTCACGGTATGTGACGGCGCCGATCGTGGCGGTGACCGGAACCAATGGAAAAAGCACGACGGTGACACTGATCGCTAAGTTTTTGCAGGAGAGCGGGAAACGAGCCTTCGTCGGCGGCAATCTGGGCATCGCAGCCAGCGAAGCCGCTCTCACCTGTGTCCAGGCTAAGCCAGGGAGTCCTCCGCCATACGAGTATGTGGTGTTGGAAACCTCCAGCTTTCAGCTTGAAACCATCGAACAGTTCCATCCGTACATCGCCTCGATCCTGAACGTGACGCTCGACCATATGGACCGCTACAGCTCGGTGGAAGAGTATGTGGCGGCCAAGGCGCGCATCTTCACCAACCAAACTGCCGGTGACTATTCCCTCTTCAATCTGGACGATACGCGAGTCGCGGCGCTGCGTGGGGGGACAAAGGCCGCGGTGCTCGGCTTTAGCCGAAGTGGCGCCACGGTTTCCGGAGTGGCGGGCGCCACGGTGCTGGACGGCGATCTGATCGTGACGACGGTGCGGGGACAGCGCGAGGAAATCTGTCGCCGGAGCGACATGCGGCTGATCGGACTCCACAATGTGGAAAATGTGATGGCGGCCGTGACCTATGGCCTGCTGTGCGGCTGTTCGATCGAAGCGATCCGCGCCGTGCTGCGATCCTTTCCCGGATTGGAGCATGCCTTGGAAGTGGTGCGCGAGCGCCGGGGCGTCCGGTATGTGAATGATTCCAAAGGCACGAATGTGGATGCAGTATTAAAAGCCCTGGAAGGCATCGAACAACCGATCTGGTTGATCGCCGGCGGACGTGACAAGGGCGGCGATTTCTCCCGTCTGGAGGGGGCGATTCGCGAACGGGTGAACGGGCTCATTCTGATCGGTGAAGCCGCAGGCCGCATTCAAGCGGCGATGGGCGATTTTGACCGGTGTCGCCCTGCAGCGACCCTCCGCGATGCCGTGGAGCTTGCTGCTCGCGAGGCGCAGCCCGGTGAGGTGGTCCTGCTCTCACCGGCCTGCGCCAGTTTTGACATGTTTGCGGATTACCAAGACCGGGGCCGGCAATTCAAGGCGCTGGTCCAGGCGCTTCCGGCGTGAGGCCGGGAGTCGCGCGGAGGAACGGCAACTGAACGATGGCACAGCATGCGCTCGGGACTCTGATGTTGCCCTGGTCGACCTCGACCCAGCGGGCGTCCAAGCGCGTGCCGGTGGATCCGGCACTGCTGGCGGTCACGCTGATTCTGGCCCTGATCGGTGTGGTGATGGTGTTCAGCGCCAGTGCCGTTGTGGCGGGCAACCGCTTTCACGATCCGTGGTATTACCTCAAACGGCAGGTCGCCTGGTTGGGCGTCGGTCTGCTCGTCATGCACCTCATCTCGCGGATCGACTACACCATCTGGAAGAAACTGGCGATCCCCCTGCTCTGCGGGGCTACGCTGTTGCTCGTGTTGGTGCTCATTCCGTCGTTCGGGAATGTGGCCAAGGGGGCACGGCGGTGGCTGCATATGGGGCCGATCAATATTCAGCCGGCCGAGGTGGCAAAATTCGTGGCCGTTATCTATGCGGCTGCCTATCTGACCAAGAAGCAGGATCAGATTACGCAGTTCGCCCGGGGCTTGTTGCCGCCGTTGATCGTCATTGGTGTGCTGAGCGGCTTGGTATTGCTGGAACCGGATCTGGGTACCGTGGTGGTGATGGGCCTCGTGGTGGTGACCTTGCTGTTTCTGGCAGGGGCGCGGATCAAACATTTGGCGATCCTGTCCTTCTGTGCGTTGACGGGGGTCGCCGCACTCATCCTGACATCACCGTACCGCTGGAAACGGTTTTTGATGTTCTTGGATCCGACGAAGGACCCTTCTGGGGCAGGTTTTCAGATCACGCAGTCGTTTTTGGCTTTCGGCAGCGGCGGGCCGTTCGGCGTCGGCTTGGGAGAAGGCAAGCAGAAATTATTCTTCCTGCCGGAGGCGCATACCGATTTTGTGCTTGCCTTGGTAGGCGAAGAGTTGGGGTTGCTGGGCACCGTGACGATCGTGCTGCTCTTCGGGTTGTTTGTGATCAAAGGGTTTCAGATTGCGGGCCGGGCGCGGCATTCGTTCGGAAAGCATCTAGCGATGGGCATCACGATGTTGATCGGCATGCAGGCGCTGGTCAATGCAGGTGTGGTTACGGGCTTGTTGCCCACCAAAGGGTTGACCTTGCCTTTCGTCAGTTACGGCGGTTCTTCGCTGGTAGCCAATCTGTTCGGTGTAGGGGTTCTGTTGAATATCTCACGCGATCGGCAGGGCGGCCATGGCGGTCAAGACGGCGGCGGATCACGGGGCGCGCGCAAGCGCGGGGTGATCAAGGAATGAATATCGTGATTGCAGCAGGAGGCACAGGCGGGCATCTGTATCCGGCCATCGCCGTGGCGCGTGAATTTTTGCGGCGAGACCCATCGACTCGCATCCTCTTCGTCGGGACGACGCGTGGCATCGAGCAAAAGGTGCTGGCCCATGAAGAGCTTCCGTTACGGTGCATCACGGCGCATCCGTTCATGGGCAAAAGGCCGGTGGAAATGGTGAAGGCGCTGAGCATCCTCCCGGTCAGTCTTTGGCAGTCGCTCAGCGTGCTGAAACAGCAGAGTGCTGACTTGGTGTTTGGCGTAGGAGGATACACCAGCCCCGCGATGCTCGTGGCGGCATTTTTGCGCCGCATTCCCGGCGTGATTCTCGAGCCGAATGCCTATCCAGGGTTGGCGAATAAAGCCGTCGCGCCGCTCGTGCAGCGCATTTTTCTGGCGTTCGAGTCTACAAAACAATTTTTCGACCGACGGAAGACGAGTGTGGTGGGGACGCCGGTGCGACAAGCCTTCTTGGATGCTTCCTCCCCTGAGGCGGCACGGATCGAGGCAGGACCGCAACGCCGCCTCTTGATTTTTGGCGGCAGCCAGGGGGCCAAGGCCATCAACTCCGCGATGATCGACGCCTTGCCTCTGCTCGCACCTCTGAACACCCGGTTGACCATCACGCATCAAACGGGCGAGGCGGATTATGCCCGCGTGACGGCAGCATATAAACAGGCTGGCTTCCCTGCGCAGGTCGTCCCGTTTCTGTACGACATGCCCACGGCGCTTCGTGCCGCGGATCTCGTGGTGGCGCGGGCCGGGGCCATGACGATTGCCGAATTGACCGTGTGCGGGAAGCCCGCGATTCTGATCCCGCTCCCCACCGCCATCTACAATCATCAGTTGCGGAACGCAGAAGTGATGGCGAAGGCGGGCGGGGCGGTCCTTCTGCCGCAGGCGGAATTGACCGGTGCGGCTCTGGCCCACGCCATGACGGACATTTTCGGCGATCAGCAACGTTTGGAAACCATGAGCCGGCACAGCTGGAATATGCGACGCAGTGATGCGGCGGAAACCATCGTGCGTGAATGTTATGACGTCATAAGGAGGCGCCATGAGGCCAGCGACAGCGCTCGCGCCCTATGAACAACGAGAGCGGGAGAGACAGCAACAGGATCGGAACAGCGGACAGCGATCATTTCGTGGACAGGAGCTAAGGCGGACGGCGATGTTCAGAAAGACACAACATATTCACTTGGTGGGCATCGGCGGATCCGGGATGAGCGGTATCGCCGAGGTGTTGTTGACGCTCGGATACAAAGTCAGCGGGTCGGATCTCAGCCAGTCGGAAACGACGCGCCGCCTTGAAGAACTTGGCGGACGCATCGCCATCGGTCACCATGAGTCCAATATCGGGGAGGCGCAGGTGGTGGTGATTTCATCTGCGGTGGCGGCGACCAATCCTGAGGTGGTGGCGGCAAAAGCGCGGCAGATCCCCGTCATTCCGCGCGCTGAAATGTTGGCCGAGCTCATGCGGTTGAAATTCGGCGTGGCGATCGCCGGCGCCCATGGCAAGACAACGACGACCTCGATGGTGGCCAATGTGCTGGCGCAAGGCGGGCTGGACCCCACCATGGTGATCGGCGGCAAGGTCAATGCGTTGGGAAGTCATGCTCGTCTCGGGCGCGGCGATCTGCTCATCGCCGAAGCCGACGAAAGCGACGGCTCATTTCTCCGACTGGCGCCGACGATCGCCGCTGTCACCAATATCGATCGCGAACATCTGGATCATTACGGCAGCATGGAGCGGCTCAACGACAGTTTCCTCGAGTTTGTCAACAAGGTGCCCTTTTACGGACTGGCGGTGCTCTGCTCCGATGACGAACGGCTGCGCAATCTGTTGCCGCGCGTGGTGAAACGATTCCAGACGTACGGGCTGAATGAATATCCCGATCATGTCCCGGATTTTCGCGCGACCGATATTACGTTGCGGCAATGGGGCTCCGAGTTTCGAGTATTCTTCCGCGGGCGCAACCTGGGTCCGTTCCGCTTGGCCATTCCCGGTATCCACAATGTGTCGAATTCCCTGATCGCGATTGCGATCGGCATGGAGCTGGATATCCCGGTCGATCTCATCCGGAAAGGCCTGGCGGCGTTCAGCGGCGTCGAACGCCGGTTTCACCTGCGCGGGGAAAAGGCCGGCATCATGGTGGTGGACGATTACGGTCATCATCCGACCGAGGTGCGGGCCACGATTGCGGCTGCGAAGCAGGGCTGGGACCGGCGGGTCGTCGTGCTCTTTCAACCTCACCGCTATAGCCGCTCGCGCGATTTGATGCAGGAGTTTTCCCATGCATTCGATCAAGCCGACGCACTGTTCATGACGGAGATCTACGCAGCCGGGGAGCAACCGATTCCCGGCGTGTCGGGCGCCAAGCTGGTCGAAGCGGTGAAGGCTGCCGGGCATCCTTCGGCCACCTTCGTCGAACGCAAGGAAACCCTGGCCGAGCAGGTGTTGCCGACGTTGAAATCGGGGGACCTTGTGATCACCCTCGGCGCGGGGGATATTTGGAAGGCGGGGTTGGGCATCCTCGATCGATTGCCCGCTTGAGGGTGATGAGAGGCAGGAACGGTGTCGCGTGTGGCGCGGAAAGAGCAATCGGCGAGAACGAAGAGAGACTGGGCGCGCATCCTTGAGGGAATTCGTGGAACGATCACGTACGAGGCGTCGTTGCAATCCTATACGTCGTTCCGCATCGGGGGACCGGCCGAAGTCCTGGTGGAGCCGGCCGATGTGGAGGATGTGTGCCGGCTGGTGGCGCAGGCTCACGCCGAACGCCTCCCGATTTTCGTGGTGGGTGGGACGAATCTGCTCGTTCGTGACGGGGGAATCCGCGGCCTGGTGCTCAGCCTCCGTCAGCTCAAAGCCATCCGCCAGGAACCGGGATCTGTCCTCTACGCGGAAGGGGGCGTGGGCATGCCGACGTTGATCGGGTATGCCATCCGCCGCTCACTTGCAGGGCTGGAATGGGGCGCAGGCATTCCCGGCACGGTCGCCGGTTGTGTGGTGATGAACGCGGGGACGCGCTTAGGTGAAATGAAGGATTCAGTCAAGGCCGTGCGCATGGTGGATCTCAAGGGACGGGTGATGGACATTCCGGCCGCCGACATTCCGTTCAGTTACCGAAAAGCGCATCTGCCGCGCGGGATCGTAGCGGCAGTCTGGCTGCAATTGAAGCCCGGTGCCCACGACCAGATCGAGAAGACCGTGAAAGACTATTTGCAGTATCGCAAGAACACTCAGCCGCTAACGCTGCCGAGCGCCGGTTGCGTGTTCAAGAATCCTCCGCAGGATTCCGCCGGGCGTTTGGTGGATATCGCCGGGCTCAAAGGGGCGCGTGTCGGGGATGCGCAGGTCTCGGAGAAACACGCCAATTTTATGGTGAACCTGGGGCATGCGCGCGCAGCGGATGTGATGGCCTTGATCAGAAAAGTGCGTGCGGGAGTCAAAAAGGCCTCGGGTATCACACTGGAGTTGGAGTTGAAGGTGGTCGGTGAGGCCTGAGGCTAACCGATGAAGGGAGTGGATGTGACGGAACGGAAGCCGCTGACTCGTTCGAAAATCGGGGTGTTGATGGGAGGTCAGTCCTCGGAGCGCGAAGTCTCCCTCAAGACGGGCGAAGCCGTGTACAAGTCTCTTGTGCGCAGCGGTTACGACGCGGTGGCAATCGATGTGGGGCCGGGGTTGTCCACAACCCTGCAAGAGCAATCGATAGAAGTTGCGTTTCTGGCGTTACATGGACCGGGCGGGGAAGACGGAGCGATTCAAGGATTTCTGGAGACCCTCGGCATTCCCTACACAGGATCCGGCGTGCGCGCCAGCGCCATTGGCATGCATAAGGTGGTGACCAAAACGGAGCTGGCCGCTCAAGGGATTCCGGTGCCGCGCGGCACGGTGGTGTGGCGGGGAACGGCGCCCACGTTGAACCGCATTCTGACGAGCTGCAAATTGAAGCTGCCGATTGTCGTGAAACCGGCCAGCCAGGGATCCACCATCGGCGTCACCATCGTCCGCCAACCGTCGCAGTGGAAAGAGGCGCTCAAGGTGGCCCATCGATACGATCCAGAAGCGATGGTCGAGGCCTTTATCCCCGGGCACGAAGTGACGTTGTCTTTGTTAGGGACTGCCGAGGGGAGCGTTGTCGGATTGCCTGCTGTGGAGATTGTCGCGCCGGACGGATTCTATGATTTTTCGGCGAAGTACGAGAAGGGCCGCACGCAGTATCTCTGCCCGGCGCCACTGCCTGCCGCGGTGAACCGTGAGATCAAGCAGTTGGCCATCCGCACCTTTCAGGCATTGGGCTGCAACGGAGCGGCGCGGGTGGATTTTCGCATTACGGCCAAAGGCAAACCCTATGTGCTGGAAATCAACACGGTTCCGGGAATGACGGAGACGAGTCTGTTGCCGATGGCGGCAGGTACAGCAGGTTTGTCTTACGATGCGTTGACGGAGCAGATCCTCCAATCCGCCCTCCGGCGGGCTGGGGCGGGATCATTTCGAGCCGTGAGGTAACGATGCCGCTCAGGTGGCGGAACAGGCGACCGGCCAAACTCAATCCGCGGGCGAATGCCCGTTCGGATTCGAGTCTGGAGCGTCGTCGTGGCGGAGCGACAGGCGGCTATTGGTCTCGGCTGGGACGTGGTCTGCTGATTTCTCTGCGAGTCATCGCCACGGTGACGGTCCTGGTTGGCGGCTGTTCAGGGCTCTTTGTGCTGGCGCGCGAAATAGGGCCGCTGACGCGCGAATGGTTTCTGGTGCGCGCTGTGTCGGTGAATGGTTTGCATCACGTCACCAGGAAAGAGGTGATCGGTCGGCTGGCGCTCAAACCGGATACCGCGCTCTATTCCATCAATCCGACGTGGTTGGCGGAACGGATCAAGACCCATCCCTGGATCAAGGATGCGACCGTGGTGTTAAAGCCGTTGCACGAAATCCATATCGAGATCGTCGAACGGGAGCCGGCGGTGATCGTGCGCACGTTGGCCGAAAACCTGCTGACTGATGCGGAGGGGGTGTTGCTGGCGCGCCTCGGGTCCAGCGATGATCCGACCCTTCCCATTTTGTCGGGTGTCGACGGCAAGCGGCTGGCACAGGGCAGGGCGGAGGATCGCCGCCCCGTACAGGTGGGAGCGGCATTGGCCCGTATGGTGGGTCAGACCACCGGCGGTCGGCCGGACATCAATGTGGGGAATTTGAATAACCTGGTGGTCGAGGTCCAGGGCGTCACGTTTCAATTCAGTGAGTCGTCGATGAATCAGCAATGGTCTCGGTTTCTCAAAATGCGGCCCGCACTGCGTGATGTGGCCTTTGACGGCGAGGGCGCCAGAGCGAATGAAATCGATCTTCGCTTTGCCGACCGCGTCATTGTTCGGGGAAGGGGGTGAGCCGAGTGTCTAAGCGGGATCATATCCTGGTCGGCCTTGATATCGGAACGACCAAGATTTGCGCCATTGTCGCCGAAGTGCCGGAGGAGGGCCCGCTGAACATCATCGGCGTCGGCTCCTGTCCCTCGCGCGGGCTTCGCAAGGGTGTCGTGGTCAACATCGAAAGCACCGTGGAATCGATCAAGAAAGCGGTCGAGGAAGCGGAACTCATGGCGGCGGTGCAGATCAATTCGGTGTATACCGGTATTGCGGGCAGCCACATTTCCGGAGAAAACCTCAAGGGCGTCGTGGCGCTCAAGAAACAGGAAGTCACGCGCGATGACATCAGCCGTGCGGTGGAGAGCGCAAGGACACTGGCGGTCATTCCCCATGAGCGGCGCATTCTGCATGTATTGCCGCGCGAGTTCATGGTCGACGACCAGGAAGGGGTGCGCGAGCCGCTGGGCATGTCGGGCAACCGGCTTGAGGTCAATGTGCATGTGATCACGGGTGCGGTGACCTCGGCTCAGAATATCATCAAGAGCGTCAACCGGGCAGGCCTCGACGTCGTCGATATCATCCTACAGCCACTGGCTTCGAGCGAAGCGGTGTTGAGTGCGGAGGAACGCGAGTTGGGTGTGGCCATGGTGGACCTGGGCGGCGGAACTACCGACCTTGCCATTTTCCTCGACGGCAGTATCCGGCATACGGCGGTGCTCCCGATCGGCGGACAGAATCTTACCAAGGATTTGGCGATCGGCTTGCTGACCTCTCAAACCGACGCGGAAAAGATCAAAGTGCAGCATGGCATCGCCCGCACCGAGCTGGTCCACGGGCATCAGATGGTGGAAGTGCCCTCCGTCGGCGATCGTCCGCCGCGGCAATTCACGCGCCGCGACATCGCGGAAATTCTGGAACCGCGCGTCGAAGAAATGTTCGACCTGGTCAAGCGCGAAATCGTGCGGGCCGGGTATGAGGGCATGCTCGGCGCGGGTGTTGTGATTACGGGCGGTACTTCGCTGTTGGAAGGCATGCCGGATGCGGCGGAACGCGGGCTGAATCTGCCCGCTCGCCGCGGCGCGCCGACAGGCATCGGCGGGTTACGGGATATCGTCAGCAACCCGATGCATGCGACCGGCGTCGGGCTGTTACTCCACGCGCGTCAACATGCCGACAACTTGGAGGCTGCCGGCATTCGTCACGGCAAAGGGCTGGGTAAAGTGTTCGATCGCATGCGATCGTGGATGTTCGAATTTTTCTAACTGTTGCGGACGGCTCTAGAGTACGTCCGCGCCATCGCCAAGGAAGGGAGGTGCCACCATGTTTTCATTTCAAGAGGAGCCGCAATCGCCCGTTCGCATCAAAGTGATCGGGGTCGGAGGTGCAGGGTGTAACGCCGTCAATACGATGATCACCGGCGGACTCTGCCGGGTCGACTTTGTGGCGGCGAATACTGACGTGCAGGCGCTCGAACGGTCACAGGCTTCCTATAAAATTCAGATCGGCCCGGAGCGCACCCGAGGTCTGGGTGCTGGTGCTAAGCCTGAGGTCGGTCGCGATGCGGCCCTCGAAAGCAAAGATGAAATTCGTGAAAGCCTGGTCGGTGCCGACATGGTCTTCGTCACTGCCGGGATGGGCGGCGGCACCGGGACCGGAGCCGCTCCAATCGTGGCGAGCATCGCGCGCGAGCTGGGAATTCTCACCGTCGCCGTCGTGACGAAGCCGTTTCAGTATGAAGGGCATCGCCGGATGAGCCATGCCGAAGAGGGTATTCGCGATCTCGGTCGGCATGTCGATACGCTGCTGATCATCCCGAACCAACGGTTGCTGGGCATTGTAGATAAGGCGACGCCGCTGCTGGATGCGTTTAAGGTCGCTGATGATGTGTTGCGCCAGGCCATTCAGGGTATTGCCGACGTCATCACCACCACGGGACTCGTGAACGTGGATTTCGCCGATGTGCGGACCATCATGGCCCACACGGGACGTGCGGTGATGGGCATGGGCATCGGACGCGGCGCCAACCGGGCGCAAGAAGCCGCGCAACAGGCGATTTGCAGCCCGTTGCTGGAAGAAGGCAGTGTGGAAGGGGCTCGCGGGGTCTTGCTCAATATCACCGGCGGTCCCAACATGTCGCTGCATGAAGTGGAAGAAGCCGCGTCCATCGTGCAACATGCCGCAGATGCCGAAGCCAACATTATTGTGGGGCAGGTCATTAATCCGGAAATCGGCGACGATCTGATTGTGACGGTCATTGCGACGGGATTTGAACGAGAAGAGCAACCGGCCGCTCGACCGGCTGCCTCCGCAGATCGCCCTGCCGCAAGGACTCCCAACGGACGTCCTGCCCAGCAGGTGTTGACCGGTGTGCATGCGGCAGGATCGGATCGGCCCATCAAGGACATCGATCGGCCGACCTTCCTCCGGCGCATGGGTGAGACGCGGGAAGCGGTGGAGCGAATCGCGGTTGTCGGCGACGATGAGTGGGATGTCCCCACCTTCCTGCGCAAACAGGCCGACTGAGACGAGCCAGGTTCGGAACGCGTAAGGTCGCAAGAAACGATGGTGCCCGAGTTCATTACCCTTCCCTCGTTTGCAACTCATGCCGACGGGGCGGAACATTTTTTCGGCACCCGGCTGTCCGGAATACCGGTCACGCCGGGCCACGCCTCTGCGCACAGAGCGGAACAACAGGATCACAGGGCTCCTGTCATCCTGTCCGTTAAGCAGGTTCATGGGACCGATGCCTTGGTCGTAGATCGACCGGTCAAGGAAGGGGAGATGTTCGAAGGGGGCTGGGATGCGCTGGTCACCAATCAGCCGGGACTGATGGTCACCGTGCGAACGGCCGACTGTGTTCCCGTCCTCTTGCATGATCCGGTGCGACAGGTCGTGGCCGCCATCCATGCGGGTTGGCGTGGCGCCGTGGCGGGCATTGTGCCAAAGACTGTCGCATTGCTCGTCAGCCGGTTCGGGACAACGGCCAAAGATGTCCGCATGGCCGTTGGGCCTTCCGCCGGCGCCTGTTGTTATGAGGTCGACGAACCGGTTCTGACGCGGCTCCGGGACGTGTTCCCTGAGTGGCAATCCGTCGTGTCGCCGGTGAATCCTCAAAGAGCGCATTTGAATTTGCGCGCGTTCATCCGGCGTCAAGCCGTCAATGAAGGATTGGACGCAGAGCGGATTTCAACGGTCGATGCCTGCACCATCTGCCAGCCGGACGTGTTTTTCAGCTACCGCCGGGAAGGAGTGGTGAAAGCGACGATGGTCAGCGGGATTGCTCTCGTTCCCTCCCGGTAACGTGGGGTTCGGCTGGTCGTCATCCTGATTCTTCGCGCCTACAGGTGCCTGGAATCCATCGAGCGTGAGGGTATGGCGCGGCGGCAATCTGCAAGGCGGCAGGATGGACGCGGAACTGGGAACAATCGCCGGTCGGCTTCGAGCGGTGTTCGAGGAGATTCACCGTGCCGCGGTCCGTGCGGGACGTGCTCCGGACACAGTGCGGCTGGTAGCGGCATCCAAAACCGTCACCGTGGAACGGTTGCGGGAAGCTGTGGATGCCGGCATTCGACATCTGGGTGAAAACCGCCTGCAGGAAGCACTCCCTAAAATCGAGACGCTGGATCGTGAAGGGGTCGTCTGGCATTTTATCGGCACCCTGCAACGACGGAAAGTGAAGTCGGTTGTGGGGCGGTTCGAGACGATTCATTCGGTCGACAGCCTCGCCCTGGCGGAGGAGATCAATCGTCAAGCCGGGGCAGCGCGCTTGAAGCAACGGGTTTTGCTGGAGGTGAATCTCGGGGGAGAATGCAGCAAAAGCGGTTTTTCCCCGGCGGCATTGGCTGCAGTCCTACCCGCTCTGAGCCAATTCGACCAGTTGGACATTCGCGGTCTCATGGCCATTCCTCCGCCGATGCCGACTGCAGAAGATGCGCGTCCGTACTTCCGGCAGCTTCGGGAACTCGCCCAGGCATTGACAGCGCAGGGCTGCAGGAACATTAATATGCAGGAGCTATCGATGGGCATGTCCCATGATTATGCGGTTGCCATTGAAGAGGGCGCGACGTACGTGAGAGTCGGTACCGCAATTTTCGGGTCACGGAGTGAGCCGCATGATGATCACACGTAACATCGCTGTTCTCGGCGGCGGGCAGATGGCTGAGGCGTTGATAGGCGGTCTGCTGGCCTCGAAGGTCAGCGAGCCCAGTTTGATCTGCGCCACAGACCCGGTGTCGGCCCGGCGGGATCTCCTGAAGTCGCGCTTTGGCATTCAGGTGAGTGAAGACAATGCCAAGGCTGCAGGGGAGGCTGATCTGGTGCTCCTGGCTGTGAAACCCCAGGTATTGCCGGCTGTGCTGAAGGACGCTGGTTCCGTTTTGACCGGGAAACTCGTGGTTTCAATCGCCGCCGGCGTGACGACGGCGTGGATTCAGGAGCGGGTATCTGCTGCGAGAGGCATTGTGCGGGCCATGCCGAATACTCCGGCGCTGGTGCGCGAAGGGGTGACGGCATTGGCTTATCCGGCTGACCTTGCCGCCGATGATCTCTCGGCGGTGCGGGCCCTCTTTGAAGCGGTGGGTTCTGTCGTATCGGTCGAAGAACGGCTGATGGACGCCGTCACTGGATTGAGCGGAAGCGGGCCGGCCTATGTGTTCGTGGCGATCGAGGCGTTGGCCGACGGCGGAGTCAGAATGGGATTGCCGCGCGCGACTGCACAATTGTTGGCGGCCCAAACGGTGCTCGGTGCGGCACGGATGGTTCTGGAGCGAGGGCAGCATCCGGCTCAACTCAAGGATCACGTGGCGTCGCCGGGTGGTACGACCATCGCGGGGTTGCATCAATTGGAAGTCGGCGGCATGCGGGGATGTTTGATGGCGGCCGTCGAGGCGGCGACGAAACGTTCACAGGAGTTGGGACGCTGATGTTTGTGGTGAGCAATGTACTGCAGGGGACGGCAACGGTCTTGGATACGGTGTTGTGGCTCTATATGTGGGTCATCATCGCTCGCGCCTTGATATCATGGGTTAGTCCGGATCCGTGGAATCCGATCGTACAATTCTTGGAACGCGCGACGGAACCGGTACTCACACCGATCAGGCGACTGATAGGATGGCGTATGGGCATGGATCTTTCGCCGATGATCGCGATCCTGATCCTTGTCTTTTTGCAATATGCCGTGGTTCAATCCTTGCGGGATATTGCCGTGCGGATGCATTAACTGTCGGGCAAGAGGTGTCGCATGAAAATCACTCCCATCGATATTCAACAGATGGTGTTTCAGGTCAAGTTTCGAGGATTTGACCGGGACGAAGTGAACCGCTTCCTCGAGGAGCTGGCGCTCACCGTCGAAAATTTGAATCGAGAGAATAGCCTTCTTCGAGAAAAGCTCACCACCACCGAGCAGCAGGTGGCAGACCTGCGACGCACGGAAGCGACGCTCTCCAACACGCTAGTATCGGCCCAGACGCTGGCGGAGGACGTCAAGCGATCCGCCCAACGTGAGGCCGACTTGATCGTGAAGGAGGCGGAACTCAAGGCGAGTGAAATTATCCGGCAGGCGCGCGTCAGCCTCACCGAGATGCAACGTGGCGTGGCGGATCTGCAAAAACAGCGGCTCATGATGGTGGAGCGGTTTCGGTCCACTCTGCGGTCATTTGAGCGGATGCTGGAAGTCGAAGAAAGCGACGCATATCAATCAGAGGGGGCTTCGGTCGAAGGGAAGCTCGCCGGCGAATCCAGCCCTGCGCGTTGAGTCTTCTGCGTTCATCGGGAATTCCACCTGTGTCAGCAAGCCTGAACCGGCGGAGCGGACCCTCCGCTCCCGACCACTCCCTGCAATCTCAGCCTCACGGTCGATCATCGTCATGGCCGTGAACGATCCAATACAATCGGTGCTGCAAGCCGCCGTCGATGACGGGACATTTCCGGGCGCCGTTCTGGCCGTACGATTGCGCGGGAATATGGTCTTCGAAAGCGCCGTCGGCCGGTTGTCCCGGCAAGGGTCGGAGGAGCCCGTCACAGATCAAACCTGTTATGACCTGGCGTCCCTGACCAAAGTGCTCGCGACGACGACCGCCCTCGCCTTGTTGGTGCAGCGCGGACTCGTGAAGCTGGACGGCCGCATTGACGAGATTCTGAATGAATTGCGAGACAGTGCGATCGGGGCAGCGACGGTACGGCAGTTGCTCACCCACAGTTCAGGGCTGCCGGGATGGCGCCCCTTTTACGAACGTATTGCCGCGATCGAGGGAACTCAGCCGGGATTCCTGGGCAGTCCTGCGGCCTGCAAGGCGGTCCTGGAGTACATCGCGAAGGAAGAGTTGGTCTACGAGCGAGGCTCCCGCAGCCTCTATAGCGATCTGGGTTTCATGCTACTGGGTTTTGCTGTGGAACGGCTTTCAGGCGAATCGCTCGATCAATTCTGCGGCGGGCAAATATACGAGCCGCTCGGCGCTCGCCCGTTGGCCTATGCGCGGCGCGGCCCCATATCGGCCTTGTCCATATATCAGGAACCGGGGTGCGTCATCGCTCCAACAGAGGAAGATTCCTGGCGGGGGCGCATCATTTGCGGCGAAGTTCATGACGAAAATGCCTACGCGCTCGGCGGAGTCGCCGGTCATGCGGGCTTGTTCGGCACGGCCCGGGCCGTACTTGCCGTCTCTCAAGCCTGGATGGATGGTCGGCGCAAAAAGCAAGGTTGTTTATTGGCCCCCGAGATCGTCGGGACCTTTACGACGAACAGGCAGGGTGTGCCGAACTCCAGTTGGGCGTTAGGGTGGGATACGCCGTCGGTGCGATCGTCATCAGGTGCGCGTTTTTCTCCCGAGTCGTTCGGCCATCTCGGGTACACGGGCACGTCATTGTGGATCGATCCGGTCAAGGAGCTGGAAGTGGTGCTCCTCTCCAATCGGGTTCATCCTACCAGGCGGAATGAGCAGATCCGGATCTTCCGCCCGCATATCCACGATGTCATTTGCCGGGAATTACTGAGAAATTAAGCGGACAGATCGGAATAGTCGGTCCAGGTTTCTTTTTCGGCGAGATAGCGGTTGCCTTTGAAGTTCAGGCGTGTGCGCAAACGGGTAAAGCCGACACTCAGTAACTTGTCGACCACCGCTTTCACGGCGGCACTGGTCGTTGAGTGCGGGGCACCCTCCACGGCATAGGCTTCGTAGGTCATTTTGCCCGTGTATCCAGCCGCGACCCGGTTTACCAGGATAGCCCGGTTAAAATAGCGATCGCTTGGATCAATCCCCTCGACCTGATGCCGTTCAATCAATCCCTCTTTCTTGAAGAGGAGGGGGAGTCCACTCATACCAAACCTCCGTCGATCATCTGTAGGCCGCGACTTACGGGTCCCGATTATAGGGACCTGCCTTGTCGAGTGCAACCGTCGTTGACAAGGTTCTGTAGGGGTTTCTATGATGCGCGATTCCGGTGGCTGAAACGGAAGCGGAAACGGCCGTGTCCCATCAGCCTCTTGTGACGAATATGAACGTTCCCAACAGCCTGACAATGTTGCGCATCCTGTTGATTCCCGTCTATGTCGGGCTGCTCAATTACGAGCAATTCGATTACGCGTTGGCGGTCCTGTTCATTGCCGGGTTGACCGATGCGCTCGACGGAATCATCGCCCGGGTGGCAGATCAGCGAACCAGGCTCGGGGAAGTGTTGGATCCCCTGGCGGACAAGCTGATGCTGACTACGGGATTTATCACGCTGTCCGTCATGCACCTCGTGCCCCTCTGGCTGACGATTCTCGTCGCCAGCCGGGACCTCATGTTGATGCTGGGTGCGGCGGTCGCTCACTTCACCCATACGCAGGTGGATATCTCGCCGACGGTACTGGGGAAAGGCACGACATTGATACAGCTGGCGACGTTGGTCGCAGTCGTTTTCTTCGCCTCGCGGCGGCTTGATCTCTCCACGCTCGATCCGCTTCTGTACCTGATGGGCGCTGTGACGCTGACCTCCGGCCTGCACTACCTCTCCCGCGGCTACGTACGCATTACCTCCAGCCAGATCTAGCGTGCCCTCACTGGCTCGCCGCTCCTATGGCCTTTTTACAGGGCTTCGTCTTTCGTGCATTTGTTTGACAGTTTTTAGGTCGTCTTATAGACTTCGATCATAGTTTTCCGCTGCATACCTACGTGTCCTGCCTGGCGTTCAAAGGAGTGAAAACCGCGTTATGAGCACATTCACCTACGTCGGACGCAACCGCCAGGGTGCTGTCAAGAAGGGGGAACTCACCGCCAAAACCAGAGACGAGGCGGTGGACCAACTTCGCAAGCAGCAGGTCGTTGTCACCAGCCTGGAAGAGAAGTCCGGCGGCGGAAAACTCAAACTGAACCTCGGCGGGGGCCTCACCGACAAGGACCTTGTGGTGTTCACTCGCCAATTCGGCACGATGATCAATGCCGGACTGCCGCTGATTCAATGCCTCGATATTCTGTCCACCCAATCAGAAAATAAGGTGTTGCGCGAAACGGTCGGCGACGTGAAGAACAGCGTCGAGGCCGGCTCCACATTCTCCGACGCATTGAAGCGCCATCCCAAGGTTTTCGACGATCTCTACGTGAACATGATCCATGCCGGTGAGGTGGGCGGTCTGCTCGATACCATTCTGACCCGATTGGCCAAGCACATTGAAAAGGCCATGAAACTGAAAGGCCAGATCAAGTCGGCGATGGTCTATCCCACGGCAATCGTCGGCGTGGCAGTCGTCATTATCAGCGTGTTGATGGTCTGGGTCATTCCCGTGTTCGCGCAGATGTTCACGGAAATGTCCGGTGGTAAGGTCGGACTTCCCGGCCCGACGCAGATTGTCATCAATGTCAGCAATTTCTTCCAAAGCTATTGGTACGCCATGTTCGGCGCCGTAGCAGGCGCCATCTTCGCGATCAAGCGCTACTATGCCACGGTGAACGGACGAGTGGTGATCGACAAGTTGCTGCTCAAGATGCCGATCGTCGGAGATTTGATTAGAAAAGCGTCCGTGGCGAAATTTACCCGGACCCTCGGAACCTTGATCACCAGCGGTGTGCCGTTATTGGAGGGACTGAGTATCTGCGCCAAGACGTCGGGCAACAAAGTAATCGAAGAAGCCCTCATGAACGCGCGGGTGAGTATCAGCGGGGGAAAAACGATTTCCGAGCCGCTGGCCAAATGCAACGTGTTCCCGAAAATGGTTACACATATGATCGCCGTCGGTGAGTCCACCGGTGCCCTTGATGCCATGCTCGGCAAGATTGCCGATTTCTATGAAGACGAAGTTGACCAGGCCGTCGAGACACTGACCTCGCTCCTGGAACCGATTATGATGGTGGTGTTGGGAACCATCATCGGCTTTATCGTCATCGCCATGTACCTGCCGATCTTCACCATGGCGCAGGCCATCCAATAACGACGCGACCCAGTCGCGTCTCGTATCTGGCGCAGGGCCCTGACCATCCGGAAGGGCCCTGCGCCGCACATCCATCAGGGCAACGCGCCCATCATGCTCTCCTCAACCCTTCCAGCCGAAACTGACGCTTCTGAGCCACCTCGCAGCCCGCAAGCCCTGATGTCGCCGGTGCTTGATGAGCGTTCTCTGCCGCCGGGCGAGCGATCGATGCCGGAGTTGAAGACCCGACTTCATTGGCTCATGGGGCTCCGCGTTGTCATCGTGAGCTTGATGCTCGGGCTCTCCCTGGCATTTCAGTCAACGCGGGGCGAATCGGCAACGACCTACACCGCACTCATCGTCTTCACCTACACCATTACTATCGCATACGCGCTGGTGCAGAGATGGTTGACGACGGCTGCGGCGTATACGGCGTTTATCTGGGTGCAAGTCGGAGTGGATGTGATCCTCGAAACCGTCCTCATCACAAGGACTGGCGGGGTCGAGAGTCCGTTTGCCGTGTTGTACGTCATCACGGTCACTGTGGCCAGCCTATTACCACATCGGCGTGTCGGCATTGTCACGGGTGCCGGGTGCACCTTGTTGTTCGGTTCCATCACGGCTGTTCAATATTTCGGGCTTCTGAACGCCTCCAGTTGGTTGCCTCCCAGCAAGTTGGAAGGACCAGAAGCGCTGCAGACCTTTGAGGCGTACGGGCTCGCGTTTCTGGTCGTGGGATTCTTGAGCGGCGTGCTGGCCGACGAGCTGCGTCATGCCGATCAGTCGTTACGAGAGAAGGAGCAGGGCCTCAGCCGCCTTCAGGTGTTCCATGAAAGCATTGTGCGCAGCATCAGCAGCGGGGTATTTACGACTGATCAGGGAGGGCGGATCACCTCCTTTAATCCCGCCGCTCATGAGGTGACCGGCTATGCGTTCTCGGACGTGCAGGGCCGCTCGTGGCAGGAAGTGTTCAATTGGCATCCGGATGGGCGATTGCAGGATAGCGACGTGACCTCCCCGCCGCTGCGCTTTGAAGTGGACTGCTTTCATGCCAACGGCAGCTGTCTGGTGTTGGGTATGACCGTCTCGCCGCTCCAGGAGCAGGGTAGGCAGCGTGGTCTGGTGGGCGTGTTCAAGGATCTCACGCAGATTCGTTACCTGGAAGAAGAAATGCGGCGGCGGGAATGGCTGGCCAACCTGGGCGAGATGTCGGCCGGTATGGCGCATGAAATACGTAATCCGCTTGGCGCGCTTGCCGGCGCGATGCAGATGTTGCGGCAGGATGTCGGATCTGATGAAACCAGCCAGCGGTTGATGGACATCGCCATCCGGGAAGCCAGGCGGCTTGACAATATTATCACGGAGTTTTTGCAGTATGCGCGCCCGCCGGCGTTGAATCTGGCTGAGCAGGATTTGAATAAAGTCCTTGCCGATACGTTGGATCTGATCCAACATGAAGCGCGATCACGAACCGGCATCACGATCGTCTCTCGTCTGACCCCGACCGCTCTCGTGGCCAAGGTTGACCAGGATCAGTTGAAGCAGGTGTTCTGGAATTTGTCCGTCAATGCCTTTGACGCCATGCCCGGAGGAGGAATCCTCACGATTGCCACCGGACTCCGGCGCGTGGAAGTCGGGGGGCGCCGCGAGAATGTGATCGAGATCAGCTTTCAGGATAACGGCGAAGGCATTCCAAAGCAGAACTTCGACAAGATCTTTCTCCCGTTTTTCACGACGAAGAAAGAGGGTTCCGGGTTGGGCCTGGCCCAGGTCCACCGCATCGTGGAGTTGCACGACGGATGGATCAAAGTTGAGAGCGAAGGGGGGACCGGGGCGCGTTTTGTGGTCTGCCTCTCGCAGTCCCCGGAGGTCGGCGTTCGTTTGCGGCATGAGGGAAGGGAACCGTGGAAAAGATTCTAGTCGTCGACGATGAGCAAGGCCTGCGCGATGTGCTGAGCATTATGCTGAAGCGGGCGGGGTACGCCGTGACTGTGGCATCGGACGGGGAAGAGGCGATCGCGCAGATTCAGAAGGAAATTTTTGACCTGGTCATCAGCGACCTCAAGATGCCGAAAATGGGGGGGCTGGAAGTGCTCAAGGCCGTCAAGGCCTCATCGCCTGACACCGTCGTGTTGATGATCACAGCCTTTGCCTCCGCCGATTCCGCAGTCGAAGCGATGAAGCACGGCGCGTATGACTACCTCACCAAGCCTTTCCAGGTCGATGAAGTGCAGTTGATCATTCGCAATGCGATCGAGCGGCGCCGGCTGTCGACGGAGAACATGCTCCTGAAGCGGGAATTGGCCAGCCAGTCGTCGTTTTCTCAGATTGTCGGCCAGAGCGAGGCCATGCAGAAGGTCTACGATGTCATCAAGAAAGTGGCGGATTCCCGGAGCAATGTCCTGATCGGCGGGGAAAGCGGCACCGGCAAGGAGTTGGTGGCGCGAGCCATTCATTTCAACAGCGCGCGAGCCTCCATGCCCTTTGTGACGGTCAATTGCAGCGCGGTACCTGAAACGCTGCTCGAAAGTGAACTGTTCGGCCACATGAAGGGCTCCTTCACCGGCGCGATTTCCAACAAGGCCGGTCTGTTTGAGGTGGCGAACGGCGGCACGATTTTTCTCGATGAGATCGGCGATACGACGCCTGCGATTCAGGTCAAGCTGCTGCGCGTCATCCAGGAGCGGGAGTTCCGGCGGGTCGGCGGCACGCAGGATGTCAAAGTGGATGTGCGTATCGTCGCGGCCACGAATCGTGATTTGGAGAAGGCGGTCGCGGAAGGCGCGTTCCGCGAAGATCTCTACTATCGGCTCGATGTGATTCCGATCAGGCTTCCGCCGTTGCGCATGCGGACAGGCGACATTCCGCTTCTGAGCCAACATTTTCTCGAGAAATTTGCCAAGGAAAGTGGTAAACCAGTGCCGACGATGAGCCAGGAGGCCATGCGCGTGCTGTTGGCGCATGAGTGGCGGGGCAACGTTCGTGAGTTGGAGAACGTTGTCGAACGCGTCGTGGCCTTCACCACGGGATCGTCGGTAACGGATGCCGATATTCGCGGATGGCTCCATAAACCAGTGAACAACCAGCAGGCTGTGCCGTCGGAGTTGCCGGAGGACGGCCTGGACCTGGAGGGGCTGATCAACACGATCGAGAAGGATCTGCTGTTGAAAGCGCTGGAGCGGAGTCAGTGGGTCAAAAAGCGAGCCGCGCGATTGCTGCGGTTGAATACCCGGTCGTTCCGGTACCGCCTCGAAAAGTATGAAATCAAAGGAGGCCGGGATTAGCGCCGCCCTGTTAGCTGCGAGTGAACTCTACTAGTCTGCTGGTTCTGACCCCTGCCAAGGTCAATCTCATTCTCCGGGTGCTCGAACGACGACCTGACGGGTTCCATGCCATCTGGTCATTGATGCAGACGGTCGGGCTCAACGATGAGTTGACGCTCACCATGCAGCCAGCTTCCACCTCCCGTATCACCTTGCGCTGCAACCAGGCCGACCTGGCGGTGGATCAGACCAATCTCGTCTATCGGGCCGCGGATCTCGTGTTGGCGCGAGTCAATCGGACGATTGAGCTCTCCATCAGCCTGACTAAGCGCATTCCCATGGGAGCCGGACTTGGCGGAGGAAGCAGCGATGCCGCCGCAACCATTCTCGGGTTGAACCGGTTGTTGGAACTGCAATGGTCGGTCGAGCAGATGGCAGAAGTGGGACAGCAGTTGGGGAGTGATGTGCCGTTCTTTTTTGTGGCGCCCGCCGCCTGTGTGACGGGACGAGGTGAGCACGTCCGTCCGGTTCAGATCACGGGAAACAGATGGATCGTACTGGTGAGTCCGGGATTCCCTGTGCCGACCAAATGGGCCTATCAGCAATTGGCTGCGACCCGCGCCGCTGTGCGTCCCCTCTCGGCGGCGATGCAGTCCTTGGATCAACGTTCCGAGCTGGATTGGTCGGAGGTTATTCCGCTGGCGGAAAACGATTTCGAGGCGCCCGTGTTTGCTCACTATCCGGTGCTGGCGCAGATCAAGGGCCAATTGCTGAGCTTGGGCGCCGAGGTTGCCCTGTTATCCGGGAGCGGAGCCACCATGTTCGGCCTGTTTCGAGACCAGTCTGCCGCGCAGCAAGCTGCGGATGTATTTGGGCGCAATCCCGGAACGACGGCCTATGCCGTGGCGGCAGCTGGCGTCCCCTCGACAACTGTCGTGTGAAGGGAGACGCTGATAGAAGGGTGGAATCAGGGGATCCCTTCTGTAGGAAACGACTCCGCCCGCAGCCCCATGGCCAGAGCCGATTGGCACTCGGCTCTTGAGGGCCACCGCCTGTCTCAGATTATTGACAACTTCCCAGGCTTTTCGTTAATGTGCTGAGCTTCGGTAGGCGCCCTCTTGTCCTGACAGTGCCAGGTCGGCGGGATTAACAGCGGTCCGTTCCGTGCCCACCGTTTTAGACGACTCGATACGCACCGTTACAGCATCGGCATCGCCACGTACCGCATCGAAGGGGTGGAATGAACAGGGAACTGAAGCTCTTTTCGGGCAACGCCAATCCTGCGCTTGCGCGCGCGATCGGCACGTATCTCGACTTGCCCATCGGCGCGGCCACGGTCTCCTCGTTTAGTGATGGGGAAATTCGAGTTCGCATCGAAGAGAATGTCCGCGGGGCGGACGTGTTTCTCATTCAGTCCTGCTGCGCCCCGGTGAATGATTCGATCATGGAAATGCTCATCATGATCGATGCCCTCAAGCGATCGTCGGCCAACCGCATCACTGCGGTCATCCCCTATTTCGGGTATGCCCGGCAGGATCGTAAGGATCAGCCGCGTGTGCCGATTTCTGCCAAGCTGGTGGCAGACCTTGTCACCACCGCCGGCGCAGACCGGGTGCTGACGATGGACCTCCATGCCAGTCAGATTCAGGGCTTTTTCAATATTCCCGTAGATAATCTCTACGCCTTGCCGGTGCTTTTGGATTACATCACCAAACGGAGAATAGAAGATTTGGTGGTCGTGTCGCCTGATGCGGGCGGCGTAGAACGAGCCCGAGCCTTTGCGAAACGCCTTCAGGCTAATCTCGCCATTATCGATAAACGGCGGGAAGGACCGAATCAGGCCCAGGTGATGAATATTATCGGTGATGTGCAGGGGAAGAGTGCCCTGCTGCTCGACGATATGATCGATACCGCCGGTACCATTGTCCAAGGTGCCCAGGCTTGTTTGGATAAAGGCGCGCGAGAGGTGTGGGCCGGTTGTTCGCACGGGGTGTTGTCGGGGCCCGCGTTGGAGCGTCTCCAACAATCGGGACTCAAAGACGTGCTGGTGACCGATTCGATTCCCTTGCGCGGCAAGGAGCAAAAGTGTTCGAAGTTGAAAGTGTTGTCTGTGGCGCCGCTGTTTGGTGAAGCCATCAGGCGTATCCATGAGGATGAATCAGTGAGTTCGTTATTCGTGTAGGCCGTCCGCGTGGAGCGACAGGTCGAGGAGGAGCATCATGAAATTCGAATTAACCGTTGAGAGCAGAGAAGGTGGAGGCAAAGGCCCAGCGCGTCAACTTCGTCGGGCCGGTCGTGTTCCGGCGGTCCTGTACGGGCAGGGGGAATGTCTTCTGCTTTCCGTCAAGCCGGATGAACTGGTCAAAGTTTTGCGGTCACAAGCCGGATCCACGGCGCTCATCTCCCTCACGATCAACGGGGCGAAAAGCAAACCCAACCGAACGGCGCTGTTGCGAGAGTTTCAAGTCGATCCGATCACGAGCAGCGTGCTGCATGCGGATTTCTTCGAAGTCGCCATGGATAAGCCGATCCGCGTGAAGGTGCCTATCCATTTGACCGGCGGTCAGCCGATCGGCCTGAAAGAGGGCGGCGTGCTGCATCAGGCCTTGCGCGAATTGCATGTCGAATGTCTCCCGTCGGTGTTGCCGGATTTCATCGCCATCGATGCCTCGCAATTGCAGATCAATGAAGGTATCCATCTGAAGGATATTCCGAAGACCGAAGGCCTGCGCTTCCTCGATGATCCTGACCACATGGTCGTGAGCGTGGCGGCCCCGATGACCGATGCCAAGCTGGAATCCTTGCTCGCCACCGGTGCAGCCGGTGCTGAAGGCGCCAAGGAACCGGAGGTGGCGGCCAAGGGGAAAGCGGCGGCTGAAGGTGCGGCCGGCGCCGAAGCTGGTAAGGCGGGTGACGCCAAGGCCGGGGCGGCGGCGCCAAAGGCGGGAGCGGCACCAGCCAAGAAGGAACCAGAGAAGAAGAAGTAGTGGCGTTGCGCCTTCTCGTTGGATTGGGAAATCCCGGAGCCGAGTACGCCGAGACGCGGCACAACATCGGTTGCTGGGTGATCGAACGGGCGGCAGTGCGATGGTCGATACGTCTCACCAGGAAAGGCGCGGCCCAGCGAGGCTCGGGTCGCGCCGGTTCCAAACTCGTCGAGCTGGCCCAAACGCTCGACTGGATGAATCTGAGCGGTCCCCCCATCAAAGGTCTCCTGCGCGAACTTGATCTGACGCCCGAGTCCTTGGTCGTCGTACATGACGATCTGGATCTGGAGCCTGGTCGATTGCGGATCAGGCAAGACGGCGGCAGCGGCGGTCACAATGGCCTCAAGTCGATCATCGAAGCTTTGGGCACGCCCAAGTTCGTCCGCTTGAAGGTCGGAGTGGGGCGCCCGGGGCCGCGGCAAGACTCCGCCGACTATGTGCTGGCGCCCGTCACGGCAGAGGAACGAGCGCTGTATGCCCCCTGTCTTGACCGGGCCGTCGATGCGCTGGAGTTACTCTTGAATCGCGATGTCGCCACGGCGATGAATCAATTCAACGTGCGGGAAAAACTCGACGACAAGTAAGTAGTGCTCAATCCCTCTCGCCTGCCCGGACCTGTCGTCGTCCTCCAACAAATGAGCCAGTTCATTGGGTGACACTTTCATCGGAAAGACTTGGTCCTATGATGACGAGTGTACCGCAGGGTTCCTCAAGTCGGCAGCAGCCATCTCTCTCCCTATGGTAAAGTGAACTATCCGCATCACTTGGGGAGAAATCATGACGATGCCACTTCCATCGCCTCTCTCGCTCGCCGCGTTTGACCTCTCTTTCTGAGCGCGGCTTTCTTCCTGCGACGGACCCCTTGGACCAGCTTCCTGACGAGCCCATCGTGAATCAGATCAGAACGGAGTTACCGAAGTTTCTGACTGCCCGACAATTCCGTCAGTTTATTGATGATCGGTCGGATATCATGGGCCCGGTGGCGGACGAGTGGGGGCTCGATGTTTTCCGTTCGGCCATGCGGACCCTGTCCTATGCGGGCCATGCCTATGTCTGGGAGGACCCGGACCATCCAGCTGCCAGTTTACCCGCCAGTATCGCTGTGCCGTGGTATCGCCTAGCCCAGCAATTAGGCCGTCCGCCGGTCCTGTCGTACGCCTCCTATGCGTTGCACAACTGGCGCCGGCTCAATCTACGTAAACCGATCGAGCTAGGGAACATTGTGCTCCTCCAGAATTTCCTTGGCGGGCTTGATGAGGAATGGTTTGTACTGATCCACATCGATATCGAAGCGAAGGCCGGGCCTGGGTTGCAGGGATTGGTTCACGCGCAGAATGGCGCGCAGGCTGATGACGCGGAAGCGGTGCTGGCCGGGCTACAGGCGCTCGCCGTCGCGCAGGAGGCGATGCGGGAAACACTCCTTCGTATGCCGGAACGGTGCGATCCCTACATTTATTACAGTCGAGTGCGACCCTATATCCATGGATGGAAGAATAGTCCCGCGCTGCCACAGGGGCTGATTTACGAAGGGGTCACGGACTACGCTGAATGCCCGCAACAATTCCGCGGAGAAACCGGCTCCCAAAGTTCTATCGTGCCGGCTTTGGATGCCGGGCTTGGTGTGCTCCATGCCGACGATCCACTGACGCAATATCTGGTCGAAATGCGTGACTATATGCCGCCACGCCACCGCGCGTTTGTGTCGGCCCTGGAGGCGCGTGTAGACGGGCAACAGCGTCCACTGCTTTACGGGTATGTCCGCGACCGCAAGACGACGAATGCTCCATTATGGAAGGCATTCTGCACCTGCGTGGACTTGCTGGCTCAGTTTCGCGACATTCATGTCGGGTATGCCGAGCGCTACATCTTCCGTCAACACCAGTCGCATGCGAGTAATCCGACTTCCGTCGGCACAGGTGGGACCCCGTTTATGCCCTATCTGAACAAGCATCTTGAGGAGACCAAGCAGCTCATCCGGGACTAACCGCGCAGGCACGATCGGCGCCGTGCTTCGTTTCGGACTGGAATACTGCTGCCAAAGTTCGTACACTGCCACCGTGCCGATGCGAATTGACCTATGCGTAAGCCCGGCGAACCCATTTATCTTCGGATACACCTGATCGCCCTGGCGTTGGTCCTGCTCGCGACGGTGGCCTTGCCTCGGGCAGCGGAGTTGTTTCTCGGCCCGCTGAGTTTCGGCACCCGCGCGTTAGCGGGGATCGCGATTGCTGTCGTGGGCGGCATTGCGCTGTACGTGCTCTATAATTCTTCTGCCCGGAATGAGCCTTAACAATCAGGAGGCTCCCCCCGCTTGCACTGTCGCTGAGTCGAATCGAACTATTCTGCATTGATCCTGTCTCCCGCCAATTACCCCACTGCCCGTACTTGTAATTCGACATCACGGAAGCCAGGACAGCAAAGTTGTCCAGTCTTCTGCGCCGATCGCCTGTTATGATCATGATAGGCCTCGCCCATGGAGTATCTCACCATGGTACGGATACGGTATGTGCGCAGCGGACTTTCACTCGTATGGTGGTTGTCATTACTCCTCCTTGCTCCTGTCGCCTCCGAAGCTGAATGGTATGCGGCCGTTCAGTTGGGGGCGAATTTCGCCGATCCCATCCGGAACGTGCGAGGAAGTGGATCCCTCGCCGGATTGGAGGCGCCGAATTTCAATTTGAAAACCAGCCCAGCATTCGGCGGAAAATTTGGCCTGTTCCCGAATCATGGGATCCTGGGAATCGAGTTAGATGTCTCCCATAGCACTCCGCATATCAAGAATCTCGACGATGTGCCGGGCATTCACCTCTCTGTGATCAACATCGGCCCGAGCGTCATCCTGCGTTATCCGGGCGTGACCTGGCAGCCGTATATCGGCGTTGGCCCAGCCCTGTTGGTGGCGCATCTCGGCCAATCTACGACCACGGAAAGCGATACGCAGGTGTCGTTCGGTGCAAACGTCCTGGCTGGTATTCGTGCCTTCGTGACGCCGAAGGTCGCCGTGTTTACCGAATATAAATACACCGATTCGACGTTTCGCTTCGGCGGGGCGTTCGGGCCGGTAGGCGGATTCGACGGGACTTATCGTGCGCACCAACTCTTCATGGGTCTGTCCTACCACTTTTAAGAGAGGCGTGACATGACGCGAGCAATGATCTGGTGTTTCATGGTCGGCAGCCTGATGCTCACGGCTGGGTGCGCGGAGTCGTGGCATCAGGTGCAGCGGCCTGCAGGATGGAGTCACCGGTCGAATGCGGGGTATGGAGACGAACCAGTCTACGGGGGTGCAGGATCTTGGTGGAACCCATTCGGATATTATGGCCCTGGCTATGGATGGTATGGAGGCGGCTACGGCGGCAACCATCACTCATCGAGTGCGCCGGCATCTCGGCCGACTCCGCCGGATAACGCGCCGCCCCAGTTTCAGAAGAAGTATTGACCCGGAGAGATCATCGTCGCCATGCACAGGAGAACGGTGGTTCCACATGAAACAGTACGTATACGCCTCCGCGCATGCGCCGTGGCGCTCTGTGCCGTGGTCTTGATGTCGGCTTGTGCCCAGTCGGTGCATCAGACGCAACGATTGGCTCAACAAGACTTCATGCTCGACCCCGGCTACGCCGGCGCTCAGAATTATTCCTATTGGCCTGGTCCCGGCTACGGATATGGCATCGGATATGGGGCCGGGTATTGGGGCGGGCCGCTGGGATACTACGGTGGACCATACGGCCCTTTAGGCTTTGGCTGGTACCGTGGATATGGAGGATTCGGTGCGGCGCGCCCACCATCAAGCATGCAGGGACCGCGTCCTTCGCCGCCGCCACACGCGCCCCCGCAGTTCAGGAAGAAGTACTGAGTCCATCCATCCCTCATGTTGATTAGCCGCAAAGCAAGCCCAGCCCTCTTCGACTTTAGGCCACTCACAGTTCATAATTGTGAGGGTGTGGCTGATGGCGCATTATCAGCGACAGAGCGGGCATGGTTGACAGGTTCAAAAATCCTATGGTACTTTCCACGGCTCATGTCGGCTCGTCCGGCATGCCTACACCTCGCTCCCGTCATTGATGGGGGCCAATGTCCAGGAGGAATCTGCATGGAGCTCTACGAGTCCCTGTTCATTATTCGTCCGACCTTAAGCGACGAAGAAACGACAACGCTGATTGAAAAAATGAAGGGCACCGTCACCAAGGGCGGCGCCACCCTCGTGCGGGCCGAGAATTGGGGCCGCAAGAAGCTTGCGTATGAAATCAAGCGTGAGCGCAAGGGCACGTACGTCTATTTCTATTTTCAGGGCCCCGGGACAACGATCGCCGACCTGGAGCGCGCCTATCGCCTTGAGGATTCGATCATCAAGTTCCTTACCGTGAAATTGGAGCAGGAGCCTGCTCCGCCCAGGGGCGCACCTGTGGCAGCACCAGCCGCACAAGGAGCGACCGTTGGCGGGGTTCAATAAAGTCATTCTGGTCGGAAATCTGACTCGGAATCCGGAACTGCGGTATACACCCAGCGGGACGCCGGTCGCGAGCTTCGGCTTGGCGACGAGCCGGCGCTTCAAGCAGGGTGATGAACTCAAGGAAGAAGTCTGCTTCATCGATATCGTCGTGTTTGGCAAGCAGGCAGAACACTGCGGGCAGTACCTGAGCAAGGGCAACGGCGTGATTATCGATGGGCGGCTTCAACAGCGCCGATGGGAGACGGAAGACGGCCAGAAACGTAGCAAGCACGAAGTCGTAGCGCAAGGCGTGACCTTTTTGCCGAAGCGAGGCGAAGCCGGAGCCGGACCAGAAAGCGGCGGCCTGCACGACGAACCACCTTCATACGAAGACGAACAGTTCTAGGAGACGGAGGCGATCATGGAACGAGGAGATCGTGGAAACAGCGGAGGGGGCGGTGGCCGGTTTTTTCAGCGCCGCAAGCCCTGCCGCTTTTGCGTGGATAAGGCACCGATTGATTTCAAAGATGTCGGCCTGTTGCGAAATTTTTTGACTGAGCGTGGACGTATCGTTCCCCGTCGCATTTCCGGCAATTGTCTGCAACATCAGCGGGTACTGACGGTGGCGGTGAAGCGAGCTCGCCAGATCGCCCTGGTGAGTTTCGCCGAAGAGCGATAGGGTAAGGGATAGGTTTTGGTGAGTGTTGAGTCAAGTGGCCCGGCAGCCTGTCTCCTGTTGGATGCGGGGGAGGGTCGTCTCGTCATGACGGTGCCCATGGATTTGCTCAACCCAGCGATTGTCGATATCGGTCCGGAAGGCCTGCCTCTGTCTTGCTCAGCTTCGGGGCCGCAGCTGGGGTTAGATCAGCCGGAAGATAAGTTTGACGGCCCGCTGGCCATTCAGCTTGAGCTCTCGCAGCTAGAGGGGCGGATCTCGGTCACCGGCACGTTGGAAGGCACCGCCATCCGGCAATGCGTGCGTTGTCTCGTGGAATATGCCGATCCGCTCCTGGTCTCCATCTATGCGGAATATCTTCCGCAGGCCAGTGTGGCTCCGAAATCTGCTCCCGCGGAACAGGGAAGACGGAATGCGAGGCGCGGAGCTCAGCCGGTTGAGCCGGAAGAAGAGGCGGATGAAGAGGATGAGCTGTACTGGTATCAGGGCGATCATCTTGATCTCACCCCGATGCTGCGCGAACAGGTGATTTTGGCCGCTCCGATGCAACCGATCTGTCGTGAGGATTGCCTGGGGCTCTGTCCTCAGTGCGGACAGAATCTCAATGAGCGCCGATGCGGCTGTCCTCCGGCGCAAGCGCCGAGTCCGTTCCGTGTGTTGCGAGGGCGCGGGCCTAAAGGTGAAAACGCATAGTCTGTTAACCGGGTCATGTGCCCGTTGAAGGAGTCGTCATGCCTAATCCAAAACACAAACATTCACGATCCCGTCGCGACATGCGGCGAACAGCGAAGACCCGGCTTGTGCCCCCTGGATTTTCGCTCTGCCCGCAGTGCCACGAATTGAAACTGCCGCATTATACGTGCATGAATTGCGGAACCTACAAAGGCAAGGCCGTCATCGTCGTCGAGGAATCCTAGTCGCGTATATTTTTTTCGACGTGATTCGGGTACAATTGCCCACTGTGATCACGATCCGACGCTATGTCATGCGTGAGGCCGTTCAGGTCCTAGCCGGCAGGGCGTCTCTGCACGACTCTTCACTTCTCTATCCGTGGACCGCTAACCGCACATGAAGATTGCCGTCGATGCGATGGGCGGAGACCACGGACCGGCCCCGGTCATTGAAGGCGCGATGCAAGCCGCGCAGGAACTGGGTGTCGGTATCATTTTGGTCGGCAAGGAAGACGAGCTGACCGCCGCCTGCCGCAAACTCAATTGCAACGATACGCGGATTACGATCCGGCATGCACCGCAAGTGGTGGAGATGCACGAGTCGCCTGCCGCGGTGGCCAGGAAGAAGCGGGACTCGTCCATCTGGGTGGCGACGGAACTCGTCAAATCCGGTGAAGCCGATGCAGTGGTCAGCCCGGGCAATACCGGCGCAAGCATGGTGGCCTCATTCTTCGTGTTGGGATTGATCAAAGGTGTCGAGCGGCCGGCGATTGCCACGATGTTACCGACGTTGACGGGAAGCGCGATCATGCTCGATGTGGGTGCCAATGTCGATTGTTCGGCCCAACATCTGGAGCAATTCGCCTTGATGGGCAATGAATTTGCCAGACATGTTTATGCCAAGCCCAATCCGCGCGTCGGACTCTTGAGCATCGGCGAGGAAGACAGCAAAGGGAACGAAGTCACGAAGGAGGCCTTCAAGCTCTTAAAGACGAGCCCCTTGAACTTTATCGGGAATATCGAGGGACGGGAAGTATACAGCGGAAGCGCCGATGTGGTGGTGTGCGACGGCTTTATCGGCAATGTAGCCCTCAAGATTTCCGAAGGCGTCGCGGACGTCATTAAGAAGTTGCTGATGAAGGAACTCTCCGGTTCCTGGCTCGGACGATTGGCCTACCCTTTGATTGCGATGCCGTTGCTGAATTTGAAACGAAAAATCGACTATGCGGAATTCGGCGGCGCGCCGTTGCTCGGGGTGAACGGGACGACCATGATCTGCCATGGCCGCTCGTCCGCCAAGGCTATTAAAAATGCCATTCGCCGAGCCAAGGGCTTGGCCGAAACCCGTTTGGATGAGCTCATTCAACGCGACATCGAAGAGAGCCTGAGACGGCATCAAGACGAGCGGCTGGAGGACAAGCAAGCGTGATACGGGGGCGGATCACAGGAACCGGGTCTTATGCCCCCGAGCGGGTGATGACCAATGGTGATCTGGAGCAACTGGTGGCGACCTCGGATGAATGGATTCGCGAGCGCACCGGAATTCGGGAACGACGTATCGCGGCTCCAGGACAGGCCTGTTCAGATTTGGGCCTGATAGCCGCCGAACGCGCATTAAAAGCTGCCGGCCTTTCCGGGAGCGATCTCGATCTGATTCTTCTGGCCACCTGCACGGGCGACATGCCGTTGCCGTCGACCGCCTGTCTGCTTCAACACCGCCTCGGCGCGACCCGAGCGGCGGCCTGCGACATCTCGGCTGCTTGCTGCGGGTTCGTCTACGCGTTAGGCGTCGCCGATGCCTATGTTCGAACGGGGATGCGCCATGTCCTCGTCGTGGGGTCGGAAGTGATGTCGACGATCATGGATTGGACGGATCGCAATACCTGCATTTTATTCGGCGATGGCGCCGGCGCCGCGGTGGTGAGCGCTGCCGAGGGAGAACAGGGAATCCTATCCACCCATCTGCATTCGGACGGCAGTTTGTCCGATCTGATCGTGGTGCCCGGAGGTGGAACGCGGATTCCTCCGTCTGAAGCGATGGTCGGCGAACGCTCGCAGTACATTAAGATGAAGGGCAACGAAACGTTCAAGGTCGCGGTACGGACTCTGGAGGAGGTGGCACGCGAAACGCTGGCAGCGCACCAGCTGACGGTCGATGATCTTGATCTGTACATTCCTCATCAGGCGAACCTGCGCATCATCAAAGCGGTAGCCGATCGTCTCGGTCTTCCGCTGGAAAAAGTCGTGTTGAATATGGACCGGTACGGCAACACATCGGCAGCCTCCATTCCGATCGCCCTGGACGAGGCAGTGCGGGACAGACGAGTCAAGGATGGACAATTGGTGATGTTCGGAGCATTCGGCGCGGGGTTGACCTGGGCGTCGGCGCTGATTCGCTGGTAAAGGAGCGGCCACTGGGATAGTAGTCGGACGCGAAGTCCTGCAGTGCCGAATGTGTCCGGCTTTTTCCGTTGACAATGAGCCTGGTTTCTACGATACCTTACGCGGTTATGACAGCTTCAGCCATCGGATTTTTGTTCCCCGGACAGGGGTCGCAATCAGTAGGCATGGGACGCGGGTTATATGATGCGTTCCCGGCGGTGAGGGCGGTGTATGAAGAGGCCTCCTCCATCCTCGGCTACGATGTGGCACAGCTCTGTTTTGAGGGGCCGGTTGAACGGCTCAATCTTACAGAAAACACGCAACCGGCCTTATTGGTCAGCAGTGCAGCGGCGCTGAAGGCCTTGGAACCGGCCGGACTGACACCGCTGGCGGTTGCCGGGCATAGTCTCGGGGAATATTCAGCGGTCTTTGCGGCCGGCGGGGTATCGTTTCGGGATGCGGTGGCCCTGGTGCAAAAGCGTGGGCGGTATATGGCCGAAGCGGTGGCGCCAGGGACAGGGTTGGTGGCCGCGTTGCTCGGTCTTTCGGCGGAGGTCGTGAAGGTCGTCTGTCAGGAGGCTTCCTCCGTCGGTGTGGTCGCCGCGGCGAATTTCAACTCTCCCGGTCAGGTGGTCATTGCGGGCGAGAAGGCCGCCGTCGAACGAGCGATCGAAATTGCCAAGTCGAAGGGATGCAAGAAAGCGATCCCGCTTCCGGTAAGTGTGCCGGTTCACACGCCCTTGATGCAGGGGGCCGCAGACCGGCTGGCCGCGGAATTCGGCGGCGTCACGTGGCGGAATTTGACGGTGCCCTTGATCGATAATGCAGAGGCGGTGGCCCTTCAGCGATCAGAAGACATCCGGGCGTCGCTGGTGCGGCAGTTGCCCTCGTCCGTGCAATGGGAAGAGTCGGTACAGACGATGGCGAAAATGGGTGTGACGACCTTTCTTGAAATCGGACCCGGGACGGTCCTGACGGGCTTGGTCAAGCGGATACTTCCCGGTGCGGTGACGGCCAATGTCCATGATCAGAAGTCATTGGAAGCGGCCCTCACCATCGTAGGCGTGAACAGGCAGGCATAAGCAGCTTCGAGATTGCGTGGAGTAGACTGATGTCATTACAGGGAAAAGTAGCGATTGTCACCGGCGGGGCGCAGGGAATCGGGCGTGCGATTGCGGAAGGGTTGGCTGAGGATGGCGCGGACATCGCCGTGGCAGACCTCGATCCGGCACGCTCTCAGGATGCCGTTGCGGCGATTCAGAAATTGGGGCGACGGGCTCTTAGTGTCAAAGTGAATGTGTCCGATTGGAATGATGCCAAGGCCATGGCCGATCAGGTCATGCAGGAATGGGGTCGGATCGATATCCTGGTGAATAACGCCGGGATCACGCGTGACGGGTTGCTGCTTCGGATGAAGGAAGAAGACTGGAACCTGGTCCTGCAGGTCAATTTGAACGGAACGTTCCATTGCACGAAAGCGGTGTTGCTGCCCATGACGAAGCAACGGTTTGGCCGGATCGTCAATATCGCGTCGATCGTCGGTACGATGGGAAACGTCGGGCAGGCAAACTATTCGGCCTCAAAAGCCGCGGTCATCGGGTTCACGAAAACGGCCGCACGTGAATATGCCAGTCGTGCGGTGACGGTCAATGCGGTAGCGCCGGGCTTTATCGATACCGCCATGACGCAGGGGTTGCCGCCGGAGGTGAAAGAAGCGTTGCAGAAACAGATCCCGCTGGGACGGTTGGGGCTTCCATCCGATATTGCCGCGGCGGTTCGGTTTTTAGTGTCGGATGCAGCGTCGTATATCACGGGACAGGTGTTGCACGTGAACGGCGGTATGCTCATGGTATAAGTGAGTCGGGCCTGTGTCTCGATTGATTCCAGTCGAAACGGATGTTCCGGCAAAGAATGTGGCGGATGCGATAAGATAGGAAGGAGGTGGGCAAGTCCATGGCAACAGTAGATGAACGGGTGAAGAAGATTATTGCCGAGCAGTTGGGAGTTGAGGAAGAAGAAGTGACGCTGGAGGCGCATTTCGTTGAGGATTTAGGGGCGGATTCGCTCGATACGGTTGAGTTGGTGATGGCCCTCGAAGAAGAGTTCGAAATTGAAATCCCCGATGAGGATGCAGAAAAGATCCTCACCGTTGGCAAAGCGCTGGATTATATTAAAGAGAAAGCATAACGGACGGCAGTATGCACGATCGACCCGTCAGACGTGTGGTAGTGACCGGTCTTGGACTCGTGACGCCTCTTGGAACCGGCGTAGAGAAGACCTGGAAGGCGCTTTGTGCCGGCGAGTCCGGCGTCGGTCGAATCACCAGATTCGATCCGAGCGGATACGATGCGCAGATTGCCGCAGAGGTCAAGGATTTCGACCCGGCGCAGTTCATCGAGAAAAAAGAAATCAAGAAGATGGACACCTTCATCCACTATGCGGTGGGGGCGAGCCAACTGGCGGTGGACGATGCCGGCCTGAAAGTTTCGCCTGAAGAGGCGACGAGGGTCGGGGTCTACATTGGGTCTGGTATCGGCGGGCTGGGATCGATCGAACATTACCATGATGTGCTGAAGGAAAAGGGGCCTGGTCGGGTCTCGCCCTTTTTCATTCCCATGACGATCATCAACCTGGCCTCGGGTCAGGTGGCGATTCGGGTCGGCGCGAAGGGGCCGAATTCCTGCGCGGTCACGGCCTGCGCGACCGGGAACCATTGCATTGGCGATGCGTATCGGCTCATTCAGCGCAATGATGCGGATGTAATGATTGCCGGCGGTGCGGAAGCGGCCATTACACCGCTGGGTGTTGCCGGATTTGCGTTGGCCAAAGCTCTTTCGTTCAGGAATACCGAACCGACAAAAGCCAGCCGGCCTTTCGATAAGGATCGCGACGGATTCGTGTTGGGAGAAGGGGCCGGCGTGGTGGTACTTGAGGAATTGGAGCACGCCCGCGCGCGCGGGGCACGCATCTACGCCGAAATCATCGGGTACGCCATGAACAGTGATGCCTACCATATTACGGCGCCCCCCGAAGAGGGCGAGGGTGCGGTGCGTTGCATGGAAATGGCGATCAAAGACGCTGGTGTGGGCAAGACAGACATCGGCTATATCAACGCCCACGGCACTTCGACGATGGCTGATGCCATAGAAACCAAGGCGATCAAGCATGTGTTTGGGGAGCAGGCCTACAAAATTCCGGTCAGTTCGACCAAATCGATGACGGGCCATCTCTTGGGCGCCGCCGGTGGTATTGAGGCCGTATTCAGCATCCTTGCGTTGCACCATGGCATCCTGCCTCCCACGATCAACCTTGATCATCCTGATCCTGCCTGCGACCTGGATTATGTTCCGAATAAGGCTCGTGCGACCAAGACTCAGGTGGTCCTTTCGAATTCATTCGGCTTCGGTGGGGTCAACGCCTGCCTGCTCTTTCGCCGGTGTGACCAATAATCCCCTTCAAAGCACGAGTCAGGTGGTATGACGCCGGCAACGTCAATCGAGGCGGTTCAGCGCCTTTTGGGCTACCGTTTTCGTCAGCCGCGTCTGCTGGAAGAAGCTCTGACCCATAAGTCCTATTCCAACGAGCGACGTACCAAAGACCGCACTCAAAACGAGCGCTTGGAATTTCTTGGCGACGCGGTCCTGTCGCTGGTCATGAGCGAGTATCTCGCCGTTGAATTTCCCGACAGCAACGAAGGTGGGCTGTCGAAATTGAAAGCGCATTTAGTCAGTGAGGCGTCCCTGGCCAAGGCCGCGCGCCGGATGAAGCTCGGCCGTCTGTTGCGGTTGGGAAAAGGCGAAGAACTTTCGAAAGGCCGTGAAAAACATTCGTTATTGGCGGATGCGCTTGAAGCGTTGATCGCCGCGGTTTACCTGGATGGCGGGCTTGAAGCGAGCCGGACTTTCACCTTGCGCGTGCTGGAAGAGGAATTGCTGGCGGCTCGTGGAGAACGGGCCCGACCAGGAATGGACGATTACAAGACGCAGTTACAGGAACTTTGCCAGAAGCGCTTTGAAAGTTTGCCGCAGTATGCGACGGTTCGAGAATCCGGCCCGGACCATGAAAAGGTGTTTGAAGTCGAACTGACGATTCAGGGCGTGATGCGGGGAGTCGGCTGCGGTCACAGCAAGAAAGAGGCAGAACAGATGGCCGCCCGTGAAGCGCTGACACAATTAACTGTATAAGCTACTCTTCAGCGAACCGACAAGAAGGAGGTACGATGATACAGTCACGATGGCACAATAGATTCGGGTGCGCGGCAGTGATGAGCCTAGTCCTGGCCATCGGCATGGCCGGAACCTGTCTGGCGGCTGATGCTCCTGCTAAGGCGGGCGATTCCGTCAATGCGAGTAATGTGCGAGCGGTCATCAAGACCAAACTCGGTGACATTGAAATCAAGTTTCTGCCGGACGTAGCCCCCAAGCATGTCGAAAATTTCATTAAGCTGGCCAAGTCCGGATTTTATAACGGCACCATATTTCATCGCGTCATCCCCGGTTTTATGATTCAGGGTGGCGACCCAAACACCAAGGACTCTTTGAGAAAAGACGCCTATGGTCAAGGTGGTCCCGGGCACAATGTGAAAGCCGAATTCAGTGACTTGGCACACAAGCGAGGGGTCGTCTCGATGGCGCGAGCACAAGATCCCGATAGCGCGGGGTCGCAGTTTTTTATCGTCGTCGAGGACTCGCGTTTTTTGGACCGAAAATACACCATCTTTGGTGAAGTGGTGAAAGGAATCGGCGTCGCGGACAAGCTTGTGGCACTACCGAGAGTCATGTGCCAAACAGGTGCCCCGAGTCCTGCAGACAAGGGCCCCTGCGATAATCCGATTGATCGCGTGGAGATGACGGTGACGATTATCGAGTGAACTGCTGGGCGTGAGCCAGGGCCGATTCTCTTTGCACGATCCGCCAGATGCTGACGATGCTGATTAGAAGGGTTGATTCTGTTGCTGGGCGCGGACGAGCGTCAGAAAGTGAGAGAGCGCTTTGGTCATGCGCTCTGCGTGGGAGGCTGACCGAAAGAGCAACGTGTCCTCAGGAAACTGGCCTTTCACTTCCGTGACTGCTCCGGTGCAGAAGCTGGTTTTCAGAATGCATGGTCCGTTGCTGTTGCACAATATGCGGACTCCGTAAAGCACCAGGTTATTCTCACGCGTGTCCTGCCCCTGGTACGCAAAGCTGTCGATGTCCTGCAGATTGAAATGAGTAAAGCCGGTGTTGACGTCGTCGTGCCCGTGGTTCAACTCTATCGTGCCGAGTCTGGTTCCTGTCGGAATGACACTATAGACTTCGGTTACTTTAGTCGGTTTGGCGGCTTTCGGATTCCGGCAACTGAGGCTTCGCACGAAGCCGTGAGTATTGGCCATGTCGCTGATGAACTGCACGGTGTCTTCGATGGATTGCCCGAAGCCCGAGGTAGGTAGGAGCACGCCACAGGTACATGCCATAGACAGAATGACCCTCGCGAGCCACCGGCCCCATAAATTCGCCTGTCTCTTCTGCATGGTCTGTCTCCCTTGTAGCCTGGAATAACTTCGTCCCTCACGTGCGTACCGTACTGAACCTGTCAGGGGGGCGCAATCCTTAGTTTTGCCCAACACGCGATCGAATGTGAACCGCCTGGGTGGCGGTTTCATCACGTCTCTGAAGCCTGATGGACCCAGGGATCACACGACATCTTGAGCGATTTCGGCCGGAGTAGAAGGGAAGACAGCGGGATCGATGGGCAAGATCGGTGAAAGATCGATTTGTTCAGCGATGGAGCCGAACCGGAAGGTATTCATGACCGTGGATATGCGAAATTCCATCTTGTCCAGATTCAAATAGTGGAACATTTTGGAAATGAACGGGCCTTCCATGTGCGGTTGGTAGGGATCGAGTTCCCATGGGTGGAAATACATGACTAGAGGCCGGCCTTTTTGTTCGATCCTCCCCATCAGGCCGCATAGAGCCGGCAACGGCAAAAGCCGAAAATAACTCCCCCCGGCGATGGGAATCCGGACTCCTCCAAGATTTACCGTGGAGGGAGGAACTTCCCAGATGGGGCCGGAGGAGGTTTGTTTGAGATGGTGCCAGGGATCTGATCCTGGAAGACCACAGTGATCGTGCCGGATAGGAACGATGCTGGAGTCATACGTATAACCTTCTTCTGCCAGGATTGGTAATGCCCACAGCGTTTCACGCGTAATGGTGAAGCCGGGTGCGCGGTATCCTTGGACTGGAGAACCGGTGAGGTCCTCCAAGATCTGTTTGGCCCGTCTCACATCCGAGCGGAATAACTCCGGTGTTTGAGCCGTGACCAGTTCATGTCCATACCCGTGAGAAGCAATTTCATGACCGCATTCGGCAATCTGCTTGATCAGACCAGGGTGACGCTCGGCCACCCACCCAAGCACAAAAAAAGTGGCTTTGGTTTCATACCGCGCGAGAAGATCGAGCACCTTGCAGGTATTGGCCGTTACACGGCTTTCGAAGGCCCCCCAGTGTCGCCGACGAATGGGCGAATCAAATCGTGAGACTTGAAAATGTTCTTCGATGTCGAATGTCAGGCAATGCACAGATGTCATCCTTGGGGTGTATGGATTTGCCTACTAACTGTGGTTGGTAAGGGTTTGCATGCTGACGTTGGGGAGGGGCCCCTTTCGACCCGCTTTGTATACTATGTGTATGCAATGAAGTAAAGCAAACTTTAAGCCATTATCTTTCAATAGTGATTTCAATTAGATAGGCATTATGGCTGGGAGTCAGATCACCACGGTGTATCAGAGAACTCTTACACGAGGTATCTGAAAAGATACAGGTGTGTCTCTTCGCTCACGAGGAGCAGCGAGACATCAGGAGGGCACAAGAGGAAGCCTATTGTGTCAGGCGGCTGATTCGTTTCTTTCGTTGTCTGGGCGTTGTTGCTGGAGAGGTACAGTAAACCGGAAGACGGATCCTGCCCCAGGCTCGCTTTCCACTCCGATGTGCCCACCCATCAACTCCACCAGTTGTTTGCAAATGGCAAGTCCCAATCCCGTTCCTCCATACTTCCTGGTGGTGGATCCGTCTGCCTGGACGAAGGGCTGAAACAGTTTCCCAAATGCGCTAGGGGGAATCCCGATACCGTTATCTGCGACGGAGAATCGGACGTGACTAATGCGCCCGGCATTAGATACCGATTCACCATATGTGGCAGTGGGAAACTCCAGGCGCTGTTCAGGGGACCGTTGGTCCAGATCCACCAGAAGCGAAACCGTTCCTCGGTCGCTGAATTTGATGGCGTTCGCCAGCAAATTGCTCAGGATCTGCTGCAGTCTGGTCGGATCTCCACATAAGGCTGGCGGCACGTCCTCTGCAATGTGGGAGAGAAGCAGAAGACCTTTTCGTTGCGCTCGCTCTGAGAACAAAGCCAAAACCTGATCCACCCACCTCGCCAGGTCAAAGTCCAGCAATTCTAAAGACAGCCTGCCGGACTCAATTTTGGAAAAATCGAGAATGTCATTGATGATGACCATCAAGCAATCACCCGAGGAACGGATGGTTTGCGCACAATCCAGCTGTTCTGGGCTCAGGTCGGTTTCCAGGAGCCAGTCGGTCATGCCGAGCACGCCGTTGAGCGGGGTGCGAATTTCATGACTCATCGTCGCAAGGAATTCGGATTTGAGCCGGGTACCCTCCATTGCCGCATCGCGGGCCTGAGTCAGAGTCGCTTGGTTGGCTCGCAGCTCTTGGAGGATCCGGTTCGCACGAACCATGTAGCGGACGCGGTGGGTCAACAACATGGCGTTTAAGGGCTTCACGATAAAATCCGTTGCCCCGGCATCGTAGGCTTTCGTGATGGACTCAAAATCATCCAAACCGGTCATGATGAGAATTGGGGTGTGGTTTCCGCCTGGTAACTGTCGCAAGGCGGCACAGGTCTGAAAGCCGTCCATTTCCGGCATCATCACGTCAAGAAGTACGACATCCGGCGAACATTGTTGAAACGCCACACAGGCTTCGCGTCCGCTCTCCGCTTCTTCGACCATCCATCCCGCCTGCTCCAAGGCCTCTCGAGCAAACATGCGGATGATGATGTCGTCGTCGATGACTAATGCAGAAGGTGATCGTCCCGATGTGAAGGGGCTCATGATGTTTTCTCCCTGGCGATCTCGTTTCGAAAGACGGCACAAGCGGCAGCATAGTCGGACTGTAATTCGTTCAAAATCCGTTCGGCTTCGATGAGGTTTTTTTGGGTGCCCATGGCTTCCAGTTCCTTGCAGCGCGCGGCCACTGCAAGGGCGCCAAGCTGGACGCTGCTTGATCTGAGGCGGTGCGCCACCGCTTGCAGCCCTGCGGGATCGTTCGCGCGTATCGCATCCTGTAGGGCATCGACACTATCCCGTGAATTATCGAGATACTTGCGAAGAACCGAGGCCAGCACATCAGGCCGGTTGGGGCGTTGCAAGGCGCGAATGCCGTCGAGGGCTTTGAGGTCCATGCTTGGCGCGGGGGGAGTGGAAGTGTGGGACGACTCCACAGGTAACAGCTGGTTCGGGGTTAAGAACGGTGCGGGCGCTTGTTCAGGAGCGGGTTTGTTCAGCCATTTTTGCACGACAGCCTGCAACTGCACCTGCGTGTAGGGTTTGGTCAGATAGTCATCCATCCCTGCCGCGAGACATTGTTCACGGTCTCCTTGCATGGCATTGGCAGTCAAGGCGATGATGGTGAGTCTTGGCTGCACGGATGATCCTTCACGGCGGCGAATCTCGCCTGTTGCCGTCAAGCCATCCATTTCAGGCATCTGACAATCCATGAGCACGAGATCAAACTGGCTGCGCCCGACCAATTCGAATGCTTGCCTGCCGTTTTCCGCCATCTCGACGTGGTAGCCGAGAATTTCAAGCATACCCACGGCCACCTCTCGATTCACCGGGCTGTCTTCAGCTACGAGAATCCTGGCCGCACGCTGTCCCGCTACCTTTGCCTCCATCACCGCGGCTGGTGGGGACGGTTGTGATGGCCCGCAGGCATGTTCCAGGAAGAAGCGCGGCTTCGGAAGGTGGGGATATGGTGTCTGGCCGGATGCCGCTACAGCGCTGAGTGGTTGCAGTTCGAATCGCGCCGTGAACGAAAACGTTGAGCCACGGCCTGGTTCACTTTCAACCGTGATCGTACCACCCAGCAGTCCCACCAGTTGTTTGGCGATCGACAGCCCGAGGCCTGTTCCTCCGTACCGTCTCGTGGTTGAACCATCCGCCTGCGCAAAGGCATCAAAGATTCGTAACTTCGCTGCCGGCGGAATGCCAATGCCCGTGTCGATGACCGAAATGCGAAGCTCTGCATGGGTGGGCGTACCGCTCACATAGTCGGCCGTCAACGAAACCCCGCCGAGTTCGGTAAATTTTATGGCGTTGCTCAAGAGATTCATCAGGATTTGACGGAATCTGACCGGATCGCCCTTCAAATAGCGTGGGACCCGTTCGTCAACCCGTTGCATCAGGCGGAGATGTTTGCGCCGTCCGGCCTCCATGAAGAGCTCGAGTGATTCGTCGAGAAGTTGCGACAGGTTGAATCCGACACACTCCAATTCCAATTTGCCCGCTTCGATTTTTGAGAAATCGAGAATATCGTTAATGATGGCGAGAAGGGTTCTTCCGGACCGGTGCACGGTCGACGCGAGATGTCGCTGCTTGTCTGTGAGTGTACTGTTCAGCAACAGTTCGGTCGTGCCGAGCACGCCATTCATCGGCGTGCGGATTTCATGACTCATATTGGCGAGAAACTCGCTCTTAGCCTTGCTGGCGGCTTCAGCGGCTTCTTTTGCTGCGCGAAGTTCCTCCTCGGTGCGCTTGCGGTCGGTGGTGTCGATGTGGATGCCGACCATTCGCGCGGCCACACCGTACGAATTCCGGATGAGGCTGCCCCTGGATAGAATCCAACGGTAAGAACCATCCCGATGTTGCAGGCGATGTTCGAGTTCGAAGTGGGAGCGGTTGCCGTCCAGACAGGATTGAATGGTTGTCTGGACCAGCCCTTGATCTTCCTCATGAATGCGGGATCGCCACTCCTCGAATGCATCGGAAAGGGTGGTATCGTCGTGGCCGAGCTGGCTTTTCCATTGCGGGGAAAAATAAACTGACCCGGTGGTGAGGTCCCAGTCCCAGATGCCGATGTGCGATCCCTGCACCGTCATCATGAGACGGGCTTCGCTGGTGCGCAGGGCTTCTTCGGCCTGTTTGCGTTCTGAAATATCCACGACGAAGGCCGTGAAGGTATAAGCATTCTCCAGGCGGAGGGGGGTGATAGCCAATTCGATCGGAAATGTCGTGCGGTCCCTTCGGAGAGCGCTGACTTCGATTCGTTTGTTGAGAATCGGACCGTCCCCGGTTTTGATGAATTGCATCAGCTCTCCGCGCTGGTGGGCTTCTCGTTGAGGGGGAGGAATAATGGTGTCGGCCAGATAGCGGCCGATAGCTTCTCGGCGAGTCCACCCGAACGTCTGTTCCGCCTGAGTATTCCAGCCGATAATGCGTCCTTGCTCGTCCATGCTGATCACTGAGCTGAGGGCCGTGTCGATAATCAGCGTCTTGTCCGGCCTTCGCTTTTGCGCAGAGCACCTTCGGCATGGAGGCGTTCGACCGCTTCCAGAGCCAAGGAGACCAATGAGGCGATGGCATACCCGAATTGTTGCTCCTCGAGCATCCATGAGCGCGGTGGTCCCACATGTTCATTGCAGAGCACTCCAACCAGTTTCCCTTGAAAGCGAATCGGAATATCGAGCAGGGAATTGATCCCGAACGAGGTCAGATAGGTGTGAGTCAACTCAGAGGTGCGCGGATCAGTTCGGGCGTCGGAGGCGTCAATGACGCGTTCCGTGAGGACCTCTCGGAAGTATTTCGGGAATTGTGCCGCGGCGCGTTCCATGCCGGATGCATGCGTGTTGGCAGACGCGTCGTAAAGATCCTTGCAGGTGACGGCACTGTGATCCTCCCGGAGGAGCCAGATGCTGCATCGGCGCACACCGAGGGTCGCGGCGGTAACGCGGGTAATTTCCCGCAGGGCCGGCTCGAGAATGCCGCATTGAATGATGCTGTTGCTGGTCAGACCAAAGAGCGCCGTCTGGTGTTGCCGCAATAAGTTCTCCGTATGGCGACGAACATCCTCTGCCTGCTTTCGCTCCGAAATGTCCCGAAAGACCAGCACGGCTCCGCTCGCTTGACCGTCGCGCACGATAGGAGCCAGGACACAGGAAACGGGAAACGAGCGACCGGTGATCGACGTGAGTAGGCCGTCGTCGGTTCTGAACGAATGTCCCTGGGCGGTTTCATCCAGCAGCATCTGCGTGAAGATCGGCTCTGTGAGATTCGTGCCGTACGAGAGGGAAATCATATCGGGCAGGCGTCGTCCCACGACGTCCGCTTCGGTAAATCCCCACAAACGCTGTCCTTCAGGATTGAGCAGCACGATGTCCCAGTTTCGATCCACAACGCAGAGTCCGTCGCCCATGGAACGAAGCACGGTGTGGAGTTTGTCCCGTTCCTCGGCCAACCGACTTTCTGAGGTGCGATGAAGCTGTTCGTTCAGTTCCTGCATTTCGCTCGCAGACAGTGCAATCGACCGTTCGAGCAGTTCACGTCCCTGATCGGATTCGACGTAACTCCGACTGACCCGGTCCAGCAGTTGCTGCCAGGCCTCGAGCGAGGCGGGTGCGGCGCTACGCTCCAGTCCCAACCGCTTGAGTTGTCGTGCGAGCAGCGGATGCATAGAGATTACAATTCGGTAATCGTGGTCAGCGTCATGGTTTGGTTATGGAGATCGCAGACTCCGCTGTCATAGGGAGAGATTTCGCCATACGAATAAAAACCGACTTGGCGGCTCCCGCTAGGCAGAACGTCCAGCGTCGCTTCAATCTCTTCCTCCGTCCGTTCCCCGAGCACCAAGCGCCGGCCGACACAACTGATGGCGATCGAGAGCGTGGGCGAACAGCTGGCTGCGCGTGTCGCACAGGCAAGCGTCAGTGCTGCCGCTTCGGACGCACCTTGAACCAAACGGTCAAAGTTGGCCCGCATCAACTGGGCGAGCACGCCTTCCGGCAAGTCTCCAGCGAACGTCATGGATTGTGCGGCTTCATCGACGGCCAGGATGGTCCGGACCAGGACTTTCCCGTCGGTGTTCGAAGATCGGATGGCGAGGGGAAAGAGCAGACCCGTGGCAGGGAGGCCGGCGGCACGGTCGCCAAGATACTCTTTGTAGAGTTGCAGGGCGGGGCGTCCGTCCAGTTCATAGAGAATGTTTCCCTCGGATTTCGTCACCCGGCGCTCAGGGCCGAACTTATCCCATCCGCCCTTTGAGCCATGGCCCAAGCGGATCTGGTCGCCATAGAAGCCGATGGCAGTGGCATACCCGCTCTGCGGCGCACGGTCCTTGATGACCCATGTCTGTTTGAAGTCGGTTCCATCGCCCGCCAGACCGCCAGTCACGATGACGGCTCCTCCCAGTGTGTCGTTCAGTCCCTTCACGAGTTCGCTTCCATTGACAGTCAATCCATCAGAGAGCACCAATAGACCTCGAAGCGCGGGCTGATGAAGGGTGGCGGCAATGGCGCGTCCCGCCGCGTAGGAATCTTTGGGGCCGTGAACCGCCGCATGGGTGGTGAGGAGGCGCGTCTTCTCAAAGCGCACCGCCGCAACGACGAGGCTGCCATCCGAGATTTCAGCACCATGAATTTCTCCGGCGGTGGAGCAGCCCATCACATGGCTTCGGGGGCAGGCGGCCATCACTTGCTGGCTGAGTTCAGGTCGGTCGATCAGGCGTGAGGTTCCGAATAGCAGGAGAAGGCTATTCTCTGAATCTAGGGCGGCCAGTTCAGCAGGAATGCCGGAATGACCGGGTTTGAGACAGGCAGTCGCGACATGCATGAGGAGATCTCCTTAGGTAATGGTGCAGGCGCTGCATCGTGAAAGAGGCGTATAGATTGGAGGCAGTCGGTCGTGCCGCGGTGCCGTACGCTGAGATCGTAAAGCCGAAGGTGAAACCCTTCCAGGCACGCTCATAGGTCCCTATGCCCGCCTATCATGCTGACTATTCCTTCACAAGGGCAAGGCCGAGCCGGCTCTGGTCGCCCCGTAAGCCTGTGCCTAGGGGGCGCTCATGCTGCCTAGCGCGATGACGATTGCCCCGAGGAGGGGGCGGCCATCGAGATAGAGGCTAGGCCCGGCGCGACGGACAGAACGGCTCGTCCAGCGCCTCTCCCTTCGGCAAGGAGGCTGATAGCTGACTGTGAAGGAATGCATGAATTTCAATTCGTTGCGCTTGTGGTCCGGATTCGTCTCTGGCGCAGGTGTAAGTCCTGGCGGGACTGTATCGGCAGAAACAGGGTGTACCTAAAGATAAAACGAGGCAAGCGAAGGTGAAATCTAACGGCAGACAACCTTCTGAAACGATGAAAGGGGGTCCCTTATGATCGGGCTAGCGGCACTGGGTCAGTGGTGATGATGACGGCACTCGGGGCTATGGACATGGGGTTGTGGGTCCTGGGGCGGCGGAGTCAGCTGACCGGGGAGCACAATTCGACCGGCTTCATGTTGTTTGGTCAGGTGTTCAGCAATCTCGGGATGGAACGTTTTGACATAGCCGATCATGCCGAGAAGAAAGCGGCGTGACTGGAAGCTTTGGCCGGAAAACTCCGTCAGCAGCGCCAAGGCGAGATCGAGCATTTCAGGGGCGGTGCTGGCGTCGGCGATTTGCTGCGGTTGCTGTTTGACGAACGTGTCATATTCCTTCTTGAGACGTTCCGCGAAGACCGGCATCGGCGCGGCCGGCACATGAAGAGGGCTGAGGGTGCGGCGCAACGCTTGAATGGCGGCGAATACCTCGGCATCCTGACCATCCCGACGGTCATGGAAATAGCCGAATGTCACGACTTCGATCAAGTTGAACAATGCCGCTGCTTTTTCGCCGCCGGCGACGCTGAGTTGACGATAGAGTTCGCGCCGGACCGGGGCGAACTGTTCGCCGAGCCGCTTCTGCTGATAGTCGCTTCCCGCGTCGAGATAATCACAATCTGGAGGGCAAGAAATACGTGCCAGGCGATGCTCTCCGCAACATTGGCTGCAAATCAGCCCGGTGAGGGCCGGACAGGAACGTTTCCCTTTGCGCTGCTTACAGTAAACACACTGGCTCATTTGCGGGCCGATCCTTCCTTGTCAGCTTTCAGAGGTTCACCAAACCCGTAATCTGCCAACGTGCGTTTGGCGCGATCGCCAGATGACACCGTGGGAGATTCGAGGCCGTTGACCTCGGCCGCGTTCGAGTCTTGGTACGGCACGAGAATCAAGTGATTCACACGGTCGATGCCGAGATCTGACGGCCCGGGCAGATATTCCGCGATGACTTGAAACTTGTTGTTCGGCAACATGCGCCAGATCTTTCCCTTGGTCGCATCTGATACGTACATGCTTCCCCAGCGATCGAAATCGACTCCGCTGAGATTTTGAAATCGTCCCGTAAAGAATCCGTTGGAATCCAATTCGGTAAGAGCTCCTTCCGGAGTAATGTCGAAAATCTTGCCGGAATCGTAACTTACCACGATGATATGTCCGGTTTTGGGATGCACGGCCACTCCTGACGGGCCGGCTAAATGGCTTCCGGAAATATAGAGAGACAAGGTCAACGAAGAGGTCAGATCGATCCGATAAATCGCATTGCCACCCTGATCGGCGAGATACAGATGACCCTTTCCATCGGCAGCTACGTCCACGAGCGACTGGGTCGTCTTGCTGTCGGCGGGCCTGGGGAGCACGAGCGTCGCGAGAGGTTTTCCTGTGTTTTTGTCGAAAGCACGAAGGGTGTCAACATCCGTGACATACAGCACCTGGTCAACGATGACCATGCCTTTGGGGGCATGGAGAGTGACATCTCCGCGGCCGCCTTCGATGAACTTAAAAGCCGTAATGCGACCATCGTCGCTCAGCTTAGTAATGAATCCATTGTTATCCCGGGCGTTGCTGTCCCCATTGATGTTGGAAATGAAATAGGACTTTGACGGGGGATCGGCCAAAAAGCTGTGTGGGGACTCCAATCCGCTGACTTGCAAGGCCCAAGCCCATGAGGCGGCCAGCGCCATTCCCATCGCTCCCGCAAGAGCCAGTCCAAGCTTGCGGCGGCGTCCCGGCCGTTCAGAAGAGAAGGTAGAGATGGTCATGGGAATCATCAAGAAGGATGCCGCACAGATTGTCCTGATCCATCGTAGCCAAGGGTCTCGGAACCTGTCAAGGAAAGCAGCAACATCGCCTCTGAAACGAGAGAAGGAGGGCGCAGGGACGCGACCGAACGATCGTGGGAGGTCGCTGTGGAATCGAGGGCTTTCATCAGAGGCGTCCCGCCGGTTCCAGCGTTGACTTGTTGAAAAATTGCCTGCTATGGTGCCCTCACTTTTCGCTTCTATTCAGGCCAGGGAGGATATTGTGGCGGCACGAATTATCGACGGGAAAGCATTGGCGCAACAGGTGCGGGACCGGTTGGCGGTTGAATCTGCGGCGGTCCTGGCAAAAACGGGCACGAAGCCGGGGCTGGCCACGATTCTCGTGGGTGACGATCCTGCGTCGCACCAATATGTGAAGAGCAAGCAGAAAGCCTGCGATGCGGCGGGTATTTATATCGACGATTATAAATTGCCTGCTACGACCACGCAGGCGGAATTGTTGGCGTTGATTGCAAAGAAAAATGCGGATCCCAAGGTCCATGGAATTTTGGTGCAATTACCGCTGCCCAAGCATATTGAGAGCCGCGTGGTACTGGAAGCGGTCTCGCCAGACAAAGATGCCGATGGATTCCATCCATATAATTTCGGCCGGCTGGTCGAAGGGAATCCGGTATTTGAAGCCTGTACGCCGAAAGGCGTGATCAAGATGCTCGAGTCCACCGGCGTCGGTATTGAAGGGAAGCGTGCGGTCGTGTTGGGGCGCAGCAATATCGTGGGGAAGCCGCTGGCGCTCATGCTGTTGCAGCGAAACGCGACCGTGACGATCTGCCATTCCAAGACCAAGGATTTGGCCACAGTCTGTCGGGAGGCCGAATTGTTGTTGGTGGCGATCGGGAAAGCCAAGTTTGTCACGGCCGATATGGTCCGGGAAGGGGCCGTCGTCATCGACGTGGGCACCAACCGGTGGACTGATGGAAAGCTCTGCGGCGATGTCGATTATGAACCGGTGAGCCAGAAGGCCGGTTGGATCAGTCCGGTGCCGGGCGGCGTCGGGCCGATGACCATTGCGATGTTGCTCGACAATACCGTTGAATCTGCTAAGAGAATGGCAGGGATGAAATAGGTTGAATCGGGACGCGCCCATTGCTCGCAGACCGCGCACGATCAGAATGTGCTCGGTCGATGCGCGCACTCGGGACGTCCCAATCCGCCCTCATTCAAGTTAGGTGGGGGGAGGATGGGCCGGAGGATAGGGAGGCCACAAACCATGCAAGGAAGATCTCGATGAGCCGGGAGCCGCGGCGACTCAAGGATGTGTTGGCGCAGGGGACGTTTGCCGTCACGGTGGAGTATAACCCGCCGAAGGGTACCAACCTCACTCATGTGGTCGAGAGCGCAAAGTCGCTGGTCGGCCGTGTACACGGGGTGAATGTCACGGACAATACTGCGGCGATCGTGCGGGCAGGGTCACTGCCAGTGTGCCGGATCTTGTACGAGCTGGGCCATGATCCGGTGATGCAATTGACCTGCCGGGATCGCAATCGCATTGCGATGCAATCCGACCTCATGGGCGCGCACATGCTGGGTATCCGGAACATCCTCTGCTTGACCGGGGATTACCCCACCGTTGGAGACCATAAAGACGCCAAGCCGGTGTATGACCTGGACTCCGTGCAAGTCATGCAGTTGGTGACCGGATTGAATAACGGCAAGGATTATGCGGGTAACAAGCTCGACGGCTCGACCGATTTTACGATCGGTGGGGCAGTCACGCCGGAAGCAGATCCGCTGGGGCCGATGCTGGTCAAGTTTGAAGTCAAAGTGCGAGCCGGCGCGCAGTTTTTCCAGACCCAGGCGATTTATCAGCCCGAACAATTCAAGAAATTCATGGATGCGGTGCGTCCGTTCAAGGTGAAGGTCCTTGCGGGGATTCTGTTGCTGCGGAATGCAAAAATGGCGGAATTCATAAACGCCAATATCCCCGGCGTCTGTGTCCCGCAGGAGATGATCGACGAAATGCGCGCTGCTGGTGATAAGCGCGCACTCGATGCAGGTGTGGAGATTGCCGTGCGAACGATCAAGGCCGTCCGTCCCTACTGCGATGGCGTCCACATTATGGCCATCAAATCCACCGAACGATTGCCGGAAATTCTGACGAAAGCCGAGCTCGGGTGATGACTGTCCCGGACTTGCAGAAGTGCAAGCGCGACGGCCGCAAGATTACGGTGGTGACGGCCTATGATGCCCTCTTCGCCCGTATCGTCGAGCAGGCAGGGATCGACGTCATTCTCGTGGGCGACTCGCTGGGCGTGGTCGTGCAAGGCAAGTCGAATACGCTCTCTGTGACCATGGACGAGATGCTGTACCACACCAAGCTGGTGGCGGGAGCTGTCCAGCGCTCTTTGGTTATCGGCGACATGCCGTTTCTCTCCTATCAGGTGAGCCAGGAAGAAGCGGTTCGAAATGCCGGGCGATTCCTTCAGGTCGGCGCCCATGCGGTGAAACTGGAAGGTGGTGTGGCAGTGACCGACCGTGTGACGGCGATGGCGAACGTCGGCATTCCCGTGCTCGGTCATCTCGGGATGACGCCTCAGTCCGTCCAGCAATATGGCGGCTACAGGGTGCAGGGAAAGGGCAAAGACCGCGCGCACCAGCTGCTAGAGGATGCGCGGGCGCTGGAAGGGGCGGGTGCAGCCGCCATTGTACTCGAAGCGATTCCCGTGGGATTGGCGAAGACGGTGAGTGAGGCGCTCACGATTCCCACCATCGGCATTGGCGCAGGCCCGCACTGCGATGGGCAAGTGCTGGTGCTCTACGATCTGTTGGGGTTGTTTGACGAGTTCGTGCCGAAGTTTGTGAAGCCGTACGGCCACCTCAAGGTCGAGGCGCTCCAGGCTCTCCGTCGGTACAAGGAAGATGTGGAGAAGGGGGTGTTCCCGTCCGATTCCGAAAGTTACCACTGATCAGCCTGCTCCGCCTCTTTTTCTCAGCGACCCTGTGTTTATCCGCCTTCTTTCGATAACGTGAACAGGATGTGCACGTCTGATTCCCTCTGGTTGAGCCAGTGGGTGAACTGTTTGGCGACGGCCGTCGTATCAAGGCCCATATAGTGAGCGGGGCACTCCCGTAAGCGGGTGAGCGCCCATGAAACAAGATTTCGTGTCGCCTGCTCGTGACCCAGTTCACGTTTGAGGTTGGCGGCGGCGCATTGAATGAGCGCCTGAAAGAAATTGCCGGCTGGTGTCTTGCGCCCGTACGCATGCCAGAACGCTTCAAAGACTTCGTGCGCTTCCCACCAATAGGTCCAGTTATAGAGATCGATGCCGTAGAGGTAGTCCTCGGACGTCTTCCAGTGTTCGGGCTCGAACGGGCGCGGCTGAGGTTCGGGTTGTTCGAATGAATGGCCTTGCGGGTGGCGCCGAGGATGTGGCGTTCGGCCGGGAAGGAAGCGGTAGGCTGGAAGGGTTCGGTCGCTATACCGCGGCCACTGGGCCATAGACGGCTGGTTACCTTCCGCCACGAGTCTCCTCGCACTCTATCTGAAAAACTTTCCGATCTTCCACACGCACCGCCGTAAGCTGTCTGCCGTACACGCAGCCGCTATCCAGTGCCAACATGTTCGGAGTGAGCCTCAAGCCCATGGCGGCCCAATGCCCGAAGACGATGGTCGTCGCCGTACTACGCCGGCCAGGTACATCGAACCAGGGTTGAAACCCATCCGGGGTGCGATCGGGTGGACCCGAGAAAGAAGATTCCATGATGCCTTCATCCGAGCAGGCCCTCAAGCGGGTCAGCACTTTGATGATGGTGGCTGCCCGCACCGGGCCCGTAAGGCCAGGACGCCATTGCAACGGGCCGCTGGGATGGAGTGCTCGCAAGGTCGCCTCAAACTGGTCTCCTCGTATCGCGCTGTGCGCCTCGCCGGCCAGTTCCTCTGCCTGTTCGACAGTCCAGGCAGGTAGCAGTCCCGCATGGACCAACAGGAAGTCACCTTCTCGATACAGCAGTGGTTGCTGGCGTAACCACTGCGTCAATTCGTGGCAGTCCGGCGCTTCTAGAATCGGGGATAGCGTGTCAGTGGGACGAAGAGGCGTCAGGCCGGCGGCAACAGCGAGTAGGAAGATGTCGTGATTGCCAAGAACCGTGATGGCTGCGGCGCCGAGAGCACGAATGTAGCGCAGAACCTTGAGGGAGTCGGGGCCTCGGTTGACGAGATCGCCGACAAACCAGAGCCGGTCCTGCTCCGGGTCGAATTGAATAATCTTCGCGAGCTTCGTGAGAGAGTTGAAGCAGCCTTGAACGTCGCCGATTGCATAGGTCGCCATGGGTGGGCCCAGACTAGCGTGGACCGGCTTGGTTCGCAAGTGAGGACTGGATTCGAGCCACGGATCAGGCGGAGGTGCGTTGCAAGAGCTCGCTGGTCATCGCGGCGCCGGCGGCTTGATGGGCGTCGGTGAGCTGGGCCAGCAGGCCGGGAACACCGTGGGGGCGCGCGAGGCGTCCCCAGGTTTTCCAATTCTTTGCAATGGGCACTGCGGTTGGTGAAGAGGTGGAGTTAACGCAGGTGTGGTGAGGGCTGCTCGGAAACGGCTAGGGAGAACCAGGTATAGCTGAGGAGAATGTCGGCTGAAAGATTAGTGGATGGCTGACGAGCTATTCGGGATATTTTGCCTCGATGACGCTGCGAAGCCCTCCGCGAGCGGCAAACTCACCCGTTACTCTGGCCCAAGTCGGTCGGCAGGCTCGAACCACGTCTTGTAGGATTCGATTGACGGCGTTTTCGTAGAAAATTCCAATGTTTCTGTAGGCGTGGATATACATTTTAAGCGCCTTGAGTTCGAGGCACTGTTTATTCGGCTTATAGTGAAGAGTAATCGTTCCAAAGTCTGGGAGGTTGGTCTTGGGACAGATCGCCGTATACTCAGGAATGACAATCGTAATTTCGTAACCTTTGTACTGGTTTGGAAAGGTTTCAATGTCTGGTAAAGAGGCGGAGATCCCACTGCGAGCATGCCGCTCGTTATAGCCGAGCTTGGTCGTGAAGTTCCCCGCCTTCAATTTTTTCTTGTCCTGTGCGCTCACTCATCACCCCTTAACGGCAATCGTCACACTTGTTTCATCCATTCCAACTGACCCATCTCACTGAGCTTGTTGTACAGTGTAACCCACGGACAGGTCATATCCGGATAGACTTCGCAAAACCCACCTTTGCGCACCCCTCCACAGGGACCATGGCTCATAAACTTTGGGCATTCGGCCTTAAGCGAGCCGTCCGGAATCGGCGGGCGCTTATGCACGCCTCCAACGCGTTGATCACCTTCTTCTTCTCCCGGTACTAGAACTCGTATCGCCATAGATGCTATGAAACTTATCGTGTTAAGCGATAATTTTTACGCGCTTCTCCGATGAACTGCAACTGAATTGAACCATACTTCAGGTTTGTCCTTCGGTCAAAATCTTTGAGTTCAGGCGGATTTAGGGCCAAGGGCCTAGCAAGACAGCATCCACTAGGCCTTCTTTCGTTCGGTGTGGGCCTTCTGCAAAGTTGCAATGCTTTTGTGGACTCTATAGACTTGCCGTTACTGTGGAATGACAGGGTTCTTCCTAATTTCTAGCGCCGACTTGATTGACAGATTTTTTTGAGCTTTGCTACACTCGGCGGCATCAGACAGTTAGGTCGTACGTCAACATTCCTTTCCGTTCCAGGAACACAGTCCAGTATCTTAGTTCGAACAACGTCGATATAATTTGCGCTTGGCTTTCTCCGGCCATTTTGTAAGGACGGAAGAAAGTCACCGAGCATAAAAGGGAGGGAATCCTTATGAGTCTTGATTACGTCAAGTTCTCGAGTGGCTTTGAAAAGTTCATGCCGAAAGAGTATCGGGACATGGTTGAGCACGGCCCGTTCGGGAAAAAGGTCTCTGTTTCGCAGATGGGATCCTTCAAGGAAGTGCTGGAAGAGCACCCCATGTGCGCTGGATGTGCGATGACCCTCTCTCATCCGCCTCGCCATGATCGCATTTCCGAACCCCGAAGACACCATCACTGTTGGTACAGCCGGTTGTGGACGTTTGGCAATCTCGCAAGCCGCGATCCCATTTGTATACGGTAATTATGGCGACCAAAACGGTGTAGCTAGTGGTTTGTCTCGCGGTTTGCGCCTGCGTTTTGGCGACAAGCCGAAGGATGTGGTAGTGATGGCGGGGGATGGCGGTACGGCGGATATCGGATTCCAGCAAGTTCTTCACTCCTGGTTCCGGAAAGAACGATTTACCACGATTATGTTGGACAACGAAGTCTATGGGAATACGGGTGGTCAGGAAAGCGGAATGACGAATCGTGGTGCCGTGCTGAAGATGGCTCCATTGGGGAAAAAGTTCGAGAAAATGGATATGTTGCAGATGGCGAAGGTCGCCGGCTGCGCGTACGTTGCCACGGTTGTCCCGAACAACCCTCGCCGCGTTGAGAGCGTGATCAAGAAGGCTGTGCTGATCGCCAGAGAGGTCGGATCGACGTATATCCAGGCCTATACCTCCTGCAACATTGAATATGCCATTCCAACCGACAAGGTCATGGAAGACGCCAAGAACGTTGAAAACGATCGCTATCAGTTCTCCGAATATATTACCAACGAAGCAAAGCAATTTCTCACGGAGCGCTATGGGTATAAGGAGTTTCTCCCGAAGCCCGCTGCTCCCGCTCCTGGTCTGCCGAAAGCCTGAGCAACGTTTAAGGAGGATTCAGTATGGCGACACGGTTCAATATTCGTATGGCAGGTGTGGGTGGCCAGGGCGTTGTGACCGGCTCGCACATTCTGAGCACGGCGGTCATTCATGCCGGCGGCGAGAGTACAATCGTACCGTTTTATGGGTCGGAAAAGCGCATGGCCCCGGTTGAAAGTTATGTCAGGGTTTCTGATGAGCCTATTTACGAAATTGGTGAAATCACCTTTCCTCACATCATCATCATCTTTCACCCTCAAGTCATTACGCACGGCAAGTCGTATACGATGCCATTCTATTTCGGCTTGAAAGAGAATGGTATCGCCTTAATCAATAATGACGGCCCGATGAAATTGCACCGAGATCAGGCTCGGGAACTCGAAGAGCGTCATGCAAAGCTTTATTACTTCCCTGCTACCAAGCTTTCGCTTGAGGTTGCGGGGATGGACCTTGCCACGAATATGGCGTTAATGGGTTGCATTGGCGCTATTACTGGCCTCACTTCAGTTGAGGCGCTCGAGCAGTCCGTCAAGGATCGATTCCTCGGAAAGGGCTTTGTCGTATCTGGAGGAACAGCGGCCTTGGATAGTGTCGTCGAGCGAAAATTTAAGAAGAAACAAGAATTGATTGAGAAAAATGTGGCCGTTATTCGAGCGGGCTGGAATTACGCTGTTGATCATGGATGGGCCGCGCCATCCGTGAAACGTTCGGAAGCGACCGAGAGCGTCACGGCGTAATCCGGATCACGGACAAGGAGTTCTCATGTATCTCGTAGCCGATATTAGTGTTGAGATCTGTGCCGCAAAAAGTTGCAAGCTCTGCACGCAGTATTGCCCTGAGGCCAATACGATTCTTTATAGCGACGAAATGGGTAAGGACAAGGGGTTTAAGTATGGCTCAGCTTATGTGGCCGTAGATCGGTGTAAGGGCTGCGCGCAATGCGTGTGGGTCTGCGACAACATGGCCAAAAATAATGCCATTAAAATGATTATGATCGACCAGTTGCCGGTGGCGGCATTGACGGACAATATTACCTATGGGGAAAAAAGTACGACGGCGACATTGGTCAGCCCTGTAGTTGGGTAATTGGACGAAAGGGGAACGGGCGTGGGAACGACGCAAGATACGAGAGAACGGATTATCGTGCCGGGGCCGGCACGGGTTCCATCCACCGTCAGCAGCTCAGATGGGAGTGTCACTGCCTGATCCTGGGCAGGGACTATATTACGGCCTCCTCGAACCTAATGAAGACACAGTGATCGAAGAAATGGCTCGAAAAATGCTGACGAGCCCGAATGCAACGATATTTCCAGGACCTCTCGTCTTGTGGGCGTGGAATAACCATGCAGTTGAAAAAGCCAAGGCAGTTCTGGAGATCGCGGCCCAGATCCCAGATGTCATGATTATTCCTATGCCTGATTACCGCCCCAAGTATCCTAAGATCGATCCTGAGGAGGTGATCAATCCGAATCATCCCAATCTGACGATTTGGGGTAACAAGATTGAGGCCTGTATTTTTATTGGCGTGCATTGTCATTACGCTAATCTGACCCTCAAGATGATCCGGGCAGGGACGAATTGCTGCACCATGGCTATTTGCGCAGAGCAGGGCCATGAAGACGCCATGTTGACGATTCGGGACTCTGATACCATAAAACTGAAAAAGACTGCGCAGATCTTCAAGAAAGTTCGTGAAGAAATGGGCATTAAATTGCCTGACAATGGGGAGAATGTCCGTTTCACGGGGACCCAGTCGAAGGTCCACGATGGCAAGACGCATACAAATCCTATGACTTTTATGCCTTCCACTGCCGGTGCAGGTAGTGCTGCTGCATTTGGTCACTCGCCTGATCAGATGAAGCGAGAAGGCTAGGGGTTGAGGCTAAGGCAATAAGTCGAGAGGTGTGATGATGAGCGAAGCACAAAAGACCGGTCCCCAGAGCGAGCCAGCCACAAGCGTTTCGCCTGCGAAAGTAGAGACCAAGAAAGACCCTCATGCGGCGGCAAAGCAGCAGAAGGTTGTAACGCCGGAATATATGTTTCTGGAAGCTCCTCGGACCAAAGAATTTATTACCGGCAGTGAGGCGGCAAAGGAGGCCATCCGTCGCTCCAACGTTGATCTCGCTATCGCGTATCCGATTACCCCTCAAAGTGAAACCATGCAGCTGGTCGGTGTTCTGTATGGAGAAGGGTATGTGAAGGAATATTACCGTGGCGAGGAAGAAGTTGGCGTCATGGCCGCTATCGCGGGTGGTTCGCGAGCTGGCGTTCGATGCTATACCGCCACCGCTGGTCCTGGTACTCTGAGAGGCCTTGAAGGAATTGCTTCATGGCCTGGTCATCGGCTGCCGGTTGTGGCTATGTTCACCTGCCGAGTCGTAAACGCACCATTGGCCATTCAGCCTGACAATATCGAAGTGTCGTATTTGCTCAATTGCGGCATGATCGTATTCCATGCTGAAAATCAGCAAGACATGTATGACTTCACGCTGGCGGGATTTGTCATCAGCGAAAAAAACGATGTGACTCTTCCTGTCGGAGTATGTTGCGACGGGTTCTTTGTCACGCATGCGCGAGGTTATGTCCGCATGCAGGATCGTGGTATGAAGCTGCCGCCCCGTGAGCCGTGGCGTGGAGCCGTTCCAGTTTTAGATGCTGAGAACCCACCGGCCCGGCTTTCTCGCGATGCTCCCGTTCAGAAGTCAAACTTTATGGCATACAACATTCACGCTGTCTGGCAACAGGAAGTGTGGGCCGCGGTCGAACGTTCTCGAAAGTACATTAATCAGTATATGGGCGGGCTGCTTACTGCTGAAAATATCGAGGATGCTGAGGCAATCATCATTGCTTCAGGTAGCGCAGCGGCTCAATCGCGTGAAGCGGTGCGTATTTGCGCGGAAAAGGGCATAAAGATTGGCCTGATCAAAGTTCGGTCGCTTCGTCCGTTCCCGACTCAGGAACTGCGCAAACTTTGCGCCAAAGCCAAGCTGATTGTGGTGCCAGAATTTAACTATGTTGGATGGTTGGCGAAGGAAGTGGCGACAGCCATCTACGGATTCTCAAATGCGAAGATTATCGGTGGCCCGCGAGTCTATGGTGGGCAGTCCATGCCTGTAGAATTAATCGTTGACGAAGTCGAGTCCGGGTTAACTGGAAAGAAGTGAACGAACGTCGCGATGTCTCAGGTGATGGGAGCCTCGGCTGCAGATCACGAAGCCATGGGACATTTCATGCGCAGCATCTAAATTGTAGCGGCTCAATCCTCGTCAGGTAGCAGGGCCCGTTCGGCGAATCCGAACGGGCCCTCTGCATTTCTGATTCTGAGCGATCTCAACCCTGGAGATCTTCTTCCACAAGATCAGGGCTTTCCGGCATACCGTGGGCGACGTATTTGGCGTAGGACAAGTAGATCGATGCGCTGTCGCGCATGGCTTTGGTGCCATTGGCCATGCGATGCAGCTTATCTGAGCCAGGGGCCTCCGTCTTACGGAGATGATCGACATGGTCATGAAGGACTAACGTGAAGCGTTCCATCGCCATTTCTACTTCTCGGTAGGCTTGCAAAATGGGGTCAGTCATGTGAAGTACTCCTCTCCCATCCAAGATACCGCAGCAGTCTTTAGAGGGTCAACCAAGAGGCGGACTCCATGTACCAACTATCATCGGCAGTGTTAAACACGATTTCAACAGTGGCCAGGCTCAATAATTCCAAAGAGAATCCAGCAGTTTCAGCGTCGCTTTTAAGCGGCGTGAGAAATCTTTCCGACATGTTTACCAGGGGAGGCAAAGCTGCTGCGACAGCCTATCTTCAGGATCAAGCGCTACGTGCCAGCTACCTAAGCTATTATGTGCCGGTTAACGTGGGTAAGGTCCAGATGCTTTTGGAGGAGTTGCGGCCGCTACTTCCATCCCGTCCTGATGAAGAATTTCGCGTGTTGGATGTAGGGGGAGGCCCTGGAACGGGCTCAATAGCTCTCGTCGATTGGTGCAGCTCACAGTCCCTGCCGCCAATAAGCACTCTCCGTATGACGGTGGTTGACCGTTCCGCCGATGCCATGAAACTATCCACCCAGCTCTGGCAGGAATATGCAAGGCAGAGCCACCTCCCTTCCATTCAACGATTGCAGACCGTTGTGTGCGATCTTGAGCGTTCCCCTCCTCCAGCTCTTCGAGTGGCCGGGGAGCAAAATGGCTACCACCTTATCATTGTTCAGAATGTGCTTTCGGAATTGTTCACCGGAAGTTGGGATTGTATTGCTCGACGGACGACACTGATCAATCATTTGGTGAACTGCCTGGCAAAAGAGGGAAGCGTGATGCTAATTGAGCCGGCATCGCGGTCTGCATCACGCGCGTTGCATCAGGTGCGGGACAACCTCTTGTCTGGAATGCAATGCTCTATCTACAGCCCCTGCCTCCATGACGAACCCTGCCCCGCGTTACTCAAACCGGATGATTGGTGCCATGAAGAGCGTGAGTGGCATACCCCTTCATGGATTAGTCAAATCGATCGAGAAGTGGGATTTATCAAAGATGCTCTCAAATTTTCGTATGTCATCTTACGTAAAGACGGGAAATCATTAGTGCCTCGAAAGCCGGACTATCACCGGGTCGTGAGCGAGTTAAGGGAGATGAAGGGGGAAAAGCGGGTTTGGTTATGCGATCAGACGGGAAGGTCTGAAGTCGGCCGACAAGATAAAGAGCGCTCACCGTCGAATGCCGCATTCGAGATGTGGCATCGTGGGGCCATTGTTCGTGTCAACGAGATTGTCCGAAAGGAACGGAAAGGTCGTTCAGCAATGGTCGGTCGAATTCTTTCCTCCGGAGTCGCGGAAGTCATTCGGCCTGCGTGAACCGCTAGTCGGCTTCAGGCTCTGAGGAGCCGTGTTGATGAGAGACGCGGTCCTCGTCAAAGAGTGCAGCCATTTCCTCCGCAATCATGTCCCGATCGTTGGGCACCGAGACAAGAGGAATTTCCTTGCGAGGCTTGGGTGCGACATCAGCGGCAGGAAGCGGCGGTTTCGGTTTTTGTGTGTCGGTCATAATAAGTCAGTATACACGAAATGCTAGTGGTGGGCGCTATTCAAAAGCTTCCAAGGAAGAACGTTCGGGAAACTGAGTATTGCATTCGGTGCAAGTAACGAAATAGATTGCCTCTCGGACAGACATCGTGATGCGGAAATCCAGAGATACGCCACGATGTTGACAATTTGGACAAGAAATCTCCTTAAGCCGGTAAGGAATATCAGGTTGTGTCCTCAGATAAAATTCCATGTCTGTATAAACAGGGAAACTGTAGCGGCATTTTAGGCACACTCCACGGCACTCTCCGTCCGATTGCAGTGTCCGTCGATCAATGCCGAATGTATTCGTCTTACAGATCGCGCACTGTACGCTGGAGAGGCGCTTTTCTACCTGTTCAAGCTGAATAAGAGCCATGATTGTTACCCCAGTAGTGGAATGAGTATACGCACGGCTTTAGGGAATCTTCAATCGCCGGGCTTGGAATCGCAGGAATTCTTGACCCCCTCATGCAGAACTCTATACTAGCCTCACGATGCACATGATCAATAAGCGTTTGCTCGTCGGCAATGCCGATGATGCGAGGAATCCCCCGCCGCAGGTCGGGGCCATACTCATGGTAGCAGAAGAGCAAAATGTGACCGTTCCTGCAAGAATCATCTATGCCAAGATTCCCCTGAGGGAGTTTGGGGAGCCTGCGGCGTCAGCCCTCTACGACGCGGTGCAATGGGTCGAAAAGCACTTGCCTGACAACCGGTTGATGGTGTGTTGTCGGGCAGGTATGGGGCGTTCAGTGTCCGTTGTCATCGCCTATCTTTGCTGCGTGGAGGGGATGGCGTATGCCGATGCGCTTAAGCTTGCGCTCACAAGGCGTCCTGGTGGTATGCCGTTACCTCGTCTTGATAAGGTGATCGAGGACGTCTGCCACAGGCGTCGTGCTGTCGAGCGACCTTCTCTCTCCTAGATTCGGTCCCCCCAAGTTTCACAACGTTTTTCCACTATAAGCCTCCTATTCGCAGCTTTTTCCTTGCCAAATTGGTTTGAAGGACCTTCCTGAGGGAGTTGCATTCTCCCTCGTCGCCATGGCGTAATTTGGTGTTTGTTTTGTTATCACCCGTGCGCGGGAACCTTTTCATGCCTGAGTTGCCGGAAGCTGAAGTGGCTGCGCGCCAGCTGCGCGAGCGAGTGGTCGGAGCGCTGGTGAGCGATTGCTGGGTGGGGCGCGAAGACATTGTACGGGAAGGCTTGTCCTCCTTGGAATGGTTTCGCGGAGCGAGGATTACAGGGGTCGAACGAAGAGGAAAAAGCGTCATCATCACTTTTATCCGCGCAGAGGAAATAAAATATCTGGCTGCCGAATTGGGTATGACCGGGCTGCTCCTCTTTCGTAATACGCGGACTAAATACCCGCAACATACGCACTTTGTTCTGAAGCTTGAAGGAGGGACGGAATCTGAGATCCGATATTGGAATCCTCGTCGATTCGGACGACTCTCGTTATTTGACCAAGCTGGACTGGATCGATATACATTCCGTCGATTTGGGCCTGATCCTCTGATCATAAGTCAAAAGCACTTTGTGCAGTTACTTTCCTCTACACGTAGGAAACTAAAACCCCTGTTGATGCATCAACAGGCCATAGCAGGGATTGGGAATATCTATGCCAATGAAATGCTGTTCCGTGCCCGACTCCATCCAGACCAGATTGCCAATCAGGTGAAGGAACAGGCTGCGGTGCGGCTGCATGAAATAATGGGAGACGTGCTGAGAGAGGCAATTAGCCTCGGTGGTTCCAGCGTCCGCGATTATTTTGCGCCCGATGGGACAGAGGGGCAGTATAAGCGCCGCCACTTGGTCTACGCCAAGTCAGGCGAGCCTTGTCCGAACGATTGTGGGACGGTGATCAAGCGATCCATCGGCGAGCGAAGCTCGTTTTATTGTCCTCGATGCCAACGCATCCATCGCCATCGGCTTGGTTAGATGCGGAAGGTCCGCATCCGTTCATCAAGGATATTTATCGGGACAATATAAGCTTATCAATCATTTATGGTGATGAATCTTCAGTGCCTATTATGGTAGGACTTCTGAGCTACGAAGCGTAGGCCCTTTGGAGGATTGAGCTAATCGTCGGAATTCGGTACTCTGTCGCTCCGTTTCTCTGCCCTATCACACACCAAGGAGTCGTCAATCATGGCGAAAGTGCTGGAAGGTCCCGGGATGGGGCTGATGAAGAAGTGGGGAATCAACGTCCCCAATTACGTGGTCGTCACTTCAGTTGATGAGTTGACCAAATTGGGGCAAGCCAATGAATGGTTGAAGAAGTCAAAGCTGGTTGCCAAAGCGCATGAAGCGCTCGGCTCGCGTTTTAAACTGGGATTGGTCAAGGTTGATTTAGATTTTAAGGCTGCGGAAGCCGCAACCAAGGAAATGATTGGCCGCCAGGTCGGCAGCATCACCGTGACCCAGGTCATTGTCTCTGAAATGATCGCGCACAAGGAAGAATACTATTGTGCTGTGAAGTCGAACACGCGAAGGCAGTGAGATCCTGGTAGCCAATTGCGGCGGAATTGAGGTCGAGTCTAACTGGGAACGTGTCAAACGTTTGTGCCTCGAAATCGGGCAATCCCCCTCTCCGGAATCCCTCGAAAAACTCAGCAAAGAAGCAGGGTTCTCCGGCGCGCTTGCAAAAAAAATGGCGGAGTTTGCTGGGAAAATGTTTGCCTGTTTCGATAGCGAAGACGCGCAATACCTTGAAGTGAATCCAGTGGTTCTGCGAGCCGCCGATGATGAACTGGTGGCCCTGGATGCGGTTACGCTTCTCGACGGTGATGCCAAGTTCAGGCACCCCGATTGGAACTTTGCCTTTGCTGCGGAATTCGGTCGAGCATATTCCAAGCAAGAGCTTGAGGTGATGGCAGTTGATAGCAAGATCAAGGGGTCAGTCAAATTCATTGAAATCCCCGGTGGTGATACAGCCATGTTGCCTGCGGGCGGGGGCGCTAGTGTGTATTACTCTGACGCTGTCGTCGCTCGAGGCGGCAAGTTAGCAAATTATGCGGAATACTCGGGAGATCCACCCGATTGGGCCGTCGAGGTTCTCACCGAGAAAGTCTGCTCCCTTCCTGGTATCCGTAACATCATCGTAGGTGGTGCCATTGCAAATTTTACCGATGTGAAAAAGACATTTGGCGGCATCATCAACGGATTCCGGAAAGCAAAATCGGAAGGCAAACTGAAGAATGTGAAGATTTGGGTGCGTCGTGGCGGGCCGCGTGAAAAAGAAGGCCTTGATGCCATGCGCGCGCTGAAAGACGAGGGCTTCGATATCAATGTCTTCGACCGCAATACACCGCTTACCGACATTGTCAACAAGGCACTTCATGCGAAGTAGTCTGCCGCCTATGAACAACTGAATATAAGGGGAGATCCCGAGATGAGTATTCTGGCAAACAAAGACACCCGCGTGGTGATCCAGGGTGGTCAAGCCGGTGTCAACGCCGCCCGCCGCATGGCCGAGTTCTGTTATCTCATCAAGCGTCCGCTGAACGTCGAGGCATTTGTATATCCGCCGGACGCCGGTAAGACCAATGAGATACCTTACGGCAGCGGCCTCATCGCTATTCCTGTGTACAAGTCTATCGCTGAAGCGACGAAGAATCACCCGACCCTCAATACCAGTCTGGTCTACATTGGCGCAGACCGTGCGATGAAGGGCGGCATGGAAGCGCTTGATGATTCGCATATCAAGGTAGTCTCCATGATCACCGAGGGTGTGCCGGAGAAGGATGCGAAGATCCTCGGCGCGCATGCGCGCAAGTTGGGTAAGGTTTTCAATGGCCCTTCCTCTATCGGTATCATTTCCGCGGGGGCCTGCCGTCTAGGTGTGATCGGCGGTGCATTTGACAACCTCGTCCTTTCGAAGCTGTATCGAGAAGGGTCGTTCGGCGTCATTACCAAGTCTGGTGGTCTCTCGAACGAAATTATCTGGATTTGCTCCCAGTTTGCCGATGGCATCACGACGGCAATCGGCATCGGTGGCGATGCCTACCCTGGAACTGATTACGTCAGTTACCTCGAGATGTTCGAAAACGATCCGCAGACGAAAGCCGTCGTGATTGTAGGCGAAATGGGCGGCGACCTCGAGGAGCGCGCGGCTGAGTGGTATGGAGCCAAGAAGCGGCGGGTGAAGTTGATCGCCGTGGTGTCCGGTTTCTGCCAGGAGAGTTTGCCTAAGGGAATGAAATTTGGCCACGCCGGTGCCAAGGAAGGCATGAAAGGCGAAGGATCCGCTCGCTCAAAATCCGATGCGCTCAAGAAAGCGGGAGCACTTGTGCCCCCGACCTTTGGCGCGCTCGGCCCGGCCATCAAGGAAACGTATGAGGAACTGCTGAAGTCCGGCCAAGTTAAAGCGCCAGTTGAACCAACGGTTCTGCCTCGCTTGCCGAAGACGGTTGAAGAGGCGATGAAAGCCGATGAGGTCATGGTTGCGCCACTCATTCGCACGACAATCAGCGACGACCGTGGTGATGAACCGTGCTACGACGGATATCCCGCCTCCGAACTCATTAATAAAGGATACGAGATTCCTCACGTGATCGGTCTTCTGTGGGACAAACGATTGATCTCGAAGCAAGAAGCGGAAATCATCAAGCGCATCATGATGCTTTCTGCGGATCATGGTCCGTGTGTAAGTGGGGCCTATGCGACGATTCTAGCCGCCTGTGCTGGTATCGGGCTTTCCCAGTCAGTGGCAGCAGGCATGATTATGATCGGTCCCCGTTTTGGCGGTGCCGTGACCGATGCCGGGCGCTTCTTTAAGTACGCAGTGGACAACAAGATGTCGGTCAACGAATTTTTGGCCTACATGAAAAAGAACCATGGTCCGGTGCCGGGTATCGGCCACCGTGTCAAGAGCCTGCGTAATCCGGACAAGAGGGTCAAGGAACTAGTTGGTTATGTTAAGAGCCTGAAGATTAAAACGCCTTGTTTGGATTTTGCACTTGAGGTTGAGAAGATCACCTCGGTGAAAAAGGATAATCTCATTCTGAACGTCAACGGGACGATGGCGGCTGTATTGGTCGATATCGGGTTCCCGGTTGACAGCTTGAACGGATTCTTCATCCTTTCTCGCACGATCGGCTTGATTGGTCACTGGGTTGATCAGAAGCGGCAAGATAGCCGCTTGATTCGGTTGTTCGATTATCTGGTGAATTATGCGGCCCCTAAGCGCCGAGAAGTGCCGCCGCTGAAGTAGTATAAAACGTGACCTGTTGTTTGCGAAAAGGGTCTTACTGGACAACCTCATTCGTAGAGCACTGGTCGCGCAACCTATAGATCGTAATAACAGACGGAGAACCTACTATGTCGATGGATCTCGCCAAAGCGCTCTATGCCAAGATGCCGGAAGTTTTTGCCAAGGCTAGAAAGAAGTTCGGTCGTGGTTTGACGCTTGCGGAAAAGATTCTTGTCTCACACGCGGACAATTTTGATAGTCAGAATTGGGAACGCGGCAAGGCCATGCTGGCCCTCCGGCCGGATCGTGTGGCTATGCAGGACGCCACAGCTCAGATGGCCGTGCTGCAATTTATGCAAGCCAACAAGAAAAAGGCGGCGGTCCCCAGCACGATCCACTGTGACCATTTGATCCGTGCTGAAATGGGATCCGAAAAGGATCTCCTGCGGGCGCTCGATGAAAACAAGGAAGTTTATAACTTCCTCGCCTCCGCTGCAAAAAAGTATGGCATCGGGTTTTGGAAGCCAGGCGCCGGAATCATCCACCAGGTCGTATTGGAGAACTACGCATTTCCTGGCTGCTTGATCATTGGAACCGACTCACACACCCCGAACGGCGGTGGCTTGGGAGGACTGGCGATCGGTGTTGGCGGCGCGGATGCCGGCGAAGTCATGGCTGGCCTTCCCTGGGAGGTGCTGCATCCCAAACTGATCGGCGTGCGATTGACCGGAAAGCTCAATGGCTGGGCTTCCCCCAAAGACGTAATTCTCTATCTGTGCGGCCTACTCACTGTGAAAGGCGGAACCAATAAGATTGTGGAGTACTTCGGTCCGGGTGCTGAAACCATCAGCGCCACCGGCAAGGGCACCATCTGTAACATGGGTGCGGAATTAGGCGCTACGACCTCCGTCTTCCCGTTCGATGAGAAGATGGTTGCCTACATGAAGATTACCGACCGCTCCGATCTGGCGGCCTTCACGCAGTCGCACAAAGATCTGCTAGTGGCCGATCCCGAAGTCGCTCAGTCACCCGAAAAATACTACGATCAAATTGTCGAGATCGACCTGTCGAAGCTGGAACCGCATGTCGTCGGTCCCCACACACCTGATCTCGCACGGCCCATTTCGAAATTAAAAGCCGAGGCGCAAGAAAAGGGCTATCCGGTCGAGCTGAAGGCAGCGTTGATCGGCAGCTGCACGAATTCCTCGTATGAGGACATCAGTCGTTCTGCCCACGTGGCTCAGCAGGCATTGAAGGCAGGCTTGAAGGCGAAGGCCTCATTTCTGATCTCGCCGGGCTCTGAACGCATTTATCACACGATGAAGCGGGATGGGTTCATGGATACCTTTGAAAAGCTCGGCGGAACTGTGTTGTCCAATTCCTGCGGCCCCTGCATTGGACAGTGGAAACGGGCCGATGGAGTCAAGGGGCGTGCGGACTCCATTGTCAGTTCCTTCAATCGCAACTTCCCTGGACGCAATGACGGAATCAGCGAGACGTTGTCCTTCCTCGCCAGCCCCGAGGTCGTGACCGCCTATGCCATTACGGGTGATTTGGGTTTCGACCCAGTCAACCAATCGGTTAAGGGGGCAGACGGGAAGGAGTTTAAGCTGCAACCGCCCGTTGGAGAGGAATTACCGGCCAAGGGTTTTGCTAAGGGTGAAGAAGGGTTCGTGGCGCCGGCAGAAGATGGTTCAAATCTGACCGTCGACATTCCGCCGACCAGTGAGCGATTGCAACTGTTGCAGCCCTTCCCCAAATGGGACGGCAAAGACTTCGAGAAATTGCCGCTCCTAATCAAGACCAAAGGTAAGACTACGACGGACCATATTTCGCCGGCAGGGCCATGGCTCAAGTTCCGCGGTCACTTGGACAAAATCAGCGACAATATGTTCTTGGGCGCCAATAATAGCTTTTCGTCTGAGCCCGGGAAGGGGACCAATGTTCTGACCGGTGAATCCAACCTTACGATGGCCCAGATCGCGCGGTCCTATAAGGCCAAAGGCATCGGGTCCATTGTCGTCGGAGACGAGAACTATGGCGAAGGCAGCAGCCGGGAACACGCCGCAATGTCTCCGCGCTTCTTGAATGTCCGAGCTGTTATCACTAAGAGCTTTGCCCGCATTCATGAGACGAATCTGAAGAAGCAGGGTATCCTCCCGCTCACGTTCGCTGACCCCAAGGACTACGAAAAGATCGACCAGAATGATCGTATTAGCGTCGTGGACCTGGCTAATCTGGCACCGGGTAAGCCCGTCACAGTGGTCATTCATAAGACTGGCGGTGATGTGAAGATTCAGACGAATCACAGCATGACCGCGCAGCAAATCACCTGGTTCAAGGCCGGATCAGCGTTGAATGCTTTGAACTAAACCAATACAGCAAAGGGAGAGGCATCATGGCAAAAGCAGATAAAATTATTTATACGAAGACCGACGAAGCGCCAATGTTGGCGACCTATTCGTTCTTGCCGATCATCAATGCCTTCACAAAAGCGGCGGGCGTGACGGTCGAGTTGCGCGATATTTCACTCGCCGGCCGTGTGATCGCGGTGTTCCCGGAATACCTTACTGCTGAACAGAAGCAGCACGACGCCCTCGCCGAATTAGGCGAGATGGCGAAGACCCCGGAAGCCAACATTATCAAGCTGCCGAACATCAGCGCGTCTATTCCACAGCTCGTGGCCACGATCAAGGAACTGCAGAGCCAGGGTTATAAGCTCCCAGACTATCCCGAGAATCCCAAGGACGATAAAGAGAAAGACATCAAGTCTCGCTACGATAAAGTCAAAGGTAGCGCGGTCAATCCGGTGCTGCGCGAAGGCAACTCCGATCGCCGCGCCCCATTGTCCGTCAAAGCCTATGCCCGGAAGCATCCTCATAAGATGTCTCCTTGGAGTCCCGATTCCAAGACTCATGTTTCTCACATGAAAGGCGGAGACTTCCGTTCGAACGAGAAATCGATGACGATTCCCGCTGCGACGACGGCAAAGATCGAGTTCGTCGGTGCTGACGGAAAGACCACGGTCCTGAAGGAGAAGGTCGCTCTGCAGGCGGGTGAAGTGCTCGACGCGACATTCATGAGCGTCAAGGCGCTGCGCACGTTCTTGGAGCAGCAGATCGAAGACGCCAAGAAGCAGGGTGTCCTTTGGTCGCTCCACATGAAGGCGACCATGATGAAGGTCTCCGATCCGAAGATCTTCGGCCATGGCGTAACCGTCTACTATAAAGACGTATTCGAAAAGTACGCCGAGACGTTCAAGAAGCTCGGCGTCGATCCGGACAACGGTCTCGGCGATGTGTATGCGAAGATCAAGTCCCTGCCCGATGACCAGCGCAAGGCGATCGAAGCCGACATCCAGGCGGTCTATCAGAAGCGCCCACCGATGGCGATGGTCAACAGCGATAAGGGCATCACCAATCTTCACGTCCCGAGCGACATCATCATCGACGCATCCATGCCACCCGTCATCCGCGACAGCGGGAAGATGTGGGGGCCGGATGGCAAACTGGCCGACGTGAAGTGCGTGATCCCCGACGCCAGCTACGCGCCGATCTACCATGAGGTTGTCGAATTCTGTAAGCAAAAAGGCCAATTTGATCCCCGCACGATGGGCACGATCCCGAATGTCGGGTTAATGGCCCAGGCTGCAGAAGAGTACGGTTCACACGACAAGACCTTTAAGGCGCCAGCCAACGGCACCATCCGCATCGTGGATGCAAACGGCACGGTTTTACACCAACACCAAGTGGAAGCCGGCGATATCTGGCGCGCCTGCCAGGTGAAGGATGCCCCGATCCAGGATTGGGTCAAGCTGGCCGTGACGCGCGCTCGCGCGACCGGAGCCCCTGCCGTGTTCTGGCTGGACAAGACCCGCGCGCATGACGCGGAATTGATCAAGAAGGTGAACACCTATCTTCCGAAGCACGACACGAACGGTCTGGAGATTAAGATCATGTCGCCTGCTGAAGCCTGCCGCTTCTCCATCGAGCGGATGAAGGAAGGCAAGGACACGATTTCAGTCACCGGCAATGTGCTCCGTGACTATCTCACCGACCTGTTCCCGATTCTCGAAATCGGCACCAGTGCCAAGATGCTCTCGATTGTCCCGCTGCTCAATGGCGGTGGCTTGTTCGAAACCGGCGCGGGTGGATCGGCCCCGAAGCATGTGCAGCAATTCCAGGAAGAAGGCTATCTGCGGTGGGATTCTCTTGGTGAATTCCTCGCACTGGCGGCGTCGCTCGAGCATCTCGCGAAGGTGGGCAACAATCCGGTGGCGAAGATTCTGGCGGATACGCTGGACCAAGCCAACGCGAAGTTCCTTGAGAGCAACAAGTCCCCGGCGCGTAAGGTCGGCGAGATCGACAACCGCGGCAGCCACTTCTACCTCGCGCTCTACTGGGCGCAGGCGCTGGCTGCGCAAACCGCGGACAAGAAGATCGCTGAGCGATTTTCGAAGATCGCAAAGGATCTGAGCGACAACGAGAAGAAGATCGAGGGCGAACTGCTCGCCGCGCAAGGAAAGCCGCAGGACGTCGGCGGGTATTACCATCCGAACGATGCGAAGGCCGCTAAAGCTCTGCGGCCGAGCGCTACGCTGAACGCAATCATTGACGCGATTGCTTAAGCGGTCATGATTTGATGCGGTGGGGCGCAAGGAGGAGCCGAAGTCCTTCTTGCGCCGCGCCTTTTTACGACTCACGAGAAAGCCATGGCACAAGAAGACACCAATGTGATCGATCAGCCGGAAGTGTTGCGCCACAAAATGGTGACCATCGAGATTTCCGGCAAAAAGTATGAAGTGCCAGAAGGTATTACGGCGATCAAGGCCTTGTGGCATACCGGCCAGGACGTCGTGCGAGGCGCTGGGTGTCTCGGTGGATTCTGTGGCGCCTGTGCAACCTATTACCGCACGAAGGACGACCCGAAGGTTCGAACCTGTTTGGCTTGTCAGATGGCCGTTGAGGACGGTATGTCCTTTACCATCATGCCTCCGTTTCCAGCCCGCAAAGCGCTGTACGACATCCAATCGCTCAAAGATCCGAAGCAAGATCTCTTCAATTTGTACCCTGAGGCGCCACTCTGCAGAAATTGTAACGCTTGCACGGAAGCCTGCCCTCAGAAAATTGATGTGCGTGAAGGAGTCTGGAAAGCCGTATTCGGCGACTTCAAAAGCGTGTCAGAAATGTTCATGGACTGTGTCATGTGCGGGATGTGCACACCTGTCTGCATTGCCGACATTGCTCCAAACCTGGTGGCTTTATATGTAAGCCGGGCCCAGGGAGCGCATTTTACCGAGAAGCCACAGGGCCTTGATATCCGCATCAAAGAAATTCAGGACGGTCGATTCAACGACGAGTGGAGCAAAGTACTCGCGATGAACGAACAGGAGTTGGCCGATCACTGTGCGACCGTAAAGTAATGCATTGTGCCGTTAGCCGGTTCTGAGCGCATGGCTCGGGTACTGTGCTCCGCGCTGAAAGTGAAACCATGGATATTCATGCACTCCAGCAGATTGTTCACCAAACCCGAGATGCTCGTCGCAAGCAGACCATCCCAAAGTTTTCCCCTGCCGATCGCGACCAGTTGATTCATAAGTATCACCCCGATTATCGAGCGAGTGCCTATCGGCCGATTCGATTTGGGCCCAATGCCGACGACAAAACCGTTATCGAGCTAGCGGCGCTGCTCGAAGGTGACAGCTCAATCCCAGAGCATATCGACCTGACACCTCAATATACGACGGACGTGTTGGTTATTGGCGGCGGGGGAGCAGGGTGTGCGGCGGCACTCCACGCTCACGCCACCGGTGCGAAGGTGATCCTGGCCACAAAACTTCGCCTGGGGGATTCCAATAGCGTGATGGCTCAAGGAGGCATGCAAATCTCCGTTGCCCCCGAAGACTCTCCGGTCACCCACTTCCTTGACACCCTCAAGGGTGGACACATGCAGAATGACCACGAACTGCTCAAGGTCATGGTGGAGGAGGGGCCTTCCATTGCCAAATGGCTGATTGAGCTGGGTGTGCTTTTTGATCGGCAAGCCAACGGCAATTTGCATGTCAAAAAAGGCGGGGGAAGCTCGAAGCCGCGTCTTCTCACGTGTTCGGACTATACCGGCCTTGAAATCATGCGTGTCCTGAAGGACGAAGTGCTGAACCAAAAAATTCAGCTACTTGAGTTCTGCGCAGCCGTCGAATTATTGAGCGATGACAACGGTCAGTGTACCGGAGCCATTTTTAAGGATCTCGACAACCACCGCCATGTCGTTGTCGCGGCCAAGTCGGTGATTCTTGCGACCGGTGGGATCGGCCGGTTACATATCCAGGGATTTCCAACCAGCAATCATTACGGGGCCACCGGTGACGGTTTATGCCTCTCGTATCGGATGGGCGCCAAGCTGGATCATATCGATACCTTTCAGTACCATCCCTCAGGCGCGGTGTATCCGGAGCAGTTGATCGGGGCTCTGGTCACGGAAGGCATTCGCTCAGAGGGTGGTCATCTCGTCAACGCCAAGGGAGAGCGGTTTGTCAATGAGTTGGACACCCGCGACGTTGTTTCCTCCTCGATCATTCGGGAGTGTGAGGAAGGCCGTGGTATTCGCACGATGTCAGGTCGGATAGGAGTGTGGTTGGATACGCCTTTACTTGATGCGGAGCATGGGCCTGGGACGGTCGAGAAGCATTTCCCTGCGATGATGATGCAATTCGAACGTTTTGGGATCGATATCAGTAAAGACCCCGTGCTCATCTACCCCACCTTGCACTACCAGAACGGCGGGGTGAAGATTGATGCGAACTCGGAAACCAACGTCAAGAACCTGTTTGTCGCGGGAGAAGCGTCCGGCGGACTCCATGGTCGCAATCGATTGATGGGCAACTCCTTGCTTGATCTGATGGTCTTCGGCAAACGTTCGGGCTTAACCGCCGCCTCGCGTGCCGGATCCATGCCCCAAGGAAAACTGACGCTAAACCATTTGAAGCGGTTTCGAGCCGAGGCGAAGAAACATGGAAATTCGAGTGGAGTTATTTCGCCCATGATTCTTCCTGCCTATACCCGCAGAGAACCAGAACGTACCGCCACAAAATGAAGGTCCGGTTTTCAACGGAAATCATTGGGCTTCTGCGCACGCTATGTTAATTGCCATGAGTCACCAGCTCTTATGAGGATTCAATGAACGTTCATGAGTTTCAGGCCAAGCAGTTATTTGCACAGTTTGGGGTACCAGTGCCGCGTGGAAAGGAAATTACCTCGCCTGAGGGAGCGACTGCGTGGGCCGATGAACTAAATACCCCTGTTTTTGTCGTAAAGGCTCAGATTCATGCGGGAGGACGGGGGAAAGCCGGCGGTGTCAAGATCACGAAAGATAAGGGGGCCATTGCAGGCCTCGCCAAAGAACTGATCGGGAAGACGTTGATCACCCATCAAACTGGCCCCAAAGGCAGAACCGTCCATCGGTTGCTTCTTGAAGAAGGCGCGAATATCGCCAAGGAGCTCTATCTGAGTATTTTGGTCGATCGCGATACCGGCTGGCCTACCTTTATCGCCAGTACTGAAGGTGGTATGGAGATCGAAGAGGTCGCTGAGAAAACTCCGGAAAGGATTATCAAGGAAGCGATCGATCCGGCTGTCGGATATCAGGGGCACAATGGTCGCAATGTGGCATTTGCCTTGGGCCTTCAGACCGTGGAGCCGGCGGTCATCAACCCGTTCGTGCAGATGCTCGGCAACCTTTATCGCCTGTTCATGGAAAAACATGCCGCGCTTGTCGAAATCAACCCGTTAATCATCACCAAGGAAAAGACACTAGTGGCGTTGGACGGGAAGGTGTCGTTTGACGACAACGGAATTTTTAAACATGAAGATGTACAGAAAATGCGGGATCTCAATGAGGAGGACCCGTTAGAGATCGAAGCCACGGCGAATAATCTCAATTATGTGAAGCTTGATGGCAATATCGGCTGCATGGTGAATGGCGCAGGCCTTGCGATGGCGACGATGGATGTGATTAAGCTGGCCGGCAGTGAGCCTGCTAATTTTCTAGATGTCGGCGGCGGGGCTACGAAAGACACGGTCGCGGCAGGATTTCGGATTCTGCTCAAGGATCCGAATGTCAAAGGTATCTTTATCAATATTTTCGGCGGCATTGTCCGGTGCGAACGTATCGCGCATGGCGTGATCGAGGCGGCCAAAGAAGTGAAGATTTCGGTGCCCTTAGTGGTTCGCCTCCAAGGCACTAATGCAGATGAGGGACGGAAACTGTTGGCAGATTCCGGACTCAAGTTAGAGGTTGCCAACGATCTGTGGGAAGCAGCGCAGAAAATCGTCAAGCTGACCGGCAAGGCGGCGTAAAGGAGAAGACCGTGAGCATTCTCGTCAATAAGAATACGCGAGTGGTGGTGCAGGGAATCACGGGGAAGGAAGGATCTTTCCACGCGACGCAGTGCAAGGCCTACGGGACGAAGATGGTCGCCGGTGTAACGCCCGGCAAGGCGGGCCAGGAAGTTGAGGGTATCCCTGTTTTTAATACTGTGGCCGATGCGGTGAAAAAGACCGATTGTGATACGTCCCTCATTTTTGTGCCACCTCCCTTCTGTGCGGACGCCATCTTAGAAGCTGCCGATGCAGGCGTGAAATTGATCATCTGCATTACCGAAGGCATTCCGGTCAATGATATGGTGAAGGTCAAGCGGGCACTACATGGACGTGATGTGCGCCTCATCGGTCCAAACTGCCCTGGTGTTATTACGGTCGATGAAGCGAAAATCGGTATTATGCCCGGATTTATCCATAAGCGAGGGGTCGTTGGAGTCGTGTCGCGCAGCGGGACCTTGACCTATGAGGCGGTGCACCAGCTCTCTACGTTAGGACTTGGTGAGACGACGTGCGTCGGCATCGGTGGAGATCCAGTCAATGGCACCGGCTTTGTCGATGTGTTGCCCCTCTTTGAGAAGGACCCCGAAACGCAGGCTGTCGTTATGATCGGGGAAATCGGTGGCGACGCAGAAGAAAAGGCCGCAGAATATATTAAGAAGCATGTGAAAAAGCCGGTCATCAGCTTTATCGCGGGAATCACCGCGCCTCCTGGCAGACGTATGGGACATGCTGGTGCGATCATTTCAGGCGGCAAGGGTACGGCGACAGAGAAAATGAAGGCCCTTGAATCCGCTGGGGTTCGAGTCGTAAAGAATCCTGCCGAAATCGGCCATGCAGTGATGAAGGCGCTTGGCCGTTAGCGCTACCTGATAGAGGTAAATTCCATGGAGGGCGTCGGATCAGTCCGAACGCCCTCTTTGCTTTGAAATAAGTGCCGCTCTCTGAGGGCAACACTCGGCGCCTTCGACTTTTTGACTGCCCTGTTGGAATCTTCCCCTTTTCCCTCCATGTCAGACGTGGTACTGTATGGCGCCCAGCGTGAGGCGACTAACCCTCGAACGTTGGCCCGCCTGATCGGATCTGGTTTCTTTCCGGAGCCGCAACCGTCCGGTAAGGGTCCGACCTGTCCACGAAAGGACGCCACTATGCTCGTGTTTCTCATACATGTGCGTGATCCTCAGTTTTACGCGCTTCCAGCAAAGACGCGAGCGAAGAATGGCCGCATTCGGGTCATGGGGTTCCCGCCCATCGGCATTATGTCTCTTGCCGCGGTCCTTAAACGGGCAGGTCACGAATGTGTCATGTTCGATCAGGCGCATCCGGAAACGCCGAACGAATTTATCATTGCAGAAATAAAGCGACGAAAGCCTGCGCTCGTCGGCATGAGCTTTCTCAGTACGACGAGCTATCCGTACGCCAAAATTCTTGCCCGTCAGATTCGCACGGCGGAGGCATCGGTGAAGCTGGCCTTCGGTGGCGTATTTGCCAGCCTGAACGCGGGATTGGTCAAGTTGCAATGTCCGGAGATCGACTTTGTCTGCCGCGGTGACGGGGAACAGTTGATCCTGGATTTGTTGGATCATATCGACGATCCCAAGGATGTGCCGGGCGTGACATGGGCGAAAGATGGAAAGGTCATCAATAATCCGAATCGGACCATGGAGCGCCACCTGGATCAGTGGCCTTTCCCGGATCGAGAAAGTTTGGAACTGGACTTCGTCGAATCCATGCCGTTGGATGTCCCGGCGGTCCTGTCGATGGAGCGCTTCACAACCATGCAGACGTCTCGAGGCTGCCCATGGCCCTGCGTATTCTGTGATATTCCGATCTTCAACGAAGGCAAATGGCGGGCGCGAAGTGCCCAACATGTTGTCGACGAGCTGAAGTTTTTGGAAGCCAACGGGTATGGATCAGTCTATTTCGTGGACGATCACTTCCTGCTACAGCCGAAACGTATCGATGCAATCTGCAATGGCATCATTGATGCCAAGCTTTCTATTCAGTGGGGGATTGAGGGCCGCGTGGATTCGGTGGCCCAACATCTGTTTCCCGTCATGGCGAAAGCCCATTGCCGCACGGTGATGTTTGGTATCGAAAGCGGGAGCCAGAAAATTCTCGATCGTTTGCAGAAGGAACAGACGTTGGCAGAAGTGGAGACGGCGGTGAGAAATGCCAAGAAAGCCGGTATTGAAATTGTGCACGGCTTCTTCACCGTCGGAAATCCTGATGAGACCGTGGAGGACATGCAAAAAACATTCGACTTCGCGTCGAAGCTTCCATTGGATACGTTTGGATTCAACCGGCTGTGTGTCTATCGTGGGACGCCGCTGTGGCAGGAGTACATCAAGCGTGGGTTGGTGAGTGATGCCAAGGATTGGTACAAATATTTCAAGTGTTCTGAGATCGATCCCACCTGCTTGCCTGGCGCGACCATCAATTCCGTCCGGCAGGAGGGCCTTAAGAAGCTGTTCATCTATAAGCTTACCCGCTATCCAATTCAGACGTTCAAGTTGCTCCGCCGCTTCTTGCGTTATATGCCATTTCGGGATGTCGCCTATCTCATCATCAAGCCGTTCCTGGGGCAGAAGAAGGGGGCCACCAAGGCAGAGGTCCTTTCACGCGCGGTGGAACATGCGGAGATGAAAGACGCGGCTGCACAGCTGACTCAATTGAGTGATGAATTGTTGCATAGTGTGGTGGAAGAATCGAAAGCGGAGCGTCAGCGCATCCAACAAGAAGCCGAGAGCTCTCGAGAGTTACCGATGATTTCTGTTCGGTAGCGCTGTGACATTCGTAATCTTCAGCAGTTGATCTGCCCAAATCCATGGCGAGCCTTCGTCCTCATGTTTGCAGTAGACGTAGCAATCCTTCCCATTCTTTCTCGTCTGGAGAAAGTATTCACCCCACCGCGTTAGATCGTTGATCGAATATTGGCTGCGGCGCAGACGGACGTAGAGGAAGTCAGCCGTATCTCGGTATTCCGCCGGTCGATCATCCGTTTCAACAACCGCCCACGCGACGTGAAATCGGCGCAGAAGGCTTTCCACGGTGGAATGGTTCCAGCTGTCATGCCGGAATTCCATGACCCAGCGATACGCAGAGGGCAGGCCCTGCAAAAACTCCGTTAGGCGGTCATCGTTTCGTTTGAAATTGGGAGGGAGCTGAAGAAGGATGGGGCCAAGCTTCTGTTTGTCGGCCAAGGGAGCGAGATGGTCCAGCATGGTGTGGAGAAAGGGCGTCGCGTCGGGACTCAGTCGCTTCACGTGCGTGATGGTACGATGCGCTTTTACGGAGAAGACAAAATGAGCCGGAGTCTGATCGATCCATTTTGTCACTGCCGGCAATGTAGGCAGCCGAAACCATACTCCATCCAATTCGACTGTGCAGTATCGCGTTGAATAATAGGCAAGAAAATCGGATTGTTTGAGCGCTGGCGGGTAAAAGCGAGTCGCCCCCCCCTGCCATGGTTTATAGGAATAGCCGGACAAGCCAATGTAGATCGTCGCCATGGAGACCTGACCTCGCTTCGCCGGGACCATCCTTCACTGAAGTACCCTGCTACATGCTTAGAGTGCCGCCCTCTGGCAACACGACTGAAAACAGCTGACAATTCAGTTTGGAGTATGACCAGCGTGAATGCAATCGCGGGGGTGTTTACCATGAACCTCGCGATATGCCTCGAAGGCTGGAAACGCCATCAGCGACGTTTGTGCATGCTCAGGTCTTGAAGTGGTTGAGTGAGGAAAGGCGCTATTTGCGAGTTGTATGCCATTCAGAAAAGCAAGCGGCCGGTGCGGAAACCGCAGCCGACCGCTTACGAGCACAGGTATAAGGGTTGGGATTAGGTTCCCATTTCCCACGAAGCCAGATACTTCACCTGCTCTTTGGTGAGTTTGTCTATCGAGACACCCATGCCGGCGAGTTTGAGGCGGGAGATTTCTTTGTCGATATCCGCCGGCACCGGGTACACTTTCTTTTCCAGCTTCTTGTAGTTTTTCACGATGAATTCCGCGCCGAGCGCCTGGTTGGCGAAGCTCATGTCCATGACGCTGGACGGGTGACCTTCAGCGGTCGCCAAATTCACGAGGCGCCCTTCTCCCAGGAGGCTGACGCGACGGCCGTTCTTCAAGGTGTATTGATCCACCCCGGAGCGCACCGCAAGTTTCTTCTTGCTCAGTTTCTCGAGCGCGGGGATGTCCAATTCAACGTTGAAGTGTCCGGAGTTGCACACGATCGCTCCGTCTTTCATCGCCCCGAAATGTTCACCGCGAATGACTTTGAGATTGCCTGTGACGGTAACAAAGAAGTCTCCAAGTGGCGCAGCTTCATCCATGGGCATGACGCGAAATCCGTCCATGACAGCTTCGAGCCCTTTGAGTGGGTCGATTTCGGTGACGATCACATTGGCGCCCATGCCTCGCGCGCGCGTGGCGATCCCGCGTCCGCACCAGCCGTAGCCAGCGACAACCAGCGTCGAGCCACAGACCAACCGATTGGTGGCACGAACGATGCCGTCCATGGTGCTCTGGCCTGTGCCGTACCGGTTGTCGAACATGTGCTTCGTGTCTGCATCGTTCACGGAAATGACGGGGAACTTCAACACTTTCTTCTCGGCCATGCTGCGAAGCCGAATGACTCCTGTCGTGGTTTCTTCGGTTCCACCAATGACATGACGGAGCAGGTCTTTTCGTTTGGAGTGTAAATGGGAAACGACATCCGCGCCGTCGTCCATTGAAAGATGGGGCTTGTGGGCTATAGCCGATTCAATATGCCGATAATAGGTCTTGTTGTCTTCGCCCTTGACCGCGAAGGTCGGGATGCCTTCATGTTTCACGAGAGCGGCTGCGACGTCATCCTGCGTGCTGAGCGGGTTGGAGGCGCAAAGGCGAACGTTGGCCCCTCCGGCCTTAAGCGTCTTCATGAGATTGGCAGTCTCAGTCGTGACATGGAGACAAGCAGTTGCACGAATACCTCTGAGCGGCTGCTCCTTCTCGAAGCGTTTTCTAATCAATCGCAACACCGGCATTGTGGCTTCGGCCCATTCGATTTTGAGTTTGCCCTGATCCGCCAGGCCCATATCTTTCACGTCGTAATCCACTGGTTCCTCCTCCTATGTCGTGAGTGATGATTGATCTTCGATTGCAGAAAAAAGGGGGCGGGCTTACAACCCGCCCCCTCGGCTGGTGTCACGCGTGACGGGATCTTAGAGGCCCGCGTCCTTCCGCAAAGATTTCGCTTTGTCGGTCTTTTCCCACGTAAACTCCGGTTCGTTACGACCAAAGTGCCCGTAGGCGGCCGTTTTTCTAAAAATGGGACGACGCAATTTTAAGTGATCGATGATCCCGCGCGGTGTCAGCGGGAAATGTTTCCGCACCAACTTGTCGAGGCTCTCGGGAGCCACCTTCTCCGTATCTTTGGTGTTGACCAATACGGAGACTGGATCTGCCACGCCGATTGCATAGGCCAGCTGGACTTCGCACTTCGACGCCAACCCGGCGGCAACAATGTTCTTCGCAATATAGCGGGCCATGTACGAGGCCGAGCGGTTGACTTTGGAGGGATCTTTCCCCGAGAACGCGCCTCCGCCGTGGCTGCCATGTCCGCCGTAGGTGTCAACAATGATCTTGCGACCGGTCAAACCCGTGTCACCCATAGGACCGCCGACGACGAATCGACCGGTAGGGTTAATATGATGCTTCACGCTGGTCGCATCATACAGGCCTTTCGGCATGGACGGCCTAATGACGTGTTCCATCAGATCTCGCTCGATCTGTTTATTGGTCACATCCGGGCTGTGTTGAGTGGACACAACAATGGTATCTATACGGAAGGGCTTGCCATCCTTATATTCGACAGTGACTTGGGATTTGCCGTTGGGGCGAACCCACTTCAAGATCTTTTTCTTTCGTACCTCAGCCAGACGTTTGGTCAGGCGATGAGCCAAAACGATCGGCATGGGCATGAGTTCGGTCGTTTCGTTTGTTGCATAACCAAACATCAGTCCCTGATCCCCGGCGCCACCGGAATCCACGCCCATCGCGATATCGCTGGATTGCTGATGGATGGAGGTCAGAACTGAACAGGTGTTGGAGTCGAATCCCCAGGACGCATCTGTATACCCGACATCTTTGATCACGTCGCGAATGATATCGGGAATTTCCACATACGCTTTGGTAGAGATTTCGCCGGCGACGAAGGCAATACCGGTTGTGAGGATGGTTTCACACGCAACTCTCGATGTCTTGTCTTGCGCGATGATGGCGTCTAGAATTCCATCTGAAATCTGATCGGCGATCTTGTCCGGGTGTCCTTCGGTGACCGACTCAGACGTAAACAGGTAGTTATGTCTCATTGTTCCCCCTGGAAGTGAAGTGATTCGAGGATACGGCGGTTAGAGTTAGGCGGCACAACGACCGAGCGTGGAAGGTGCTGCACGTGCACAGATAAGGCAACCCCGCAAAAACGCTACGGCAATAGTAGCTGACCGAGTGATTTTTGTCTACCGTTCCGGCGGAATTGATGTCGCCTTTCGCAAGACCCGGGTCTTGCTTGACAGCCCTTTGAGACGACTTGTAAGATAGCTTACTTTTCGCGTATTTGGAACATTTTTCATCAAACGCTCTGCCCCGGCACTCCCAACCTCGTGGTATCGGCCTGCATTGATGCAGGGTCCCACACGCAGCTCGTCATTCGTTATGATGATGGGATCTGTATGACGGCCAGGTCGAAGCAGCGAGGTGTGTGGATTCATGAACGATAAACCCGACGCAGCATCAGAGATGAGCGCATCCGGCCCTTCCACGTCCGGCCTCGGCTGGGAAGAGTTTTCTCGCGAGGTTGTGGACTTTTTTGCGTCCATCAAGCTGGCGATGTTCTTGTTTATCGTGTTGGCCATGACTGCGACCATCGGCACGGTGATCCAGCAAGGCGAGCGTCCGGAAACCTACGTGCAGGAGTATGGGGAAGAGGCCTACCGCTGGTTTCTTCGTCTGGGATTTACGGACGTCTATCACACCTGGTGGTTTACCGGCCTCTTAGGTCTTCTCTGCGTCAACTCGCTAACCTGTTTCCATAAACGATTTCCCAGCGTATGGCGCTCCATGCGCCAGGATAAGGTCAGTGTATCCTTGGCATTCATTCAGGGGATGAAGCAGCAGACCACCCTGTCGCTCAGTCAGCCGAAAGAAACAGTGGCGGAATCGCTCGTGAGGCTTTTTGCGGAAAAAGGCTACAAAGTGCTGGCCAAAAGTGATCCCGGCGAGGTCACTGTCTATGCGACCAAAGGAATTATGGGACGGGTCGGTGCGCATGTCGCCCATCTCAGTGCGACAGTGATCGTACTCGGAGGCCTGCTAGGCAGCTATTACGGCTTTTCCGAGTTTGGCGTGTGCCTGGAGGGGCAGACCTACCATATTCCCAGAGGAAATTTTGACCTGCGCGTCGATAAGTTTTGGATCGATTACCATGAGAATGGCTCCGTCAAATCCTACAACAGCACCTTGACGGTCATTGATCAAGGCGCCCCGACCATGACGAAGACGATCACGGTCAATGACCCTTTGGTCTACAAAGGAATCTGGTTTTACCAGTCCAGTTACGGGGATGCCTGGGACCAAATCGAGGCCGCGCGGATCAATATCAAGGACAAGGCCTCGGACAAGGTCGTGGCGACGGTGGATTTGGAGTGGAATAAGGAAAAAGCGGTCGAGGGTCTTCCGTTGAAAATGAAGATGACGGACTTCGTGGCCGACTTCGCGTTCAACTCCACCGAGAAAAAAGTGTTTTCCAAGACCGCCGAACATGCCAATCCCGCCATTCGTCTGGCGGTTGATGAGCGCAGCGCCGTGCAATCCACCCCCTGGGTGTTTTATCATTACCCCGACCTGTTTGAGATCAAGGATTCCGCCTATCAGTTTGAATTCATCGGGTATCAACCGAAGAAATTCACCGGGTCTACAGATAGCCAGAAATCCCGGCATCATGATGGTATGGATCGGGTGTACGATGTTGGTGGTAGGGATGACGTTGTCGTCACTCATCTATCACCGGCGACTGTGGGCGAAGATTCTGCCGGCGAAGCGGGCGTGACTGTTCATCTCGGTGGAACCACGCACAAAAGCCAGATCGATTTTCAGAAAGAGTTCAAGAAATTGACGGAGAAGATTCAAGCCAAGACTTCTTCTTGAAGCCCGTTTCAGTGTCGTTGAGGAATGATCCCATTCTTCCAACGACGCTGCACTCTACGATAGACGGAGGCCCAGTATGATGCGATCATTGTTTCTGTTCGATATGACGTTCTGGCTCTATCTTGCAGCGCTGGGCCTTTATGTGGCGTATCTGTTCGCAAAGCGTCCGGCTATGCAGATGGCTCCGGCGGGGCATCCCATCGATAGCCTGGAAGACCGTGATGGCGCATGGGCGACTCAATTAGGGCAGGTGGCCACCCTGGTGACCGTGTTTGGGTGGGTGCTCAATACCATGGCCCTGATGACTCGGGCTTTCGAGCGCATGGAGCATTCCGGGACCTTTGCCCCCTGGTCCAATCAATTCGAGGCCATGGCATACGTATCCTGGGCCATCATTCTCGGCTACGTGCTCCTGGAGTTTCGTTATCGGATCAAGGCTGTCGGAGCGTTTGTGGTGGGAATCGGGTTTATTGCGATGGGCGCAGCCTCTCTTCTGCCCTATCGCTACCAGACGGCAGAACCGCTGGTGCCCGCCTTGAATAGTTATTGGATTTACATCCATGTCTCCGTCACCTTGACGAGCTATGCGGCATTCGCCATGGCTGGCGGGTTGGGACTGATGTATTTGTTCAAGGAAAGGGCCGTGAATCGGGGCAGTCGGTCCCGATTCTATGCGGGCCTTCCCGGACCTCGAAACCATCGATGAGCTTGGGTACAAGGCCATTATGTTGGGCTTCCCGCTGCTGGCATTCGGCATCATTCTCGGCGCCATGTGGGCCAACTATGCCTGGGGCGGCTACTGGAGTTGGGATCCCAAAGAAACCTGGTCGTTGATCGTCTGGCTCATTTACGGCGCCTATATCCGTGCCCGGATGACGCGTGGTTGGGAAGGGCATAAGGCGGCCATTTATGCGATCTTCGGGTTTTTGATGGTGATCTTCTGTTTCTGGGGAGTGAATTTTCTGCTCTCTGGTCTTCATGCGTACGCGTAGGCCATGAGTGATATCCTGAATCAAGGTAGCAAGCAGCCCCGCAACACGAAGTGGTCCTTGCCCGAACGGTCGTGGTGCTTGCTGCCGCAGCCATTCTTGGCGTGATGTTTCTCGTCGTATGGCTGCAAAGTTCAAAGTATGAGCCGCTGATCGTCGGAAAAGAGGCGCCGGACTTTCAATTGCCTGACCTAAACGACAAGCCCTTACGGCTGTCTGATTACCGGGGGAAAGTCGTCTTTCTAAATTTTTGGGCCACCTGGTGCAAACCCTGCCGTGAAGAAATGCCTTCCATGGAAGTGTTGTACAAAAATTTTGAAAAGGACGGACTCGTGATTCTGGCAGTCAGCATCGACCGGGTCACGACAAAGAAAGAAATTCCGCCCTTTGTCAAAGGCCTGAATCTGAGCTTTCCCGTCCTGGTCAACTCCTGGGGGCAAACGGATAAACGCTACAAATTGATGGGAGTTCCTGAAACCTATATCATCGATCAGCAAGGTGTGTTGCGCGAAAAAGTGATTGGTCCACGGGATTGGACGCGATTGGATAATCTCAAAATCCTGACGCAATTGCTCAAGCCTGCTGAAAAGGCGGCGAGTGCACCCACTTCTGCAGCAGCCCCAGCGTTATAGGCGCCTGATGAACCGTTGGAGCGTGCTCTCCATAATTGGCGGCGGATTGATGATCGGCGGAGTCATGGTTGCCGAGGCTCCTGGGCTTCGCCCATAGTGACCCTAGCCCCAGTTCCGGTGGCGAGCCGTGCGCCGCAGGTTGATGAAGAGGCCCCGAACTTTCTGCTGAAGGACTCTGAGGGATTCAATGTCACCTTGGACCAGTTTCGCGGGAAGGTCGTGCTGCTCAATTTTTGGGCCACGTGGTGCGGTCCCTGCAAAATTGAAATGCCGGCGATGGAACGGCTTTATCGATCGTTTAGCCGCAAGGAGTTCGAGATTCTGGCGGTTTCAACCGATGCCCAGGGCACGGCCGTCACACGACCCTTTCAGCAGGAAGTCGGTTTCACATTTCCTGTGCTTCACGACGCCGATTTCAGAATCGGACTTCAGTTATGGCGCCAGACAGCTGCCGATGACATTTTGATTGATCGCAAGGGCATCATTCGGGAATCGAATTCCCGGCGCTCGAGACTGGAGTGCGCCGGCAGGGAAACGGTTGGTCGAAGCGCTTTTGCAAGGGTCCTAGTATGACCGACTCAGTGCAATCGATTTCATTGGTGGCCGCATTTTCAGCGGGCCTCCTGTCGTTTGTCTCTCCCTGCGTCCTGCCGCTGGTCCCCTCCTACATTTCATACATCACCGGCCTTTCGATCGAACAACTGACCGACGTGTCAGAACGAAGCCGTTTTCGCAAGGCCATCATTCTGAATTCCTTGCTGTTTATCGCAGGGTTCTCAACGGTATTCGTGGCGTTCGGAGCGTCGGCGAGCCTGTTGGGCCAGGCGTTGATTACCTATCAAGAACATTTGCGGCGGTTCGGGGGAATCGTCGTGATTGTGTTCGGGCTCTATCTCCTGGGAATTCTGAATCTGAATTTCCTGAAATGGAGCATCGGTATCAATTCCGGAATCGTCCTGCCGGATTTCTCGGTTCGTTCTTGATCGGGATTGCATTTGCGGCTGGTTGGACGCCTTGCGTCGGGCCTGTGCTCGGGACGATCCTCCTGTATGCGAGCACGACCGAATCGATGTTCAGTGGAGTCGTGTTACTCACGTTCTATTCCCTCGGATTAGCCCTGCCGTTGTTCCTCACGGCGCTAGGGGTAGATCGATTCTTGAGTTACTTCAAGGAAGTGCGCTCCTATCTTTGGGGTGTCTCCACTGTGAGCGGAGTGTTGCTTATTGTAGTGGGCGTGATGATCTATGGAAATTCGTTGACCATGATTACAAGCTTTCTCGAGCGATATGGGATCGGCTGGTACCTTGGTCAATAACCAGGTCCCATGAGTCCTTCCCCCTCTGGCTCTTCCTGCCCTCTCCTCGCAGCAACAACTTCTCACGATGGTCACCTAAGACTTCCTGGGCAAGCCCTTTCATAATCGATGTGCAGTTATGGCTCAAGGATACGGACTCGCCACTTACGATGTGATCATTGTTGGAATGGGGCCGGCTGGGGCGACGGCTGCTGCGGCTTCTCAGTCGCGGCGGCTTGACGGTGCTCGGTTTGGATAAGGAGACCCATCCCCGGTACAAAGTGTGTGGCGGCGGGCTGTCGGCACGTATCGATCACGTGCTGGATCCCGGTTTTCATTCCGTGGTCGAGCAGTCTGTGAATGGTGTGCAGTTTGTCTATCGGGGGCAGGACCCTCTGCTCATCGAATCAGCACGGCCCATCGCCTACATGGTCATGCGGGATCGTTTCGATCACTATCTTGTCCAAGAGGCGATTCAGGCCGGCACGCATATCCGAACCGGCTACGGCGTAGTGGAACTCATGCAGGATCCGTATGGCGTGGAAGTAGTCACCGGCCAGGGGCGCTATCGGGCCAAGATCGCCATCGGCGCAGATGGCGCGAATAGCGTGGTGGCGACGGCGGTTTTTCCCACAGAGATCTCAGTATCGGGCTCCCGCACTTGAAAGTGAGGTTCCGATAGGAGAGGGGAGGGATGGTCTCGCTTCGACAGGCGATTCTCGTCGATGTGGGCGCGGCACGTCAGGGGTACGGATGGATTTTCCCGAAGAGAGAATGCCTTTCTGTGGGAGTCGGAGAGTTTTGACGGAAATCGAAGAGCCTGCGTGCCACCTTTGACCGCTTTATTACAGATGAGCGAGGCGTGATCGGGGGCACGGTGCCTCGTCCGGCGGGGCATCCCATTCCTGTGTTCGCAGAGTCTGAGAACCGGGGCCAGGGCGAAGATTCCCGCTATGTCGCAGGCCGCGCGGTACTCGTCGGTGATGCTGCCCATCTGGTCAACCCGTTGTTCGGCGAGGGGATCTACTACGCGATCCGTTCAGGGCAACTCGCGGCTCATGCGATACTGGCGCATCGAGATAGCCACCAGGTGGCTGTGTCCGCATACGAGGCCGCCCTGCAGCGGGATGTCCTTCCGGACTTGCCGTAGGTGACGGCCAGGATGGCTGATGTCATCTATGCGTTCCACGCGCCTGGCCTTCGCAAGCTCTTGCGCCGTTATCAGGATGTCGTTCAGGATTATTTCGAAGTGCTGCAGGGGCGCACGACGGCTCAGCAATTTCTCCCCCACGCAAAGAAGCGCCTGAAGGCATCAGTCAACGACCTCCTCCTCGAAGCATTACATCTGCGGTAGGGTAGCGAGTCGGATGAGCGGTGCGTCAGCACCAGGCTCCAAGACGGCATGAGACGAACGGCTGGGACAAGGCAGCACTCGGCGCGCGTTTGAGGCTCGGGGACGGCCGGCGCAGCAAAGGTCGAGGGGACATAAGCCGCGAGTAGCGTATTGGATGGTTGGCTCTCTAGAGCCGGTGCCTATTTGCTGGCCACGATGGCCGCCGGAGGTGACTTTTTCTCTAGTTTAGCCAGTAGACAACCGCCACTTCCCGCCGCATCACTATTTGGATATTTTTCCGCTAAGAGTGAAGATTTTCCATCGCCCAATGGTTCGCACCAAGTACCTGGGTAGGTGAATCCCAGATGCACTGCAAGGCTTCCGGGGCTACCGTACTTGTCCGGATAATCCTTCATGATCATGTCGAACCCGGTGGGCCGCCGCCAGGTAGGACGAGCGACGATGAGTAAAATTACCCCGACAAAAAGATGCGTCTTCGCAAGACCAATATGGCAGTCAGCGAGACGCTGGAGCGCCTGGGCCTCGTATCTCCCTATTGGGGAAGTCCTTCCGCAATTTTTGAAATGCGGTAATGGCTCTCTGAATGGGATCCGGATCGCGGTCAATGGATTCCATCCGGAGATGGCTCTCGGCTAAACGGAACTGGGCGTAGACCGCAAGCTGGTGGCTGCGATACAGTTCCAGGAAATGCTGGTATTCGACGATGGCCTCGGCGAACTCTTCCTTTTCGAAAAAGGCCTCGCCACATTAATAATCACGTTGTGATGGTCAATTTTTCTCAATGGTGTCGCCAAGAAAGATTTGCTCGTTGTTCCACTCACGGGTTTGCCTTGGGCCGTGGTTTTGGGTTTGCTGGAACACCCGGCCGAAAAACACGGCAGTACAACCATGACGGCGACGCGTACACACCAATCCCTCAATGCCGATGCATCCAGACTCCTTCGCACAGCAAACATTGATCCTAAGCCAACGTAACTACACAATTTTTATAGCAAGATCGTGAAACGAAAAGCAACGAAATCAATGTCCGGAGTTGACCCTCCTGAAGCCGGGTCCTATAATCGCGCCGCACCTCTGAATGTGTGCGACCCGTTGTCAAAACCAAATCCCAGAATGCTCCAGTAGGAATTCCGTGAAGCGCAGTCGGATTGTCGGAACCGGTTCCTTTGTGCCTCCTCCGGGTGGTCCATAACGAGGAGGTGGGAGGGCCGCTTGGATTGAATTCGGATCAGATTACGGCTCTGACCGGTATTCGCACGAGACATTGGGCCGAGCCGGGGCACGCATCTTCGGATCTGGCGGTAGAGGCAGGGCGGCGGGCTTGCGAGGCTGCCGGAGTACTGCCGCAATCCCTCAACGCGATTCTCGTTTCGACCACCTCGCCGGACAGCGCCTTCCCCTCCACCGCCTGCCACGTGCAGCGGGCTCTCGGAGCTGAGTCGGTCATGGCGTTTGACCTGTCGGCGTCTTGCTCGGGATTTCTGTACGGATTATCGATGGCCAACGCCATGATCAGGAGCGGTCACATCCGATCCTGCTCTGGTCGTTGCCGCCGAAGTGAAGTCCCGCTCGCTGGATCCGGCGGACAAAGAAACAGCTGTCTTATTCGGTGACGGTGCTGGCGCCGTGGTGCTGGTGCAAGAATCGATTCGCCCGGACGCTGCCGGCATTCTTGGCCTGCGCCTGTATGCAGAAGGGGCGGGGCATGGCCTCATCACCATTCCCGCAGGAGGCTCGCGGAAGCCAACCGGTGACGGAAACCGTCCGTGGCAAAGAACACCTCTTGCGGATGCGGGGGGGTGCCGTGTTTCGCGCCGCAATCCGTCATTTGGAACAGGCGATTTTCGAACTCTTGAAGGAATTCGGGCTTTCCACCGTTGATGTGAGCAGGGTGATTGCTCACCAAGCGAACGCCAGGATTTTGGAGCAACTTCGTCGCCGCCTTGGGCTGCCTCGAGAGGCGCTCTATTCGGTCATTGAACGTTATGGCAATACTTCGTCCGCGTCTCTTCCCATCGCGTTGGACTGTGCGGTTCGGGAACAGCGCCTTGCGGCCGGAGATGTCGTGGTATTAGCAGCATTTGGCGGGGGCTTAACCTGGGCCACAGGATTGGTGCGTTGGTAACCCCTCGCGGCTAGAAAGGACATTATGTTTGGTCTCATACCCGGGAAGAAGCGTTTTTCGATTTGTTCAAGAATGCGGCGCACAACATGATCGAAGGCAGCCGTCTTTTGAAGGACATGACGGAAGACTTTCGGAATCCGGTAGAGAAAGCAAAACGGATTAAGGATGTCGAACACGTTGGGGACGGCATCACCCATGACATCGCCCGGAAACTGAATCAAACGTTCATTACTCCCATTGATCGGGAAGACATCCATGATTTGGCGAGCGCGCTGGACGACATTCTGGATGTGGTCGAGGCGATCGCGGATCGTTTCGTGCTGTATAAGGTCGTCGCTCCAACGGAAGCTGCGATCAGATTGGCCAACGTTCTGTATCAGGCGGCGGTTGAGGTCGGGGCCACGGTGGACGTATTCGGCAAGTCCCATCAGGCGGTCACGGAATGCAGCGTGCGAGTGAATAGCCTGGAAAATGAAGCCGATCGCATTTCGCGCGATGCCATCTCGTCTTTGTTCGAGAAGGAGACCGATCCGATCGCCGTCATCAAATGGAAAGAGATCTACGAAATTTTCGAGGCGGGAACGGATCGGTGTGAAGATGTCGCGAACATTCTCGAGCGCATCGCCTTGAAGCACACGTGAGCAACTCCCTCACATTCTTCGATACTCATCCTGACCAATACTCAAGGGGTAGGACGCGGCATTCATGGCTGAACTGAGCGGATTGTTGTTAGTCGTCGTGATACTGGCGTTGCTGTTTGATTTTTCTAATGGTTGGCATGACAGCGCCAATGCCATCGCGACCGTGGTCTCCACGCGTGTGGTCAGCCCCTCTACGGCGGTCCTTGTCGCTGGGGCCCTCAACGTGGCCGGGGCGTTCATGTCCACTGCCGTAGCTAAAATGGTCGGCACGGGGATCGTCGATCCTCAGTCGGTGACTCAGACCGTGGTCGCCTCCGCCCTGGCGGGCGCCATGGTGTGGAATTTCATGACCCTCCTGCTGGGGCTGCCAACCAGCTCCTCCCATGCGCTGATCGGGGGATTGGTGGGCGCTGCGCTGACTCATGGCGGGATGGCAGCCGTAAAATTCTCCGGCCTACGCTCGGTGCTCGAGGCGATGATCCTGTCGCCATTTTTCGGATTTGCGATCGGGCTGGTGTTGATGGTGGTGTTGAGCTGGCTCTTTTTTCGGGTGCCACGAGCCCTGGCCTTGAGATTGTTTTCCCGGCTGCAACTCGTCTCCGCGAGTTTTATGGCATTCAGTCATGGGGCGAACGACGCGCAAAAAGCCATGGGCATCATTACGCTGGCGCTGGTCTCGGCCGGCGTACTCCCTACGGCGGAAGTTCCGACCTGGGTGATCGGCTCCTGTGCCGTGGCGATGGGGCTCGGCACGGCGGTGGGAGGTTGGCGCATCGTGCGCACGCTGGGTATGCGGATTGTGAAACTCGAGCCGGTTCATGGATTCGCGGCCGAAACCGGAGCCGCGATCGTATTGATGGCCACCGCGCATATCGGGCTTCCAGTTAGCACGACGCATACCATCACCTCAACAGTGATGGGCGTTGGAGCCGTCAAGCGGGTATCCGCGGTCCGGTGGGGGGTGACCCGTCGCATCCTGTCGGCCTCGCTCTTCACCCTGCCGGGAGCTGCGCTCCTCTCGACTATGTGTTACTTGCTTCTGTCGAAATTGTCGTAGAAGGCTCCTGCGCGACGGGCAGGTGCACCACAAACCGGCTGCCCCTTGGCGCATTGCCTTCCACCCAGACGTGCCCGTTATGGGCCTCGACGATATGTTTGACGATGGCAAGTCCGAGCCCCGTTCCGCCAAGTTCCCGCGAGCGGGCCTTATCGACTCTGTAGACCCGTTCGAAGACTCTCGGCCGGTCCGCTTCGGGAATGCCGATTCCCGAGTCTGCCACGACAACCTCAATCATCGAGCGCGGTGACGCCGTCCGGCTGTGCGTCGCATGGCGGATGGCCATGGAGATCCGGCCGATGATCCGGCGTGTACTTCACGGCGTTTTCCAGCAGGTTGATAAAGACCTGAACCAGGCGTTCTTCGTCCCCTTCCACCACGACATACTCGTCAGGAAGCGAGAGTTCGATGGTATGGTGCTTTTTGTCCGCTTAACGGCTTGATCACCGCAACCGTCCGCTCCAGCAAGACGCGCGAATCCACGGGCTCCCGGCGAAACAGCACCTGCCCGGACTCGATTTGCGACAATTCGCAGCAGATCGTCGAGGATGAGGTTCAAGCGATTCGCTCTGCCGCATGATGATTTCCAGAAACGCTGCGGCTGTCGCAGGCTCGTCCTTGCCTCCATCCAGCAGTGCCTCCACGTACCCCTTGATGGATGTGAGCGGGGTGCGAAGTTCATGGGACACGTTGGCGACGAAATCTTTGCGGATTTTTTCCAGTCGCCGCAGTTCGGTAATGTCATGGAAGACAAACACGGCACAGGCTTCCTGTTCCCGGTTGCCGCCGGCGATCGACGCTTCCACACGCAGGCAGCTGCCGCTGGGGGCGAGGGTAATTTCACCGCCCTGGCCGGACCGCGACTGCAGCACGGCAGAGATCAGCGCCGTCAGCCCTTCGTGCCGGATGAGCTCGGCGTAATGACGGCCTCGCGATTCCGTCAGCTCCAAGGCGAACATCCGCTCCAACGCCGGATTGACCTGAACCACCGTACCTCGATAGTCCAGCACCATGACACCCTCCACCATCGCGATGAGCATGGCCAGGAGTTGCGCGCGGTCGTCGGAGACTTCCTTGATTTTCGTCTCCAGCTGATCGGTCATCTGGTTAAGCGTTTGCGCAAGCAAGCCGACCTCGTCCGATGATGAGACGATGAGGCGGATTCCGGGCGTCCCTGCGGCGAGTTGCCGGGCGGCAGCCGCCATCTCTGAGAGCGGCTTCGTGAGATTGCGTGATACCCAGAGGCTGAGCACCATGGCCAGGAGAAAAGCGGCGCCGAACGCTGTGAGCAAATCTTGCTGAATGTGCCGTACCCGTTCATCGATGGAAGTTAAGGACAAGCCAAGGCGGATGACCGGGACACCCGGTTGTATGCGCGCCGGTTCTGAAAGGAGCCGCGCGACATAGTAGGTCCGTTCTCCGGTGGTCTGGCTGGCCCGAATGTCCATGCCGCGGCCGGTTGCCAGTGCTTGGGCCACTTCCGGGCGAGCAAGATGATTGTCAACGTGAGTCAGGCCCTCAGCGGGGACCGCGCTGTCCGAAAGCACGGTACCGTCCTGCTTGATGACGGTGATGCGGAGACGAGCCTGCTGGCTGAGTTCGCGGATGGTGGCGTGAAGCAGGGGACTTGGAACGGCTTGCCAGGTTGGATCAAATAGCGGTCGGAGCGCCATGGCGGCCAAGCCGCTGCGTGTCTCCAGCATCTCCGCCATGCGGCTGAGCTCGGTCTGTTCCACCGAGCGGATCACGAGCCAGCCCGCGACCAGGAGGCCAGCAAGAACAGCGGCGAGTGTGCCCAGGGCGACTTTCCACCGTAGGCTGAGGTTCATGCCGGAATGTCGGACTCGCGCAATTTGTATCCGAGTGATTTGATCGACACGATGGCCTCATCCAGAAGCGGGAGTTTCTGTTTGAGCCGGCGCACGTGAACATCCACCGTGCGGGTGGTCCCGTAGTAATCATATCCCCACACTGCGCTGAGCAAGACGTCGCGCGTGAGCACTCGTCCGACGTTGCGAAGCAGATGTTCCAAGAGGCCGAACTCTTTCGCGGTGAGCGTGACTTCTTCTCCCTGCAGCCGGACCTCATGCCGGGAGAGATCGACGGTCAAGGGACCGTAATGATATTGGGCTTGAGGACTGTTCGCGTTGCGATCCAGCCGCCGGAGCAACGCCTTGACACGCGCCACCAGAGCTTTGGGGCTGAAGGGTTTGGTCACGTAATCGTTGGCCCCCAGTTCGAGACCGATGACTGTATCGGACTCTTCGGCCTTGGCGGTCAGCATGAGGATGGGGAGTAGCGAGGTTTCCTGATTCAAGCGGATCCGTTTGCAGACCTCCAGCCCGTCCAGTTCGGGCAACATGAGATCGAGAATAATCAGATCGGGATGTTCGGTTTTCGCCTGTCGAAGGCCTTCCGTGCCGGTCATGGCAGATACCGTCCGGAATCCTTCTTTCTCCAGGTAGAGTTTGACCAGTTGCAGGATATCTTTCTCATCTTCGACGATCAGAATTTTTTTATGCGTGCTGGAAAGAGACGACATGGCGGGATTGTTGCACAATGGGTCAGCGGCCTCAACTGCTTTTGGGGCCGGCAAGTGCGGATGATGCGGTTGACGTCAAGGGCGGGTCTGACGTAAGGTGACCGTTTAGTGACAATACGCGCTTTTCCCGGCAGCCCGGGCGGCCCTTCATGAGCGTGAGAGGGAACCAGCAGATGAAGATTTATTTAGCGAATCCTCGCGGATTTTGCGCGGGTGTTGACCGCGCCATCGATATTGTCGATCTGTCCCTGAAGAAATACGGCGCGCCGATCTATGTGCGGCATGAGATCGTTCATAGCCGGCATGTGGTGAACTCGCTCCGGCACAAGGGTGCCGTATTCGTGGAAGAGTTGAACGAGGTGCCGGAAGGATCCGTGGTGATCTTCAGCGCCCACGGTGTGGCGAAGTCGGTGTGGGAAGAGGCTCAGAGCCGCCGCCTCCATGTCATCGACGCCACCTGTCCGTTGGTGATCAAGGTGCATAACGAGGTCAACCGCGATTACACGCAAGGCTACGAATTGATCCTGATCGGCCATGCGGGGCATCCCGAGGTCATCGGGACGCTGGGCCAGATTCCGGATAAGTTCCACCTCGTGTCCTCAGTGCAGGATGTCGAAACGCTCCATGTGGAAAAGACCCAGAACTTGTCTTACGTCACCCAGACGACACTCAGTGTCGATGAATGCCGGGACATCGTCGAAGCCTTACATCGGCGCTTCCCGAATATCAAAGGCCCGCACCAGGAAGATATTTGTTATGCCACGCAGAACCGCCAGAATGCGGTGAAGTCCTTGTCTAAGCTGGTCGATGTCATCCTCGTCATCGGCTCGCCGAACAGTTCCAACTCGAACCGGTTGCGCGAATTGGGCGAGCATTGCGGCATTCCCTCCTATCTCATCGATGCCGCGTTCGGATATCAATCCGGATTGGCTGAAGGATGCCAAGAGTGTGGGCCTATCGGCGGGCGCGTCTGCGCCTGAAGTACTGGTGACAGAAGTGGTGGCCTATCTGAAGCGCCTGGGTTCTTCTGAAGAAGTCGAAGAATTGACCGTCATCGAAGAGGATGTGGAATTTCTCCTCCCGAAAGAACTCGTCACCATCGAGTCTGCATCACGCACGGCGGCCTCCGCCAACTAACCGCTCGGCCGTCTCACATTCTCCTACAGGTAGATCAGGGCCATTCCTCCATATATTGGGGGAGTGGCCTCTTTATTCCCCCATATCAAGGGCTTTTCCTTTGCATTGAGTGTATCGCTGTGATAGAAGATTTTTCGTTTTCTTCCTCACAACGCGTGCCTTCTCAACCTTCTTGCTCTGGAGGTCGCCGGTGTATCTGAAGTCCTTGGAAATGCTCGGCTTCAAGTCATTCGCGGAAGCGAAAATTCAATTTCCCAAAGGCATCACGGCGATCGTGGGTCCGAACGGCAGCGGCAAAAGTAATGTGGTGGATTCCATCCTCTGGGTCTTGGGCGAACAAAGCACCAAAACCCTTCGGAGCGAGAAGATGGAAGACGTCATCTTCAACGGGACGGAAGTGCGGAAACCACTCGGGTTGGTGGAAGTCTCGCTGGTGATCGGTGGACTGGGCGAGTTGCGATTGGATGCCATTTCAGGACTGCCGAGTCAATTGAGCGAATACCAGGAACTGATGATCACGCGTCGTCTTTACCGCAATGGCGACAGCGAGTATCTCATCAATAAGACGCCCTGCCGCCTCAAAGATATTCGTAACGTGCTGATTGAAACCAGAGCCGGGTCGAAGGGCCATACCGTCATCGAGCAAGGACGAATCGAGCAGATTCTGCAGGCGTCACCGCAGGACCGCCGGGAATTGATCGAAGAAACCGCCGGCATCGTCCGGTACAAAAAACAGAAGGCGGAAGCGCTTCGTAAGCTGGAATCGACGCAACAGAATCTTTTGCGGGTGCGCGACATCGTGGCGGAAGTGAAGAAGCAGCTGAATTCACTGGAACGCCAGGCTCGTCAGGCCCGGACGTACCAAACGCTGCAGCAGGAAGCCAAGGGGCTCGAGATCGAGTTGTTGTCCCGGGACTATCGCACCATGCATGCCGACCTGGAATCCGTCGACCGCGAAGCGCGGGAAGTGGAAGCGCTGGAGGCCGAGCAGGTCGCCGAGCAGGCTCGTCTGGATTCGGAACAGGAAACTATCCGCCTCCGAATGAACGACGCGGCCGAAGCCATCTCGCGCGTGCGGGATACCTTGGCCGGCACCGAGCAGCGCCAATCGCAGGCCTTGACGGCTGCCGAGGTTGAGCGAAACCGGACGGAGTTGTTCGAGCGGCAACGCGTTCAGGCTTCACAGGAAATGGAACGGCTGGCCGCGGATCAGGAGCAGGCCCGGGTCGAGATCGAAGAGTTGCGGGCGACCTTGCTGCAATTGGAAAGCGATATTGTTGAGCAGGAAGCCCAGTTTCAACAGGCCGATGCTGAAGCGAAAGCCCTGGCGGGCCATCGGGCCTCAGCCGTCAACGAAGAGGAACGCGCCCGGAAGGATGTGCTGAATCTCGCCGTGCTCGTGGCAAACACGGAGCAAAGTCTCGCGCAGGTGACCGCGCGTCAGCAGGAAACGTTGGCCCGGGCGGAACGGGTGTCGCGTGAGCAGGAGCAGATGGTCGCACAAGTGGCCGGATTGGATGAGCAGCGGGAACTTTTGTCTGCGCAGCGGGAAGAGACGAGTCAGCGCATTCAGGGACTCATGGCTGAACGTCAGGCTGCGATCGAGCGCATTGAAGGACTGGGCGGGCAGATTACGGGCCTGGATCGCGATATCGTCCGGTTTTCCGAAGATGTGGCCGCGGTGGAATCACGCTTGGGCGCGTTACAGGGTGTTGTGCGGGAGGAAATGGGATATGGCCGCGAAGGGGAGGAAGAAGGCACCGCGCTGAAAACCTGCGACGGCGTGCGAGAGGCGCTGGCAGAGTGGCTTGTGATTCCGCCCGGCCTGGATCGTGCCGTGGAGACCATTCTGGGTGAACGGGTACGGGGCTGGTTGGTTGACCAACCGTTAGCCGCTAGCCGAGCCGTCGAATTTTTGAAGGGGAAGGAACTCGGGCGCGGGGCATTCATTCCGCAGCAGATCCGGTGGGATTCTGACCAGGCAGCAGGGGATTCTCCGGCCTCCTGGTGGCCCGTGCTCAATGGGCAGCCGGGGGTCGTGGGTCGCGCCATCGATGTCATCCGCGCGGAAGGCGCATCCGCTTCCACCTTGAATTATTTGTTTGACGGCATTGTGATTGTCGAATCCCTCGCGGTGGCGCTGCAATTGTGGGAACAGCATCAGTGGCCGGCGCCTGCGGGCCCAACCTATGTGACGTTATCCGGCGAGACATTGGATGCAGCCGGCGTCATGACCGGTGGTGGCACCAGTGCCGGTGCGGGGCTCCTGCAGCGCCGGCGGGAAGTCCTGGAGTTGGAAGCTCGCCGCACGGAAGCCGTGCACGCGCTGGAGCTCGCTCGTGTGGCACGTGAGGAAGCGGCATCCGCGTTGGGCCTGGGGCGTGAAGAGGAGCAGCAGTTGGGCAGGGCCATCCGCGAGGCCGAGATGCTGGAGTTGTCGCTGCAAAAAGACGACGCGAACGTAGATCGCCAGCGTGGAGAGTTGCACAGGCGCATGGACATGTTGGCGGAAGAATTGCAGCGGGGATTGGCCGAACAGGCGCGGTTGCAGGAGCAGTTTCAATCCAGCCAGGCTCAACTTGAGCAATGGGTGGCAGAGAAGCTGGGCCAGGAAAACGGGTTGCTACAGATCCGTGAACGACTGGTGGTCATCGAGAGCCAAGGGCTGGCGATTCAACAGCGTCTGACCGAAGTCCGATTGTCACTCGAAAGCATGCGTGGGCGTCGCGAGCATGCCCACAGCGATATTGCGCGGTTCACGCAACGGCTGGATGCCGCGCAGCGACGCGCTGCCGAACTCGAAGAGCAAGTGACCGGGCTGGTGCAGGCCACGGAGAACAGCCGGGAGGAGCAGACGAGGCAGGAAGCGCTCTGCCGTGAACTCGGCGCCGAAGTGGATGGAATCAAATCGGAACTCATCGCGGAGCAGGAACGTCAGGCGGAGGAAATGAGCGCATTGCATGCGGTCGAAGAAACCCTCGCCACCGTGCGGCAGAGTTTGTCGACCTTGCATGATCGCCGCATGACGGCCGAAGTGCGCAAGGCCGAAGTGAAGACGCATCTTTCGACCATCGAGAGTACGTTGGCAGGCACCTATCAGATTGATCCGGCGACCCTGCTGGTGTCATTACCCGAGGAGCAGCCCGTCACCGAAGGAGAAGAACCAGCGGCACCGGTCTCCCTCCTCGACACGCCACAGTTGCGGGAACAGATTCAGAAAATCCGCGAACGGTTGGACCGCATGGGTGCGATCAATCTCGCGGCGATCGATGAACATCGTGAATTGGAGGAACGGTATCAGTTTTTGACAACCCAGGAGCAGGACCTGTCCACCTCCATTGCGTCGCTTAAGGAAATCATCCAGCGCATCAACCGCACGACCAAAGACATGTTCGTGGAGACGTTCAACGAATTGCAGCAGAAGTTCCGGGAGGTGTTTGCGCAGTTCTTCCCCGGTGGCCGCGCGGAGTTGCAGTTGGTCGAAGAGCCGTTGGAAGAAGGGGTGGAGGACAACGGCGCCCGCGAGCCGGGCGTGGAAATCGTGGCGCAACCGCCGGGGAAGCGGTTGAAGAGTATTACGATGTTGTCCGGTGGAGAGAAGACGTTGACGGCGATGGCGCTGTTGATCGCCAGTTTCTTGATCCGTCCGACCCCGTTCTGCATCCTGGACGAAATCGATGCACCGCTCGACGAAGAAAACATCGGGCGATTCACGGCGGTGCTACGCAGCCTTTCGGCGACGGCCCAATTTCTTGTCATCACCCACAACAAGCGAACGATGGCGATGGCCGATTCGCTCTTCGGCGTCACGATGGAAGAACCAGGGGTGTCGAGTTTGATCTCCGTCAAGCTCGGCGACCTTCAGCCGGTCTGAGAGAGAGAGGCGTCGAGGAGATCGGAGAGCGCTCAGTCTTCAACGCAAACGCGCACTTAGAGGCTGCGTTAGGGTTGCTTCCCTTGACTGGCCTTAAGCAGTTTGTTATACAGTCCTGCTAATGGTTACACGTGGTACTGTGCGGTTTCATGTGATCACTGCTTGATTGATGGAACCGTTTCGACTATCGATCCCGCCGTCTCTGTCTGATTCACGGCAACACGCTATGCGACTTCTCAAGAACCTGTTCAGTCGTCTGTCCGATAGTTTACTGGTATCGGTGCCGAGCCGAATCAGGGCGGCGCGCGATTTTGCCTCGGCTCCGGTGCTGCGCCTCGTCTCCAGCAAACCTGACGCTTCAGTCGGGGACAGCGCAAAGCGGGCTCCTTCGCATACCACCGGTCAGTTAGAAGCGCTGGAAGAAGCCATCCGGAAGAGTCAGGCGTGGTTTTTAGCCAGGCAGGACGCTGCCGAAGGCTTTTGGGTTGCTGAACTGGAAGCGGATACGACCCTGAGTTCAGAGTATCTGATGTTACGGCGCTTCATGAACTGCGTCGACCCGGAGCGCGAGCGCAAAGTCATCCGTTATTTGAAATCCGCGCAACTGCCATGCGGTGGATGGCCCATTTATCACGGAGGCCCGGCGGATATCAGCGCCTCTGTCAAGGCGTACTTTGCCCTCAAACTTTCCGGCGTATCGGCCGATGAAGCGTTCATGGCCCACGCCCGAACCTGCATCCTCGACAAGGGGGGGGTGGTGGCGGCCAACGTCTTCACGAAGATCACCCTGGCCTTGTTCGGTCAGTACGATTGGCGTGGCGTGCCCAGCATGCCGCCTGAAATCATGCTGTTGCCGAAGCGGTTTTATTTCAGCATCTATGCCATTTCCTATTGGTCGCGCGCGGTCCTCATTCCGCTCTTGATCATTTTCGCCAAACGGCCGCAGTGTGAGGTGCCGCCCGAGCAGGGCATCGACGAGCTGTACACGCAACCGCCGGCGGAAATCGATTACAGCACGGTTCCTCCATTCAAGAAGGACCGGACCTGGTTCACGGCCAGAAATTTTTTCATCAATCTCGACGCGCTGCTCAAGGTCTATGATCGGTCGCCGGTCGAATGGGTCCGCCAAAAGGCGCTCAAGGGCGCCGAGAACTGGATGCTCGATCATATGAAGGGGAGCGGTGGACTCGGCGCCATTTATCCCGCCATGGCCAATTCGGTGATGGCTCTGAATTGCCTCGGGTACAAGAATGATGATCCTCTCGTCGCCAAAGCGATGCGGGAGATCGAAGAACTCGAAATTCACGACACGGTGATGGACAACGGGCAATGTGTCGATGCGTTGCATCTGCAACCCTGCCATTCTCCAATTTGGGATACCGCGTTGCTCATCAATGCGCTGTCCGAAGCCGGTATGCCGCAGGATCATCCGGCGTTGCAGAAAGCGGCCACCTGGTTGTTGTCCAAACAAACGAAGACCGTTGGAGACTGGATTATTTCCTCTCCGGGGGCGGAGCCGGGCGGCTGGTATTTTCAGTTTGAGAACGAGCTCTTCCCCGACGTGGATGATTCGGCTGTCGTGCTGATGGCGCTTGCTAAAGTGCGTCTGCCTGATGAAGAGCAGCAGCGGCTGGCGATTCGCCGGGGATGCCGGTGGGTGACTGCGATGCAGGGATCCGACGGGGGCTGGGGCGCGTACGACGTCGACAATAATCGTATCGTGTTCAACTACATTCCTTTTGCCGACCATCGCGCATTGTTGGATCCCAGTACGGCCGACCTGGCCGGACGTTGTCTCGAAATGCTGGCCACCCTGGGATACGACTGGACACATCCGTCCGTGGCCTCGGCGCTGACCTTTGTGAAGAATGACCAGGAGCAGGACGGTAGTTGGTATGGTCGTTGGGGCGTCAACTACATTTATGGGACGTGGTCGGTTCTCTCCGGGCTGCGCGCCATCGGCGAAGACCTCTCTTCTCCCTATATCCGTCGCGCGGTCAGCTGGGTCGAGTCGAAGCAAAATCCGGACGGCGGCTGGGGCGAGTCCTGCCTCTCCTATGCGGATGTGGCGGAGAGCGGGCGTGGCGAGAGTACCCCGTCGCAAACCGCCTGGGCGCTCCTCGCCCTTATGGCAGGCGGCGTTACGGACTCATTCAGCCTAGCCAGAGGTATTCACTACCTCATTCGAAATCAGCGGAAGGACGGGTCATGGGAAGAGGTACGCCATACCGGAACCGGTTTCCCTCGCGTGTTCTACCTCCGTTATCATTGGTATTGTCAGTACTTCCCGCTCTGGGCGCTGGCCATGTACCGCAATCTGAAGACTCGTGGGACGACGAGGGCGGATGAGTTGCGGCAGCTGGCCTATCAATCAGGACAGTTCCGGTCGCCTCGCTGACCGTGAATGTTCATCGAGTCCATTTCCCCCTGTCATCAGTCATCGGGAGCCGCTGTGACCACGATCGGTGTCTTTGTCGCCACCCGCTGGGAATTGGCCGCCGTGCGGCAGGCCTTTCCCGCGAGCGAGGCTCGGGTCGTCGGTGGGATTCGTTGTGTGGTAGCGCGCCAGGCGTTGGTCGAATGGTGCATCATTCCTATGGGGGTTGGCCCCGAGCGGGCGACGGCAACTGCCAAACGCATACTTGCGGAACAGGCCCTATCGGCCGTCTGGTCCACGGGATTTGCCTGTGCCCTTGGACCGGCCGGCATTGGGGATGTGCTGATTGGTACGGAGGTGATTCTGGAAAACGGCGGGCAAGCGGGGCCTCCTGTGACGTGCGCTCCGGTGTTGATCGATTGGGTGAAGCAGGCGGTTGATATGAAGGATTTGCCGATGCGGAGCGGAGGGTTTGTCACGGTGCCGCGTGTGCTCTGCCTGGCGGAGGAAAAACGCGCGATCGCGGGACGAGCCGGCGGCATCGGGCTCGACATGGAGAGCGCGGCCTTAGGGATGGTCGCCTCGGAGCACCGGATTCCTTTTGCGATCGTGCGCACGGTGTCCGATCTCGAGGATGAGACTCTGCCGCTTGACTTCAACTTGTTTCTCAGGCCATCTGGATGGGCAAGGGGTGTCGTTGCGTGTCTGTCGCATCCAACGAGCCTGATCGGGCTCAATCGTCTTCGAGTGCAAAGTCAGGTGGCCGGGGCGCAGTTGACGGCCCTGTATCGCGCCTGTGCCGATCGTGCCCTGCGTGAAGGCGTCGGCTGATCGGGAGCCATGCGCGTCGGTCGTTCGGGTCGAGAGTGAAGAGGAGGGTGAGGCATGGAAGGTATTGCTCGCATCGGACGGTTTACCATCGATCTGACGGAGCAGATGGGGCGAATGATGTTGTTCGTCCTCTCCTCCTTTGCCTGGCTGACCCGTCCGCCGTTCAGGTTCTATCAAATCGTCAAACAACTCAATTTCATCGGTTACAAATCCACCTTCGTGGTTGTCCTCACCGCCGTCTTTACAGGCATGGTCCTGGCGTTGCAGGGCTACTACACGCTGCGGAAATTCGGCTCCGAGGCGGTACTGGGGTCCGCCGTGGCGCTGAGCATCATTCGTGAGTTGGGGCCGGTGCTTGCCGCGCTGATGGTCACAGCCCGCGCCGGATCGGCGATGACGGCCGAGATCGGCATCATGCGGATTACCGAGCAGATCGACGCCTTGGACACGATGGCCATCAACCCGTTGCAATATCTGATCGGTCCTAAGCTGGTTGCCAGTGTCATTGCCGTGCCGTTATTGGTTGCGCTGTTCGACGTGGTCGGCATTTACGGGGGTTATGTCGTCGGCGTGCAGCTGCTGAACGGGAATGAAGGCGCGTATTGGAGTTCAATCGAGTCGGCGGTGGAATGGAAGGATGTCTATGGCGGCATTCTCAAATCCATCAGCTTCGGCCTGTTGATCAGTTGGGTCTGCTGTTACAAGGGCTTTCACACCAAACATAGTGCCGAAGGTCTGGGAACGGCGACGACCGAAGCCGTGGTGCTTTCTGCCGTGTTGATCCTGGTGTGGGATTATTTTCTGACCTCGGTGCTGCTCTGAGGACGGCCGCAGATCAGCGGTGGACGGAGAAGATGTGATCGAACTTGTCGGGATTGAAAAGACGTTGGGCGGGCAACAGGTGCTGCGAGGGGTGGATTTGGCGATCCCCGCAGGGAAACTCACCACTATTATAGGACGAAGTGGGTCGGGGAAGAGCGTCCTCCTCAAGCACATGATCGGTCTCATGCAGCCTGATCGCGGCAAGGTGCTGATCGACGGGACAGATATCGCCCATCTCAAGGGCCGGGCGCTCAACGAAGTCCGCAAGAAGTTCGCAATGCTGTTTCAGAACGCGGCCTTGTTCGATTCATTGTCAGTCTTCGAAAACGTCGCCTTTCCGCTCAGGGAAAAACTCCGCCTGAAGGGCGACGTGGTCACCAAGCGGGTTGAGGAGAAGCTGGAGCAGGTAGGCTTGAAGGGCATGGGGCATAAATTCCCCGCGGAGCTGAGCGGGGGGATGCGCAAACGTGCCGGGCTGGCTCGCGCGTTGGTGATGGAGCCGGAAATCATTCTGTTCGACGAGCCGACGACGGGGCTCGATCCTTTAATGGCGAAGGCCATTCACGACCTCATCGTCGCGATGCAGCAGCAGTTTTGCTTCACCGCGGTCATGGTGAGTCATGAGATCCCGGAGATTTTTGGCATTTCCGATTACGTGGCGATGCTGAAGAACGGCCGGATTGCCGAGATGGCGCCTTCAAGCGAGTTTGTGAAGACAACCGATGAAGAGATTCGCGAGTTTATTTTTGTCGGGGGCACGGTCGCGCCGAAAGTGTTGCCGACTGAGAGGCGCTGATAGGAGACGTTATGGAACGTGCAAAACTGGAATTGATGGTCGGGATTTTCGTGCTCGTCGGGATCGCCTGCCTGGGATATCTGTCCATCAAGCTGGGAAAACTTGAGGTCATCGGCGGACACAATTACCCGATCGAGGCGGAATTTACGTCGGCCTCAGGACTCAAGCCGGGAGCGTCGGTGGAAATTGCCGGGGTCGAGGTCGGCCGGGTCCGCACCATTGGCCTCAGCAGCGACCGCGCGCTGGTGGCCCTGGCGATTCAGGATGGCGTGAAGTTGTACTCGGACACGATTGCCTCAATCAAAACCCGTGGAATCATCGGCGATAAATACCTCGCGCTCTCTGTCGGCGGCGGCGGTGATCCATTGAAGCCCGGCGACAAAATTCGCGACACTGAATCAGGGCTTGATCTGGAGGAATTGGTTAGCCAGTATGTACATGGCAAGGTGAACTAATCTCACCGGCCTCATGCGTCGGAGGATGGCAATGCTCGAACCGGGCCGGTGGGCGAGGAAATCACCACTCACAGGAGAGGTGTTGGAATGTCTATAAGTCGATGGATGGTCTTGAGTGTCCTGTTGGCGCTGCAACTGTTCATGGGCGGACTGTCGTCTGCCATGGCCGGTCCGGCTACGGAGTCGATCCGCGGAACGGTTGATGAGGTCCTCAAGATCTTGAACGATAAAGAACTGAAGGCGCCGGCCAAACATGAAGACCGGCGGCAGCGTTTGGAAAAAGTCGTCGCCGCGCGATTCGACTATTCCGAAATGTCCCGGCGATCATTGGGCGCGCAATGGAATCAATTGTCGGACAAGGAGAAACAGGAATTCACTGACCTGTTCCGAACCCTGTTGACCAATACCTACGCCGATCGGGTGGAGACTTATTCCGGCGAGGGCGTGCAATACCTCAATGAACGCACGGAGAAAGAGTATGCGGAAGTGCGCACCAAGGTGTTGTCCGGAAAAACCGAAATCCCCATGGACTACCGGCTGCTGAACAAAAGTAATGATTGGCATGTGTATGACGTAGTGGTCGATGGCGTCAGTCTGGTGAACAATTACCGCGGGCAATTTACGAAGATCCTTCACACCTCCTCGTATTCCGACCTCGTTGATCAGCTCCGCAAGAAATCCGACAAGATCAAAGCCCCGTAGTGTCAATAGAGAGCACCGTTCCGGCGAGCGCCATGCAGCGACATTATTTTTCGTCGATCCGTATTCTCCTGGCGCTGGCGGGACTCCTGTTCCTGAGCTCTCCGGCTCCTGCAGGGGCCGATACCCAAATTTTCCCTGTTCCCTCGGTCTCGACCAGCAAAAACGACGGGAACGATGCCGGTTTGATTGCGCCGATCCTGATCTCTGATCCGGATGGGGAGTTGAAGTACCTCATGGCGCCGATGCTGATCCAGAATTCAATCGTCGGCAGTCGGGCGGTGTTCAACCTCTTTAAGTACGACCCGGGGGGGCGGCAGATGAAGCTGATCGCCTCCCTGACGGAAAAAATCGAACGTAAAGTGCTGTTTGACTATGTCGATCCCGCGTTCGGTAACGGGCAATACTTTCTGAACTTCGGCGGGACCTTTTTTAAAAATGCCACTTCGCGGTTCTTCGGGCTGGGTCAATCGACGGTACAGGCAGACGAATCGAATTACACGGCGAGAGAAGCGCGGGCGTACTGGCGGCTCGGCCTCTATGCGAATGAAGTGACGCAGGTTTCCGTGGGGCAGCGGGTTCGCCAGGTACAACTCCAGCGGGGTGCCACAGACCTTCCCTTTTCCGTCGAGCAATTTCCTACGGTCGACGGCATTCAAGGCGAATCCATCATCGTCGGGCATCGCGCCTCTTTTTACTATGATACTCGTGACAGCCTGATCACGCCCACCGACGGCATGTCCGTCATGGCCTACGCTGAGCTGAATCAAAATGTGAAAAATGGCGATCACCCCGTGTATTCACGTTACGAAATCGAAGTGAAAAAGTTATTCCCCAGCGAATCCAAGCGTGCCATTCTCGTTGTCCGGGCCGATTTGCAGGCCACGATTGGTTCTCAAGTGCCGTTCTTCGAACAGTCGTCGCTGGGCGGACAAAACAACTTGCGCGGCTTCGGGATGGATCGCTACATCGACAAACATCTGATCGCCTTCAGTATCGAGGAGCGGATTCACATCCTGCGCACGAAGTTGGCGGGGGTGACTGCGGATTTTGAACTCGCCCCGTTTCTGGATACAGGCCAGGTGTTCAACTCTTTCAAAGATGTAAGCTTTCAGGATTACCGGATGACGCCCGGCGTCGGTTTTCGAGCGATTGTTCGACCGAACGTGGTTGGTCGTCTGGATTACGGATATAGCCGCGAAGGCGGAGCGATTTTCGCCGGCTTGGACTTTCCTTATTAAACGCCTGAGTGAACGGCCGGGTATGACTCATGCGGCATCTCTTCTATTTTCTCTGCATCCTCGGGCTTCCGTCCGGCCTGCCGCTTCTGGCTGGGGCGGAAGGGTTCGGCCCCTTTCCTGTGAGAAACTTTCAAGCGCTGGACCAGCTGGTATTAGCGATGCCCGGCGAGCGGGCGGCCGTACTGCATAAGGGGGATTTCGATATCCGTCTGGAAGCGGCCAATACCGCCACGATTGCCCGCGATCGGGAGGAGCAGGCCGATGTGACCATGAAATTTGAGACCGTGCGTGCCGGTCTGTTCCTTCGGTACGGCCTCACCGAACGATTGGAGGTCGGCGCAGAAATACCGGCATACCATCGGTACAGCGGCTTTATGGAAGGAGCGATTCTCGGGGTGGAACGAGGCACGACGGGAGTGTCTCCTCCACGAAAGGCTCTGCGGGATACCGGGTACGCCTTCAACGTGTCCAACGGTGGCCGCACGATGTTCCAGGGATCGGACAATGCCACCGGATTGGGCGATGTCTCGTTCTACGGCAAGTATCAGCTGTTGCAAGAAACCGGGAGTCAGCCGGCATTGTCGATCCGTGTTGCGGTCAAGGCCCCGACGGGAGACACCGGACAAGTATTCGGAAGCGGCCACCCGGATGCCGGCGTCGGACTGGCCCTCGACAAGACCTTCGCGACCGGCTGGATCCTGTACGCCAACGTGAATGGAATATTTCCTACGGGACGGATCGCGGGACTTGACGTGCAGCCGGTCATCACCGGGTTGGTCGCCGTGGAATATCTCTGGACGGAGAATTTTTCCATCACGGCGCAGTTCGACTATTACTCTCCACCGTTTCACGGCACAGGAACCCGTGTTTTGGATAAAGGAGTGACCGAGTCGGTTCTGGGGGTGAGCTATCGGATACGACCGAGGCTGCTGTGGCAAGTCTATGGAGTCGAAAATCTGGACTTCATCACCGGAAGCGCCGCCGATTTTACCCTATCTACGGTTCTTACGTACCGGTTTCGGTCGTAAATTTACGGGCGAAGGGCTCCGGAGGACACCAGAATCTTGACACAGGCGTCCCTATATGTGAGGATGAGGCGATTTGTACGAACTTCTTTCGCTGCTTCGCCACGACCTTCTCAAGACGATTGTTTTCCACGAATATGAATACCTGCGTCCAATTGTCATGTTTTGACAAGGAGATTGTGCAATGTCTCTGCTAAAAAATATCCACAGTCCCGCTGATTTGAAGCGACTGTCCCCTGAACAGTTTCCGGAACTGTGCCAGGAGATTCGGGAGCAAATCCTGTCGGTGGTTTCGAATGTCGGGGGGCATCTGGCCTCCAATCTGGGTGTCGTGGAGTTGACGGTCGCACTGCAATATCTCCTGGATACGCCGAAAGATAAAATCGTCTGGGACACCAGCAATCAGGCCTATACCCACAAGCTCCTCACCGGGCGTCGGGAACAGTTTCACACCCTGCGGCAATACGGCGGATTGAGCGGCTTCTGTAAGCGTGAGGAAAGTGCGTACGATACCTTCAATGCCGGTCATGCCGGCACCGGTGTTTCGGCCGCCTTTGGAATGGTGGAAGCGCGCGAGCAGCGGGGCGAAAGACATAAGGTCGTCTGCGTCGTCGGCGACGGGGCAATGACGGCGGGAATGACGCTGGAGGGTTTACATCACGCGGGCGGAACGAATAATGACTTTATTGTCGTCCTCAACGACAATCAGATGTCGATTTCCCGAAACGTCGGGGCCATTTCCGCCTACCTGAATCGGACCTTCACCGGTGAGTTCTACGCCCGGATGCGTGAAGAAACCGGCCAGTTCCTGCGGAAGATTCCTCACATCGGTGCCGAAATGCAAAAAATCGCTCGCCGGGCCGAAGAGTTGGCCAAGGGGGCGATTCTTCCCGGTCTGTTATTTGAAGAGTTGGGCTTCCAGTATGCCGGGCCGATTGACGGACATAACTTTGAACATCTGCTTCCGACATTGGAAAATGTGCTGAAAATGAAGGGTCCGGTTCTGCTACACGTGATCACGAAGAAAGGCTTGGGATATCAGGCCGCCATGGATAACCCCGTCTGGTTCCATGCCTGCCCGCCCTTTGTGCGTGAAACGGGGATGCCGGCGAAAAAAGCCGTGCGTCCCAGTTACACCAGCATGGCTGTCAACGCCCTGATCAAGGTCGCACGCCAAGACAAGCGTGTGGTCGCGATCACTGCTGCCATGTGTGAAGGGACCGGACTGAATGCGTTTGAAAAAGAGTTCCCCGAACGCATCTATGATGTGGGGATCGCTGAGCAACATGCCGTCACGTTTGCCGCCGGTATGGCGGCGCAAGGGATGAAGCCGGTGGTGGCGTTGTATTCCACCTTTCTGCAACGGGCCTACGATCAAGTCGTGCATGATGTGGCCACCCAGAATTTGCCGGTGACGTTCTGCATCGACCGTGGTGGGCTTGTGGCCGAAGACGGAACGACGCACCATGGGGCTTTCGATTTCGCATTCCTTCGGCATGTGCCGAACATGGTCGTGGCCGCTCCCAAGGACGAGAACGAATTACAGCACATGATCAAGACCTGTGTGAGTTTCGATGGTCCCTCGTCCGTGCGATACGCACGTGGCGTCAGCCTCGGGGTGCCGATGGATCCTGAGCCGACCACTCTGCCCATCGGCAAAGGTGAGTTGTTGCGTGAAGGAACGGATGTGGCGATCGTGGCGATCGGCGTGACTGTTTGGCCAGCCATGAAGGCCGCCGAACGGTTGGCTCAGGAAGGCATTTCCGCCGCGGTGGTCAACGCGCGGTTTGCGAAGCCGCTGGACACCGAACTCATTCTCAAGACAGCGAAGAACGTCCGTTGCCTGGTGACGGTGGAAGAAGGCTGCAAGATGGGCGGATTCGGTTCCGCAGTTTTGGAAACCCTGTCCGAAGCCGGAGTCATGTTGCGCACCAAGATCCTCGGGTTACCGGATTGGTACATCGAGCAAGGGCCGCAGGACCTGTTGCGTGAACGGTATGGTCTCACAGCCGATGGCATTTATAGCAGCGTGAAACAGTTGTTCGGAGCCGGAGTGGTGACGGACGATGCCGCTCGCTTGGCTTCACTTGTCGGCAGTCTGCCGCACGGTGACGAGCAAGGCAGCTAACGCCGCTGACACCCATGCATATCACTAGGAAAAAGACGCGGCAGATTCAGGCGGGATCGGTCAAGATCGGCGGTGACGCGCCGATTTCGGTCCAGTCGATGTGCTCGACCGATACGCGTGACGTGATGGCGACGGTGGAGCAGATCCGGCAATTGGAAACCGCCGGTTGCGAGCTTATTCGTGTCGCCGTTCCGGACGAGGCGGCGGCCGAAGCGCTGCCGAAGATCAAGGCGTCGATGACGGTGCCGTTGATCGCCGACATTCACTTCGATCATCGCCTGGCCCTCAAGGCGGCCGAAGTCGTCGATTGCGTCCGTATCAACCCGGGCAACATCGGGGCTTGGTGGAAAGTGCAGGAAGTGATCAAGGCCGTGAACGAGCGGGGCATTCCCCTGCGCGTGGGCGTGAACGGCGGTTCGCTCGAACGGCCCCTGCTCGATAAATATGGGTGGCCTTCACCGGAAGCCCTGTCCGAATCTGCCTTAAATGCCGTGCACGCGCTCGAAGACGAAGGCTTCACCAACATGAAGGTGTCGCTGAAGGCTTCCGATGTGCACCATGCGATCGATGCCTACTATCTCTTCTCTACTCAGTCTAACTATCCACTTCACATCGGTATTACAGAAGCCGGCACGGCCATGACCGGCGCGGTGAAGTCCGCGATCGGCCTCGGTTGGCTGCTCTCGCAAGGCATTGGCGACACGTTACGCGTCTCGCTGGCCGCCGATCCGGTGGAAGAGGTCAAAGTCGGGTTCGAGATCTTGAAGTCATTGGAACTGCGTCATCGCGGCATCAATGTCATCGCCTGCCCGACTTGCGGCCGTGTCGAAATCGATGTGGTGCGCATGGCCAACGAGTTGGAAAAGAAACTCGGCCATATCAAGACTCCGTTGAATGTGTCCGTCCTCGGTTGCGTGGTCAATGGCATCGGCGAAGGCAAGGAGGCGGATATCGGTATTGCCGGCGGCGAAGGCAAAGGTATTCTCTTCAAGAAGGGAAAGCTGATGCGCAAAGTGCCCATGGACGAACTTATGGACACCCTCATTTACGAAGTCGAACAGCTGGCTAAAGAAAAAGAGGCTGAGGCGTCCGGTGCCACCCACAACGGGTCTTCGTCGGACGGAGAGACGGAAGAAGGCTGGGAATTGATGGGTCACGCGCCGGATGAACAGTCCACCATCGTACGCGACATTCCTGTGCTTCCCAGTAAGCCATAGGCAGCGGCATCCGCTCAGCCGTTGCGTTGTGAGAAGTTTCCTCTGTTTCTCTGCTCTTCGCGGTTGAGTTCCTGAAGCTCCCCCTTCTATAATCCGACCCGTGGCGCCGTACCCAAGTGGCTAAGGGAGCAGTCTGCAAAACTGCGATGCGGCGGTTCGAACCCGCCCGGCGCCTCCACCCATTCCTATAGATATCTCAGAGGGTTCGGTGATTCTGACCGGACTCGATTCCACCCGCTGGTTACGCTACTCCCGCTGTTACTCCTACTGTGAGCGGTTCTATCACTGTGCCGCTGCCTCTTCGCACCTATCCGCCATGGGTAGAGGTGATTCCCTGCTCCATAGCCGCATAAGGCGGTGATGATGCAGTTTGGTTGTCGGTCCCGAATTGGTATGTCAAATAGGTGAAAGAGAATCGAGTGCCAAGATCATGGGATCCTGACTAAGGGGAAGATTCAGTCCCTGAGGCGGCCCGGCCGGTTCCACCCCGCAAAACCGCATGGGAGAGGGAACCGGAGGGACAGCCCCCGCTTCACTTCATCTCTCCTTTCAAAGTGAGCCACATCGGTTGAAAATTAGTGGCCTCGTAGCCTAGTTGCCGCGACACTTCTTTGGACCAACACGCTCAAGATATGCGCGATTCGTGTAGGCCTGATGCCACCCCACCGTCCCCAGGGCCGGAAAGAAATAGTCCAGACGCGGCGGATAACGTCGGCAGAATTCACGTGGGCCGCATGGAGCGTCATGGGGCCATGAATGGTGGCGCCCCCTGCGCGCACAGGAACCGTAACCGCTAGGCCTGTATCGGCATAAGGGGTCATCAGGGAGAAGTTATCCCCAGGGTAAAAGGGCCGATGCGGCAGGAGCTTTTGCCCGCGCTCTAATGCAATGTACTGCATACACCCGTTTTCGGCTTCGACATCATGGAGGGGAATCCAAAAGGTCAGGCTCTGGAGAAGGCTGTACGTTCCATGGAAGGCGGCATCCTGATGCCACGGACTACCATGACGACCAGCTGGTTCCTTGTACAATCCCCTATCACATCCGTACCGGGCAGTCAGACCCAACAGCTGTTTGGCAATAAGGCAGCAGGACTGATAGAGGTGGGTGTGTGTAAGTTCTGGGGCCAGCCGTAGCGGGTTTCTGACATCGCCGAACTGTAGCCCCTTGGACGCATACAGACGATCCATGATCTCTTTAATTCGGTTGATCTCGCTTGGTGGGGTGAGGGCCGGGATATGCAGGAAACCTTTCTGGTGATAGTCCAGCTTCTCCTGGGGCGAAAGCCTTCTCCTTTGAAATGCGGCCCGACCAATGAAACCTCCCGAAGAGATTAGCTCGATCATGGCAGCATCCTCCTAATGAGAGGGGAGCGGAATAGCCGCCACTGTACGCTTGCCACGCTATTGGTCCATCCGGTTTCCTCTTACTGGAGACGAAAAAGTTACGGATGCCGCTGTCGTACTTGCTTGACAGGGAATTGAGCGATGACACCTCATCCTGGTTCCACTCTAGATCTGGGAATCCACTGTAGGCCTTATATAAGGCAATCGAACCGATAAGGTCTGTGAGACCAGCGTAATTTTTTCCGGGAGTCACCCGCAAGCGTAACCAAGAACCTTACTCCCTGAATTGTGAAATGGTTAGAATACGGGGGACTCTGCTTGGCGTAGATGTCAGAATCGGCTGCGGAGGGGAAACGCAAACTGCGGTCTGGCGGCGACTACCCCATCACAGGCGCCAACAGGTGAGATACGCAGTTTGTTCCACGAGATCCACATCGTGCATTGTGTTCAGTCCAGATTTCCGTTCGAACCAGGTTTTGTGATAGATCGATCAGATCTGTATTGCAACTATTCATCGTTGATGCCCGTTACCCTGCAGAGGACGATTTCTTTGTCTGAAAGGATTCATGACCCCTGATCCTATTTTTTTTCGAGACCTCGCCTATGTTTTCATCGCCGCTGTTGTCGGGGGGACCTCCGCCCATCTGCTTCGCCAGCCGTTGATTCTGGGATATGTCTTCGGTGGCATTCTCATCAGCCCCTTGACGCCCGGCCCATCCATCTCAGATGTCCACAGTTTCGAATTGTTCGCCGAGATCGGCGTGATTCTCTTGATGTTCAGCATCGGTATCGAATTTTCTTTGAATGACCTGTTGCGAGTTCGTTGGGTCGCCCTCCTGGGAGGACCACTCGGCATTTTACTTTCCATTCTTCTGTCCGTCGGACTCGGCCATCTGGTGGGATGGACCATGATCCAAAGCGCGGTGATTGGGTCGGTGGTCTCCGTCGCCAGTACGATGGTGTTGGCGCGATTGCTTCTGGATAGCGGCGACCTACGGGCCAAGCATGGTCGGGTGATGATCGGGATCACATTGGTGGAGGATCTGGCCGTAGTCGTCCTCACCGTGCTGCTTCCAGCGCTGGGCGCGCTGGAACCGGGGCGATTCGCCACCATTGGAAAGGCCTTATGGTTAGCAGTCCTGATTCTGGTTCCATTCTCGTATCTCGCCGCGAAAGCGATTCCCCCGCTTTTGACGCGTATTGCCAAAACACAGAATGCCGAACTTTTCCTGCTGGTTTCGTTGTCCCTGGGTATCGGGACGGCGGCCGTGACCCAAATGGCAGGATTGTCCCTGGCCCTTGGCGCATTTCTGGCCGGATTAATCATTAGCGGCTCGGAGTATGGGCACGAAACGCTCGCCAGGCTGCTTTCACTCCGTGATGCGTTCGTCGCCCTCTTTTTTGTGACGATCGGCATTTTGATCGATCCACGTGTCGTGTGGGCCAATCTTCCGCTACTCGGGCTGATGCTCGGTTTGATTATCGTCGGAAAGTTTGTCATCTGGACCCTTGTGGTACGACTCTTCCGGTACGCATGGGGCACGGCGCTGCTCGTAGGCATCGGTCTTACGCAGATCGGGGAATTTTCTTTTGTGTTGGTCCAGGTCGCCAAAACAGCAGGTCATGTGGGAGAGGATGTGTATAATGCCACCCTGGCCGCCTCGCTCCTCAGCATTATTCTCAATGCACCATTCGTTCGATATGCACCGAGGTGGATCGCTGCCCTGCATTTGCGAATGGGACGGGCTGCCATGCCGATGCAAGGTGGCGTTCAAGATGAACAGGCAGAACACGTGGTGGTATGCGGATTCGGCCGGATGGGGAGCACGGTGGGATTGGCCCTGGATCATTTTGAAATCCCCTACACGGTGATTGAGCGCGACCCGGACATCGTGCGACAGTTACGGCGTCGGGGCATTTCATGCGTGTATGGAGATGCCTCCCAAACCGAATTGTTGAATGCAGCCGGAGCTCAGCGGGCTGCGCTGGTGATTGTTGCGCTGCCGGTGATCCATGAGGCATCGCTGACCGTTCGACGACTGCGGGGGCTGAATGAAAAAGTGCCCGTGCTTGTCCGGGCGCATGGATTTAGGGAGGCGGAAGATTTGAAAGACGTAGGCGCGACAGAAATCATCCTTCCCGAAATCGAAGGGGCACATACATTGATCCGTCACGCATTTCAGGCATTGAAGGTGCCGAAATCAAACATTCTCACCTATCTGAAATCCTGCCAGGATTTCCGCGCGTCCAGCGCAGGAGCAGACTCGCAGCGCTAGTTGCAGAGTGATTTTATGGAGTAGCCGACTTGGCGTGATGACGCTATCACTGTCAGATGCGCATTTGCGCCTCTGGCAGCCTCTCCATTCGTATCTCCCAGCCTCCGACCATCTCCTGCGCAATGAAATAATTGCCTATCACCACTGCATCCAGGTCACTCTTGAGAAATGTGGTGAGTGCCTCATCAGGCGTACACACAATCGGTTCATGAATACTGAAGGAGGTGTTGAGCAAGATGGGGACGCCGGTGCGGTGCTCAAACATGCAGGGCAGCTTTCAACAGCGAGGGGAATGCCGCAGGCTGTATACAGGCGCTGACCCATCGATGTGGGTGTCGGCGGGGGCTCGATTCTCGTTGGTGGGCATGAACGGGCACGGTGAGGGTGATGAAGGGGCTCGGTCGGGAGCCGTGAACGTGCTCCGACGCTGACTCTTCCTTGAAAGAGGGGAAGAAGATCGAGACAATGCGTGCTTCTTTATTTTGGCATTGATCGTGTCGCTACGGTTTTCAAGGCGAGGGTCGGGGAAGAACGAGCGCCGGCAAGAAAAGGTCACGCTCCGAGCCTCGTGGCTCACACTTCATGGCGCCCTGGAGTCACTCCAGCACCGGTCCTGAGCCAAATGTCTCCAATCAGAGCGGACCCGCTTTGGTCCGGCAATTGGGGGCGTCTCGGCCCATCCCTCATGCCTGGGCCGATGCCAAGGACTCCGATTTCGGCTTCTCGACCGTTAGCGGCCGAAGTGATAGGCGATGCCGAACATGAAGAGGTTGGCACGATAGTCGGCGGTCATGTTGCTCTTGGTGAAGTGAAACTGGGCGAAATTGTATTTGTATTCGATGAAGGGGGCGATTTTGGGAGTGAGATAGTATTTGACGCCGGCCAAAACATTAAAACTGGGGGCAAATGCCGCCTCGGGCCTGAAGTTTCCACCTGAAAGATTGCCCATGTTGAGACCAATGCCGAGACCTGCATAAGGCTCGACTTTGTATTGATAGCCGGTAACACGAACCAGCGCATTGAAGGCCAGCGAATGGACCAAGAAGTCCGCGCCGGGAACCTTTACCGACAGAAATGGATTCGGGGAGCGCGGGACGTTTTGTTGTTTAATGTCCGGTGCCGATCGATACATGTCAACCTCAAGGCCGAACCAGTTGAAGCCTCGGTCATCGAAATAATGACCAAGTTTTGCGCCGTAACCCAGGTTGTTGGCGAGATCCAGTTTGCCGACGTTGGTGGTATCGAGCGTAGCGATATTCGGTCCGATGGCAAGCGCCCCGTAGGTTTCGGCATGGACAAGCGCAGGTGCGCCTGCAATCAGGAGTCCCACAACAACACTGATCCATCTGCCGACCATAGCCCCTCCAACCTGGACAAACATCCTTGAATTTCGTTGAGTCCTACTCTAACGGGCTTGCCGCGAGGTGGCAAGAGGGAAGTGCGTCTTAAAACCCGTTGCAAGACGACTCGTTTCGATGCAGCAGTGTCGGACGCAAGCAGAAGCCTCTCCAGGGCGACTGATCCCATGACCAGTTCAGCAGCGCATATTCGGTATGTGTGACGCGGTTATCAATGATCCGTCCGAATCCGCCGATGCGCAGTGAGAATCCGCGGGCAGTACCACATCCTTCAGCAGTCCGAATTCCGTGAAGTTGCCGGCAAAGTAGGCTGGGTCACCCTGGTCGTTCACGAACCGTTCGCCGCGCCAGAAGGTGAGGTAGGGACGCCATCCGTCCAGATTTACCCCGGCAGTCAGCTGGTACCCGCGGCCGCGCTCGATCGGCAGCCCGCTCTGTGTGGGTTCATGCTGGCTTGTGAGGTAGAGCGCCATCACGTCCACTTCCTTGAACCATGAGAGGCCAGGCCAATAGCGGTTGGGTTGAAAGGTCAATTGCGGGCCAAAGGCCGTCATGAAGTTGTTGGATGCGGGCCGGTCCCTGGGCACGCCCACGCCGAAGAAGGTGCGTGATTCCGAATATTGCGCACCTCCGCTGTGTGTCCAATAGACCTGGCCGTTGAAGGACAGGACCCCCGCGCTGACGCGTCCCGCATACCCCACGTCAAACCGTTCTGCTTTCTGAAACGTCTCGATCTGATTCCAGTTGATGAACAGGTCCTGCTGATAGTGCTCGCGATGCACCAGCAGTTGGAAGCCTTGCTCGATCGGCCGAGAGAACAGTCGGGCATCGTCGAAGAGTGCGTCGACGAACGGATGATTGCGTTTGATCGTGCCCGCGACCACCGACACCGCCGGCCAGATTTCATACTCCGCCGCGAGGATCGGTTGCGCCGTGTGGAACCGTTGCGTGTCTGCCACCGGCAGACCGGCAAACACGCCGACATCTAAATTGAGACGGGGGGAAGGGCTGTAGCGAAGCACCGGAGCCAGGTATTGTCCGGCGAAGGTCGCATTAGCGACGGAGCGGCCCCCGATCTGGTCGAGGCCGGAATAGCGGATGTTGTAGACATAGGTGAGCGCATCGATCTTGGCGGTGAAGCGCCGTTCCGTTTCAGCCGGCGGCGCTCCGGCCGGAGTGCTGTCTTGCGTTGGGAACAGATCTCTGAACAGCCGTCCATCGCGGGTGTCCCAATTCCAATTGAACACAAGATATTGCTGGTTGACCCACTTCGTTCCTTGAGGAATGAATTCATTGACCGCATTACGAAGATGTCTGGCTTGAATTCCAAATTCGACGGACATGGTATCGCCCAGGGCAAAGACTTTAGAGAGGCCCACCTCCATGAAGTGTCCGACGACGAACTCGGGGTCGCCTTGCTGGCTCATGAAACGTACGCCGCGCCAGAATCCCACCCGGGGACGCCAGCCCGCGATATCCAGCCACGCTTGCACATCGTAGCCACGCCCGTTGTCGTAGGGAGATCCATCGGCCGGTTGATTGAAACTGTTGAGATAGGTCAGCCGGATACCGATCTCATTCCACCATCGGAGGAAGTGGAAATACCGTGCCGGCTCCAAAACCAGTTCAGGCCCGAATGCCGTCACGAGATTGTTGCCGGTGTTGAAGGCGCGGTCCAGCTTCAGGAGCGCCTGGCCATGATGAATCCAATGCGCCTGGCCGTTGAAGCGGAGCGGACCCGCCAGGAGCTGCCCTGCGTAGCCGGCATCGTAACGATTGGTGGCAGATCCACGGAATGCCTGTTCCCAGTTGATGAACAGGTCTTGGCGATAATACCGGGCATTCACGAAGACCTGGGCCCCCTGTTCCAGCGGCCGGACAAAGCGGTTGGCATTGTCGAAGACGGCATCATGAAAATCCCGGTGTGGCCCTGCGAGGGTGCCAAGCACCGTCGTAATCTCGTCCGTCGGTCGATACTGAAGGCGGATGATCGGCCTGACCTGCGAGACCTCTGTGTCATGACCGAACGGCATGTTCGCAAAGACTCCCAGATCCAGATCGACCGAAGACAGCAGCCGCTTTCGCGCATACACGTTCAAGAAACTGCCGATAAGCGTGGTATCCCGGCCCAGTCCGTTTGTGAAGGTATTGTCTTCGAGCCCCTGTTTTTCCAGATTAAGCAGGAACGTGGTGGTTTCGAGCCGCAGGTCCAGGTCGCGGCCGGCAGAGGCGGGTGCCATCTGGTTGTCAGCGGGTGCGGCCGTTGCCTGGAACGTCGTGAACAAGCTCCATACGATCAGGAGGACGCATGTAGGCCATGTGAAGGGAATGGGGTGGCGCACAATGGGAGGCGATCATAAGTGGGCATGGGGCAGAACGTCAATGTTTGGCAACCGGGATTGAAGTCGTTAAGATGTGGGCCTTGTCGTCCTGTGGCCCATGAGCGGGTCGTTCCAAAGGATTCCGGAGACTGTCTACGATGAGTCGAATTGCGGTGATCGGGGCCGGCTATTGGGGGAAGAACCTCGTAAGGGTCTTTTCCGAACTTACGGTCCTCGCCGCTATCTGCGATCGCGATGAGGCAGCGTTGAGGCAGTTCGGCCAGGAGTATCCGGAATGTACGCTGAGCTTGAGCCCGACCGAGCTATTTCGTGACGCATCCATCAATGCGGTAGCCATTGCGACGCCGGCGGAAACTCACGGCGATTTGGTAAGGGATGCCCTGCAGGCTGGCAAGGATGTGTTTGTTGAGAAGCCCTTATGCCTCACGGTTGAGGTGGGGCGAGAATTGGTGAAGCTTGCCGCCGATTTGGGACGCATACTGATGGTCGGCCATGTGCTGTGGTATCACCCGGCGATCATCGCGCTCAAGCAACTCATTGACCGGGGAGAATTAGGGCGTGTGCAATATATTTATTCCAATCGTCTGAATCTGGGTCGCATTCGCAGGGAGGAAAACATCCTCTGGTCCTTTGCTCCGCATGATGTCTCGGTGATGCTCGGATTGTTGGATGAGATGCCCGAGGAGGTGCAGGCGCAGGGGGGGAACTATTTGCACCCCCGCATCGCGGATACCACCGTGAGCCTGCTTACGTTTCCCAGCGGGGTGAAAGCGCACGTATTCGTGTCCTGGCTACATCCATACAAAGAACAGAAACTGGTCATCGTCGGAAGCAAGAAAATGGCGGTCTTCGACGACATGGAGCCGTCCGATAAACTTGTCCTCTATCCGCATTCCATCGAATGGAAAGCGCACCTTCCGGTCCCGACCAAGATGGCTGCCGAAATCGTTCCTGTCGAGATGGTAGAACCGCTGCGGGCAGAGTGCGCACATTTCCTCGCCTGTCTCGCCACCCGCCAGAAGCCGAAGACGGATGGCGCCGAAGGTTTGCGCGTTGTGCAGGTGCTTCAACAGTGCCAGAGATCCTTAGAAGGAGGGGGGAGATTCAACACCCTCCCGACAGGACTCGGATCCAGCCGGGTTATATGGCGCATGAATCAGCCTTCATCGACGAGGGCGTGGAGATCGGCGCAGGCACGCAGATCTGGCATGTGTCGCACGTGATGCGCGGATCTACCGTTGGGAGTCATTGCCGGATCGGGCAGAATGTCGTGATCGGGCCGAATGTGCGCATCGGCAATCGCGTGAAAATTCAGAATAACGTTTCGGTCTACGAAGGAGTAACGCTGGAGGATGCCGTATTCTGCGGACCCTCGGTAGTGTTTACTAACGTGGTGAATCCTCGAAGCGAAGTTCCCCGCATGCACGAGATGAGGGCGACGCTCATCAGGCAGGGCGCAACTTTGGGCGCGAATTGTACGATTATCTGCGGGGTCACCATCGGTCCGTATGCCTTCGTGGGGGCAGGCGCAGTCGTGACCGCGTCGGTGGAGGCGCATGCAATCGTCGTCGGGAATCCAGCGAAACGGACGGGCTGGATGTGTCAGTGCGGTATAAAACTGACGGCGGAAGGGCCGCAGCTCACCTGTGAGGACTGCGGTCGCGACTACTGCAAAGGACCGGACGGGCTGGTCGAACAGCGATAGGGCCACCGAGTCCTTGTGATCGATCGTCATACGCTACAGGCCATGAGTACTTTACGCACTGGCACCGCCCTCTCCGGAATCACCGTCCTGCAGATCGTCAGCGCATTCGGCATACAATGGTATACAGTCGCGCATCTGGGAATCGGCGTCCAGGCCGAACGCACTGTATGCGGGGGCCACACTTCCGCAAATCGCGACCGCCTTGCTCATGGAGCCGCTTGGCTTCGTGCTGATTCCATTCCTGGCGTCACTCTCACCGCGTGACCGCGAAAAAGCCGCTTGGCCGTTGTTGTGTGCCATCACGGTGGCCTCGCTGATCATTGTTGCCGTCTTTTACGCGCTGGCGCCGATAGTTATTCCCATCCTGGCGCCCGGATTAACTGCTTCGGCCGTGGAGCTCACCGCAACTTTGGCACGGATTCAATCGATCGGCGTTCTAGGGGCCGGGTGCGGAATGGTGTTGTCTTGTTTCTCTCAGGCGAACGGCCGGTTTGTCTGGCCGGCCCTGGCGGTATTGCTCGGGACTTGTGCAGGATGGGGACTCCTGGTCGTCGGCCTGGAGCGGTGGGGTGTCTGGCTGGCCGCTTGGGCGCAGGTCGCAGCAGTCCTCGCTACCGCACTGTTGCTGTTGCCGGTGCTCGGTGGAACGAGAGGGGGAACACTCTCCGATCTGCCGCCGTTACTTAGCGCCCTATGGAGCAGGATGCGCCCCCTCGTGGTCAGCGCGTCCTATTATCGAACAGGTTTTGTGGTTGACCGGTTCCTGGCCTCCTTGCTCGCCCCCGGTAGCATCTCCATGCTCGACCTGGTGCTACGCGTGCATTCCGCGATAGGGCGAGTACTCAATCATGGCGTGGTCGCGCCAATTGTTCCGCAGATGGCCAGGCTGGCCCGGGAACAATCTTGGAGTTCCTTCAACGCCTTATGGGCCCAGCGCGCCCGGTGTATGGGGTGGTTGAGTGGAGGCATTGTGCTCGCGTTGATAAGCGGGGGCGTTGCGGCCTATCACATGGGGCTGATCGATCCATCGGCCCGATACGGCACGTTGCGTGTCGGTGATCTCGCCCGGATGTGGATTATTTGGGTGAGTTGCTCGGGCGTCGTGCTGACCGGCGGCATCAATCACATTCTGAACAATGCGTTTTATGCGCAGGGTGACACGATGACGCCGTCGAAGATCGAAGTGCTCACGTATACCGTTGGGCTCGTGATGAAAGGGGCCGGCGCCTTCTTCGGCGGACTCGTAGGAATGGCGTTGGCCATCAGTGCCTATTATGTGTTGAACAGTCTCATGCTGGGAATGGTACTGAGGAAGCGGGTGGCGGCTCAGCGGATGGATGGGACATCGGTTAGGCAGACAGGCTTTTTGCCGGGCGGGGCGGGGTAACTCCTCATGTGTGGAATTTGCGGTGTCGTCAGCCAGGATGCCGGTCAAAGTCTTTCGGAAACGGCCGGTCGAATGATCCGTGCATTGCGCCATCGTGGGCCGGACGGATCCGGCCTGTGGCATGACCGCACGGGAGCGGTCGCGCTAGGCCATGCTCGCCTGGCAGTCATTGATCCAGCACGTGGCCAACAACCCATGCGATCGTCCGATGATCGCCACGTTCTAGTCTATAACGGCGAAGTCTACAATTTTCTCAGCCTGCGGGATGAGTTGGAACGGGCGGGAAAGAGGTTTCGCACGCACTGCGACTCGGAAGTGCTTCTCGAATCTTATAACTATTGGGGAGAGGCTTGCCTGAGCAGATTGCGCGGCATGTTTGCGTTCGCGGTGTATGACACGATCAACCATGAGCTGTTTCTTGCCAGAGATCGGACCGGTATCAAGCCATTGTATTACGCCACGCTTGGCGGGGCCTTCTACTTCGCATCGGAAATGAAGGCGATTCTTGCGGCGGGGGCTTGGAGGCTGACTCTGGATTATAGGTCTTTAGTGGATTTTTTGTCCCTTAGTTATACCGCGCCGCCGCAAACCTTCTTTTCCGAGATCCGGGAAGTCGAGCCGGGCACGTGGCTGCGTCTGACAACACAGGGAATTCAGCGAGGGACATACTGGACGTGGCAGCGTAGGCCGGAAGAGTGGAACGAACCGGACTCGCTGGAGTACAGCCGGCGAGCCATCCTGGAGAGCCTGAACGAACAACTCGTCGCCGATGTGCCCGTGGGCGCATTTCTGAGCGGAGGCATCGATTCGTCCCTGCTCGTCGCCATGCTCGCCGAGGATCTCAGTCGAAAGGTTCCGAACGTTCACGGTGGCATTCGGCGAAGCGTCGTACGATGAGTCTCGTTATGCCGGGAGCGTGGCACGCCGTTTCAACACGGACCATCACGAAATTCGCGTGCCGGTCGGCGACGGCGACCTGTCATTGATCGACGACGTGTTGTCGCAGTTTGACCAACCGTTCGGGGATTCGTCCGCCGTTCCGACCTATCTCATGTGCCGGGCAGTGAGGTCCTTTGTCAAAGTGGTGATTGGCGGGGACGGGGGCGATGAAATGTTCGCTGGGTACCCGCGCTTCGCCTATGCCGACCTTGTCGGCATAGTAGGTCATTTGCCTGCATGGAGTCTTCGGGCTCTGCAGTTCTTCTTGAACGCGGGGTCACGTGCATCGAGCTCCGAACGGATTCGACAAATCCAACGGTTGGTTCGGGCTGCCGAAGCATCTGGAAACGAGAGGCTCCTGGCCTTGTCTTGTTACGTCTTCCCCGATGAATTGAACCGAATGTTGACTCCTGCCGTGATGGAGAAGGTGGTCGGCCACAGTCCTCTGCTGACAAAAGCAGGCGAACGCTTCTGCCAGGGAACCGGCGGGGATTTTATGGATGCTACCATGAACACAGCGCTGCCGGGCGATTACCTCCGCAAGGTCAACATGATGAGCAGCGCCCATGGTCTGGAAGTGCGCATTCCGTTCCTGGGAGAATCGGTGCTGGCTTGTGCGGCCCGCATTCCGGATCGCTGGAAATATTCGATTGGAAAAAATAAGCGGCTCCTTCGACAGCTGGCCGAACGGTATCTGCCGCCAGAAATTTGCCGCCGCCCGAAAGCCGGGTTCGGATTTCCGTTTGATGCGTGGCTGGGGGAGAAAGGCCGGCGTGAACTTGCCCGACAGCTGGGTTCACCGGAAGCGCAAGTCCGAAAATTAGTGGCGGGCAAATACTTGGAAGCGCTGCTATGGTGTTTCGTTCACCAGCGATGGGACGATCTGCGGCTCAGCCGATTCAATGGCTATCAGCGGGTCTATGGCCTTTGGGCTTTGGAACGATGGCTGCAACGTAGCGGGCCGACTCTGTGAGCGTAGTTCGTCCCGTCATGATGCGTGCGGTAAGGCAAAGGTTCCGGGCATGATCCAGCGCGGCTCTCGGCCAGCCTCACGTTCCGTCATGGTGGTGACGGTCCTTCTGTCTGTGGTTGGCTGTGCCGCGTTTCTGGAAATTGTCATGAGGATGCTGCCGGTCAGCGAAGGTTTTCGTGCCTTGGCTGTGAATGATGCGAATCCCGTCTATCGGTATGCGCCGAATCGCGCGGCGACCTGGTCGAAGGGTTGGAATTTTTCGATCACGAATCGTGTGCGGACGAACAATGTCGGATTTCTCTCGGAGCTAGATTATGATTCTGCCGGCACCAGCCCTTTGCTGGCTCTGGTGGGAGACAGTTACATCGAGGCAGCGATGGTTCCTCCGGAGCACACCGCCGCGGCTCGATTGCGCCGCATGGTACGGGAAAAAGGACGCGTCTATAGTTTTGGCACCTCCGGATCGGCTCTGAGCCAGTACCTCGCCTATGCCGAGTATGCAAAGGACCGGTTTCACCCGGATGGCCTCGTGGTGACCGTCGTCGGAAACGATTTCGATGAAAGTCTGTTGCGGTACAAAACTATACCGGGATTTCATTATTTCTCCCCTGACGGAAATGGGGCCCTGCAACTGGTGCGTCTGGATCGAGAGATTCCGCCATGGCGGGAACTCGTGGCATCGTCTGCGCTAGGAATGTACCTCATCGCGAATTTGGAAGTCGGAGGCCTGTTGGAACGGACTCGGGAACGAGTGAAGGGCTGGCTCTCTTCCTCTTCCATGTCGGGGGACTATGTGGGAAACAGTCCGGCTATTGCGGATCCCGTGCGGGTCGCGGACTCCCAACGCGCCGTGGATGCCTTTCTGGACCGCCTTCCCGGCATGGCGGGATTGCCCATTTCCAAAATACTGCTCGTTGTCAACACTCCGCGGCCGGAGTTCTATGAGCCTGTCCGGCGTGAAGCGGTGAGACGGAGCTATTTCGGTGTCATGCGGGCCTATTTGATCGAGAAGGCATCAGAACGAGGCTTCGAGGTCGTCAACATGGAACGGGCGTTTCTGGAAGACTATTCCAGAACGAGCCGTCGTTATGAACATCCCCAAGATTTTCATTGGAACAGCGCCGGCCATGAGGTGTTCGCTCGCATGGTGAGCACCTCGAGGGTATACGAGTCCATATTCGCAAGGTAGAGAACATGGTTGATCCGGTGACCGCTACGACTTCGGCCGGGGCCAGTGCGCCATCGCCTGGGGGGGCAACAGGCCGGACGTTACGTGTTTTCCACCTTCTTCCCGGTCCGGCAGATTCGTCCAATATGGTGTTTGCGAAGAATCTTATCGCCACGCTCGGTGAAGCCGGCGTGGCCTGCCAGGCCATGTTCTTGCGTTCGCGAACCTCGCCGTTGATTCTCATGCGTGAAGCGGGACGATTACAGAAAGAGCTGGCTCAATTTTGTCCCGATCTGATTCACGCCCATTATGGCACCATGACCGCAGCCGTGGGTGCACTGGTGTCCCGGGTGCCGTTGGTGATTACCTTCAGGGGAAGCGATTTGAATCCCTGTGACAGCGTGTCCCCCCTTCGATCGGCAGGGGGAAAATTCCTTTCTCAACTGGCTGCATTGCGCGCACGACGGATTATATGCGTGAGTGAGCAACTGAAAGGGCGTTTGTGGTGGAACAAGCGTGTCTCCGTCGTCCTTCCCGGAGGGGTAGATGTGAAGCGATTCCGGCCGATGCCCAGGGACGACGTCCGGTCACTGCTGGGTTGGGGTGCCGAGGAATATGTGGTGATCTTCAACGCTGGGTTCGATGCTCAACGCAAGCGGGCGGATTTGGCTGCAACGGCCGTGGCGCTGGCTCGGAAGCGGTGCGGTGCGATTCGTTTCGAAATATTGGATGGCCGTAAGGAACAGGGCCACATTCCCTTCTATCTCAACGCGGCTGATTGCTTGCTCATGACCAGTGATTGGGAAGGGTCCCCGAATATTGTGAAGGAAGCGATGGCATGCAGCCTGCCGGTGGTATCGGTGGATGCCGGGGACGTCAGGCAGCGACTCATGGATGTGCGCCCGTCGAGAATCGTCAGGAGAGACCCTGCCGAAATTGCAGAGGCGTTGGCCGAGGTGCTGGAGAGGCGGGAACGGTCGAACGGGCATACCGTGATTCAGGATCTTTCGTCTGAGAAGATGGCCGTACGGGTTATGGCGGTCTACCGTGACGCCTTGAGCAAAAGCCGGCGAAATCCGCCGGTCTGACAAACGAAGAGCCATGTCGTGGAATTTTACCTCCTGTTGACGTCAGCCACCGTGGTGATCGCGCTTCTTGCCTATCTCGGCTGGCGCAGAACCTCCCAGATTTCAGGTGCTGTTCGGATTCTATCGTGTTTCCCTATTAACCTTAGCAATACGT
>JASGJV010000003.1:0-84450 GCA_049840695.1 Nitrospira sp.
AAGGTTAATAGGGAAACACGATGAATCCGAACAGCACCTTGTCACGGTGCCGGCGTTGCTTCAAGCGGGACGGCCCAGGCGCTACCTGAGTTTGGTTTAAGCCCTCGCTGGCAACGGCCTGAGAGGCCGAAAGCTATGAGATGAGCTCAAGAAGGAGATGTGATGAGTAGTGTGGCGGTGGTTGTGCCGGATATAACAGGGCGGAATTTACTCAGGATGAAGAGATTTCCCTTCCGGCATTTAGAGCATTACCTCGGGCGCTATGACAAATTCCTTGTGACTCAAAACCTTGCAATTGAACAGCCACGTTTTCGCATTTCAACGATTTCCTGATTCCTATTTTGGCAGCGCTATCGCGAATGCGCGATTGATGCTTTCGCCGACATTTTATGATGCATTTTGAGCTTCGTACCGATATGTGCTGATTTATCAGCTCGACGCCTTGGTATTTTCTGATACGGTTGATAGAGTGGTGCGCGACTGGTTGGGATTACGTAGGCGCCCCCTGGCTGCAGTGCGAACATCCCTGGGTCGGCGCCTCTCGTGTAGGCAACGGCGGCTTCTCTCTCCGAAAGGTGTCCAGTTTTTTGCGTGTGCCGCCTGTCCTCGGACGCCTATTGGGTGGATCCTGAAGTGTATTGGCAGCGTATTGCTTCCGAGGACAGTCCTGGTACGTGAAATATAAACTCCCGAGGAAATGGTATAAGCAAATCAAGCGATTCAATAACGTGAAGCGGGAATTGGAACGGTGGCATCTGCGCCATGACGGAACCAAAAACGAAGATCATTTTTGGGCCAACGAAGCGGTGCGATATGATGCCCAATTCAAGGTGGCGCCGTTTCATGTCGGATTGGATTTTGCCTTTGAAGTAGTCCCACGGCATTGTTTCGAGCTTAATCAGAATCGCTTGCCCTTCGGCTGTCATGCCTGGCCGCGATATGATCGCTCCTTTTGGGAGCCGTATCTCCTGAGCCTTGATGGAATCGTAAAACTTATGAATGAGTTGGAATTGCAGGAGGCACCACGATTCCCGGCCGGCACTCTGGCGCCGGCGATTCGAACGCCGACGGTCAAAATTCGCCCCAGTCGAGGTCTGTTTCATCTAGACCTGCAGTCTGTCTGGCAGTATCGAGAATTGCTGCTCTTTCTGATCTGGCGGGACACAAAAGTCCGCTACAAACAGGCGGTAATCGGTGCGGGATGGGCGGTGTTCCAGCCCCTCATTTCCATGCTGTTATTCACCGTATTGTTCAGCTACCTCGCGAAGCTGCCGTCTGATGGAGTGCCGTATCCATTATTCGCCTATGCCGGCCTGCTTCCGTGGAACTTCATTGCTCAGGCGACGAGTCGTAGCGGCACCAGTTTAGTGGGTGAGTCGCACCTGATCAGCAAGGTCTATTTCCCTCGTCTCATTATTCCGCTCGCCGCCGCTTCGGCGCCGGCCATTGATCTGCTGTGCGCGTTGCTGATGATGATTCCACTCATGTTATGGTTCGATATCACCCGGGTTGGCAGTTGCTGTGTTTTCCTATTTTTGTGGGGATTGCCTTACTCGCCGCCCTGGCGGTGAGTTTCTGGTTTTCTGCCATTACATGTGAAATTTCGCGATGTCGGACATATCATCCCGTTCTTCGTCCAGTTTTCGATTTTTGCTTCGCCCGTGGTCTATCCCACGAGCCTCATTCCCGAACGATGGCGCACCCTCTACAGCCTGAATCCAGCGGTGGGGGTCGTGGAGGGTTTTCGATGGAGCTTGCTGGGTCAACGTCCTCCCTCGCTCGCAACGATTCTCCCTAGCGTAGGCATCGTGCTGGTGCTGTTCGTGAGCGGGATCGTTTACTTTAAGCGTATGGAACGCACCTTTGCGGACGTGATTTGATGGCTGAGATCGCAATTTCCGCACGACATGTGAGCAAAGAATATGTCATCGCAGGGATCCATCATGACACCTTGCGGGATCGCATCGCCCATGGCTGTCAGTCTCTGCTGGGGCGACGAGCCGCGAAGAGTGTAGCCACGCGAGCCTACCAGGCCTTAAACGATGTCTCGTTCAATGTCTCCATGGAAGGGGAGGTCCTGGGGATAATCGGACATAACGGGGCTGGGAAAAGCACGCTGTTGAAAATTTTATCCCGCATCACGGAACCGACCGATGGAGAAGTAGATCTCTACGGGCGCGTCACGTCGTTATTGGAAGTGGGCACCGGATTTCATGCAGAGCTTACGGGACGCGAAAACGTCTACCTCAATGCCGCTATGCTGGGCATGCGAAAGGTGGACATCGACAGGAGATTCGACGCCATCGTCGAATTTTCCCGGAGCTCAGCGATTTATCTGACACCCCTGTTAAACGATATTCAAGCGGCCAGTGTATGTTGCGATTGGCTTTTTCAGTGGCGGCCCATCTCTTGATCCAGAGATTCTGATCGTCGATGAAGTGCTTTCCGTCGGCGACGGTGCCTTTCAGAAGAAGTGCTTGGGGAAAATGGACGAGGTACGGAGAGACGGACGGACGGTCATTCTGGTCAGTCGCGCACGATTTGCCCGTAGTGGCCAGCCTCTGTCCGCAGGGCCATTCTGCTACGGCATGGTCGGGTCGCGGGTGATGGCCGACCGCGACGGATTATCGAGCAATATATGAGCGAGGCATTCACGCACAGGTACCGGAATCTCGCTAGCCGACCGCACCGATCGTTACACCAAGGGCGAGCTTACGGTGCAGGCGATCACGTTCTTGGACGGCAAGCTTAACCCCCTGCAGCCGGTCTTGTCGGGACAACATCTTGTCATTCGCGTACAGTATAAATGTCACGCGCGAAAGGTGTTTAAGGACATGCGTGTCATGGTTGTCATCAATCGTGATGAGCGCACGTCCTGTATTTTTTCGACGGATCTCGTAAGTCGCACGCCCTTGGATTTGGAAGGCAGCGGCTATGTGGACTTTCATGTGCCGCACCTGCCGTTATGCGGCGGCCGTTACTTTCTCCATGCCGCGATTGAAAACAATACCATGACGCAAGACTGGGTTCAGTATGCGGCTGAGCTGCAGGTGTTCGGACGGAGACTATTACGGGACCGGCCGAATGTATCCCCATGATGGGTGGCGGGGAAAGGGCATGTTCATCGACCACAGTTGGCGGTTCGAACGAACGTCATGACAAAGATGGAATCTTCCTTCTTTACTTCTGTCACCCGCCGCTTCAATCATTGCTATCTGGAAAAGATTCTATATCTCCCCCTCGCAGCCTGTTTCCTCGATCAAACGTATCTCTTGTCCTGTCGCGCGCCGTTTAACTGATCCCATTCCGGTTTTCACACCGCAAGGCCGCGTTCTACGCACATCACTGGGCACAGAGTCACATGACACACATGTGACACAGCACAGTGTGCCATCTCATTGACGCATTCGGGTACCACGGAAAAGGTTTTCGAGCATAAGTCCCAATATTTAGTAGAGCTTGTTGTCCTCTCATCGATGGCACGATCCTTGATATATAATTTCGACGAACAGAGTGTTGGAGAGGGGCGGTGGAACAGCAAGGGTTCAGTGGGAAGAGCGCAGCATGGATGTTGAAGGATTTCTTCTCTCGAACGGTACGGATCAGGAGGTCCTGACGACCATTCCGCCCTCGTCTGTCGGCCCATTCGATCAACCGGACGTCAGAGAACATTAATGGATATTGGATCGAGATGTCTCGATTGCCGAACAGGACTTGGTCTGACCGGACGCGTGTGGTCGGAGCCGTGCTGACGTACTTGCAAGGCTTGTAGGCAATTTTGTCAGGATTGGCTGCTCACACGGGTGATGAAAAGCCACAACCAGAACCAAAGGAGTACAGGCCATGTGGAATGACCGGAATATATTACGGAGTGCCCGGGAAGACAATGCGCGAGAGGAAGTAGCCGGACTGAGTATCGTGCCGGACGTGAGTCTCACGGCGAAACGTCGCCCTGAAGATTTGACCCCGCGTGAGCAGGAAATCCTGCAGCTGGTCTGGGCAGGATTGACCAATCGCACGATTGCGGAGCAATTGCACATCAGCATCAAGACGGCCGAGGCGCATCGGGCCAATATGATGAAAAAACTTCGGGTCTCCAACATTGCTCAACTGTTGAAAACGGCGCTGGAAGAGGGGTTGCTCGCCACCCACGCGGGCTGAAGGGATTCGCGGCGGCCTGCACTCTCGGGGGAAGTCCCACTTCCGGCAGGGCATCGGCTCCCCGCGGGTCCGCCCCCTCACAGCATAAATGAGGCTCGCACCGGCGACGGCGTTTGCAGTAAAATGCCGCACCGTCGCCGGAGCGAGCCGTGGTCGAACAACGCATCGAAGAAATCACCCGCGCCAATCTCGCGTTTTATGCCGCCTTTGAAAGTCTGGATATGCTCCAGATGGACAAGGTGTGGGCACATCTCGAATACGTGACCTGCATTCACCCAGGCTGGACACTTCGAAGCGACTGGCCCGCCGTCCGCGATTCCTGGGTACTGATCTTCAACAACACCTTCTCCATGAAATTCGAACTGTCCGACGTGCAGGTACAGGTTGCGGGCGATCTGGGATGGGTCATCTGCACCGAGCATCTCACGAGCAGGCAGGACGACCAGCCGGTTGAAACGCGTGTGTTAGCCACCAACCTGTTTGAACGCATCGGTGATGAGTGGTTGATGATCCATCATCACGGCAGTCCGGTGATGGGGTAGGTGCGAGGGACGAAGCCTGCCATGGTTTATGTCCTGAGGAGATGGCTCCGGCCGGTCGTGCCGCAGTAGTGAACGTCGATGCCCCGCGTGCGAATGGTGAACACTCCTGGATGACACCCCTATCTCTCGTAAGATGGACGGGCCTCTGGGTCTTCCTGTTGTCCGGATGCACCACGGTGGCGCAGATCACGACCCTGTCGGATGAGTCCTGTCGCCAAGCCGCGCGCGGTCAATTGGAATCCATTCTCGTCGAGCAAGGAGAACGACCCGAGATGGCGGTTCGTCTCGCGGTCAACACGACCCTGGTATTGGCGACCGGCTCGCTGGGGCCTCGCCCATTCGGAGTCTCTTCGCCGTCGGGCACCGATTACAGGTTTTTTGTTCAACGCAAAGGTGAAACCTGCCTACTGCGCCTGTATGGACGCCAAAAGGGATTCATGCGCTACACCAACAATCTCACCTATATTTCAACCCGTCCTCTCGAAGGTTGCGCATGCGCTGAATGAGCGGGCCTCTGACTGGGCTCTTCTTCCTCTCGTCTATCTTCCGCTTCTGGAAGTGAATCCTCGGCTCGGTGTGTCGTGAGGGCTGGCGCTTCCGCCGCGCGGCGTCCTATCCTGTCTCGCCAACGGGCTCATCGTGATGATGTGACACAGACCTACGAATCAGGCCACAATCACTGATTATCTGCGTTTCAGCGGCTGACGATTGCGTGGTGACACCGATCGCACTATTGCGGAGTTGTTGAATATCGGCCTGAAGACCGCCCATACCCACCGGGCCAATACGATGAAAGCGGAGGGTTTCAAATACGGCTCAATTGTCGAAGGCGGCGCTGGAGGGAAAACTGCTACACAGGCACAATAGATTTCGGCGCTCCGAAGGAGCGAGGTCATTGGTGAGTCTTCTGGGGGGAGCGCCGTTGGCCTTGTCTAGGACCTGTTTACAACCCAGGGATGGGGTGGGGAAGGTCTTTGGTGCCTAGGGTCTGGAGCCACTCAGCTGTGATGACATCACGCTCTTCCATCGTCATGCCGGCGTATTTGCGGAACATTTGTGGGCCGCGTCTGCGCCGCCAGGTCAGGAACCCCAGGAAGTGATCCTTGCAAACAGAACGTGTGCCTGCCGGCGCATAGACTCTCGCCTGACAACCATCGATTAAACAACTCTGTCCGCTCATCTAGTGCCTCCCCGTGAATCTCGCGAAGTATGCCGGAGTTGACCCTGCAAATGCAATGCAGTGTCCGGCATCCGATTGGGGGCTGTCGTTGGAGGCCACGTTTGCTCGAAGAGCGCATGCCTCAATGGCCTCTGTCCCGCAGGGAATTTCTCTTGCAATCCTGCCGAGTCGCCAGGTACCGTACCCCGTTCTACAGTGAGATGCGAGCCGAGTGCGCGAGTCTACCCATGATCATGCAGGTCATATCGGTGGTGGGAGCCCTTATGGTGCTCATCGCCTATGGCCTGATTCAAGCCGGTACCTGGCGCGAACTGGACGCAGGTTATTTGGCTTTGAATATTATCGGCTCACTGCTCCTGGGGATCGTGGCAATTGAAGATCGACGAGTGGGGTTCGTCCTGCTGGAATTCGCGTGGGCGGGCATTGCGCTGGTCGGCGTGGCCCGGTCGATACGAGCCAGGCGCGCCTCACGCGGCATCTGATCGTAGACGACATCATACACATCATACACATCAGGCACTTGTAACGAAGGAGTAAGGCGTTATGGCAGGGTTGTTGTCGGCGGATGACGTATTTGAACAGGCGAAAAATGCGGCAGTAGGAGCGACCAATGCGGACGAAAAGGCGCTCCAGATCGATTACGAAGCCTTGCAGCTCAAGTTCCGCGCTGCCCTCGGCGATCGCAAAGTGGCGCGCTGCCATATCAACAAGTTTTTGCCGGAAGGGTACGAAGATCAGGGGCGGTTCAATCTTGTCCTGTTGACGGCCGGTAATGTGATTTTTGACATCGTGATCGGTGATTCCTATTTCCGGTACGACGTCGTGTCGGTCGGACAGTTGGACAAAGTGCAGGTCATTGACGCGATGTGGGACAATCGGGAAAAGCGCCGCGAGGAGCCGTTTTTAAGCCTCCGGCTGATGCATGCCGAAGAAACGCATCTGTTGTTGGCGTTGGACGATGAAGAGCGGAAGAGCCTGCTCGGGTTCGCGTCAGCGGTATCCGCCGTGCGCAATCCCGAAAAGTAACCCTCGTCAGGGTCGCTGGTAGAACGGAAGGGCATGGACGGTTGCCGGATGGCTCGTCCCTGCCACTTCCACGGTCAACTCGGTGTTCGGCGCTGAGAAGTCGCGGAGCGGAAACCCGAACGCCAGTACGGCATTGCGTTGCGGCGAAAAGACGGCGCTGCTGACCCATCCCACTTCCCGGTCTCCGCTGAATAGTTTCGATCCATGCGGTGGAACGGCCTGATGCTGGATCACTAAGCCGACCAGGTGCCGCCGAACGTTTCCATAAGTGTCCATCCGCGCCACAACTTCCTGTCCCGGGTAACAACCCTTTGAGAGGCTGAAGGCTTTTTCTTCCAAGTTCGCTTCCGGCGGGACAATCTCTTCGTTGAGGTCGGGCCCCGCCTTAGGCAGCCCCGCCTCGATCCGCAACAGTTCGCGTGTCTGAGCGCCGACTGGTTTTATGCCGAAAGGTGCTCCTGCCGCCATGAGTTGGCTCCATGCCGTAGCAAGTCCATCAGCGGGCAGTAGAATTTCCAGATCCTGTTCGCCGGTTTCTTCTGCGCGCATGATCAGCGCCGGTTGGCCGCTGATCGTGGCAGGAACGATCTGCAGGAGCTCCAACGCATGGACATCGATTCCGAATGCAGCCGACACCACCTCTGCTGACTTCGGCCCGCTTACCAGCAGCAACCCCCAGCTGTCCGAGCCGTTCTCCATTTTTGCCTTGGTGCCGTACAGCAGGAACTTCCGCAATGCCTGAAACGTGGCATCCCCGACCTCGCCAACATCTTCGATCCACACAGCGTCGCTCAGGATGTATACGCGAAAATAGCCCAGCATTTTGCCCTTATGGGTGAGGAAGCTGGAGTACCGGCCCTGTCCAGGCTGAAGCGGAAGAATGTCGTTGCTGATGATGCTCTGAAGCCACTTGATGCGGTCATCGCCGGTCACCCGTATCTTCCCGCGGTGTGAGAGATCAGAAACCCCGACAGCATGACGGACGGCGGCATGTTCCGCTGAGGCGTCGCCATAATGGGCGGGCACGGACCATCCCGTAACGTCTTCGAATGTGGCGCCAAGCTGCTGGTGCTGATCATAGAGGCGAGACTGTTTCATAGGGAGACCGATAATCCTTTATCCGGGACAGTCTTCAGGATTGTCCGGCGGGCTGAGGATGAATAAGTTCTTCAACGAGATCCTTGGTGCGCGACGAAAATTCGTTCCGTGATACCACTTTGGTTGCGCCGAGTTCCTTCGCGCGTCGCCACGTGTTCAACTTCTTCATGGTTAGCGAAAGCCAGGATGGGAAGTGCGCGTAGGGCAGGATTGCTCTGAATCGTTTCCAGCGCCTTCAAGGCATCGACCGCCAGGTCGTTCATGTTCAGGATGAGTGCGGCCGGCTGTACCGAAGCCGTCTTTTCTGCCACCTCCTCCTGATTCCGAATCCGCTCCAAGATATACCCCTGCGGGCGCAAGGCGTCGCGCACCTTCGTGTAAAAGAAAATGTCGGTCACGGCCACTAAGATGGTGTTGTTCATCGCATCCTGCCGGGTCTAGTTCAGTGAGCTGATGAGGCGGCCCAAGGCTTTCTTGGCCAAGGCGTAATCCGGATTGAGGGCCAGGGCTTGCTTGTAGCAGTCGATGGCGTCGCTCCACTTGCCTTGACGCTCGTACACGCGGCCCAGGTTAAGGTGCGGAAATGCCGGGCTTTCGTAGCGTGTGGCCTGCATGGCCTTTTGAAACCAGGGAATCGCCTCGTCCAGGTCGCCTTTTTCAATCAAATAGGCGCCGATGTCATTGTAAGGGTTGCCGAAGTGTGGATCGCACGCGATGGCCTTATGGCATTCCTCGATCGCCTCGTCCAGTTTGCCCATGAAACTATAGGTCCAGCCTAGAAAGGTATAAGCTTCGGCTGTCTGATGTGTCGCGAGGGACAGTTTGTAGAGACTGACCGCTTCTTCCAGCTGCCCCTTCATCTGCTGCTCGTAGGCTTGTTGAAATAGCTGCCAGGCCTCGCGCTTGTCTTCCTCGCTGCCATCGCCCTGTATGAGGAAATCTTGTACATCCATGGTGGTCAGGCTAATGAAAAAGTCCTCAGCTTCGTTCTCAATCGTGCGAACTCCTCAATGTACTGAAAAGTACGCCTGCGGGTTCGCACTTTCTTCGGCCTCGCTGGATGACCCTTTTGATCAGCCTGCAGGCCGGAGGGCCTTGTTTGCTCCGTGTTACTTGTGCCTCAGCTTTTTCTCAATTAACTCGGCCCCGTACCGGCCTGAAAGCAACATCGAACCGAAGGCGGGCCCCATGCGTGGCGTGCCGAACACTGCCGCAACCGCCAGTCCGATCACGAAGCAATTGGGAGACACTTCTCCGGTCCGATCCATGACCTCTTCTTCCGACCGCGACACCCACATGGCGCCATTGCCCGGAACTTGTTGATAGAGCCCTCGCTTGTGCAGCAAGTTAACGACGACCGCGTCATGTCCGGTGGCGTCGACAACTATTTTACTCTCTAATGCGATCGGATCGACATGGATAATATCGTGCCCCGCCATTTCGGCGGTGGTGCTATTCACCACGACCCCTTCAAGCACCCCTTCGCGGCGCAGAATCAAATCCACGACCCGCGTCAGGTTCATAATCTTCGCGCCAGCGTCATAGGCGGCCGCGATTAACGCGCCGGTCGCATGCGGGGGATCGACCATATACATGCCGGGGCATTCTTTGATCTGCTTGCACGGCACGCCGACTTCTTTGAGGATCTTATGGGCTGGAGCACAGATGGTGGCCTTGTTCATCAAGTAGCCACCGGACCAGAAGCCTCCACCCAAGGCCAGGCTTTGTTCGACGACCAGGGTTTTCACCCCCATCCTGGCGAGATCGTGGGCGCAGATCAAGCCAGAAGGGCCGGCGCCGACGATGATGACGTCGCTCTCGATCAGTTGATCGAACTCGTTATAATATTCCCGCGCAATCTGACGGGTGATGTCGCGCTCGCGTAACGGTGCCGGCTTCGGCTTTCCCATGCGGTGTTCCCCTTCAACGGCCGTTGAAAATGGCTTCCAGCTTCGTTCTCAGCTCGTCCACATCCTCAATGTACCCCTGAGGGTACGCCTCCGATTAGGACTCGCCTGCGGCCCCGCCGGGCAGCCATTTTGACCAGCCTCATAGATAGATCTCAGCGCCGGCCTTTTTAAATTCTTCGGATTTTTCCTTCATGCCGATCTGGAGGGCTTGCTGCTCTTCCAGTTCCTTCTTGGCCGCATAGTCACGCACATCCTGCGTGATTTTCATGGAGCAGAAATGCGGCCCGCACATACTGCAGAAATGGGCGACCTTCGCCGCATTGTCCGGTAGGGTGGCATCGTGGTACGAGCGGGCGGTCTCCGGGTCGAGCGCGAGGTTGAACTGATCCTCCCAGCGGAATTCGAACCGCGCTTTCGACATGGCATTGTCTCGGGCCTGCGCGCCGGGATGGCCTTTGGCGAGATCCGCCGCATGAGCGGCAATCTTATAGGTGACGACTCCGACCTTTACGTCTTTTTTGTTCGGTAATCCCAAGATGTTCTTTCGGCGTTACATAACAAAGCATCGCACAACCGAACCAGCCGATCATTGCGGCACCGATCCCTGAGGTGATGTGATCGTACCCTGGAGCGATATCTGTGGTCAGTGGACCTAGCGTATAAAAGGGTGCTTCCTGGCATTCTTTCAATTGCTTTTCCATATTCTCTTGAATCATAATGCATCGGCACATGACCCGGGACCTTCGATCATTACTTGGACATCGTGGTTCCAGGCGATCTTGGTTAATTCACCGAGTGTTTCTAATTCGGCGAACTGAGCCGCGTCATTCGCGTCGGCGATGCGAGCCGGGTCGTAAGTCCATCGCCCAGGCAGAAAGCAACGTCGTAGGCTTTCATGATCTCGCAGATTTCTTCGAAGTGGGTATAGAGGAAATTTTCTTTATGGTGGGCGAGGCACCATTTCGCCATGATACGTTCCTCCTCGAGATACAATTCCGGTCATGCGTTTCGCCGTCAGCGGCACGTAGCGAAGTAGTACTCCGGCGTGGATCGTAAAATAATCTACCCCTTGTTCGGCCTGTTCGATCAGAGTATCGCGGAAAATTTCCCAGGTAAGGTCTTCTGCTTTCCCGTTTACTTTTTCGAGCGCCTGATAGATCGGTACGGTTCCGATCGGCACGGGTGAATTGCGAATGATCCATTCACGAGTCTCGTGAATGTTTTTGCCGGTGGAGAGATCCATGATAGTGTCGGCGCCCCAGCGGATCGGCCCAGATGCATCTTCTCGACTTCTTCTTCGATCTGAGAGGTAACGGCGGAGTTTCCGATATTCGCATTGATCTTCACGAGAAAATTTCTGCCGATGATCATTGGCTCGCTTTCAGGGTGATTGATGTTGATTGGGAATGATGGCGCGGCCGCGAGCGACTTCATCGCGTACGAACTCGGGGGTGATCATACTCGGGATTCGAGCGCCCCAGGCCTGGCCGGGATGCTGTGAGAATCCCCCGCCATGCCCGTTGCTCGAGGCCATCAAGTCCTTCGCACGGGCCCGGGACTGATTCTCCCGGATCGCAATGAATTCCATCTCCGGCGTGACTCGATGCCCTTTTTCGCTAGTGGCATCTCGGCTGACGTTCCGCCCGGCCTTGGCGCGGAGCGGTTTGCGGATGTGCGTGAAGCGCAGGTCCGCCAGCTTCGGATCCGCCGCCCGTTGACGGCCGTATTGCGACGTCACTTGCGGGAGTTCCTCCGTATCCTGTCGGGCTTCGATCCAGGCTCGGCGCGTAGGGCTGCAATCCGGCACGGACATCGATGGTGACATTCGGATCGGTATAAGGGCCGGAGGTGTCGTACACGGTCACCGGTTGGTTGGGCGTGCCGCCATTGCCGTTGGTGGAGTGCGTTGGTGTGAGGCTGATTTCACGCATCGGCACGCGAACGCCGGGCTGGGACCCTTCGACATGCACTTTGCGTGAGGCCGCGAATGGGGTGGTGGTCAGGCGGGCAGTCGAGGGCTTGGCGTCGTGCCCGTTGCTGGAACCGTTCTGTGTATGGGCCTCGCTCATGGCGGAATTCCTTTCGTCGAAGGTGAGCGGTCTGTCGGCCAAAATAAAAAAGCCGCATCCAGCTTGGGTGCGGCTTGAAGCGATCTCGAAGCCAGTGAACCGGTCGCTTCCCTACGCTGGTATTACCCAGGTCAGGTTGTGAGGGTCGCCCGATCGCTCGAGCTCTCAGCCGGATGGCACCCCTAGCTGTCGCTGGTGATCGTACCGACCTGGCAGGGCGAAGTCAATCTTCTGGAAGGCCTAGTAGCTGGGGGGCCGCATGGGGCAAGTGGACTGGATCGTCATCAATGCCTGTTAAAGGGCGTGAAATATTGTATGCCTTTAGCAGGGCATGAGGTGACTGAGGCTCGTGAGCCGAGCGCTCGCTTTGCTGTTTCGACAGGCGTAAGATTTTCTCCAGAGTGCATGATGGACTGCGCTGAAGGCACGGAGGCACATCATGAACGGAAAAGGCTTTTGGATCGGGCTCGTATTGGGAGCGAGTGCGATGGGGATCCTTGGTCAATGGGGGCCTGCCGCCGCAAGCAGGGACGCCAATCCATCTGCCTGTATTCAGCAGCCGGGGCAGTGGCCGAGTACCTGCATAGCGTCATTCAAGCCGATCGCACTTTCTACACCACGGATGTCGTTGAGCGCATGCAGATGCGCGGGATCGCCTTCGCCGCAGAAAACTGGCGAGAGACCTCAAGGCTTCCTCTTCCAGCTCAATACTTGTTGGAAACCGGGCGGCTTGTGGCTGCGGGGCGAAGCGGACTGCAATACCGGTTGATCAGCAATTGGGCAGGATCAATGCCAAGAACCGGCCAATGACCGACTTTGAGCGGGCGGGGCTCACGGAAATTCTCGTGAATCCCGATCAGCCCTATACAGGCGTGACTGCCGAGGGCGGTAACCGCGTCTTTCAAGCCATCTATGCAGACAAGGCGGCCTCCCAGTCATGCGTTGGCTGCCACAATGCCCATCCCAACAGCCCCAAAAAGGACTTCAAGCCGCAGGACGTCATGGGAGGAATTCTCGTGACGATTCCGCTTAACCAATAGGCGGCGAGGATCGCACGACAACCGGGTCCAGGGGGCAACCGTTCCTGTCCAGCCTGGGTCTCGATCCAACACTCGACCATTCCTTCCATCCATGGACTCTGCCCCGCCCGCTTAGTCACCGAAACTGACCCGAGTGGCCACGAGCGACCCACCTGCTTGAAGTGCAAGGGGCAGGAAAAACCTCCCGGTCTATGTGCTGCGGTTCGACCAAGCAGGCGATTTTAGGCGATGTGGCGGAACATACGAGATGATGTTGCCTGTGCGGGGAGCCCGGCGCATGAGACGGCGGGAGGCCCTGTGCACTCTGGGTGAGAAGGTCCTCTCTGCGCATCATCGAAAGCATGAATCGCGAAGCAGCGAAGATGTGGAGTGTGTGCCGCGTGCTTAGTATCGCATCGGATACCGCCCTCGTATCGTATCGGATACGAGACTAGCCGCCGTGACCCCATCGGTTTCTGAATCTTCCTGTGGCCCCTGATGCCCGCCGGCGGACCGCGAGTCGTATACGCGATATATCACAGACTTCTAAATACCTGCTTTTTTGCACCATTCGTTAAGTGTGTCGTCCTCGAATGCGGTACACGGTTTGCTCTCGACAGACTATCGTAGCGCTCCGCTCCACTGCCACCACTCCACGATTCACGCGAGGTGTCCCATGTTGCTGCACATCGCTCTGCGGAGGAAGGCTTTCATCATGACGAGGTGCGCGTGTCGGTGGATGCTCGAGAGGTATTCGCGAATGCGGACCTCACGACGCGCCGACAAACCGGATATGCCGGTTCCGTGGACGTCGATGTGACGCGGAGTCCGGTCGTGGTGGAGGTGGTGCTGAGCAAGCGGGGGGTGACTGAAAGCAAATCGGTGCCGGTGGATCGTCCGACCTATCTCGGCCTGTCCTTCACATCTGCAGGAAAGTTGGTCTGGAACACCTCACATGAACCCTTCGGGTACCTGTGACCAGCCGTTCCGGATCGGTAGCGACGCATGATGGTTGCGACTCATCACAACAGGAGGCAAGTATGAAAGATCAAGACCACATTGATCAGGAGTATCTGGTCGAAGCAGCAGAAGGTGCCCGTTCCGGCGTCGAGCCTGTTATCCCCATTCTCCCCTGGCCGCCGCGTGTGCGGGTGAGCGGGTTATACGTGGCATCCCGGATCGTGACGCCGCCCATTCCGGCGCCTGGCCCCTTGCCGATCCAGCCCATCCCGATTGCCCAGCCGATGCCGGGCATCGTGCCCACATCAACCACGCTCTGGCAAATTGAGGAACTGCTTCCCTGGGGCTTGCTTCGCGAGGAACTTCGCCTCGATGTCGACGGACGGTATCCGCAGATGATGGCCAGCGGAACGCTCTACGGCGTGTTGGCGAAACGTGTGCACTGGATTGCCCGTCTTACTGCATCCGGGCCGAATGCCTGGACCGGTTCGATCTGGTTTAAAGACGGCGATGTGGCCGGCTTCCCCTACACGACGGTCGACATCACCGCGACGGCAACCTTTCTGTCCAGCCAGCGCAAAGCCGTGGTGCGGCTTTCGGGAGGCGGCACGTCGGTTCGCACGAGAACGCTGGCATTCAAATCACCGTACTTCCGGGAGGTTGAATTTGAGTTCGATTGCGCCACCGGTGTCACCGCAACCACACACATCGGCACGCATGACCATCCGAACCGCCCGGCTACCTTGCCGAATGAAACGCTTAGCATCGAGGAAGTCTACCGAAGAGTCGGGTTCGATGTGCGGAAGTCGGGCAGCGACAGCATCGTTCCCATCGGCGATGCTGGCACGAATGCGCGTTGGAGCGACAACGAAATGCACGATGCCATGCAGGTCTACTGGTCGCGATTTGCCGGGAAGGCCCAGTGGTCGCTGTGGGTGTTCTTCGCCAAGCTGCATGAACAGGGCACGAGCCTGGGCGGCATCATGTTCGACGACATCGGGCCGAATCATCGTCAGGGAACGGCGATTTTCAATGACTCCTTCATCTCTACGGCACCAACCGGCGATGCCCAACCGGTGGCGTGGGTTGAGCGGATGCGGTTCTGGACGGCCTGCCACGAAATGGGACACGCCTTCAACCTGGCGCATTCGTGGCAGAAACAACACCCGCCGGACTGGGGTACTCCGTGGATTCCTTTGGCGAATGAGCCGGAAGCCCGTAGCTTCATGAATTACCCCTATAACGTGTCTGGCGGACAGACGGCGTTTTTCTCCGACTTCGTCTATCGGTTCAGCGACAACGAGTTGGTCTTCATGCGTCATGCGCCGGAGCGGTTTGTGCAGATGGGAAATGCCGATTGGTTTGATCACCACGGATTCGAGCAGGCAAGCGCTTCTCCGGAGCCTGCGTTGAAGCTCAATCTTCGCGTCGATCGAGCCCAAGCCACCTACCAATTCCTCGAACCCGTCGTGCTTGAGCTCAAGCTGACCAACATCGGTTCGCGTCCATTGGTCCTCGAAAGGGAATTGCTCTCCATGACGGATCATATGACCGTCATCGTCAAGAAGCGGGACAAGCCGGCGCGTCAGTACCTGCCCTTTGCGCGTTATTGCCATGATCAGCAGGCCCAGGTCGTCATGCCCGGCGAGTTTGTGACGGATTCGCTGTTTATCTCTGTGGGGCGAAACGGGTGGGATATTGCCGAACCCGGCTATTACACCATCCAGATCGCTCTTCATATGGAGAAGGAGGATATTGTCTCTGACGCCCTGACGATCCGCGTCGCCCCTCCCCGGGGTTACGATGAAGAATTCCTCGCGCAGGACTTCTTCTCTGATGACGTCGGCCGCATCCTCAATTTCGACGGGAGCGCCATACTCCGTCGAGGGAACGACACGCTCAGAGAGGTGAACGACCGGCTCGGCGATCATGCCGTGGCCTACCATGCTCGCGTGGCTCTGGCTGCGCCGCTGGCCAGGGACTACAAGGTGCTCGACATGGGGGATCGTATGGGGGAGATGGCGTCCGCCAAGGATGCCGGAGGCCGTCTCAGGCGAGCCGCTCCTCGAATTGAGGAGGCACGGCAGCTCTATACGAGCGCGTTGCTCGAGAAAAAAGAGCAGGCGATCGCGACCTTGGGACGGACCGATTATGAATATTATCTGGGTCGGTTCAGAGCGGCACTGGTGGAGCATGGAGCGATGCTGAAGAAGGAGCCGCGCGATGTCAAACGAGATGCCAAGCGTGAGAAAAATGGTGACATCGAGCACACCATGAGGGTGATCAAAGAGGCACTCTCGAGCCTCAAAGATCAAGAGTCGGTCTCCCGCTAGGTGGGCTGAAGTGGTAGGGCAGCGGGCCAACGCCGTGAGGGCTCGGCCCGCTGTTTTCAGTCGCCGCTGGAGAGTTCACCGCTCAAACGAAAGCACGGTAGAAATCCCGGCCCCTTCACACCGGCGGCCCGCCTCATTCGATGCATTCCGGTGACTCGAAGAAGCGCCGGGCGTTTTCCAAGGAGGACCAGGCCGAGTTGGTAGCCTGTTTCATCCTTACGTTTACCCGGATCGGCTTCCCATGTTGGATAGGCTTCGACGTCATGAATGATACGGCACGTAGGGCATGGGAACCTCCAAATGAATAGTACGGCTCGGTGTACCGGAACGGCCGAGACGTATGCCGCACGATGGAAGCGAAGGGGCCACAATACAGAGGTTGTCGGAGTTGGCGGCTTTTGACTCCGGAAGCGGGACGCGCACTGTGTCCCCCGCTCGTTCAGCGCGCGCTCCTTGTCGGAGGCACATAACCAAATGGTTTCGCGGCGTTTGATTTTTTGGCTAGGTTCTTCGCTTGAGCATGTCCGCCAGACCGGCGAAGGGCGTGAAGTTCGAAGGTTGCTCTTGCTTCCAACGCGGTGGCGATTCATTCGACGCATCAGCGGCCTGATACCGCTGGTGCTCATTGTCGTGGCAGTAGAGGCAGAGCAACTCCCAGTTACTCCCGTCCGGCGGATTGTTGTCGTGGTTGTGATCCTTGTGGTGGACGGTGAGCTGGTTTAGCGTCTTACCCCCGAATTCACGCCCGCAGTGAGCGCAGATCCACGGAAATAACTTGAGCGCGCGTTCTCGAATATTGTGGTCGCGCTGGGATTGGTTGCTCCGTGACATACGAGCCTCCAGGGGAAGGCGATTCATCACAAGGATATATTACCGCAAATCTGAAAGGAACGGCTGCCAACGCCGCACTGCGAAAGGTTGATCGCAAGACAGATTGACGAATAATGTGAGTCGTAGTTGAGGTGTTGGATGAGCCGTTTCATAACCCCACGTGAAATGCCAACATAAATCGGCTTCTTTCCGTCAATGAACACCTAGCAGCCAGGAAAATCCGTTGTGCGATCGAAACGAGAAAGAAGTTTTTTGAAGGCTCTTGAAACCGACAAGATCCTCCGCTGCTATTGGGCACTGAATTGCAAACTCTAGCTTCTTGAAATGGCTCGGCAGTACCACGGTGAAGTCTACTTCAAAGTCTGAGGCGTCTCCATTACTTCAGGGAGGCTGGAGGATTCGTGTGTGGGTTGAGGGGAGGGGCGCTTCACGGATAATGGCGACAACCGGTTTGCGATGCACGGCACACTTGGAGAGAGGTCTTGCGAGAAAATAATCAGATTGTTCTGTGTTTACAAGCTTGGCCGGTCTATTCCTGGATACTCGCATCCATCGCCTCCACTCGCTGACACTCGAGGGGATGGCCTGGCAGATTCTCAACGTGCGCGCGTCCAACGAGGGGAGTCCTCGACCGCGCGTTGCGCGAGCAGGGGGAATCGCCAGGCCAGCTCTACCTTCCTTCCCGGTTGATACCTTGCCCCTGAATGCCCTTGAGGCCGCAACATTCGATTCAATACCGAGGCTCACTCGGGTCCATTCGCCCCATCTTCAAGGCTTCAGTTAGGCCATCTTCTCTTTGCCGTTTCATTGCGTAGCCGCGAGAGGGTGTCGTAGAATTATTCAAGACATGTGTTTGTGACACAGGGGGTCTCACTCTACCGAAAGGCTGCAGGTGAAAACGGTCGCGACGCTTCCCCGCCCCATTACCGACTATCAGTCTCTGTCTGCCGAAGAACTTTTCGAACGGACCCGCGCGGCCAAACGGACGCTCGGCGATCGTGTCATGATTCTCGGCCATAACTATCAGCGCGATGAAGTCATTCAGCATGCTGATGTTCGTGGCGACTCCCTTATTCTGGCGCAAGTCGCCGAGCAGCGTTCCGATCGTCCCTATGTGGTCTTCTGCGGCGTGCACTTCATGGCGGAAACTGCCGATGTGCTCAGCCGGTCCAATCAAACGGTCATTCTTCCCGACATGGCGGCCGGTTGCTCCATGGCGGATATGGCGGCGATCGAACAGGTGGAGCAGTGCTGGGATGCGCTCAGCCGTGTGGTCCCGGTGGAAGAGACGGTCATGCCGGCGGTCTATGTGAATTCCGCGGCGATTTTGAAAGCCTTCTGCGGCGAACACGGGGGGTTGACCTGCACCTCGTCGAACGCGCGTAAGGTGATCGAATGGAGCTGGGCTCGACGTGAGAAAATCCTGTTTTTCCCCGACGAGCACCTGGGCCGGAACACGGCGAATAAAATGGGCATCCCGCGCGAGCAGATGATCGTATGGGATCCTTACATGCCGCGTGGCGGCAACTCGGTAGAGGCCATCCAGCGGGCGAAGCTGATCTTATGGAAGGGCCATTGCAGCGTGCACCAGATGTTTCAGCCTTCCCACATCGATTACTTCCGCAAGAAGTATCCTGAGGTAAAAGTCATCGTGCATCCCGAATGCCATGAAGATGTGGTGAACAAGGCTGATCTGGTGGGGTCCACTGAATACATTATCCGGACGATCACAGCCGCTCCAGCCGGCACGACCTGGGCGGTCGGGACCGAACTCAACCTCGTCAATCGCCTGAAGCATGAGCAAACTGATAAGAAGATCTTTTTCCTCTCCTCCACGGTTTGCCAATGCGCCACGATGTATCGCATCGACGCCCCGCATCTCTGCTGGGCGCTGGAAAACCTTGCCAACGGACATGTCGTCAACCGGATCATCGTTCCGGACGACGAAAAGCAATTGGCGAAGGTGGCGTTGGATCGTATGATGGCGCTCAGCTAGCAGGATCGTGAAAAGCGCCGGCTGCGGCGTCCGATCCTCTCGCCCGGTGCGGCTTTTCTCGTTCAGCCTCCTCGCCGTACTGACAGTACGCCTGCGTCAGCCTCATTTGCGAGAAGCCGCGGCGGGGCTTCGGTCTCGAACGCCTCGCATCGCCCGTTCCTTCCTTCCAACGGCATTCTCGCTCGCTGCGGCCTTGCCGGACGACCTTTCTGAGCAGCCTGCAGGACAACCAGATCCTACGAGTCCCCTTGCTAAATGATTCTGGCTGCCAACAAACCACTGGTTCCTCTCTCCTTGTTTCGGTATAGTCCATCCGATCACCTGAGACGAAGCCGGTAACCTCTTTGATATGCTGATCGCTGAAGGCTATCAGCCGACAGCGTGAGTATCCATGGACTATAAATCGACCCTCAATTTACCGAAGACCGATTTCCCCATGAAGGCGAATCTGCCGCAACGGGAGCCGGAGATGCTGGCCCGTTGGGCGCAGGAACGGCTGTACAAACGCATTCAGGAGTCTCGCCGGGGGCGTGAACAATATATCCTTCACGACGGCCCGCCCTACGCGAACGGGCGGATCCACATCGGCCACGCGCTGAACAAAATCCTGAAAGACATTATCGTCAAATCGAAGACGATGTCCGGTTACCAGGTGCCGTACGTGCCTGGCTGGGATTGCCATGGCCTGCCGATCGAGCATCAAGTCCTGAAGGAACTCGGAGACAAGAAGCGGGATTTAGATGCGCTCGCCATCCGCAAGCTCTGTAAGGAATATGCGGAAAAGTATGTCGCGATTCAGCGGGAGGAATTTCAGCGGCTGGGCGTGCTGGGCGAATGGCAGCAGCCGTATCTCACATTGAATCCGGCTTATGAAGGCACGATCATTCGCGAGTTCGGCCGGTTTGTTGAGCGCGGCGGGGTCTATAAAGGCCTGAAGCCGGTCTTGTGGTGCACGCAAGACCAGACGGCATTGGCCGAGGCCGAGGTGGAATACGACGACCACACCTCGCCGTCGGTCTATGTGAAGTTCCCGCTGGTGAGTCCGCTTTCTGTGTTGAGCAAACGGTTCGGGCCGGTTTCGTTCCCTGTTGAAGCGAAACGCGCGTCGGTGCTGATCTGGACGACGACGCCTTGGACCTTGCCGGCCAATCAGGCCGTCTGTCTTCATGCTGACATCGACTATGCCTTCGTGCTCGTCGGGGACGAATTGCTGGTCATGGCCGAGAAGCTGGTCGAGCCGGTGGCCAAGGCCTGCAACCTGCCAACGTACACGATCGTCGCGGTGAAAAAAGGCCGCGAGGGATTTGAGGGCTTGGAGACGCAACGCCCGTTGACCACAGGTCTCTCACCGTTACTCCTGGGCGATTTCGTGACATTGGAGCAGGGAACCGGCTGTGTGCACATTGCGCCGGGCCACGGCATGGAAGACTATCTGCTGGTGTTGGATCACAATGCCAAGGCCAGTGTCGGTGAGCGGCTCGAAATCCTGGCGCCCGTAGACAATGGCGGCAAATTCACCGAGGTCGTCTCAGAGTTTGCCGGTCAGCATGTGTTCAAAGCCAATCCGAAAATCGTGGAGCGTCTGAAGGAAAACGGCCGGTTACTTGGCCACGGCTCGCTCAACCACTCGTATCCCCATTGCTGGCGGTGTAAGCAGCCGGTGATCTTTCGCGCGACTGAACAGTGGTTCGTCTCCATGGAGACAAATGAACTGCGGAAAGAAGCGTTGGCGGAGATCGAGCGGGTGCGCTGGATTCCGGCCTATGGCCGCGACCGCATCAACGGAATGATCGAGAATCGCCCCGATTGGTGCCTGTCACGCCAACGGGTCTGGGGCACCCCGATCCCCGGCTTCACCTGCCTCACGTGCGGCAAGGTGCTGGCCCATCCCCGCGTGATCGATCATGTGGCGGACCTGATCGGGCAACATGGCACCGACTACTGGTTTGCCAACCGGGCCGACGCGCTGCTTCCTGCCGGCACCAGTTGCGATGGATGCGGGGGAACTGCATTTGAGAAGGAACGCGACATTCTTGACGTCTGGTTCGAGTCCGGCGTGAGTTATGCGGCGGTTCTCAAGCCTCGCCAATGGTATCCGGCGGATTTGTATCTGGAAGGGTCGGATCAGCATCGCGGCTGGTTCCACAGCGCGTTATTGTCTGGCGTGATCACGGACCGGCAGGCGCCATACAAGGCGGTACTGACGCATGGTTTCGTGCTGGATGGAGCCGGACGAAAGATGTCGAAGTCGGCGGGCAACGTCGTCGCGCCGCAGGATGTCATCAAGCAATCCGGCGCGGAGATCCTGCGCCTCTGGGTATCGGCCCAGGATTATCGCGAAGATCTTCGGATCTCCCAGGAGATCTTGAATCACCTGATCGAAGCGTACCGAAAGATTCGCAATACCTGCCGTTTCCTGCTGAGCAATCTGTACGACTTCGATCCGGCGCAGCACCGTGTGCCCTTCGAGCAGTTGCCTGAATTAGATCGCTGGGCACTCATGCGGTTGAGCGACCTGATCCCGCGCGTGCGGGAGGGGTATGACGAATTTGAATTCCATACGATCTTTCACGCGTTGAACAATTTTTGCTCCGTCGATCTGAGCGCCGTGTACCTCGATATCTTGAAGGACCGTTTGTATACCTTCCGGAAGGATTCTCCGCTCCGGCGTGGTTCGCAGACGGTGCTGTTCGACATCGTGGTCGCGCTGACCAAACTGATGGCGCCCGTGTTGAGTTTCACCGCCGAGGAAATCTGGAGGACGTTGCCCGAATCCGTGCGCGCCGAGGCGAAGGCCGACAGTGTTCACATCGCCATGTTCCCGGAAGTCGATCCGCGCTGGGCCGATGCGAAGCTGGCGGAGCGGTGGGAGCGGCTGCTCGAGGTGAGGTCCGCCGTTCAGGCTGCGCTGGAAGTGAAGCGCCGCGAAAAGGCAATCGGTGCGCCACTGGAAGCGCGGGTCGTGATCGAAGCGAATCCGGACCGGTATGAGTTCCTGAAGCGGTACGAACAGGAGCTCTCGTCTTTCTTTATCGTGTCAGACGTGGTTCTCGCACGGGCCGATCATCTCGCGGGGTCCCCTGGGTTTAACGTTACGGTGGACAAGGCTACGGGGGCCAAGTGCGAGCGCTGCTGGAATTACCGATCGGCTGTGGGCACCTCTGTTGACCACCCCACACTGTGCGATCGCTGTATCGAGGCCGTCCGTTGAGCCCATCCATCCGTTATCTGCTGCTCGCCGCGCTGAGCCTGGCGATCGTCGTGCTGGATCAAGTCACGAAGGTCTATGTCATGGAAACCATGCGGCTCCATGAGTCCATTCCGGTGATCACCAACTTGTTCAGTATCACCTACATTCGCAATCCCGGTGCGGCCTTCGGTTTCCTCTCATCCAGTAGCAGCTCGTTTAGATTTGTTTTCTTCGGCCTGACGTTGGTCTTTGCGGTGGGTTTGCTGGCCCTGATCATGGTGCGCATGCCGAAAAATGACTGGATGGGGCGGTTGAGCGTGGCGGGAATTCTTGGCGGAGCCATCGGAAATTTGTTAGACCGCCTCCGTTATGGCGAGGTCATCGACTTCCTCGATTTTTATATCAACGGCTATCACTGGCCGGCGTTTAACGTGGCTGATTCCGCGATTACCGTGGGAGTCGTGTTTTTGATTCTCCACTTCGCCACGGAGAAGGAGCCGGCGGAGCAGCCGGTCGCTTCCGAGCAGCCGCCCTCCTGATCCGCGCATTCCAAACCATCACACCGGCAGGGTGATGATAAATCCGCCCTGCTCCCGGAACTGCCGTTGCTGCTCGACCGAAAACATCACGAGCGGTTCGCTATGGCAGAACTGGCATTCCTTGAGCGTAATCACGGCCTGCGGTTCGCCGATTCCCACCAGGTATCGCTTCGCCAGCTCCAGGGCCTTCTCCTGACTGGTTGTCATGACATCGAAGTGGAGTTTGCCGTTCTTTCCTTTAACCCACGTATCGTACACGTGGACGCTGTCCATGTTGCCTGCCATGACGATTCGGCTCCCGATGGTGGATGAATTTATCGGACCACGAGCAGCACAATGACGCCCAGGACCATGCGGTAGTAGGCAAACACGCTGAGGCTGTGGCGTTGCACGAAGGTGAGGAAGGCGGCGATCACGGCCCATGCGACTACAAATGACACCACCAGGCCAATCCCGAGCGCCACATAGTCATCCTGAGAAAACGAGGCCTGGGATTTGAGCATCTGATAAATCGTGGCAATGATCATGGTCGGGAGGGCCAGGAAGAATGAATATTCGGTGGCCACGCGCCGGTCGAGGCCGGCCAGCAGGCCTCCGACAATCGTGGAACCCGAGCGGGACATGCCTGGGATCAAAGAGGCGCATTGGGCCAGGCCCACCAGTAAAGCCGATCGTGGCGTCACCTGTAGCAGCTCTTTCACTCGCACGCGGCTCTGCATTCGCTCGACGACTAGAATGATCACGCCTCCGACGATCAAGGAAATGGCGACGGTCGTTGGCGAGAAGAGATAAGCCTTAATCGACTTGTGGGCGAGGAATCCCACCAGCGCGGCGGGTAAGAAAGCCAGGCCCAATCCGATCACGAACCAGAGATTGGGTTGGGCATTGATCGATTCCTGAATGGTCGTCGCCCAGGATTTTGTTCCTCGGCTGGCAATCAGCGAGCGAAAGTCCTGTTGTTCCCGGACGGCATGGGAGGCTAGCGAGGCAAGCTTGGCGCGCTCGTAGGCGATGATCGCGAGAATCGAGCCCAGCTGAATAGAGATCTCCACGTTGGAGGCGATATCCCCCGTAAACCCGAGGGCATGCCCAACGAGGATGAGATGGCCGGTCGAAGAAACGGGGAGAAATTCCGTCAGTCCTTCAATGATGCCGAGAATGACGGCGAGCTCCGGGCCCCAGTTCATCATAGTGTGTGCGAGATGGTGTGTGGAATGCTGCGGTTGGTTGCGTAGTTGTCACGAACCGTGGTTGCATAATCCCAGACTGGTCACCGGCAGTCAAGCGCTGTTGAATTTTACGGCGACCTCTTTCTCGATGTGGCGCGGCGCGTCAACCGGTGCCGGGCAATCGGCAAACTTGTTGACAAAGTTGAAGTGATGGCATACACACAACAAGAGAGAAGAGGTCCGATCGGTCCAGATCGAACAGGGGAGGATCGCATGAGGCATGTGTGGATGGCTGGGCTTGCGCTGATGAGCGCGATGGCCGTCAGCGGGTGCGTAAGTGACAAGAAATATCATGAGGCGCTTGCCGATGCCGATGCCACCAGGGGAGAACTGGAGCGCGCGCGAGCGCAGAAAAATGCCCTGGAGCAACAGGTCAAGACCTTGAAGGATTTGAACGCGAAGTTCGGATCCGAAAGCCAGATTGCCCGTGATGAGCTTCAGCGCATCCAGCACGGGCGCGATAAAGAACGGGATACCATCGACGTCAGGACCAAGGAACTGGAAGACAAGGTCAAGCAGCTGAGCGCGCAAAACCGCAGCGTCAAGCAGGAGTACGAAGAAGCTCGCCGCCACAATGAGCAATTGAAGTCACTGGTCGCGCGGTATCAGAAAGAGATGAAGGACCGGTCGCGATCCCTGTCATCGGGGATGGAGTCGCCGGCCTTGACCGCGCCGCTTGGCGGCGCCGGGTCTTCTTCCTCGAAGGCTGCTCCTGCGCCGTCCCCATTCGAGACGCCGGCCCCGGCTGCGCCGCTGCTCAATATCAACAAGGCGCCGTCCGCGGATCTCGTGCTTACGCTCGGCATTACACAGGACGTGGCGGACCGTATCGTCAGTAACCGTCCCTACAGAGTGAAGGGCGAGCTCGTCGCCAAGAACGTGGTGACGAAGGACGTGTTCGACGACATCAAGGATCGCATTACCGTCAGCCCCTAAGCACCTGTGAGCTGGTCCACCGCTGGTGGATAAGGTGACACGAACGGCCGTTTGCTATTCTGGCAAACGGCCGTTCTCTTTTGTGTTGCTCCATGCTGAGAGGCTCGATCGCGGCCCCATGCCTGACATGGTCAAATTGTTTTCTGCTAGAATGCCGGCAGTACTTGGGCGAAGAGGAACGCCTGTTCATGCGCCGTGTCAGTATTATTGTCGGTGTGCTTGCGCTTGGCCTCGCCATCGCCGGCTACGTATTTTTCAACGGCGAGCGGAAGGTCCCCCTGCGCTACCGCACAGTTCCCGTCGAGCGCGGAACGGTCGTTTCGCTGGTGACTGCAACGGGTACGATCAACCCCATCACGACGGTCCAGGTCGGAAGCCAGGTCTCGGGAATGATCGAGAGCCTGCACGCTGATTTCAATTCCAAGGTGAAAGCCAACCAGGTCGTCGCACGCATCGATCCCTTTCCCTACCAGGCCAGGCGCGATCAAGCGGTCGCCAGTCTCGCCAATGCCAAGGCCGCCCTTGAGAAGGCCCGCATCGATCTTGCTCAGCGGCGGCGCGAACTGGATCGAGCGAAGTCCCTCATCGGCCAGCAATTTATTTCGCAGAATGAAGTTGATGTCGCGTTGACGGCCTCCGAAGGGGCCGTCGCGCAATTGAAGGTCACCGAAGCCGCCGTCAAGCAGGCGGAAGCCATGGTGCAGGCAGCCGAATTGGATTTGAAGTATACGGTGATTCGTTCACCGGTTCACGGCGTGGTGATTTCCCGCCTCGTTGAGGTCGGCCAGCGCATCTCTGCCAGCTTTTCCATACCGACGCTGTTTCTGATTGCAGAAGATGTGACCAAAATGCAGGTCGATACCAATGTGAGTGAGGCGGACATCGGCGGCATTGTTGACGGCAAAGCGGCGTCATTCACCGTGGACGCCTATCCCGGAGAAGCCTTTCAAGGGAGGGTTCGTCAGGTTCGCAATGCGCCCATCAATATCCAGAACGTCGTGACCTATGACGTCGTCGTGGAATTCGAGAATCCTGGGTTTCGTTTGAAACTGGGTATGACCGCGAATGTCTCTATCGTCGTCAACAAGCGGGAGAATGTACTCAAGGTGCCGAATGCGGCCCTTCGCTTCGTCCCCCCCAAGGCTGTTCGAGACGAGAGGAGAGAGACCGCAGGCGGCAGTTCTACGGCAACCACTGGGTCTTCCGAAGCAGTGAACCGGCAATGGAGTGTCTGGAGGCTGGAGGCTACGGGCGAATTGGAACGCATTCCGGTCGAGATGGGCATATCGGATCGGTCGTATGTCGAGATTGCTGCGGCCGGAATTCAGGAGGGCGACCAGGTCGTGACCGGAATCGAGTCTCCGCGCGGTGAGCGTAAGAGCGGAGAACTACCACCGGGCTTTGGCGGCGGGCAACAGCGCGGCGGGCGGCGGGATCGTGGGATGTAGCCATAGTGGAAACAATCATTCGCGATACCCGTTTGTGAGGGCACTATGGCTGCCGTGATCGTCTGCGAAGACCTTTGGAAGATTTATCGCATCGGCGATGTCGAGGTGCAGGCGCTGCGGGGCATCAATTTGACGATCGATCCCGGCGAGTTTGTCGCTGTGATGGGCATGTTGGGGTCGGGCAAGTTGACGCTCATGAATCTGCTGGGTTGCCTGGACCAGCCGTCGCGAGGCCGTTATCAACTCGATGGGTTGGATGTGAGCACGGCAAAGCCTGACTTCCTGGCCGATCTTCGCAATCGCCAGATCGGCTTTGTGTTTCAGAACTTCAACCTCATCCCCAGAACCAGCGCCTTGGAAAACGCACAATTGCCGCTGTTTTACCGCGGCGTTTCGATCAAGGAACAACTGAAGCAGGCGGCCGCAGCATTACAGCGTGTCGGGTTGGCCGGCCGGGAACAGCATTATCCGGCGCAGCTTTCCGGTGGTCAGCAGCAGCGCGTCGCTATTGCCAGGGCATTGGTCGGCGCGCCGTCGATCTTGTTCGCGGACGAACCCACCGGGAATCTCGATACTGCGTCGAGCCGTGAGATTATGGATATCCTTGAACATCTCAACCGGGAAGATGGGATCACGATTATTCTCGTGACCCACGACCCCGATATCGCCGCCTATGCGTCTCGCGAACTCGTCATGAAGGACGGGGAGATTGTGCAGGATGTCCGGCGCGCGCCTCACCTGTCTGCCGTCACGTAGGGCCAGATGTCGGCGTTCATTCTGCTTACTATCATGACTGCCTTGCGGATTCTGAGCCGGAACCGGCTGCGGGCCGGTCTTACCATGCTGGGCATCGTCATCGGCGTGGGCGCGGTGATTGCCATGGTCAGTATCGGGCAGGGGGCGAGAGCTGCGGTTCAGGCCCAGGTGGCGAGTATGGGGACGAATGTCATTGTCATCATGCCTGGTTCGACGACGGTCAGTGGCGTACGAGGCGGGCAGGGCGGGGCCGTGACGTTGACGATTAACGATGCAGCCGAGTTGAAAAAGCGGAGCCCGCTCTTATCCGACACGGGCTGGGCGAAGCGCGACGTGATGCAAATCGTCAACGGGAACCGGAACTGGAATGGGCCGGTCAACGGGGTCTCTCCGAGTTACCTGACGATTCGCGATTGGTCGTTTACGAGTGGCGGGCCTTTTACTCAGACGGATATGGAGAGCGCGGCTCGCGTGGCGTTGATCGGCCAGACCACGTTGGAAAATTTGTTCGATGCTGGCGAAGAGGCGATGGGGGCGACGATCCGTATCAAGAATGTGCCCTTTCAGGTCGTTGGAGTGTTGGCTCCGAAGGGGCAGTCGGCCCAGGGCACCGATCAGGACGACGTGATCTTCATTCCCTTCACCACAGCGGAGCGGAAGGTATTCGGCAGCCAGTTTCTGGATCAGTCGGGGCGCTCTTCGCGTCCACCGAACAGAGCGCCGACCTGCCTGAAGCCGTGGAGCACATTCGGGAGACGCTACGGGCGCGACACAGGCTGGAGCCGGATCAGGCCGATGATTTTACGATCAGGACGCAGGTTGATATCGGGAAGGTGCAGGAAAGTACCAGTCAAACGCTCACGGTCATGCTGTTCGCTATCGCCTCCGTCTCCCTTCTGGTCGGCGGTATCGGGATTATGAACATCCTTCTGGTCTCAGTCACCGAGCGAACGAAGGAAATCGGTGTCCGTATGGCGGTCGGTGCGAAACGTATCCATATCCTGACCCAGTTCCTCATCGAGGCCATGACGCTGAGTCTATTCGGCGGCACTATCGGGGTCATTGTTGGTATCGTCGGCGCTCGACTGACGACAGTAATTGCGGGATGGCCGACCATGATTTCAGCCCATGTTATTCTGGCGGCATTTCTGTTCTCCATGGTGATCGGGCTGTTCTTCGGACTGTACCCCGCCAATAAAGCTGCGCGACTGAATCCAATCGAAGCGCTCCGCTACGAATAGGCCTTCACGTTTCAAGCCCGTCTTCAGCGGTCCGGTCTTCTCGATGAGGTGGCACACGGTTGGAGCCGAGCTGAGGTCAGTGATAGGTTCGTTCGAACGCTTCCGGAATCGTGCCTAGCACCGACCGGACTCCGCGAAGAGGGGCCTGTTCATCCTGGTTGGCGAGGTCGATGACGAGCGGGACGATATACGGTTCTCCCGAAGGATCGTGCGTGATCGTGACGATGGGTTGGTGGAGCTTCCCTGAATTGATGACGGAGACGATGGCACGCTCCCCGGTCGTTAGCTGAACATAACTGTAAACCGGATATATGCCCATGACTTTCACGAAGAGCGAGATCAGCCGGCTCTCGTATCGGCCTTCTTGTCCTTCCTGATAGAGCCGCTGGAGCGATTGATGCGGGGTCAGCGGCGAGGCTCCGCCGAAGCCCGTCAACAATTCATCGTAGCGGTCCGTTACCATCACAATTCTGGTTGTCTCCGACGTGAATGCGCCGCCCGTTTCCCGTGGAAACCCGCTCCCGTTCAGGTAGGCATGATGCTCCGCAACGATCTGTTCCACCGCTTTGGCAAAGCCGCCCCGGCGTTCCAGAAGAATGGCGCCCGCTCGCGCATGGGCCTCATAGGCCAGGCGGTTCTGTTCCGGGAGGGTGGCAGAGGTGTCGTGAACGCGGCGAAGGATGGCTGGCGGCACCTGCAAAGCCCGATATCGTGAAGTAGCGCGCCGGTCGCCAACTCCTGGATGGCCAGCAAATTATAACCGGCCGCATGGGCAAGGATCATTGAAAAGCTGCACGTGGCGAGCGCATGTTGACTGAGCGGCGCATTGGCTTCCCGGCCTTGGCTGAGCGCCATGAATAAGGCATGGGTATTGAGCGCCTGCGCTACGGCACTGATGGCGTGGACGGTATGGCTGGCCTCTTCCGGATCGACGATGCCGGTCTTGGCGATACGGGAAAAGGCGGTATGAACCGATTCCTCGAGTTTGGCGCGCGCGGACCTGGCAGTCAGCAGTTCTTGCGTCATGGTGGCAAGGGAACGGATTTCCGCCGGCTTCTCTGTGTGCGAAGGCGCAGACTGCGCCGCGGCAGGGAGCGGCTGTTGGGAGGGAGCCGCTGAGTCTTGGAGATCGAGTCCACGGGCGGGATCGATGCTGAGATGTGTTACCCCGGCCCGGCGCAGCTTCTGGATTTGCTCGTCGGTACGAATCAAAAACGAGTGGCGCATGAACGGTGATCGAAACCAGGCGACGTCGAGCTTGGCCACATGCATGCCGATTCGGAGCGCGTCAATGGTAATGGGTCGGTATGGCATAACGCGTGACGGCCGGGGGCTAGGCGGAATTCAAGTCGGTATCACCCAACCATGCTACCGATGCTGGCCACTGTCGAATGGCGGGCTGGAACTCATCGCGGCCTGTCCCGTGAGTGAAGCGGGAAACAGACCTGGCGCCGATGATGGCGCCACCGATAACCGGATTTCCATGCGTGGATTGTCGCGATCCTGGTGCTTGTAGAGATGTGTTTCGACCACTCGATTGTCATTCAGCCCCAGCCCCTCGCAGAGTGCATCTTGCGCGATCTTGAGCCCGCCGTCAGTATCCCGTCGCAGTGCAGAGGCGAAGAAAAAATGGATCGAGAGAGAAAGACTCGCCTGTTGCAGGGTCTGCCGTAGCGTATCACGGTGGGACGATTGCGCAAGCGCAACCAAAATTTGTTGCCCGACGAAGTCTTTGTACGTACGCCCTTTGGCGGAGAGCAGGCGGCGCCCGTTTACCGTGGCGTACTGGTGATTTACGCTGGGCGGGACGGGCAACGTAAGCGTGATGGAGTTGAGGGTCACACTCACGCCGGTACCTGCCGGAATAGGGAAAGACAGGGCGCGGCGATTTCTGTTGGCCTGTGTCGGAAGGAGCGGTGCCCGTTCCATAGGTATGGCCTGCGCGGGCAGGGACCTGAAGGACGTTGATCGGATCGTAACGGGGGATTGTCGGGGACGGGATGCGCGGCGCAAGGGCCTGCCTATAGAAGATTTTGGATCTTGGCCATGTCCTGCTCGGCCCGGTCTTCGTTTCTGGTGAGGTATCGCCGCCATTCCAACGGGCCCCAGATCTCCAGACGATGATACATACCCACGAGGACGAGTTCCTGATCCTCATCCATCGGGACGAGTTTGCGGAGGCGGCTTGGAATCAACACCCGGCCGGCTTTATCGATGTCGGAGGCGCCGGCCTGAGCCATCACATGGTGCATGAACAGGCGGGTCTGGTCCTCATCAAGTGTGGCTCTGGTGCGCTCCAGGACCTGGTCCCATTCCTTAGCCGAGTACATCCAGAGCGTCTGCTCGGTGTTCTTCAGGAACATGACTTGATTCCCTTCGGATTGGAATCGCTCACGAAGCGGAGAGGGAATCAGGAAGCGTCCCTTTTCATCGACCTTACAGAGATGTTCTCCGGCGAACATGGGCGGCTTCCTCCGTTTCAACGCCGATGGTAGGAGACATAGATGATCCTGTCAAGAGAATATTCTTACAGTGCGGGTTAGTCGAAGTCCATGCCGTCCATTCCCGAGGGTGGCGCTTGCCCCTCCTCCATTGCCGCATCGAGGTCATCGCCCACATCCTCACCCATTTCCTGCCCCATTTTCTTCATGAACCGCGCCATGCTCTGGGGATCGTTTTCATCGAGTCCGGCTAGACTGCTCGGGTCGGATAGGGCCTCGAGCCGCGCCTCTTCCGATTTGGGCGAGGCGAATCGGGATAGCAGCCGTTCCATGTCGGTGCTCTGGCAATGGGCGCAGGACTGCTCTGGAACGGAGTTCGCGTTGAGAATCAGACGTGTGGTGCGTCTTCCGCACTGTCGGCAACGATACTCATAGATCGGCATGGGTGAGGCTCACAGGGTTTCCGTTTGGTTCAGAGTTGATGGCGGCAGCCACGAGTCCGGGACCATCCCCGCATCCACGGAACGCGCCAGGGCGAGCACGGCAACCTCTTTGGCTCCGGCCTTCAGGAGGACTCTGGCGCATTCGCTCGCGGTGGTGCCGGTGGTGAACACGTCGTCCACCAGGAGAATGCGTGCGCCGATGACGTCCTTCGGTTGGCGTACAGCGAACGCCTTGCGGAGGTTGTGTAGACGCGCTGCGCGCGGCAGCGAGATCTGCGGGTCGGTATCGACGGTACGAATCAGGTTTCGATAGGATACCGGTACCCCACGAGCGGACCCGATGCGATCGGCGAGAAGGAGTGACTGATTGAACTCCCGCTGCCGGAGTCGATTGGGGTGCAGAGGAATCGGCATCAGGACATCGATATCCAGGCGATCGGGAAGTGCCTTGAGGAGTAATGCGCCTAATGCGTCCGTCAGTGCCACCTTCCCTCGGTATTTGAACAGGGCAATGGCATCCTGAAGCGGTGGACAGTAGGCATAGGGAGCCCAGACCTGTGAGTAATAGGGTTTGCGGGTACGGCAGTCCTGGCATTCGTGCGTCGGGCTATAAGTTAGGGCCGAGGGTGAAGCGAACGGGCGATGACACCGCGGACAGGAAGGTCCACGCAAGGGCCGAATCATCTCCCAGCATCGGCGGCAGAAAAACGGGACCGGATCATCAGCGAGGGGCTGCGTACAGGTGGTGCAGTCCATCGGAAGCAGCAGCCGCGAGGCCTGCCTGAGAAGATCCATCATCATTGAAGACTACGTATCGTTGAACTTCGACGTCAGGCCCTTCAGCCCGGTGAGATTGTCTAAAGAATGCTCCAAGCCTGTCAAGGTTGTGGGCTGTAAAGGGGGTGTGATATAGGACCTTTACGCCTGTATGGGGGCGATTTTTGCCCTTCGACAGGGTTGGCCGGCTGGTAATGCTTGGAACATCCCACGATCATTCACCGTCTCGTCCCGCTGACATGAGCGGTTCCGCCACTCCGCTTGTGAGCGTACACCATCTCTCGAAAGAATATCGGCGTGGCGGAACGGTCTTGTGCGCCTTGCAGGACGTCACGCTTGAAGTGAAGGCCGGAGAATTTTGCGCGTTTGTGGGTCCCAGCGGCTGCGGGAAAAGCACGTTGCTCAACTTGATCGGGGGCTTGGATCAACCCACCTCGGGATCCATCACGATCGAAGGCCGGCCCGTGACCAATGCGAGCGCGATGGAATGGACCCGTCTCCGGCGCGAGTTGATTGGCATTGTGTTTCAAGCCTTTCATCTAATTCCAGGCCTCACGGTCGCGGAGAACGTGGCGTTGCCTCTGTTACTCAAGGGAGAACAGGGCCGGGCTGTGGCGGATCGGATCGATGAGGTCTTGCATGCGGTGGGGATGGAGGCGCGCCGTTCGCATCGACCCAGTGAATTGTCCGGTGGTGAGCAACAGCGGGTGGCCATCGCCCGTGCGATCGTGCATCGGCCTCGGCTGATTTTGGCGGATGAACCAACGGGAAATTTGGACTCCAGGCAGGGTGCCGATATCGTGAGTCTTTTCCGTACCCTGCCTCAACGGTTCGGCCATTCCGTGTTGTTGGTGACCCACAGCGACAGTGCGGCGGAAGCAGCGGATTATGTCTGGCACATGCGAGATGGACGTTTGGTGAACCGCATGATGCGCTGATTCCGAGAAGACGAAGGTTGCTTAGTGTGTGACGAGCTTTGGCGCTGTTCGTGAGGCAGAGGAGAAAGGATTGGTATGAATCTCAGCATGACCATTGCGGGCGTCACGTTTCCGAGCTGTTTGATGAACGCGTCCGGGGCGCTCTGCATGACGCGGGAGGAACTCCTGGCCCTGGGACGTTCGCGGGCCGGCGCCATCGTGACCAAATCGATGACGGTGGAACCGCGGGGCGGAAATCCTGAACCGCGATATTACGGATTCCCCGGCGGGTCGATTAACTCCATGGGACTGCCAAATCTCGGCTATCTGGCCTATGCGGACCTGATCCCGGAGCTCAAGCGGTTCGGCAAGCCTGTCATCGCCAGTATCGCCGGTCTGTGTGAAGACGACTTTCTCACCATGGCGCGCGTCATCAATCAGGCAAAACCCGATCTCATCGAAGTGAACCTGTCCTGTCCGAACATCCCCGGCAAGCCACAGATCGCCTATGACGCGGTCGATTCAGAACGTCTTCTGAAGCGGGTGCGGCCGCTTATCACGGTGCCGATGGGCGTCAAGCTGCCACCCTATTTTGATCCGGCTCACCATGCGGTCATGGCCGAGGTGATTGGTCGTTGCGGAGTGGACTATTTGAATTTGATTAATTCCGTCGGCAACGGCCTTGTGATCGACCCGAAGCGTGAAACCCCGGTCATTAAGCCGAAGGGAGGGTTCGGGGGCTTGGGAGGTTCATTGATCAAGCCTGTTGCCCTGGCCAATGTGCGGGCGTTCTGGAAGCTGCTCGGGGGGCGCATTCCGATCATCGGGACCGGCGGAGTCGTGCAGGGGCTCGATGCCTTTGAGCATGTTCTCTGCGGGGCCTCAGCCGTTCAGGTGGGCACGGTATTGGTGGAAGAAGGGGTGGGGGTGTTCGAACGCCTCGAGCGTGAACTGGAAGCCGAACTCGCTTCTCGCGGGGGGCGATGGGTGGAGGACTATCGGGGCCGGTTAAAAGAGCTGTAACGCGTGGCGCGGGGATTCCACGCCACGTGGTATTCCATCGGATTATCTAAAGGCAAAGTTCTTCGGCAGGAAACCTTGCTGCAGCGCCTGGCGGAGCAGTTGGGCCACGTTGCGGACCTTCAGTCGCCGCATCAGATTAAACCGATGCACCTCAACCGTTCGCACGCTGATATCCAGACGGCGGGCGATGTCGCGGTTGGTGTTCCCTTGCGACACCAATTTGAGAATTTCCTTTTGTCGGGGAGTGAGTCCGTCTGAGCGCCTTGCGCGCCCAGGAGAAGCCTTGGACAGCTTCACGGGCTTTCGTTTCTTCGCTGCGGGAGCAGCTTTGGTGGCCTTCGATGCTTTTTTTGCTTGAGGTCGTTTGCGTAGTGCCATAAAGATTTTGTACCCCAATTTCTACTGACAGTAATCCTAACATACCTTGGGAAATCTGTAAAAACAATTACTGGCCTGTAGGACGAACGCGCGTACGTATGTCGTTATTTCACTCTTCTTTACTGAAAGTCTGTGCGGGCCTGGGGTGGACACATTTGTCCACTCATCCGGGGCGGACGGCGTTGACCATGTTCGGCGTGGGACTTGGAGTGGCGGCGACCATTGCGGTTCAAACGGCCAACGTGGAAGTTCTGCGATCTTTCGAAGAGTCAGTCTTGACGGTCGCCGGTCCGGTTGCCCTGGAGGTGTCGGCCGGAGAAACTGGCCTGGACGAACGTCTGATCTCCACCGTGCGGGCCGTCCCCGGTGTTTCATCGGCGCGACCGGTACTGGAGGTCGGGGTGCGGGTCACGGATGACAGACTCCCCCGGCAGTCGTTTTCGATCCTTGGCCTTGACCTCTTGGAGGAGTTGAACTCCGAGGGAGGGCGCGTCGTTCCTCCATCTAATCCGGAAGAGAGGTCTAGTGAGCGAGTCGCATTGGATGACCTCCTGGCAAAAAACGGCCTGCTGATGGGACAAGCTCTTGCGTTGGAGTTAAGTCTCGCGCCGCGAGCTCAATTGGCGCTGCAGAGCGGTGATCAGCAAGTGTCGGTGTCGATTATCGGAGTGATGGGCCGGCGTCCTGGTGCGACTTCGCCCTGGGACCGCATGGCGGTGATGGATATTGCAGCGGTGCAGCGGACGTTCGGGCTGATCGGCCGGCTTGATCGCATCGATGTGGTGACGTCGCCCACTTCGTCTGTTGAGCAGGTGGCGGAAGCCATCGGGCGGGTCTTGCCCCCGGCTATTACCGTACGTCGCCCCATTCAGCGTAGTCAGCAGGTTGAGTCGATGGTGGGGGCCTTTCAGTTGAATCTCTCCGTCTTGAGCATGGTGGGACTCTTGGTCGGGATCTTTCTAATCTACAACACGGTCTCCTTTATGGTGGCACAGCGGCGTCGTGAGGTGGGGATCCTTCGCGCGATCGGCATGTCGGAGCCGATGGTCGTCGCCCTGTTTCTGGCGGAAGCCGGGATGTTCGGTGTCGTGGGAGGGCTGCTCGGAGGCGTACTTGGTTTATTGCTCGGTGATGTACTTGTGGCGCTGGTCGGCCGGACAATCCAGGATCTGTATACACCGCTGTCCCATCCGACAGGAACCGTTGGTTTTCCTGCCGGGTCAGGCCGGTTATTGGTCGAAGCGGTGTTGATCGGGAGCGGGGTATCGGTTCTGGGCGCACTCGGTCCGAGTGTCGATGCCGGACGTACCATTGTAGTCGCAGCCCTGGCACCGGGTGAGTACGATGTCGCTCAGCGTGTTCGCGCGGCTTCGTTGGGGGTGGCGGGCGGAGTGCTCTTACTCATCGCCCTGGGATGCGCATTGGCCGGCCCGGTCGGCGGAGTGCCGCTGTTCGGATATGTGGCCACCTTTTGCCTTCTTGCCGGACTGTCCTGCCTCGTCCCCAGCCTGTTGCAGAGCCTCTGCCGCACCCGTGAGTTAACGACCCTTTCGCAGGCGCCGACGTTGGGAGGAGCCATTCGGCACATTGCCCGCGAGCAGACCAGCAGGGGCATGGGGAGAAATGCCGTCACGGTGTCGGCGTTTCTCGTGGGTGTCGCGATCATGGTCGGCGTGCTGGTCATGATTCGAAGCTTCCGCGACACGGTTGAAATCTGGATCGATCAGACTGTCATGGCGGATTTTATTGTCGCTCCTGCCGGATGGCCGCACGGAGTGCGCAGCGGGTCGTCGAGTCCGGTACTGCCTGGCGCCTGGCGGGCCCGGATGGCCAGTGCGCAGCTCGTCTCGGCGGTAGACACCTACCGTGATCTGCGTATCGACCTGCAGGGGCGTCCGGTCTCGCTGGTTTCCAGAGACTTAGCGCTCCATGCGGCACGAAGCCGGTATCTCTTCGTCACGGGGGAATCTGCGGCAATCTTGGCTCGTGCCGCGGCAGGGGAAGGCGCGATTCTTTCGGAAGTCGTGGCGAATCATTTGGCGCTGGGCAAAGGGGACCGATTGCCCATCGTGACCCCCAAAGGCGAACAGTCCTTGGAGGTGCTGGGAGTCTTTTATGATTATGCCACCGACGGCGGAAAGATCGTCATTGATCGTTCGTTGTACCAGCAATGGTGGAATGATGAAGGTGTGACCGTCTTCCCTGTCTATGTCGAAGCGGGTGCCGATATGGGCAAGGCCAGAATGGCGATTCTCGACACCCTGGCTCAAGCGTCCGAGGGAAACCTCATGCCGACCGTATTGAGCAATGCAGAATTGCGCCAGGAGATTCTTCGAATTTTCGACCGGACGTTTACGTTGACCTATGTGCTGGAAGCCATCGCCGTGATTATTGCGACCTTAGGCATCATCAACACGTTGGTCACGTTGGTGGTTGAGCGGCGTCGTGAATTGGCCACTCTGCAGGCATTGGGCAGCAGCCGGGGGCAGGTGACGGCGTTGATTTTGTGGGAGGCTGGCTATTTGGGATTGCTGGGGACAGGGATGGGATTAGTCGGAGGGGGCGCCCTCGCGCTCATCTTGATCCGGGTCATCAACCGGCAGTCATTCGGTTGGACAATCCAGATTTCGTGGCCAGTCGGCCTGATGGCGGAGGTTTCTGCCTTGGCCCTGGTGGCCTCGCTCCTCGCGGGGTTCTGGCCGGCCCGCTGGGCCGCCAGACAACCCTTGGTCGAGGGACTGCGTTATGAATGAAGGCCGACAGCCGGTTCGACGGTCGGAGTGGCATCTTGTGTCGGAAGCGCGTCCACTTGAATGTCGAATCCCAGGTCTTCGATCATGCGCCAGACTTCTGCGGCCGGTTGTCCCGGAGTGGTGAGGTACCCGTTTACAAAGACTGAATCGGCCGGGTAGAGCGCCAATGGCTGCAGGCTGCGTAAGTTGTGTTCACGTCCACCGGCGATCCGAAGCTCCGTCCGCGGGTGAAGGAAGCGGAAGAGGCAAAGGGCTTTCAGGCACCGCTGCGGCGTTAGCGGAGTGCAGTGCTCCAGCGGAGTGCCGGACGCCGGATGCAGCATGTTGAGTGGAATCGAATCGGGCTTGACCTCGCGAAGGGCAAGTGCCAAATCGATCAAGTCCTCATCGCCTTCTCCCATTCCCACGATGCCGCCTGAACAGATTTCTAATCCGGCCGTCCTGGCATGGCGAATCGTGGCGAGCCGGTCTTGAAAGGTGTGTGTGCTGCAGATTTCCCTGTGATAGGCTTCGCTCGTATTCAAGTTATGATTGATGCGATCCACGCCGGCCGCTTTGAGGTCTTTGGCCTGCCGTTCGTTGAGGAGTCCCAGGGAGCAACAGATCTGGATTGGGATTTCCTGCTTGATGGACCGGACGGCTGAGGCAATATCGGCGATTTCCCGATCCAGCGGGCTGCGTCCGCTGATAACGATGCAGTAGCGTTGGGCTTTCGCAGCTGCGGCACGACGCGCCCCGGTTACCATTTGATCTTGCGGCAACAATCCATACCGTTCGATGGGCGCCGTGGAAACGGAGGATTGCGAGCAGTAGCCGCAGTCTTCCTGGCAGGCGCCGCTCTTGGCGTTCAATAGCATTTGCAGGCGCACCGTCTTCCCGAAGTACCGTTCACGGACCTTAAAGGCGGCCTGCAGAAGCTCGAGCAGGTTGGTGTCCGGTGTATGGAGTACGGTGAGGCATTCCTCTCGGGTGAGCAATTCGTCCCGCAAGGCCTTGTCGGCCAGCATCGTGAAATCAGTCATGCATGCTACTCCTCGAAAAGACAGACAGGCCTCGCTCCTTCAGCGATGCATCCGTGAGCAAAGGGTCTGTCTGTGAAATGAAAAAAGGGCGGTCGAAACCCTACACGGTTTCAAACGGAGATGCAATGCCTTGATAGGGGACGACGGGCAGCCGGACAGCCTGTCCGTCCTGATCGGCGCCGCATTTGGAGCTGTCTCTCCAGGGAAGGGCGACGTAGGTATTCCAGCGGCCGCACCGACGGCATCGGCCGGACCATTCGGCCAACTCATGGTGGCATTGGGTGCATTGGTAGGGCACCACGACTCGCTTTTTGAAGCCCAGGGCCTTCTTGAGTTCGCCTACGGCTTCGTCCATGTGTTGCTTGCGAAGGAACAGATTGGCCATGATCTTATGATAATCGACGAGCTGTTCCTGCGTGCCATCCAAGGTTGAAAGCACGTCGTACGCTTCATCGACCATTTCGAGTCGGTAATACAGCTTGCCCAGGTAAAATTGGATCACGGCATTGTGCGGATCCTGCTGCAGGGCCTCCTGGTAGACACGGATGATTTCATCCGGCTCCCCCAGCTCCAGGAACAGTTCTTCGAGGCGGTGGAGGATGATGACGCTGCGTGTCTTGGCGTAAATCTTCTTGAGAATTTCGACCGCGTTCTTGATTTTGCCCTCACGGACCAAGATTTCCCCGATGCCGATATAGGCGGGCAGAAACGTACGATCTTTTTTGATTGCGCCTCTGAAATAGCGGCGGGCCTTGTCCGGGTGCCCCCGCTCCAGGAGTTGGCGGCCGACTTCGTACATACAGCCCAATAACAGATTGGCTTCGGTGCGTCGCTCGCTTTCGGGCAGGTTGGCTTTGACCAGCCGGTGTTGGATCTCCAGCGCGTCGCTCCATTTTTCGAGCCTGATTTGCAGATCGCGCTTGCGGATCAGGGCCATTAAGTTGTCCGGCTCGATCCGCAGAATATTCTGGAGGGTCTGGAGCGCCTCTTCATAGCGCCGGGCGCCTTCGAGATCCTTGGCTAATTCGAGCAGCACCTCCACATTCCGTTCTTCAATACGGTAGGCCTGCTGGTGGAGCCGGATGGCTTCCGTAAAGTTGCTTTCGGAACGATAGATATTTCCGAGCCAGAGCAGCGAATCGGTCCGGTTCGGATCGATGACCAGGGCCCGCTCAAACAGACTCACCGCATCGGCTGTTCGCTTCGACATAAAGGCGTGCGTGCCATCCCGGTGGAGCGCGTCCACCTTCTCCTTGCGACGGACGAGGCGATTGGTGCGCCAATTCATGAAGACATGGGAGGTTTCTTTAATCGTCACAATCAGCGCGACCAGCGTGGCCCCCAGCGCCATTGAGAAGAGCACCAAGGAGACGGGGCTGAGCTCGAAGAGTGCGTCAGGACTGGTCCGGACGGTAATTGTGCCCGGGTTCAGTTCGCGGAAATAGCTGTAGAGAAAGATGCCGACACTGACAAGGAAGATCGTGGAGAGGAGCCGAAACATGCTAGACCCGTTTCCGGGTGCGAGCGGGACGGGCCGTCGTTCGTGCGGAGGGAGACACCTTCACGGCGCGCTCTTCCGGCAGCTTGACCTGTCCTGCGTCGCCCCACAGTCGTTCAAGGGCGTAGTGTTCGCGAATATCCTTCTGAAAGATGTGAACGATGACGTCACCAAAGTCCATGACGACCCATTTGGCAGACGACGCGCCTTCAATACTGAGTGGCGGATGCCCTTGGGCCTTGAGCACATCGCCGACATGATCCGCGATCGCCCGTGCCTGACGCTCCGACTCTCCGGAGCCGATGACCAAATAGTCGGCGATAGAGGTCAGCTTGGCGATATGCAGGATCAGGACATCGGTGGCTTTCTTGTCCAGAATGGCGGCCGCCACCGCGAGAGCTTTGGCTTTTGTTTCAGAAACGCTCACTGTCCTCCCTGTATAACCCCTCGCGAAGTATATAGGATTCGACCAGAGGGGGCAACAGATTTGCCAGAGGACGGCCATCCGCGACGCGTGCTCTGATATCCGAAGCAGAGCTTTCGCAGGGCGGCAGCCTCAGGAAAGTAACAGTCCGGCCATTGTTTAACGGGACGTCCGCTCGCTCCCGCTGCCCTGCATCCAGCGCGAGCAACTCTTTTTTGGGAACTTCGGAAAGGAGAGGCAGCGAGGCCACGGTTAGAAACGTTGTGGCGGGCCTCGAAATAACCACGAAACGGCAAAGGCTAAGAACCTGTGCGGCCTCCTTCCAGGAAGGCAGGTCGAGAAAGGCATCGAGCCCGATGATGAAGAAAAGCTCCGTGTCAGATCCGTATTGCTCTTGAAGGGCACGGACCGTATCGATGGAATAGGATTTGCCGGGTCGGCGGATTTCAATGTCCGTAAGGGCGAAGGCCGGATCGTCCTGAATGGCCAATTGCACCATGCGGTAGCGATGCGGTGCGGACGCCAGGGTGCCTGGTTGTTTGTGCGGAGGATCCCCGGTCGGGATGAACAAGACTTGATCCAGACGCAGCAGGCGCCGCGCCGACTGCGCGATCGACAGGTGGCAGCGGTGAATCGGATTAAAACTGCCGCCCAAAAGTCCCAGACGCATACGGGAGCTACCTTAACGCATGGCTGTGCGGGTCATGCATGGAGAGACCCCGTTGGACGACGCCTGCATCGGCAGCGTCTTGATCCGGGCCGCTACAGGAGCACCAGGTTGTCCCGGTGAATGACCTCCTCGTACTCTTGGAGACCGGGGATTTTCTGGATATCGACGGTCTTGAGGCCCTTGATGCGGGTCAGGATCGTGGAGGAAAAATTCACCAGGCCTTTGGCGCATTCTTTGCCGTCAGGCCCGGCGCAGGTGACCGGATCCCCAGCTTCGAAATGGCCGGTGATATCACGAATGCCTGAGGCGAGAAGGCTTTTGCCGTTTCGCACCAGTGCATCCACGGCGCCTTGATCCAATTGCACGTGTCCGCGGGGCCGCAAGGTGAAGGCAATCCAGTGTTTGCGGCTGTTCATGCGTCGTTCCCGGCCAAGAAACAGGCTGCCCCCCGGTTGTCCGGACAGCACATCCGGAAGCAGGTCCCTGTGGGTCCCGTTCAGGATCAAGGTCGCGACCCCATACTCGCCCACCTTTTTAGCGGCGCGGACCTTCGTCGCCATGCCGCCGGTGCCTTCGAACGTGGAGGACATGCCCGCACGTTGCTCAATGTCCGCCGTGATCTCCTGAATCAGCGGAATCAATGTGGCCTGTGAATCTTTGCGGGGGTCGGCGGTGAACAATCCGTCCACGTCTGACAGGATGATCAACAGATCGGCATCTACGAGGTGGGCAACCTGAGCTGCCAGCGTATCGTTATCTCCCACCCGGATCTCTTCGACCGCCACCGTATCGTTCTCATTAATGATGGGTATAACGCCGAAGTTGATCAATGTGGTGAGGGTGTGCCGGGCATTCAGAAACCGCCGGCGATCTGCGAGGTCTTCATGGGTCAGCAACACTTGCGCCACGCGAAGCGAGAGGCGCTCGAACGCCTTCTCATAGGCCCACATCAGGAGGCTCTGGCCGACGGCGGCGGCCGCCTGTTTGACCGGCAGGCTTTTGGGATACTCGCGTAATTCCAGTTTTTTGATTCCGGAGACGACGGCGCCGGACGAGACAACCAGCACTTCTCGGCCCTGTGCGCGCACGTGAGCAATTTCGGAGGCGAGTCGCTCGATGCGCTCGGTGCTCAGGCCGGATTCGCGTGAGGCGACCAGGCTGCTTCCGATCTTGATGACGACACGTCTGGCTTGCTTTAGGAGTTCGTCTCGCACGGGGTCTTCCGGAGCAGTTCCACCTGTTGGCCCATGTAGCGTATGCACGCGTCCAGGCCTTCTCGCGTGGCCGCCGAAATCGCAAAAAATGGAATCTTGCGCCGCTGGCAATATTTCCGAAGCTGTTCAAGGCGCTCGCCTTCGCCTTTGACGTCGAGTTTCGTGCCGACTACGGCAAAAGGACGCGCGGCGAGTGCCTCATCGTAGGCAGAAAGTTCATGACGCATGACCTTGAGACTCGCGACCGGATCTTCAGTGGCCCACTCTGAAATATCGATGACATGGATCAGCAGACTGGTGCGCTCGATGTGCCGGAGAAACTGAAAGCCGAGGCCTTTACCTTCATGAGCGCCTTCAATCAGTCCGGGAATGTCTGCAATGACGAAGCTGTGTTCGTCTGTGGAGCGGACGACACCCAAGTTCGGGGTGAGGGTGGTAAAGGGATAGTCGGCGATCTTGGGGCGTGCTGCGGAGACGGCGGCGATGAGCGTCGATTTTCCGGCGTTCGGATAGCCGACTAATCCAACATCCGCAAGGAGTTTCAAATCAAGGCGCAGGAGGCGTTCTTCGCCCGGTGTGCCAGGTTCGAACTGAGTCGGGACGCGGTTGGTTGAGGTGGCGTATCGCGAGTTGCCGCGACCTCCCAATCCTCCCTTGGCAATGACGCAGCTCTCGCCATCCACGGTCAGGTCAGCCAGGAGTTCCTGAGTATTTTCGTCGAGCACGATCGTGCCGACCGGGACAGGAATCCGCACGTCTGCGCCGCGCCGACCATGGCAGTTGCTGCCGCCGCCGACCTCGCCGTTTTCCGCCTCGTAATGTTTTTGGTATCGAAGATCCAGCAGAGTGCTGAGGCGAGTCGTGGCCTCGACAATGACGCTGCCGCCATCCCCGCCGTCCCCGCCGTCCGGGCCGCCGCGCGGGACAAACTTTTCCCGACGGAAGCTGCAGGCTCCGTTGCCGCCGTGCCCGGCCTTTACCAGGATTTGGACTTGATCGACAAATGTAGACATCGCAGCGAGCCCCCACCCGGCGTCATGTATTCAGGAACCCAGTATAGCGTATTCGCCGGCTCATGGGAGATGCTGCGTAAGCGAAGGGCAGTTGTTCCGTAGAACAAGACGGGGACTGAGGAGAGGTCAGGCCTTCGCTGTCACCGGATAGACGCTGACCTTTTGCCGTCCGCGGCCGCCTTCGAACTTTACCACACCGGACACGTAGGCATAGAGGGTGTGATCGCGTCCAAGGCCGACGTTGAGGCCCGGGAAGAATTTCGTCCCCCGCTGGCGCACAATGATGGAGCCAGCTTTGATGGTCTCTCCGCCGTAGGCTTTCACGCCGAGGTATTGCGGGTTACTGTCACGGCCGTTTCTTGTCGAACCGCCGCCTTTATTTGTTGCCATGGCAAACTCCCCTTCGAGTCGTTACTTCGATGCGATTTCAGTGACCCGCAGCTGCGTAAAGCCCTGCCGGTGGCCTCTGGTTCGGCGATAATTTTTGCGACGTTGCTTCTTGAAGACCGTGATGGATCTGGTGCGCCCCTGGCGGATGATTTCCGCCGTGACACGCGCCCCGGCCACGACCGGCTGGCCGATAACCAGTCCACTGTCGCCATTCAGCAATCGAACCTTGTCGATCTGCACGGAATGGCCGACATCGCCCGGGAGGGACTCCACCTGGAGTACGGTCCCCGGTTCCACTCGATACTGTTTTCCACCTGTTTCGATAATAGCGTACATGTGCGTCTTTCTCCTCGTCAGCAGAACGTGGGTGTTTATCACAGCCTCAGCGAGAGTGTCAAGAATTAGTCATGGTGTTGGGGGGACTCATTCTTTGTCACGCGTCAAGAAGAAGTGCAGTCATACGGTGGGGTGTACAAACACTACAGGCCGGCGAGTGGGCAGCCGTTATCTTGACGCTCATCGCGAGGCGCTGGTATTATCCCGCGCATGCTACAAACCAGCGAAAAAATATGGATGGATGGGAATTTTGTGGCGTGGGCCGATGCGCAAGTGCATGTCTTGACCCACTCGCTGCATTATGGATTAGCGGCCTTTGAGGGTATCCGCTGCTATAAAGGCACCAGCGGGTCGGCTATTTTCAGGCTGCCCGAGCATGTGGACCGGCTATTTGAGTCGGCGCACATCGGCCTGATCGAGATGCCCTACGACCGAAAGCAAATCACCGAAGCCATTATCGAAACGGTCAGGGTGAATCGGCTAGAGGCCTGTTACATCCGTCCGCTGGTCTATATCGGGTACGGCGCCATGGGGCTGTATCCGGGCGACAATCCCATCAAGGTGAGTATCGCTGCCTGGAAATGGGGCACCTACCTGGGAGACGAGGCTTTGCAGAAGGGCATTCGCGCTAGAGTCTCTTCATTTACGCGGCACCATGTGAACGTGTCCATGACGCGCGGCAAAATTTCCGGCTACTACGTGAACTCCATTCTCGCCAAGCGAGAGGTCAAAGCCGACGGGTATGATGAAGCGATCATGCTCGATCCCGAGGGATATGTAGCTGAGGGGACGGGCGAAAATGTCTTCATTGTGCGACGTGGCGTGTTGAAGACGACCCCGTTAACCTCGATTCTGGAGGGCATCACGCGCAATTCCATCATTCAGCTGGCGAAAGAGCGCAACATTCCCGTGGTCGAGGAACGATTCACCCGTGATGAAATGTATGTGGCCGAGGAAGTCTTTGTGACGGGGACGGCTGCAGAACTCACGCCGGTGACCGAGATTGATCAACGGCGTATCGGGACCGGAAAGCCGGGGACGATCACGCAGACCTTGCAGAAAGCGTTTTTTGACGTGGTGCGCGGAACCGATGCTGCTCACCGCCAGTGGCTGACTCCCGTCTAGCAGTTCGCGATATCCTCGCCTGATGTCTTGATCGAAGCATGTGTCCCATCGAGGTGGTGTGGCAGCTAACGCTGCGCGCGCCTGCGAACTCCTGCACTTACGGTTCTCTTCCATCCCACGACCAGCGCAGCATATGGGCGGGCGTTCGCAGGGAAACGCCTCATTGGCGAAACATTTCCTCTTCGCTGCCTGGCTTGCGGGGAATCGGAGTGATAGCTGGAACAGTAAGGCTTAGTGGGAGCTTTCGCTGGAAGAATGCGATTCCTTGCCAGGCGCCGTCGTGGTATCGGACGGTGTAGCGCTAGGAGTGTTAGCGGCAGCAGGTTTCTTGTTCAAGTCGATGACAGTCGACGAAAAGTTTCGGTCCTTCGCGATAATAGCCAAAGACAAGGACGTAAACATGAACACAAAAGCGGTGATGACCGTGAACTTGCTCAAGAAGTTCGCCGGCCCACGACTGCCGAACACGGTTTGGCTGGAGCCGCCAAAGGCCGCTCCGATTTCAGCGCCCTTACCGGATTGCAACAGAATGGCCCCAATCATGAGCAGGCAGACGATGACATGGATGATGATGAGCAATGTGTACATGTTGAGTCTTTAGGCCGTGGTAGGTTTGGACCCGATTGCGAATTGAGCGAGTGTAGCAAAACAGGCCGGATCTAAACAAGCCCCGCCGACCAATGCGCCGTCGATTTCTTCAGATGCCAGGAAGGCGGCAATATTTTGCGGTGTCACGCTTCCTCCGTATAGGATGCGGATTCGCTTCCCTGCTTCGGATGCGCTCAATTCATTTATGGTTTGGCGGATCATTCGATGGACCGGCACCGCCTGCTCCGGGGATGCCGCACGTCCCGTTCCAATAGCCCACACTGGTTCATAGGCGATGATCATCGTATCGAGACTTGATCCTTCGATTCCGGCTAGTCCAGCGCGAAGCTGTCGTTGAATGACAAGGTCGGTTCGATCGGTATCGCGATCTTGAAGCGTTTCGCCCACACAGAGAACCGGTTGGAGCCCGTTCCGCAAAGCAGCAAGAACTTTCTTGTTGGTCCAGCTGTCTTGTTCTCCGAAGTACTGCCGGCGTTCTGAGTGGCCCACCAGGACAAATTGGCAGCCAAGCTCCCTGAGCATATTTCCCGACACTTCACCGGTGAAGGCGCCTTTATCCTCCCAGTAGAGATCTTGCGCACCAAGAAGAAAAGCCGGTGTGGGACCGAGCGCCTCATGGGCGGCATGCAGCGCGGTAAAGGGCGGCGCAAAACCGACCTGAATTCCACCGAGTGCGGGCAGTTCCTGCATGAGGCCACGAACGAACGCTCCGGCTTCGGCGGCGGTCTTGTTCATTTTCCAGTTACCGATGATGAAGCGGGTTCTCACGAAGCCTTTCTCAGGTAGGAATGGCGGAGATTGTCGTTACGCTGCACGATTAGGAAGTGCGGCAAGTCCCGGCAGGGTTTTACCCTCAAGCAACTCCAGCGCTGCGCCACCACCGGTTGAGATGAATGAAATGCTTTCAGATTCTCCGGCGCGGTGAATGGCAAGGGCCGTTTCTCCTCCTCCCACGATGGTCAGCGCATAGGCGTTGGCCACGGAGTGAGCCATGGCGAGGGTGCCTCTTGCGAAGGCGTCCACTTCAAACATGCCCATAGGACCATTCCACAGAATGGTCTTCGCATTCTGAACGGCTTCAGAGAACAATTTCACGGAAGCGGGACCGATGTCCAATCCATACCATCCCTTGGGAATTTCCTGAACCGGAACGATTTTTGTTTCGGCTCCCGGCTCCCGGCCGGCTGCAACGACGCAGTCGACGGGAAGATAGAATTTGACGCCACTGGCAAAGGCGTGGTCCTGCACGCCCTTGGCGAAGTCGAGCATGTCGTTTTCAACGAGTGACTGGCCGATCTCAAGGCCCATGGCCTTCAGGAAAGTGAACGCCATGCCTCCGCCGATAATAACCTTGTCACATTTTTTGCCGAGATTCTCGATCACGCCGATTTTCCCGGATACCTTGGCGCCCCCTAAAATGGCCACGAACGGACGCACGGGATTTTCGACGGCTCCCTCCAGGTATTCGATTTCTTTCTTGAGGAGATAGCCCGCTGCCGCTTCGGGAATATATTTGGTGATGCCGACGGTCGAGGCATGGGCCCGATGGGCGGCACCGAAGGCGTCATTGATATACACGTCGGCGAGTGACGCCAACGCCTTGGAGAATCCTTCGTCGTTCTTCTCTTCTTCTGGATGGAAGCGGAGGTTCTCCAATAACATGACATCGCCGGGCTGCATCTTGGCCACCAGGCCTTCAACGGCGGAACCGATGCAATCCGGCGCAAAGATCACTTCCTTGCCCAGCAGGCGCTGAAGGCGTTTGGCCACTGGAGCCAGGCTGAACTTCGGATCGAATTTGCCTTTCGGGCGGCCGAGGTGGGAGCACAGAATGACCTTGGCGCCCTCATCGACGGCACGATTGATGGTGGGAAGGGTCGATCGAATCCTGGTGTCGTCGGTGATCTGCAAGGAATCATCAAGGGGGACGTTGTAGTCGGCGCGAATAATGACGCGTTTTCCGTGGAGTTGCAGGTCCTCGATAATTCGTTTGCGAATATTCATGGCAAATCCTCACTCCTCCTCTGGTGTGTCCCGCGCCGGTCGCTGACAATACCGGCGCTGCACTCAGAAAAGCTTGTCGTAAACGAACGACGCGCTACGCCGATTTCGCGACAATATACTTGATCAGGTCCCGCACGCGGCAGGAATAACCCCACTCGTTATCGTACCAGGCGGTGACTTTGACGAGGCGTTTATCGATGACGGCGGTCAGCGGAGCATCGACAATGGCGGAGTGAGCATCGTCTTTGAGATCGATCGAGACGATGGGTGCTTCCGAGTAGGCCAGCACATGTTTCATGGGACCGGCGGCGGCTTTTTTGAATGCGGCATTGACTGCGGCCACATCGCAATCCTGTTCCGTTTCGACGGTCAGGTCCACCAACGAGACATTGGGGGTAGGAACACGAATGGCCAGTCCGTCCAGTTTGCCTTTCAATTGCGGAATCACCAGATGAAGGGCCTTGGCAGCGCCGGTGCTGGTCGGAATCATCGACATGCCAGCCGCGCGCGCCCGACGCAAATCCTTGTGGGGCAGGTCGAGGAGCTGCTGGTCATTCGTATAGGAGTGGATCGTCGTCATGACGCCATGTTTAATGCCGAAGTTTTCAAGCAGAACCTTCGCCACCGGAGCCAGACAGTTCGTCGTGCAGGAGGCGTTGGAGACAATATGGTGAGCCTTGGCGTCGAATACCTCTTCATTCACTCCCAGCACCACCGTGGCATCAGGATCTTTGGCCGGGGCGGAGATAATGACGGTTTTTGCTCCGGCCGACAGGTGCTTCCCCGCGCCTTCGCGATCGGTAAAATGTCCGGTCGATTCCACGACGATATCCACGCCGAGTGCTTTCCATGGCAGTTCTTTAGGGTCCCGAACCGCCAGAACCTTGATGGCGCGGCCGTCAATGATGAGCTGGTCGTCTTTGGCCTCGACGGAAGCCTGCAGCGTGCCATGAACCGAGTCATACTTGAGCAAATAGGCCAATGTTTTGGCATCGGTGAGATCGTTGATGGCGACAAATTCAAGGCTGGGATCTCCCAGGGAAGCGCGAAGAACGTTGCGGCCGATGCGTCCGAATCCATTGATGCCGATGCGTGTGGTCATGGGGCTAAATCCTCAAGAATTAAACGGGTTGAACAGAGTAAGTCTGGGGCGATAGTACTGACCGACTTTCTGCGTGTCAAGCATACAAAAAGAGGGAAGGCCGGTGGATATTGGCGAAGAAGGCCGCAGGGAATCGTTGGAGTCTCGGTTCGTCTTGTTGTGGGCGCAAGTGGTCCGGTAGAGTCTCATCGTTGAACATCAAACGGTGGTTGAGGCGTGATGCAATCTGAAAAGCTGCAGTTCGAGGCGTGTAAAGTTTTGGAATGGGCTAAGTTGTTGGACCTGTTAGCAGGTCACGCGCAGTCGACAGTCGGCGCGGAGCAATGCCGGACCATGGACCTGGAGCGGGACGTGGTGCAGGCCCGGAGCCGCCAGGAGGAAACCTCCGACATGCTGCGCCTGCGCGCCGGTGTCGACCCCTTTCCCGTCCTCAGGTTTCCCGATGTGACGGGGTGGTTGGGGCGAGTGGCGAAAGGCGCCTGTTTGGAGGCGCATGAACTCCGGGACATCGCCTTGGTGTTGGCATTGATCGTGGATGTCCAGCGATACCTGCTGCGTCATCAGGCCGATGCCCCGACGGTCGGCGCCATGGCCGAGCAGTTGGGCCCGGTGACGGAATACCGCCGCCTTACGGCCGCGTTGAACGGCGCCATCGATCCCGATGGATCCATCCGGGAATCGGCCAGTCCCGAGTTGCATCGGTTGATCCAACGGGCCAACGATTTCAAACAGCAGATGCGGCACCGGCTCGAACAAATCCTGCATTCGCGGCGTTATGAAGAAGTGTTGCAGGAACGATATTTCGCGCAGCGGGAAGGGCGGTATGTGGTCCCCATTAAGGCTGAAATGCAAGGCCGCATGCCAGGTATCGTGCACGACGTGTCGTCCAGTGGCGCCACGCTCTTTCTGGAGCCTCGCGAACTGGTGGACCTCAATAACTCCATCAAGGTCGTCGACCTGGATATCGAACGGGAGGTGCGAAGGATCCTCCGGGAACTATCGGCGCTCGTGGCTCCTCATCAACCAGCGCTCGCCGGGAGTGTGGCTTTGCTTGGTCGGCTGGACGCCATGTCGGCAAAAGCAGGCCTGAGTCAACGTCTGCAGGCTTCACCGCCGCGCCTCAATGACCAGGGACGCATTCTGCTGACGCAGGCGCGGCACCCGTTTCTGGTTGTGAGCAAAAATGAGGTAGTGCCGAATGATCTCGCGTTCGATGAAACCGTGCGGGTGCTCATCATTTCCGGCCCGAACACGGGCGGGAAGACCGTCATCTTGAAGTTGCTGGGTCTATTCTCGTTGATGGTCCGTTGCGGCCTGCATCTTCCCTGTGCCCCCGAGTCTGAGATGGCGATCTTTCCGTCTGTGTATGCGGACATCGGGGATGCGCAGGATCTGGCGCGCGACCTGTCCAGTTTTTCTGCCCACATCACCCAAATGGTGCAGTTACTCAACGAAGTGTCAGATGGCGCGGGCAGCGAACGCGACAGGGAACCCCTGCCTCCCGGTCGAGCGCTGGTGCTGTTAGATGAGCCGGTCACCTCTACCGATCCGGCCGAAGGCGCAGCCCTCGCGAGTGCACTGCTCTGTCGACTTGCGGCGGCTGGCGTGAAAGTGGTGGCCACCACGCACTACAGTCTTTTGAAAGGTCTGGCTCAGGATCGGCCGGGTTTCGCCAATGCCAGCGTGGAATTTAATCTCGACACGCTTTCCCCGACCTATCGCTTGATCCAAGGGCAGCCGGGCGGCTCGGCCGCCATCGAAATTGCCGGGCGTCTTGGAATGGATCAGTCGCTTCTCGAGGACGCCCGCGCTCGCCTGCAGGGAGACAACCGCTTGCTGGAGACGCTGCTCAGTGATCTGCAAGACAAACAACGCCGGCTCAATGATGACCTGACGGCGGCCGCTGCGGCCAGGCAGGACGCCGAACAGGCTTCTCGCGAGGCGCAGGAGTTGCTGACGCTCCTTCAGGAATCCGAACGGGATGAGCGGCAAGGGATCAAGAAGAAGTTGTCTCAGGAGTTTCAGCGAGCCCGCGCTGCGGTGCAGGCGACGATGGACGATCTGAAGCGTGATCAGAAGCTCATCAAGGCTAAGGAGGCCAAAGCGCGGTTGGTCGAATTGGAACAGGCCGTCCGGTGGGAGGTCGGAGCCGACGAGGAACCGATTCCCATTGAGCAGCTGACCATCGGAGATGCGGTCGAAGTGGTTGGGCTGGGGATGACAGGCACCCTGCTGGAAAGTCCCCAGGGCAAAAAGCGCGTGCGTCTGAAAGTCGGCGAGGGCGAAATCCTGGCCAATGTAGCGAGCCTGGCAGGAGTCTCCAGGACTCGACCGCCGCAAGCGCCGGCCCCGGCCAAAACGAACGTCGTCTCACCAAGGCGAACCAGCCAGACCTTGGCACCCGAGGACATCCAGGAGACGCTGGATGTCCGTGGCCAGGCAGCCGACGATGCATTGGATGTAGTGGTGGCCGGTCTCGATCGCGCCATTCTCGGCGGGAGCCCATTTGTGCGCATCATCCATGGGCACGGGACCGGCCGGTTGAGAAACGCCTTGCGGGATTATTTGAAGGCTTCCCCCTACGTGGTGGCGTTCCGACCGGGTGATCGCGCGGAGGGGGGCGACGGCGTGACGATTGTGGAGTTGCGGTGAGAGCCCGGGGAGACCCTGTTAAAAGCAACCCGTAGCCCCTTTCGCTCTTTCTCGTTCTCCAGTACGATAGCTCGCCTGTGACATGATCGAGGGCGGGCCTATCTTGTTCATGCCATTTTCTCCACGAACCAAAAAAATACTTTCAGCGGTCGCCGTCGCAGTTGCGGTCTTTGCTCTGGTGACGGGGCTGCGCATGACGCGATGGTTCGAGGTGGTGGAACTCAACGCGTTCGATCATCTCGTCCGGCGGTATGCCGATCCTGCCAATGCCGATTCCAACCTTGTGCTGCTCGCCATCGATGAATCGAGCCTGGAGGCGTTCGGACGCTGGCCCTGGCCGCGTGACCGGTACGGCTATGTCGTGCGGTACCTCAAACGAGCGGGAGCCAAGGCGGTCGTCTTCGATGTGATGTTTTTCGAACCGGACGACAATGCCGAAGAGTTCGATCAATCCTTTGCCGATGACCTGAAGGCCGCGAACAATGTCTTCCTGCCCATGTTGCTTCAATCCGAGCCCGCTTCCATTCCGGCCGAGTTGCAGGCTCTGGCCACAGTGAAGGCCGAGCGAACGGATAGGGGACAAGCGCAGGCCAAACTGCAGGGAGGGGTGAAACTGCCGATTCCCGTGTTGGCCCAGCAGGCACGTGGACTGGGTGTCATCAACCTGTCTGCCGATGCGGATGGCCCCACGCGGCGTCTTCCCTTGCTGGGGCAGGTGAACGGAAATCTTGTGCCGCATCTCTCCGTGGCGGTGGCCCGATACGTTTTGGGCGCTGGCGAACTCGCGATCCGGGACGGCCGCATGCAGATCGGCAGCAGCAGCGTGCCGCTCGATGCAGAGGGCAACCTGCTGATCGAATGGCACGGGTCCTTGGAGCAGACCTACCATGCCAGGAAATATTCGATCGGCCGGGTTCTGCACGCCTTCGCGCAGCAAGAAAAAGGGCAACGTCCGGATCTGGATGCGTCGCTGTTCAAGGACAAGATCGTGTTTATCGCCGGGACTGCGGCAGGGCTATATGATCTGCGAGTGACACCGTTCTCGTCCGCGACACCCGGTGTGCTCATCCACATGGCGGCGCTGGACAACCTGTTACATGGCCAGGGGCTTCAAGCGGCTCCTGCCTGGTTTTCGCTCTCGCTGCTCCTGCTACTCTGCCTCGCCTCTGCCGGGGCCTTCATGTTATTCCCTTCCTATCCGGTCAAATTCGGCGTCACGATCGGCCTTGCCCTGGCCTATTATGGGTTGGTGGCGCATGCCTTTGCTGGGCACGAACGGTGGCTGGAGTTAGTATTTCCCGAAGTAGCCCTTGCCTTGACGTTCGGCACGGCCGCGACGGTCGAGTATGTGACTGAAGGGAGGCAGCGCCGGCTCATGCGGGCGGCATTCGACAAGTACATGTCGTCTGAAGTGGTCGAGGAAATCATGCGCGATCCGGCTGCCATTAAGCTCGGCGGAGAAAAGAAGGAAATTTCGATTCTCTTTTCAGACATCGCCGGCTTCACGACGATCTCCGAGAAGATGTCGCCGGAGGATCTCGTCGCGCTGCTGAACCGGTACCTGTCGGCGATGACGACTATCATCAAGACCACACATCGCGGCAATGTGAATAAGTATCTCGGCGACGGAATCATGGCCCTCTTCGGCGCCCCGCTCAACGACCCCAAACATGCGTCGCTGGCTTGTTATGCCGCATTGGATTGTCAGGTAGAATTGGCCCGGCTCCGTCAAATCTGGAAGCAGGAAGGGTTGCCGGAAATCGGAGCCAGAATCGGGATTAATTCCGGCCCCTGCATCGTTGGCAACATGGGTTCCGAGGAGCGGATGGAGTACACGGTAACCGGGGATAGCGTGAACCTGGCTTCGCGCTTAGAGGGCGCCAGCAAGTATTACGACACCTTGATTCTGATCGGCCAGCGGACGGCTGAACTGGCCAAGAACGACGTTGAAGTGCGAGAGATCGATCTGCTACGAGTGAAGGGAAAAAAAGACCCGGTCGTGGTCTTTGAGCTGCTGGCCCGCAAGGGACAGGTGAATGAGAAAAAACAACGCGTCATCGCCATCTACCTGGAAGGATTGGTCGCGTACAAGTTGCGAAATTTCTCGACCGCCTGCGCCAGGTTTTCCGAAGCGGTGACTTTGGATCCGTCGGATGGCCCGTCGCGGGTGTATCTGGAACGCTCGACCAACTATCGGAACACGCCCCCGTCAGCGGACTGGGACGGGGTCTACGAAATGACGTCAAAATGAGCAGCGGTTCGAAGGGGAGGAAACTGTGATACCACCACGTGTGCTTCGCGTTGTCCTGATCGTTCTGTGGATCGGTCTGTTTGTCTGGAGCGCGGAAGGCTGGGCTGAAACCGTCTATGTTCAAGCCAAAACTGCGCAACTGCGGGCCGGCAAAACTTCGTTGGATGCCGTCGTGGGGAACGTCAAGTTCGGCGACGCGCTGGAAGTGGTGGGGCGTGACGGCAGTTGGGTGGAGGTCAAGACCTCTGCCGGCGCCAGAGGATGGATCTTCGCCAACAAAACGTCGTCGTCCAAACCGTCCGGCACCAACGATACCCTGGCCAAATTTGGGCAGAGTATGCGGGGTAGCGATGCGTTGGCCACGACGGCCTCGGCCGGCGCCAGAGGACTGGATAAGGCTTCCGAAGGTTATGCCAATCGCGCCGGCGTGTCCGCGCGGGATCGTGACGCCGTGGACCGCATGACGGCCTATCAGATTCCCGATCAGGAAGTGGAAGAGTTTTTACGGGAGGGGGGCTCGGTGAATATGCGAAGTAACAATGGCCTGGTGGCAATACTCATCGCACTGTCCCTGACCGTGGCCGGCTGCGCGGAAGTGCAGCGAGCCAGCGAGGATATCGCGCGGCAGTCGGGCAATCCGCGGCTGGCCGGTGCGATTCACGGAGTCGGCAATGTGGTGGGGAGTTTGTTTCCGATCGGGTACGAGGAAGAGTCGTCGATTGGACAGGCGATGGCGTTGCAGGTGGTCGCGCGGTATGGCGGAGTCGTGGATCAACCTGAGCTCGTCCGGTATGTGAATCTGGTGGGACGGGCCGTCGCAAACACGTCTGACCGGCCGGATATTCCGTATCGTGTGGCGATTCTGGAACATGAATCGATCAATGCCTTTGCCGCGCCGGCCGGCTACATCTTTGTCACGCGCGGTCTGCTCAAGCAGGTTCGGAATGAAGCGGAACTGGCTGCGGTATTGGGCCATGAAATCGCCCATGTGAGCCAGAAGCATATTCTCGATGTCATTCAGCGAAGCAAACGTCTGGCCGGTGTGACTGAAGCAGGGCTGTCCTATGCGACGAGCAATCCGGCGGCGTTCAAAACCGTGATCGACGGCGCAGTCAAGAAGTTGCTCGATGAAGGTTTGGATCAGGATAAGGAAACAGAGGCTGATACGATCGGCGAAGTGTTCGCGACGCGGGTCGGCTACGATGCAGACGCCTATGTGAGCTTGCTGACGCGCTTGCGAGACCTCAAGGGCGACGACCGGGCCCTGTTTAAGACCCATCCCAACTTTTCAGCGCGTATCGAGACCGTACAGAAAACGATTCAGAGCAACCATCTTGTGGCCACCGGCCTGTTGTTGCAGGAGCGATTTGCTCGCATGACCAAGCGCGTCTAGCGCAAGATGTTGTAATAGGCCGCCAGCGGCGTTCTCGCGTCGCTCGTCGGCTCAACGTACCGCAAGGGTACGCCTCGCCCCTTCGCTTGCTGCGGGCTGCTGGACGGCCATTGTGAAAAGCCGGCACGTGTGCATCTGAGGATGTTCAACTACCAGTTTGCCTGTTGTGCCTCTAGTGTGCCGCGCGGAATCGCAGCGTGAAGGAAGTTCCCTTTCCCTGGTTGCTGGTCACGGCAAGGGTTCCGCCGTTGTCTTCCACGAGCCGTTTGACGTTGGTGAGGCCGAGTCCGGTGCCGTAGGTCTTGGTCGTGAAAAACGGTTCAAAAATTCTTCCAAGATGGTCGGGGGAGATGCCGCTTCCTGTATCGGTCACGTTGATTTCTATAGTGTTGCCTTCTCCTCCACGAGTTGCCACAATCAGTGTTCCCCCCCTCGGCCATCGCTTCTCGCGCGTTGATCAGCACGTTCACCAGCGCTTCTTTGATCTGTTCAGGGTCAATACGAATCAGAGGCAGGTTGCGTTCGAGGCGGTGCTCGACCCGGACGCGTTCCTGCCCTCCTTGCGCCTCCCACTGCTTCAGGGCGGCGCGCATGACGTCTTCCGCAGAACAGTCGGCCAGGTCCGGCGGTTTCTGCCTCGCATAGCGCAAAAAGTCGTTCAAGCGCTGAGACAGCTTGTTGACTTCGTCGATGATATAGCGGGCCATTTCATGCCGTATTCCTTCTTCCTGCGGCCCCTCCAGCACGACTTGCGCGGAACTTCGAATCACACCGAGAGGATTACGTAGGTCGTGAGCCAGGGCGGCAAGGAGTTGTCCTACGGAGGCCAGCTTTTCCTGTCGGATCAATTCATGTTGCTGCGACCTGATGGTGCGCAGATTTTCTTGCAGCACCGCCCGCATGGCGCTGAACGTGGTGGCGAGATCTTCGATCTCATCGCCGGTGCGGTATTCCCGCGGCAAGGGCGCAGTAACTAGGGGGACAGTGTGGTCAGTCTGAGGCATCGCCAGAGTGAGGCGCAGCCCCTCCGCCTCCCGTTGAAGCGCCGTGAGTGGTTTGACGATACGGTAGCCGACCACAAATCCAAACATGGACAGCGCGATCACCAGCCCGAAGCCGATCACGCCTACCGACAGGAGGAGCGAGTAGATCGGCGCATAGGTTTCTTCGGGAGCTTGCCGGACAAGGGCATACCATCGATTGCCTTCCATGCTGGACCTTGTCAGTGGATGGCTGAAGCGGACCGGCGAGGCTCCCACGATTGCGTCGCGGCCGCCGTGGGCATCGTCATCGGCCACCAACCAGAGGGGATGATCCAGAGCCAGCCGGTTCGTCAGGTTCGCGGGAATGAGGTGGGCAGTCGGCGGCAGTACCGGACAGATGAGCGGTGTCCCTTGCGTATCGAGGAGCATCGCGTGGCCTGTATTGCCGATATGAATGGGAAGGATCAGCTGGGTGAGGAGATTGTGGCGAATCACAAGGTCCACGGCACCGGTCACCATGCCTCCTGGCTTCTCGACAATGGGGACCGCGACGTGGAAGATCGAGTCGTTGATGGCCGGATCGAGCATGACGTTGCTGACATAGGCCGTGCCGGTCTGGGCATGGATGGCCTCCCGCCACCACATTTGATCGGTCTGCTGTGGTGACAGATGCGGATCGGTAGACGCGATGACGAAGCCCCGGTGATCGACAATGGTCACGCGCAGATAATGCCGAGATTCACGCACCCAATCTTCCAGGTAGGCGGCAGTGACGGCACTGTTCACGGGCCGGGAAGTGGCATGCGAAGGGGAAGTCCCTGCCTTATTGCCGTCGGCTGGGTTGGATTGGGCCTGTGCTTGCTGATGGGCCACGCTGATGGCGAGCCGGCCGGCGCGATCGATTTCATCGTTGACGGCCGCGGCCAATCGGATCGAGGTGGAGCGCGCAATTTCCTGGAACCCTTCACCGATCGCCTCTTTGAGGCTGGCCGTACTGGAGCGATACGTGGCCCACAGCGCAACCATACCGGGCACCATGCCGACGATCAACAACGCGACAAAAAATTTTCTCTGGAGTCCGCCGGTCCGTGGTGGAGCGCGCATCACCCTTGAGGCTGCGACAGGTTATGTTTAGCCATGCGATACCGGAGCGTGTTGCGTGTGATTTTGAGCAACCGGCTGGCTTCGGACACATTGCCGCCGCTCTTGGCCAGGGCTTCTTGCAGCATCGCCTTTTCCACCTCTTCGACCGACAACCCTAACGACAGGAGCGAAGGTGCGCCGGCCGGCGACGCAGATGGTTGGGGGGCGGCTGTGGTCAATGAGGCCGGGAGATGTTCGGGCTGAATCATGTCTTGCTTGCAGGTGATGGTGAGCCATTCCACGACGTTGTGCAGTTCCCGCACATTGCCGGGCCAGGGGTACTGTGTCAGAAGCGCCAGCGCATTCTGGGTGATGCCTTTGATCCGGCTGCCACGCTCGCGCCGGGCCCGGTCGAGAAACTGAGTCAGGATCGGTTCAATGTCCCCCGGCCGTTCGCGCAAGGGCGGCATGCGGAGCTGATAGACGTTGAGACGATAATACAAATCCAGACGGAAGCGACCGGCCTTGATGAGATCGGGCAACTCCTGATTGGTCGCGGCAATGACTCGCAGATCGACGGGAATGCTCCGCACCCCGCCGAGCGGTTCGACCACATGCTGCTCGAGTACCCGCAGCAGTTTGGCCTGCGCGGTCAGGCTGAGTTCGCCGATTTCATCCAGAAACAGCGTGCCCCGGTCGGCCAGTTGAAAGCGGCCCGGTTTGGATTTTTTGGCGTCCGTGAAGGCGCCTTTTTCATAACCGAACAGTTCGGACTCAAGCAGATGCTCGGGAATCCCTGCGCAATTCAGTGCCACCATCGGGCCTTGGGCGCGCGGGCTGGCCAAATGAATCGCCCGCGCGAGGAGATCTTTGCCCGTGCCGCTCTCCCCGGTGATCAATACGGTGGCATCGGTCTGGGCCACCTCCTTGGCCAGCCGTTTCACGAGTTCCATTTCCTTGGAGACGCTGACGATGCGGTCGAACCCGAACTGTTCCTGTAACCCTGCGCGTAACGTGCGATTGTCCCGCGAGAGTTGACGGACTTGCAATGCCCGGGCGATGACGATTTTCAGCTCTTCATTGTCCACCGGCTTGGAGATGTAATCGTAGGCCCCCTTTGCATCGCTTCGACGGCCGACTTCACCGTTCCGTATCCGGTTACGATGAGGACCGGCACATCAGGCGCCTGTTGGTGCGCGGCCTCCAGGACGTCCATGCCTGAGAGGGCTCCCAGCTGAAGATCCGTGATGATCATGTCGAGCGAGTCATGTTCCTGCAGCATGCGAATGGCTTCATCACCGGAACTCGCCAGCAGGAGCTGATACCCCGCTGGTTTCAGGACCAACTCAAAGAGACGCCGCATGCGTTCTTCATCGTCGACGATCAGAAGGGTGGGTGCGTGCATGGTGTCGCGACCGCTGAGGTGGCTCCCCAAGTGAGCGGGGACGCGAGCTGTAGCCTACCACTATCGGCGAAGGAGAAACAGAGGGAAGCTTATCGAGGATCACTGCTCGAAGACGGGGTGGGCGTGAGATTTTCGGCGGGCTTGGCTTCATTGGCCAGGGCCCAGGAAACGTTGCGTTGAAGTCCGGCATGTTTGGCGCGTCGAATGGGACTCTGTTTGAACGTGGCAGTGAAAGTGGCCTCGTTCATGTCCATCAAGCTGCGCAGCGAAGGTGAGGTGGTGAGCGGTGTGGATTGGAAGCCCGGCTCGCTGGCCGGTTCGGCTTGATGATTATACGGGCAGATATCGAGGCAGTCGTCGCAGCCGAAAATCCGATTGCCTATTCCCCGCCGTAGCTCCTCGGGAAGGGTAGGCTCGCTGCCTCGAAGTTCAATCGTCAGATAAGAAATGCATCGCCCCGCATCCACAACATAAGGTTCGGTGATCGCACCGGTCGGACAGGCTTGGATGCAGAGCCTGCAACTGCCGCACAAATCGGTTCCGGCCTCGTCCGGATCTAATTCCAGGGTCGTCAGAACTTCCCCTAACAAGAGCCATGAACCGAATTCAGATGAGACCAGATTGGAATGTTTGCCGATCCATCCCAGCCCGGCCTGCTGCGCCCAGGCTTTTTCCATGACCGGGCCCGTATCGACATAGGCGCGATGGCGATCCTCGGGTGCCAGGGAGGTGAGCCGTTCAGACAGCTGCATTAGCCGATCACCCAGGAGTTTGTGATAGTCGCGTCCCCAGGCATACCGGGCAATCCGCCCGTTGCCCGGACGCTCATCGGCCCGCCGGTCTGTGTAGTAATTCATTCCGACGGAAATAATGGAACGGCATCCGGGCAGCACCAATGCCGGATCGGCCCGTCGTTCCGGGTCACGCGTCATCCAGTTCATCGAGGCATGGAAGCCTCGCCGCAGCCATTCATGCAACCGATCGTGGAGCCGATTTAAGGGAGGGGCGGCAGGATGGTCAGGCGTTGGTTCAGAGGGGGGAGGCAACCGACTGATGCCGACGACATTGAATCCCAGCTCGCGCGCGGCATGCTTAATGAGGGCTGTGAGGGGCTCCGGCATTAGGGTTTTGCGCATTCGAAGCGCACCATGAATTGGCCGGTACAATGGCTGGAATCGCAGCGGGTGCATTGACCGGTGATCTTGGTTTTCCAGTCTGTCCCTTTTTTGTCGAAGGCGCAGAAGGTGCGACCGGCTTTGGAGACGGTGGTCCAGGGTTTGTCTGTCCCGGGAAATTTCGCAATAACGCAGCCGGCTGGAATTGGTACTTGGCACTGATGGGCCGGATCACCCTTGGCCATGCCGAAACTGCACGAGTGCTCGGTGGTGGCGGCAGAGTCAGGAGGTGCTTGTGCCTGCGCGTCGAACGGCATGACGTTGAGCGCGACCTGCAGACCGAAGAGGGGCAGGGAAATCAGACGAACGAGCCAAGACATTGTACAGCGCTCCAAGTGAAAAGGAGCATGGTACCACAGCCTTCTTTCCGCGGCGAACCCTCAGCTCCGGAATGACTCGGCAGCTCCTGCCCCGATCTCTTCCGATTCTGACCGAACATTGTTCAAAAACCACCGTTGGTGTAGGGAAGAGCAGGAACGATGCGGCATAACATGGGGCAGGAACAGAAGCGGGCAAGTGGCATGTTAGTTGCGTTAAACGGTGGACCACTACCGCGTGTCCATAAGTGTGCGACGGGACGACGGGATCCCGGCATGACCCGCAACGTTGGTGTTTCAAGCCGTTCTCTGGTTGCACCATGGCGCAGGAAAAAATTTTGATTGTCGATGATGAAGTCGTTGTGGCTGAAGACATCCGGCGTCAGCTGCGTTCGCTAGGGTATGTCGTCGTCGGTGTGGTGGCCTCAGGAAGCGAGGCCGTGGATATGGCTGGAAAACATCGGCCGGATCTGATCCTCATGGATATCAAGCTCAAAGGGCACCTCGACGGGATCGATGCTGCTCGAACGATTCAAGCGCGCTATGGCACTCCGGTGATCTATCTGACGGCCTTCTCCGATGAGGACAGGCTGGAGCGAGCAAGACATACGCTGCCGTTGGCCTATCTGATCAAGCCTTTCGTGAGCAGTGATTTACGGGCCGCACTCGAACTGGCGCTCTTTCGCCATCGTGTCCTGCGTCTTGCCGAACAACGCGGCCGCTGGCTCGATTCGGTGCTGCGGTCGATGAGCCATGCGATCGTGACGACCGATCCCCAGGGAAAGGTGACGTTGCTCAATCCGGCGGCGGAGGGGCTGACCGGCTGGTCCCAACCGGACGCGCTTGGAAAACCGATTCAAGACGTCATGGTTGTGGTGGATGCGGAGCGGCGCACACCTCTGCTGAATCCGGCCCTTTCAGTGCTGCAGCAAATCAAGGCCGGGGATCGGGGCACGCGCCCTTTCTTGCTCATGAGTCGTCACGGCGTCGAACATGTGATCCACGAGAGCGCGACCCTGCTCCGTGACGAACAAGGCGGCCTTACCGGGGCTGTGCTGGTATTCCGTCTCGCGACCGAGTAACCAAGCCATGTACCGATCGCAAAATTTCTGTGTCGGCGGTTGTTCCGTCATGCTCGGCACTCGCACTCCCGGCTGTCAATCAGTATACTTCTTCTATGACCCCTTCGTCGGCGACTGATTCCATCGGTTCGTCCGGTTCTGGTTTGGAGTACGCATGATCCCTTCCGGCATCATTGGATGCACCCCCGATACCCTTGGTGAAACCCATCGTGCTGCGACTTGCCAGGCCCTTCGGTAGAGACTGATGCGCGTCATGATACGGCTCATGTCTCCTCTGGGAATGCTGCTCAGCTGTTTGACGGCATTCGTGTTGACGCTCACCGCACAATCCTGGTCAGGAGAGGTGGGTTCGATCCACTTGCTTCGACCTCTTCTGGTAGAGCCTGAGCCGGGTGGCGGCGTCAAAGCCACCGCCACGCTGCTCTTCCCGGGAAGTCCGTCCGTCTTGCACTCCATTCTCACCGAATACCGCAAGTGGCCCGAGTTATTCGAGACCCGTATGCGCATGGTACAGGTGGAGGAGCACGAAGGCCATGTGGTGACCGACGTCTATATTTCACATGCGCTTCTGCCTGGCGAGCAGCGATTGCTCTGTGAATCACAGGTATTACCCGGCGGCGGGTTGGTGACCGATCTCAAGGGCGGCGATTTCAAGCAGTACCATCGCGAGTGGAGGCTGCAAGCGGCGGGCGAAGGCACTCAAACGAGAGCGGAGTTTGAATTGCTGGTCGAGCCCAAGACCATGATCCCCGATTGGTTGATCGCCGTTGCCATGGAGCGGGAGCTCACAGTGCATTTTCGTCTGCTGCGGCAACGGGCGCTGGATCTGGTTACGAAGGGAAGGTGAAGATCGTCAGTTCGGCCTTCTCGACACCTCGCTTGACGAACGCGCTGATCTCCAGCCCTCGTTCGATGCGGGCGATATCCTCCGATTTGGTTCTTGTGCTTGGATGTAAAGGGACGAAGAGTTTGCAGCAATCCTGATCGGGTTCGATGGATGTGGTGAAGCTTCCGATCTGTTGCGCCTGTTCCGTGATCTCGATTTTATCCATGCCGATGAGTGGGCGGAGCAAGGGGATGTCCGCCGCGCTCTCGACCACCACCAGATTCTCCGCTGTCTGCGAGGCCACCTGGCCGAGACTATCTCCCGTGACCAGCGCCCAGCAGCCTTCCAGCCGCGCCAGCTCCTGCGCAATCCGCACCATGATCCGCCGGTATAACACCACACGAAACGGCGCCGGCGCATTGGCGACGATCTCCTGTTGAATTTCGCCGAACGGCACGATGTAGAGTTTGGAGTGATATTGGTAAGCCGTTAAGAGCTGGACCAGCTCCTGGACCTTCTCCTCTGATGCGCGGCTGACGAGCGGGCGGCCCGAAAAATGGACGAAGACCGCCTTGCACCCGCGTTTGATCATGCGGTAAGCGGCGACGGGGGAATCGATCCCTCCGGAGAGCAAGCAGGCGACCTTGCCGCTGGTGCCCACCGGCATGCCTCCAGGACCTTCGATTTTCTTCGCCGCAACATGCGCTTCTTTGGTGAGGAGTTCGATGTAGAGGGTCACGTCCGGCTGTTTCAGCTTTACGGCTTTGCCCGTGGTTTCATGGAGATAGGCGCCGACTTCGCGCTCCACATCCATGGATGTCAACGGCAGACGTTTATCCGCGCGTTTGGCCGTCACTCGAAACGAGGTAAACGTCTGTCTTGCAAGTTGGCGCTGCGCGACCTGCTTGATGCTCGACAGGTCCGGCGCCCTGATATCTAACGGTACGGATTCGCTCAGCAGGAAGTTTGAGACGCCGCAGATGCGACGGAGCCGCTCCGTCACCAGGTCCGGCGTGACTTCATCGGGAATCGTCACCCGGATGCGTCCCTGCAGCGATTCGATCCGCCGGATCTTCAGATCTTTGAGGGCCAGACGGATGTTGCGGACGAGCCGCTGTTCGAAGAAATCGCGGTTGCGGCCTTTGAGGGCGAGTTCGTGGTAGTGAATGATCGCGCAATACATAGTTCCGGTCGCTGAAAACTTCCTCCGGCCGCGTTCTCAGTCGCTTATCCTTCCTCACGTACTCACTCGTACGCTCGCTCGGCCAAGCTCCCTGCAGCCTTGCCGGAGAAATTTTTGAGCGACCTCCTTTTAATTAAGTTCGATATTGGTTTGTGTGGAATTGCCGGTCGTCGATGGCTAGCAACTTCGTTCTCGCCTCGCGGCAATCCTCAACGTACCTCTGAGGGTACGCCTCCGGTATCTGTCTCGCCTGCGGCCTCGTTGGACAACCATTTTGAGCATCCTGCGGGAGGTTTAGAGAGGTTAGAGAGAATGAAGCGCTGATTCTAGAAATCGCTCGGCGTCGATGGCGGCCATGCAGCCGGAGCCGGCTGCCGTAATGGCCTGCCGGTATTTGGCATCCTGGACGTCGCCTGCGGCAAACACGCCGGGCACACTGGTGTTCGTCCCGCGCGAGGTGAGGATGTAGCCGTGCTCGTCCATCTCCAATTGGCCCTTGACGAGATCGGTGTTGGGACGATGGCCGATGGCGACGAAGACGCCGGCACAGGCGAGGTCTCTAGAATGGCCGGTGACGAGGTTCTTGAGCCGAACCCCGGTGACCAGATCTTTTCCGAGAATGTCTTCTACGATGGAGTTCCAGGCAAAGGAGATCTTTTCATTGTTCATGGCGCGCTCTTGTACGATTTTGGAGGCCCGCAGCTTATCGCGCCGGTGCACCAGGGTGACGGTGCGCGCAAACTTCGTCAGGAAGATGGCTTCTTCCACGGCGCTGTCACCGCCGCCGACCACAACCAAATCTTGGCCGCGAAAAAAGTACCCGTCGCAGGTGGCGCAGGTCGAGACGCCATACCCGGTCAGGCGTTGTTCGTTCGGCAATCCGAGTCGAACGGAAGAGGCGCCGGTCGTCAGGATGAGAGCTCCTGCCTCGATAGCCTGTTCTCCGTCGATGGTCAGGCGAAACGGCCGTGTCAACAGATCGATTGCGGACACGTCTCCGGTCAGGAACGCCGTCCCGAACCGCTCTGCCTGGCCGCGCATCTCCTTCATCAACTCAGGTCCCATAATCCCTTTGGAAAACCCGGGATAGTTTTCGACCTCCGTCGTGGTCGTGAGTTGTCCGCCGGATTGCCAGCCTTCGATGAGAAGAGGCGACAGATTGGCCCGCGCGGCATAGATGGCTGCGGTCAGGCCTGCAGGGCCGGAGCCGATGATCACGAGATGAGGCATACGCGGATGCTAACACACCGATGCTGCGAGGGAAAAGTCAGCGAGGCTGCACGAGCGGGAACTATTCGAACGGATCAGGAATGACCGGCAGGCCGCCGGATCGTGCACTCTCTAGGCGAGCCTGGCCAATTCGCGATAGAGTGATCTGACGAGTGTGAACAGGCGGGGACGAGCGGTGGTTCCGTCGAGGACATAGTCGGCGGCCGCAACCTTTTTCCGCAGGGGCCACTGGTTACGGATGCGCCGGAGTGCTTCGCTGCGGGTCAATCCATTCCGTTTCTTCAAGCGTGTGATCTGGGTTTCCCGATCAGTGGTGACAACGATGACCTTGTCTACGCGTGCATCGATGCCCGCTTCATAGAGAAGCGGAACGTCATAGATGATGACGGCTTTGGGATCCTTGCGGACGGCCAACCTGGTGAGTCTCGCCTGTTCACGGGCGACTCGCGGGTGAATGATCTGTTCCAGACGGCGCAGCCTCGCGCGGTTGCGAAACACCATGGCACCTAGAGCCGGGCGATGAATCGTCCGATCGGGATTGATGACGGCGTTCCCGAACGTCTTCACAATCGCGCGCCAGGCCGGCTTGCCCGGCTCCATCACCTGATGGGCCAGTGCATCCGCGTCGATGACGAGAGCCCCACATCGTTCCAACATCCTGGCGACCGTGCTTTTGCCGGTGGCGACGCCGCCGGTGAGCCCTACAAAAATCATAAGGCGCGAAGATATCATGGGGGTCTGGTCCTCGCAACGAGGCTCGGTTGACTTCTCGCCATGGCCAGCGGTATGACCATCCTATGAAAATGATGAAATATTGCTTACTGCAGATCGCATTCCTCTGTGTTTCCGTCGGAACGGTGAGCATGGCTCACGTGAGAGCGCAAGAGGCACCAGCGGAGCGGCAGCCGTTAGTGGTGGCCTTGGATGGTTCGGGCCAATATCGCTCCATTCAGGAAGCTGTGGATGCCGCGAAAAAGGGTGACACCATCCTGATTCGCCCCGGCGCCTATCCCGAAGACGTGACCATTCACAGTAAAGAGAATGTCCGCTTGATCGGGGCCGGCATGGATCAGGTGACGATCCTCGGTCGTGAACGGGTCGGCGTCTTTCATATCGGCAAATGGCCCTACGGCGCGACCAATATTGAGATCTCCGGTGTTACCGTCAATGAACATGGCGGGCATGCGATGGGAATGTTTAACGGCCGTGGCATCCACTTTCATCATGCGCGGGTGAAGGGCATGCTCTTTACCCAGCAGGTGGAGGATGTGCGGATCGAGGATTGCGATATCGGCGGCAGCGAAACCACGGGTGTTCAGTTTGCCAATTCCCAGGCCGTCATGCGGGGGAATTTCATCCACGACAATGACCACGGCGTCAGCGTCGCAGGAAAATCCACCGTGCGGCTGGAACAGAACGTCATTACGCGAAGCCTCTTCGAGGCCGTGATCGTCAATGATCAAGCACAGGCCTTATTGGTTGGGAATACGTTCGTCAAAAACGGCGGCGGTGCCGCGTTTTTAGGCACCTCCCAAAATGAGGCCTCCGGCAATATTGTGAGCCTCAATACCTATGGTTTTGTCGTGGGGGCCTCAAGTCGGGTGCTCTTCTCCTACAATGCCATGCAGAACTCTGGTCCCAACTACCTCCGGTCCGGAACCCCGAACCAACCGGCGCCCGAATTGAAGCCTGATTCTGATTTGACGGTGGACCCGCGTTTCGTTGACACTGCACGAGACGATTTCCGGCTTCGAGCGGATACCTCGCTCATCAAAATCGGCACCTTTCCCTATCTCGGCGCGCTCCCGCCCTTAAGCGCATTACGCTGAACTTCAGCCGGAACGTGCAACAAATTAAGAGTTTACCTGGCTCGCCTGCGCGATGGAGACCTTGTGCTATGCTTCATGGTGAGCCAGTGCTTCAGGGGGCTCTTGCGTGGCTCAAGAATTGCTGCACTACGACCGACAAAGGATTGGAGGTAAGACGTGGCCAGCTTTCGATTTGATCTCGAAAAGCGTAGTACCGACGGGATTCCCAACCTGGCGGAGATGGAGTCTGGCAAGTTGCTCGGGGCAATTTTGCCGATGTCGGAACAAGCGCAACTCCAGTTACGGGATAGCATCGAGGTCATCGACTATCTCATGAACCAGGAAACCGTCGTCTGGAGCTAGTGTCTCTGCCCTGGCGCAAGCCTCCCTCTGCGCTCCTTCTTATCCGCATTTCATTGTATTTCCCGCAAACGGTATTCAGCGTCCTGCTTATGGACCGGTGCGCTACCCCGTTCCATTCGTGATTGGCCTTCCACCCGCTCGGTCTCCCCAACGTCAGCAGGCATCTTCCCTGAATCCTTCACGAACTCCCTGTTGAATCTTTTCGATGCCCGGTGCATGCTGGCGCCGTTTTGGTGGTCAAGGACGGCCAGCAAGAGGAGTTTGTGTCATATGTCGACATCGAGAGGGAAGAAGGCTCCATCTGCACCCCCGTCAGCTGAGCAGCAGCGCCTTGATGAAGATGATCTCCGCCGGAAACATTGGAAGCGGTGGGGCCCGTACCTCAGCGAACGGGCCTGGGGAACGGTCCGCGAAGACTATAGCCGCGATGGAACGGCCTGGGAGTTCCTGCCCCATGACCATGCCCGCTCGAAAGCCTTCCGTTGGAACGAGGAGGGATTGGCCGGGATTTCCGATCGCCACCAGTTCATCTGTCTCGCGCTGGCTCTGTGGAACGGGCGCGACCCGATCCTTAAAGAACGCCTGTTCGGCCTGACGGGGAACGAAGGCAATCACGGAGAAGATTGCAAGGAGTACTACTTCTACCTCGATTCGACGCCCACGCATTCCTACATGAAGTTTCTCTACAAGTACCCGCAGGCTGCCTTTCCGTACACGCGACTTATCGAGGAAAATCGCCGCCGTAACCGGACAGACCCGGAATTCGAACTGCTCGACACCGGTCTGTTCGATGACGACCGGTACTTCGATATCTTTGTGGAGTATGCCAAGGCGTCACCGGAAGATCTGCTCCTGCGCATCACCGCTATCAATCGCGGCCCCGACCCCTCGGAATTGACGGTGTTACCGACGATCTGGTTCCGCAATACCTGGTCCTGGGGCATTGATGTGCGCCGCCCGCGGATGCGCCAGGGCGAGTCGGGCCCCGGGGTGAGTGCCGTCGAATTTGACCATGAGTATTACGGGCCGCGTCGATTCCTGTGTGAAGGGGCACCTAATGTGCTGTTCACGGAGAATGAAACGAATACACGCCGCTTGTATGGCGATTCGGACGGGGCGCGGTATGTCAAAGACGGGATCAATGAGTACATCGTACGAGGAGACAAGAGCGCAATTAATCCGGACCGGATTGGGTCCAAAGCGGCCGCGCACTATGTGCTTTCGACCCTGCCGGGTCAGCCGGTTACGATTCGACTGCGCTTTACGAATGGGCCTGCGGAAGGAGCGCTCGAGCCTGAGGCATTCGACGCCGTCTTCGCAGAGCGGTTGAAAGAAGCCGACGAGTTTTACGCACACCTGGCGCCTCCCAATGTGTCCGCCGATGCGCGCTTGGTGCAGCGCCAAGCCTTCGCCGGTCTGCTCTGGAGTAAACAGTTTTATCATTATGAGGTCGATCGATGGCTCAAGGGCGATCCGGCCGGGCCGGAGCCTCCGCCGGAGCGACTGCGTGGCCGCAACGCCGATTGGACCCATCTTTACAATGCCGACGTTATTTCGATGCCTGATAAATGGGAATACCCCTGGTATGCCGCCTGGGACCTGGCCTTTCACTGTCTGCCTATTGCACTGGTCGATGCACGGTTTGCCAAGGACCAGCTCGTGCTGATGTTGCGCGAATGGTACATGCATCCAAACGGGCAGATTCCCGCCTATGAATGGGCCTTCGGCGATGTGAATCCGCCCGTGCATGCCTGGGCGGCCTGGCGCGTGTATAAAATCGAGAAAAAACGCAAAGGCGTCGGCGACCGCGTGTTTTTGGAGCGGATCTTTCACAAGCTGCTGCTGAACTTTACCTGGTGGGTCAATCGCAAGGATGCCGAGGGGAAGAATATCTTTCAGGGTGGATTTCTGGGGTTGGACAACATTGGGGTCTTCGACCGGAGCAAGCCGCTTCCCACCGGCGGGCACATCGAACAATCGGACGCCACGAGCTGGATGGGCATGTATTGCCTGAACATGCTGTCCATCGCCCTCGAACTGGCGCGGGACGATCGCGCATACGAAGATGTGGCCAGTAAATTTTTCGAGCATTTCGTCTACATCTGCCGGGCGATGAACAACATCGGGAACGCCAAGATAGAGCTCTGGGACAGGGAAGACGGATTTTTTTACGACGTGCTGCATCTGCCGGACGGCAAGACCTTCCCCATGAAGGTCCGGTCTATGGTGGGTCTCATCCCTCTGTTTGCCGTGGAGACGTTGGACTCGGAACTGATCGACCAGTTGCCGCGCTTCAAGCATCGCATGCAATGGTTCATCGAGAACCGGCCTGATTTCAGCTTGCACATCGAAACCCAGTCGCAAGACGGCGAAGTGCGCCGGTTCCTCTCGCTGGTGAATCGGCGACGGTTGGCCAAGGTGCTGCGGTACCTGCTCGACGAGCATGAATTTCTGTCGCCCCATGGCGTGCGGGCCCTATCCCGATATCACAAAGAACATCCCTACGTGTTTTCGATGATGGGGACCAGCCACTGCGTCGACTATCAACCCGCGGAGTCCTCCAACGGCCTGTTCGGGGGAAACTCGAACTGGCGCGGTCCGGTCTGGTTTCCCGTGAATTATCTGCTGATCGAATCTCTGCAGAAGTTTCATTATTATCTGGGCGAGTCATTCCGCGTCGAGTACCCGACGGATTCGGGGCAGAAGCGCAATCTGGCGGAGGTGGCCGCCGAACTGTCCCGGCGCCTCACGCATACTTTCTTACGGGGGCTTGATGGTCGACGGCCGGTGTATGGCGGGTCGGAAAAGTTTCAGCAGGATCCGCACTGGCGGGATCTCCTGTTGTTCTATGAATACTTCCATGGCGACAACGGCGCCGGCCTCGGCGCGAGTCACCAGACAGGCTGGACCGGTCTGGTGGCCAAATTGATTCAGCAGTCAGGCGAATGAGCCGGAGACCCGTGATGACGATCGATTCGAGACATTGCCAGGACCTGGATAGGGCGTTGAATCTGGAGTGGTTGGAGACGAATGGACGGGGAGGATATGCGTCGGGCACGGTCGCGGGCGCCAATACACGTCGCTACCATGCGTTGCTTCTGATAGCCAGACATCCGCCGGTCGATCGCGTCGTGCTGGTGAACCATGTTGAGGAATTCGTAGAAAGCGGCGGGCGGACGTTCCCATTGTCGACCAATCTCTATCACGACGCCGTGCATCCGGAGGGCTACCAGTATTGCGAAGAGTTTTCCGTAGCTCCCTGGCCAACGTGGCGTTACGCCGGGCACGGCATTCGCCTGGTGCGAGAGTTGCTGTGTCCTCAGGGACGCGATCTTGTGATCCTGCGCTGGCGTCTGCTGGAGGAGGCGTCAGCGCCGGTGGTGTTGCGGGTGCGGCCGATGCTGTCAGGACGGGATTTTCATGCGACACAGAAGGAAAACGCCGGAGTTCGGAGCGAGGCGGTGACACAAGATCATCAGGTCATGTGGCATCCCTATGAAGGGTTGCCGGCCGTGCGAGCGTTTCACAATGGGCGGTACCATCACGGACCGGATTGGTATCGCCATGTCCACTATCGCGTTGAGCGGGAGCGGGGTCTCGATCATATCGAGGACTGGTGGTCGCCGGGAGAATGTGTGTTCACCCTCCCGCCAGGTGCTGCGGCGGAACTGGTCTTCACCAGCGAGACACTGCAGTCCTACGACGTAACACAAGCGATCGAGACCGAACGTCTCCGCCGCGGGAAGGTTCGGCAATCCATCCCGACCGATGATGTCCTGACGCGCCGTTTGTGGGCCGCAACAGGGGCCTATCTCGTGCAGCGCGGTGCCCGGCAGACGGTGGTCGCCGGATATCCCTGGTTCGCCGATTGGGGGCGAGACACATTTGTCGCCTTGCCGGGCCTCTGTCTGGTGACAGGACGTTACGACGTGGCGCGGCAGGTCATCGAGGCATTCGCCTCCTACGTCTCACAGGGGATGGTGCCAAACCGGTTTCCCGATATTGGTGAACAGCCTGAATACAATACGATCGATGCCTCGTTGTGGTTTGTTCACGCGGTGGATCGCTATCTGCACTACAGTCGCGATCTGGCCGGGGTTCGTGCAATCGCCTGGCCTGCCATCAAACAGATCCTCGACGGCTACCGCCAGGGCACACGTTTTGGCATTCACATGGACCAGGATGGATTAATCGCGGGCGGGGTGGACGGAGTGCAACTGACCTGGATGGACGTCAAAATCGGGGACTGGGTCGTCACGCCACGGCATGGCAAACCGGTGGAGGTGCAGGCTCTATGGGTGCGGGCGCTGGCCGTGGCGGCGTCGTTCGCAGATCAGTTCGACGAAACCGCCTATGCGGCGCAATGCCGGAGGGATCGCGCGCGCGCGACGGCCTCATTTCGTGAACGCTTCTGGTATCGGACCGGGGGATATCTGTTGGACGTTGTGGACGGCCCGATCGGGGATGATGCGTCTCTTCGCCCCAACCAAATTTTCGCTCTGGCCTTGGATGATCAACTCGTGACCGATGCGCAGGCGAAACAGATTTTGCAGTTGATGAGGGAACGGCTGCTCACCCCCGTTGGGTTGCGCACACTTGCTCCGGAGGATATTCGATTTTGCGCATCGTATGAAGGCGGGGTCTCCGCGCGGGACGGGGCCTACCATCAAGGGACTGTCTGGCCGTTTCTCCTGGGTCCCTTCGTGACGGCCTGGGTGAAGACCTATGGCGACCACGAGGCCGTGCGGCATGAAGCGCGACTGTTTCTCGAGGGCTTGTCCGCACACCTGGAAGAGGGCTGTGTGGAGCAGGTCGCCGAGATTTTCGATGGGCAGCTGCCACACCGTCCGCGCGGTTGTTTTGCTGAAGCCTGGTCGGTGGCCGAGCCGTTGCGAGCGCTCATCGAAGATGTCGGAGTCGTCCTTGAAGGCGCGCCGCCTTCGACGTGATTGCCGCGTGATGCCGCTTCACATCGACGACGATCTGTCGTCATGATTGCGACGCGGCTGTCAAAGGTCTTCACTCGTTTCTGTAAATTCCTTCCTGAAATTCTTGACAGCATCGAAACCGATCCGGTAAGGATAGCCTTAATGGTCTCTTCCACCGGGGCGAAGACATTTGTATTGTTCACAGTCGGGATGTTATTAACCGGCTGTCAACTGTTCGACCCATCGAGTCGTGCGGCTGCACCTCGATCGCCGTCCGTGATGTCGATGTGGGAATTGTATCGGCATTGCCAATCGAGTGGTGATGTAGAGACGGTATTGTCTGCGGCGAAGCAACTGCAGCAATCCGCTGCCGATACGCCTGTCGTTCCCGCTCCCGACGTTCCGAAGAGCCTGGATCGATTTGTCACCAAGCAGCCGGTTCGCACTACCGTCGATCCGAAAGCCCTCGCTGCTTCATGCACCCTGCAAGCAGCCCGGACAAGCCTGAGCGCCGGGCGTGAGCAGGAAGCCGAACAACTGCTTTATGCCGTGGTGTTCAGTTATCCGGAAAGCGACTACACCTTCTATGTCGCCCAGGCTAAGGTGTGGATTGAGGAGTTGCATCGTCCCGGCTCTTCAGATGCAGTGATCCACCCCATTTCCATTTACTAAGCGGCCGTCAATCTCGTCTGCTGTTGCTCGGCCCGATCTATCGGTCTCTTCCTACATTTCAAAGCGTGAAGTTGTGATGCGCAAGCATAGACAATCCACACGATGCCGAATGGTATGTGGTGCGCGCCATCGGCCATCGCGCCAAGCGACCGTCGCTGCCGTCGTCCTTTGTTCGGTTTGTTCTCCACTCCAAGTCCTCGACATTGCCAGTACGTAACTCGGGCTGCAGGTTCGTCTGATCTATACCGATGTCTGCCATACCATTCCCGTGCGCAGGGAGAACCGCCATCTCCGCCGAGTTCCGGGCATCGCGATCATGAGGATAAACGGGTCATCAAGCTGCTTGTGTTTCTGACCGATGTCGACGAGACCATGGGGCCGTTCACATACGTAAGACGATCGCAGGTGGGGGCGAGTTTGGCCATGTCTTTCCTGCCATCCCTCTCACTGGTCGTTATTCCGAGCAGGATGTGCTGACCGAACTGATCCAATGATCCACCACTGCCGTCGGTTTCCTGCGTCGGGCCGGCTGGCAGTCTTGTGTGTGATACCAGCGGTCTCCATCGAGGGGGCCGGTCGGTGACGAAACCAAGAATCGTCCTGGTCGGTGTGTATACGTCCAACGCGGGAATGGATGCCGCACGCCATTCTCTTCCTCGCTCTCTGTGCCACGAAGAGTTGTCGCCGGCCGCGAAGTTCGCCCTCTATTCCTAGTCCATCAAGCCTCTGTGCCGACATCCGTCTGTGAGAACCCGAGTATTGACAGGGCGGTGTGATGGCCGTAGGCTCGCGCGGTGCAGCGTGGATGATTCACGACTGACGAAGACAGAATGAAGGAGGCGCATGATGGGAGAGGGAATACAAGTGTCTGGACGGGTGGTACGATGTGTCGGCCTTCTTGTCGCGGCGTTCGTGACTGCCGGATGGCTGGGGGCCGCGCAGGCGGCGGATGAATTGCCGAAAGAGTCGGTGTTGCCAGCATCTCTCGCCGGGAAGGCCGCGCAGGCGGCGCTCGATGCCTGTAAAAAGGATGGGTATCGGGTCAGCGCATCAGTCGTCGATCGTGCCGGTGTACTCAGGGCCATGCTGCGGGCTGATGGTGCCGGTCCCCATACCGTCGACAGCAGCAGAAAGAAAGCCTACACGGCAGTCAGTTTGCGGCGCGCGACCACTGAGTTGGCGGACATGATTGCCAAGCAACCGGCGTTGCAGGCGCTGCGTGACATGAACGAAAGCATTTTGATGGTCGGAGGTGGCTTGCCCATCGAAATTGCCGGTGAAGTGGTGGGCGCGATCGGGGTCGGCGGCGCGCCGGGGGCGCATCTGGATGATGCCTGTGCCGAAGCTGGCCTCGATGCCATCGGGGCGGCCTCGAAGATGCCTGCTGCTAAATGAACCTGGTGCAGCGACGAGGACCGGCCTGGATGGTAATGGGGCTGGTCCTTTTCCTGGGGGCTTGTAACAGCGATCGTCCGGAGCCGGCTGAGACTGATGTGCCTTCGGCTGGGCTTCGCTTGCGGGTGACGCGCGTCGCCACACATCCCTTTTTGTCTCGCTACCGCTTAACTCTGAGGGTAGAAGGGCCTCATGGCTGTGCCGATACGGCGGAGTTATTTCCCGATACTGGATATGCCGGGAGGCGCAATGTGTATGAGCAGGCGTCGGGGACGATTACTCTGTTAGGGCAGTATGATGCCCGCGTGATCGATCGAACGCACTGCACGATTCGACTGGTGGAGTTTCAGTCCTTGGGGGAGCCGTCGAAGTTTTTAGGCGCGTTCGATGTGGATGCCGAGAAGCGTTGGCAATTTATCCCCGCCTCGGTCAGGTCGGAGCGGCCGTTCGAAAAGCACTAGGCGGTCCTCAGGCAGTCAGCCGCTCCTTGAAGGTCAGTTCGGCTACTGCCGACTTATCCAATTCACCTTTTCCGAGAGCCACCAAACGGCGGTATTGCTCATAGGTGGCCTTCGCCAGCGGAAGGTCTAGTCCCACCTGTTCGGCCAGACTGCAGGCAATACCTGAATCTTTCGCAGCATGGGCGGCGGAAAAGTAACAGTCATGCGCGCGCTGCTGCATGTCTTCGCCGTCCGTTTCCAGAACGCGGGAGTTGGCGCCGGTCTGGGAAGACACTTCCCGCAGCATCGTCAGATCCAATCCCAAGGCGGACGCCAACCCGAGGCCTTCCGCGAGGGCAGCGGTGTTGGCGTTCATGACCATATTCACCAGCGCTTTCACCATGGCGGGGTCGCCCGCTGGGCCGATATAGCGCAGGTGCGCGCTCAGGTCCTTGAGTAACGGGGTGGCGCGTTCGAACACGTCTCGTCGTCCGCCGCACATGAGATAAAGCGTGCCATGGCGGGCTTGCGGAATACTGCTCGCCATACAGGCTTCGAGGCTGTGGCCGCCCTGTTGTTCCACCAGCCTGTCCACTTCCATCTGGACAGCGGGAGAAAGAGTCGCACAATTGATGAAGAGCCGGTCAGTCGCATGCCGTAACAAACTCTCCGACGTGTTCGGCGCATAGATGTGGCGCATGGCTGCATCATCCGGGACGACCGTCAGTATCGTGTTGGCCAGTTCGGCGACCTTAGCCGGAGTCGGAGCGGCCAGACAGCCGAGTTCGTTGGCGAGTGCCTCCGCGCGTGATGAGTCGGTATCGTAGACGGCGATAAGCTGATAGTTGAGGTCGCGGAGCCGCCGGGCCATGTTGGCTCCCATGCGTCCCACCCCGACGATACCGATACGAAATTCTGCTGCTGCCATCCGCAACCTCCTGGAAAACATGGTACTCTGACTGGCGAGGCAGTGTACCACAGTCAATTCAGGCCCAGGTATCACGACATCAACTGTGATGTCAGGCGGCGATCGGATAACGACGAGGGAGTGTGTGATGCAACAATCGATTATTGGATATCACCAGGATGAGGAGGGGCATTGGGTGGCCGATCTTCGCTGCGGGCACGGCCAGCATGTGCGTCATCAACCGCCGATGACGAGTCGTCCGTGGGTACTGACGGAGGAAGGGCGCCAGGTGTTTATCGGCACTGAGTTAAATTGCAGGAAGTGCGACGAAGGGGGAGATGGATTTGTTCCGCCCGAAGCGCTTCCATAAACGCCGCCGAGGCGATACGTGTGGCTCGGGTCATCAAGAGATGGTGATGGTCCGAGCCGATTCGCCTATCTATCTTAGGCCCAGAGCCAATCGATCAAAGAGGAAAACCATCCTGTCACGCTGGAAAACCAGGATTCCTCCACAGGGGTTGTAGGAAGTATCGGACGAGCGGCCTGCGGAGGAGCTGCGGCGGTCGGGGCCTGGCTGACCTTTGTCGGCACATTGGGAGTCGAGGGTGCAGCGGCCGCCGGTGCGGCTGGAGCAGTCGCCGGTGCCGGAATCGCGGCTGTCGCTGGAGCAGGGGGAAGTTCTGCTGGGATGGTGGCGGGGGCCGGCGGCAGTGCGGATGTATCGGCCTGCGAGGGCTGGGGGGTAATCACTGCGACCATGTGCTGCTCTGGTAAACCGGTGTTGACCGGTGTCGCCAGTGCTTCAGGGCCTGGTTGCGTTCCCATCGTCCGTTCGCGCAACGTGGTCAGGGCTTCCAGCCGTTTCTCAATCCGCTTTGTTTCGCTGATCTCCTTCATCATCGCCTGATGCTTGGCGCGTAAGGCGACAATATTGTGCTCAAGGAGTGCCAGTTTGGCTTGATTGGCCTTGTGAAGTTGATCGTAGGACGCCTGAATGTTTTTCAGCTCGCTCTTCAGATTGGCCAGCGTTCGCTCATCGCGCTGATTGGCGAGGTGCGCCGCATCCCGTTCTTGTTCCAGGCTATGAATATCGGCCTGAGTCTGCGCCAGCTCACCCGCCCGCGTTTTTACTTCAAGCCTGGCGGTGTCATAGGTCTGCTGCGAGACGCAGCCTCCCAGCGTCAATGCCGCGCCTCCGACCATCCAGCAGAGCGCGAAGATAGATGTGAGTCGCGGTTGTCGGGTGATTGATTGCATGGGACGTTCCTCCGGATACGGACGGTGGCGATAGATGCGAAAGGTGGTCCGCTCAGCGGATCCACGGGCCTGAGGTTAATTTTTCAGAAAAGTGAAAAAACGGCAAAATATTTCGGGAAACCTGCAGGCAACGATTGGGAAAGGCTGAGCGACGGCGAGCTGAGTCGCCGCTTATTGAATAGTGAGACAGTCGGCGGGAACGGTCATCTGCATGTTGAGCCCCGATTCATGCCAGGGGTTTACTCCTGGGCGGCCACGCGCACGGCGAAGGTGTCGCCGGCCGGCAGGTTGATCGAGGCGCTGGACTTGCTCAGGCCGTAGTTGCCGGCCCCGACCTTGACCTGGCCGCCGAAGTCGTCCAGCTCGGGCTGCTTGCTGACCACGTTGATCGTGCCGCCGGTCGAACCCTGGCCGAACAAGGTACCCTGCGGCCCGCGCAGAACCTCGACTTGCTGGACGTCGATGAAGGCGGCGGAGGCGGCGATCGAATTGAAGATGTAGACCCCGTCGATATGGCAGGAGACGCCCGGCTGGGTGTTGGTGTTCTCCGGCGTTTCCGAGCCGATGCCGCGGATCGAAAGGATGCGCTCACCACCGCCGCTGCGCGCGACGACGAGGCCCGGCACCGTGCCGTTCAGGCCGGTAATGTCGCTGATGTTGGACGCCTTGAGTGTGTCCGACGTGACCGCGCTCACCGAAAGCGGTGCCTGCTGCAAGCTGATCTCGCGACGTTCGGCGGTCACCGTCACGGTATCCAGCTGCTCGGAGGCGCCCGTGTCCGCGACGGCTGCGGACGTTTCCGGCGTTTCTTCGGCCGCGGCGGCGGACCCCACGGCCAGGGCGGACACCGCCACCGAAACCGCCAACGCCACACGGCACTTGCCCGACCCACGCTCTTGGCTGCGCATCGAAGCTCACCTCGTTCGATCATGGCTGACAGGACCGGGCGATGCAGCGGCGCAATGCCGGCCGGCCCGGGGCGAATGCCAAGATTGGTCACGCGGCGGTCATCTTCTTGATTTGCAGCGCCCTATTTGTTGCCGCGCAGCAATCCGCCGACAACCATGCGGAAGCAAGCGATCCACCCGCAGGGCAGGCTCACAGGTCCAGGACGAGCCGTTCGCCGCGGCAACCCGAGCAACAGATCATCATCGAGCGGTTGGCGGCGCGCTCGGCATCGCTGAGGACCTGGTCGCGATGGTCCGGTACGCCGTCGAGCACCGTCACCTCGCAGTCGCCGCACAGGCCCTCCCTGCACGTGCAGGCGGCACGCATGCCCGCCTCTTCCAGCGCCTCCAGGAGGGTCTGCCCGGGCCGCACCGCGATGGTGCGCCCGCTGCGCCAGTTCGACCGTGTACCCGCCGCCGGTAGCGGCCGCCTGGGTGGCTTCGAAGTGTTCCTGGTGCACGCGAGCGGACGGCCAGGCCCGGGTCGCGTGGCGATACGCCTGCAGCATCGCCGCCGGTCCGCAGCAGTACAGATGCGCCTGCGCCGGCGCCTGCTCGACCAGGCGCTGCAGATCGAGACGAGCGCCATCCGCTTCGCGGCTGAAGTGCAGCTCCACCCGGCCATGGCGCATGCCCGCGCCGGAAGCCTCGATCTGCGCCAGCAGCGCCGCCGCCGCGCGGCTGCGCGCGCCATAGTGCAAGCGCCACGGCCGGCCGCGCGCCTCCAGGCTCTGGGCCATGGCCCACAGCGGGGTGATGCCGATCCCGCCGGCGATCAGGATGCTGGGCGCGTCGTCGTCGACCAGTGGGAAACGGTTGCGCGGCAATCCCACCCGCAACGGATCGCCCGGCCGCACGCACCCGTGCAGGTAGGCCGAACCTCCCCGCCCGGACGCGGCCAGCGCCACCGCGATCCGGTAGCGGTCGCGCTCGCCGGGCGAATTGAACAGCGAATACTGACGCACCCCGACGCCGCCGATACTCACCTCGACATGCGCACCGGCGGCGAAGACTTCCGGCAGCTCGGCACCGTCGGGACGGCGCAGGTCGAACAGCCGCACGCCCGCGACCCGGTCATCGATCGCATGCACCCGCAGTTCGAGTTCCGGAGCATCCACCCCGCCGCCAACCTCACCTCGCTTCGGCCACGCCGCGGACCGAACGCAAGAATTGCGAAACCGGCGCCGGCACTTTTGCCTGCCGGCGTCCTAATCCTTGTTCGCGACGGCGGCCGGCTCAGCCGGCCACGATGAAGCGCTTGTCGTCCTCGATGAAGGCCTTGTCGCCGAACGGGGCCTGGTTGGAACCGAACGGCATCTGCGCGCGCAGCTTCCAGGAGGCCGGCACGTGCCAGTGCCTGGCGGCGGCCTCGTCCACCAGCGGGTTGTAGTGCTGCAGGCTGGCGCCGATGCCGGCCTCGGCCAGCGCCGTCCACACCGCGAACTGGGCGATGCCGGTGGAGTGCTCGGACCACACCGGGAAGTTGTCGGCGTACAGGGCGAACTGCTCCTGCAGGCTCTTGACCACGTCCTGGTCCTCGTAGAACAGCACGGTGCCGGCGCCGGCGGCGAAACCGTCGAGCCTCTTGCCGGTGGCCTCGAAGGCCTCGGCCGGGACGATCTTGCGCAATTCGTCCTTGGCCAGTTCCCAGAACCTGTGGCTGTCGGCACCGAACAGGATGACCGCGCGCGAGCTCTGCGAATTGAACGAGGACGGGGCCAGGCGGATGGCCTCCTTGATCAGCGCGATGGTGTCCTCCCCGGCTGATCGGCAGGGTATTGCCCAGGGCGTACTGGGTGCGGCGCTTGCGAAAGGCGGACAGGGCGATGTTGCTCATGGCGGGATTCCTGGCGGTGCCGGGCGAAGCCACGCGGCGGAGACTGGCCATGCTATGCATCCCGGAGAACAACAAACCACCCATCACGACACGGATTGTTGCGGCCAGTGCAACGACCGGCCGACACCGCCCCCGGTCGTTCCCGGGCCGGGGGGTTCCAGGGCCGGTGCTCAGGCGGGCGCCGGCGCGGGCCGGGCGGCCGCGGTCAGGCGCCGCCAGGCGCAACTTCGCCTGCCGCACGCCGCGCCATCGCGCGGCGCGATCTCGGCCAGCATTTCGCCGGTATGCGCCACAGCCGCAGGCGAGCCCTCACATTCTTCGCACAGCGCGCTCAGGCTTTCGACCCAGTCGCCGTCGTTGGCGTAGATCAGGCCGTCGCGCTCGATCAGTGCGCCGCGATGGATGTGGCCGCAGATCACGCCGTCGAGACCGCGCGCTTTCGCATCGTCGAGACCGGCCTGCACGAAGCGTTCGATGTAGCGCTCGGCTGCGACGCTCTTGCGCTTGACGTATTCGGCCAGCGACCAGTAGCGCAGGCCGAACGTGCGGCGCACGCCGTTGAGCAGGCCGTTGGCGTAGAGGATGCGGTAATACAGCCAGTCGCCGAATTTTTCCTGCAAGGTGCCGAAGTGGGTGACGTTGTCGTAGTCGTCGCCGTGCAGCACCAGCAGGCGGCGGCCGTCGGCGGTGATGTGGATCAGGCGGCGGCGGATCTGCACCATGCCTTCGAGCATCAGCCCGCAGAACTTGCGCACGCTGCGGTCGTGATTGCCCGGCACGTAGATGATTTTCGGTATTGCGCCTGGCGAGCTTCTGCAAAGCCTCGACCACGCGGTTCTCGCCGCTGCCCCACTTCGCGCGGTTCTTCGACAGCCACCACAGATCGACCATGTCGCCGACGAGGTACAGCGTGTCGCAATCGAGCCGTTCCAGGAAATCGGCGAATTGCGCCGCGTGGCAGTGATTGGAGCCGAGGTGCACGTCGGAGACGAACACCGCGCGTTTGCCCGTGTTTTCCGCCAGCGGGCTCACGCGATCGCCTCCTGCGCGGCGATGCGCGCCAGGTTACGCTCGATGTAACGCTGGCGCTTCTTCGGCAGCAGCCGCTGCATGTCCACTTCGATCAGGCCATCGACGCTGTCGCCGAAATCCGGGTCGATGCCGAAGGCGAGGAAGCGCGCGCCGCCGGGTTCGCACAATTCGGTGTACTGCTTGTACAGCATCGGCAGGCTCGCGCCGATCGAATCGAGATTGGCCTTGAGCAGCTTGAACGCCGCGTCCGCGTCCATGTCGCCGAAATCCGGCGGCGCGTGCTGGCACTCGAACGGGAGCTTCGACGCCGCACCGCCCTGCGCGCCGTAGAACTGCCGGTAGTACGCGACGATCTGCTCGCGCGCCGGCAGCGGCAGCGCCGCGCTCATCGAGACCAGGCCGAACAGCCAGCGCACGTTGCGGTGCGCGCACAGGTAGGCGCCGATGCCTTGCCACAGGTAATCGATGCTGCGGCTGCCCCAGTATTCCGGCGCGACGAAGCTGCGGCCCAGTTCCATGCCTTGCGCGATGCGCGCGAGCGCGTCGTCGTCGTAATCGACTAGCGCTGCGGTGTACAGGCCTTTCAGGCCGCTCTCGGCCAGCGCCTGCGCGCCGCGCTTGACCCGGTACGCGCCCGCGATCCGCTGCGCCGGCGCATCCCACACCACGATGTGCTCGTAACCCAATCCCAGGGCATCGACGTCGAGGCTCTTGCCCGCTGCCCTCGCCGACCTGGCGGAAGGTGTATTCGCGCAGGCGCCCGATTTCACGCATCAGCGGCGGTCCGGTCCCCGGCCCTGACGATGCAGATCTTCTTGCCGTCGACGGTTCCGCCGAGCAGTTCCAGTCCCGCGATGGCCTCCTCCAGCGCCGCGCGATCGGCCGGCGCGCTCAGCGGCTCCTGCGCCTGCGGCTTGCCGGCGCGCTCCCGCGCTTCCGAGCGAATACACCGCGGCGCGCACCCTTTCCAGCGATGCGCGCGAATCCTCGTCCGGAGAGAGCGCATCGATTCGCCGACGTGCAGGCCGATCGGCACCGCCCGCGCTTGGCCATCTCGCGCGCCAGCAACGCCGTGCCCACCGGCGTGAACAGCGCCGAAGCGCCGTAGAACGGCCGCGAGTTGCGCGATTTAATCCGCACCGGCAGCACCGGCACGTCGGCCATGCGGGCGAAGTGCAGGAAGCCGGCGTTCCAGCGCCTGTCGGTCCACCCCGCGCGGGCCCAGCCGCGACACCTCGCCGGCCGGGATAACGGCTTGATATACTCTGCTTCAATGCCATGACCTGGAGCAGGATAAAACAACTGATTCAGTCCTCTTCGTTCGCCACGACTAATTTCAAATATTTCGTTTAATCGTATTAGTGGTAAATTGAGTACCCAGTCACAATTTACAAATTGGAGCGTTTCCTCCCAAACCAAGAGGGCGATACAAAGCCATGTTTTCTTGACTAACAGCCCTAATTGTCATTGTCTCGTTTTGTGTCTGTCCTATTTCAATCTGCGCCGCCGCGATTTGAACAGCTTCATCATCTGCCATTTCTTCAAGTGGGCGAGTTAGGACAACAAATTTTACATCCCCGCTTAGCTGATTGTGGTCGCTCTTTTTATCCATTATGAGGATATTGGTAACGACCTCACTATTTTTAAACCATCTTCCGGCACCTGAAGTGATAACACATTTTAAATCATAGTACACATTAAGCTGTCGATAAAAGTCATTGCCCCAGTCCGTACCTAACCATGCATTTGTTATAATGATACCCAGACGACCTCCAACGGATAAAAGTGGGTGTAGAGCAAAAGGAAGATATGCTGCAACATCCGCACGTTTGGTAAAATCTCTTCCCGCTTGCATTGTAGCAAGTACATTTTGTAATGCGTTGCCGTATTGTTTACGGCCAGCTTGTGCTACAAAAGGCAAATTGCTTGTGATTGCCTGGAACAGACCTAGTTCCTCTGTGAATAAAGTACCATTAGAAGGATTCAAAATCAACTGTCGAATTTGGGGCAAGGGTAAAGGCATCTTGCTGAAATATGCGTAATGGCATATGCATAAGTGCCGGTTTAGCAAGTGCAAATGTTGCGATCTGGATAGCTTGCGGGTCTTGATCTGATGCATATATTGTACTCGCTGCCTGATCTGCTGCAATTCCTGCCGATAGTTTTTGCTCTAAAGCTGCCCTTGCAATCGTTCCGCTTCCGCAGCAAGGATCAAGAACCCTATCTGTAGTTAAGTCTCTAACACATAAATGTACAAGTAATCGGGCTAATTCTATTGGGGTTGGGTATTGACCTCTAAGTTTTCGGGTTGTCACCTCCACCGTTGCTTCGAGTATGCCTGAAAGTTGTGCTTGGTCTACAGAGCCAACCCTTAAATCCGAGAGAAATCTATTGAACTGCTTGAGTTGATCCCATGCCCGTGGTGATATTTCCACAAGGCCCAGACTATCTAGAAAATAGTCCAAAAATTGCAGTCCTCTGATAAATTCCTAAATAGCTCAAGCCCCTGTTCGGGTGTTGTATCATCATCAATGGAGGCTATTAGCTGCGCTCGCTGATCTCTCTCACGCAAAATATGTGCAAATAAAATCTTGCCTATCCAGTTTGAGATGATCGCTTGACTAAGGGCCTGCTCCTTGGAAATTGCTCCCATATTCAGCACCGTAGCGATCCCACCACAGTGTCATTTCTTGCCTAAGTCTTGCGTTACGACGTGCGGCATCTGTAAGAGCCGCATTCACTTCACCGGCATTCTCCATGATTAAGGCAGTAACGCCTCCACTGCGGTATGCATGAATAAACCGCCTTCCTTCTAAAGCACCTCTGTCAAATAAATCATTTAAGTATCCCAAAATTTCAACAGTTAATGCTTTCCATCTTTGTCTATTTACGGTAACGGCTGTTCGAGAAGTTATATCAGCAAGGTCATTCCATTGCCGTGTACAAGCGTAGTGGTCAGAATTTGGGTCGCGAACATAAAGGTGTGCATCAGATACATTCCACAGAAGGAAACTATCAAGGCCAAGGGCCCTGGCCTTTGCCTAGCGTTGCTACGAAATTCATAATCATCAATGCCAGTATCTGGCATTTTGAGTTCCCAACCTTGTAAAATGCGGGCCGTTTCACGATCACCAAATAATAAAACATCAGGGAAAAGGCTTCCCCCATCTGCCCTAATCGTTTGTTCACCGCCAGCATCTTTTATTGACCTGTTATTTTGTGCAACTTGACCTTTGATATAACCTATCAGATCTATTGCCCATGACCTTTCATTGTAGGTTGGGTGATGAATCATATAGCTATTTTGGTATTAGCTGAAATTACCGCATTGATGTCTACCATTCCTTTAGCATTCAAAGGCCCCGATTTAGCAGATGGCTGTAACGCTGAAAAAATGGGTGGTGCTAATTGTTTAGCTTTTATAGCTTCCTCAACTTCTGAAAGTCTTTGCTTAGCAATTTTAATATAGTCAATTTGTTCTTCCTTGAACAAATGCACTTCTTGATTTTTTTCGATTCCTATAAATTTTCTCTGCTCTGTTGCGGCAGCTACTAAAAAACTACCACTACCAAAAGCATTGTCCAAAACAACGTCGCCTTCTTTTGTAAACATACGAATTAAGTAACGTCCTAAAGCAACTGGCTTTTGTAGGGTGCCAAACTCGACCGCCAGTTTCACTTTCCGCCGTTTTGCAATAAAACGTATCTGTCGGAAATCTCTCGCCATCACTTTTCACCTCGACTGGCTTAAAATCTCCATAGCTGCCAGTATATTGAGCTTTTCTTGTGCCTTTGTTATATGGCTCACCCGGCGACATGACAGGGTAATAATTAGGCTGACTTCCGTAGAAGACACAAACATCTTCATGTTGTCGCAGGGGCTGCTTACGAGCATTTAAAAAATTTGTTGGCTTGCTTTTTACCCAGACAAATTTGTATCTAAACCACTCTTCATTGCTTAAAATAAGCTTCGCTGTAAATACGCCTTGTGATGATAAAACAATTACTCCTTTGGGTTTAATTATACGGCGATATTCCTTCCACAGTTCATCTAAGGGAATAACACTATCCCATTTATTTTGAGTAGTACCATAGGGCAAATCGCATAAGATCATATCCACAGATTGATCTTCGATCTTTTTCATGACTTTTAAGCAGTCACCTTCATATATTTTTCACCTCAAAACTCATTTTTTAGATAAGAATTAGAAGGCTAAAATACTAAAATTTTTAGTTTTTACCTCTTCGTTCAAAAATTTTCAGTATTTCTTACAAATATAAGCAAGCGTTTGGAACTCAGTTTATTTAAAGGAGTTATCCACCTTCTTTTTTTATATTTATGTACGATTAAATGGATATAATGATGTTCGACCCAGCCGATCTTCAAAAAACCAACGTGACATTAAAAATGCTGATCGATAGTAACATTCTTTTACCAGGGTCAAAGCTGATTTGCACCAATCCGAATGTCTACGGTATTCTAAATCCTAATGGCTCGATCAAGTTATTTCGTGACGGTAAAATAAAAGAGTTTGAATATCTAAGTGGAGCCGCCAGGTTCGTTGAAAAGAGAAGTATCAACGGGTGGCTATACTGGCATGTCCTTATTGGAAATAAATCCACTAGTCTTAGCTCCTTCAGGGACACGTACATAGATCAACATAAAAAGACTAGCCGTATAT
>JASGJV010000004.1:0-40451 GCA_049840695.1 Nitrospira sp.
TGCGAATGTCAGAAGGCGATCGAGGCCTGAACGGGCAAAGGTGCGTGCCTTGGTCTCCGGCATCGGCAGGGTCATGGCCTCGAGTAATTTCGCCTCGAGGATGTCATTGACGCTTGAGGCAACGGCGGCCGTGACCAAACCGGTTCCGATTCGAGGGGCGGCTATGGCTGCCATGGCCGCTGCCCCGGTCTTGCCAACCGATCCGGCGATGATGCCGAGGTGTCCATAGGTGCCTTTATGTGAGGACGGATGTCGCGGGGGAAGCGCCGCCTTCGCGGAGGCTTGGGTGAGGAGCAGTAGCCGGCTGCCGACGGCGTCAACAAACGAGGACGGAATTCCTATGTCAGCAAGGCGCACCGACCCCGCGCAATCGATGCCGGCTCCGCAATAGAGCCCTGCTTTTGGCAATCCAAAGGTGACAGTCAGGTCTGCTTTCACCGCAGCGCCCAAGATCGATCCGGTATCGGCATGGAGGCCTGACGGGAAGATCTACCGCGACGGTGAGGCGTTCGGCGGCATTGATGGTGTCTATCGCATCACGGTACAAGCCGGTTACAGCCGTGGAGAGCCCCGTGCCTAAAATAGCATCGAGAATGGTGTCGCTTTGTGCCAGCCGTTGTTGAAGGGCGCCCGTATCAGAGGGGCGAGTAATGGAGGATGGCCCTGCCGTCCGGTGAAAGCGCTGATACATCGTCTTCGCATCGCGACTGAGTTCGGCAACTGGCGCTAATAACAAAACGTGGACTCGAGCTTTTTTCTCCGTAACAGTCGAGCGACAACAAAACCGTCTCCGCCGTTGTTGCCTTTGCCACAAAGGATGACGACTTTTTTTCCTGCGACCGGTCCGTACTTCGCCTCAAGATGAGTCACGACACCTGTTCCGGCTCGTTCCATCAGCACGAGGGACGGTATTTGCGCCTCGGTAATCGTCCGATGGTCAAGTGCACGCATTTGCTCAGCGGTTACGATCGGTATCATGACGTCAATCGGGCCTCCGACCGGGGCTGAAGTTGTGCCGTTGCCTGCGCAGAAGCAGGCTAAGCCACCAATTCTTTCATTTCACGAACAGCTTGAACGAGCCCCACCATGACGGAACGGGCGATAATGCTGTGACCGATATTGAATTCGACGATTTCCGGCAATTTGGCAAGCCGTTTGACGTTTTTATAGGTCAGACCATGGCCGGCGTTCACTCCGAGGCCCAGTTTGTAGGCCAGTTTGGCCGCCTGGGTGATCGCTTCAAATTCTTCATCTTCTTCCTTAGAGCGTTTGGCGTTGGCGTAACGGCCTGTGTGTAGCTCGACATAGGCCGCGCCGATTTTATGAGCGGCCTTGATTTGATCCAGGCTGGGTTCGATGACAGACTGGTCGGGATTCCGCCATCCCGCAGCAAATCGACGATCTTTTGGATTCGCTCGCGGTGGTTGGCGACATCCAAGCCGCCTTCCGTGGTCAACTCTTGGCGACGCTCAGGAACCAACGTGACGAGGTCAGGCTTCACGCTCAAGGCGATTTTGGCCATGGCGTCATCCGCGGCCATTTCCAAATCCAGCTTGGTACGGACGATTTCCCGCAGTATCGTCAGGTCGCGGTCTTGAATATGCCGGCGATCCTCCCTGAGATGCACGACCAGGCCGTCTGCGCCGGCCAGTTCGACGAGAATGGCCGCGGTCAGAGGATCCGGATCGGTTCCGCCACGCGCCTGCCTGAGTGTTGCCACATGATCGATGTTGACGCCCAATCGAGCCATTACACCTCCGCAAATGCCATGAATGGCGATGGAGAAAGATTTCGGAACTGGTCGAAATTCATAGACAATTCTCTTGTTCCTGAGGCATTATTAACAGAAGACAGTGGGATGGGGCAAGAAGGCACCGTTCAATGTACCACCGCGGTTTTCTCACTGTTCATGGCAGAGCGGCAGGCTGCAACTCCATAGAAATAAAGTGAAATTGACTCGTTTTGAGGGCTCTATTAAAATACCCCCCTTTCGGAGGCGCGACGACGCAACCCGTTCAGCAGAGGCCCCGCCAGTAGGAGTCTGACATCCATGTCGATCAGCGACGGTTTTTACCGTATCAAACGACTTCCACCGTACGTATTTGCCCAGGTGCAATCCCTGAAACTCGAGGCGCGTCAACGTGGTGAGGACATCATCGACTTCGGCATGGGCAATCCGGATCAGCCCACGCCGCCCCATATTGTCGACAAACTCATCGAGGCGTCCAAGAAGGCGAAGAATCACCGCTATTCGGCCTCTCGTGGCATTACCAAACTGCGCCATGCGATTACCAGTTGGTACAAGCGCAACTACGATGTCGATTTGGATCCCGAGACCGAAGCGATTGTTACGATCGGCTCGAAGAGGGTCTCGCACACCTAGCCTTAGCCACGATCGGGCCGGGCGATGTGGTCCTGACGCCGACCCCGACCTATCCCATTCACATGTACAGCTTCATAATTGCGGGTGGCGAGGTGCGTGGCATTGAGCTGCGTCAGGACAGCGATTTCTTCGACGATCTGCTCCGGGTCTATCGCCAGACGTTGCCGCGTCCGCGTATTCTGGTGATCAATTTCCCGCACAACCCCACGACCGCCGTGGTCGATCTCGAGTTCTTTAAGAAAATTGTCGCGTTTGCCAAAGAGCACGATGTGATTGTGATTCATGATTTGGCCTACGCGGATATCGCCTTCGATGGCTATAAAGCGCCAAGTTTTCTGCAGGTGCCAGAGGCGAAGGATGTGGGCGTCGAGTTTTATACGCTCTCGAAGGCCTACAATATGCCGGGATGGCGCGTTGGGTTTTGTGTTGGTAATCGTGAGGTGGTCGGCGCGCTCGCGAAGCTGAAGAGCTATCTCGATTACGGTATTTTTCAGCCGATTCAAATCGCCAGTACCGTCGCGTTGAATGGACCGCAGGACTGTGTGAAGGAGGTTGTGCAACGGTATCAAAACCGCCGGAATGTTCTGGTGAACGGACTGAATCGTATCGGTTGGCCCGTGGCCTTGCCCCGGGCGACGATGTTTGTCTGGGCTCGTATTCCGGATCCGTTTCGGCACATGGGGTCGCTGGAGTTTTCAAAATTGCTGCTTCGTGAAGCGAAGGTCGCGGTATCGCCGGGCATCGGTTTTGGAGAAGGCGGCGATGAATTCGTGCGGTTTGCCCTCGTGGAAAACGAGCACCGCACGCGGCAGGCGCTACGCGGGATTCGGAAAGTGTTGAATTTGGATGATCAGGAATCATGAAGACTGAGATCGGAGTCGGACTCATCGGCTTCGGCACCGTCGGGACCGGCGTGGCTCGAGTGCTGATCGAAAACGCGGAATTGATTCGCCGGCGGGTAGGTGTGCCTATCAAGTTGGTGCGCATTGCGGATTTGGACATTACCCGTGACCGGGGCGTGGCGATTCCTCCAGGCGTATTGACCACGGACATTCAGCAAGTGCTGGACGACCCGCGCGTGGATATTGTCATCGAGCTCATGGGCGGGTATGACCTTGCGAAACGCGTGATCCTGGATGCGGTGCAACGAGGTAAGCACGTCGTGACGGCGAACAAGGCTCTCTTAGCGGTGCATGGAGAAGAGATTTTCGCTGCCGCTTCGCGTCGCGGGATCGACCTGGGATTCGAAGCAAGCGTGGGCGGAGGTATCCCCGTTGTTCGCGCCTTGATGGAAGGTTTGGCCGCGAACAATATTCAGTCCATCTATGGCATCATCAATGGTACGTCGAATTATATTCTGAGCCGGATGACCAGCGAAGGACAGCGGTTTGAGGTCGTGTTAGAGGAAGCCAAGCGAGCCGGCTATGCCGAGGCCGACCCTACATTCGATGTGGCAGGTATTGATTCGGCCCATAAGCTCACGATCATGGTGAGCCTGGCCTACGGCACTCCGGTGAACTTCAAGGAAATTTATACCGAAGGCATCACCGGCCTTACCCCCCTGGATATCGCCTACGCCAAGGAGTTTGGCTTTACCATCAAGCTGCTGGCGATTGCGAAGTTTTCCGATGGAGAAATTGAAGCACGCGTCCATCCCACCATGGTGCCGTTGGCCTCGCAAATTGCAAAAGTGGATGGCGTGTACAATGCCATTCAGTTGGTGGGTGATGCTGTCGAAGATGTCGTGTTGTATGGGCGTGGCGCCGGATCGATGCCAACGGGAAGCGCTGTCGTGAGCGATGTGATGTCTATTGCCCGCGACCTGCTCAAGGATGCCACGGGCCGCGTTCCGCCAGCCTCTTATCAGCCGGACTATCGACGGCCGTTGCGTATCCGGCCGATGGAAGAAATCACCTCGTTATATTACATTCGCTTCATGGTTCTGGATCGACCCGGTGTCTTGTCTCAGATCGCGGGGGTGCTGGGTCGCTACGGCATCAGCATTTCCTCGGTGCTGCAGCAGGGGCGCAAGGAAGGGCAGACCGTGCCCGTCGTCATCATGACGCATATGGCGAAAGAGCGTGATATTCAAAACGCTCTTCGCGAGATCAATCCGATGCCCTACATCTCTGAACCGACGACATTGATCAGGGTTGAGGGACAGGATGAATGATTGGTGGGTTTCTCGGATCTTGATGAGAGGGTGGTTGGGTAGATCATTATGACTCGCTGGCGCGGCATTATCGAAGAATACCGGAAGTTCCTGCCGGTGACGGCTCAGACGCCGGTTATCACGCTGGGGGAGGGCAACACGCCCCTCATCCGCGCGACGCGGCTGGCAAAAAAAATCGCACCGGGTGTGGATCTTTACCTCAAATACGAGGGAATGAACCCGACAGGATCGTTCAAAGATCGAGGCATGACGATGGCCATTTCCAAAGCTCTCGAAGGAGGGGCGAGAGCGGTCATTTGCGCCTCCACCGGCAATACGTCCGCATCGGCCGCCGCCTATGGCGCTCGGGCTGGCATTGCCGTGTATGTGTTGATTCCAGCTGGGAAAATCGCGCTCGGCAAGTTGTCGCAGGCCATGATGCATCAAGCCACGGTCATCCAGGTTGAAGGAAACTTTGACCAGGCGTTGACCATCGTCAAAGAGTTATCGGCGAGCTATCCGGTGGAGTTGGTGAACTCGCTCAACCCGTACCGCATTGAAGGTCAAAAAACGGCCGCGATGGAGATTTGCGACGATCTCGGGGATGCGCCGACCGTCCATGTACTTCCTGTAGGGAATGCGGGTAATATCACCGCCTATTGGAATGGGTATCGCGAGTATAGAGCTGCCAATCAAACGACGCGGTTGCCTCGTATGATGGGGTTTCAAGCCGCCGGAGCTGCGCCGATTGTGTTAGGGCATGTCGTCAAAGAGCCCCAGACCGTGGCGACAGCAATACGGATCGGTAACCCGGCCAGTTGGCAGTCGGCCCTTACGGCGGTGAAGGAATCGTCTGGTGCCATCGACATGGTCACGGATGAAGAAATTCTCCATGCCTATGCCTTGGTCGCGCAAGAAGAAGGGGTCTTTTGTGAGCCAGCATCGGCCACCTCTGTGGCCGGTGTGATTAAGTTGAGCCAAGCCGGACAATTAAAGGAAGGTGCCACGGTTGTCTGTACGTTGACCGGGCACGGTTTGAAGGATGCCGATACGGCGATCGGCATTTCACGTCAGCCTCAAACGGTGAAAGCCACCCGCGATGATGTGGCCCGCCTCCTTCATGTCTGATTACCTCAGGAACTTTGCATGAAATATTTGATCCTGCATGCCGACGGGATGGCAGACCTCGCCTGTGCGGAACTCGGTGGAAGTACGCCTCTCCAGGCCGCCAAGACTCCCTTTCTTGACCAAATCGCCCAACGCGGAGAAGTGGGGCTCTTGAGCCTTCCTTCCGACGCGGGCACGGCGGGCAGTGATGTCACCAGTGTCGCCGTGCTGGGATATGATCCCAAGAAATATTATCCGGGCCCAGGTCCATTGGAGGCCGCGGGTCTCGGGGTGACGGTGGGTGACCAGGACGTCGTGTTCCGTTGCACGATGGTCACGGTGCGGGGCGAGTCCGCCTCCGGTGGAAAAGACCGTGTGGCCGACATCAAAAAGCTGGGACCGCATGTGGTCATGGAAGATGCGACAGCCGGGCTCATCGAGACGGAGCAGGCACGCGAGTTAGTCGAGGCCGTGAACGAACAATTGGGATCGGAGAGCATTCAATTCTACCCCGGCTCAGGTCATCGACACTTAATGGTATGGGTTGGGGAAAATCGCGTGCGACCTGCGTCGACCCTCAGCAGCTCGTGGGACAATCGATCGCCGAAGCTCTGCCGGCCGGTGACGGCGCGGATGTGCTGCGGAAAATCATGGACGCCTCCTTTTTCATTTTGCGTGATCACCCGGTCAATGAGGAGCGTGAAGAGGAAGGGCTGAAACCGGCAAATTGTCTTTGGCTGTGGGGGCAGGGGCGCGCCCCATTATGGCCGCCGTTGCCGGAACGTTATCAGGTTTCCGGGGTTGTGGTATCGGCCAGTGACGTGCACCGCGGCGTTGGCCTATGCGCCGGTTTGGATGCGGCCGAGAGTGGCGATGAATCAGGGACGTTCGCGGGCTGTGTGACGGCGGTCGTCCATGAGTTGGCGAAGAAAGACTTCGTTTATCTCCATGCCGGTTTGTCGGATGATGTGCTGCACGCGACCAATGTACATGACAAGGTGCAGGCCATTGAGCGTTTTGATGCGCAGGTGGTCGGGCCGATTCTTGCGGCTTTGGCGAAGTATCCGGCTTACCGTCTGCTCGTGGTATGCGATCCAGGTCTGGCAAAGGGGCATGGCTCGGACGTTCCGCCGATTTTGTATGCGTTGTGCGACGGTGCCGCCCGACCAACGGTTGGCTCGTCAACCCGCTTTCATGAGCAGGACAAGACCATCGCCGGATCCGCACCTCGCGATGCCACAAAACTCATGATGCGATTAGTTTCCCGAGGGGCCTAAGGGTTGTGGCACTGATCGTTCACAAATACGGCGGCACGTCGGTCGGGAACATTGAGCGGATTCATCGCGTCGCCGAACGGGTCGAGCGCGCGCAAAAAGACGGGCATCAGGTCGTCGTGGTGTTGTCGGCCATGAGCGGCGAAACGGATCGATTGCTCAAGCTGGCACATGAAGCGACCCACTCCCCGGATGAGCGTGAACTGGACATGCTGCTTTCGACAGGAGAGCGGGTGACCATCGCCTTGTTGGCCATGGAGCTTCGGGGTCGAGGAGTGAACGCCCGATCTTTCACGGGCCGGCAGGTCGGCATTCACACCGACAGCGCTCATACCAAGGCCAGAATTTCCCGTGTCACGGCCGAACGGATCAAAGAAGCCCTCGCGGGTGGAGTCATTCCGGTGGTCGCGGGATTTCAGGGCATTAACGCCAGCTCGGATGTCACGACCTTGGGACGGGGAGGGTCTGATTTGACCGCCGTGGCGTTAGCTGCGGCACTCAAAGCGGATCGCTGTATCATTTATACGGATGTCAACGGGGTATACACCGCCGATCCCAACATCGTCCCGGCCGCGCGCCGACTCGACAAGATTTCGTACGAAGAGATGCTGGAAATGGCGAGCCTCGGCGCCAAGGTGCTCCAGAGCCGCTCGGTGGAATTTGCGGCCAAATATTCCGTTCCGGTGGAGGTCAATTCAAGCTTCAAGGAAGGAAAGGGAACACTCGTGACACGTGAAGATGCCGATATGGAAGGGGTCATGGTGTCCGGTGTGACGGGAGACCGCAATCAAGCCAAGCTTACGATTGTCGGTGTGCCGGATCGTCCTGGCATTGCCGCGCGTGTATTTGGAGCCGTGGCGAACGCCAACATCGTGGTGGATATGATCATCCAAAACGTCAGTCAGGCGTCTATGACCGATATCTCCTTCACGGTGCCGAAGCCGGATCTGCGCAACGCCGTCGATCTCGTTCAGCGTTTGTCCCAGGAAATCGGTGCGCGGTCGGTTGCTATCACCGAATCCATTGCCAAGGTGTCGCTGATCGGCGTGGGTATGCGATCCCATTCCGGAGTGGCGGCGAAAATGTTCGAGGTGCTGTCACGCGAAGGCGTCAATATCATGATGATCAGCACATCGGAAATCAAAATCTCCTGTGTCATCGAGGAGAAGTACCTGGAATTGGCCATGCGCACACTGCATACGGCGTTTGGCCTGGATCGCGTGTCGGCGCCCGCCTTGGGCTAATCGCCTGGAAGAGAGCGTCGCTGGACGAGCGCCTCCTCTACACGTCACGAACCGCCGACTGGCTCGCACCTATGAACCTATGAAACGTCGAACCACAGCATCACGCCGGTCTTCTGCTCCGGACCTAATCAGCGTGCCGGTTCTCACCGCCGCACAAGCCTCCGCACTGGAGATCTACGATACGACGTTGCGTGATGGGGCTCAGGCGGAAGACGTCAGCTTCTCCGTAGAAGATAAGCTTCGTGTGGCACAACAACTTGATGAACTCGGTGTGCATTTCATCGAGGGCGGATGGCCTGGAGCCAATCCCAAGGACATTGAGTTTTTCCGTCAGATCAAAACCATGCCGTTTCGGAATGCGACGGTCGTCGCGTTCGGCTCGACACGGAAAGCCAGCAATCCGGTCCGGAAAGACAAAAATCTTCAGGCGCTGCTCGATTCCGGCACACCGACCATCACGCTCTTCGGGAAGAGTTGGTCATTCCAAGTGACGGATGCTCTGGGCATTGCGCTCGCCAAAAATTTAGAACTCATTCAAGATTCCATTCACTATCTGCGTTCCAAAGATCGGCGGGTGTTTTATGACGCGGAACATTTTTTCGACGGGTACAAGGCCAATCCCGATTATGCGCTGCAGACCATTCGTCGTGCGATTGCCGGCGGTGCGGAACGAGTGATTTTGTGCGACACGAATGGCGGCACGATGCCCTGGGAGATTCGAGAAATCTGCCGGGTGGTGAAGCAGGAGTGCCCGGTGCCATTGGGCATTCACGCGCACAATGACAGCGAAATGGCCGTGGCCAATTCACTCGTTGCGGTGGAGTCTGGAATCTTGCAGGTGCAAGGCACGATCAACGGAATCGGCGAGCGGTGCGGCAATGCCAATCTTTGCTCCATCATCCCGAACCTGCAATTGAAAATGCAGCGCCCGGCACTCGGAAACAAACTGACGCGACTCAAAGATGTCTCGGGATTTGTCACAGAGATTGCCAATTTGATGCCCAACAAGCGGCAGCCCTATGTGGGTGATGCGGCGTTTGCGCACAAGGGTGGCGTGCACATTCATGCCGTGCTCAAGAATGCCGCGACCTACGAACACATCGATCCTGCTGTCGTCGGGAATCGGCGCCGGATTCTGGTCTCCGATTACGCGGGACGCAGCGGATTGATGGAAAAGGTTGAGGCCTACGGGATTTCGTTGACCAAAAATCATGCGAAGCTCCAGGAACTGGTGGAGACGCTCAAGGAGCGCGAAAGCCAGGGATATCAATTCGAGGGCGCCGAAGGGTCCTTTGAATTGTTGATGCGCAAAGCGATGGGGAGCCATCGTCCGTCATTTCAACTGCTGGGCTTCAGGGTGATCGTTGAAAAGAAGCAGGAACATGGGCTTCTGCTGTCAGAAGCGACCGTCATGGTCAAAGTTGGAGATGTCGTCGAGCATACGGCGGCGGTGGGGGCCGGACCGGTGAATGCGCTCGACCATGCATTACGTAAAGCCTTGGAGAAATTTTACCCGCAACTGCAGGAAGTCAAACTGCTGGACTATAAGGTCCGCGTGTTGTCTGCAGACAAGGGGACGGAATCCAAGGTCCGCGTGCTGATTGAATCTGGGGATCATAAGGACAAGTGGGGGACGGTTGGGGTCTCTGAAAACATTATGGAAGCCAGTTGGCAGGCGTTGGCGGATAGTATCGAGTACAAATTGCTCCTAGCCGGTCGCTGAAGCCGTTTTCCCTCCATTCGGCGCATATAATCCTTGACAGGCCAGATAACCTCACGTAACTTATGGGGAAATTCTTTGTCTTGGACGCTCGACACCAAGAAGCACTTCCTAAGGAACGACTCTAGTGGATGGCGGGGGGAAAGGCATGAGAAAGGCGGATATCGCGAACGAAATCTTTAAGCAGGTTGGAGTGTCTAAAAATGATGCAGCTGATATCGTCGAACTTGTGCTCAATCTACTAAAGGGAGTTCTGCAGAAGGGTGATGCAGTCAAAATTGCCGGATTTGGGAATTTTGTTGTTCGAAGTAAAGGGGCCCGTAAAGGACGTAATCCGCGAACCGGTGAAGAAATCGGCATTACCCCCCGTCGCGTGGTGACGTTTCGACCCAGTCAGGTCTTTAAAAAGTACGTGAACTCCTAGTCTCCACCTTGCCACGAGCACAAGCAGCATGAGGACCGGTCATGGGGAATGATCCCAGACTGGGAAGTAAGGTTTTTTATAAGATCGGCGAAGTCAGCAAGATTTCTAAGTTGCCGGCTTATGTCTTGCGGTTTTGGGAGTCGGAGTTCAGCTTCCTGAAGCCCAAGAAAAGCCGCGGCAATCAGCGATTGTATCTGCAACGTGATGTGGATACGGTGCTGGAGATTAAGCGCATGCTCTATGACGAAGGGCATACGCTGGCTGGAGTAAAGCGGTACTGGGCCCGTTCGGGGACGCGCAACCGTCAAAAAGAGCGGGTCGCGGAAAGAACTGGCGCAACGTGTCAGGGGTGATCTCCAGGCGATCATCCGGATGATCGATTCGCATTCAGCATGAATTGTTCCGGTGATGCGGACGGCTGCGTCCAACCGTGTGGGTAACATCGATGTCGGTCGTGTCGGGGCGTAGCGCAGCCCGGTAGCGCACTCGCTTGGGGTGCGAGGGGTCGTGGGTTCAAATCCCGCCGCCCCGACCATCGGCACGATGTAGTCCAACACGCACTGTTCTAACCAACCTTCGCCTATCTGTGAATCTTCTGGCCTTCTTCCAACCCCTCTTGAGCAAACGGGTTCAGTCCTGTCCTTCACGGTGAGTTCATGCATAAGGAGTGTCTGTGGCGCGCGTACGGATCCTTGTAACCAACGACGATGGGATTGCGTCTCCCGGAATTCATGCCGTTGCGGCTGCGCTCGGCGCGCTGGGCGAAGTCTGGATTGTTGCCCCAGACCGTGAACGGACCGCGGTGGGGCATGCGGTCACCTTGCACAAGCCGCTCCGCATCACCAAAATGGCGTCTCGCGTGTTTATGGTGAATGGGACGCCTGTGGATTGTGTCAATCTCGCATTGGTGAAAATCCTGCCGGGACCACCGGCGATGATCCTCTCGGGAATCAATCGCGGCGTGAATCTCGGCGATGATGTCATGTATTCCGGCACCGTGTCAGGAGCGCTGGAAGGGACAATTCTCGGCATACCGTTGGTGGCTGTGTCGCAGGAAGGCGGGGAGACGTTCCGGTTCGAGGTCGGCGCGCGGTATGCGGCTCGAGTGGCCGCAGAAGTACTGCAACACGGATTACCGGCGGAAACTATTCTGAATGTGAATATCCCTGATGTTCCATTACGTTTCATCAAGGGCGTGAAGGTGACGTGTTTGAGTCGGCGCCGCTTCGATAATCCCATTGTCGAAAAAGTGGATCCCCGAGGGCGTAAATACTATTGGATTGCGGGGACCCGTCAATCGTGGAGCCGCCAACAAGACGCCGACCACGAAGCGTTAGAGCGCCGCATGGTGTCCGTGACGCCGATCCATCTCGATACGACCTATCACGCGATGCTGGAACACTTTAAGGCCTGGGAACAGCCGCTCTCCAAACCGGCTGTGACCCGTCATGTGGTCAAAGCGCGTTCTCAGAGAAGGTCACGCGCGTGAGTGCTCTGATCGAATGGTTGGTCGAAGTATTGGGACGGTTCGTCATTGCGACCATTTCGACCTTCGGCTACACCGGCATCGTGCTGACGATGGCAATCGAAAGTGCCTGCATTCCACTGCCAAGTGAAATTATTATGCCATTCTCCGGCTACTTGGTGTTCACCGGCCAGTTTTCTATGGTGGGCGTGACCCTGGCCGGCGCGATCGGAAACGTGCTGGGCTCCTTAGTGGCCTACTATGTTGGCGTGTGGGGCGGGCGGCCCTTTGTCGAGCGGTACGGCCACTATTTTCTTGTGTCCCAGCATGATATGGAACTGGCCGACCGGTGGTTTGCGAAACATGGAGAGGCGGCGGTGTTGATCGGCCGACTCTTGCCTGTTGTACGCACGTTTATCTCTCTGCCGGCGGGCATCGCCCGCATGGACGTCAAAAAGTTCGTGCTCTATTCATTTATCGGCGCAGTTCCCTTCTGTTATGCGCTCGCCTATGTGGGAGTGAAGATGGGGGAGCACTGGAATGAGTTACATCAGTATTTCCATCATGCAGATCTGGTGATCGGTGTCTTGCTGGCCGCGGGCCTCGGCTATTTCCTCTGGTCACATTGGCCCAGGCGCCGTACGTCTATGGAGTAAGGACGCATCATGTTGCGTATCTATAATACGTTGACCGGAAGCAAGGAACCGTTCGAGTCGATGGTGCCCGGTAAGGTGCGCATGTACGTGTGCGGGGTGACGGTCTACGACTATAGTCATATCGGACATGCCAGGAGCGCGTTGGTCTTTGATGTGCTGCGACGTTATCTAGAATACTCCGGCTTTGCCGTGGAATTTGCCAAGAACTTCACCGATGTTGATGACAAAATCATCAAGCGGGCGAATGAGCAAGGGGTCAGTTGTGACCAGATCACGTCCACCTACATCAAGGCGTATTACGATGATATGGATAGGCTCGGAGTTCGACGGGCCACCCTTGAGCCCCGAGCCACCGAGCATATTGCCGACATTGTCGCCCTGGTCGACACGTTGGTGGCCAAAGGCATGGCCTATCGTGTCAATGGAGACGTTTATTTTCAAGTTGACCGCTACGCGGGATATGGGCGCCTTTCCAAACGAAAACTTGGCGATTTGCAGGCCGGCGCGCGCGTAGATGTGGACGAGCGCAAACGTCACCCGATGGATTTTGCCCTGTGGAAAGGCAGTAAACCCGGTGAGCCGTCATGGGACAGTCCGTGGGGTCCGGGACGCCCAGGCTGGCATATCGAATGCTCGGCGATGGCGATGCGTCATCTTGGTGAAACGTTCGACATTCACGGCGGCGGGATGGATCTCATTTTCCCACACCATGAAAACGAGATTGCTCAGTCCTGCGGCGCAACCGGAAAGGAATTCGCACGCTATTGGGTGCATAACGGCTTTGTGCAGATCAATCAAGAGAAGATGTCCAAGTCATTGGGAAATTTCTTCACCATTCGCGAGATTTTTGAGAAGTCTGAGTGGCCTGACGCGGTCACTGGCGAGATGTTGCGGTATTTTCTGCTGTCCACGCACTATCGCAGCCCGTTGGACTTTTCCGATCAAAGCGTGGCGGAAGCCAAGAACGCCCTCAATGGACTGTATGATCTCTTCGAGCGATTGAAAGAGCCGGCTCCTCCTCATGGCGCGGCCGATCAACAGATCCGCGAGGCCAGCATTCGAACACGCCAGGCGTTTGTAGATGCCATGGACGATGATGTGAATACGCCGAATGCGGTGGCGGCGTTACAGAAGTTGCGCGGGGAAGCGAATAAAGCCCTTGATGCAGGACTGTCTGCTGAGACGCGGCGTGCGCTGCGGAATGAGTTTCGTTCATTGGGTGTGGTCTTGGGATTGTTACAGCAGGACAGTTGGCAGTTCAATAGTTCTGGGTCACGCGAATCCCATGGTGCCGCAGGTGTCGCTGCGAAAGCGCTATCCGACGAAGACATCGCTGAAAAAATTGCCGCGCGACTGGCGGCAAAACACTCCAAAGATTATAAGCTGGCGGACCAGCTCCGAGCCGAGCTGGCATCCCACGGCATTCTCGATCGAGGACGGCCTCGATGGCACCAGCCGATGGAAGCGGTAACACGTTCAGGACATAATTTACGGCCTGCATGCCGTGCGTGAGGCGCTGCGTGCGGGGGCCCGCCCCATTCAGCGGCTGCTGGTGTTGGGGACAGATCGGCAGTTCGGGGACATCGTGCGGCTGGCCAGAGAGCAGCGCATCCCCGTGTATGTCGAGCCCCGTGCTGCCTTCGACCGACTTGTTCCTGCCGGCCATCACCAAGGCGTCGTTGGACTGGTCGCTGCCAAGTCCTATGGCGATGCGGATGCCATTCTTGCCTCGGCGCAGACTCCCGGCCAGACTCCTCTGTTGGTATTGCTGGACGGTGTCGAAGATCCTCACAATCTAGGGGCGATTCTTCGCACGGCCGAAGCGTCCGGTGTGCAGGGCGTCTTCATTCCGGAACGCCGTGCGGTGGGGCTGACAAGTGTGGTAGCCAAGGCGTCAGCAGGAGCGGTGGATTATATGCCGGTCGGCAGAGTTTCCAATCTGTCGCGATGGATTGAGCGCCTGCAGGAGGCCGGCGTCTGGGTGTATGCGCTGTACGCCGAAGCGCCTGGAAGGGTGTACACGAAACTCGACCTCCGAGGGCCTGTCGCACTGGTGTTTGGGGGAGAAGGAAGAGGAGTGCGGCCGGGGGTTCGCCGTGCCTGCGATGATGCAGCGCACATTCCTATGGCGGGCAAGGTCAGCTCGCTCAATGTTTCGGCGTCAGCGGCCATCGTCCTGTATGAGGCTGTGCGTCAGCGTTGGGAAGGAGTCGAAGGCGGAACATAAAACCTGAGGACTATCTGAGCTTGAGCATTTTCCCTTGAATGGCGGCCTTGAGCAGTTGGGCGGTATTAGAGACTCGAATTTTCTTCATCATGTTGGCTCGGTGCGCTTCGACGGTCTTCACGCTGATTTTGAGCCGCTGGGCGATTTCCTTATTCTTGAAGCCGGTCCAGATCAATTCAAGAATTTCCTGTTCGCGTGTGGTGAGGGCTTCCGGACGTCGCTTGCGAGGGGGAAGAATCGGTTCTGATGATGCGGCTTTGGTTCGACTTTTGGTAGTCCTGGCAGCTGTCGGCATGTACTTCCGCTCCACTTGGAATATGGCAATTCTCAGATTGAATCTAGGCTATTCGGCACAAAACGTCGTTGGATTATACGGGGTGCTCCCGGCGTTCTGTAAATGAAAAGAGGCAGGTGCAGAGGGGTGACTGCATGCTCTTATTGACCTAGGCGCGTATACGTGTACTTAGATGCCCATGCGTGAACGAAAAAAGCGGGCATGCCATGGCGGGAGGCTTGATGATCCCATATGTGATGCTGTTCTTGTTTGGTGCGGTCATCGGCAGTTTCCTGAACGTGTGTATCTATCGATTGCCCCGTGGAGAGTCTGTTGCCTGGCCGGCCTCGCATTGTCCAGCCTGCCGGCAGCCTGTTGCGGTGTACGACAACATCCCGATTGTCAGCTACCTGCTCCTGCGGGGCCGCTGCCGTTCCTGCCAGGTACCCATCTCCATCCAATATCCGTTGGTGGAAGCCGCCAATGCAATCGGATACCTGCTGATCTTTTACATTTTTGATTTCACTCCCGAGGCGTTCGTGTATTCCGCCTTACTATCGGCATTGATTGTGATTACGGGGACGGATCTTTCCCATACGATGATTCCTGATGCCGTGACCTTGCCCGGAATTGCTGTGGGCCTCGTCTGTGCCGCCGTGATTCTGCCGATCGGCCTGATAGACTCGCTTCTTGGCGTCCTCGCGGGTGGAGGTATTCTGTGGTTTCTGGCTTGGGTCAGTCCCTATGTCTTCGGAAAAGAGGGAATGGGCGGCGGGGATATTAAACTCATGGCGATGGTTGGTGCGTTCATCGGATGGCAGCCGGTGTTGTTGGCCATTATGATCGGATCGTTTCTAGGCTCCCTGGTTGGGATCACGCTAATTGCTGCCGGGATCACCCGGCGGGATCAATATATTCCGTTTGGACCGTTCCTCGCGGCAGGTTCATTGTTCGCTCTCCTGTTTCATGAGTCTCTCCTCAATTGGTATTGGTCTCTCATTAGCCTGCCTCAGTAAATCTCTGCTAAGCGGCTGTCAGAGCCAGTTTGTAGGCATCGATAATCCCGCCGTCTGTATCCGAATGTTCGGAGCACTGTATCTGATTCGGAACAGTTCACAATTGTTCAAGCCCATTGGCTCTAGGCATCTCACCGTCTGAGTGCACACTCCGTCCGCTCAAAATCGTTCCATCTCGGCCTCTTATCCACGATTTGCAACGAACCCGGTCTGCTTCCATTTCCTGCACGATGTGTAACCAGCCAACGGCACGGAACTTGGAAACGCTCTACGCGCTCGAAGAAAGGAGCGGAAATGAACAAACGCGGAGTCAGTCTTGTGGAGCTGTGTACCGTGCTCGCCATTGTGGCGATTGTGATGGGGGTGAGCGTTCCGGGATGGTCGGCACTTGTTGCGAAACATCGACAGCGGGCAGTGGTGACAGAGATTGCATCTGAATTACGCATGGCCCGGCAACTGGCCATGGCGCGGCACGAACGCGTTCGCGTCGTGGTGAATGCGGCGCAATCCGAGTTACGGACTGAGTGCATGGACTGTGAGACGACCGTGCTTCGTCGCTATGATTTCGCACGCACAGGCACGGTTGTCGAGTCGATGAGTACCAGGCCAGAGATTCTTTTCCAACCAAGCGGGCGTTCAGCCACGGCAACGACCGTGGTGCTAATTGATTCCAGGCACGTAACGCATCAGGTCACTGTGGGCCTCACAGGACGGGTGTCACTGTCATGAAACAGCCAAAGGAGAAGAAGACGACAGCACAAGGTCCGGCCAGTATCGCGGGGTTTACGCTGGTGGAAAGCATGGTGGCCTTGGTGGTCCTATCTATCGGCATCATCGGGACGATTGGAATGTGCGAGTGGGCGCAGCGTGGCCTTCAGCGCGGTGCGCTGACGACGACGGCGTTGGCTCTCGCAGAATCATGCCTGGAGGCGAAACGTAGTGTGCCGTGGGATCAACTGTTGGCTGATGACCTCGATCAGAACGGAACACTGGAATCTCTCATGCGCGACGACGGTCTGCTGGAGGATGAGACCAATGGCGACAGTATCTACACAGGGAGTTTGACGCGATCCAATATCAGACTGGTATGGACGGTGGAACTCAATCGCGGCGGGCAGCCTGTGACTGCGAGTCTGGCGACGATCGAGGCGCGCGCGAGTTTCACTACGGTCGAAGGACAGGCGCGCGAAGTGCGCGTGCGTACGTCCGGGCAAACCCGCGCGCGATCGGCAAGATGGCGCGGTTATGACACCAGCAACAATGTCCGATTCACAACGGACGAAGCCGATCAGGGAGGGCTGGTGTTTCAACACCAGCGGGGTCAGTCTTATCGAACTTCTCATCGCTCTTGCGATCAGCAGCGTTGCGATATCGGCGGCAATTCAAGCGTTTGCCGCATACGGCTCTCGCTTCAGTTCCCAGCACGCTACCATGACGGCCAATCAAGAACTGCGACTAGGGCTGGACGTGTTGTGTAGCGAACTGCGGTTGGCCGGCGGGGGGTTATTGAGCGGAGACGCTCTCTTTTCGAAGATGGAGGTAGATGAAGTCGAATTTTTTGCCAACTTGAGCGGATCGTCCACCATCCTGACGCAGATAGCGGAAGCCGGCCGGCAGGACCTGCCGGTAGAAGACGGCGCCGATTGGCCGAAAGGCAAGCAGGTGCTCCTGTGCACCGCAGCGCATTGTGTCTGGAATCGTCTGGCAGCAGATGGCCGAAAGCAAACACTGATACTCATGACTCCGACTCTCGAACAGTATCAGCCGAAAACCGCCGTCTTTTTGCTGAATCAGGTGCGCTACTACGTGAAGCGTTCTGAGGGGAAGAATCGACTGATGCGTGAAGTGGACGGCGTGGCAAGTACGATGTTGAACGACGTGAGCGGGTTACAACTGCAGTATGTCAACAAAAGCGGAGGTATGGCTAATGATGCCCGTGATGTCGTGCGCGTTCGTGTGACGATACAGGGTTCCCGGCAAGGATTAAGACTGTCGCGAGATATCGCAATCAGAAGGTAACTCGAAAGGGGATCAAGGAATATGAATAGAAGCGGGGAACGACCAGGAAAGAGAAGCCAGCGGGATGAACGGGGAATAGCATTGTTAGCAGTGCTGATGGTGGTGTTTCTTCTCACCCTCTTGGGAATGACGTCCATGCAGTTGGCGGGACAGGAAATTGTCGGTGCCAGTGCATTGCAGGAAGAGCGGGTGGCGCATCACGCTGCCGAGGCGGCTGTGGATGTGGTGATGGGATGGTTCCATGATGCCTCACTTCGTCCCCAGGAAATCGGGACGACCTGGTTTAGCAAACGATTGGTCAATGCGCAGGGAGATCCTTCGTATGTTGACGCGCAGGGGCATGGGCAATTCATCGGAACGAGCACGGCTCCTGACGTGGTGTTCGATGCAGCGAATATCCAGCACGACCGGCTATTGAATGACCCGCAGACAGGCTGGTTCAAATCGCTCAAGGGGCTCGCGAAAATTCTCAAATTACGAGTCTATGGAGCGACAAGACCGGGTTTGCTCTGCACCGTAGAAGTGACGGCTGGGGCCGGCCCTGCGTCCCGTGTGACAAAAACGCTGAGCATGGAATTCGGAGCCTATGCCATTCCTGCCCTTCATGCGCCGTTGCAGAGCGGTACTCTTGGCAGCGAGACGGTGCAATCCCGTGCCGGTTCTGTCTTGGCGCATTGGGGTGAAATGGTGGTGCGCGGCCCGGCCTATCTCCCCCGCCCGGAAGACGTTCCGGTCAAGAGCGGAATGGCCGCCGTGAGCGGGCAGGCCTATGACGAAATGAGTCACCGGGAGGATCGCTGGTTGACGATCCGGCTGGGGGGCGATGCTTTTTTTGCCCAGCTTCCGGTCGAAGCTTGGTCCGGCGTGCCGTTGAATGTCCATGCGCATCAAGAGCCGGTCCCCGGCATCAAGGTGGATCAGTGGGAGTATGCGACCTTGAAGCGAATGGCGATGCAATTTGGCCAACTGTATGGGATCGATCGGGAGGGATTACTGTATGCGGGCGGTGTAATTCAGCCCGGCATGGGGCGTCCTGCCTCCGAGGTGTTTGCTGCAAAAGGACCGGGGGATCATCGTGGGCTCGTGTTCGTGGACACCCTTGATGGGATGCCGCCTGGTCTCGATAACCTGGGCTCGATTGTGCTCGATCAAGACTATGCCGAGGGCATCTTTATTGTGAATGCGCATGTGCTGTGGAAGGCTGCTGCCGGAAAGGCCGTGCCGGCACTGAGCCCCCGCCGGATGGTCAGCAGTCGCTTGGGGCACGGGTCCCTGTGCAGCTCTCGGGCATTCATCTTCAAGGGGTTTTGTATGCCGCAGGTGATGTGCGATTTGCCGGGCACCTCAAAGTCTACGGCGGGGTGGCGGCACAAGGGACGATTATGGAAGCTGGCAATGGGGGTGGAATGCTGGAGGTTTGGTATAACCACGATCTCCGCGAAGGGTTTGTGCAGGGGTTGCCTGTCGTGTTTGCCGCTCCAGGCAGCTGGCAGAATAAAATTTGAGAGGATGGACTCCCCTCTCGAGATCAGGTACTCACCACGTCGTCAAAGCAGTTGTAAAGGATAGATGCCATGATTCGTGCAAGCTCACCTGCGATCTTGTCAAGCGGACTCCCGTTAGAAAAACCACGGCCAACTCGGTTACGTCCGTCCGGACTCTATGAGCCACTCGTTCACCAGGGATTTCTCCGGCAGGAGGAACTGACACTGGCCGTCTCAGAAGCGTTGCGAAGGCGACTTGATGTGGCCACGCTACTCATGGACCGTTATAGAATTCCCAAGCCGGCGATTGGAGCGGTCCTTGCTGAATACTACGGATGCCAGTTTCTCGCCTATGACGAGCAGACCATCGTGGACTCGGAGTTGTTGAAAAATCTGAGCATTGACTATCTGAGAATGAATCATTGGGTGCCTCTCAGACGTCACGCGCAGGGGGTGGAGGTGCTGATCGACGATCCGCACAACGCAGACAAACTTCTCGATGTGCGGCGCGCCTTTCCGGGGCAGTCTGTCGTATGTCACGTCGGTCTGCGGTCAGATATCGAGCGCCTGTTGAGTGACGCGTGCGGGCGTAGGGTGGGGGATCCCATCACAGACATCCTGGGGGAGTTGGTCAGTGAAGCGCAGTTAGAAGAACAGCAAAATGCCACCATGGCAGCTATCACCGAAAATGATTCGGCCATCGTTCGTCTCGCCAATCAAATCATCGCCGAAGCCTATCGGCGAGGTGCATCGGATATTCATATCGAACCCTATGCCGACCGCAGAGAAACGGCCGTGCGCTTCCGGGTAGATGGAACCTGCTTTACCTACATGAAGATTCCCGCCGCCTATCGTCGGGCGATTGTGTCTCGCGTGAAGATCATGGCCAGCCTTGATATCGCCGAACGACGGAAGCCTCAGGACGGAAAAATCCGCTTCAAGTTGACGACCGGGCAGGAGATTGAATTGCGCGTCGCGACGCTTCCCACTGCGGGATTTAACGAGGATGTTGTTCTTCGCCTGCTGAGCGCTAATGGTCCCAGGCGACTCGAAGAGTTTGAGTTTAACGCCGAGACTCGCCGTCTGGTGGAACAATTGGCACAAAAGCCACATGGCATCGTGCTGTGCGCCGGTCCGACCGGGTCCGGAAAAACGACGACCTTGCACGCCATTCTGGCATCTATCAATACGGACGAACGAAAGATCTGGACAGCCGAGGACCCGATCGAGATTACGCAGGACGGCCTGCGGCAGGTGCAAGTGCACCCCAAGATCGGACTGACGTTTGCTACCACCATGAGAGCCTTTTTGCGGGCTGACCCCGATGTCATTATGATCGGCGAAATGCGTGATAAGGAAACGGCGGATATTGCCATTGAGGCCTCGTTAACCGGTCATCTGGTGTTCAGCACCATCCACACGAATAGCGCCGTAGAAACAGTCGTGCGGTTGCTGGATATGGGTTGTGATCCATTCAACTTTTCTGATGCCATGTTAGGTGTCCTTGCGATGCGGTTGTGTAAGCGTATTTGTTCCCACTGTCGGGAGTCCTACCATCCAACTCGCAGCGAATACGATGAATTGGTGCAAGCGTTCGGAGAAACGGAATGGGTGTCGCGGCAACCGACGTATGATGGCGCGTTGAGGTTGTTTCGCGGGCGAGGGTGCGAGGTGTGCCATCACACTGGGTACCGCGGGCGCGTTCCTATTCATGAGTTAATGGTGGTTTCAGACGGCATGAAAGCGCTCATTCAAGGACGGACTCGTACCGGAGAATTGCTGGCACTTGCGAAAAGTGAGGGTATGCAGACACTCGTTCAGGATGGCATTCAGAAAGTCCTCCAAGGGGTCACGACATACAAGCAAGTGCGCGCAGTGGCTATTAAGTAATGCCGTTACATGTCATTGTCTCCGGGTATGCTGATGAATCTGCTTTAAGGTAGGTTCATCCGTACAAAGCTGGTGTCAGTCCAGCCTGCGATCGGTAATGCAATTCCCCTTCTTCCAATCTTGGGATCCTTATCCCGGGCTCATGACGTCTCCCTTCCCGCGCTGTTGAGCTCCCCGATGGGCAAAGATCGCCATCGATCAGACGAAAATTGTCATCTCGGTGATCAGAAAACGCTCCGAAGCGTACAGGGGCGAGGATGAATGCATCCGATATATCAGTTAGTTAGATAAATAATCTTCGGAGATTGCATCGGCATGGCACTTGCTCATCTGCTTGTTGCTATGTGTGTCTTTCCCCACCACCAACGGTCCTCTGCTGTCGGTTGTCAGCGAGGTTTCACGCTCATCGAAGTGATGATCGCCGTAGCGATTGTTGGCATTCTGACCATGGCCGCCGTTCCTAATTACCTGCAATGGAATGCCCGGTATCAGTTGAAACAAGGAACGACCGAATTAGCGGGTAGTCTGACGCTGGCCCGTATGGCTGCGATGAATCGTAACCTTGCCGTCACGGTGACGCTGGCGCTCGCTTCCGGGAGAGTAAGCGTCGATTTCGGCGGGGCGCTCGCGCCCATCGTCCTGCCCCAGGCGATTGTTGGATTTACCGGAGGCCCCACAGTGCAATTCACACGACAAGGATTGAGCGGATCAGCCGCAAACGTGCCGCTGACCCTGGTGTCTCAGCAGGGGGCAGTCTACTCGTTGGTCGTCACCCCCTCCGGCAAAGTGAACTGGTGCCCCCAAGCCACGTGCCCGTAGAGGCTGAATGAACTACACGATAGAGCACACAGCGTCATCAAGATTCGTGATGCCATGTCAGCAAGGATTTACCTTGTTGGAAGCGATGATCGCAGCGGGCGTGCTTTCAGTCGGTCTGTTGGGACTCGCAGGCTTGTCGGGCATGTCTCTGGGAAAGAATGTTGACGCCAACGACATGTCACGCGTCACGAACCTCGCGGCGGATATGGCCGAACGTATTCAGAATAACCGTCAGCGCGTGCTGGATTACCATGGCATCGCCACGAATGCGGCCTGTCCCCAGAGCGTCAGTACCCAACGTATGGCCTGGGGCGATTGCACCCAATGGACAACCCTGGTGGCTACTTCCGGCCTCACGGCGCCGATAGGAACTGTCGCAGCCACTCGTCTCGATCCTGACCCCACGACGAACCCCGTGACGATGAATCGCTTTTTGGTCACCGTCACCGTGAACTGGCAAACCCGAAAGACCGATGTAAGCACCTCTCGCAACAAGACCGCCGCGTTCACCACGATCATTGCACCTGAATAGAGACGGGGTGGAGCACGACTATGCGCCGAGTCACAGGAAATCAACAGGGCTTCACGCTTGTGGAAGTCATGGCCGCAGTGTTGATCACGGTCGTGATCGTGGCGGCCACCATGACCATGGTCGTCACTTCCAATCGTGCCAATGTGGTCAATACGCAGGTGGCAGACACCCAACAGAATGTTCGAGTGGCCATTGATCTGCTCAGTCGAGATCTCAAACTCGCAGGGTTTAACTACAACGCGACCGATCCGGCCACCACCGCGGTAGGGACCTGCAACGCAACTATCGGTGCCGTGACCAAGCCGGTTGGACTCCTTCCGCAAGATCAGGCTCCCACCACTGCGGACAGCGGCCCAGATGGTGTCTCAATGGTGTTGCCAGTCATGAATACGACTGGATGGACCTTGACGGCAGCAGCGGGTGGCACAGCCAATGCGCCGACATTCGACAATTCAATCAGCCTTTCAGGAACGGCGATTACTGAAATGGTCGCTCAGGGTCTCGCGATCAATTCGACTATTTCAATCGGTGGAGCGATGTCGAAGACCGTGAAATCCATCGGCGCGACGTCAATTGGTTTCGGCTCGGGGAATTACGTGAGTGGACAATTTCCCATCGGCACGCCGGTGTATTTGCTGCAGTGTGTTCAATACCAGGTGATGGTGAATGCACCGGCCACGTGTGGGAGCAATGCGCCCTGTCTTGTCCGTGACAATGTGTCCCTGGTCGATGGCGTAGAGGACCTTCAGATCACATATGCCTGTGACGGATGCAACCAGGCGGCACCAAATCCGCTGTATCCGGACGGTGTCATCGACGATCAAGACGGATCCTCATCCGGAGGCTTTCCAACATTTACTCAGGGGGACTTTGTCTCCAACGGCTCGTGGGCGATCACACCCAGGACCCCGGACAAGATCAGGATGGCACAGGTGAGCCTGGTGGTGAGACCGACAAAAGTGGATGACGGTTTGGATGAGAAAGGGACCAAAGCCATCAATACGACTGGGCCGGTCATCATCGGGGATCACAACCCATCCACGGACGCCGGTTACAACGTACAGACCTATCAGCAGCAACGAAGACGGGTGGTGATTCGCACAATTCAGCCAAGAAACCTGTAATGAAAGATGCCGCGATGACTGTGCGACAAGGGTCAACGACTGGACAACTGATGCAGGACAAGATTCGAATGACAGGACAGCAAGGCATCGCGTTGCTGACCGTCATGCTGATGTTGCTGATCCTATCGATCCTCGGCATCGCCTCCATCACGGTGACCAGTATGGAAAATCGAATGGCCGGGTTTTTTCGCACAACCGAAGCAGTAGTGGCGGCAGCAGATTCGTGCGAGGGCCTTGCCGCCAATCTCATTCAGCAGACCTTATCACCCCCTGGGGTGCTTCCGGCATCGTTTGTGGCACCTTCGGGACCTGTCCCGGCAGCCAATGCGACGATTCTCTGGCAGGAAATCATTGGTTCCTCGCCGCTTCCATCACCGGCGCCCACGGGAACGTTGGCTGAAAACTATGGAGATTCCGCGGCGACGGATCCCAATTTTGTCATGACGAATGTGACGGGGTTCACCGTGAATGGCGACATCGACCGGCTCTATGCGCATTCCAAGGCCGGACAGGGTACGGGGGTGACCTCAACGGAGTTCGTCTACAGAATCACCTGTACGGCGACGAATGCCACCACTGGTTCAAGCAGCACAGTGACGTCGGTCTACGGATGTTTGGACGGCGATACATGCGTGAAAAAGGTCAATTGAGAGGGTGTCACGATGAATCACCTCATCCTTCTTCTAGTCCTGAGCCTCTCCGTGTTGGTGCAGGCCGCCAGCCTAGGGCAAGCCATGGCCGGTGTGGAAACCGAAGAGACCCAAGGAGTAGTTCTGTTTTCGACGGTCGGCTTTCAGTCCGGTGTTATCGATGAGCTGCAGGGATCGGCGATCCGCATTGATGGGCGAACGTATGTGTTGAAATCCGTTGTAGTGGTCCTGACCCACGAGGGGGAGCCGCTGTCATTGGAGCGGATCATTCCGACCTCGCGCGTCAAATTCCATCTGAAAGAAGGCCACATCGACAAGATGATGGTCACATTGCCGCAATAGCGCATGAAAGGACTTGTCTCAACTCGTAGCCGAGGCACGACGGCTGTTGTCCTGCTTGAGATGAGGAGGAAGAACGCATGAATCGACGAACTCTTGCCTCGCTGATGATCTTTGCCGGGAGTGTGAGTGCCGGTCTGTATGGGTCCGGCGATGCGGCAGCCGTCATCTCCAACGCGGATTACACCGCAGTGCCACCATTCGTCTCCAGCGCGACGACGCCGAATATCATCATCTTGATGGACAATTCCGGCAGCATGAGTAACCGCGCGTGCGAATCAACCTCCTGCGGCACGTTGGCGGACGGCAGTACTTCCACGACAACGACGTGGACCAATACCACGCGGTATTCGGGCTATTTTGACTCGCTTCGCTGTTATACCTACAACACGACTGACAAAAGATTTGAAGGTGCCACTGTTAAGGCTGCTGTGTCAACGGCTTGTTCCACAACCGAGTGGGATGGAAATTTCCTGAACTGGGCGACATTGCGCCGGTTTGATGCGGTGAAACGAGCGATGTCCGGTGGCGACTGCGCCATAGCCAGAGCTGCAGATGGTACCTGTCCGACCAGTGGTACGCCTGCCTTGAAAACAGTCCGTGCCCAGGCCACCGGGGTAAATGATGAACGCGCCGATGTGAACTACAATGCGGGTACTGGAGCGAACACGTATGTTGGCAGAATACCGTCTGCCGATAGAACGGGAAACCCGGCTACCATCTCGATAGGGCTTTCAGCCTCTGGGACTCCGGCTGTGCCCTATTTCTGTGTGGATAATGATACGAGCTTTAACAGTAATTGCGGTGATTCGTTCAGCGTGCGCAAGTACGAATTGAGGATCGGCTATTCGTCGGAACCCACCGGAGTCATTCAGCAGATCGGTAGCAAAGCGCGGTTTGGTCTGGTCGAATTCAAGTCCAGCAGTGAAGGTGCGCGCATGTTGGTGGGGGCGGGATCACGTCAGTCCATTGACTGGTCCGGTACGACTGTAGAGACGTTCAACACAAACATGGCGGCCATGGTGGATGCGGTGGAGGAATCGTATCCTTCGACGTGGACGCCGTTGAGCGAATCGCTCTATGAGACGGCTCGGTATGTCGCGCAGATTCAATCGACATTTACAACGGGCTATGTCTATCCGATCGCGTTTTCAGGCGGCATCTCCAACGGAGTGAATTTTGCCACGACGGGTGCTGGTTCCATTGGAACGAGTGAAATTACGGCTCTGGTTGGAACGGAAACCTGCCCTGCCGGATATATCACCAGCGCCTGCGGGCGCGATCCGTATTTTTTTGGGCAAAACCATACGCCGCCCTGGGCGTCGACCTCTCAGGTCGTAAATTGCTGCCGCACGTTCGTCATTATTTTTACCGATGGCGAGCCGACAGAAGATATGAATATTCCCACCGCGCTCCAGGACTACGGGCATGCCCATCATGGGCAGCATTGTACCGGCAGTGATGGTGCTGTTCCTCCTCGACCCATTAACGGCACTTGTAATACCAATGCGACGACACCATTCAGTGATCTCCTGGCTGAACACAAAACCGATTACGCAGACAATGGAACCCACTACCTGGACGATGTGGCCTATTGGGCGCACACCAGTGATCTACGCCCTTGCAGCGGAACGAGTGATGGTACGATTGCAGGGTTGTCCGTCACCGGGCATTGCATACCCGGAACGCAGAATCTCACCGTGTATTCATTTTTTGCATTTGGCAATATCAATGGTCGAGGAATTCTCGCCCAAACGGCACGGCTAGGTGGATTTGAAGATTCGAACGGAGACGGGATCCCGCAGACCTCCGAATGGGACAAAGAGAACAATTTGACCGGAGCGTCAACCCCCGACGGCATTCCGGATGCCTATTTCGAATCTTCCAACGTGGACGATCTTCAGGACAAGTTACTGGCAACCATCGCGAGCATTCTCCGGCGGAGCGCGTCGGGTTCCTCGGTGTCGGTGTTGGCCACCGCTTCAACCGGAGAGGGCGCCCTGTATCAGTCCTACTTCTATCCCAGCACGATCGAGCCTTCCACGCTGAGTGACGTCAAATGGACGGGGTATACCCAGGCTTTGTTCATCGATACGTTCGGCAACACGCGAGAAGACACGAATCAAGACGGTCGCCTCGACTACAAGGTCGACAAGATCATCAAGACCCGCTTTGACTCGCTTTCCAACTCGGTGAAGGTCGATAAATATGTCGATTCGGATGGCGATGGATTGCCGAACGATCAGAATAGCGACGGCGTCGTCACGCTGGCGGATTGCAATCCCTGTAGCAAGCTGCTGAGTGACATTTTGCCGATCTGGGAAGCCGGGAAGCAATTGGCGTTGAAAGACGCCTCTACACGTACCATTCTCACCTGGGTCGATTCCGACCATGACGGCGTGGTGGATTCCGGTGAGCAGATGGCGTTCTCGACCGCGAACGAGCCGACGCTTCGTCCATACCTGCGTGCCGCGTCCAGTGCAGAAGGAACCAAAATCATCAACTTCGTGCGTGGATGTGACGCCTCAACATGCACCGATCAAGCGACGACCAGAGATCGCCGCCTCCAGGTTCCTTCCGGCAGCGGAACGTTGAAAGTGTGGAAGCTCGGAGACGTCATCCACTCGACACCGACTGTGGTGGCAGGCCCTCGAGATCGACATGATGCGATCTACGGAGACCAGAGTTATACCGCATTCCTGCAGAAGTGGTACAACCGCAGGCAGGTCGCCTACGTGGGCGGAAATGACGGCATGCTGCATGCGTTCAACGCCGGTTATTACCATCCCGGTGACGATACGAGCACGTCTGCACCCGCCAGTACAACCGAACATGGTTGGTTTACGACTGCTCCTGCCGACAATTCCTCTGGAGCGCCGCTTGGCGATGAATTGTGGGGATTCGTGCCCTATGAACTCCTGCCGCAACTCGAGTTTCTGACTCGTGCCGATTACCAACATGCCTACTATGTTGACTTGCCTCTGAAGGTCGCCGATGTGCGGATCTTCACCGCGGATACCGATCATCCCAATGGATGGGGCACTATCCTGATCGGCGGTTTTAGGATGGGAGGAAGTTGCGGCGCCTGTGTGGCGGGAACCGGTGCGCCGCCGATGACAGTCAACATTGGCGGAACCAACTACAATTTCTATAGCGCCTATTTCGCGATGGACGTGACCAATCCGGATAGCCCGAAACTGCTGTGGTCATTCAGCAGCTCGGATTTAGGATTGTCGACCAGCGTCCCTGCGGTGGTGCGCGTGAATCCGGCTGCTGATGCCAAGGCAAGCAATACGAATGCGAAGTGGTACATGGTCGCCGGGTCCGGCCCGACCGGGTACGACGCCAGCGTGGCGCAAACTGCCAAGATCTTTGTGATCGACTTGGCAACAGGACCCGGTAGCAGCAACGCATTGGTGACATCCTACGCGGCGGGCACATGGAATTCCTACATCGGAGATATGACGGCGTTCGATCGTGACCTCGACTATCGCCACGACGTCGTCTACTTCGGTCGAGTCATCAATGATGGCGCCGGTCCCTGGAGAGGAAAGGTCTATCGTTTGACCATGGGGGAAGGCGGAGCGACGTCAAAGTTCGGTACGGTCACGAATCCTGCGCAATGGGGAATTGCGTCCGGCAGTGCACGTGTGCCGACGGAGATGTTGGATACGTTTACTTCCGGAGAGGAGATGGGGCCTGTTTCGAGTGCCCCTTCCGTGACGACGGATGATGCGGCAAATGTCTGGGTATTCGTTGGTAGCGGCCGTTATTACAGTAAATCTGATAAGACAGACACAACAACACAGTATTTTGTGGGACTGAAGGATTCCGTGCTTAATGCCGGATGCAATCAGTCAAGCGGTACCACGGCCTGCATGGACAATGATCTTGTGGATGTGTCCAGTGCCACCGTCTGTGTAGTGGGAGTCGGCGACTGTGGACTGGCGAGTGGTACCAATCAGGTGTCAGGTGTGACCGGTGCCACCACGTTTACGGGACTGATCGGGCTGGTGCAAAGCAAGGATGGGTGGGTGACGAAATTGCTTGAGCCCGCCAATCCACCCACGAAGCCGGCGCCTTACGGCATCGGAGAACGTGCGGTGAGTAGTCCAACGGTGTTTGGAGGGGTCGTCTTTTTCCCCCACCTTTATTCCGACCAACGACATCTGCGTCTCGTCTGGAACCAGCCGGCTCTGGGCCTTGTTCTACAAAACCGGGAGCGCCTATCAGGAGCCGATTTTGGGCACGACGGGAGCAGGTGCGAATCAGACCGTCAATAAATTTGGATCACTAGGTGAAGGGTTGGCCTTCGGTGTTGTGGTTCATATGGGCTCTGGCCGAGATGGCGGAAGTCCGTTCGGGTTGTTAATTAATATGAGCCAGGGAAATTTTGGAGATTGCGCGACCTGTACGACAGGTGGAGGAATGTTTGGTTCGAACATCAGCGTTCCTGTCGCGATAGACCCGCGGAGTAGATTTTTCTCATGGACCAATCAATGAAGACCATGGTTGAGAGGTGTGGGGAAAGAGAAAGACTCTTTCGCTGCTCCGTCATTGCTACCGCTCGATGGCTGTTGATTGCATTGGTGGTCGCCGTGGTAGGGGGTTGCTCATCCTCGCCGCAAGACGGATCGGTGGTCAGTGGTACGACAAAGAATAACCACGCTCCCATCGTTCGCCTGGTGACGATTGTACCCAATCCTCTCATACTCGCAGGGCCCATCACGGCACATGTGATGGCAGATGATCCGGATGGTACCGAGCCAACCAAACGATTTCAGTGGATCGTCAACGGCGCTCCTGTCCTAGGGGCAACGGGCGCTGAATTAGACCCGCTCCATGCAAAGCGAGGTGACCAGGTCTCGCTCGAGGTTGTCGCCATGGATGGTGAGTTGGAGAGCGCTCCCTACCGCACGGAACCGGTTGCTGTTGTGAACACCCCTCCTCTCGTGTCTCATGTCACCGTCGAGGCGGATGCGGAAAAGAGTAACCGGGTGCTTGCCAGGGTCGATGCCGTCGATCCTGATCGGGATGAAATCCATTACAGCTACCGTTGGTGGCGGAACGAGAAACAGGTCAAAGAAGGAGAAGACAGCGTCCTTGACACCACCGGCTTCGGGCGAAAAGACGTGGTGGTGGTGGAAGTGACGGCGCGGGATCAGGATGCAGTCACTGCGCCGGTCCGGTCAGCCCCGAGCGCGTTGGGGAATTCACCGCCGTTGATTGTTTCAAATCCGGCGGCCCTCACGAATCGTGAACAATACGAGTATGTGGTCCAGGCCAAGGATGTGGATGGCGATATGGTGACCTATGGCTTGGAGACAGGTCCCCCGGGGATGACCATCGACAGTTCAACGGGCCAGGTCAACTGGAAGGTCATTCCGGGAGTGGCAGGGACCCACCGAGTGAAAATCACGGCGGAAGACGGGCAGGGCGGAATTGCCTGGCAGGAGTTTGAACTGTCGATTCCCTCCACGGCGCAATCGCAGGCATCGTTGCCGCCTCAAGGGTAGCCGGCTTCTCGAGACTTCAGCCTTGCTAATTTTCCCCCACCCCCTGTTCCGAGCTTGTTCCTCCCTTTCGCTGTTTGTTAGAATCTAGACATCAGCTTGGCGAAAGGAGTCTTCGACACCGGCGTGCGCAAGATCAAACTACGTGAAGGCACGAACACCGCGGTCCTGTTTGGACACCACGATCGCCACCTCAAATTGATTGAGGAAGAGTTCGGGGTGCGCTGTTCCGCACGGGGCGAAGAAGTCACGGTGGAGGGAACTGCCGAAGCCGTGAAGCAAGCCGAGCGAGTACTCAATGAACTCGCCTCGCTCACCAACGAAGGATATGAGCTCAGGTCAGATGACGTCACTCATGCGTTGAGTGCTCTCCGCCATAATCACGACGCCTCTCTTAAGGAACTGCTCTTCAGCGCGTCCCCCATCGTCACCCGGAAGCGCTTCATCGTCCCCAAGACTCCGACACAGAAGTACTACCTCGACGCGATCGAAAAACATGACATCGTCATCGGCATTGGTCCCGCCGGAACAGGTAAGACGTATCTGGCCATGGCCATGGCAGTGAGCGCGCTGATGAAGAAGGACGTCAGCCGCATCATCCTCGCGCGGCCGGCAGTCGAAGCGGGAGAAAAACTCGGTTATCTGCCGGGAGACATGTACGCGAAGGTGAACCCGTATCTTCGTCCTCTGTACGATGCGCTGTTCGACATGATGGAAATGGAACGAGCCACTCGTCTCATCGATCGGGGAGACATTGAAATCGCTCCTCTCGCATTTATGCGTGGCCGTACGCTCAACGACTCGTTCGTGATTCTCGACGAAGCGCAGAATGCGACGGCTGAGCAAATGAAAATGTTCCTGACCCGGTTAGGCTTTCATTCCAAAGCCGTCGTGACGGGCGATATCACGCAGATCGACTTACCATCCGACCGCGTCTCCGGACTGATTGAAGTGCGGAATATCCTTCAGGATATTGCCGGTATTGAGTTCGTGTATTTCGATGAACGGGATGTCGTGCGGCACCGGCTCGTCCAAGAAATCATCAAGGCGTATGATCGGCATTCGGTTGCGTTGGCACATCCTGGCCCACCGAGAAAAGGCGAACATCTAGGAAAGGGGCAGCACTCTGACTCTAAAGCTGCTCGGTCATCATCTCCTCCCAAGGGCTCCTGGGGCCAATCACACTGATGCCGGTCGTGGTCGGCATGCGGCTGACGAAGAGGAAACTGCACCTCGCGTCTCTCAGGAGGCTCGCCAATCGTATCCTCGAGTCCATCAATGAAAGCGAGGCCTTTCTCAGTCTCGAAATTGTGGGCGACGACCGGATGCGTCGCTTGAATCGAACCTTCCGCCATCGCGATAAAACCACCGATGTGCTGGCCTTTGCCACCCGGGAAGGACCCGGCCCGCCTTCTGCCCTCCTTGGGGATGTCGTCATATCGTTGCCACAAGCCATACGCCAGGCTCGCGACCATCAACGGGGTATCGATCATGAATTAGTCGTACTCCTGATTCATGGCGTTCTACATTTGTGTGGGTATGATCATGAGCGGAGCGAAGCCGAGGCGAGACGAATGGCGAGGCGCGAGCGGGCTGTTCTGAGTGGTATTGGCCAGGTTCCGAGGCTATTGGTATCCGTAGAATCAGATCCAGTATGATGCGGCACGGTGAGTACATGACTCGGAATGTGAACGTTGACACAGGGATGAGGTGAGTGGTGGGTTGGTTTCAGAAACTGAGCGAAGGGCTTTCAAAGACGCGCAATGCGGTCACAGGACAACTGGATCGATTTCTGGGACGGGCGGCTGACCCGGCCCTGTTAGACGAGTTGGAGGTCGCCCTCATCAGCGCAGATTTGGGGATGCCGGTTGTGGAACGTGTCATGGAGAACCTGCGTGCACAGATGCGTGGGGGGAATTTTTCGGCTGCCGAGAAGGTGCGGGAACTACTGCGGCAGTCTGTCTTGGACATCCTGCTTCCGACGCAAGGAGCATCGATCGATCAGCTCATCGCACAAGGGCCGCGTCCCTACGTCATTCTCGCCGTAGGAGTCAACGGTGTCGGGAAGACTACCACCGTCGCAAAATTGACCCAACGATTTCGGCAACAAGGGAGCACGGCGTTGCTGGTTGCCGGCGACACATTCCGGGCGGCGGCGATCGATCAACTGCAGGTGTGGGCGGACCGTATTCAGGTTGACATCATCCGGCATCGACCGGGTGCCGATCCCGCAGCCGTGGCCTACGACGGGATCACGGCCGCCAAGGCGCGCGGGTCAGATGTGGTCCTCATCGACACCGCGGGGCGACTCCACACCAAAACCAACTTGATGGACGAACTGCGCAAAATCAAACGGATTGTGGCCCAAGAGTGTCCGGGTGCGCCCCATGAGGTGTTGTTGGTCTTGGATGCGACAGTGGGGCAAAATGCCATTGCGCAAGCCCGACAGTTTCACGAGGCGGTCGGAGTGACCGGCATTGCGTTGACCAAGCTCGATGGAACAGCCCGGGGCGGCATCGTGGTGGCGATTGCCGATACGCTCAAAATCCCGGTCCGGTTGATCGGTGTGGGGGAAACCGTCGAGGACCTGCAGGACTTCAACGCGAAGGCCTTTGTCCACGCATTGTTTTAACCGGCCATTAGACCAATCTCTCTGCTGCGTTGCTACGCTTTCCTTCAATTTCTTCTCATCCCACGGACCTCATGCTAGGCTGTTTCCTGAGACTCTCGCACGAAAGTGGCGGATAGAGCCTATCGCATCCGAGTGAGAACCGACTATGACCACCCTATTAGTAATCGACGATGACCGGTTGCACTGTGATCTCCTCCAGGTGGCGTTGTCGCGCCACGGCTATCGAGTCAGCACCACGACAAGCGGGCGTGAGGGCGTATCCCTGTTTCGGCAGCTTCGGCCGGTTGTGACGTTGTTAGACCTACGCATGCCGGAAATGGATGGGCTGGCGGTGCTCAAGGAGATTCGGACGTATGACCCGCGTGCCGGTGTGATTATTCTGGGAGGTGGTGCTACAGAGGAGTTGGAAAATCTCGCACGAAAATTACGTGTCACGGATTTCTTTCGAAAAGGATTGTCGCTGGATGTGCTCGTGGGTGCGGTGCATCGGATCGCCCAACAGGCGAGACGGGAAGCGTTGGGCACAGACGGTCTGACCTCGAGCGAGACCGATCAGCCTTCCCAGGGGCAGATTCTCGTGGTCGATGACGATGTGATGGCGCGTGATCTCCTGATGCGCTTCCTTAGTCTGCGCGGGTACCGTGTGCGCGGGGCCAAGAATGGTCGTGAAGGCCTGCGGATGATTGAGGAGTCTGCGCCGGATTTGTTGATCCTTGATCTCGTCATGCCGGAGATGAACGGCGTGGAATTGTTGCAGGTCCTGGCAAAGCGTGACTACGCCGGACGGACGATCATCTTGAGCGGGCATCAAAACGATCCGTTGCTGGAGGCCGCCTGGGCATTGGGGCCGCAAGAAGTACTGGATAAGCCGCTTGATTTGGAGCGGGCCTTGATGGCGATCCAGCTTGTGATGGTCTGTCGGGAATGTTAACCTTCACCGTCAACCTCGGGGTGCCGGTGAAGGGTGAATTGTTTGCATCGCCTCATCCGTTTCAGTCTGCTTGCCGGTTGTCTCGTTCCTGCTCTTGCAGTTGCTGAGCCTGTTTCCTCTCTCCCAACTATCACACATCACCAGCTGACGCTCGAGCTGCTGCCCGACTCTCACCAGCTCATTGCGACAGATCGCGTGACCCTCTCGGGGGGATCGCACGGGCAAGCTCTGACGTTCTCCCTCGCCCCTACCCTTCACGTCGAGCGCATTCAGGATGTCACGCACTGTCAGGCCTCCTGCGACATGGCTCCGGCGCTTGCCTTCGAGAGGGATGGCTCACCAGGCCAATCAGAGCCGCAGCGCGTAATGGTGAAGCAACCAGCCACCGGTCGGGCAAGCGGCGCGGTAACCCTGAAGTTTTTCTATAGTGGTGTGGTGGACGATCCGCCACGGGACCCCCGTCACCTTCGTTTTGTCACGCCCAGTGAAACGTCCGGGCACATCGGACCCGAAGGGGTCTATCTCAGCAGTGAAAGCCAATGGTATCCCGATGTGGATGGTTCCCTCGCCACCTATGATGTCACCATTTCCGTGCCTGAAGGGTGGACGGCTGTCACGCAAGGAACTCCTCAGTCTGATCAGGGCCACTGGATAGTGCCCACGAAGAGCGAAGCATTGACAGTTGTCGCCAACCGATTCGTGGTGAAGTCTCGCACCTGGACGGCCAAGTCGGGACAATCTATCCGGCTGGTCACCTATCTCTTTCCAGACGAAGCCACATTGGCAGATGAGTACTTGGACGCGTTGGCCCGATACCTCGACGCGTACATCCCTCTGCTCGGTCCTTATCCCTTTTCTCAATTTGCCGTCGTCGAAAATTTCTTTTCGAGCGGACTGGGCATGCCCTCCTTTACCCTGTTGGGGAGCGGAGTCATCAAGCGGCACTATACCCAGCCTTACGCGCTTGGGCATGAGATCGTGCATTCGTGGATCGGGAACGGCGTATTCAACCGGATCGATCGAGGCAATTGGGTGGAAGGGCTCACAACCTATCTCTCCAATTATTATTACCACGAGCTCATGGGCGATGAGGGGCAGGCTCGGGAGCAGCGACGGTTAATGCTCATGGGATATGCCGTCTACGTTCGTCCCGGTGAGGAATATCCCGTCATAAACTTTTCCCAGAAGCATGATGAAAAGGACAATGCCATCGGCTATCAACAGTCCGCCATGGTGTTCCATGCATTGAGGCAGGAAATCGGCGACGCCCAGTTTTGGAAAGCCCTGAAGCAGATACCGGAACGGTATCTCGGGATGGCGGCTGAGTGGCGTGATCTGGAGCAAGTGTTCCAGGAGGTGGCGGGGCGGGACCTTCGATGGTTTTTTGCTCAGTGGGTCGAGCGGGCCGGCGTGCCGGACATTGAACTGACTGATTTCCGGGCACAGCCGTCCACCGGAACACCCGTGGAAATGAACAGGGTGGAGGCGGTGGTGCACATCGCCCAACATGGTATTCCGTATCGCATTGCAGTCGATCTTGAATTTGCGCTGGACGGAGGACGTACTCACCGAACGCGTATTCATCTGACAGGGGTCCGCCAGGAGGTGATCGTGCCGCTGACCGAACGCCCGCTGGCGGTTCGGCTGGATCCAGATCTCCATGTGTTTCGCCGCGTGGCGCGGAACGCCCTGGCGCCGATGTTGAATTTGTATGTCACAGACGCCCACCGCACGGTACTGGTGCCCCCGGTCTCCTCACAACAACCGAGTCCCTTCACCGACATCGTTCAACGTATCGCTGTACAGGAGGCGTCCAAGCCCGAGCCGTTGCGGACCACCGTGAAACAACCGGAAGACAAGATGATGGTTATGCCGGCGGGATCGGTGCTGGTGTTGGGCGGGCCCGGGGAGAATCCGGCTGCGTCAGACATACTGCGTTACTGCGGTGACCATGTTCGTTTTACCGAGAGGGGATTCGCGGTGGAAGGAACGCCCTACGAAGGCGCCACGATGGCGCTGCTGGTGTCCTGCAGGCGAAACGATCAGCCGGGCAGCGTGGTGACCATCCTCTACGGAGTGATGCCGCAGGCGCTGGCTCGTGTGGCCAGGCTCTTGTTTTTTTATGGATGGCAGAGTTATGTGGTGTTTCACGAAGGGTCCGTGGTGGCACGGGGAGATTGGGAGGATAGGATGACTGCAGAGGTGAGAATTGAAGCACGCTAAACAGGTGATGGCGGGAATGCTGGGGTTGCTGGTCTCGTTCGCCGCGACGACCCCCGCGGTCGCCGCCTCAAAGGTGGTAGAGACTGCAGTGACACCGACAGCTTCTACCGAACGGCATTTGACGAATATTAAGCAACTCACGTTTGGGCGGCAAAATGCCGAGGCGTATTTTTCGTTCAGTGGCGACAAACTCATCTTCCAGTTGACGAACAATTGGATGAAGGATACGTTTGCCGCGGCCATGCATCCCGCCGATATCCCTCTGGGCTGTTACCAGATGTACGTGATGGATCTCGGGAGCGAAAAGATCCGGATGGTCAGCACCGGCTCCGGCACCACGACCTGCGGCTATTTCTTTCCCGGCGATCGGCGCGTCTTGTACTCATCGACACATCTGAGAGGTCCTAATTGCCCTCCGAAGCCCAAGCGGGAGGGAGGCGCCTACCGGTGGGCGTTGGACGACTATGATTTGTTTTCCGTTCGGATCGACGGCTTGGACCCGCAGCGATTGACGAATACTCCTGGATATGACGCCGAAGCCACGGTGGCTCCCAACGGCAAGACGATTGTCTGGACCTCGATGCGTGACGGAGATTTGGATATCTATGCCATGGATCTGGACGGAACGCATCCCCGCCGGCTGACACAGGAAATCGGGTACGACGGCGGGGCATTCTTCTCTCCCGATAGTAAGCGGATTGTGTATCGCGCCCAGCATCCGAGTAATCAGGAGGAACTGGACCAGTACAAATCGCTCCTCGCTCAAAACCTGGTGGAACCGGGCCGCCTGGAAATCTTCACCATGAATGCCGACGGGTCGAACAAGCAGCAGGTGACGAGCAACGGCGCGTCCAACTTTTCTCCCTATTTCCATCCGGACGGGCACCGGGTCATTTTTTCGTCGAACGTGCAGACGCGCAATGAAGGGGGCCGGCCTGAGTTCCATTTGTACCTCACCAACGAGGACGGCACCGGCCTGGAGCGACTGACGGTTGCCGGGAAGTTCAACAGCTTTCCCATGTTCTCTCCGAACGGAAAGCATCTCGTCTGGGTGTCCGACCGCAATGCGAAGGAGCCTGGAGAATTCAACGTGTTTCTTGCCGACTGGGTTCCATGAACGAAGCAGGTGACGGGCAGGTTGCGCCGGCATCGGGGCAGCCTGCGCCACCGCCGGACAGGCCACCGGCTCCGGCGGTGATCCTCTCCGCGCTGGTGGTGCTCGGGTCGTTCGCCGCGCTCTTTCACATCGATATTCCCATCCTTCGGTTGCTCCGCTCGCACAACTTATCGTCGCTCCAGTCGTTGGGTGATCTTGGCGAAAAGCTGGGAAACGGAGGTACGTTGATCACCATCAGCGTGCTTCTCCTGGGAGCCGGGTATCTGCTCAAGCGACAGGGGTGGATTCGTACGGCGGTGGATAGCCTGCTTGCCCATGGGGTGGTGGCGCTGGTGGTGAACAGCCTCAAACATATCATCGGCCGTCCCAGGCCGGCGTCTCACCCATTCAGGCGGATGGCAATGGTGGCCTTCCTTACAATCGGGATTAGATTCATTTCCCTCGGGACATACCTCGGCGACAGTCGCCGTGGCGACGGTACTGGCGCGGGCACTGCCGAGGCTTTCATGGGTCCCGTTTGTCCTGGCCGGGTGGGTCGGAGCGAGCCGCATCTGGAGAGGGTCTCATTTCCCGGGCGATGTGGTCGGCGGAATGGTGTTGGGCTTCATGGTCGGATCAATCTTCAACGGGCCGTTGCGGTGGTGGGGCAGGTCCTTTGCCCTTGCGCTCGTTCGTATTGCGCCCGTCGTGTTGTTGCTGACAGGCTGGTTCTGGGTGGTGACGCATCGGATTCTCGATCCGGTGACAGATACTGTGCTGGTGGCGTCCGGCGTGCTGCTGGTGATCGCAGGGTGGGTGCTTCAGGTGATGCCGCAGTGGCGGTCGGCAACCGGCGCGGGGATTGCGGCCGTCGTGACCTCGAAAGGTTTCTTGCTAGCAGGGGTAGGGGTGGCGACCGGATCCCCGATCGTGATCGCGCTGACCTGTCTGCTCTGTGTCGCACGATGGAATGCTGCGGCACGGATTCTCGATACCGCAGCTGCTCAGCCGTCTGTGGCGCAATCGGACGGGCTAGTAGATGGCGGCAAGCCTTGCAGGGGTGATTGCCATCCAATTTTTGAAAGGCCTTGTGCCGCTACAGTGAGGGGCTGTCAGTGCCCCGGAATCCGAATGGGAGGTTTCTCTGCCTCCTCGGGGACATGGATCATGGATTGATTGGCCAGCAGGATGTAGCCGTACCGTTCGAGCATGACCGGATATTCCATGGTCTCAAACGGCAATCGGTTGCGCATGGCAGCCGGCAGGAGAATCATCGTGCGACCGGGGCTGGGTCAAATAGGGCTTGACGTCGGCTTTCCTCACCCTTGGGCACGACGATGGCTTTTCGTTTGGCATAGAACACCAGCGAGGGGCGTGGCTGTCCATAGAGAATCAGCCGGTCGTCCGGGCCGAGATTCAGTCCTGCGACATCGGCCAGCTGCTGCGGCGGGTTGATGACAAAGTGATTGACCAGCGGGAATGTGAGTTGTGTGACGGCCAGGACTACAAGGGCCAATGATCCCCCCGCGGCCCAGAAGGCAGCCGGCCGCCGCGTCTCGCTGAGTCCGAAATAGGCGACCAGACCCATTCCCACCAAAAAAATCGAAGCGATGGTATAAGGCCCCGGTCCGAGTGTGACCTGTCCGGCAAGGGGAAATTCATCCACCAGCTTCACGGCGAATTTGGCATAGAGGGGCGGAAGCGACGCAAACGCCAGAGCCAGGATGTAGCCGACGGCCGTCATCATGTGGATAGCCGCGCGCAGGTGCGACGCGGCATGGTCGGTCACACAGCGATTCCAGAACGACGCTGTCAAAATCGCCGCTGCGGAAACAAGGGACCGATGTAGTGCGGGAGACGGGTGGAGGACAGGCTGAAGAATACGAGTCCACCCACCACCCAGGCGGCGGCAAACCACTCGAGGGCCTGTGAGGATGCAGGGGAGTCCGTACCCGAAGCCGGCGTGAGTGTCCCAGCCTGTTTCGCCTCACGCCAACTTCGATAGGCCTGATACCAGGCAAACGGCAGGAGGCCGCTCCAGGGGAAAAAGCCCAGAAGGAACACAGGCAGATAGAACAGGAGGGTGCCACCGTGTCCTTCCATGGTTCCAAAAAAACGGCCGATCGTATCCCCTTGCGCGGAGGTCGTATACCGTTGCCCATGCAGGTTCAACATCATGAGATACCAAGGGAGAGCCAGGGCGACAAAGAGGAACAGGCCGGGAAGGAGACGTCCCTCGCGGCGGAAACGCGACCAGGAACGAGTCAGCCAGAGGTAGAGTCCCACCGCCAACAGGGGGATCAGAAAACCAATCGGCCCCTTTGTCAGCGTGGCCAAGGCCATACCGATGTAAAAGAACCAGATAGAGTGGCGTTCACGTCCCTCTCCGTAGAGGCCGAGCCAGAACCCGTAGAGCGATAGCGTGGTAAAGAAGATCAACACGCTGTCGGTCAGCGCCATGCGACTGAGCCCGATGATTTCCAGATTCAGCAACAGCATGGCCGCGCCGAACAGGCCGATGACGGGCCCTCGACAACGTGTCACAAACAGATACTGGAGCAGGATGAGGCCAAGACCAAACAGGGCGGAGGGAAATCGCGCCCGCCAATTCGTTCACGCCGAACATATGGTACGAGGCCGTCATCAGCCAATAGACGAAGACCGGTTTGGCGAAGCGCGGCTCGGTAGTTGAACGTGGGACTCGATGACAATCTGCTCGTTTCGAACATTTCCCGACCGGCTTCAGCGTTTCGCCCTTCATCCCGATCGGTCAGACCAGAGAGAGCCGAGTCCGACAAAGAACAGCACGGCGGCCAACGCCAGCAGAACAACAAGCGTCACCGGCTGTATCGACCGGTCGATCGGCGCCGGCGTCTGCAAGGACGGGACTTCTCCGTTCTTCATCTGAGGTTCCATTAGGATTTGATCGCCGGGGATGCCGTGCTGGAGTCGGCCGAGTTCGGGCGATGAATGAGCATGAGGTTGCGGAGGTAGACGATACTGCCGATGCTCTGTCCGGGCAATGAAGACCCGGATCCTGCCGGTAGATGGCATACGCGAGGGTAATCAAGCCGCCGATCATGCTCATATACCAGAAGGCCGTTGGCACGCGGCTTTCGGCATGGCGTTCGGAGGCGATCCACTGGGACGACCCAGCGCATGAAAGAAGATTCCCTGCCCCAGGGAATCCGATGATCAGCCAAATGGTATCGAGCGTAGGTGCTGTTCGGATTCTATCGTGTTTCCCTATTAACCTT
>JASGJV010000005.1:0-101658 GCA_049840695.1 Nitrospira sp.
CATCTCTCATCGCTCTAGTGGTTGGCGTGGTTCTGCTGTTTTATTGCGTACGGTTTCTGATAAAGCTCAGCCTCTCGCTCGCCCTTTTCCTCCTCGTTCTCACCGTTGGTAGTGTGCTGTCGTTTATCCTTCTTCCCGGTTTCCGATCTATAGTCACTTCGTTTAGAGGCGTGTAGCGAACGCGCGCCTTTTCTTTTCGCCCGTCAGCCTGAGATCTGACTCACTGGGTTGGGAGACCTAAGGTGTTGTGGTGAAGATAAACCACGGGAGCCGACAAGACCCAGGCCGCGACATTATTCCGTTTCAGCGCCCGTTCTAACTGGAGGACCCAAGGGTGGTCTTCATCCAGTAGGACCGTCCGAAATCTGAATGGTGCAGATAATCTCCATCCCCTGAAACACCGATAATGTGCGATCGACATGTGTGCGAGAGCCATCCCGCACATCGTAACCCGGCAGTGCGTCCAGCAAGTAGTCCCGGATCGCTTCAATTTTATCTTCTTCAATGCTCATGATTTGGCCTTCCCCGGTCTCGCGGACACGAAACAGCGTCCTTATGAAATTGGCCAGTTCTCGGAGGCGAGGCAAGTCAAGCCGCGTATGCCTAGACCTCACGTACCTGAATAACGGGACATTTTTAAGCTAGGAAGATCCCTTGCGGCAGTGCTGAGAAAGGGGAACGGAGGACAGGTGATTAATATCCAATCGGTGTAATCAACCAGCTGGTGATATAGACGTTACGGACATGTCCTTTAGGTAGGACGTTGTTGACCGTCCGCTTGAGATCGTCTCGCAACGTGACTGATCGTCCTGGAGTCCGCAAATCCTGAATCGGATAACTGTGCAGCATCTCCATGACGTGGCGATCGATGGTGTCATGGCGATCTCTGATGACTGTGCCGGTTGCCGGACGGTCGATCTCCACGGCCAAGTTTGCCTGAACATAGTAGAACCGCTGCCCATCATCTACAGGGGCGATGATCGGCGGCAGGTTGATCACTAGCCCTGACGACTTCTGCTGTGGTTCGACGGGCGACTCTCTTATGGAAAATGTGCGTGGCATGAGGTCCGAATAGGAGATGCCTCCAAGATAGCCTACTAAGAGCAGAACGCTGGCGATGATGAGGAAGAGCGCGATGCCGACGCGTGATGTCATGATTCTCTGAATGAATGTAGGACCGACCGGATGTCACGACGAGATACGGCCTGAAATCGTATTTCAGCCCTGTTAACGTTCTGGACAATGGTATCACCTATTTCCTATCTGTCTGTACGTAGTCGAGCCTGCCAGTTCGGCTGGGAAAATGCCCAGGGCTAGCGACAGAATCAAGAGGTGGGCGGCTCCAGCCGTAAGTCAATTCTCGCCGCATGAAATCAATGGGATTGGGGTGAATGTCAGACTGGTCTTACATCAGTCTGCCATTGGCAAGAAGCGCGTGCGGAGGCGGTGTGTCGTGTTGTTCGTATGACAGCAGTACGAGGAAGTTACGCGGTGCGGGCCAACCTGTGCGGAGACGCAACGCCCTTGTTAGGGTTGTAGCGATTGTGCAGATGGAGGTGCCGCTTTGGCGACAGAATCGACCCGGCAGTGATCTCCGCTGCAGACTTTGCGACCGGTGAGCCAAAGCCGATTTCTCGCAAACCAGGCATAACCCTTTTCGGCAAGCAGATCGATGAGAGGCAGGCGGCTCATTCGAGTCAGAAATCCCAGGCCGACAGCCTGCCAGATCATACGAAATACCTCGACCCCCCTAATCACCGTCCCGTCTTCCCATTGCGCGTGAATCACAGCGCCGAGCTCCGACAGGGGAATGCCGCTGGTGCAGACATTGTAGTCGGGAGCGGAGAAGTCGCAGAAGCGGAGTCTCCGTTTTCGATCGAGCCGTTTCATCAATGCCATTTCGCGAGCGCACAGAGGGCAGGCGCCGTCATACCACACCGTGAGGGGGTACCGAACCATCGGATAGGATCCCTTCGTTATCCGGGAATCGGAAATCGTCTCGTGAATCGCTCCAACGTCTCATCCAAATCGCCGAAGGATTCCAGGAGTTCGATGCCTGATTCTGCAAAGTATTGTCGCATAGCCAGGGCCCCCCGGCCACCGGCGACAATTCTAGAAAGCGGCGCCACATCTTGAATCAAGGCCTGCACCAGGTCGGTCGCGAGCGGATCCGGAGGAGCAATCGTGATGGATAGGATGGTGATGTCCGGCGCCACTTCGCGGACAGAGTTTGCTCAATGAAAGGATCGGGACATTGGCGCCCAGGTAATAGACTCGACAATCCCGAACCCGGCATCGATAGGCTACGGCAAGCGCGGCCAGATCATGCTCTTCTCCTGGTGGGCACGCGATCACCACGGTGGCGCCGAACTCAGCCACCGGGAGCTGGTTTATGGCTGCATAGAGCTTTTGCTTGATCTGGCTTGTGACGTAGTGTTCGACCGCAACATTGACCCGGCCGCTGTGCCACAGTTGTCCCACCCGTTCTTGTAGCGGAAGCAAAATTCCGTGGAGCGCTTCCTCGAAGGGTACGACGGCCACGGCGCCATTCAACCGTTTTTCGAAGATCACGCGGTCCAGTGGTTCTAGTGCCGACAGTAATTCCTGCAACAGGCGTTCAAAGGTGTTGTTGACAGCGACTGTGCGAGGTGCAGCGGCCCGCATACGGTTCATTAGTTCTTCCCGCCCGAGACGCGCGAGATCGCCGATCGATGCTCCCGCATCCAATTGTTGCTTCAAATATCGCAACAGCGCGACATCGTCGTTGGAGTAGTTGCGATATCGGTTCGCGCCTCGGGTCGGTTTTAAGAGGTCGAACCGTCGTTCCCACACGCGAATCACATCGCGGCTCAGGCCAGTAAGCTTCGCAACCCTATGAATTCTATGTGTATTCATTGCTACGACTAAGTATATGTTCAATGTCCAATGTTTGTCAAATATTTTCAATAATAACTATTGACACATTGGACAAAAAGGTTTAAACATTAGACATAGTCGATGCAAACATTGGACATAACTAAGCAGGAGTGATCATGGCAACCACGAACACATTAAGGGGACAGGCAGAGCGAAACGAGAGGCGGATCAATTTTTCGAGCTTTTCGCAGGAGCCGAATTGCACCCGGTGCGGCGGACTGATGGTTCGTGATTTCTGCACGGATCTTCTCAGCGGCCAAGACGGGCTCGATTGTTCCACCCGGCGATGCGTCCAATGTGGTGACGTGGTTGACCCGGTCATTCGCTGGAATCGCCATCTCCAGCAATTGGCTGTTGCAGGCCGGGAGATGGATACGCTGAACCGGGCGTCGCCCAGACCGCCCTCTGTGTAGCGGCCCTGAATGTCACACGAGTCGAGTGTTTCACAACCAAGGAGGTTTCACATGCGGAGTCACATCACCTTTCAAATGGGGATAGGAATGCTGCTGGTGGCAGGGGCGACCTCCCTCGCTATTGCAGCAGATGCCAACAGCAACAATAAAGACATGGTGGTCATCCCCAAGGGTGAATTCACCATGGGCAGCAACGAACATTCCGATGAGGTTCGGCATCAAGTAGTGCTCGATGCCTACCTGATCGATAAGTTTGAAACCTCGAACGCCCGCTATAAGGATTTCATGCGCGCCACGGGCCACCCGGCCCCCGCCTATTGGGATGATCCCCGTCTGAGCAAGCCGGAACAACCGGTGGTCGGAGTCAGCTGGACGGATGCGAATGCCTTCTGCAAGTGGGAAGGCAAGCGATTGCCCACCGAAGCGGAATGGGAAAAGGCCGCGAAGGGGCCGGAAGGCGATAACCATTATCCCTGGGGGCATCACCTCGATCCGAAGAAAGCCAACTATGGACAGAACGTGGGGCGCACGATGCCGGTCGATGCCTATCCTGAGGGCGTAAGCGGTTACGGTGTCTACAACATGGCCGGCAATGTCTTTGAGTGGGTGGACGACTGGTACGACCCCAAATACTACAAGACCAGTAATGCGCTGAATCCGAAGGGAGCAGACAAGGGCTACAACTTTGCGAATCAAGGCCCTGTGAAAGTCCTGCGCGGCGGGTCATGGCTGGCTCCGGAAACGTCACTGCACACGAGCCACCGGTTCTGGAATCAGCCGGAGAATAATTCTTACGGTGTTGGGCTCGGCTTCCGATGCGCGAAATCGGTGACCGCGGTTTCGGAAGAAGCGGCTCAGGCCGGACGTGATGCTTTCATTCAAGCACTCGTGGGGATGGGTGCTGAGAAAAATGCAGACGCGATGGCCTCCATCGAGAAGGCCCTGGCCGCGGACCCGAACAATAAAGAGTATCTGGCGACGCGTGAGCTCATTCAGAAGACGATGAAGAAATAATTCCGGCCGCGGAGGTGGTGGGACCACCACCTCCCTGTCGGACCCTCAGCAGGAGGAGGTGCGGCATGACGTTGATGGGAACTGCGGTCAGGACAGGATTAATCATGGGGATCATCACGGTGGCTCCTGTTGCCCAGGCGCACGAGGCCGATATACCAAAGGACATGGTGTACGTGGGACAGGGCCCGTCGGTCATGGGATTGGACAGAGTAGAGCCGACCGAGCCGACCCGTCGCCTTTCGTTATACGACAAGCGAATGAAGATGCCTTGGTCGGCGGAAGCCTTTCACGACGAAGGGCCTGCGCATACGGTGTTCCTGGACTCCTATCTGATTGATAAGTACGAGGTGTCGAACAAGGACTATGGCGAATTCATCAAGGCGACCGGCCATCCGGCTCCGGCGTATTGGGACGACCCTCGTCTGAACAAGCCCCAGCAGCCTGTGGTCGGCGTCAATTGGATCGACGGAAAAACATACTGCGAGTATCGCGGAAGCGGCTTCCGACTGAGGCAGAGTGGGAAAAGGCGGCTCGTGGTCCCAACGGCAATCTCTATCCATGGGGCAACGACTTCGACTCGAATAAAGCGAACTTCGATCGGCACCATAACGCGACCCTGCCGGTGGATGCCCATCCTGAAGGCGCCAGCTATTACGGCGTGTACAACATGGCGGGCAATGTCTTTGAGTGGGTGGCCGATTGGTATGACCCGAAGTATTACGGAAGATTGGAAACGATGGTGAACCCCACTGGTCCCGAGAAGCCATTGTGGCTCGGCGGCACCGGGACCTATGTGGATCGGTTGACGGTTGGCGAGAAGCGTGTGATCCGTGGCGGCTCCTGGATTGCGCCGGAAGGCACGATCCGCTCGACGCATCGCTTTTGGAATCATCCTCTCAACAACAGTTATGGCGTGGGGCTTGGATTCCGGTGCGCCAAGCCGGCGCCGGCCGACTGGCAGCAACGTATTCGAGATAGCTACATCACGGCATTGGTGGAGATGGGCCGGAGCGGTTTGCCGAGGCGCAGCAGGCAGTGGCTCGAGGATTGGCTCTGGATCCTGTGAATGTCGAACTGTTAGAGCTGCGTCCCCTTATCGAACAGTCGATGAAACAACGTTCGTGAGGTCGGACGCAGCCCGGTCGCATCCCAAGATTCTTATGACGGAGGCAGAGGCATGAGATACAGGACAATCGTCACAGTCGTGGGTGGCTTGGCGGCGCTGCTGTCCGCGATTGATCTCCAAGCCGGACCGATTGATGCCAGCCGCCACACCTATCCGGAGAAGGTGCAGTTGGTGCATGAGGCGGAACACAGCGTGGACCATGCCTGGGAGGTCTACCATCGTGCGGCGCTGGGGGGAACCGTGGCGTCACCCGATCTGCAGGCACAAATCGAACAACATTTGCATGAGGCGAGAACCCTCGTGACCCAGGCGCAGGAAGCGGCCGACCGTGGGGATGCAGGTGCGGTGGAGAAGCTCGTCCAGCAGATCAGGACTCACACGGATCGGGCCATCGAGGGGAGCAAGGAGCAGAAGAAATGACACAAGGTTTGACCAGGAGACGTACCAAATGGGGATCTGCGGGGTTGTTGGTGGCCGGCTGTGCCCTCGCGCTCTCCCCTGTGTTTGCGGCGCCGGCTGTGAAAGAGCTGGATCCGGTTCTCATGGTGACCATACCGGCCGGACCGTTTGTGATGGGCACGCAGAGCCCGAAAGGAAGGGCCGATGAATGGCCGCAACGTACGGTGCAGGTCGATGCCTTCGCGATCGATGAGGTGGAAGTTACCAATGAACGGTACATGACATTTGTCACGACCACAGGCCACCGAAGTCCGCCGAATCCCTATGGCACCGGCGTGCTGGTGTCCGCCAAAGGCATCGAGCAACTGCCGGTCGTGCAGGTCACATGGTACGACGCCAAGGCCTATTGCGCCTGGGCCAAGAAACGGTTGCCCACGGAAGCAGAGTGGGAAAAGGCCGCGCGTGGCACCGACGGCCGGACCTTTCCCTGGGGGGAGGAGGCACCGACTCCGAAGCGAGCCAACTACGACCGAGAGTGGGTCGAGGACAAGACCCTTCACGCCGTAGGGTCCTTGCCTAGCGGTAATTCCCCCTACGGCATCAAGGATATGTCGGGCAATGCCCGGGAATGGGTTCAGGATTGGTACGACCCGGATTATTACGCGAATGCTCCGACAACAAATCCTCAGGGGCCAGACAAGGGGATTGTCCGCGTGATTCGAGGAGGTTCCTGGCACAGCCCCCACTCAGATATCACCGCGACGGCTCGGGGCCGCGGAGGATTCGCGCTCCAAACACATGGGACCGGTTTTCGATGTGTGCGAAGCGTGGAGGATCAAGGTCACCAGGATGCGTCCGGTGTTGAGCCGAAAGTCAGGTGAACGATGGAGCATGGAGGCCGGTCGTTGAGACTCGAGTAGTGGTGATCATGGAGGTACCGCGACTCCGCACGCGGCCTCCCGTTGAGGTGGATGGGTGCTTCCTTCGGAGGCACCTGTCCCCTCAGCGAACCAACAGAGAATGGACGAACGAGCGTTTTGATCAGCGGGATGAAGGAGGCAGGCATGACGCAGGAAATGATCTTGGGCATGGCGGCTTTCGTGGTGAGTATCGGTGCAGTGCTGTATGTGCGCCTGCGGCGCCCGGCCTACGCCATGGTGCGCAGATCGAGCCGGGAGCAGCCTCTGGTCCGGTAGGGTCGCGAGCTGTCACGTATGTCGTAGCGGAATGAGGACACACAGGCGAAAGGTGCGGAGGCTTATTTTTCATCGAAGCCGGGGGTTCCAATGGAAACACATGGGACACCAGAATCATACATACCTCCGGAGCAGGGCAAGCATGTTTGTCCCCGTTGTGGAGGGCTATTGTTGACGCAACATTATATTGATCTGCTTGATGATACAGGCCAAATCGATATTACGGCGTGGCATTGCGCCATGTGTGGCGAAGTGCTGGATCCTGTGATCCTCAAAAATCGGCACAGTCCGCCTCCCAATTTGCTGTATGGTACCAAGGAGAGGAAGTACAGTCAGCGCGTGACGGCCGTGTCGAATGACAGCGCTTCGAAGAAATCGTCGGACCGTGACGCGGTGACGGGCAACGGGAAAGATTCGGCGACTGACGTTGATCGCACACCGTAAGAGACGACTGCCGGAACGGAGGACCTCACATGAATATTGTCGTGACCGGAGGGACAGGCTTTATCGGCCATGCGCTGGCGGAAGAATTGTCGCGTGCGGGTCACGACATCGTGGTCTTGAGCCGCAGTCCCCATTCCACCACTCAGTCGAAGGTACGATATGTGGAATGGGATGCGCGGTCAGCCGGCCCCTGGCAGGAATCCGTCGCTGCGGCGGATGCGGTGGTCAACTTGGCGGGCGAGCCGGTCGCGGAAGGACGATGGACAAGCGCCCGCAAGCGGATTCTCGTCGAGAGCCGTGTTCTTGCCACCAGACTGCTGGTGGATGCGCTAGCAGCTAGGCCTCGGCCCCTTTCTGTGCTGATCAGCGCCTCGGGTATCGGCTACTACGGCCCACAGGATGATCACCTCTTAGATGAGCGATCCCCGCTCGGTGAGGGGTTTCTCGCTCAATTATCCGCGGCCTGGGAAGCGGAAGCCCTGCGGGCCGGTCAGTTCGGCACCCGTGTCGTGCTCCTCCGGACAGGGATGGTTCTGGAACGGGATGGCGGGGCATTGCCGAAAATGATGCTGCCGTTTCGCTTGTTCGCGGGAGGACCGGTCTCGCCCGGGACGCAGTGGGTGTCCTGGATTCATCGAGCAGATCTAATCGGCTTGATTCAATGGGCCATTCACTCCCCGGAGCTTTCCGGGCCGCTGAACGGTGTCGCGCCTGGGGCGGTGACGATGAACGCGTTCTGCGGCATCCTGGGCAAGGTCCTGCATCGGCCATCGTGGCTGCCGGTTCCTGCTCTGGCATTGCGTCTTGGGTTGGGAGAGCTCGGAACGTTGATGACGACCGGGCAACGTGTCGATCCGGCCAAGGCTCAAACAGGGGGCTATACGTTTCGATATCCGACACTGGAACCGGCCTTGCGGGCGATTATGACAAAGGAGCAGCGGGCATGAGCCTCCTCGTTGAATCGATCGTGCAGTATCTGCACGGTCTGGCTGCAGCGATACTGGTCGGCAAGGTGGTGCTGTTATCGTTTGTGGTGGCTCCCGTTCTGGCGAAGCAACTGGCACCGGAGCAGTTCGGAAAAGTCGTGCGGCAATTATTCCCTGCGTACTATCTCCTGGGAATGGGCGCCGCGGTGGGTGGTCTAGTGTCGGTGACGGCGCTCCTGATCATTCGTGGGGCCAGTCCCGCCCTGTCGGCCGCGGGCGGCATCTGGCTGATCATCTTCCTGGCGGAATCTTATTGCCGGTCGCCACTCACTCCACAGAGTAATGCGATGAGAGATCAGCTAAAGGAACAGGAAAGCCGTGGGTCCGTCGATCCGGTCCTGAAAGCCTCTTGGGAGCGATTGCATCAGCGGTCGCTCTATTTGAATTCGCTCGTCCTCTTCGGAGGGCTGTGGTTGGTATGGTTGGCCTCTTAACGGTCGTTGTAAAGAAGGGAGTGCAAGATGCGCACAGGCACGTATATGGCGACATGGGTGACCTTGGGAGTTTTGAGCCTCTGTCTGAGTCAGTGGCCTGATGGAACCGGCAAGGCTTGGGCCGCAGACGGACATGAGAAGTCCGGTACTCCAGGAGGGGCCTACGGGTTGGAGGTCACGATTCCGGACGGCGTCATCGGCGTCTCGTTGCATGTCGGGGCGGAGCGAGTCGGTGACACAGCAGTGCTGTACATCGCCCAAGTGTTGCCGGATGGGCCGGCGGAAAAGGCCGGGCTCAAGTCGGGGGATGAAATCACCACGGTTGACGGCACAGTCGTGACCGGCAAGACGTATGAACAAGTGGCGCTGATGGTCAGGGGAGAACCGGGGACGGTTGTCAGATTGGGAATCAAAGCAGAAAGCGCGGTGCGGGAAGTAGCCGTGACGCGGGTGGCCGGTCAGACACTGTACAAAGGGCAAATGGGATCACATGGCGGTCCTGCCAAGTAGGTGATGCGTGACACGTACGATTGTCCTGTTCGGATGCCTTCTCATGGTCTCGGGAGCATTCCTCACCGGTGCGCCTGCGCATCCCGCGCCGGGATCGCCGTTATCGGGGGTTCAAAAAACAGGCCTGTACCTGCTGGCCGGTGACTATCGTCGTGCACTGGAGACTTGTGAACAGGCGATACAGGAGCGGCCGTCAGTTGAGGCCTACGTTCGGTTGACCTACGTGTATCAGGCCATAGATGCGTATCTTGAACAGCTGTCCAAGGATGAAAGCTGGATGGCAGTGGAGCACCTCTACTTAAACCTGGCGTACCGGCATACCGAGGATCTCGTCGATCCGCCCGGCGGTCTCGCGCGCATGGCGAAGGAAATGATCCAAACCAGCGTGCGCCAACAATCCGATGTCAGCGCCGCGATGGCGGTGCGGTTGAACAAGCCGGCCTCCGATCGGCTGTGGCAGGAACAGACCCAGTGGCGGCAGGCGCATCCCACCACCTGGTGGCAAGCGTTCCCCGAGGCCTGGGTGCAGTGACCCGATGGAGACTGAGGGTGTGACCTATCCAGGGAAGGAGATCGGAACCATGATCCAGCCGACGAGTTGAACGTGGCATCGATATTAAGTTATTTGGAGCGCTCTTTCTGCTGGTGGGCTTACTCGATGTGCTCATCATTGAGTGGTTCCCCGCCTACGCCCTCAAACTATTCGGCGTGACGATTACCGGCCCGATGGCCTATCTTGTGAAGCTGCATTCCCCGGCCGCCCATTTCTTGATCGGCTACGGGTTTATCTTTTTGCGTCCGTGGGCTTGGGGATTGGCCATGGCCTACGGAGGGTTCGGCCTCATCAGTGAACTGATGAACCAATGGCAATTTGGATTCCATTCACTGCGTATGGGCTTTATGGCCACGACGGCCCTATTCCTCTGCTATGTGGCCTGGCGACGAGTGCTGTTTGTTGATCCGCTGCCGCCGGGGACGCGGCTCGCTTCTTCGTCTCGCGAGGTTCACTTATGAGGGGGTTGGTCTGGTTTCGTCGTGACTTGCGGCTCCATGACAATCCGGCCCTCGCGGCCGCTTGCAAGGAATGCAAGGAAATCCTGCCGCTCTTTGTGTTCGACGGACCATTGCTGCGCCGTCAGGTCTTCGGATCTGCCTGTGTAGGGTTCATGTTGGGCTGTCTCGAAGAGTTGCGCCGTTCATTGGGGGAACAGGGTGTAACGCTTGTCTGGCGAATGGGTGAGCCGATTGACACGGTGCTGCGCACGGTTCAGGAATGTGCCGTCGATGCCGTCTATTGGAATCGTGATTACGAGCCGGCGGCAGTCGCGCGCGATCGTACGGTGCAACAGCGCCTGGCTCAGCAGGGGTGTCTGGTGAGGACCTTTAAGGACCACGTGGTGTTCGAAGCCGAAGAAGTGCGGGGGCTAACCGGTGCCCCCTTTCAACGGTATAGCGCGTATCGTGATCGCTGGTGGACTCAATGGCGGTCTGCCGTGCCGCCGCTCCTTCCCGTGCCGTCATTCCCCTCGGCGTCTCCAGCGGTGAAGGTGTCGGCTTGGCCCACTGCGCAGGAGCTGGGGTACGAATCGGCGCCGATGTGGATCGAACCAGGCGAACAGGCGGCACGAGCCAGGCTGCAATGGTTCTTGAAAGGGCCGGTTCATAGTTATGTCAGCGGCCGAAATCTTCCAGCGCAAGACGGGACCTCGAAGCTGTCTCCTCATTTGCGATTCGGAACGATCTCCGTGCGCACAATGGTGCAAGCCGCGTTACACAGCCTTTCCAAAGGCGGCCAGGTGTCTCGTCCCGACGTGTACACCTGGATAGACGAATTGGTCTGGCGAGAATTTTTTCAGCAAGTATTGATGGCCTTCCCCCGCGTCACCGAAGGACCGTTCAAGGTCAAGCCTGGTCTTCCCGCTCCGCGTCCTGCCGGGTCTGACTGCGATCGGCTGTTTGCCGCCTGGTGTGAGGGGCGCACTGGTTATCCGATTGTGGATGCCGGTATGCGCCAATTGAATCAGACGGGCTGGATGCATAACCGTGTGCGCATGGTGGTGGCCTCGTTCCTGGTGAAGGATCTCCGGATCGATTGGCAGAGCGGCGAGCGGTATTTCATGCGGCATCTCGTGGATGGAGACGTGGCGGCCAACAATGGAAACTGGCAGTGGTGCGCCTCCACGGGAACAGATGCGATGCAGGGGTACCGCATCTTCAACCCGACTCTGCAAAGTGAAAAATTCGATCCCGATGGGCAGTACCTGCGACGCTATGTGCCGGAATTGACTTCCGTACCGACAAAATGGATTCATGAGCCGCAGCTCATGCCGCAAGAAGAACAACGCCGAGCCGGATGCCGGATCGGATCGGACTACCCGGAGCCTATCGTGAATCATCGGCATGCCCGGCAGGAGTATTTGGATCTCGGCAAACAGAGGGTCTCGACGTGACGACTGCGCTCCGTCTCGGCATCAGCCGCTGCTTGCTTGGCGAAGAGGTCCGTTTCGATGGCGGCCACAAGCGGGATGCGTTCTTGACCGACGTGTTAGGGCGCTACGTGGAGTGGGTGCCGGTGTGTCCCGAGGTTGAGGCGGGGCTCGGCACGCCGAGAGAAGCCATGCGGCTGGTTGGCACCCCGCAACAGCCGCGGTTGGTCACGCTCAAGAGCGGACAGGACCATACACGCGCCTTGGAGATCATGGCCGCCAGGCGCCTTGATGACTTGGCCGGAGCGGACTTATCCGGGTTTGTGTTCAAAAAAGATTCACCCAGTTGTGGAGTGGAACGAGTTCGTACTTACAACGAGCACGGCATGCCAGGTCGCAAGGGCGTGGGCCTGTTCGCGCGGGCGTTTCTCGCCCGCTTTCCGCTGATACCGGTAGAAGAAGAAGGACGCCTCTGTGATCCGTTGCTTCGTGAGAATTTTATCGAACGGGTCTTCTGCTACCGGCGTTGGCGGGACCTGATGAACAGCGGCGCGACGAGGCAGGCGGTGGTGCGGTTTCATACCATCCACAAGTACTTGCTGCTGGCGCACAGCGCCCCGCATTATCGCCAGCTCGGCCGTTTGGTGGCACAGGTGAGTCAGTATCGCCCCAAAGATCTGGCGCTTCAGTATGGCGAACTTTTCATGCAGGCGCTGGCGGTGCGAGCGACGGTGCGCAAGCATGTGAATGTGCTGCATCATATCCTTGGACATTTCACGGAACGGCTTGCTGCGCAAGAAAAGGCGGAGTTACTGGGAGTGATCGGGGATTACCATCAAGGACTCACGCCGTTGATCGTCCCGCTCACCCTGATCAAACACTATGTGCAGATCTTCGATGTCGAGTATATTCGCGAGCAGGTGTATCTGAATCCGCATCCGAAGGAGTTGATGCTCAGGAATCACGTCTAGAAAGGATGTCATGCCGGAAGTCGTGGGCCGACCAGGAAATTCTCAAGGTTCTACCTGGCCAGGAGGCAGAGAGGACTGTTCCACGCGGTGATCAAAGACGGCGTGGCACGGAGCTTTTGTATTCAGTTGAAACAACAGGGGACCACCATCACCGCTCGGCTTCTGCCTACGACGGATCTCGAAAAAAGACCAATTTGTAGGGATTTTGAGCGCCCAGTGTTGCGAAGTAAGTATCGGTGGATGTGACATAGAATGGAGGAATGGCGAAATGGCAACAGTGCGGAAGGGTGTGATTTTGGTGGGACATGGCGGGATTCCCAGAGGGTGTCCTCAAGACATGGTAACGAAGCTCAAACGACTGGAGGCGCAAAGGCGAGCGGCGAAGCAGCCAGCCTCGGCTGAAGAGATGGAACTGGACGCCAAGATCCGCCAATGGCCCAGGAATGCGGAGACCGATCCCTACCAGGCAGGACTCGAGGCGGTGGCCGCGCAATTACGCGCGAAGCTGGGAGACGTGTTGTTCGCAGTGGCCTATAACGAATTTTGTGCGCCGACGTTGGAAGAATCAGTCGATCAACTTGCAAAGCAAGGTGCGACTCACATTACCGTGGCCACCACGATGTTTACGCCCGGCGGGTCTCACTCGGAAGTGGAGATACCAGAAATTCTCGAACATCTCCGGCCTCAGTATCCGGGCGTCGAGCTCCGGTATGCCTGGCCATTTGACCTGGGCATGGTCGCGGGGACGCTGGCTGAACAGGTCCGTCGATTCTCGTGAAAAGAATATCAATCGGTCGGGGGATCTCGTGAAAGCAGTTCGTGGATAGAACTGTTGCGGGTACTTCGGTAAATCATTTGATGTCATCTGAGTTGAGACCGGTGTACAATCAGCCCCCGTTGCGAAGCGCCGCCACAGCCGTGGTGGCTTGATGAACCGGCCTTCAAGGGAGCGCAGGACCTCTCATGCTGCAGGACGAACTCATCGCTGCGTTTCACAAGACGCAGTCGTTCAAATGGGATCCGAAGGGCGGCTTTAAGCTGGCCTCGGGGTTGCTCAGTCCGTTTTATGTCGATTGCCGGACGTTGATGGCGTTTCCCCACGCCCGCCACTTGGTCGCCAAGAAAGCCTGGGAGGTCATCAAGGACCTGCACATTGACTGTCTTGGCGGGCTGGAAATCGGCGCGATCTCGATCGCCACGTCCATCTCGGATTACGCCTATACGGCTGCTCCTCGCCGCGAGTGGCGAACCTTTTTTGTTCGGAAGCAGGCAAAGGACCATGGGCTCGGTCGATTAGTCGAAGGGGTCGTACGAACGGGAGATCGCGCCTTGATCGTGGATGACGTATTGACGTTCGGGCGGATCTGTGGTGAAAGCGATTGTCGCGGCGCGTGAGGCTGGATTGGAAGTTACAGACGCGCTGGTGATCGTCGATCGAAAAGAGCAGGAGGGCCGCGCCCGTGTCGAGCAGACGGGGGTGAGGGTTACGAGTCTCTTGACGATTGATGATCTGATGAAGGGAGACCCGATTCCTCTCTGACTATTTGCATTGGAATTGAATGCCCCACCGCCGTTCTTCGACTACGTCGCTTGATCCCGCAACGGGACTGGCCTGACGAAGCCGACCCTTCGTTTCGCCTTCCCTGACGATCGAATATCCGCCCGGGCATTTCTGTTCCATCAGACGCACGGCTTCCTTTCTGAACGACGACAGCAGGGTACCTTGTTCGGCTCGATAGGGGTAGACGACCACACCCCCGTCGGTACTGTCTTTCACCAGCAGGGCACCCTCGCCGCAGCTCGTCAGGAAGAGCGAGACAGCAAGGACTGTCCAGCTTGACCACCTTTTCATAGGGCTTTTATCATACAGCATATGTCACTGACCTATTCCGGCTCGCTAACTCGCTAAAAGGAGAGATAGCCATGCGATACCTTACGTCTATCATATGTGGGCTGTGTCTGTGCGGTCTTCTGCTCGATGGCCCTCCCCCGGCCGTCGCCTATCACTCCTACGTGTTGAGCGTGCAGCAATTGCGGGCCGGTCTCATGAAGGCGTCTTCGACGAGTGCCAAGGGTTTTGTTCTGGTCGATGTCCGTTCCCCTGAAGAGCATGCCTCCGGGATGATTCCCGGCACAGATCTGAACATCGATTTTCGTGAGATGAAAACTCGCCATCGGGAGCTCGGGGCGAAGTTGGAGGATCATATCGTCGTCTACTGCCAATCCGGTCATCGCAGCAATATTGCCGCAGAGACTCTGGCCGATCTGGGCTATACGCATGTCTACAATGTGGTGGGAAGCATGAATGCCTGGACCGAGGCCGGATTTCCAGTCTCCCCTGGCCGATAGATCAACGGCCGCGATTTGACGGTGACGGGCCTGGAGCCGGTGCGCCGCGTGCAGGGGGGCGTGGACTAATGCCGATCACCGTCGGCAGCGGAATGTGTACGCCCGTCGTGCCAGCCAAAAGCGATCGCCATCCAGCCTGCGAGGTGGTTTCCTGGGCCGCATGCAGCAGGTCGGGGCTGGCAATGACATCGGAAGATGCGCCTCCATCCATGGCCATCGCCTGCTGAAGAGCGGGCAGCTGCCGATGTAAACAGTCGGCGAGGTGGTGGAGCGATACGGTATCCACGGTCTTGATCACAAGAATGGCTCCCTGCCCGTCCTCTGCCACCACGGTTTGAAACGCCCGTTTTCCGCTATCCTTGACCCGAAGCTTGCCGGTTCGGTCGAATAACATCAGTGACTGTGCGGCTTCCCGATACAGCGGTGGATCTTCGGTGAAACCCTCGAAGGCGAGATCCAGCACGCGTGCCTTCCTCAGCGTTCCGTCGGTGGGTTCGGCGGCGAAGAGCCCCTGCCAGGAATGGTGTTTCTTGCTGCCTAGCGAACGCCCTTCTTTCAAGAGCATGCCCAGGTACGAATAGTCCTCCCGAAACAATCCCGCATTGAACAGCACATACGCATCGGTCCGTTGCTGCCAGTCGTGTATCGAGATTGGCGATCGCAACCCTTCATCGCGAAACTGATGGATGGAAAAACGATAGCGCTCCGGATCAACCTGCAGCATGAGCAGCGAGGGGACTTGAGGACAGGCCTCCAGGGGGTTCCACAGCGCCACGTGCATGCCAGCGGATAATCGCTCCCAGGGAACCGGTTCCGCCGAGGCCGCTGCCGCCTGAACCCCTCCATGACACAGTGATAGAAAGCAGGTGAAGATCAGCATGAGGCGGCGATGGGATTGTGACACGTTTGGGCTGCGGTCGCTCATCGAGACACGTGGTCTTTCATGATATCGGCAGGAAGTGGCGGCATCACATGCCTCACGCGGGGTCAGTATAAAAAGGATCGATACAGGGGTCAATTCCGCCGGGGATATCGGCTGGTAGAAGTGCTTCTTCAGGAGGCGCGTGCCGTCCGTGAGGCTTGATCCGGTGGAGAGAATGAGCGGTGAGTCGGCCCCATTGCCGGCGGGGAGGAGTCGAGTAAGGCACGCACGGTGCGCAGCAGAATATCCGGCGTGAACGGCTTTTGTAAAAACGTGGTTCGATGGGGATCCATACCGCTGTTCACGCAGATATCGTCCAGGTACCCGGACATGAATAGCACCCGTAAGTTCGGCTTGATGACGGAGAGGTGCTGCGCAAGTTCGCGGCCATTCATGCCGGGCATGACCACGTTGGTCAGCAGGAGATCGACATGATAGCTTTGTTGCGTAGTGGTCAGGCAGGCTTCGACGCCATTCTTGGCTTCAATCACTTGATACCCGGTTTTGACCAATTCATGACGAATCAAGTGGCGCACGCCGCCGTCGTCCTCGACCAACAGAATGGTCTCCGACCCTTCGCGTGGCCGCCCTGGGGGTTCCTCGGCATGCGTGGCAGGCGTCAGCGGATTGGCGCGCGGGAAATACAGGTCGAAGGTGGTGCCGTGTCCGACCTGGCTCCAGACATTGATGCCGCCTCCGCAGGTGGTGACGATCCCGAATACGGTAGACAACCCGAGGCCCGTGCCCTTGTGTTCCTCTTTCGTCGTAAAAAACGGCTCAAATATGTGGGCGAGGACCTCAGCATCCATGCCGCAGCCGGTATCGGTGACCGTGAGTTTGACGTAGTGTCCCAACGGTAAGGGATGGAGATGATGCATGGGAGTGCGCGCGAGTTCCGTCTGCGACGTTTCAATGGCCAGCAACCCCCCGTTGGGCATCGCGTCCCTCGCGTTGACGACCAAATTCATGAGCACTTGTTCCAGTTGCCCAGGATCGGCCTTGACATGACCGTGATGGGGGTCGGGACGGATGACCAATTGGATATCTTCGCCGATGAGACGCCGGAGGATGCCCTCCACATTTCCCAGGATGGCATTTAACGGCAGCACCTGCGGCTCCACCGGCTGCTTGCAGCTGAAGGTCATGAGTTGGCGTATTAAACTGGCAGCTCGCTCTCCGGCTTTTTGCATCTCTTCAATCTTGACGCGAATCGGGTTACCGGCAGGCAGTTCTCCCACGAGCACTTGGCTGTGTCCCATAATGACCGTCAGGAGATTGTTGAAGTCATGAGCCAGTCCGCCTGCGAGGCGCCCGACCGCCTCCATTTTCTGAGCCTGACGAAACTGTTTCTCACTTATGCGCAGCGCGTCTTCGGCTCTTCTGCGTTCAAGACGCTCGTCAAGTTCACGCAGGGTTCGTTTGATGGACGGCACAAGTCTGCCCAGGCGTTGCTTAAAGATATAGTCCGTCGCCCCTCGCTGCATCATGTCGATGGCGAATTCTTCGCCCTCCGTTGCAGAGACGAAGAGGAACGGCACATCCGGGTGCAGTGCCCGCGCAAGGTCGAGCGCAGCGTCTCCGTCGAAGCCGGGCACGGTGGTGTCGGCGAGAATGAGGCTGAAGCCTTCCTGGCGGAGGGCTGTGAGAAACTCTTCACGCGTGTGAACGCGCTTTGGTTGGCACAGAATGCCCGCCTCCCGGAGCGTCGAGTCAATCAGATCCGCGTCCGCCGGGTTGCTCTCGAGATGGATGAATCGCAGGGGCTGAGTCATCATCTGCATCGATAATCGAGTTAGGTGGACCGGCCGGCTGTCCGGCTGGCTCCTTCGGGCGGCGGTTCGTTGATCATGCCCCAGAACACGCCAAGTTCTTTGACCGCTTTCAGAAACTGATGAAACTCGACCGGCTTGACGACATAGGCGTTGGCGCCGAGTGCATAACTTTCAGCCAAATCACGTTCTTCGCGGGAGGATGTCAGCATCACGACGGGGATCGGTCTGAGGGCCGCGTCGTTCTTGATTGTGCGTAGGACTTCAAGGCCATCAACCTTGGGCATTTTCAAATCGAGAAGGACCACGGCAGGATTGCCTTGGAGCCGGGTTTTGAAATGGCCTCGGCAATAGAGATAATCCAACACTTCTTCGCCGTCGTGGCAGAGAATGACCTTGTCGGCCAAATGATGCTCTTCCATCGCAGCGAGCGCCAGTTCGGCGTCGCGCGGATTGTCTTCAGCGAGCAAAATGGGTTTAGAAGCGATCATGCCAAGAGCCTCACTCTCGGGAGGCTGACGTAAAAGGTGGCGCCTTCGCCGAGCGCACCTTCCGCCCAGGTTTTCCCCCCATGTCGATGAATAATTCGCCTGACATTGGCCAATCCAATGCCTGTCCCTTCGAACTCATCCGCTCGATGGAGCCGTTGAAACACCCCAAAGAGCTTGTTGGCGTAACGCATATCGAATCCTACTCCATTATCGCGCACGAATAACACCGCTTCATCCGGCCCGTTGTCCAAACTGCCGATTTCGATCGTGGCTTGTTGCCTGGTCCCGGTAAATTTAATCGCGTTGGTAATGAGATTCATAAAGACCTGCCGCAACATGGCGGCGTCTCCTGTCACTTCAGGGAGTTGAGCGATTGTCCATGAGATTGCGCGATCTTGCAAGTCATGTCGAAGATCGTGCCGCAAGGCGGCGATTAATTGGTTCAGATTGACCGTGCCGTGCAACATTTCCTGGCGCCCCATGCGCGAGAACACCAAGAGATCGTCGATGAGTTGTCCCATCCTGGTGGCGGATTCCGAAATCGTCTGTAAGTAGCGCTTCGCCTTGTCGTCGAACGAGATGGACGCGGCTTTTGCGAGCAGCGAGGCATAGCCGTCAATGTGCCGGAGTGGCGCGCGCAAGTCATGCGACACGGAATAGCTGAACGCCTCGAGTTCTTTGTTGGCGGCTTCAAGAAGTTCGCCCCGGCGGTGGAGCTCGTCGGCAGTCCGGCGCCGCTCGGTAATATCATGCCGGATCAGGTAATACACGGCCGCGAGCAGCACGAACAGCAAAAATGCCCCGATAGTCAACAGAATGATGCTGGACCGAGTAGTAGTCGTTGATTCAATGACCCGTTGGGCCAATGCTTTCGTCTCCTCCTGATCCATCTGCGCTTGCAACCGTCTCGCTGAATCGAGTGCGGTCTTGGCGACCCCCGTGAGCGCCAGCCCCCGCACCGAGTCAAAACCTGTCTTGGCGCGTAGTTCGATAGCAGCACGTTCTTCCTGCAGTTGCTGATTGATCACATGCTCGAGATCACTGACATGCCTGCGCTGCGTGCTGTCCGGATCGGTAAGCTCTCGCAAATAGCGAATATATTCGGGTGCACGCTCCCGCAAGCTGTTATAGGCGGCCAGATAGCTCTCGTCTCCTGTGACGAGGAACCTACGGTGGCCATTCTCAGCGTCGTCGATTGCTTCTCCGGTAGCTCCGAGAAACTGGATGAACTCGTGGCTTCGTTTATCCAAGTCGCCATTCCGAATCAGGACCGTCATGTTTCGGTAGGAGATGGCGGAAATGACCAGGATGCCGGCAAAGACAAGTCCAAATCCAGCCAGGACACGCTGCTCGATGGATCGATTCTGAAATGTCTGAAACAGGGGCGTGAGGAACGACGTTCGGCTAGAACTCTTTTCCTCCTCCGGCGAGGCCGGAAATGGAGAGTCGAGCCCGGCGTCAACGGGTTGATGGCGGTTCGGTTCGTTCATGCCTACAGTGAAAGCCCCGAGATCTGATGACTGGAGCCCGCGAAATGCGCGTCAAAGAGTTCGACGCCGTCGGGAGACAGCACAGCACATTGTACCAGAAGGTACTGATACGCGAAGAGAATTGATGGAAGGAGAGAACGGCGACGCCGAACGAACCCTCAGCCTCCGAACGGGGTGACCGGCGGAGTCAGAGAAGCGGCAGGCCCAATGAAATTGGAAAACATCAGGGTAGCGGCCACAGCCCAATCGAGGAACGGTTGGGGATAGATGCCGATCACGAGCGTTCCGGCTAGGCCGACATAGATCACCGCTCGGAGGGGACCCGTGGTCTTGATGGGAGAGGAGTCGAGCGGTTCGTTGATGTACATCTTCTTTACGACGATCAGATAGTAGTACATCGAGACGACGATGTTGACGAGACCGACGGTGATGAGAATGTAGAGGCCTTCTTTGATGGCGGCGACAAAGATATACAGTTTTCCGATAAAGCCGGCGAGTGGAGGAACCCCTGCCAGTGAGAGCAGGAAAATTAACATGGCAAAAGCCAGAAAGGGCGAGCGACGGTTGAGTCCGCGATAATCGTCGATCTCATCACTCCCCACGGAATTGCTGATCGCCATGATGACCGCAAAGGCGCCGAGGTTCGCGAAGAGATAGGTCAATAGGTAGAACAAGATCGAGTCGGTGCCCATCTTGGTTCCTGCTGCCAGACCGATCAGCACGTTTCCAACCTGGGCGATACCGGAATAGGCCAGCAGACGCTTAATGTTTCGCTGGGCGATCGCTACGATATTGCCGTAAGTCATCGACAGAATAGACGCGGCGACGATGAGCAGGGCCCAGGCAGGCTTGAATGTTCCCAGCGCAACAAGGAACAACCGAAGCAAGATGGCAAAGGCCGCGACTTTCGGGGCGATGGACAGGAATGCCGTCACAGGTGTCGGTGCGCCGTGATACGTATCGGGGATCCAGGAGTGGAAGGGTACGGCGCCGATCTTGAATCCCAAGGCCGCAAAGATCAGCAGAAAGCCGATGACCAAGCCCGTCGTTGGGGTCGTGCCTGTCATGTCGGAGAAGACGAGCTTGCCGGTTTCGCCGTAGACGAGGCTGATGCCGTACGCCAGCAATCCTGCCGCAAACACTCCGAGGATAAAGAATTTGAGGCCGGCCTCGTTCGACGCCATGTCGTCTCGCAGATAGGAGACCAGTACGTAAAAGCCGAAGGTCGCGAACTCAAGTGTGACGAAGAGCGATAACAGGTCATTGGCCGAGGCCATGAACATCATGCCGAGCGCCGACATCGCTACGAGGAAATAATATTCGCCTCGAAACAGAGAGAATCGATGCACATAGTCGATCGAAAGCAGAATGACCAAGATAGTGGCCAGGAGGATCATGACTTTGAAGAAGATCGCCATCCGATCTACGACGAACATCTTCCCGAACAGGGTCCCGGTGATGCCGGTCATGTCGAACCATGCGAGGCAGGCCAGGGTAATGATTACTCCCAGAATGGTCAGGTAGGCTAACTGTTCCTGCACGATACGCTTGAACGAAAAATCCACGGCCAGGACGACACACAGCCAGAGCGTGAGAAACAGCTCGGGAAGCAGGAGGAGAAGGTCGCTGGCTGAAAGCGTCAGGGAGAAAGTCATCGCGAGGTCACCTTCGCAATCGCCTCACCGGGAGCAGGCACGGACAGGGTGTGCGAGCTGGCTTGTGGAATGTTCATCGGAAGCTCTGCGACCGGGACCACTTTGGTAATGCGAGCGATCAACGGGTCGACCCCTGATCTGACCACGGAGTACAGGTGTCCCGGAAAAATACCGAAGCTGATGCTGACCGTGATCATAATGAGCAGGGGCATGCGGTCGACAACTGCCACGGCATCGTGCGAGTGGCTATATTTTTCCGCCATCGAACCGTAGAAGAGCCCGCGCATCATCTTGAAGAGATAGGCCATGGTCAACACGATGCCGAGTACCGCCACGACGACTTGGAAAGGATACTTATTCCAACTGCCGACGATGATCATCACTTCAGCGATAAAGTTGACGGTTCCGGGCATTCCGATGGAAGCCATACAGCCAATGACAAAGGCCGCAGAGATGAACGGCATCCGGTTGGAGAGTCCTCCCAGGGACGGGATATCTCGAGTGTGTGTTTGATCGTAGACCCAGCCGGCCATGGCGAACAGCATGCCGGTGGCCATGGCATGCGCGAACATGTAGATGACGGCTCCACTGAGGCTGATGTAATCCAAGGCCGCCATGCCCAAAAAGACATAGCCCATATGACTCGAGCTTGAATAGCCGATGACGTATTTCGTGTCTTTCGCATAGTACGCCACCAAGCCGCCATAAATGATGCTGAAGATACACAGCACGGCAGCGATAGGCATCAGTTCTCGGGTGGTCTCGGGCAGGATTTCGAAGGCTACTCGAATAATCGAAAAATGTCCGAGTTTCATCAGCACGCCTGCATGCAACATGCTGGTAGCGGCCGGGGCAGCGGCGTGACCCACCGGAGACCAGGAATGCAAGGGCCAAATCGGGGCAATGGACGCAAAGCCGAAGAAAATCAGCAGCCAAATCACCGTAGCCAACGGCCCTGAGAAGTGGGCTTTCTCGCGCAAAATCAGGATATCGAACGTATTCAGGCCGGAAAATTTATAGATGAGGAGAATTCCCATCAAGGCAGCCACGGCAAAGGCCGAAAGAAACAGGACCAGCTTCATCGCGGCGTATTCTTTACTATTCGCGCCAAAGTTGAAGATGAAGCCGACGGAGTCACGTTGTTTCAGGCCTTCGGAATCCGTCATTTCAAGGTATTTCTTGGTGTGACTGCCCCACATGCCCAGAAGCAGGTACATGGGGATGACGGACATTTCATAGAAGAAGTACAGGAAGAATAAGTCGAGCGACATGAAGACGCCGATTGTCGCGGCAGCCAGAATCAGGATCCAGATGTAGAATTCTTTCATCCGGTCTTTGATATGCCAGGAGACGAAGATGCCGGCGAATAACAAAATGCCTGATGCAAGCACGAGGGGAGTGCCAATGCCATCGACGCCGAGATGCAGGGAAATGCCTAGCTGGCGAGACCATTCAATACGTTGGATGAACTGATAGCCGCCCTTTACTGAATCGTAGGCATAAAAGAGGTAGACAGACGCGGCCAACGAGATAAAAGCCGATCCGGCGGCAATGCCTCGTACCAGCGAGACTTGCCGGTTGGAGACAAAAATTAGTCCCAATGCTCCGAGAAAGGGCGCAAACAAAATGATGAGCAGCGTATATTCAGCCATGATCTTACTTCGCCGGCACGTGGATAACGGTGTCTACTGAGGCCACTTTCGCGCGATCAAGCCGGTTCAACGAGAGCTTGAATTGATCCATTCATCATTCTCAGGAATGGCGAAGGATAGAGTCCGATCCACAAAATCATAATCAGAGCGAGAGCGCAATGGTGATCTCACGCATGTGGAGATCCTTGACGGCGGCCGACACGTGTTTAGTGAGCGGGCCGAGCATTGCGCGCTCGTAATACCAGAGAAAATAGGCCGCTCCGAAGATCACGCCCAGGACCGCCACGGCCCCGAACCACCATTTCGCTTTGAAGGCGCCCAGGAGAATTAAGAATTCCCCGACAAAGCCGTTGGTCCCCGGCAGTCCGATCGAGGCCATGCCGATGAGAAGAAGGAACGTAGCCAGGAGCGGCGTCTGTTTGGCAAAGCCTCCGAAGGACGATAAGTGGGAGCTTTGTTGGCGGGTTGACAGGAACCCGGCCATGAAAAAGAGGCCGGCCGTACTGAAGCCTAGATTAATCATCGTCAGCAGGCTGCCCTGGAGGCCTTGGAAATTCAACGCAAACAGTCCCACCACTACAAACCCGAGGTGGCTGATGCTGCTGAATGCGAGTAATCGTTTGAAATCCGATTGCACCAATGCCACGACCGCGCCGTAGAGAATGGCGGACAGCGCTAACACCATGACGATGGCGACAACCCCTTCGCTCTTTGATGCATCGGGCACCAGGGGGAAGGTGAAGCGGAGGAATCCATAGGTGCCCAATTTCATGCCGGCCAACATGACGGCCATTCCGATCGGACCTTCGACGAGGGCATCAGGCAGCCAGGTGTGAAAACGGAAATACCGGCGCCTTGAACGCAAATCCCATGAACATGAGCCAGAAGATCAAAATCTGCTGAGAGAGCGGAATCGGGACGGAGAGCAACTCCAGCAGGTCGAATGAGTACACGTGATCCATATGGTGGGTCACGGCCCACTGGTGATAGTTAATGTCCAGCAAGGCAATGCCGACCAACATAAAAACGCTGCCCAGGAGTGTATAGAGAACGTATTTCAGGGCCGCATAATGGCGATCTGCTCCTCCGCCCCACAGCTTAATGAGGAAGTAACTGGGAATGAGCATGAGTTCCCAGAACACGAAGAAGAGAATCAGATCGATAGAGACAAAAATTCCGATCGTGGTCGTTTCGAGCGCCAGGAGGGCCATGAAATAGAGGCGCACCTGATTGCGGATCGTGTCCCAGCTATAGATCACCACCAAGACGGTCAGAAACGCCGTCAACCCCACGAAGAGCACGCTGATGCCGTTGACGGCGAGGTGATATCCGATTCCCAGCGCCGGCATCCACCGGGCATGTTCCGCGAACTGCATGGCCGCCGAATCAGGGACAAAGCGCACCAGGACGAGGCAGGCGAGCGCCAGTTCGACAAGGGTAATACCCAATGTTGTGGATTTGAGAAGGTCCTCGTCGTCAATCAGCCAGAGAACCGCCGCCCCGACCAGAGGGAGGAAGATCAGGTACGAGAGGATGGGGAACCCGAAACTGAACTCTTCAAGCATCGTAAATCCAAAAATCTGCCGCGTCAGCGTGCTGAATAACCGGTCGAACCGCCTCCGGTCCAGATCAACAAGATGATGTGGACGAGAATGAACAATCCCGCCACGATGATAGCCGCATACTGATGCACCATGCCGGTTTGCAGGCGGCGCCAGGAGCGTGCGAGGAGGTGATTTGCATAGCCGATAATATTGAGGCCGGCATAGACTACATGTTTTTCCGTCCAGGTAATGGCCGCGGAACTGAGGTCCGTGCCTCGATCAATGCCGCGGACAAGTCCATCAATAATGGTGCGGTCGAACCAATCGCAGAGACGCCCCAACTGTTTGGTAGGCTCCACGAACAGCGTGTCGTAGAGTTCATCGACATAGTACTTATTGAGCAAGGTGGTGTAGGCGCCGGGCATGCGGTCGGCAAGGGCCGAGGCGGCGGTTGACGGGCCGCTATAGAAATAGTGCGCGAGGCCCCATCCGAGGAGCGCGATGACGGTGGTCAGTACCCATAAGGCCAAACATCAATGCTGGTGGCGTCGCATGCTCCTCCCCCGCGACTCCAGCGACGGAATGGAGGAAATGGTGAAACCAGCCATTTTCGGGTGGAACGCCAGGAAATCCGCCGATGACGGACAGCGTGGCCAGCACGACGAGAGGGCCAATCATCACCATCGGCGATTCGTGTACGTGTTCGGCCGTGTGGTGATCCAGTCGCGATGTTCCATAGAATGTCAGGTATGTCAGGCGGAACATATAAAAAGATGTCAGGAAGGCGCCGACTGCTGCCATGCCGTACAGGAGATAGTGATGATGGACGAAGGCGTGGCCCATGATTTCGTCTTTGCTCCAGAACCCGGCCAGAGGCGGAATCCCCGCGATCGCGATCGTGCCGATCAGGAAGAGCGTGTGGGTCCAAGGAATTTTCGACTTTAAGGCCCCCATCTTGCGGATATCCTGCTCGCCGGACAGAGCATGGATGACCGACCCGGCTGACAAAAAGAGGAGAGCTTTAAAGAAGGCGTGGGTCATAAGATGGAATACGGCGGCTGTGTAGGCGCCCAGACCGCAACCAAGGAACATATAGCCGAGTTGGCTCACAGTGGAATAGGCCAGGACGCGCTTGATGTCGGTCTGCACCAGTCCGATGGTGGCGGCGAAGAGCGCTGTCAATCCGCCGATCCAGGCGACGGTCGTCATGGCCATTGGCGCCAGGTCGAATATGGCATGATTGCGAACGATCATGTATACGCCGGCCGTAACCATCGTGGCGGCATGGATGAGTGCGCTGACAGGGGTCGGGCCTTCCATCGCATCCGGCAGCCAGGTGTAGAGTGGCAATTGGGCTGATTTTCCGACCGCTCCTACGAGAAGGCAGAGCGCGATCGCGGTGGCCATTTCAGGCGACAGCTGCGCCGCATTCTGCATCACCTGCGTGTAGTCGAGTGTTCGAAAGTTCACGAAGACGAGGAAAATGGCCAGCAAAAATCCGGCATCACCGATACGATTGACCACGAATGCCTTCGTCGCCGCTTTGGCCGCGGACACTTTGTCGTAGTAATAGCCGATCAAGAGATAGGAGCAGAGGCCGACGCCTTCCCAGCCGATGAACAAGACAACATAGTTGTTGCCCATGACCAGCAGGAGCATCGACACCATGAAGAGATTCATGTACACGAAAAATCGCGTGAAGCCGGCCTCTCCATGCATGTATCCCACGGAGTACACATGGATGAGGAATCCTACCCCGGTGATGACCAGCAGCATGATGCAGGTCAGAGGGTCGATGAGATAGGCGAGATTGATCGTGAGATCGCCGCCGAAGATCCATTTATAGGCAATGACTTCACGAGCCGTTCCGGTTCGCAAGGTTTCCGTGAAGACCGCGAGCACGCAGAGAAACGACATGAGGACCGAACCCCATGCAAAGCGGTGAGCCAGGTCGTGTGAATAGCGGTGCCCGAAGAGACCGTTCACAATAACGGCCATCAGCGGAAACAGGGGTATCAATTTTACGATCAGGTCAATCGAGTCGGACACGTTACCACTTCAATAGGTTCATTTCGTCCACGTTGGTCGAAATCTTACCGCGGAATACGACAATAATGATGGCGAGCCCGATGGCTGCTTCTCCCGCTGCGATGGCGATGATAAATAACGCCACGATCTGACCCTGCATGGATTCGAGGTAATGAGAAAAGGCGACCAGATTGATCGTGGCCGCATTCAGCATAATTTCGACGGACATCAGGACGATAATAAAGTTGCGGCGGATGAGAACTCCGAGCAGGCCCGTCGTAAATAAAATGGCACTGACCGCGACGTAGGCGGATAAAGGAATCATGCGTCCCGCCTCGTTTCGATGGATTTGGGCGCTTTGGCCAGGACGATGGCGCCGACAATCGCCCCTGTCAGGAACACACCGATAATTTCAAACTGGAGCAAATACTCGCTGAACATCTTGATGCCCACCGCATGCGCGTCTCCGTTCAAAAGAACGGCCGCCGTGGAAGCATCACCTCGAGATCCGCTGAACGGCGAACGCATTAGCAGAAATAGCAGGTAGATCAACCCGACGACAGCTGGAGCCAGGAGATACGGAGTCCTCGCATGGAAATACCGGTCGTCGGTTTTGAGGTTCAGCAACATGAGCACGAATAGATAAAGGACTAGAATCGCGCCTGCGTAGACGATGACTTGAACGGCCCACAGGAATTCGGCATTCAGCATCACAAACAGCCCTGATACATGGAGCAACAGAGCCAGAAGCGCCAAACCGCATTGCACAGGATTCTTCAACGCCACGGTGAGAATGCCGGCGACAATACTGGCCACTGCGAAATACGCGAAGAACACGAAAGCCATAACGGTACGTATCAGCTCAAATGTTTGGGTTGTGACTGTGTGGGCTTTAGCACGGACTGCGGAAAGTAGTAACGATACTCCCGGCTTTCGTCCGAATTCTTTTCTTGATTATGGGTGTACAAATATTTTTTAGCGTCCTCGAGGTGGCGTTCACCAACCTCGTAGAGCCGTTTCTTGTCGAAGAGGAGGGTCCGCTTGTCGTGGGTGGAGTACTCATACATTTTCGTCATCGCCAATGCGTTGACCGGACAGGCTTCGACGCAGTATCCGCAAAAGACGCATTTGGTGATGTCGATATAAAACTCACTGGCAAAACGCTGCAGCGGTCGTTCGGGATCTTCCTGGCTGATCACCTTGATGCAGCGAGAGGGGCAGGCCGCTTCACAGAGATCACAGCCAACGCAGCGATCACGTCCATCACTATAGCGAAGCAGGCCAAGGGCTCCCCGATGACCGTCCGGAATCGTGCGTTGTTCTCGCGGATACTGGAACGTAATGGGGCGATGGAACATGTGCTTGAAGGTGACCTTCATCGCGTCCCAGATTTCATAGAACAACGCCGCCTGCAGAACTTTTTTGGTCAAGGCCCCGACACTCATTCCCACCACCTTTGACGGCATCAAAAAGACGGACGAGCTTACTCTTACGCACCAACCTTTTCAATCTTTACACGCGTCGATTTGTAATACGGAACTCCGGTCACGGCATCGACTTCGGTCGTCATCAAATCTTTTATCGGAGGCTCATTAAAATGTTCGGGAAAAAGCACGATCCGGCTTGCACATCCGGGTCTGCCTTCACTCCGGCCTGTACAGACCCTTGCGGTGAACTCAGGCGGATTGTGGATTGCTCGGTGAGGCCGAGTTTCTCCACATCAGCCGGATTCATTCGGATACGCCCATTATTGGGTTCAATGTTGATGAGCCCTGACGCCTGCGTGGACATTTTCCCGGAATGGTAGAGAACTTGTCCCATCACGAGGGTAAATGGCCGTGAGCTGTCGTCGATGGCCTGCCGTCTGCGATACCGAGTGGCAACCTCGCTGGAATAGCCGTTCGAGAGGTATGCGTCAGCGGAGGGAGAAGATACGGCGCGGCTGACCCAAGTTGTAGTAGCCAGGGAGCAGCTTCATGATTTCGCTCTGCACATCCTGCGGCGATTGATAGGGCCATTCGTAACCAAGGCCGTTCGCTAAGGCCGTCATGATATGCCAGTCCGGCAGGCTTTCTCCGATCTGGTCAAGCGCTTGGCGTACACGCAGTACTTTTCCTTCGAGATTGGTGAAGGTGCCATCTTTTTCCGCATAGGTGGCCGCGGGGAGCACGACATGGGCCATGCGGCCTGTTTCGGTGAGAAACGGGTCCTGAACAATCAGCAGTTGCAACTTTTCGAGGGCCCCTTTCACATCCATGGAGGACGGCAAGGTTGCCAGTGGGTTTTCCCCGATGACATACAGCGCCTTGATCTGGCCTTTCTGAATGCGGGTGAAAATCTCCAGAAGATTGGCGCCAGTGCCGATCGCAGGGAGGGTGACTTCCCAAGCCTTTCCGAACCGTTCACGTGCGCCGGGATCGTCGAAGCGAGCCTGCCCCGGAAGGAATTCAGGAGCAACACCCATGTCGATGGCGCCCTGTTCATTCACCTCCTCAGTGACGGTAGTGACACCGGATCCAGGTTGGCCCAATTTTCCGGTGACCCATGCGAGGTCAATGAGCTTGAGGACATTCTCGTATCCGTTCGGACGGCGGACGATGCCTTCCGCGCACAAAGCCACGGCTCGCGGCGCTTCCGCAAAAATGGCAGCCACCTCGCGGATCTGTTCGACAGACACCCCGGTCGTCCGGGATATCTCGGCCAGGGACAGCTGGGCTACAGCTTGTTTTAAGGCTGCAAATGCCTGCGGGTGTTGGGTCGTACTGGCTTCATCGACCAGATCCTGTTCGATGACGGCTTTGACGAGCCCATCGATCAGCAACGCTTCCGCACCCGGCTTCACCAGGAGTGGATGCGAGGCCAATTGGGCGATATTCGTATTCGATGAATCGACGACGATTACTTGCGCGTGATAGACACGGATGGCTTCTTTAATGCGGACGGCGGTCAGTGGGTTCGTTTCCGTAATATTGGAACCGATGACGAGGACCGCCTTGGCCTTGGTCAGATCTTCCCAATCGTTGAGCGGTCGGCCAATGCCGACGGCATGTCGGACGGCGTGTACGTAATTCAGGTGGCCGTACCGGGCGCTACTGTCAAGTTGATTGGTCCTAAGGCCCCCACGCATGAGCTTCTGAAACAAATAGAGCTCTTCGTTCGTGCACCGGGCGGTGATAAGTCCGGCAATCGATTCTGGGCCGTGCTTGCGGTGGATGTCTGACAACTGATCGATGACCGTCTGCATGGCATCGAGCCATGGCGTTTCTTTGAGCGTGTCACCTGTGCGAACTAGTGGTTGCCGGAGTCGCTGCTGACTGTCGATATATTGGAATCCGAATCGTCCTCGAACGCACAGTCCGCCGTGCCCCTTGGCGGTTTCAGACCTGTCGCCCCATTTGTTTTTCCAGGAAAGCGGCGACGTGACGCGTACGACTTCCGTGTCCTTTGTTTCGAGGTGCATTTGGCAGCCATCGCCACAATAGTTACAGGTCGTCGTGGTCTTCTTCATCTGCCACGGCTTATAGAGATATTTCGAGTACTTGTTCGTGATGGCACCGACAGGGCACACGGCCAAGCAATCCCCGCAGAATTCGCACGCGAGTGGCTGGTCTCCCTTGGCGACAACCTGGTTGAATCCGCCCTTCTTCATGAATTGCAGCGCGTCGATCATCAGCACGTCTTTACAGACGTTGATGCATTCCGCACAGGCGATGCAGCGGTTCATGTTGAAGTCCAGCACCAGGCTACGGGTGTCTTCCGGAATGAATTTTTGTTTGGCGTTGGCCAGATTGGTGACGCCATGTTGAAATGCCATGTCCTGGAGTTCGCAGTGCCCGTTGGCGTCACAGACGGGACAATCCAACGGGTGAACCGAAAGATGTTTCTCGACCGCCTTCTTTCGGGCCGCGAAGAGGTCATCACCGTTGGTCCGAATCACCATGCCGGCTGCCGCTTTGGCAGTGCAGGATCGTACCGGTGCCTTCTTCCCTTCCTGCATCACAAGGCACATTCCGCACGACCCGAACGGATCGAAGGTGTAGTGGTAGCACATGGCAGGGATAATTTTGCCGGTGCTGGCGATCACATCGTAAAGGGAGACGCCATCCTTGGCCGACACCGTTCGTCCGTCAATAGACAGTTCAATGGTCGCGGCTTCAACGTTGGGATTGGTCGCTGGTTTCAAACCCATGCTATGGCCTAGTACTCAGTTATAAGTGTTTGAGAGTTGAATGCGAAATTCATCCTTTCGCACTCGCCACTCACATATGCTTATCTGTCACATTCTCCCATGACGATGTCGTACGTTCCGAAAATCGTCACGGCGTCTGAGATCATATAGCCTTTCGACATATGATCGAATGCCCCCATGTGAATAAACGAGGGGGCTCGAATTTTCAGTCGGTACGGCTTCCCGCCGCCCGTACTGACGATATAGAAACCTAACTCGCCCTTATGCGCTTCAGTCCCGCAGTAGATTTCTCCGGGAGGTGCATTGAACCCCTGCGAGAACAGTTTGAATTGCTGAATCATAGATTCCAAGTTCGTGAACACGCGTTCTTTTGGCGGGAGAGTCACGCTGGGTACGTCTGCCATAATCGGCCCGTCCTGGATCTGCTCCAGGCACTGGCGGATGATCTTGACGCTCTCGTAGAGCTCCTGCACGCGAATCCAGTACCGATCGTAGGTGTCACCGTTCTTGCCGACAGGGACGCTGAATTCACACTTGGGATATGCGGAATAGGGTTCGTATTTGCGAAGATCGAAATCAACGCCGGACCCTCGCAATGTTGGTCCGCTCAAGCCGAAGCTCAATGCATCTTCTGCTGAGATAACCGCCACGCCTTTGGTGCGTGCCAGCCAGATTCGATTTTTTTCAAGAAAAATGACGTATTCATCGATCTTCGGCGGGAAGTAGTCGAGGAATTGTTTCAGTTTGGCAAACAAAGACGGTGTGAAGTCGCGCTCGACACCGCCGATGCGATACCAGCTGGTCGTCAGGCGCGCACCACAGAGTTCGTCGAACCAATCCAACAGGATTTCCCGGTCCCGGAAGCAGTAAAAAAACACGGTCATCGCACCGATATCAAGGGCTTGCGTGCCCAGCCAGAACTGGTGACCGATGATGCGTTGGATCTCCGCGACGATCGTACGCAAGTATTCAGCGCGATCCGGCACGGTGATATTCATTAATTTTTCAACCGCCCGGCAGTAGGCGAAGTTGTTGTACATCGCGCAGACATAGTCGAGCCGATCGGTATGCGGGATGAATTGATGGTACGTCCCTTCTTCCGCCAGCTTTTCCACGCCACGGTGGAGAAAGCCCATAACCGGAGTTGACTTGACCAATCGCTCCCCTTCCAACTCCAGAATTACCTTCAACACTCCATGGGTGCTGGGGTGTTGAGGGCCCATATTGAGCAGGAGTTCCTCGGTCCGGAGCGTTGGAAGCGTTTCGCTCTCCGGATGCTCCGGATCAATCTTATAGACGGTAGTTCTTTGATCTTCGAACTGTGCCATGATTGTTCAGTGGGTCAAAACCTGTTGCCTATCGGGCCGGTTCATCCAAAAATTCAAATGTGTCGCGCCAACCCTTACCACGAAGCGGAAAGTCTTTGCGCAACGGATATCCCTCTTCGTATTCGTCCGGCATCAGAATGCGTCGAAGATCCGGATGATTACGGAACCGGATGCCCATCATGTCGTAGACTTCGCGCTCCATAAAATCGGCGCCTTTCCAGACGTCGGTCAGGGAATCGACGATGCAATCAGATTCCGGCACGCGAGTTTTCAGACGAATCCGTTGTCGCGCACGAATCGAGTAGACTTCGTAGACGACTTCAAACCGTTCTTCATCGTCAGGCCAGTTGACTGAGCTGACATGGACGATGTAGTCAAAGCGTAAGGCAGGGTCGTCACGCAGGAACCGGGCCACATCGTGCAACGTCTCAGGCTTAACAGTCACGGCGAGGTCTCCGCGCCACTCCACCACCTTTGTGCAGGCGCCAGGAAAGGTGTCCTCGATCCGTTGTGCTAGTTGGCTCATGAAGTCGTTCCGTCCGTCAGACCTTCAGCGCGTCCTTCACTTCTTTGGGTTGGGAGAGGAAGACGCGCTTTTGCATGATCCGCTCCTGCAATTTCAGAATGCCATCGAAGAGCGCTTCCGGGGTTGGAGGGCATCCGGGCACATAAATGTCAACCGGCACGAATCGATCAACTCCCTGAACCACACTGTAACTGTCGTAAATATTTCCAGAAGTCGCACAAGAACCCATGGCAATCACGTACTTCGGTTCAGGCATCTGGTCGTAGATTTTTCGAATCACGGGCGCCATGCGTTCGGCAGACGGTGCCTGCTACAATCATGAGATCCGACTGGCGGGGAGAGGCTCGGAAGACCCCCGCTCCGTAACGATCCATGTCATAGCGTGAAGAGACAGCCGCGATCATTTCGATCGCGCAGCAGGCCAGCCCGAAGGTCATCGGCCATAAGGATCCTTTTCTGGCCCAATTCACGGCTTTTTCAACCGTGAGGGTAATGACATCCGGAGTGCCGTCTTTATCGTGGCCACCGAGTTGAATTAGTCCCATTCCAATGCTCCTTTTCGCCAGGCGTAGACATAGGCGACGAGGAAAAGCCCGATAAAGATCAACATCTCGATCAAGCCGATGAGGCCGATCTTGTTAAAAACAATGGCCCAGGGGTAGAGAAAGATGACTTCCACATCGAAAATCACGAATAGCATCGCGAAGATATAGTAACGCACGGGAAACGGCATTCTGGCGTCAGAAAAAGGCTCAGATCCGCATTCATAAGTAGATAGCTTCTCTGGTTCAGGATACTTGGGTTGAACAAAATAACTGATGAGCAGCGTGCCGGCGCCGAACGCCAGTGCGATGAACACAAACACGAGCACCGGAAAATATCGACTGAGATACTCTAAGAGGAGCTCGGAACCGGCCATTGGCTCGAACCTCAACGGGCTTGAGGGCTTATAAGGCTATTTAAGAGGTCGGAATCTTAGCCCTTGCCTATTTTTAATAGCAAGCGCACAAAGGACCTAGGGCTTTTAGTCCCGATAGTCCTAGAAAGTGAATACTGTCCAGGAGTTAGGAGCGCGTGCCGATTTTCACGCTTCGCAGGGCTTGCCTGAGGTCTTCTTTTGCGATGTCGCCGAAACAACGCTGGTCGAGTGCTCTTGCGCGGAGGCGGTCTTCATTTGGCTGGCCGGAGTTCTCAGACCAGCCGGAGGAGAGCCGCCACTGATATCCCACTCAGATGCCATGAGTGTCGATGGCTGAACCTTGGTTCGGCGGGGCATCTGAGTGTTGATGCGTCGTTTTTCCATTTCGTTGGTCACCCGCTCGATGGTGGTTCCGAGACGGTATTCGGTTTCATCTCACGATAACATCCAGAGCCGCCTGATTCAAACCCTTGGCCCCTTGGCGGTTTCTTGACAACCCTCTGCTCTTTGCTAAGGTTGCTACAGGCAACCCTCCTAGGTGTGATCAATATGAGGACATTATCTATGCGCGCCAGCCTGATCATCCTCTCATGCAGTCTCATGGGTGTAACGGCCATTCCTGTTTACGCTCAGAATGCGCAAAGCGTGCGACTGGGTGAGGCAGCCTTGACCTATGCCGCCGGGTCGATCAGACAGGACATGCCGATCGAGGGCGTCATCAATGTCATTACTGGCGACAATCAATTGTCCGGGAATCGGATGATGCTGGGCTGGTCCGGGACGGACACGCTGTATCTTAAGCTGAAAAACCCAGGCGAAGCGGCGCTCGGTGACCTGTACACCGTGTATCGGCGGTCTCGGAAGGTGTTCCACCCCATTACCAAGCAGTATCTCGGATATGTCATCAATCGGGTCGGTGTGGTGAAAGTCGTTCAACTGGATCCGGTGTTGGTAGGGGTACAGGTTGTTCGGTCTTACGCACCGCTTTCGCCCGGCGATCCGGTTATGCGCTTTACGCCTCCAGCCGCGGAGGAAGTTAGCGAGCCTGTGTCTTCAGGGCCAGATGTGGAAGGTATGATCGTCGAGTTACAGGCTGACAAACACATGTCGCTCGTGTCGCAGGGTAATGTGGTGTACCTCGATAAGGGCCACGACGATGGGCTCCGATCCGGGGACTCTATGGAGGTGTTTCGTACGGGTGGCGGCTTGCCCGAGCGAAAGATCGGGGAAGTGAAAGTGCTTTCGACGGAACCTCACACAGCCACTGCGGTATTGTCCAAGGCTTCGGCGCGCGCCCTTGTGGGAGATCGTCTTCGTTCCAAGCAAGGAGTGTCCGTCGAAGCCATGCAACCCGACAGCGGAGCGATTGATCGTCAGGCTGCCAATGTGCAGCCTGTGATGGTGGCGAAGGCGGATGCTTCCGTCCGTGATGCGAATGAAGCCCGTTCGACTGGGAAGGCGAAACTCGAACGCGTTCGTGGAAGCCAGCGACTCAACCTTGACGATCTGGCGGACCAGTTGGAATACGAGTCCGGGGAAGTCAAAGTGAAACCCGCCGGAGTACCCATCCTTGAAAAATTGACCGAGTATTTGACGACAACGGCCAGCGCCCAGCAGGTTCGCGTCGAAGGTCACTCCGATAACATGGAAATCGGTCCGTCCTTGAAGGGCCTATTTCCAACCAATTGGGAATTGTCCAAGGCCCGGGCGGCAGAGATTGTGCGCTATCTGGTCGAGAAGGGTGGAATGGACTCCGCGAAGCTGTCTGCCGTGGGGTATGGAGCGACCCGGCCGGTGGCGGGCAACGGAACCGAAGAGGGACGTAAGAGAAACCGCCGCATTGAAGTCGTACTGGAGTCCCTCGAAGAGGCAGCTCCAGCGCAACCGGTGAAAGCCTCGGTCGATGAAACGGCATCGGTATCGACACAGTTTTCGTATAACCAGATGAATTCCGTGTCAGTGAATCCGACGAGCGTGCCGGTGTCGGAGGTGCCGCCTGGACCGGCTCCGATGGATGTGACAACAGATCGTGGCCCAATAGCACCTGATGCCGGAGTGCCGGCCTCTCCCGCCGATGGCATGCCACCAGCGCCTGCCCCTGGCTTGTAGTCGAAGCCGAGGCTGGCTTCTCGCAAGAAGCCGGCCGTCGTCCAGTGCCTTCCGGTAGCCTCTCTCCTTATCTGAACTCGTTATCTGTTCGGGCTCCTTCGTCGGATGAGCTGATCCGCTCGTCATTGTTGCCTCGGGCAGGTGTTGCTAGAATGCCGCATGCTCGACCCACCTTTGCAGCAAGTCAACGAGATGATGCCTGCGCCTTCTCCGGCGTATGTTGATGTGGTATTGCCACGCCGGCTTCATCGACCGTTTACCTATATTATCCCGTCTGAGCTCAAGGGCCGCGTCGCCATCGGACGTTCGGTGGTTGTGCCCTTTGGCTCACAAGACCTTCACGGTCTTGTGATTGCGGTGTATCACCGTCTGCCACATGGTGCCCCGCAGAGGGGCCTTAAAGCGATTCGTTCGTTGAGTGCGGCCTCATCGGATCATCTGCTCACTGCTGACCAAATCGGGCTCAGTCGCTGGATTGCGGAACGGTATGCCGCACCGTGGGGGCAATGTATCAAACTCGTTCTGCCCCCTGTTGATCGAGTGGGCCCGTCTCAGCCGCGATATGTGCCGACTGCGCAGGGCCTTGCGACGCCCTCGTCCGTCGAGCCGTTGGGAGACACCGAAACAGAGTTGCTTGCCCGCTTACGCCGACGTCCCAAGGGTATCGTGACGACGACTCTTCTGAAGGGTGACAAGTCCCGCAACACCCTTGCCTTACAGGCACTGGTCCAAAAAGGGCTGGTAAGTCGTTGTGAGGATCCGGTCGCCCCGAAAATCGGCCGTCCTACAAAACAGAAGGGCCAACTGTCGGGAGGCGGACTTCCCATGGAATCGGTGGAGGTTGCTGATGGTCTCGAGCTGCCTCACTCGGAAGCCATGCGATGGCCGGCTGTTCTGGAACAGGCATTGGCGAAGAAGGCTTTCGTCTCCTTGCTCCTGGAGGGGAACCACCGTACCAGACATGGGTGTCTGGTACAAGCGGTCCAAGCGACCATTCGTCTCGGGAGGAAGGTGTTCATTCTCACGGGTGACGTGGAGCACGCGAGTCGATTGGCTGGATCTCTCGCCGCAGGAGGCGAACAGCCGATGCTCCTGCACAGCGGGCTATCGATGAAGGCACGGGCGGCGGTCTGGCAGGCGGCGCAAGAAGGTTCGGTCAAGATTCTGATCGGCACCCGCATGGCGGCCTTTGCTCCTCTGGCGGGGCTTGGCCTCGTACTGGGTGGAAGGTGGAGGACGATGCGTCTCTCAAAGAAGAGCAGGTGCCTCGGTATCATGCGCGAGAGGTTGCCCACTATCGTGCTTCCCGTGACGGTGCGCTGTTAGTGCTCGCCTCGAACCATCCGTCTCTCGAGAGTCTGTTGGCGGTTCAGGAAGGACGCATGACGGCCTGTGTCTATCGTGATCCGGGGGAACTGCCGACCGTGCAAGTGATCGACATGAAAGACTCTCCCAGAGACGCTTCCGGCGGGACAGTATTGTCGCCTCTTCTCACCGAAGGACTGCGTGACGCATTGCGGCAGAACGCCTTGTCGATCCTGTACCTGAATCGCAAAGGGTTTGCGAGTGTGCTGCATTGCGGAGATTGCGGGGCCATGCCGCAGTGCGATGCTTGTAGTGTCGCGCTGACATTCTTCAGGCGGCGCAATCATGTCCGGTGTCACTACTGTGGCCGGACCAAACCTGTGCCCGAACATTGTCCCCGATGCCAGTCGCTCAAGTTAGAACCGGTGGGATCAGGGACGGAACGTGTCGAAGAGGCTGTCCGACGCCTGTTTCCGCAGGCGCGGATCGGTCGTGTGGATGGCGAAACGATTCGTCGTCCTGCCGATGCACGGGCCTTGGATCGCCTGTTGGCCGCAGGGGAGCTCGATATCTTGATCGGGACACAGATGATATTCCGCTTTGCTCTTGAGGGCAGGGCGTTGTTTGCCGCTCTGCCGGACGCGGATGCCGGTCTCCACATTCCAGATTTCCGTTCTGCGGAACGGTTATATCACGCCCTTCGTGACGCCGCCGAGCTGGCCCGTCCCGCCTCTGCCGGTGGCCGGCTTCTCATACAGACGCGCTTGGCAGACCATCATGCGATTATGGCGCTGTCCTGTGGTGACGAAGAGGTATTTGTGAAACAGGAGGAGGCCTTCCGGCAGATGCTTCAGTACCCGCCCTGGACGTGCCTGGTCAGGCTGGATGTGTCCGGAACGAAGGAGACGGTAGTATCTCACGCTGCCGATCGCTGGGCGGCATTGCTGAAAGCACAGGCGGCAGGCAAGGACCCGACGGTTCTGGTCTTGGGCCCGTCTCCCGCGCCGCATGTTCTGAGGCGAGGTCGGTACTGTTGGCAGATTCTGATCAAATCCGTTTCTCTGGAGGCCGGGAAGGAGATAGCCGTGCGGACACGTGAGGACTTGGAGCACGAATCACGCCGCGGCGGGCTCCGATACGATATTGACGTCGATCCGGTCTCGATGGCGTGAGGCGAGTCAGCCACGTGAGCGTTTCTTCTTGCCTCTCGGCGTGGCCGGTCGGCCCCCCTGCACCGGAACCGGCGGGGCATTCTGTGCTCGCAGCCGTTTGAACAGGCCAAGGGCAAACGTGACCCAGAACACCGAGGTGAACAGACCGAATAGCACAGCATTCAGAATCGTTCCCATCTGTTCTTCCGTCGGCTGAATCCCCTCCATCCGGATGCGCACCATGGTCACAATTGGCCAGGTCATGCTTTCAATGCCAAGCCCCAATGTTGTCCAGGCCCATACGGCCCCGATGCTGCGCCCTCGCCAGAGAAGAAATGCGGTCGCCGCAACGGCGACGAGCAGCGTCCAGACAAGTCCTGCCTGGTCCCACATGACAAAGATGCCGCCGGCGACCACCAGGCCGCCCAGTAATGCGTTGAGTTGGGGAGTCCACCAGGTCATGATCATGGTCTCGTTGACGGGTGTAGGGAGACGAAAGCGGGCGTAGTGTGCGGATGGATCGGCTAGAAGTCAATGGACCGCCGTGCCGAGAAAATCGAGCAGGCGTGTTTCGTTAGCCGGCAATCTCAGCCTGAACGGCGTCCAGCAGCTGTTGCATCTCGAAGGGTTTTTGGAGCGTGCGGCGGGCGCCGAGCATGCGGGCGACATCCAGGAAATTGAGGATGCCGATCATGTCGCTTCCGCCGGTGATGGCCATGATTTTGGCGTGGGGGAATTCTCGCCGCAAGGTCAAAATGCTCTCCAAGCCGTCCTGGTCCGGCATGAGAATATCCATGATCACCAAATCGGCGGGCGCTTGACGATAGTGTGACAAGCCTTCTTTGCCATCGGCGGCTTCTTGAACGCGATAGCCTGCCTGCTCAAGCGTGCTGCGGATAAGCCGGCGAATCGCTTCTTCGTCGTCCACAATCAACACCGATGGCATAACGTTCCTCGCAGGAGTTCTAGTGATGGCCCCTCTGGTGGAGGGTTGTGCGGCCGTCCAGAGGTGGCGGTTTCGGATTCTATGAGTTGCCGGCACTCATTGCGAATCTATCGCTCTTTGTCGCGCTCAGCAAGAAATTCCTTCTGTCCTGTGATGTCTGATGCGTCTGCTCGAGGCGACTCTGGTGCGCCGATAGACCCGGGGGAAATATCGCAGGCAAGTAGACTTCGATCGTCGTTCCCTGGCCGACCGTGCTGGTGGACCGGAGCGTTCCCCCATGCTCGCTCACGATGCGTTGAACCCCTGCGAGTTCCGTTGCCGCCTGGGTTCCATCAGGGAGGTGGGCGAACAACGGCCCAATTTTATGACGATGGTCTTGGGCACTGACTTCCTCGCCTGTATCGGACACAGTGAGGCAGACGTAGTGGCGAGGACGAAGTGGAAGATCCTGCGCGTTCGTCGATTGGGTGAGGTCGACATTGTCGAGGCGCACCTCGAGGATGCCCCCGTCCGGTTTCATGGCCAACTCGCAATGGGCTAGGAGCTTCACGCAGACTTGGTGAATCTGTGTCGGGTCGGCATAAATCGGATGAGTAGCCCCGGGAATCCACTCGCGAAGGCTAATGTTATCCGGCAGGGTCCCCTTCAAGAGCCTCAGCGTTTCTTTCAGCAGGATATCGAGCGAGACTGGTTGCTTGATGCCTTCTGCCTGGCGGCCGAACATGAGCATCTGGGTCACCAGATCTCTCGCTCGTTTCGATGCAAGGACCACTTGCTGGACATGACCATAGACGCGACTGTCGGGCACAAGTAACGGCAGGGCGAGGTCGGAAAATCCCATGATGGCCGTCAGGCAGTTATTGAACTCATGTGCGATGCCGCCGGCAAGGGTCGCCACCGCCGCCATTTTGTGCGACCGGCTCACCTGTGCTGCGGCGTCTTTTTGTCCGGTGATATCTGTGGTCAGGACTTGAATGGCCGGGTGGCCATCAAAGGTAACCTGGCTTGCCACCAATTCCAGATCAACACGCGTTCCATCGGGGCGTACGTACTGTCGCTCGATGGGAGTGGCGGATTCCGTCCCATGAACGGGGTTTGCCAGGGGAAGATCCTGCAGGAATTCTTTCGGGAAAACGTCCGACAGGAAGCGTCCTTCTACAGAGGATGCTGGCGGTAGAGTAAAAAGCCGCACGCCCGCGTCATTCATGAAAAGAATCGTCTCGTCCGCATAGACCAGGATCGGATGAGGCGACAGCGCGGCCAAGCTCCGGTAGCGGTCTTCGCAGGCATGTAAGGCTTCCAGTGCCAGATGTCGCGGGGTGATATCGCGGATCATGCCCACGTATCCGCTGGGTGGAGCTCCATCTGCGCGTAGGGGAAATGCTTCGGCCATCACCCAGCGGAATGATCCGTCCGGTCGGTGAAAGCGAAATTCGCGTGAAAAGCTCCGGGCCTGCTCGGTGGCCGCCACCCATTCGGTGACAATCACGTCGCGGTCTTCAGGAGCAAGAGCCGTGAGCCAACATGCTGCTGATGTCGGTGTCGTGGGAAGTCCGGCCATGCGGCGCAGGCGTTCATTGAGATAGAGGGTATGCCCATCCGGGTCCGACAGGAAAATGCCGATCGAAGCCTGGCCGGATAAGGTACGGAGAACGGCCTCTATCGACCGGAAATCTCCCCAGGAAGGGAAGGCCGCTGCCAAGTCTTGTGCGCTCACACGTCACTCCTTCATACGCGCTGAGGGAACTGATGCGGCCAGCAGTGCCGCCCACCGTAGAGTTTGCCCGGCTGGTGGTAATGGCCCTCTGGAATCATGGAGGGCACAAATACGTATCTCAGGGCGCTTCATAGCCTGCAGGATTCGCATCATATCACCAAGCCAGATCGTGTGGTGAGAGATGATTGAAATTCTGCAACGTAATTGGGCCCTATCGCACTAGGGCCATTTATCTGCGTGAAGGGCGGCACGGGATGCCACCGGCCCATAGTTATTCGCAGGGGAAACGATTGTGATGCGCTGATGGGTGTGTGCTGGAAGAAGGAGACTCGCTGAGGGTCGCTTCGCGTTCCGTTCCCACTCCAGACTGCAGGAAGTGGAAGGCCCGTCTGCTATTGCTGAGTTTGGTGCCGAAGGCGGGACTTGAACCCGCACGGCTTGCGCCACACGCCCCTCAAACGTGCGTGTCTGCCATTCCACCACTTCGGCAACCGAATCGCTCTCTGTCGACACATGAGGCAGGCTACCGACGAGCCGAAAGCCGATGCTGAATTGGCCGTTCTCGCTACGTAGTCCACAGACCTCAGAGGAAGCGCATTATAGAAGTGGTCCAAAATGCTTGTCAATCAACTAGTTGTCCGGTAGAATCTGACGCGTGCTGCGTGGACACGTGGCATCCCCTTCCCATTACAGCGATCAGCGGACCAACGTTCGAGATGACGCCTCTCTCAGCCCCACATATTTCACACACAAGCCGGCAGACAGACATCGCCGCGCTCTTCGACGTCGACAACACGTTGCTCCCCGGACAAGCCAGCGAAGTGCGGTTTTTTCGCTTTCTCTGGAAGCGAGGACTGGTGGGATGGCGTGAGGTTCGGAACAGCATTGAATGGGTGCTGCGATGCGCGCCTCCGGTTTCGTTGCATCCGTTGCGGGAGCGCAAGCTCTATTTGGCTGGAAAGGGGGCGGCTGAGGTCGAGGCGTTGGCCGAAGAATTTTGCCGTACCGAATTATGTCCTCGCCTGTCTGCGCAGGGTCTCTCCCGCATGGATGAGCACCGTCGAGCCGGGCATCATATTGTGCTAGTCACTGGCTCTCTCGATTTCCTGATTGCTCCGCTAGCTTCATTGCTGGAGGTGCCGACCCTGCTAGCCGCCAGGCTGGAACAGCAGGAACAACAGTTTACGGGGCATGTCTGTGCACCGCTTCCGTATGGTCCGGGTAAACGTGAACTGATTGCGCGACTCACGCGGGACTCAGGCATTGATTTGGCCCAGTCTTTTGCCTACGGCGATAGCCCCGGCGACGTCGAATTACTCGAAATGGTAGGTCATCCGTTGGTCGTGAATCCCATTCGAGGGATGGACCGAATCGCGCAGCGAAATGGGTGGCCGATGACCACATGGACATGAACGTCTCCTCGGGCCCATCTTCACACCGTGACTCGTCACATCGATCCGCGATGCTCAGAGTAACGGAAATATTTCACAGCATTCAGGGCGAGTCCACGCACGCGGGTCGGCCCTGCGTGTTCATCCGTTTGACGGGATGCCCCTTGCGGTGTACCTGGTGTGATACGGCCTATGCATTTTACGGCGGCCGAGATCTGACGGAGGACGACGTTGTCGCGCAGGTCCGGGCCTTCGGGTGCAATCTGGTGGAAGTGACCGGCGGCGAGCCGCTCAGCCAGGCGGCATCTCTGCCATTGTTAAAGAGGCTCTGCGACGAGGGATTCGAGGTGCTCCTGGAAACGAGTGGCGCTGTCGATACGTCGGGCGTGGATGAGCGAGTTCACGTCGTGCTCGATATGAAATGTCCGGGAAGTGGCATGACCGAGCGCATATATTGGCCGAATGTCGATCGGCTAACGCCTCGCGATGAAGTGAAGTTTGTCATTAAGGACCGGACCGATTATGAGTGGGCGCGTGAGGTGATGCGCAGACGGAATCTGGCGGCGCGCTGCACGGTGCTGATGAGTCCCGTCTTTGGCGAAGTTGGTGCGCGACAGTTGGCGGAATGGGTGCTGGCTGATCGATTGCCGGTCAGGTTTCAGTTGCAACTGCACAAGCAGATTTGGTCGCCCGATATGCGCGGGGTGTAAACTCCGCCGGTTGGCGAACCTCGACATGGGGGAACAGAGAACGGCAAGAACCAGGGAGGATTGATGAAGAAGATCCAAGTTCAAGCACAGGTTGGGCGAGCGGAACAAGAAGTCGTCGAGGTGCTGGTATTGCTCTGTTGCGAGGGTTCCTCAAACCTTTCGCCGGAAGCCGATGCCATCAACACTCAACTCGGTGGACAGCTTGCGGCCTTGATTCAGCGGGGGGAATTCGAAGGCAAGCTTGGTGAAGGGCTGGTCGTGCATACGCAGGGCAAGGCCAAGGCAAAGCGACTGTTGCTTGCCGGCTTGGGGAAGGAAAAGGAGTTGCGGGTGGATGCGTTCCGCCAGGCGTTGGGCTCCGCCGTCAAACGTGTCCGCCAGGCCAAAGTATCTTCATTCGGCGTGGTTCTGCCGGGCGCGGTTCTGGAAGAAATTCCCGTTCAGGATGTCGCGCAGGCCATGGCTGAAGGCGCTATTCTCGGCAACTACCAATTTACGGCGTATCGGAGTTCGAACGGAAGCAAACCGGTGGAGGTCGAGCGGCTGACGATCTACGTCGCACAAACATCGCTGCTGGCACAGGTTACGGAGGGCATCCGGCGCGGCATGGCGACGGCCGAAGCCACGGTACTCGTCCGCGATCTGTGTAACCATCCGGCCAATATCATGACTCCCGGCCGGATCGTGCAGGAAGCGAAGGCTGTGGCGAAAGAACCGGGCGTCACGCTGAAGGTGCTGGAACAGAAAGATATGGAACAGCTCGGCATGGGGGCCTTGCTCGGGGTGGCGAAGGGCAGTCACGAACCGCCGAAGTTCATCATTCTAGAGTACAAGGGCGCGAAGGCGAAGAAGAGCGATCCCCCGGTGGTCATGGTGGGTAAGACGATTACTTTCGATACCGGCGGTATTTCACTCAAGCCCGCTGAAAATATGGAACATATGAAGGCCGATATGACGGGCGGCGCGGAGGTTCTGGCTACAATGCGGGCTGCGGCACGACTCAAGTTGCCCGTGCATCTGGTGAGTATATTGCCGGTGGCGGAAAATATGCCGGGCGGCCGCGCGATGCGGCCTGGTGATATCGTGAAGACGCTCTCGGGAAAAACCGTTGAGGTTCAAAATACCGACGCCGAGGGCCGATTGATCCTTTCAGACGCCTTGGCCTATGCCACCCGCTACAAACCGGCAGTATTGATCGACATCGCGACGTTGACCGGCGCCTGTGTCGTGGCGCTCGGTCAATTTGCCATCGGAATGTTCGGCAACAATGATCAGCTGAAGGAACATGTCCGGAATGCCGGCATGCGAGCCGGTGAGCGAGTGTGGGAAATGCCCCTCTGGGATGAGTACTTCGAACAGTTGCGCAGCGATGTGGCCGATATGCGGAACATCGGTGGCCGTGGCGGAGGCATGATTACGGCTGCGCTGTTCCTGAGCAAGTTTGTCGGGGACTGCCCGTGGATCCATCTGGATATCGCTAGCACAGACTGGAGCGAGCGTGAGCGAGCCTATCTTCCGAAAGGTCCGACCGGGATCGGCACGCGGCTGCTCATCCAATTCCTGCTGGACCGTACCTTGCCCCTAACGGCAACCGGTGCGTGCGTCAGCCGGCATCCATCTGCTTCTCACTCAGATCGTCATCGTAGGGGGTTATGACATTACGCGAGCAAATCGGTCAGCTCTTCATGATGGGATTTACCGGGACCAGGGTCAGCAAGGACCTGGCCTCGTTTCTCACGGCTTATACACCGGGCGGCGTGATTTTTTTTCGACGCAATCTCGAATCAGTCCAGCAGATCGTCGATCTCACCAACGGACTTCAGAAGTTGTCGCCGGCTTCGCCGCTATTGATCGCGATTGATCAGGAAGGTGGACGGGTCTCCCGCCTGCCTGCCGAATTTACGATCTTTCCACCCTGCGGTCAGCTCGGCCAGTGTAATTCCAGTGAACTCGCCTATTCCGCTGCGGCCACCATCGCCAAAGAATTGCGAGCCGTTGGGATCAACATGAATATGGCGCCGGTGTTGGACGTGAACAGCAATCCCGACAATCCAGTGATCGGTGATCGGTCGTTCGGTGCCGAGCCTGACGTCGTTATCGAGATGGGGCTAGCCACGATCGGCGGTCTACAGGACAATTTGGTGGTGGCCTGCGGGAAACATTTTCCCGGTCACGGCGATACGGCGACGGATTCGCACAAAGAGCTTCCGGTCGTTGACGCGGGGATTCAACGATTGCGCGAGACGGAGTTTCCCCCGTTTCAGCAGGCGATCCGGCAGGGAGTCGCCAGTCTCATGACGGCCCATGTGTTGTATCGGGCGTTGGATCCCGATGCGCCGGCCACGCTGTCTCCCGCTGTGATCCAGCGGCTCCTCCGCGAAGAGTTTCGTTACGACGGGGTCGTCTTCACGGACGACCTGGAGATGCATGCGATTATCGATTATGACGGGATCGGCGAAGCGGCGGTTCGTTCGTTCGTGGCCGGATGTGATGTCTTGCTGGTTTGCAAAGACCAGGATCGGGTTATGACGGCCATGCAAGCGATGGAACGTGCGGTGCAAGACGGCCGGATCACGCAAGAAAGACTGGAGCAGTCGTTGAGGCGTGTCGCGCGTCTCAAAGCACGGTACCTTCTTCCCTACAAGCCGGTCACGATTTCGGATGCCCGTCTGGTGGTCGGGTGTCGGTCGCACAAGGTGTTGCTCGACTCATGGCACAAAGCTTATGCCCGTCTGCCTTCCTCAAAGGTGTCGGAGCACGACGAGTCGGCGCCGTTGGATTCACCGGTCACGCATGTTTAACGCACAACTGTCCTCGGCCGGGGCTTCGTCTAGAGCAGCGGCGCCGGTTTTCGCTCCTCGTTGTGACACAGCGGGTAAATCTCACTAGAGGAACCGGCGCTGGATTTTACTCTTGAGTTTTGATTCACTAGTGCTGAATTGGGCTCTGTTTCTCCATTCATCATACTGAGGCGCCATGGCCATCAAGAAGGGCGACATTCTCGACGAACGGAAACGATTTCCGGATTCCTGCGGATTAGTGGTCAAGTGTACTGGTGGGGGCGAGGGCTTTCAGAAAATCTTCTGCTGCGGCCATGAGCTGACCGAAGAGGATCGTGTACCGGAGATCATGTCGTCGAGGGGCCGAAAACGAGGGACGTTGCTTCCCGGGGCTATGCTGGAGGAAAAGCGGCAGTTTCCTGATTCCTGCGGCCTTCGCCTCATGGTGATGGATGGCGGCGCCGGGCTTCAAGGGATCGACTGTTGTGGCCATCTCGTTACGGCCGGCGCCGTGCATGGGCTGAGGTTCGGGCAACCGTCGGAGGAAGGGACTCCTATGCCGACCGGCCCGGCAGGGCAGGCGTAATGTCCTTATCGAGTATGCCGGGGTCAGAGGAGAAGTTTCATCGGTCCAGTATGCGCTGGTGGGTCGGTTTTATGGACCAACTGGACCGGCTCGGGTATGTCGCAGCAGGGTTCAGCCTGCTTGCGCTTGGCATGATTATTTTCGTCCATGCCTGGTACATCTTCCTGGCTCGGCCCGTTCAGCTCGCGCTTCTTCCTGCCGCGCTCAAGTTATTGAACGATCTGCTCCTGGTCATCATTCTCCTGGAACTGTTTCGCACGGTGGTGCGATTTCTTCAGACGGAAGTGTTGGAATTAGAACCGTACTTGTCAGTGGGGATCATTGCCTGCACCCGGAGACTCTTGACGGCGAGTGCCGAACTCTCGTACCAGCTTGAAGCAGTGGCTAAGGAAACCAGGCACGAGCTATTTCAGCAATACCTTATGGATGTCGGCTTAAATGTGGTCGTCATCATCATTCTCATCGGTGGGCTGTACCTGCTTCGCTCGCGTCCGTCGACTGAGCGTCCTGCTCTCTCCTGATCCGGGGTGGACCGAATAGCAGGGGGGTACTAGGTCCTTCTTGCCCTCCTTATGCCTCTTATGGCATCATGCACCTCTTCTTGGAGGCATGGTGGCCACATTGCTTGAATATGTGGGATCGGTCCATATCTACCTCGGACCCTACCGAGGAAATCCTATTGCCTTGTATCTGAGGCGTACGGAGACGGGATGCCAGATCGGGCCGCGCGCCTATCCATGGAATGACGTGGTAGGAGCCGGGGAAACTCCCAACAAGGCTGCTGCGGACTTCGAAGAAAAATGGAAGGGCAAGGGGCTAGCTGCGGATATGTACTCAGGTCCGTCCTGGGAAGGGGGGATTAAGCCAGAACGGCCTGCCCCTCCAAAACCCGCGGCTCCTCCCAAACCGGCGGCAACTCCTGCGGCTGGTGCGCCTGCTTCGCCGGCTCCAGGTACCTCGGCCGCAACTCCTGCTCCTGCTGCGAAACCGGCTGCCCCCAGTGCGGCGCCTGTCGCAGCCGCTCCCAAAGTCGCTCCAACCGAAGCCTCGTCCTAATTCTTCCATCCTCGAATTGTTCATGCAGCGGCGTCATACGCGTCGAGCGCTACCGGTGTGTTCAAGGGCCGGACTCCTAGCGAGCTTGCTGCGCCGTATGCCATACGTGGCATAAACAACGACACCGATGATCGTCCAGACGAAAAACCGGATCCAGGTCATCCAAGGAAGAAAATACATCAAACCCAAGCAGGCCAGGACACCCAGCAGGGGGACGACCGGCATGAAGGGCATGCGAAATGGCCGGGGATGGTTCGGGTTGGTATATCGAAGAACCATGATCCCGATACAGACCAGGACGAAGGCGAAGAGCGTCCCGATGTTTGTCATGTCGGCCGCTTCGCCGATCGGGATCAAGGCTGCCATGATCGCCACGGCGATGCCGGTCAAATAGGTTGCGTGGTGAGGTGTTCGAAATTTTGGATGCACGCCTGACAACCAGGGACCGAGAAGCCCGTCTCGGGACATGGCGAAAAACACGCGAATCTGGCCCAGCATCATCACCACCAGCACGCTCGTAATCCCGGCTACTGCGCCGACTGCGACGATGGCAGCTCCCCATTTGAACCCGACGACCCGCAATCCTTCGGCCACCGGTGCGTGAATGTCGATTCGGGAAAACGGCACCAGGCCTGTCAGGACTGCCGCCACGGCAATATACAGCAAGGTACAGATGCCCAGTGAGGCGAAGATGCCGATGGGAAGATCGCGTTGGGGATTCTTGGCTTCTTCGGCGGTGGTCGAGACGGCATCAAACCCGATATAGGCAAAAAATACGATGGCTGCCGCCGCACCCACGCCGGCGAATCCAAACGGCATGAACGGCGTCCAGTTAGTCGTGTCGACGGAGGAAGTCCCGACGGCAATGAAAAAGACGATCACGGCCAGCTTGATGATGACGATGCCGCAGGTGGCTCTGGCGCTTTCCTTTACGCCGACGATGAGAATGCCTGTTACCAACAGGACGATGATCGCAGCCGGGATATTTGCGATCCCTCCGTCCGCTCCCGGGGGATGCGTGGCCCAGTAAGGTAGTTCGAAGCCGCAGAGCTTCAAAATGTTATTGAAGTAGCCGGACCAACCGATGGCGACTGCGACACAGGCCACGCCGTATTCCAGAATGAGATTCCATCCCGTCAGCCAGGCCAGGAATTCGCCGAGGGTCGCATAGGAATAGGTGTACGCGCTGCCAGCCACAGGAATCATGGCCGCAAATTCCGCATAACAGAGCGCGGCAAGGGCGCAGGTGATGCCGGACAGAATAAACGACAGGACGATCCCGGGACCGGCTCCCGGTCGATGCGCATCGCCGACGATCGCGGTGCCGATCAGCACGAAGATGCCGGTGCCGATGATGGCACCGATGCCAAGCCCGGTCAGGTCCCAGGCAGTCAGGCTTCGTTTCAGGCGATGTTCCGGGGCGTCTGAGTCAGCGAGGATTCGTTCGATCGATTTGGTGCGAAACAGCGGATTACCCACTCCGTATCCTCTCTCCGGTGACGTCACGCCCCTGTCCGCTGGCATGGGCGACTGAGTCCCCTGTCATGTGGTGGTCCCGCGCTGCGCAGACAATGGTTGAAGCGCCGGACGCCGGGAGGCTGCCCGTAAGAATGCCTCAAAGAGCCGCCGATGCACCCGGTGGCGCTCAAATAGAAATTCGGGATGCCATTGCAGGCCTAGAAAAAATGGGTGACCGGGATGTTCAATCGCCTCGACGATGCCGTTCGGGCGCGGTTGCGCTGGCGATCAGTGCGCGCCCCACACCTTTCACTGATTGGTGATGGGAACTGTTCACCTTCATCTCGGGACATTTGACGATACGTTCGAGGAGCGTACGGGGTGTGATGGAGACGCTGTGGGCGAGACGAATAGCCGGTGCCGTCTGTCGGTGTTGCAGCACATCGGGAACCTGGGCAGGAAGGTCCTGATAGAGAGTCCCTCCAAACGCCACATTCATCGTTTGCATCCCGCCGCAGATGGCCAGGGTCGGGAGATGGTAGCGGGTAGCTAGATGGACGAGATCCAATTCGAAGCTTGAGCGTCGCTGGGCAACGATCGGAAAGGAGTATTGTTTCCGTTCTCCGTACAGCGCGGGGTCTAAGTCTGGACCGCTGCCTGTCAGTAGCAGCCCATCGACGGTCCGTAGGAGGCGGCGACGCGCCGCACGATCAGCCACAAGGGGAAGAATGAGCGGCACCCCGCCCAGCTCTTCGATTGCGCGGACATACCGAGCTCGGAGAAAATAGGTGGGCTCTTTGCCGCCCCATTCCTGACGATCACCGGCATTGAAGTCGGGCGTGACTCCGATGACGGGCTTCATACTATCGGATCGGTTCCAAGGGCAGCGGCATGGGCTCTTGAGGGGTATAATCCCCAGCTTCCCGCGTGGGTTCGCTTGAGGATACACCGAGGAAGCGAATCGGTTTGTCCCCCTTCAGATGGTCAGGCGTGATGATGTACGTCCCGTACATGCTGGGGATCCAAATATTTTTTGCGGTTTGTTCGCTCCCGCCTGAGAACCCATACGCCAGTCCGCCAACCACCCCACCACCGATAGCAAACGCCAGTTTGAGTGGGAAGTAGATGATGGTTGCCAGTGCAGATCCTGCCTGAATGCCGACCCCCGAGGGGCTGGCATCGTTCGAGGAGACGGGGACGTTGGAAGCACTGCCGGATTCTTGTGCTGCCACCGGCACAATGAGGATAGCCAGAGAGCAAATCGCCACCAGACCGAGAACCAACGCGTTCGACCAGAGGCTGCGGCGTCTTTTTGAGGACAGATTGACAGAGACGTTCACGTTAAGTGCCTCCTTCGTGCTGAAAAGCTGACGGTGTGAAGTTAGAAGATGAGTGCCGATGAACTTCTACAATTGCGAGTACTCCGTTGTCGTTATAACAAATTCATCCCCATTTTCAAACCCCTTCCGCCTTTGTCGCAGGTGTTCCCCCCGCTCTTCAGAGATCAGATGACTCCCCCACGTCCAATTCAAGGCGAATGGGATCCGTCACCCGTTCGGGCTGCTCCGTAATGATGTGCCGGAGTTCAACTGCAAAGCGTGCCGCCTCGATCACCTGGTTGTGTTGCTCAATGCCTCCATGGAGCGCGAGATTGAGTGCGCAGGTGCAGACGGATTGTATGAAGAGTTCATCCGCCCGACGCGTCAGGTCAGCCTGTTCTTCTTGGCAGATCCTCTGTAATTGATGTTCAACCCAGGATGAAAAGCCGATCTCCCGGCGAGCCTGCTCGACGTGCTCCTGAGCGATGTCGAGGCTGATCTGCACCCCGCCTTTCCAACTGCGCTTCTTCACATTAAACACGCAGCGCAGATGATCGGGCCGATGCTCGACGGGTTCAGGTCCGAAGAAAAATGTGACACGGTACTGATTCGGATCGGCTGCGGCAGGAATACTCATAGATGCTCGACAGCATTGTATCATCCCGAAGCGCGGAGAGCATCGCCTGATTGCTGAGTGGTTTCGATTTCGAAATGTCGTTATGATGCGACCATGAATACTGTCTCTGATTTCATGGCCCAGGTCAGCCGCATTCAACAAGCTATTCGAGAGCAACCAGGGATTGACGGTTGGCTTTTTTATGACTTCCGCCATCTCGATCCCATTGCTTATCGCGTGTTGTTGTTAGACCCGTCGATGCATGTCACGCGGCGCTGGTACTACTGGGTTCCCGCGATCGGAACGCCAGTGAAATTGCAGCATCGCATTGAGCCGCATGTGTTGGAGGGATTGCCGGGTGAGGTGCAGTTTTACGTCTCCTGGCGAGAACAGCAGGCGGCGCTGAGGGCCCTTCTTCAATCGGCCAAACGGATTGCCATGCAATACTCGCCAATGAATGCGATCCCCTATCTTTCGCGAGTGGATGCTGGAACGTTGGATCTCCTGCGTAGCTGGGGTCTGGAGGTCGTTACATCAGCCGATTTGGTCCAGCAATTTGAAGCCGTGTGGGATGAGGCGCAGTTGGCGTCGCACCAGGTGGCTGCCACTGGGCTGCGGGCGATTGTGGATGAAGCGTTCGGTTTTATCGGGACGTCTCTCGCGGCGGGCGGCTCACTCAATGAATATGGGTTGCAACAATATATTCTTTCCCGAATGCATGCCCGCGGCCTCGTCACTTCGAGTCCCCCCATTGCCGCAATCAACGCCCATAGCGCTGATCCCCACTATGGGCCATCTGTCGAGGGCTCTGCCCCTATCCGCCAGGGAGACCTCGTGTTGATCGATTTATGGGCTAAACAACCAGAGCCTCGGGCCGTGTATGCCGATATCACCTGGACAGGTTTCGTGGGGGAGGTTGTGCCGGCCAGACAGCAAGATCTCTTCCAAATCGTTCGTCAAGCGCGGGATGCAGCTGTGACATTCGTGCAAACGCGTGTTCGAGACGGCACATTTCCCTACGGTTGGGAGGTGGATGATGTATGTCGACAGGTTGTTCAGCGGGCTGGATACGTGGAGTATTTTGTTCACCGGACCGGGCATTCGATAGGTGAAGAAGTCCATGGCAATGGCGCCAACATCGACAATCTGGAAACCCAGGATGCCCGCCGCTTGCTGCCCGGCACCTGTTTCTCTATCGAACCGGGGATCTATCTTCCGGGGGACTTCGGTATTCGGAGTGAACTGGACGTGTACCTTTCGACCAATGATGCGGTGGTGTACGGTCAACCGGTGCAGACCGAACTCGTCGCGATTACCCTTCCCACCACCTGAGCTGGTCTTATCCTGAGGGATGGCGTGCACCTTTCTTGACACCCTTTGCATTGGGCAGCTATCGTGAGGCATCGACTGGCCGCAGAGGTCTAGGTGCCCTGATTGGTCCCTATTTGCCGAGGAAGGATACTGAACATGTTTGGCACGATGGGATTCTCCGAACTGATTATCATCCTAGTTATCGTCTTGATTATTTTTGGTGCCGGCAAGCTTCCGCAAATCGGGGAGGGCGTGGGCAAGGCCCTACGAGGCTTTAAGAAGGAAGTAAATGATATCCCCGCTGCCGACGTCACTCCCGAACAGGGTGAAGCCTCAACGGCGGTGTCTCAGGCTCAGATACCGCCGGCTGCTGAGACTGCCCAGGAAGCTGCCCCGGCGCCGACGGCTCAGGCCGCTCCCAGTCTCAAAGCCAGCGCTCCCTATACGCCTGGTCCGGAGTTAACACCTGGGACGACAGCTGCTTTAATGGCTGCCGCTGCGCCTCAGGGGCCGCAAACCGCCCAGCCCTCTAAGCCCAGGGTCGCTACGGTCGCGCCAACTCAGGCTGCCCCCGGGTCGGCAGTGGCACAGGGTCATCAACCTCCTTCCATGGAAGATCGTATGGCGGCCCCGGCTCCGGTGATGCGGGGACAGTATCCCCCTCTTCCTGCTTCGGCTCAAAGTAAGCCGGTGGCCAAGCGTCCTTCTGCTATTGTGAACAAAGATGCGGTGGCTCGTGTACAGGCTGCGCAAGCTGCCCTACGCGCAAAAGCCGCCCAGCCTCAGCCGGCAGCCTTTTCTCCGCAAGACATGCAGGGTCTTGGTGAGGGGCTGGGTGACGCCGTGCGGACTTTCCGACAGGCCGTCGCTGATGTGCGGAGCTCGGTCGATCCTCAGATGCGGACCATTCGAGCAGAAATGGATTCCGCCCAAAAGGAACTGGAACAGTCGATCGAAGCAGCCAAGCAAGCGCCCGTTCTGGACGAAGACACTCCTGCCAAGCCACTCTAATTGCGGGGTTTTTGCTGGCTCTACCTTGGACCGCGAGCTGGCTGTCTTGCGCCAATCCGATGTCTTCGGGAGTGCCTCATTGTGACGACCCGACCCAAGCACTTAGGCGAAGAAAACTATCACCCGACTCCTACTCCATCCTTCTCATACATCATGAACTCGTCATCATAACGCCGACATGAATCCCGAATCCTTCCCGCGTAACGCGTCATCCCTCGCATTATTCTTGCCGCTGATAGTCTCCTTAACATTGTCCGGTTGCTATGTGGAAGTCTCGCCAGAGACTCCGGTGGTCGTTTCCGTGAGGCTGAGTGAATTACTTGCTGATCCAGACCCGGAGGTGCGGCGTACGGCCGCAGAAGGGTTGGGAAAGATCGGCCACCAATCTGCAAGCTCGGGCCTTGTTGCTGCATTGGCCGATCGAGATCCCAACGTTCGCGCTGCTGCAGCACTTGCCTTGGGGCGAGTAAGTGATGGAAAGAGCGGGGAGGCGCTTGTGCAACATTTATCGGATTCGTCCGAGCCTGTTAGGGTGGCAGCGGCTTTGGCACTCGGCGAAATTGAGCCTTCCGCTGGCCGTGAGGAGCAGATTCTTCACGCACTCCAGCGTCCGGATGTTTTGACCCGGCTTGCTGCCAGTCGAGCCCTCCTCAGTTTGGAGGCGGTTTCATTCTCAGCCGATCTCGTGTCGGCTCTGAAAGATCCCAATGCGCAGGTGCGTCAAGGGATTGCAGCCGTCCTCGGTGAGACGGGGGACGTAAGATCTCTACCAACTCTAGTGAAGCTTTTACAAAACGATGCTGACGCGGGAGTGCGCGCTGAAGCTGCGTTTCGGCTGGGAAAAGTGGGAGATGCCGGTGTGGTTACTGCCCTGTCCGCGGTAGCCGAGAAGGATGCGAATCCGACGGTTCAAGAGTGGGCGCATTGGGCTGTTCGGCAGATTACGACATCGCCCGGCTCCGGTTCAGGGAGTCAACAAGGTCAATGAGGCGTGTTTGAGCCTCCGGATCAATGTCAGTAAATTGAATGCCCATCCCTGGAAAGAGTAGGTATCGCTCTGGCTTTGACCGCGTCCATGCCACTTTTGCACGGGTGGCAAATTTCTGGTTCGGTCGGTCTGGTAAAGCAAATTCCACGGTCAGTTCTGTGCCCGGTGCCAAAGGTGTGCTGCTCTCGATAAACAATCCCCCTCCGCCGATCCCGCCAGTCAGGCTGTCAAAATGCTTCCCATCCTCCATGGTGCAATGGACTTTGATCGCAAGGGGAGCGCGTGAATGCGATCGACTATGTGCAAAGCGCGCATCTTCATCCAGAGCGAGCATATGCTCGATGAGGGTTCCCCAGCTCAGGATACCGAGCTGTCGCCCCTTGTGATCAAACAAAGACACTGTTTCCTGATCGCAATCAATACCGAGCGTTTTGCCATGGTGCTCGCGGGTGACAGTGACGGGGAATTTCATCGTGAGATCTCGGACGGTCCGCAGTGATTTGATCTGCAACGAATGGGAAACGTTCGTCAAGAATGTTAGTGGGAGTCGCTCGACGGAATGCCTTTTACCGAATGGACCAGATTCAGGACCCGACTTCGTATCTCTGATGCGATGTCCGTGAAACGTACGCCCATTCCCGGGCTAAATGTATATTGGTCTGCTTTGGGGCAGACCCAAGCGATCACTCCCTTTGCCGACATCCACTCGCTGGGATCTTCTGGTAGCGTGAATTCCATGGCAAGTTTAGTTCCGACTGCCAATGGTGCAAGGCTCTCGATAAATAGTCCGCCTCCGCCAATTCCTCCCGCTCGGCTCTCGAACTGCATGCCATCGGGAGTGTGATACCTGACGCGGATGGAAAGCGAAATCCGCGGTTCAGAACGGGCTTCACGGGATTGCTGAGGTTTTCGATAGGTGAGTATCTGATCGACGAGAAAATCCCACGCGAGGCTTCCCATGGGCTCTCCGTTGATGCCGAGCAACGTGATCGACTCCTTGGAGGAATCAATTTCAAGCGTCTTGCCCTTGTGCCTTGAGCTGGATACGACGGGGAATTTCACGGGTCGCCCTTTAGAAACCCAAAATGTTCGCAAAAAGACATCTGATGCAAGTATAGCCTATCGTTCGAACTTGTCGATAAAAACCTGCGATTTGAGGCGTTTGGCGAGGGAGAGGTCGGTGCTGTACTGTGAAGGGGTATGCAAGAGAGGGGGCCGACGCCCCCTCTGTTGCTGAAAAGCACTTACTAGGTGAATAGTCTTGAAGGGCTAGGCGCTTTTTACGTCTTTGTCCTGCTCAAAAATTCGAATGGGAGCATGTTTTCCGCTGATGGCATCCTCGGTGATCACGACTTCCTTGATCTGTTTCTGCGAAGGGGCGTCGTACATCACATCAAGCATAGCCTCCTCGAGGATTGCACGTAACCCACGGGCACCGGTCTTTTGGGTAAAGGCTTTCCGGGCCACAGCACTTAACGCGCCTTCAGTGAACCGGAGCTTCACTTTTTCGAAGGACAGCAGTTTCTCATACTGCTTGGTCAGCGCATTTCTGGGTTCGGTGAGAATTCGAATGAGCGCTTGTTCGTCGAGTTCATCGAGCGTAGCGACGACGGGCAACCGGCCAATAAATTCGGGGATCAAACCATATTTCAGCAGATCTTCCGGCTGGACATGGGGCAGCAGTTCGCCCAATCGAATATCATTGCGGCCTCGGACTTCGGCTCCGAACCCCATCGATTTCCTGTTCAGACGCTGTTCAATAATATGTTCGAGCCCGACAAATGCCCCGCCGCAGATGAACAGAATATTGGAAGTATTGACCTGAATGAATTCTTGATGAGGATGTTTCCGGCCGCCTTGAGGAGGGACGTTCGCGACCGTTCCTTCGATGAGCTTCAGCAGAGCCTGTTGAACACCCTCGCCCGAAACGTCTCGCGTGATCGACGGACTGTCACTTTTCCTGCTGATCTTGTCGATTTCGTCGATATACACAATTCCGCGCTCGGCGCGTTCGACGTCGTAATCGGCAGCCTGGAGCAATTTGAGAATGATATTTTCTACGTCTTCTCCGACATAGCCTGCTTCCGTGAGTGTCGTAGCGTCAGCGAGAGTGAAGGGAACATCAAGAAATTTGGCCAAAGTCTGAGCCAGAAGGGTTTTCCCAGTTCCGGTCGGTCCGACGACCAGAATGTTTCCTTTTTGGAGTTCAACGTCGTCGACGTCTTTGTCCTTCGCCGAGATACGTTTGTAGTGATTGTGTACGGCGACTGAGAGGATGCGTTTCGCGCGATCCTGGCCGACGACATACTGATCGAGATGATGTTTGATCTCGGCTGGCTTCTTCAGCTTTGAAGAGATTTCCTCTTTCGCTTCTTCCCAATCCTCGGCAATGATGTCATTGCAGAGGTTTACGCATTCGTCGCAGATGTAGACGGTAGGACCGGCGATGAGTTTGCGCACTTCGTCCCGGCTTTTCCCGCAGAACGAGCAACGCAGGTGCCGATCAATCTTTTCCTGTTTAGCCATGCTGCCTCCTGTACACCAAAGGTCAACTAGCTCTTGCCGCCATCCTTCCCTGAGTCCGTTGACCCAACGGGTTTAAGGCCCTTCAGGGGGCGTGTAATAACTTCATCAATCAGTCCGTAGCGTTTAGCTTCCTCACTGGACATAAAATAGTCCCGCTCTGTGTCCTGGGAAATTTTATCCAGCGGTTGTCCGGTATGTTTGGCCATGATTTCATTCAGGCGTTCACGAATCTTTAAGATTTCCCGGGCATGGATGTCGATCTCCGTTGCCTGCCCCTGGAATCCACCCATGGGTTGATGGATCATGACGCGGGCGTTGGGAAGAGCATAGCGCTTGCCTTTTGTCCCGGCGGTTAACAGAAACGCTCCCATGCTTGCTGCCTGCCCTAAGCAGATCGTATTAATAGAGGGTTTGACGTATTGCATGGTGTCATAGATGCCAAGCCCCGCCGTTACGCTTCCCCCGGGGGAATTGATGTACAGATTAATATCCTTCTCCGGGTCCTCTGCTTCCAGGAACAGGAGCTGGGCAATAATCAGGTTGGCAAAAACGTCATCGATTGGAGCGCCGAGGAAGATGATACGGTCCTTGAGAAGTCGTGAATAAATGTCGTAGGCACGCTCGCCGCGGTTCGTTTGCTCAACAACAATCGGAACTAGCATTCGGCCGAATCCTTTCCGCTAGAGGACAAACAGGTGGAAACTCCTCAGTTTACCATACTCATCTCGCCGGGATTTGGTATTGAGCGCCCGACCTTCAGGGTCTGTGACTCCGGCCTCGGAACTATTAGCCCTGAATCATCGCGTGTTTGTATACAAAATCCAATGCTTTGTCAGCCAAGATCCTTGAACGAAGGTCATTGAGCGTGTCTTGACCACCGGCCTGAATCATGCGGGTCACTTCCTCGACTGAGAGTTTCACTTCAGCAGCGAGCCGCTCGATCTCGTTGCTGAGATCCTCATTGGTCACCGTGATGTTTTCTTTCGTCGCCAGTGCTTCAAGAATGAGCCCAACCTTCACACGCCGTTCAGCTTCCGGACGATATTCTTCCTGCAACTGTTTGGCTTCGTCGGCTTGAGAGGCGCCGGGCGAAGCCTCTGCAGCGTCATGGCTCTTCCGTTGACGAGACTGCAATTGTTGACGAACCATCGCGGAGAGTTCTCGTTCTACTAGCGTTCCGGGAAGATCAAAATGGTGAGTTTCAGCCAGTCGCTTTAAAATCGTGTCTTTGTAGGAATCCTCAATGTCCTTCTTCAAGGCACGCTCCATTTCAGCGTGCAGCTTTTCTCGGATTTCCTGCAGAGACTGATACGGGCCGCAATCTTTCGCAAATTCGTCGTCGAGTGCTGGAAGTTGTTTGCGTTTTATCGACTTGACGGTGCAGCGGAAATTGACGGTTTTACCTGCCACTCGTGCATCGGGGTGTGTCGCCGGATAGGCCTGGGGAATGGTGATGACGTCACCTTCTTTCTTGCCAAGGAGGTGCGGTTCAATCTCGATTCCCAGGATGGAAGTGTGAGAACCCATTTTATGGAGATGTCCCGCCTTGGTGGTTCCATCAAGAGCAGTTCCGTCCATTGTGCCTTCAATGTCGACAACCGCATAGTCTCCATCGGCCAGAGTTGTTCCGGCTGGCGCGGGGTGCAACTGAGCCATCTGTTCGCGAAGAACTTCGAGCGCCTTTTGCACCTGTTCATCTGTGACTGTTCTTTGATCCTGTTTGAGAGAGATAGGATTCGGAGCTTTATAATCGCGAAGATCAATCGTTGGCTTGATCTCAACGGTCGCCGTAAAGCTAAAGGGAGAGTCTTTTTTCACTTTAACCCGTTCCAACGGCGGTATCTCTACTAGAACCGGAACGATGCCCGCTTGCCGGATAGCTCGATCATAATAATCCGGAACAAGGCTGCGGATGACATCTTCTTCAATCGTTTTGGCATAGCGCTTCTCAAGCAGTTGGAGCGGGGCTTTTCCTGGACGGAAGCCGGGAATGCGAACTTGCCGATTCAATTCAGAGTAAGCCTGGACAAAACGCTGGTTTACTTCGTCTGCAGGAACTTCAATCTTGAGCGCTCGCTTCATGGGGCCGAGTTCGGTCATTTCCATCTTCATAAGGCTATTCACTTTCTCCGAGTCCGATAATGTTTGGTGCGTCAGACCAGGTCATAGAGGTGGTGCGAGAGGGGGGACTTGAACCCCCACGGTTACCCACGAGATCCTAAGTCTCGCGCGTCTGCCAGTTCCGCCACTCTCGCGCGACGCTGGGTACTAGGCTGTTCACTGATGGTGCGTATGGAATGGCTACACATGTGTAAAGGCACGATGAATAATGACATTTTGTACCGTCGATCGTGTCTGCCTGTCAACCCATACGCTGGGGGGCCATGTGTTGATATGTCATTCTGAGGGGACCTTGTTTGGAGAATATATCGTATGAGGCGAGTCCTCTCTCCGGTTGTTCTATACTTCCATGAAGAGAGGTCTTTCTGGCACTGCCCTGTATAAGATAAGGAACGGTATAATGGACACGCAGGTCTGACTCGCTATGTCGCCATTCGAACGTTTTGCGAAAGAAAGGGGACACCATATGAAACGCCACTCTGTGACCACTGCAGTTGGGTGTCTCATTCTCTTGTGTGGCTTCCCGCTTTCGAGCGAGGCCTATCGAGACTATTTTACCGACGCACAAAAGAAAGAATTAGGAAAAATTCAGACCGTCTTGATCGAGGCATTGGCTCTAACAGACAAGGGCACTGGCAATGCCGGCGGAATCCTGGACGTGGTGATGAAGCGCATGGGCGAGTTGGGTTATGCAACGGTCTCTGATCCCCGCATGCCCCACGATGTCGTCGTCCGGGTCAAGTGCGAGCAACGGAAGACGTGGGAGGGCACGGCATCCGCGGGCGGAGACAATGATTTGCCCGATGCGCCGTCCCGCCTGTGGAAAGGTCCGGCATGTCAGATCACATACGCGTTGGGCGGTATGAAGGTTAAATGGCAGAAAGAGGTTCGGACGGAATTTGAAGATGCTGTCGAAGCCGCCCAGTCGGCCCAGGCACCAGACCCGGGGCTGTATGCGATGAATGCGCTCCATGACGCACTGGAGACATACGAGTTTCCTCTTCTCTTGACCGGAGAGTGGGGCCAGCCTGATCGCCTGCTCAAATTGCTGGATACTCCACAAACCAGCCAACTCAGGAAATTAAAAATTATTTCCCTGTTGGGGGAGATGGTTGCAGATGAAGCGTTGCCCCACCTCACCGAGGCCCTGAAGGACAAAGATCTCGCCAAGCAAGCCGCAGTCGCCTTGGGCAACATGGGGAAGGAGGGGATTCCTGTACTTATCGACATTTTGAAGTATTCCAAGCAGCCCGAGTTGCAGGCAGCTGCGGCTAAAGGTCTTGGCGATCTGGGCAATATTCATAGTGACTCCAGAGTAGTTCCGCCTTTACTCGACATGCTCGATTCGCCCGGCATCGACATAGTGGTGCAAACGGAGATTGCCTGGGCACTGGGGCGGGTGCCGGATCGGCGGTCGGTTGAACCTTTATTCGCTCTCGACCGGAAGCTTCAAAAAATCCGGAAGGATCCTCCCGATCCGCAGATTAAGAAATTAAAGGAGGCGGTCTTCTGGTCAATCAAGCAGGTATATACCGAAGACCAGTACAGTTAGTAGGCAATCAGGTATCCTAACGCCGCAACATCTTCGCATTCTATAAATACATGGCCCCTCCGCGAAGTGCCCTGCCTGCTCTACCTGGCGTTCAAGAGGGGTGTGGTGCGCGTATATTGTGGGTACAACAGTAAAAAATCGCCGCCAACTTCACGCTGTGGAAACCTCGGCGACTCTCCTAAGAGAGTCGAGGCTGGGTCGGGGAGCTTGTGTAAGAAAGGCGCATTAGATGTGCCGGGAACATGTCTAGGACAACAGAGAGGGATAAGACGATGCGTGATATCTCCCGACGACGATTTCTGCAAATTTCTGCTATGAGTGGTGGCGCGCTGCTTTGGGGAGATTTCGCGGGGCGGATGCTTGATATACCCCTTGCACGATCAGCGGCGTTTGCGGCAGAGCCGCTCAAAATCGGCATTCTGGACCCGCTATCGAGCCCCTATAAGACCTCTTCGATCCATGATGTGCATGGGGCGAACGTCGCGGTCGATCTCTTCAATAAGCGCGGCGGGGTATTGGGGCGGCCGGTGACAATCCTGGAGGCGGATGATGCCTCCGATCCTGAGACAGCCCTGAAGGCCGCGACCAAGTTCGTGCAGGAGGATCGTGTGGATGTCTTGATGGGGACATTCAACGCTGAGTGCGCACTCGTTGTATCTGAGTTTGCCAAGAAGGCGAACAAGCTGTTCATGGTCACGGGTGCACATTTGCCTGAATTGACAGGGGCCGCATGTAATTCACACACCTTCGTCTTTATGCCCAATGCCTCCATGTTGGCGCAGGCCGTTGTTCCCCAACTGGTGAAAACCTATGGGACCCGTTGGTACATGATTACGACGAGCTCTTTGGATGGAAAGGCGATGGCTCAGGCGATGGCATCTACCGGACTTGCCCATGGGGTGGAATTTGTGGGCGAAACGCTGATGCCCTTCGGTTCGACGGATTTCAGTCCGGCACTCACAACAGCCAAGGACAAGCGCCCCACGCTGGTGCTCTTGAATCTTTATGGATGGGATTTAGTACACGCCCTCAAAGCCTACACCAAGCTGGATTTAGCCAAGGAGAGAATCGGTGTCGGCGGGATGATCGCCGGCGAGCAAATTGGCCGTCCTCTCGGCTACGCGAACAACTCCGGTATTTGGGGCCTGATCTGGGACCCCAAAGTGAATACCGAGGGATCTAGACGATTTATCCAGGGCGTCGTCGAGAAATACAGTCATACTCCGACATCACGTTGTTACCTGGGGTACGCTGCCATGACTCAGATTCTGGAAGCGATCCAACGGGCTGGCACAACCGAAGCGTCCGCGCTCATCAAGGCATTGGAAGGACATGAGTTTGATGGTCTGAAAGAAGGGCGATCGTTCTTCCGGACCTCGGACCACCAACATGTGCAGGATGTGTTGGTCGGAGAGGCGTACGGCAAGGAACTAGGACTGGGACACTACAAGATCCTAGCCACTGTTGCCGGCGAGTCTGTTGCCGCAGTGCAATCGGGTACCTGCCAGTTGTAAGCTGAGCCTGAGGGTTGGCCCTAGTATGAGGGAGCGAGTGCGGCGAGACGATCCCGGTCCTCGGTTGTGTTGCCCGTCGTTGTGGCGACTGTAGGTCCCTGCACAATGACCAATTCAAGGCGGCGGTTTTTCTGGCGGCCTTGTTCGGTTGCGTTGGAAGCGATGGGTCTGGAATCGGCCATGCCGACCGCTTTAGTTCGCTCCGGAGACATCCCGCCGGTCACCAACGCCCGGCGCGCATTTTCTGCACGAGCCCACGACAGTGCCTTATTATCGGAAAACGTTTTCTGAAGGGTTTTGCTGAGCGCCTGATTGTCGGTGTGACCGGCCACCTGTACGAACTTGTCTGAAAGCGGTCCCAGCACGGTGCCGATGCGTTTAAGCATCGTCATGCCTTCAGGAGTCAAGGCGGCTTCGCCGGAGGCAAACAGCCAATTGCTGGCCAGCGCGATCGTCAGTCGGCTTCCATCCTGCTTCACCGTGATCGCCTTCTGCTCGCTGTCGCTTGGCAAAACCTTCAGAATCTCCTCCTTCATGGAGGCAAAATTAGCTTCGCGCGCGGTGGACTGCCTGGGACTTGCCGGGGCCGTGCTTCCTGTGCGGCTGGCATCTTTCTCGGAGGATCCAACGTTTTTGTTGGAGGTCGTCCCCGCCTCTCGTGGGGCCGTCGTCGCTTGCGTACCCTTTTGGCGCGGCGAAAGATCCCGAGTCTTTTCATTCAGCCGTTGTTCAAGTGCGGCGATCCGGTGCCGGGCCTGGTATATTTCTGCGATCATCGCATTATATTGCGGCACCAGCTTGTCCCGTTCCATGAGGCGCGAGCGAACCGTTTCAAAGGCTTGCTCCCGGTCTCTAAGCTGCTGATCGAGCGCACTGATGCGTGCTTTGAGGGAATCAATCGTCGCCGTGGCCGTTTGTAATTGAGCGGCGAGACTATCCCGTTCGGCATTTTCAGCCTTAATCGTGCGGAGATCGTGATCCTGACGAGCGACCTGGGCTTCCAGTTCCAGGATGCGACGTTGGGTGACTTCGAGATCGGAAATAGCGGTGGAGCGGCTTTGAAGAGCGGCCAGATCTTTTTCTCTGGTCGCCAGTTGTTGCTCCAAGGTTCCGATGCGCTGCCGGGCTTGCAGTAATTCGTTGTTGGCCATTGCCAACTGACTGGTGAGTTTGTCACGTTCAGGAGTGAGTCGGCGCATCTCGGCGAGTTCCGCGTCTTTGGCATTCAGCAACTGGTCGTACGAAGCCGCGGCTGGTTGGTTCTGGCGATCCCCCAGTTTGCTTTCTAGATCGCGAATACGATCATGGAATTCCCCGAGAGTCGTCAGGAGCTGCTCGCGCTCCTGTTGAAGCGCCACGAGTTTGGCATCAGCTGCGGGAAGCGGGGCCGCGACCGGCTGTGGCCGAGGAACGGTCTCACAGGCCGAAGCGAGGGCACCGAGAACCATGAGCGCCCAAATAGCTCGTCTCATACGATCTCTCCCTGGTCATCGGAACCACTGACGAACATGGCGGAGGGGTGATAGTCGTCACGGAACTATTCAGATGGGCAGCAAGCCCAGGCGACGGAGGCGGATCTGCTAGATGTTGATTAGCCGGTGTGCGCACTGCGTGCCTGACGAATCGGGTGACAACCATGCACGCCCCAAGAACACGCCAGGTACTCTAGCGTGTTCTTGGGATGGACGCAAGGCGTACAACGCGTGATGGGCGAGGGCTACTGTCCGACCACGATTTCGACGCGCCGATTTTTCTGCCGTCCTTCGGCCGTTGAATTACTGGCGATGGGTCGGCTGTCGGCATGACCTTTGGCGCTAATCTTGTCGGCGGCCATGCCGCCATCCGTCAGCGCCTGGCGGGCGCTCTCGGCTCGCGCCTGGGAGAGCTCGGCATTGGTCGGGAATCGTTTTGCCAACCGTCCCTTGATCGGCACGTTGTCCGTGTGGCCTGCCACATGGATCGAGCGATCGGGATAGTTCTTGAGTACGCTGCCGATACGATTCAACACGTCCGCTCCACCCGGCTTCAGGGTGGCCTCCCCGGAATCGAACAGCAAGGTCGTGGCTAAACCGAGGGTGAGCTGATCCCCCAGTTGTTTCATCGTCACGTTGCCCTTGGATACCTCTGCCTGGAGCAGTTTAGTCAAATCATTCTTTGCTTCGGCAAGACTGGTCTTGTGTTGATCGAGTGCTCCACGTAGACCGGCCATTTCGTGGTCTCTGCGCCCGATTTCGTTTTCGAGGTCCGATGCTCGCTGCTTGGCGGCGGCGAGATCCGCCACGAGCCTCTCGCGGTCACCGGCCGCCCCCTTCAACGCCCCGAGTTCCTGATCCTTCCCATTGAGTTGGCGCTCCAGGTCGGCGATGTGCTGTTTTGCCTGTGCCAACTCGGACGATAGACGATCGCGGTCCCCCGCATTGCTTTTCAACCCGGCGAGCTCCTGTTCCTTCGTCGCAAGCAATCCTTGCAATGCGGCCAACTCTCCGGCCAGCCGTTCCTTGTCGTTGGCATTCTGTTTCAACGCCGCCAGTTCCTGCTCTTTGCCCGACAACTGACTTGCCAGTCTGTCCTTTTCTCCAGCGGTACTTCTCAATGCTGCGAGTTCCTGCTCTTTGGCCGACAATTGCCGATTGGCATCGGACAATTGGCTTGCCAATCGATCCTTGTCGCCCGCGGCGTTCCGCAAGTCCGCCAATTCACGGTCACGCTGGTTGAGTTGGCTCTCCAGTTCCGCGATCCGAGCCTTGGACTGATTCAAGTCGGCGGCATTCGATGAACGCAGGCGCTCCAACTCCCCTTCGAGATCCGCCTTCTGGCGTTCCAGTTCTACGATCCGGAGATCGCGCGGATCCGGCTTGGGCGGAATGGGCCTGGCGACGGCCTTCATCTCATTCAGCGCTCGGCTCGCTGAGTCATTGGGTGCCGGTGTGGATGTGCAGGCTGCGAGCATGGCAGCGCTCAGCAGCAGGGGAACAACGCAATCGTGTTTCATGCAATCCTCCTTACAAAACAGTCAGACTGCCGGAATTCTCCGAGCAGCACGGGCGAACGCCCCATGGTTAGTGACGTTGATTCTTGAGGAGATCACGGATCTCGGTCAACAAGACCTCTTCCTTTGGTGGCGCCGGTGGGGGTGGTGGAGGCGCGGCCTTCTTAAAACGATTCATTTGTTTGACGACTAAAAAGATCACAAACGCCAGAATCGTAAAATCGAGCAGAGTCTGCAGGAAGACCCCATAGTTAATCGTGGGGGCACCAGCGGCTTTGGCCGCGGCGAGGGATTTGCCTTTGGCCTCTTCACTCAACGGAATAAAGAGACTGGAGAAATCCATGTGTCCCATGAGGAGGCCGATGGGCGGCATGAGAATATCGCTGACCACGGATGAGACGATTTTCCCGAATGCCCCTCCGATAATGACCCCCACGGCCATGTCGAGCACATTCCCTTTGACGGCAAACTCTTTGAACTCACTCATCATGCCCATTGTGTGCCCTCCTTGTGTGAGCCGAATAGATCCCGAAACCGTCTCGCACCTTATTGCTTTCGACTGGTGTCGAAGCTGTATCCCAATGTGATCAGGTAGAGATTATCGGTATCCGACACACCCGGCGGCGGATTCTTGTTGTACCGCATCGTCCATTGGAATCCGCTGACCAGTCCGCCCCAGACTTTGAATCGCAGACCGGTATCAGCCGTCAGGTAGAGATCTTTGGAATTGGCGAGCGATTGGAAGCCTTCCTGGAAATGGTACAGGCTGACCTGATCGCCGCCCCACAGGGGCCAATTCCATTTGACGGCCCATCGGCCACGTGCGCTGGACTTGTCGTTGGAGAGCTTGAAATCTTCATTGAAGTAGGCGGCACCGGCTTCTGCCCAGAGCGTCATGTCTTTGAAGAGCCCTGTCAGGTCACCGCGATCAAGGAATTGATAGCCGGGACCGGTTGCGAGCGCGGTGCGCAGCTTCAGGTCTTGAAAGGTGTCCTGCTCGAAGTAGGCAGACGCGAACCAATACAACCGCTTCGTCAGAAAGAAGTCAAGTTTGATGGTGCCGCGGCTGTTTCGCACGATGAGATTGCCGCTATTGTCTCCGTAGATGTAGCGACCCAGGATGGTCAGTCGCAGCGATTCGCTGCGGGCAGACAACTCGCCGAGCAGGCTGCCGTTTCGCAGATGGCTGTTACCCGTTGTTTGGGAGAAGCCGGCTTGAAGGGCGCCCGTATAAATCACGGCAGGCTGATTCATGCCCACCACCGCATCCAGAGGGATCGCCATTGGCGTTCCCATCGGCGCGGCCTGCAAAGTGAGCGTGCCAGGTTCGCCCGGCTGTGCCGTCCCGACCACCGTGGTGCCCTCTTTGAGGCTGAAGGGAATGGGACGGTTCACAACCAGTTTGGCCACGTTCGGCCACATGATCTTCACGATGTCGTCTCCGGCGGTCGGGCCAAATCCGGTCTTGATATGCAACTCATCGGCGATCATGCCGAGGACACGTCCATAGATGACGGTACCGTCCTTGAGAGTGACCGAGTCCAGTGTCGGAGCTGCGGCTGTGGCGTCTGTGGGAGCCGGTGCTTCGGCTTTCACGCCGTAAGCCGTAAGCGTTACGATGAACAGCGCAAGAAAGAAACATGCAAAGCGTAGCATTAATCCATCCTCCTGGGGCTCGCGAATGGCAACGGTGTGCCGGATACCTAACGGGTAAAAGCACATTTGCGCGTTGTATAATTGATTCTGCGTAAGAGATCAACTTTTATCCCGCCCGCGCTGCCGCATTGCACAGTGCCATATCTGATGCGTATGGCACGGACCTTCATGCGATCAGATTGTCGAAACCCGGCTGGCAGAATGCGTGAGCCGACAGCGACTGGCAGACGCAACTCGCCTACTTAACGACCTTCAGAGAGCTTCTCACTGGGGACATACATGTATGCGGAAGCCAATCAGGTGACAAAGACGTGGCCGAGCGAGATGGATCGGGGGCGCACGAATGCCGTCAGGGCTCTTGCCGCGCGGGTTCGATCCTCGCCGGAGTGCCCGGCAAAAGAGCACTCACTTGCGGAGACGGCGCAAAGCTTCTCGAACACTGGTCCGCCGGCGACGCGTCATTCATTAGCCGATTCCGCGAGGTGCAACAGGCGCGCAGGGCGGCTAGCAACCTGAAAGAGAAATGCCGGTCATCGGTAATTCGTGTCTGACTAAGAAGGATTGAGGAGGCGGACTTCACGTTGAGGAAAGGGAATGCCTACGCCATCTGCTCGTAATCGCTGGATGATGGCCTGGTTGAGTTCAATCTGTGCAGATCCGACCGAGGCCACAGGCACCCAGGGCCGAATGGACAGGGTAATAGAGGAATCGGCGAAGGCGGCAATACCGATAATCGGGGCAGGATCTTGAAGGACTTTCGGATGTCTGGCGACGAGTTCGCGCAGCACCTGGAGGGTGGTCTCGATATCGGTCTGATAGGACACTCCAATGGAGAGATCTAGTTGTCGGATGGTTCCGAAGTTGTGCAGAATTTCTCCGACGACTTTGCGGTTCGGGATGACAATCCTGGAATGGTCGGGATGCAGAAGCGTGGTGGTGAAGATATCAATCTTCGCGACATCTCCATGGACGCTCAAGAGGGAGATATGTTCTCCGACCCGGTAAGGCTTTGTGAAGATGATCGAGAGCCCCGCCACCACATTGCTCAGCACCCCTTGCAAGGCCAGTCCGACACCGAGGCCGGCGACGCCGAGGCCAGCCACTAGCGGCGCGATTTGCACGCCGAGTTGATCCAGTGCGATGAGAACGCCGAGGATGACCAGCAGCGCTTTGAGGAGTCGCAGGAGCAGCAGGCGCAGGGGCGGCTCGAGGTCCTGTTCGTTCAGCCAGCGCTCAAAGAGACGGCCCATCGCATTGGCCACGAAGAGGGCGGCAATGATGACGAGGATCGCCCCCATGATTCGAAACCCGTATTGCACGATGTATTGGGTGATCAAACTGGCCAGTGACATGTCTCCTCCATCCAGTCCATCTCTACCGACCGAACAATCCCTTGAGAAGGTCTTGGCCTTGCTTTTTCAGGTCCTCCGGCTTGGCCGACCCTTTCAAGACGTCTGCCACCGCGCTCTTGACCTTTTCCTTTGCCTGTTCCTGGACTTTCCCCGCAAACATTTTTGTGTCGAGTCCATAGGAAGGTGCTTGGATACTGCCGGTAATCACCAATGGGAGCGAGAGGCGCCCGTTGGTCATCGCGACCTTTGCAATCGGTGAGCCGGCGGCGATTTTCTGGCTCAAGGCCTGAGACAGATTCAAATTCAGCTTCATGTCGAGTGATTGATCGAGGCCCATCGTCCCAGCGCCGGTGGCCTGGAAATCATAGCTGTCGATCAACAGTCGTTGCAGACCAACCAGCCCTTGTTTGATAACAACGTCGCTTTCGATGGTGGAGAACGCCGTCGCTTTGACATTGTCCAACGATACGCCGACCACTTTCAGTAGCATTGCGGCCTGTTGCAATAAATTGATCCCCTCGATTTTGCCTTCTCTGATGGACATGCGGCCGCTTCCTGCCAGGGCCTTCACGAGATCCGGATGAGTAAACCCCCGCCCGCTGAGCGCCAACTCGGCGCTGGCGGTGCCGCTGAGGGATACTTGGTCTGTGCCGACGGCCTGCAGCGCCGGTCCGACTTGGAGCCCTTGCAGTGCGACCGTGCCGGTGAATGGCGGAGTGGGGTTTCCCAAGCCCAGCGTTCCTTGCGTGCGAAGGAAACCTCCGAAGACTTGGAGCGTGAGGTTGGTGAGTCGCGCTTCCTGGCCCTTCATTTCGGCCGCCGCCTGGAGGTCCTTGATCTCGACAGGCCTTTTTAGCGGCGACACGATGGGAAGATCGGCGGTGTTCACGAGTTTTGAGGTCGCAGTCACCTTCGCCAGCCCGCCGAGGACCGATCCCTTGACCTCGACCCGTGAACTTCCCAATGCGACCGTCAGGCCCAGGTTCTGCACTTCTGCAAGGTCAAGGGGTGCGGTGCCTTCTTTGGGCGGATACTTCGCCCGGACGTTCATGTGCAGGTCTTTCACTTCGACCGGTTTGGCCAGGGGGAAGGCAACCGGAAGGTCGGAGGAACTGATACTGGCCGACGCCGCGGTGATATTGGCGAGCCCTTTGGTTGCCGTGCCCTTGATGTTGATCGCTGAGCCGCCCATAACCACGGTTAAGCCTAAATCAGTCAAGTCCACCTGGCTGGCGGGAGGGGTATCAGGCGGGATTGGGTACAGGGCATGGAGCGTGAGATGCAGATCCTTGATTTGGACAGGCTTCGTCAGCGGCACTGCGACGGGAAGATCGGCTGTATCGATTTGCAGGGCATTGATCGTGGCATCCAGAGTGCCGCCGACTGCGCGTCCCTTGAGCCCTACTGCTACCTTGCCGAGGCCCAGGTTGAACGTGAAGGATTTCACATCCAGCGTTTCAACCAATGGTCCGAATGTTCCATCGAGATGCACGGGAAGGTTATAGGGCAGAACGGTTGCCCCTAGGTGCACCGTGGGACTGTCGCCGAGATGGACTGAGGTCAGCAAAAATTCGAGCTGGGTAACGGTGTACTCCGTTGGCTTCGCGGTGGACTCGTCACGATAGGTCAGTTTGCCCCCATCGATCGAAACCCGGTCCACGGCAAAGAGCGCCAGAGCTTGGAGCGGGCTACCGGCCGGTTGTCCCGGAGCCTCGGGTTTTGATGGCGCGGCGGGGGCCGTGGGTTTGGCGCCGATGGTGGAGATGTTGAGCTGCCCCTGCGAATTTTTCAGGACTAGAATGACCGGGTCGCGCAGGGTGATCTCTTCCACATCGACCCTGCCTTTGAGCAGCGGCAGGAGCTTGACGCCCACATCCAGCGAGGCGAGAGAGGCAAAGGGGCCTGTGCGGAACGCCGGGTCATCCTGGACAACAAATCCGCCGATTCGGGCCCCGATGCGTGGCCAAATGGTCAGGCGGATATCCTGGAGTTCGACTTTCCGGTTGAGCGCCTCCTCAATCAACGGGCGGTATCGATCCTGATACTTGTTTAAATCGATGAGAAAAGGCAAAGCGATGATCAGGATCAGAAGGAGCAGGATCACGACACCGATCCCGACCAGGATTTTCATCACGGACCTCCGCTGAAATGGTCCCGCAGTATAGGAATGCGCGCGAAAGGGGTCAATGGTGGCAAGTCGGCCTTGCATCGCACGTCGTCGCGATCGGGAGCTACGTCGTGGCCTCTCCCCTTGCCGTTTCGAGACCGAGTCCGATGGGCAGGAAGAGGCCTCCCTTACCTTGCCGCTCACCGGCCTGCGTGATAAGATGCCACCCTTTGAAGTCGTCCGATCGCGGAGAGGTGCGAGAGTGGACGAATCGACATGCTTGGAAAGCATGCGTCTCGGCAACGGGACCGTGGGTTCGAATCCCACCCTCTCCGCCATCGAAAGTTGCATGTAAGATTGGGAAGGCGTCTGAGTCGAATTGCCATCGCCAGCTGATGCGGTGGGATTCGAACGAGGGGGATCGCGGGGGAGGAACTCCCCTGCGTGGGGAGACACGAGGGGGCAGGCCCCCTCAGTGGGAGCGCGTACGCGCGACTTCGAATGCCCACCCTCTCCGCCATCAATTAGAGTGTGTCACGTCGGGCATGACGGGAAACGGTATGATGGGGTGAGCTGTTCAAGGCTCCGCCCTTTGCCTTTCATGCCTGCCGGATCACGAAGCCCTCGGGGCCGGGCCCTGTGCAACAGAACCCTGTGAACCCCGCCAGGTCCGGAAGGAAGCAACGGTAAGCGGTTCGTTCTGTGTGCCGCAGGATCACCTGGCCCCACTTATTTTGACGGCTGGGCATACGTGGAAGGATGCCTGTTCCGGCATTCGGAGCCGCCACTCGGCACGCAATCGTCACTACTGGTTAGAGCCTGACGACGTTGGATTACCAAGTCTCTGCAAGAAAATACCGGCCCGGAACGTTTGACGATGTCATCGGGCAGTCACACGTCGTACAGACGTTGATGAATTCGATCGTCAGCAAGCGGATCGCCCACGCTTTTCTCTTTTCTGGCACACGTGGCGTGGGAAAAACGACGGTCGCGCGGATCCTGGCGAAAGCACTCAACTGTGAACAGGGTCCGACCGGTTCCCCCTGCAACACCTGTGTGAATTGTCAGGAAATCACGCAAGGCACGTCGGTGGATGTTGTCGAAATCGACGGCGCGTCGAATACCAGCGTGGACGATGTGCGGGAAATTCGGGAAAACGTCAAGTTTACACCGTTCCGGGGACAGTATCGTGTTTACATCATCGATGAAGTGCACATGCTCTCCAACTCGGCGTTCAACGCCTTGCTCAAAACCTTGGAAGAACCTCCCTCCCATGTCGTGTTCATCTTCGCAACAACGGAAATTCACAAGATCCCTGCGACGATTCTCTCGCGCTGCCAACATTACAACTTTCGCCGGATTTCAAAGGCGGAGATTGTACAGCGCCTGAGGCATGTGGCGGACCAGGATGGATTGACCATCGAAGACCGCAGCCTGATGGCCCTGGCGCGTGCCAGCGAAGGTAGCATGCGCGATGGCCTCAGTCTGCTGGACCAAGTGATTGCGTTCGGCGGCAAGACGATTCGGCATCAAGATCTGGAAACTCTGCTCGGTGCGGTTCCGCAGGAACGGGTGCGGGCGATGGTTGAAGCCGTGATCGACCAGAACAGCGCCAAGGCCTTGCAGGTCATCGCCGGGCTCTTGGATCAGGGCCACGACATTCGTGCCTACTGCGCCGATCTGGTGGAGTATGTGCGGAATATGTTGGTCGCGGCCGTGGTGCCTGCAGGTCCGGAGTTGCGGGGGCTGATCGAAGCGACCGATGAAGATCTGACGCAGCTGGCAAGGGATGCAGAACAGTTTTCGGTGGAGCACCTCCAAGAATTATTTCGACTGTGGGCGGCGGCGGAAGATCATCTGCGCGTGAGCACCCATCCGCGGTTTGTGCTGGAAACGGCTGCCGTTCGGGCGACTCGTCTGCTGCGCGCGCTTGAAAGCCCGGCGGGGCAGCCGGGGGTGAACGCTCCGTCAAGCACGTCACCGGTGGATCGCGGAGCAGCCGCTCGCGCATCGTCATCATCAGAGAAGGTAGTTCCACCCAAACCGACGAAACGTGACACGGCGAAAAACAGCCCTGATGCGGGAGACAAGCCCGTTATTCCGAGTGCATCTGTTCCAGCGCCTTCTCCTGTGGCGCGTCCTCGTGAAACGGTGGTTCCGTCGAGTCCTACTCCTGCGCCTTCCACCCCTGCTGGTCAGGCCGCTGCGATCGCACAGGTTCCGGTCGAGCCGAGTTTGCAAAGGTCCGAGCCCTTGTCTCACACGACGACTGCCTCATCTTCGGCAGAGATCAATTGGGAAGAGTTTCAAGAGGCTGTCTCAGGTCAGCATCCCAATATCGCGCCCTTCCTGGAAATGGGACGGGTGGTGAAGATCGAGGGCGGATTGGTGACCTTGGGATTTACCAAACAGGCCACGGTGGCGCGGGCCATGCTGGAGAAGGAAGACAATCTTCAGGCCATGGCGGCGTTGGGGGAACGGCTCTACGGAAGTGCATTACGTGTTCGAATTGTTGAAGTGGCGGAGCAGGATCCGGAGGCCGCCCCGACGATGAAGCAGCTACGGGTCGCAAAGGAGCAGGAACAGCTCGTGATCCTAACGCAACAGGCGAAGGCGCATCCTCTCGTTAAACAAGCGCTGGAGATGTTCGGCGGAGAGTTGGCTGAGGTTCGCACGACAACTCCGGCACAGGAGGTACAGGAATGAAAAGTCCATTCGGGAATATGTCCAACATTTTGAAGCAAGCACAGGCCATGCAGGAACAAATGGCGAAAGTGCAGGAGCAGGCCGCGACCAAGACGGTGTCCGGGACCGCGGGCGGGGGCATTGTGACGGTGACCGTCAACGGCGCGATGGATCTGCTGAGCGTGAAGATCGATCCGGAAGTGGTGAAGGCCGGTGATGTCGATATGTTGCAGGATCTTGTCGTAGCGGCCGGTAACGATGCATTGAAAAAATCACGCGAAATGATGGCTGAGGAAATGAAAGCCGTCACGGGTGGAATGAAGATCCCCGGTCTGTTCTGATGCGAGCGATGTCCTCGTGTGTCGAAGGCGGAGAGTACGGACCTCTAGTGCGTGTGGCCTGGATGTGAAGATGCGTTATGAGTATTGATCAACAGGGACTGCTGGCAAAATTGGTCCGTGAATTGGTGCGTTTGCCCGGAATCGGTCAGAAAAGCGCACAGCGGCTGGCATTTCACCTGCTCAAAGCGGAACGGGAAGATGCTCTTCGGCTGGCCGAAGCCATTCAAGCGGTGAAGGACGGGCTCTCGTTTTGCCGCCAATGTCGCAATATCGCTGAGGGCGAGCTCTGTGAGTTTTGCCGGGATCCCAAGCGGGATCGCAGCAAGATTCTCGTGGTGGAAGAGCCGAGCACCTTGTATGCAATTGAGCGCGCCGGTGGCTATCGCGGCCTGTACCATGTCTTGCTCGGAGTCTTATCGCCATTGGATGGCGTCGGGCCATCCGACATTCGTGCGGAGGAATTGCTTGAGCGGGTCAAAGCCGGAGGGGTGGAAGAAGTCATCGTCGCCACCAACCCCACGATTGAAGGTGAGGCGACGGCGATCTACTTGACGCGACTCTTGAAGCCTCACCATGTCCGGGTCACGCGGATTGCCTATGGAATTCCCGTTGGGATGGATATCGAGTATGCGGATGAGGTGACGCTGGTGAAATCCATCGAGGGCCGACGAGATTTGTGACGTGGACCATTTGCTGCCTGAGAGTGTCCGTCGCGGGCCATGCTCGGACCTTCGCACCCACCCCAGACGAACCGATTGACCCCTCGGATTTGCGGCTGCTATAGTCGAGCCTCGTTGGGCGGTCTGGCGGCGATACCGGCCTAGTGAAACCGAGTATTCGATGAAGACTTCGGCGAAAAAATCCACTCCCACCCGAAAGAAACCTGCCAAGGCGAACGGGGTTAAGTACCCTGATATTCAGAAAGACTTGGAAGGCCAACGTGCCGCCATCCTAGCCGAAGCCGGAGTGGTGCTGACGAATCCGACTGGCCTGGAAGTTTTTCCGGATGTGAGCGACCAAGCCTCGGCAGAGGCAGATCAGCACTTCTCCTTTCGCATCCGCGAACGGGAACGCAAACTCCTCAAAAAAATCGATGAAGCCCTGGGGCGACTTGCGACGCACACCTATGGGATTTGCGAAGGCTGCCAGGGCGATATTCCATATAAACGACTGAAGGCGCGTCCGGTTACGACCTTGTGCATCGAATGCAAGACCAGTCAGGAAGAAGCAGAGAAGTCCCCCCGCTGATTGGGTTGGCCCCTCCCGATTTCTTTTGTTACCCGCCGGATGTTTTATAGACAACACCTCTGTTACTGGTGTTTGAGGGCTTTGACGCGTGATTGCGCCAACGCTGACCGATCGGCCTCTTCGGGGATCCCCTCTGTGAGCGCCAGATAGGTCTCATATTCATTAATGGCGCGTCGGGGGTTAGCATCCGCAATGGCTTCGGCCAGATTGAACCGGGCAATCGCGTAATTCGGGCGCATCAGCACGGCCTTTTCGAAGGAGGCGAGCGCGTTCTGCTTCTCGCCCAACTTGCCGTACACATGTCCCAGATTATTGACGACCTCCGGGGAGTTTGGACGTTGTGCCAGTGAGGCGAGCAGTTCGCGTTTGGCCTTTTCCAGATCCCCGGCGGCTTCCCAGGATACGCCCAGCCGGTGATGAAGTTCCGCCTGCCAGACTTGGCTGGTGAACCCTGAAGCACTGGCCTTCTGGTACGCGTCGAGCGCGATGCTCTGATTCTTCGTCCCGCAGTAAGCCAGTTGTGCGGTTTGGCCGCGGGCGAATTGCTGGAGCGAGGCAAACGGTTCCTTGTCTTCCGCGCCCTGCGTGTCGAGGTGCTGACCACCGATCTGCTGCCCGGTATCCCGAAGACGATCGAGAAATTCTTTCCGGTAGGGAGAGAAGAGCTTCACGTACGGATCAATGGAAAAGGATGCAGCCAGAAGCCGCGGACTCTTTCGGTCGCCCAGGACGAGATACCGCGTGGTGGTTTTCTCATCCCCCGTGTCATAGAGGGTGCTGGAGGCCATATTCTGGCGATCGGCCAATTGAGCGACGGTCAGGTAAAACTCCAGGCTGGGTTTCAGCTGGGTGAGGGTATAGCGAAGCGTTTTGTAGGGAGCCAAGTCGAGGCCGGAACGAAAGATGAATAGCGTGCCGACCAATGTCCCGTCTTCATCGAAGAAGTATGACTCTTCGCCCTTGGACAGGCTTTGTTCGGCCGAGATACGGAGTTCTTGGCCGCTGCCCCAAGCCTGGGTATGAGGGACGATGCCGGGATGGTGCTCAAGAAACATCTTGCGGGTATCACAGAGTTTCGTGGATTTCAGGAGGTCGAGGTCGCTTTCCGACGGCGGAAGCGGCGCACGCGCTGGCGGCGGAGTTTCGCACCCTGTGAGCAGAGCGCAGACGGTAACCAGTGCAGGCAGCAGTGAGAGCCGACGGTGCATGGCCGGATTCGATGCCCCAAAACAATGCCATCTAGGATCTTGGAATAGAGCATACCTGAACGGCTGTGGAGATGCGACTAGCAGTGGGAGCAGTGAAGGCTTCTCCTCGCCGCCGAGAAGTTCCCGGCGGGCGAGGTGTGCGGCGGGTTACCGACGTTGCGAGTCGATCATTGAATCTTCGGCTGTGTATCCGAAGAGGTATGGCGCATGTCTCGCAATGGCATAGAGTGGCCGGTTCACCGTGTAGTCTACGAGATGACCGACCGGGTGGAGCACAAAGCCCAGCCATCGGTACGGATTGTCGTTCGCCTGTGAGGCGGCCATGGGGTCGGAATAGACCAGCGAGGTACTGTCCATTGCGCTATAGATGCTGAGCGGTGCGTTGTAGTTCTGGTCCTGCGTCGCCATCTGATTAGTGGTGGAGCAGCCCGTAGTCAGAAGCAATCCCAACATGATTGTGGCCAAAGTCCCGCGCATACCGTGCCTCTCTTTCTTCTATCGGAACATTCGAAGAGACGAAGTCTGTTCCTTGTGAGAAAAGTCTAGCGCAGGGTCCTGATTCTGTCCAGTTGGACGGCACCCTAGGTCGTCGATCAATGTTTTTCGATCGTCGGATGTGGCAAGTGTTTTAAAAGGTTAGCAGTTTCAGATAGTTAAGGGAATCTTCACCCGTGGTGTCTACAGGCGGTTTTGAATGCGAGGTCTCATTAGAAATGAATCCTGGGAGGAGGAGCCAGGTCTTAGGTTCCAAGGGATTTCGAGGTCGTCTCGCATCAAGATGCTACTGCTTGTAGGCCTCGCTGCTCCGATAAGTGCATTCATCGCCGCTCCTTCGCACCACGCGCCTGGTCGGGCAGAAGTCTGCGATGCTGACGCAACGCTATGCGCATCATTACCCGTAAAGCCTGCGAGATGGGGTGGAGATTTTAGACCGACGGTCACACCGTGACACAACAATGACCACAGTGCTGCGTGTGTCGGAGAAGACTGTCTTGGAAGTCGTTGAAAAAATGGTGGGCGATACAGGTATCGAACCTGTGGCCTCTTCCGTGTGAAGGAAGCGCTCTCCCACTGAGCTAATCGCCCGAGCAGAGCGGGAGTCTACCACGGTCCGGCAAACAGGAGCAACCGATCGTCCGACGGCCACAGGCCCGGACGCAGGACCCATCTTCGCTGAGCGGTTCGACTAAAGCTAAATGGTCCTCGGTTTTCTTGACATCGAGAAAAGGCGATTCTTACAATGAGCATCCTTCCATCTTTTCAAAGGTTTCCCATTCATGCGTGAAGACATCGTCATCATCGGGGGCGGTTTGGCCGGCTCGGAAGCGGCCTGGCAGGCGGCACATAGCGGAGCCAGGGTGACGCTCTATGAAATGCGTCCGAAAGAGACGACGAAGGCGCACAAAACCGGTGATCTGGCCGAACTCGTCTGTTCGAACTCATTGGGGTCGATGGACCCGCTGAATGCGCCCGGCATTCTCAAAGGCGAGATGCGCCGCCTGAACTCCCTGGTGATTCGTGCGGCGGAGGAGGCACGCGTGCCGGCCGGCTCGGCGCTGGCGGTGGATCGCGAAGTCTTCGCACGTGCCATCACGCATTCGCTGGAAGGACATCCCAATATTCGGATCATTCGTGAAGAAGTGGCGGAAATCCCTTCGGATGCCGTCACGATCATCGCAACCGGTCCCTTAACGTCGGAAAAATTGTCGAAGGCCATCAGCGAACTGACTCACGAACGGCATCTGTATTTCTTCGATGCGATCTCGCCCATCATCGACGCAGACTCGATTAATATGGATATCGTGTATCGCGCGTCACGGTATGGGAAGGGGGGCGCCGACTATCTGAACTGTCCGATGGATGAAGCGGCCTACAATGCGCTGTACGACGCGATGATGGCGGCCGAAAAAGTGCAGCCAAAAGAGTTTGAAAAAGTCGCCTACTTTGAAAGCTGTATTCCGATTGAAGTCATGGCCGAGCGGGGGCGGCAGACCATGCAGTTTGGGCCGCTCAAGCCTGTTGGATTGGACGATCCGAAAACCGGGAAGCGGCCTTATGCGGTCGTACAATTGAGGACCGAAAATGTGCATGGCACCTGCTACAACATGGTCGGATTTCAGACCAAGCTCACCTACCCCGAACAGAAGCGGGTGTTTCGACTGATCCCGGGCCTGGAGCAGGCCGAGTTTTTGCGGTTTGGCAGCCTGCATCGCAACACCTTCATCAACTCACCGCAATTGTTGCGCGACACACTGCAGCTCAAAACCCGGGGGACGGTCTTTTTTGCCGGCCAATTGGTCGGGGTCGAGGGATATACCGAGTCGGCGGCAATGGGCGGGATCGCCGGCATCAACGCGGCACGAGGTCTCGCCGGTCAACCGCTCGTCACCCCGCCGCCCACCAGCGCTCATGGTTGCCTGATGGCCCACATCACCCAAAGCGATCCGGCGCATTTTCAACCGATGAACACCAACTTCGGCCTGTTCCCGCCCGTCACCGTCAAGACCCGCGACAAGGATCAGAAGCGGCGTCTCATCCAGCAACGAGCTGTTGAGGATTTTGACGCATGGATCGCGCAATCCGGGCTTTCCTAGACGTGTTGGCGGTTCAGGAAGGCGCCTCTCCGCAAACCATCCGCGCGTATACGTCCGACCTGGCCCAGTTCCGCGCCTTTGCCCTGGCCGCGCTGAAGCCTCGTGACACTCTGGCGGTCGAATCGATAACAGCAGGCGTGATTCGTGAATTCCTCGCCTCGCGTGATCGCGGAGGAGAGAAGAAAACGTCTCTGGCCAGAAAATTGGCGTGCCTGCGAAGTTTCTTTCGTTATCTGGTTCGCGTCGGCCGCTTGCCCGCGAATCCGGCGGAAGATGTGCGCGCGCCGAAATTGCCGAAACATCTGCCTCAAGTGCTCACGAAAGACGATGCCGGGGCGTTGATGGAATTTCCTCCGGGGGAAGCGCGCGAGGGTTTGCGCGACCGAGCCATTCTCGAAACGTTGTATTCCACCGGCGCGCGTGTCAGTGAATTGGTCGGCATGGATCGTGATGACATCAGTCGCAGTGAAGGCGTCGTGCGTGTTCGCGGCAAGGGAGGGAAAGAGCGAGTCATCCCCTTGAGCCTACTCGCCCTGGAAGCTATCGATGCCTACCATGCTCAGACTCCCGTTGCGGCTGCCTCGGATTCTTCAGCAGGGAGAGCACAGGGTTCCACGCCCGTGTTTCGCAATCGCCGCGGAGGGCGATTAACGACTAGAACGATTGCCCGCATCGTGGCGAAATATTCGGGACAACTGAGCGGTGGTGCGGTTCATCCTCACACCCTGCGACATTCTTTTGCCACGCATCTGTTGGATGAAGGCGCAGACTTGCGGGCCATTCAAGAGATGCTGGGGCATGTGTCGCTCAGTACAACTCAAAAATACACCCATCTTGCGACTGACCAGCTACTCGCGTTATACGATCGCACTCACCCGCGTGCCGGTTCTCCGGGGGAAGCAGGAGAAGGGAATAAGCAGAAGGGTTCTCGATGAAGATTCGATCGACCACGGTCTTATGTGTCAGGCGGGGCAATCAGGTGACGATGGGGTGTGATGGACAGGTCACAGTCGGGACCACCGTCATGAAACATAACGCCAGGAAAATGCGACGGATGCATAACGACACGGTCTTGTCGGGTTTCGCCGGCGCGACGGCGGATGCCTTCACCCTCTTTGAAAAATTCGAGGCAAAACTGGCGGAGTATCGCGGCAACCTGACAAGAGCCGCCGTGGAATTGGCGAAAGACTGGCGCACCGATCGAGTCTTGCGTCGGTTAGAAGCGCTGCTGGCGGTGGCCGATCTCGATCACTCCTTTATCATTTCCGGCACGGGAGATGTGGTAGAGCCAGAAGACGGCATTCTGGCCATCGGTTCTGGCGGACCCTATGCGTTGGCTTCCGCCCGTGCCCTGCTGGCGCATTCCGAACTGGCCGCCGAGCACATCGTGAAGGAATCGCTGATGATTGCCGGCGGGATCGACATTTATACCAACCAACAGATTGTGATCGAATCGCTCACGCGTTAGGATCAGCCCTGCCATGACCACCGAATCGACGTCCCGTTCCCTCAATGTGAATAGCTTGACGCCCCGGCAGATCGTCGAGGCGCTGGATCGATATGTCATCGGCCAGCAGGATGCCAAACGCATGGTCGCGATCGCCTTGCGCAATCGATGGCGCCGGCAGCAACTCGCCCCAGAGTTGCGTGATGAGGTCATGCCGAAGAACATCATCATGATCGGCCCCACTGGCGTCGGCAAAACAGAAATCGCCAGGCGGTTGGCCAAACTCGCCGAAGCGCCATTTATCAAAGTGGAAGCCTCGAAGTTTACCGAGGTCGGCTACGTGGGCCGGGACGTCGAATCCATCATTCGTGATCTCACCGAACAGGCCATCAGTCTGGTCAAGACGAAACATTTGGAAGATGTGCAAGAGAAGGCCTCACGGCTCGGGGAAGAACGTCTGCTCGATTTGCTGCTTCCCGGCGCGCCGTCCCGCCCAGTCCCGCCAGGATTCGACCATGCCGGGGCGCGAGCCGAGTCTACAGAGCAGACTGAGTCCTCGGACGCCACGCGTTCCAAGCTGCGTCTGCAATTGCGCGACGGCAAACTGGATCAGCGGTCAGTAGAAGTCGAGGTCAAGGAGCGGGCCCTCCCGCTCGGTGTGATTTCGAATGCGGGCGGGATGGAAGACCTCGAAGGGAACCTCCGCGACATGCTGGGCGGGATGTTCCAGGGGAAGAAGAAGAAACGGGTGATGAAGGTTCCCGATGCTCTGAAGCATCTGACTCAGGAGGAAGCGCAGAAACTGATCGATATGGACGAGGTGGTGCGGGAGGCCATCACCAAAGTGGAGCAGACCGGCATCGTCTTTTTAGACGAGATCGACAAAATCGCCGGCCGTGAGCGCGCGATGGGGCCGGATGTGTCCCGTGAGGGCGTACAACGCGACCTCCTGCCGATTGTCGAAGGATCTACGGTCAGCACGAAGCACGGTGCCGTCCAGACCGACCATATCCTGTTCATCGCCGCCGGCGCTTTCCACGTGGCCAAACCATCGGATTTAATTCCCGAGCTTCAGGGGCGGTTTCCGATACGCGTCGAACTGGCGCCGCTCACCAAAGAGGACTTTGTCCGTATCCTGACTGAACCGCGGGGAGCGTTGGTTCGCCAGTATCATGCGCTGATGGCGACGGAAGGGCTCACCGTCGAATTCACCGAGGATGGTTTGGCGGAAATTGCGGCGACGGCGGTACAGGTTAACGAGCGCACAGAAAATATCGGAGCCCGTCGGCTGTTTACGATCATGGAACGGCTGCTCGAACAGGTGTCGTTCGAAGGCTCGGAATTGGAACAGAAGACGGTGGTCGTGGATGCCGCCTACGTGCGAGAACGTCTGCTGAATATTGTGAAGGATCAGGACCTGAGCCGCTATATTTTGTGAGCGGATCCAGCGAGAGCGAGGAATGACGCATGAACAAACTGATTAAGAAAGCCAACGTGCTGATTGAGGCCTTGCCCTACATTCGGACGTTTAAGGGCAAGACAGTCGTCATCAAGTACGGGGGGCATGCGATGACGGATGCCTCGCTCAAGGCGCGGTTCGCGCAAAATGTCGTATTGCTGAAGTACGTCGGCTTGAATCCCGTGGTGGTGCATGGCGGTGGTCCGCAAATTGATCAAATGTTGGATCGATTGGGCATGGAAGCGAAGTTCAAGCATGGCGTCCGCGTGACCGATGCTGCGACGATGGAAATCGTCGAAATGGTCCTTGCCGGCCGTATCAACATGGAAATTGTCGATCTGCTCAACCGGCATGGCGGCCAGGCTGTCGGGCTTAGCGGCAAAGACGGCGGATTGATGTTGACCAAGCCGTTGACGGCAAAGGCCTGGGCCGAAAGCATCGAAAAGGATATCGATGTCGAAGACCGGGACGCGGATTTCGGGTTTGTCGGAGACGTGAAGTCGATTGATCCCACGTTACTGCTGAAGCTCCAGGAAGATCACTACATTCCGGTTATTGCGCCCATTGGAACGGATCGGGAAGGCAACACCTACAACATCAATGCAGACCTGGTCGCCGGGGCGATCGCCGCGGCGCTGAAGGCGGAAAAGCTCGTGATGTTGACGGATGTGAAGGGTATCCGGGATGCCAATGGCCGCCATCTTTCGACGGTCTCCCGCAAAGACGTGCAGCGTATGGTCAAGCGTGGCACCATTAGCGAAGGGATGTTGCCCAAGGTGCATGCCTGTCTGGATGCGTTGGCCGGCGGTGTCGGAAAAGCGCATATCGTCGATGGGCGCGTGCCCCACGCTATTCTGCTGGAAATTTTTACTCACAAAGGCATCGGCACCGAGATCGTCTCGTAGTCAGTGAACCAACCAGGCGGGTACACCTCAACCAACAGCGGTATGAACGACCTCTGGGGCCCGGCTTGTCGGGACTGTTGGGAAAGGACTGCGTCGGCGCTGAACGGAGAAACATGGCGCGTAAGAGTGTGACGGTAGGCCCTGCCACCAGGCGGGCGATCAAGGGGATATTTTCTCGGCTCGACTATGCGCAGCTAGGCCCGATTTATTGCGATGAAGGAGGCGATGAATTTTGGGCCGCGAAGAGTGGGCCTTGTCAGCGTCTCGGGACAAATGTGGCCAATGCGTTGAAGGCCAGGCTCAAGCGGGGTGGCACGAGTCTGTATGTAGGCGCCGGCGTGGCGGAGATTCCGCCCCTGGTGATGGAAGCGCTGGAGCTGGATCGGCGGGTGGTCGCCTGCAACTTACGGCGGCAGGAGGTGCTTGTCCTGAATCGTGCCTGCGGCGAGCTTCCCATCCGGTTTCAGCATCTGGATGCAGGTTCGGTCAAACAGCGGGTGGATCACCTCTGGCTGGTCAGTGTGCTGAATGATCCTGAGCGCTTTCAGGAGTTATCGGTGCTGTCCTACGGGCGGGCGAATCCCGTGACGTTCAATGCGAAGAAATTTGTCACGCAGCAACGGACGGTTGCCAGACTCGTCGATCATTGCTTGAGCCGGTTGACTGTGCCGGGCTTGGTGACCACCACGGTTGAAGAAGCGGTGTGGGTTGCCGAGTGGTGCCATCGGCGAGGCATTCCCTACCGAATTGATGAGCGCACCTACGCGTCACCTACTGTCGGAGATCCCATCTGTTTGATGCGTATCGGATGAAGCGTGACGACTGATTGTTGCGGCTGTGTCAGACCCAAAACCCCGGGCGTGGTTTGTCTGGTCCGGTGAGGTACTGGCGGGAATATCGGATATAGTTCTGCGCCGATTCCCGTATCCATGCGAGTTCCTGCTCCGTCACCGGACGCTTGACCTTGGCCGGTGATCCCAGGATGAGGCTCTTCGGGGGAACGATGGTGCCTTCTGTGACGAGTGCTCCCGCGCCGACTACGGAGTCTTCTCCGATGACTGCGCCGTCCATGATGATGGCGCCCATTCCGACCAGCACCCGGTTGTGAATGGTGCAGCCATGCAGCACGACATGGTGCCCGATGGTGACATCGTCGCCGATGACGAGGGGATGCGTGTCGTGTGTGACATGCAACATGCAGAGGTCCTGCACGTTGGTCCGGTTCCCGATACGAATGTGGTTCACATCCCCGCGGATGACGGCATGGAACCAGGCGCTGCACTCTTCGCCCATCACGACGTCGCCGATGATGACCGCCGTGTCTTCGATAAAGCAGGATTGAGGGATGGTGGGCTTGATGCCCTGGAAGGTCCGGATCATGCGCTCAATCTAGGATAGCCGTAGTACGAATAGCAAGAGAGCTCGTTTGACAGACTTTTCCGCCGTCTCGTAGACTGCCTCGTTATGGCTTCATCATTGATTACTCCCTCACGGGCGAAACGCAAGAAACCCACGATAGGCTTTGTCAATCTGGGTTGTTCAAAAAACCAGGTGGATTCCGAAGTCATGCTCGGAACGCTGGTGGCCGGCGGCTTTCAACTGACCGGCGATGCGCGTGCCGCCGAAGTCGTGATCATCAATACCTGCGGCTTTATCGAAGAGGCCAAGCAGGAATCGATCAATAGCATTATCGAACACGGCCGTCTCAAGCAGTCGGGTTCCTGTCGCGTCTTGATCGCCGCGGGCTGTCTGGCGCAGCGCTATCAGGGCGAACTCTTGAAGGAACTGCCGGAGTTGGACGGTGTGGTTGGAACCGGCGAGTTCGGACGGATCGCAGACATCTGCCGCAGCCTGTTGGCCCCGAAACAACGCCAGCAACGTCTTTGGCTGGGGCAGCCTCCCTATCTCTATGATGCCGACACGCCGCGCGTGCGCCTGGGGACGCCACACAGCGCCTATTTGAAAATTGCGGAAGGCTGTAACCGCAACTGCGCCTTCTGTGCGATCCCCATCATGCGAGGCAAGCAACGGAGCCGAACGATTGAATCGATCGTGGCTGAGGCGAGACGGTTGGCCAAAGAAGGGGTGAAGGAGCTCAACCTCATTTCCCAGGACACCATCAACTACGGGGTGGACCTCGGAATCAAACAGGGACTGACCGCGTTGTTGCGTGAATTGGTCACCGTGGACGATGCGCGATGGATCCGGCCCTTCTATTTGTATCCGCAGCAGGTCACGGATGAGTTGCTGGATCTCTATGCCGGGGAGGCGCGCATCACCAAGTATCTCGACATGCCGCTGCAACACATCAGCGACGGGATGCTCAAGCGCATGCATCGACTGGGTGATCGCAAGCACCTGACGAAGCTGGTGGAGCGTATTCGGACCAAAATTCCGGGCGTATTTTTTCGGACGGCCTTTATCGTCGGATTTCCCGGCGAGACGGACAAGCACTTTGAAGAGTTGAAGCAGTTCGTGCTCGACATGGAGTTCGATCGCGTGGCCGTATTTCTCTATTCCAACGAGGAAGGCACATCGGCCGTGGATCTCGACCGAAAAGTCAACCAGGCGGTGATGGAAGAACGGCGCAATGAGCTCCTGGCCCTTCAGGAATCGATTTCAGAGTCCAAAAACCGTGAGTATCTCGGCCGGACGATCGAAGTTCTGGTGGATGGGATGTCTGAAGAGTCGGACCGGCTGCTGGAGGCGAGGCACCAAGGCCTGGCACCTGAGATCGACGGAGTGGTGTATTGTGAGCGGGGGATAGCCAAGCCGGGCGATTTCATTTCCGTGACGGTGACAGATGTCGCCGGGTATGATCTGATTGCCCAGCCTGCTGGTCGGACCGACCAGCCAAGCGCTTCTTCCGTTCCTTCTGGTTTGCTCATGCCCAAAAAAATCGGAGCGGGGTACCGGTAAGCCTCTGCTCACCGGTGCCCGCCCCGTTGCTCTGCTGCAGTTAAATCTTCGCGCTCAGATACAGGGATGCGCCGCGCCGGTTGATCAAGACCAGAACGGTTTGCCCTTTCTTGAGGCCCGAGGCGGCCCGATCGAACTCCTTCATTGAGGTGACCGGCTTGCGGTTGATTTCCCGGATGACGTCACCGGGCATCAAGCCGGCCCGTTCCGCATCACTCTCCGGATCGACCGTGGTCACCACGACTCCTTGGATCTTTCCCTTCAACCCGAGTTCCTGGGCTGTTTCTCGATCAAGCTCCTGCACGGCGAGGCCCGCCAATGGCTGGTCCAACGGTTCGGACTCCGTTTTGGCGACCTGCTGGTTGTCCGGCAGTTCGGCCAGCGTGACGGTTAGCTCTTTTTCCTGACCGTCCCGCAACACTTTGACCATGGCTTTGCTGCCGACCGCGGTTCGCGTGACCGCGCGTTGGAGTGTCACGGCATCCTCGATCGCCGCGCCCTGGAAGGAAAGGATCACGTCGCCCTGCTTGATTCCGGCCTTATCCGCCGGGCCTTCTTCCTTCACATCGGTGACGACTGCGCCGTTCGTCCCCTTCGTGCCAAAGGATTTGGCGAGGTCATGGTTCAGGTCTTGAATGCCGACGCCCAGGTAGCCGCGCACGACCTTGCCGGTCTTGACCAGGCTTTCATAGATCGGCTTGCTCATCCCGGTCGAGACGGCAAAACCAACGCCTTGATACCCTCCGGTTTGAGAAAAGATGGCCGTGTTGATGCCGATCAGTTCTCCCTTGGTATTCACGAGGGCACCGCCGCTATTTCCGGGATTGATGGCGGCATCGGTTTGAATGAAATCTTCATACTGCGTGATCCCCATGTGTCCCCGGCCCAGCGCACTGACGATACCGAGGGTCACTGTGGAATTCAGACCGAAGGGATTACCAACCGCCAGTACGTATTCACCGACCTGCAGGCGGCTGGAATCGCCCCACGTGATAGTCGGGAGCTGCGTGCCGTCGATCTTCACCACGGCAATATCGCTCTTTGGATCAGTGCCTATGATCCTCCCCTTAAACTCCCGTTTGTCGGGCAGCGTGACCGTGACCGTTTTTGCTCCTGCGATTACATGGTTGTTGGTTAGCACATATCCATCCTGGGTGACGATCACCCCGGACCCCTGGCCGCCGCCTCGATGTTCACGCGGCTCCATCGGTGGTCCGAATCGACGCGGGCCGAACGGTGATCCGAAAAAGTCTTCCATTTTTCCCCGTGGGCGAGCGTGGTCGGACACCTCTTCCGCGCCGCTGGTGGTGATGTTGACGACGGCCGGTGTGACAGTCTTGGCCACCTCGGCGAACCCCGCAGCGGGCAAGGCGCCGGTCGGCGCCATCGGACGTTCCTCTACAACGGGCGATGGATTTGAGGCGTGAGACGGAGCAAGCGGAGTATAGCTCCAGATTAAGCCCGCGCTCACGGCGGCAATACCGGCTAAGACACTGACTGAGGGTATGGGTCGTTGCATATGGGCTCCTCCTCCTAGATGACGGTAATCTGTACAAGCGGGAGAGACAGCGATCTTCCGCGTGCCAGTCAATTGGAAGGTAACAGCCCTGGATGAGAAAACTATTAACGAGGAATTAGAAGTCGTTAAGCTGCGGTTGCGGCTAACGGCAGGACAAGGGTGAAGGTGGATCCTTTGCCGACCTCGCTTTGAACGTCGATGTGTCCGTGGTGGGCTTCGGCAATCCAGGCGCAGATAGCCAAGCCGAGGCCGGTCCCTTTTTTGGTATGGGCCCGGGCGTCATCAGTGCGGAAGAAGCGGTCGAAAATCTGTTTGTGGGCGTCCTGCGGAATGCCGATCCCGTAATCGCGTACCGCAAGTCGTGCGGTGCTGCCTTCTACTCCTAAATCGATTTCGACCTTGCCGTGGGGATGAGAATATTTGACCGCGTTGTCAACGATGTTGAGGATGAGTTCCCGCAGACGAAGTTCATCCCCCCGGACGGTCGCCGGCTGAATCGTGCCCATGATGACATCCACTTCCCGTTCCTGACCAAGCAGGCAGGCCTGGCGTTGAATGTCCTCCACTAAGGCCTCCAGCCGGACCGGCTCGCATTCTGTTTTCACCTGCCCCATATCCGCCCGCGAGAGGAAGAGCAGTTCCTCCACGATGCGGGACATGCGGTCGATTTCCTCCAGGTTGCTTTCGAGGACGGCGATGTAATCTTCGATCGGTCGGGGACGCCGCAGGACTAATTCGCTCTCACCTTTCATGACTGTCAGCGGCGTGCGGAGTTCGTGGGAGGCATCACTGCTGAACTGGCGGATTTGCGCGAAGGAGGTTTCCAGACGCGCGATCATGTTGTTGAAGGTATCGGTCAGACGCCCGATTTCATCGGAAGAGCGTTCTGAATGCAGACGCTGGGTCAGGTCGCCGGCCGCGATCCGTTGCGCCGCGACGGTGATGGAATCGACGGGGCGCAGGGCGCGTCCGGCTAGAAACCATCCTCCCACCAGAGAAACGACCAAGGCGATCGGCGCCATGACGAGCAGCACGAGGAGAAAGCGGCGCAGCGTTTCTTCGACGCCTTCCAGGGTGGTGCCCACCTGCACGATATAGAGCAATGAGCCACGGTAAATGATGGGAACCGACACCAGACGTAGCGGCGGCTCGTTGGGGTATCTGGCTGATTCGAAGACGGTGCTCCCGGTAAAGGCCGCTTCCAGGGCCGGGCGGCTCAAAGGGACGTCGTGTTGCCGGATATTCGGGGAGCGGATGGTGATGGTGCCGGTAGGGCTGAAGATCTGAAAAAATTTGTCGATACGGGTGAGTTCAGGGAATTGACTCAACAGCGCATCTTCATCGATGAGGGGCAGGAAGCCACGGGTCTCCAGCGAGCGCACGGCGGCCGAGGCGGTTTCCTGCAACGACTCATCGACTTGGTCGCGGAGGCCTCGGGCCGTGATGGTGTAGAGCACCACGGAGAAGGTCAGCAGGATCAGGGCCAGGGCCGTTCCGTACCAGAGGGTGAGCCGGACGCGAAGGGGCATCAGTCCACCTTGAGCATGTACCCACTCCCTCGTATCGTATGAATCAGCTTTCTCGCCCGCCCGCGATCAATCTTATTTCGCAGATAGTTCACGTAGACGTCGATCACATTCGTGAAGGTGTCGAAGTCTTGATTCCAGACATGGTCGGAAATCATGGGACGGGTCAACACCCGTCCCGCGTGCCGCATGAAATATTCCAGGAGCGCATACTCTTTGACCGTGAGTTCAATACGCTGTCCTCCGCGAGTTACTTCCCGAGTGGCCGGATTGAGGATGAGATCATCGATCTGGAGCGTGCCGGACGATTCGGCCGTGCCTCGCCGCAGCAGCGCTCTGACGCGGGCGAGCAATTCATCGATGGCGAAAGGTTTGGTGAGATAATCATCCGCCCCGGCATCCAATCCCTTGACGCGTTGGTCGACTTTCGACTGCGCCGTCAAGATCAAGACAGGCGTCTGAATTTTTTCCTTGCGAAGGCGGGTCAACACTTCCATGCCGGGGAGGCCGGGCAGCATCAGGTCGATCATGATGAGGTCGTAGCTGCCGGTCAGGGCCAGATCAAGACCCTGCGCGCCGTCCTCACAGAGGTCAACTGCGTAACTTTCTTCCTCGAGGGCTCGCTTGATGAACGAACCCACCTTGGTTTCATCTTCAACGACAAGAACGCGCATAGGTCATGCCCACAGGTGGGTGGATTATAGCAGAGGAAGCCGGTCTATGATGCGGTCAAACGTGCGAGTCAGGGAAGATCGGCGGAGTCCGAACTGGAGCGTGTGGCGGCCTGTAGGCGACAGAGGGTACGAATGTCTTTCCAGTCTTCTCCGGGAAGCAGCTGGTGCGCATCAGTCGGAGGCGGGCCGGCAAGCGCGAGAAGCGTGTCGAGCCGCCGGCTCATATCGGGATGGGTTGAGAGAAAATCAGGCGGTTCGACCTGGCCTTGCTCTGACTTCTGCAGCGTCCTGTAAAAGGCAATCATGGCGCTCGGATCGAGATGAGCAGCCTGCATCATGCGAAGACCTTCGGCATCCGCTTCCTCCTCATGGGTGCGGCTGTAATGCAATGATCCCATCGTCTGGGCACCCTGCAGCCCCCAGGCCAATCCTCCTGACAGATCTCCCGATACGGCGGCCAGCAGCAGCGTGCCCGCTGTCTGTTCGAGGATGGCTCTAGTGCTGTGGCGGAGATAGACATGCTGGAGTTCGTGCGCCAGTACTCCGGCAAGCTGTTCGGCGCTGCTGGTCTGTTCCAGCAGGCCGCGCAGAATGACCACCCGGCCACCGGGAGCAGCAAAGGCATTGATGGCGGGATTGTTCACCACGGAGAGCGTGATCCGATAAGGGGAGCCCGGGTGCGTGGCTGCCAACGTTTGCACGACCTGGTCGATCTTCCGAAGTCGCTCCGGATCCCGGCACTGCTGCGTCTCCGGCGCGAGGTGTTCGGCAATGTGCCGGCCAAGTGATTCCTCCCACATGATCGGTACGTAGGGTGTGGCTGCTGACGCGATACCAGGAATGCCCCATCGGTACAGGCCGGTGAGCATGAGTAGCACCCCCATTGCTGCGCCCAGCGTCCAAGCAAGGCGCGTCGGCCTCCAGGAGGGATTGTGAAAATGTTGTGCGAGTGCGGGTGCCGCCGTATGGATTTCGGTCAACAGCGTTCGGCCGGCGACCACTACCGTCTCTGCCGGTTCAGCCCCGAACTCCAAGCGCACTGGCTCGCCGCGGTAGGTTCCCTGTGTTTGGCGAATCTGGCTGTACGGCCATTCCTTCATGGTGCCATCGGGCATGAAGATCTGCAGCGCGGCCGGGCTGATGGCGAGGGTGACGCGGTGTCGCGTGGCCGTGCGGCCGTTGAGATAGTGAGCGGTTCGGGCGGTGGACATGGTCACGCATCCATGTCGAAGCCGGTGTCGAGAAGGTTGGATAACCCTTCTCCGGTGACCGAGGCTTCGGTGGGGTCTTGCACGACGCGATCGAGATCGACCGAGCCTTGGAGCGACAGCGTACCGATAAAAACCCGGGCATTACGCACGGTGACCCAGGGCCATGCCCATCCCAAGGTGGCCAGGAGGAGGCCGAGGTTGCCCAGATACAGTGTGAAGAGCCGCTGCCAGGTGATCTCGGATGAGAACTGGGCGTCTCCGAATGAGGTGTGATTCCAGAAATAGCGCTGCTTCTGTCCCAGCAGCCAGATCCACATCGGTCCGAGCACAAAGGGAATCAGCAACAGCGTCAGTCCCGCGTTCGTCAATTGTGCGGCGAGAGCGAATGCGCACAGGCCCAGGACCGTGTACGTGGTAAACAGGGTCACGGCGAAGGGGACCATCACCCCGGATCCGTGGCCGGTGAACCGGAAGCGCTGGTTACCAAAATAGGTGTGGGAGTACAGAAACGCCTGACGCTGGGTTTGGAAATAGGGATAGTAGGTTCCCAGGGTGAGGATCGTCAAAAACCATCCCCGAAAATACAGTTTGAGAAAATCGATGGTCCGTCCTCGAAACGAGAACCGGATGCCGCGCCATGAGGTGCGGGTGCATCGATAGCGGCGCGCATTCACGATCGCGACGGGGACATAGAGGAAGAACACCAGGCCGGCTATCGCCTGCAGCAACAGATCGATCCACGGCGGAAGCTCCAGAAACGCATGCGCGGCGCTCAGGGAAAAATAGGGGATACCGAACACCAACATCGCTTTCAGAAATCCCTGATAGAGCTCCTTGCCGGTCCCGTGATACGCGAACCGATCCCCTGCAAAGGATGTGTGACTGAACAGGTACCGACGGATTTTCGCCTTGGCCCAAAAGTGATATCCGCCCAGGGTCACCAGTGTGAGGCAGACGTTCACGACATGCATGCCCAGGAGAGTCCCGCCCATTCCATGAAAGCACGCGCGCATGGGCGCGGGTGACGCAGCAGCGCCAGATGGTGATGCAGCATCAGGAACTCCAGAAAGCCTGTCTTGCCCGTTCGGCAGCACATCGGCTGAGCCTGACGATACCGGCTCCACTACCGCGAACCGGGAACCGCATGTGGGGCAGGTGCTGCGAGAGGCCGCCGTCAATTGTGCCAGGGCGCGAATTCGGTAATGGCTGAGGCAGCGGTGACAGGTTGCGCGTGCGGCGCTTGCGTCGTCTTGCAGGACCGCATTGGCCATGATTCAACAGGCGGCCTGATGGCCTAGGGCGCAGGCCTGCTGCAATCCTTGCAGGAATCCCGCGCTATCGCCTTGTCCTCGCTTCACGATGGAACGCTCGAAATAGGCACGCCCGTTTTGTGGTTGGTGGGTGAGGAACTGATCCCACAGTGTGAGGGCCTGATCCCATTGCCCCCGCGCACTGTGCACGGACGCGGCTGCGCGGTAGGCATCGAGGTAAGTAGGATTCAGGCGAATGGCGGCATGAAAGGCGATAAGCGCTTCGTCGGGCGCATCCTTTTGGAGCAGGACGGTTCCGCGTCCGTAATAGGATTCATGATCATCCGGATCCAGGTTCAACGCTTCGGCATAGGCGAAGAGCGCGTTGTCGGTCTGGCCATGTTTTTGGAATGCGATTCCTTCCGCGCGTTTGGCCTTGGCGTCAGAAAACTCTCCGCCGCCATGCGCGCGCAGCAGCGCGATCATTTCGTGATCTTCGTCGTGTTGCGCAATTTCCAACGGGGTCTCGCCGTGGGTCTTCTGATTCACCGGAATGCCCGCTTCCAACAGGGTCTGCGCGGCGGCGAGATGTCCACGTCGGACCGCCCGATGGAGCGCTGAATCACCACAGGTGCAAGTCGCTCGGATGTCGGTCCCATTGGCAAGGAGCACCTCAATGGTGTCAACATGCCCCTGCTCGGCCGTAGCCAGCAGCGGAGTAACGCCCTGTTTGCCCATCGCGTTGGGGTTCGCTCCGTGCTGCAACAGCAGCGTGACCACATCGGTGTGCCCGCGCTTGGCCGCTTCAAACAATGCCGTCCGGCCATTGCCGTTGCGTTGGTCCACCGTCGGTCCCTCTGCCAGGAACGCTGCGACCGCGGACTGATCGCCTCGCGCCGCCGCAAGGTGGAGGGGCGTCCAGCCATGGGCTTTCAAAATAAACGGCGACAGCACCAAGGCATCGATGTCGTAGGGATCATGGGTTGTTTTCACTTGCCCTAACATCCAGTAGGCCATCGCCACCAGCAACGCGTAGTTCAACGCACAGGCCAGGACAGCCACCGCGATGCCTGCGAGCCGGTGGGAGAGATCGATCGGAAAATCGCCGTCCCACGATCCAGTGCTCGTCTCTTCATCGGTCGTTCGCGACGCCGGGTTGAGGACCAGAAGGTTGGCACGGCAGGAAGGGCACGGGAATTGGTGCAATGGGTGACCGGCTTCTGGTGCGCAGCTGGTGATCGCCTGGCAGAAGGGACAGACGATGGTCTCTGCAGCGTCCGACGCTGGCAGCCCAGGGGATGCAGGGAGTGCCGCGCCGGGGTGAACGGTGGTCATGGTGCCTTACGACCCTTCGCCCGGGCGCGTGCTGGACGGTCCCGTCAGTGGGGTGATCGTTTGATTATTGAAAAGGATAGCGCAAAACGGGAGGAGCGCAACCGATCGGGCGTCCTACCAGGGCCTCTGCACGGAAGCGGCCGAGTTGCAGGAAGGGAATGAGAACGTTATGCAGGGGGAAAGCGCGTAATGGTCACAGGGGCATAGGTCAGATGAGGACCCTCAGGACGGCGGTAGCTTAATGAGTGGCGAAGCCAGGCCTTGTCGTTGCGGGTTGGGAAATCGGCGCGATAGTGGGCCCCGCGGCTTTCTTCCCGCCCTAAGGCGCCCACAACGATGGTCTCGGCGATCTCCAGCAGACACTGCAATTCCAGGGCGTGAATCAGGTCGGTGTTGAAGATGCGTCCCTTGTCCTGTACGCACATGTGTTCCGCGCGACGTTTCAAGGCTAGAACGGCGCTGAGGGCCTCTTGAATGGATTGTTTCGTGCGGAAGATTCCCAAGTTCAGGCTCATGGTTTTGCCGAGGTCGTCCCGTATCTGCCAGGCCCGTTCAGGTCCGGGGTTGCTGAGCAGCTTGTCGATGCGCTGTTGTTCGCTCTTCAGGATGGCGTCGGATGCCGGTGGCAGCTGAACGCTGCCGATGGACTCAGCGGCCTTCGTGCCCGTCCGGCGTCCAAACACAATGGTTTCCAGTAAGGAATTGCCTCCGAGGCGGTTGGCACCATGCACGCTGACGCAGGCGCATTCGCCCGCGGCGAAGAGTCCTGGCAGCTCCGTTTCTCCCCACGCATTGGTTCGGACGCCGCCCATCTGGTAGTGGGCCCCGGGACGTATGGGAATGGGTGTTTCAATCGGATCGAGCCCCGCGAATTCCATCGCCAGTTCCCGGATCTGCGGAAGCCTCTCCAGAATTTTGGCGCGGCCCAGATGTCGCAGATCGAGCAGGACGCAGCCCTCGACACCTCTCCCTTCCTGGATTTCCCGTCCGATGGCGAGGGAGACGGTGGAGCGGGTTGCCAACTCCATTTGTTCCGGCGCGTAACGTTTCATAAACCGCTCGCCCAGCGTGTTCAGCAGATACCCGCCTTCTCCGCGCGCGCCTTCGGTGATCAGGATACCGGTGTCTTTTAACGTGGTCGGATGAAATTGGACGAATTCCATGTCTTCGAGCGCGATGCCTGCGCGATACGCCAACGCCATCCCGTCTCCGGTATTAATGACGGCGTTCGTACTCGTGGAAAAAATTCGTCCACTCCCGCCCGTAGCCAGAATCACGGCCTTCGCGCGGAGCGCCTGTAACCCGCCATGAATCATGTCCCAGGCGACCACACCGCAACAGCGCCCTTCTTCGACCAGCAATGCTGTGACGTACCATTCCTCATAGACTTTGCAGCGGCGCTTCATCAGTTGTTCGTACATGGCGTGTAAGAGGGCATGGCCCGTGCGGTCCGCTGCGTAACAGGTACGGGGATAGCCCGCTCCTCCGAACGGCCGCTGCGCAATACGTCCCTCCGCGGTGCGACTGAATATGACGCCCATGCGTTCCAACTCCAAAATGTCCTGCGGCGCTTCCTTGCACATGGCCTCGATGGCGTCCTGGTCGCCCAGATACAGTCCTCCCTTGGCCGTGTCATAGGCATGGGCTTCCCAGGAGTCTTCTGCGCCGATGGCCGCGTTAATCCCCCCCTGGGCGGCGACAGAGTGGCTGCGGACGGGATGCACCTTCGAGAGCAATGCGACATTGATGTCCGGCGGCACGGCAATAGCGGCCCGCATGCCGGCGAGTCCTGCTCCAACCACGAGGATGTCATGGGTCATCATGAGATCTTCTTGTCCCGGTCGCGATGTGACGTTTAACCTTGCCTCGGCTCAGGGTCGATTTCACTATTACGCTATGGAAATTGGGAAAACAAGCGAGGTGAGATGGCCGCTGAACTCTTGGAAAACTCCGTGCTGCATGATAGGGTACCCACTCTGCCTCGAATGAACGAGTGCGTCACCTTATAGCAGGATTTCTCCCCCATGCCTGAACCGCGTTTTCTCGAGCCGAACGATACGTTTGTGCACCGCCATATCGGTCCGACCGAGTCTGAGATTCAGACGATGTTGGAAACATTAAACGTGCCCTCGCTGGAATCTCTCGTTGAGGCCACGGTTCCCTCCGATATTCGATTGCAAGGCTCCCTGGCGGTTCCGTCCCCGCGCGGCGAGCAGGAGGTCTTGTCGGAATTGCGCGGAATGGCCGGACAGAATCAGGTGTGGCGTTCCTTGATCGGGATGGGCTATTACGATTGCATCACCCCGCCGGTCATTCAGCGCAATATTCTCGAGGGCCCCGGGTGGTACACGCAATACACTCCCTATCAGGCCGAGATCGCCCAAGGCCGCCTCGAGGCGCTGGTCAATTTCCAGACCGTGGTGGCGGATTTGACCGGGTTGCCCCTTGCCAATGCCTCTCTGCTGGATGAGGCGACTGCAGCGGCCGAAGCGATGACGATGTGCGCCGCGATTTCCCGCGCGGCCGGTCACGAACGGCACAAGTTTTTTGTCTCTGAAACCTGTCATCCGCAAACGATTGCGGTGGTGCAGACTCGCGCGGAACCGTTGGGCATCGTCCTGCAGGTCGGCGCGATTCACTCGTTGGAGTTGTCGTCAAGCGAATTCTTCGGGATGTTGCTCCAATATCCCTCGACGGACGGGTACGTGGGTGATTACAGCGAATTCATCACGCGTGCGCATGCCGCCGGGGTTTATGTGGTCGTCGCGACCGATCTGCTGGCCTTGACGCTGCTCCGTCCTCCGGGAGAGTTCGGCGCGGATGTCGCAGTGGGGTCCAGTCAGCGGTTCGGGGTGCCGTTGGGGTTTGGTGGGCCGCATGCGGCCTTCATGGCCACGAAGGAGGAGTTTCGACGGCAGATGCCGGGTCGGATCATCGGCGTGTCGAAAGACGCGACCGGGCGCGTGGCGTACCGGCTGTCCTTGCAAACCAGAGAACAACATATCCGTCGGGAGAAGGCGACGAGCAATATCTGCACGGCGCAAGTGTTGTTGGCAGTCATGGCGGGGATGTATGCCGTCTATCACGGGCCTGCTGGACTGCGGCGAATTGCGGAACGGATTCACGGTCTCACGATGGCCCTGGCCGAAGGGTTGCGTCGGCATGGTTGCGCCGTCGGGCTGGAGCCGGTCTTCGATACGCTCCGGGTCCCTCTGTCGCCGGCACAATCAGAGACGATTGTGAACCGGGCGCGGCAACAGAAGATCAACTTCCGTCGGTACGATGATCACAGCCTCGGGCTGTCGCTGGACGAGTGGAGCACAATCGATGAAGTGCGGCAGCTGCTGACGCTGTTCGCCGGCCAGGAGATTTCCCTGGAAGAACTGCAGACCATTCTTGCATCGGTTAACGGGCGGTATCCGGCGGGCCTCGAGCGCACCAGCCCGTATCTTACGCATCCGGTGTTTCACCGGTATCACGCCGAGCATGAGTTGTTGCGGTATATCCATCGTCTGCAATCCCGGGATCTCTCGCTGGTGCATTCGATGATTCCCCTCGGTTCCTGCACGATGAAGTTGAATGCCACGGCGGAAATGTTGCCTGTCACCTGGCCGGAGTTCGGGCGGCTTCATCCGTTTGCTCCCGCCGATCAGGTACAGGGATACCAGGCCTTGTTCCAACAGCTGGAGTCGTGGCTGGCGGAGATCACTGGCTTCGCCGCGATTTCATTGCAGCCCAATGCCGGATCACAGGGGGAATATGCCGGATTGATGGCGATCCGGGCCTACCATCGTCATCGAGGCGAGACGCAACGCGATATATGTTTGATTCCAGTCTCCGCGCATGGGACCAATCCGGCCAGCGCATCGATGTGCGGCATGACCGTCGTTTCCGTGGCCTGTGATCAGCGCGGCAATGTGGATCTGACTGATCTGGAGACCAAGGCCACACAGCATCGTAGCCGCTTGGCGGCGCTGATGGTGACGTATCCATCGACTCACGGCGTGTTTGAGGAAGGCATTCGCCGCATGTGCCAGATTGTGCATACCCATGGGGGGCAGGTGTACATGGACGGCGCGAACATGAATGCGCAAGTCGGGCTCTGCCGGCCGGCCGATCTGGGCGCTGACGTTTGTCATCTGAATCTGCATAAGACGTTTTGTATACCGCACGGTGGCGGCGGGCCTGGGATGGGCCCGATCGGTGTCGCCCGTCATTTAACGCCGTTCATGCCCGGACATCCGGTCACGAAACTCGGTGGACCGCAGTCAATCGGGCCGGTCTCGGCCGCTCCTTACGGCAGCCCCAGCATTCTCACGATTTCGTGGGTCTATATTGCGTTGATGGGACGGGAGGGATTGACCAGAGCGACGAAGGTGGCCATCCTCAATGCCAACTATATGGCCAAACGTCTGGAAAAATACTATCCGGTCTTGTACAGCGGCGCACGCGGATTCGTGGCACATGAGTTTATTTTGGATTTGCGCCCCCTCAAGGACAGCAGCGGCGTGGAAGCGATGGATGTGGCGAAGCGCCTGATGGATTATGGATTCCACGCCCCTACCGTGTCGTTTCCCGTGGCTGGTACCTTGATGATCGAGCCGACCGAGAGTGAAGTGAAAAGTGAGCTGGATCGGTTGTGCGAGGCGTTAATCTCCATCCGTGGAGAGATTCAGGCCATTGCTGAAGGTCGGCAGCCGCGCGCGGGGAATGTGCTGAAGAATGCTCCCCACACGGCATTGGCTGTGACGGCCTCTGAATGGACGAGACCTTACTCCCGCGAGGAGGCGGCATTCCCTGCTCCATGGGTGCGCGAGAATAAATTTTGGCCGAGTGTGGGCCGGATCGATGAAGCCTATGGGGACCGCCACCTCTTTTGCACCTGTCCGCCGGTGGATGCCGTCTCGTAGTCGTGCTTCGGGCGGTGACTGGTTGACCGCCGTAGGTCGTCTGAAGCCGCGGCATGTCGTCCGTCAGGTCGCTGCGGGTTGTCTGCTGCTCAACATGTTCTTCGCCCTGCCCCTCCATGCCTCTAGGGAATTCGCTGCTGTTGCGGACGCTCACATCGAGGACCGCCCGCTCGACGTGGTGTCCGGAATCACCTATCGTGCGGGGACACGGCTGAGGATTCCAGGCACTGGCTGGTCGTTTGTTGTTCCGGACGGTTGGCAGAGCAATCGGCCTGAGGACGCAGAGATGCCGTTTCTCATCCCAGAGGACGGCAAAGAATTGGGCATGATCTTTCCTCTGGCCGAGGTCACGCGAGACGCACTTCGTGAACAACTTCGTGAGCCGCTGTCGCTGTTGCATGGGCTCTCCTTTATCCCGGCCGGCTCTCAAGAAGAAACCGAAGCGTGGATCGCTCAATCGTATGAGGGGGAAGAAATGGCAGGCCGTGCGTTGGCGGTCATGGGCGCCGACAACAAGGCGGTGATTTATTTTCTCATGGGTCAACCCTCAAAGATGCCCGGCTTCCACTCCGTACTGGAACAGCTAGGACAATCCACCCGCTTTGGCGAGTCGAGTGCGGGCCGTGACACTGGTTTGTAAGACGCAGTGATCCGTGCATGTGCCGGGACGAAGGTGGCTTTCTCCCTCTCCCTCGAGCCGTACCATTCAGACATGCAGAACATTTCTCCAACCAAAGTCATCATTGATACCGACCCCGGCGTCGATGACGCCTTGGCCATTCTGCTGGCCTTGGCATCGCCAGAGTTGGACGTGGTGGGAATCACCACTGTCTGCGGCAATGTGCCGGTAGGACAGGGCACGAAGAATCTGTTTCGCCTCTTGAATCTTCTCAAACCTCCGCCGGGATTGCTGGTGGGACAGGGCGCCGCGCGTCCCTTGGAAGAGGCCCTCGAAACGGCCGTTCACGTGCATGGGAGTGACGGACTGGGGGAGTTGGATGCTCTGTTGTCTGAAGAGGGAACGATGCGGTATCCCTCCGTTCGCCTGCCGCCTCTCCTGCCCACTGCGCAAGATGTGTGGAACGAGTGTGTGCGACGGTATCAGGATGACATCACGCTGATTACCCTGGGGCCGCTGACGAATGTGGGTGTGGCGCTGAAAGTCAATCCGCTTACCGTCCAAAAGTTTCGCTCGGTGATTGTGATGGGTGGCGCGATCGGTGTGCCCGGTAATGTATCACCGGTGGCTGAGTTCAATATGTATGTCGATCCCCATGCTGCCCATCGGGTGTTTCAAGCGGCGCTTCCATTGACCCTGGTGCCGCTGGACGTGACTACCCGTGTCGGCCTGCGCCGTGATGTTCTGAAGACGTGGACCGGTACCTCGCGCGATCCGCGCTGTCGCATCGTGACGGATATGACCGCCAAAGCGTTCGATTTTGCCGAACAGGTTGAAGGGCACGGACTGCTGCACTTCCACGATCCGACGGCCGTCCTTGCGGCCATTGAGCCATCGCTGCTGACAACCCAGCCGCTGCATGTCGAAGTGGAAGTGCTGGGACGCGTGTCCCGCGGAGCCACTGTTGCGGACCGACGCCATCGCAGGCCGGAAGAAAGAGCGAATCCGAACATGCAGGTAGCGGTAGAGGTCGATGCCGAGCGGGCGTTGAGCTTGATCCGCAGTCGATTGTGCCCATGGTCGTAGTCGTTGGCTCAAGCAATATCGATTTCACCGCGGTGGTCGATCGGTTACCGAGTCGCGGGGAAACCCTTCTCGGACACCAGTTCCTGCAATCGTTCGGCGGCAAGGGGGCGAACCAGGCTGTCGCGGCGGCGCGAGCCGGAGCCGACGTCGCGTTTCTCAGCAAAGTGGGAAACGATTCCCACGGCGACCTCATAGCACAGCATCTGGCCACGCAGGGCTTGTCACAAGTGGTGCTTTTGCGTGATGCCGCAGCGCAGACAGGGGTCGCGATGATTCTGGTTGACGCGGCCGGCGACAATCAGATTGTGGTGGTGCCGGGAAGCAATCAGCAGCTCACTCCGACAGATGTACGGCAACATGCCGGGCTGATCTCCGACGCGCGGGTTCTGCTCGTTCAAATGGAAATTCCCATCGAGACAGTTCAGGAATGCGTACGGCTGGCCAAGCGTTATGCGCTCTATACGATTCTCAATCCAGCTCCGGCCTGTCCTCTGCCGCCGGAGTGTCTGCGGATGGTGGATATTCTCACGCCCAATGAACGCGAGGCCTGCATACTATCCGGTGTCACAAACCCCGTCGAAGCGGCCACAGTGTTGGTCAATTCCGGGACGGGAACGGTTGTCGTCACTCGTGGTGCGAAGGGAGCCGTCGTCTCACGCGGCGAGAACATGACGCATATACCGGCTTTTATCGTCGAAGCGATTGATTCAACCGGTGCAGGGGATACCTTCAATGGAGCGTTAGCCTGTGGCTTGGATGAGGGGCTGTCGCTTGAGGGAGCCGTTGAAATGGCCGCTGCCGCCGGGGCCTTAGCCACGACGGGACATGGCGCGCAGGCGGCGATGCCGACCCGTAGCGATATCGACCGGCTACGCCGGACCGGAGTCAGGCGAATGCAGCCGCCGGGTTAATTTCCTTTGGTGGATTGGGCCCGCAGTTGCGCAAGCACTTGTCGCGCTTCCGGTATGAAATCGACGCGCTGCAGTTCATGGGCAAGATCCAGGGCCTTCGTCGCAATGGCGACGGCTTCTTCATGTCGCCCGTCGGCACAGTAGCTTTTGGCCAGACTCAATCGGGCATTGACGGCTGCTGGTTCACGAGCAATCACCTGACGCAGCAGCAGTTCCCCTTTTTCCTTATCTCCTCCCATGAACCCCGGTTCTCGGACCAGTACGGTCCCTTTGGCCGACAATGCGTCCAGATGGTCCGGCGCCAGTTCGAGGGTGCGGTTCAGCTCCTTCATCATGCGACGGAATCCAAACAGCGACGAGAGGGTTTCTCCGTCTACCCGGAGTTGCTCTCCGAGATTACAAAACAGGGCAAAATGCGCGTCTGGCGATGATTCGTCCGCAGCAATGGCCTGCTCGCCGAAGGCTTGTCCTGAAGCAAAATGTTGAATGCGATCCGCACGAGTCTGCGCCTGCCTTCCCAGGGAACATTCATGCATGGACTCGGCAGTGAGGCGTTGCACCGCGGTACCAGCGAAAGCCTGCCCGCCGACGAGCACTAAACCGAGCAAGAGCCACAATACGATAACGGGATATATCATGGAAGCACCGATGATGTGAGGTGGATCAAAACGAGGTCGAATGTACAGCAACGATCTTGCCGAATGCCAGAGTATAGCATGGACCTGGCAGTGTCGTGAGTAACCTATCCCGGAGAAGTCCTGGTCCACGGTGCAATCGTGCGAAACGCGTTCAAGAGGGCCTGGTAAGGGTATGCCGCGTTCCGCCCACTCGGATTGGGCAGCAGCACGATGCGGGAATCGTACAGCGTCACCGATTGCAGTCCTGGTCCGCGCCCTGCTTGTCTTGGTTCCAAGGGGAAGAGGATGGGATAGAGTGTAATGCCGACAAGCGCAGTCACGCGCGGACGGTACCGGCGAATTTTTTCCATCAGCACCAACCGGCCTGTGGCATAGTCTTCGGCTGTGAGATTTTGCGCTCCGGCAGTCGGGCGCGCGACAAGGTTTGTGAGGCCTAGGCCCCATTCGAGAAGCCGTTCGTCGTCGTGGTAGGTGAGGGGTTCCGGCACCAGGGCCGCATCATATAGTAGTTTCCAAAAACGATTTGAATGGCCGGCATAGTGATGCCCGACTGCGGCCGAGCGAAGGCCGGGATTAATGCCCACGAATAAGATGTTGAGATTCGGTGCGAGATGGTCAGGCAAGGAAAGTGGCAATGGCATCACTTGTATGCATGTTCCAGAACCATCCCTATTGGCTGATACGCTGGTCCTGCTGTATCGGGTTTTGGAGTCGTTGAATGAGGCGATTTAGTATCAGTCAGGCTATTCTGCCACAGAATGGACCCTGGCGTTATGAGGCGTTCGAACCATTTGAATAATCCATATGCGGAAAAACAATAAGTTACGCCCGCAACGCATACGGCAAGGACCTTGCTATAACGAACACCCGTTCGGCGGTCGGTAACTTTACACCTAACAGGAGGTAGTCAGGATGAAGAAGATGATGTTGACGGTCATGGCGGCAGCGTTGTTGGTGGCGTTCAGCGCTCCTTCGTTCGCTGGCGAAGAGAAGAAGAAGGAAGAGAAGAAGGGCGGCCACTTCTCCCAGACCCTCTTCGGGGAAGAGAAGAAGAAGGAAGAGAAGAAGGGTGGACATCTGTCCCAGACCGTGTTCGGCGAAGAGAAGAAGAAGGAAGAGAAAAAGGGCGGCCACTAAGAGTCACCGCTTTTGGGGCGAGGCTAGCTAGGCGCTGTTCGGATTCATCGTGTTTCCCTATTAACCTT
>JASGJV010000006.1:0-109961 GCA_049840695.1 Nitrospira sp.
GCATCGTGAAGGTTAATAGGGAAACACGATAGAATCCGAACAGCACCTGATGGTCAGACCATGCAGTTCGATGCCGACTTTTCGCAGGTGAAATAATCCCCGCATTCTGGTGCGGCGTGCATAGCCGTACCGGAATAGGTTGTGCGCCCGCTTCCTTCCTGCTTGGTTCCCTTTCATTTGTGCGATGACTGCTGACAATGAACACCGGGTTGAGTCAGTTTTGTCCGGACGTACATAATGAGAAGCATTGACAGTGCCGGCCCGCTTTCCCTCTTGCTGATGTTGCTGATCCGCCCGTTTGAAGAAAAGTCGGCGGGGATATGGTGCCGCCCAGGCGAGCATCGAGCACCGGATAGACGAGCGCCCGGTTCTCAAAGAGTTCAAGCGTGCGCTGGAGACATCAGGTACGTACCGCTTAGACGCTGGTGGTGACGTCATGAGCTTCATTCAAATCGATTCGCTACCGCTGAGCCGCAGGAGTTGTCAGCGTCTCCATCCCGGCGCCTGCCGCCCTGGTTTAAGGTCCGGCTTCAAACCGGTCCGGACTATCACGATATTCGCAGCACGACGGCATTGGTCCAGCTGCACACAATCTGCGAGGAGGCGCGTTGCCCGAATGTGTGGGAATGTTGGAACGCGCGGACCGCGACCTTTTTAATTCTCGGCGACATGACGCCACGGTGCCACGACCGCTCCGTGGCCACCTGCCTGCCCGCATGCCGTCGATCACGAAGAACCGCTGCGCGTGGCAGAAGCCATTCAGGCGCTCAGCCTGCGCCATGCCATCACGTTGGTCAATCGCGACGAGCTTCAGGATGGCGGGGCATCCGTCTTTGCCGAGACGATCCGCCATATCCGGCGGTTGATTCCCAGTTGCACGATTGAGGTCCTGATCCCCACTTTGAAGGCAATGAGGCGGCACTGGCGACGGTTGCGGCTGAACGACCGGACATCCGTACCACAGTATCGAGACGGTGCGCAGACGGCGGTTTCCGTCGATCCGGCCACAAGGGAAATATCAGCGATCGATCGAGTTGCTGGGCCGAGCCAGCAGATGGGGATGACGGCGACAAGTCGGGATTGATCGTTGGCATGGGCGAATTGACCGACGAAGCCCGCGAGGTCATGCGTGACCTGCGCTCCGTTGAGTGCGACATCATGACGATTGGACAATATCTCCAGCCGACCAAAGAGCATCTGGCCGTCGCGCGGTTTTACCATCCCGACGAATTCGCCGCCTTGAAGGAAGAAGGTCTGGCCCTCGGCTTCCGCCATGTCGAATCAGGCCCGCTGGTTCGTAGCTCCACCACGCCGAACAACAAGTGCCAGGGTGTTAAAGAAGAGACACATACACCTGCCCCTCGGCGTCGCTAGTATTGGTGGGTGCCGGGTCCAGGTTCACGTGCGCCGAACTGTTCCTCCCTCAGCGCGGGCTTGTGATTCAGTTCCAGTGTGTTTTCACGAGCATGTTCAGGGCTTTGGAGAGCGGCCTGCGCGCGTTTGAGAGCCGCCTTCGCCTGTCTCACCGTGGCTTGATAGGGTTTTTGATCAATCGAAGCGGGGACCTGCCCTCTCGAACCACGGAATGAAAGTCGGCATAAAGTTTTGGGATGTTGCCTGAGACCAGCCTGCCCACCTGCAGGGAGAGGACCTGGTTCACGGATCAGGTGGCGGTGACCAGTGGGGTGATCGGCCCGCGATCGATGGTCACGGTTTTGGAGTGACTGCAATGTGATTCTTTGAGCCAGCGCCCTAGGGGAGGGCCAGAAGGATGGGGGTGGCTACTAGCCCGATGATGATCGGCGCACGTCGCCGGGCGCGAGGAAGAGGCCGTTGGCCGGCTGGTCGGAGTGGCGTGATCATGGCCTTGACGTCGCACTACCGGATCCGCGTTGATGACGACAGGCGTGGGGTAGGCAGGTCCGGTGTCTGGTTCACTTCCGAATGGTCTGAGGTCATCTATTCTCTTCTGGTTCTCTTAGGGAAGACGCAAGAGAAGTGCCTTTTCGACTTCGGCTGACAATGTGACGATGTCGGAGCCGGTCACTGCCTGCTCAGTCCACGCATCAGCAATGTTGGGGCATTATGCAACAGGATATAACAGCAGCCTGCGGCAGGACGCCCCTTGACCGCATAGGATTGTGGCCTTTAGTCTGTGCCCGCATATATCTGGGAGACGGCTGGTGCGGGCAAGAGCGAGTGAGGGACGCGGTATGACCGAAGAATGGGGCGCGGTATTGGTGGTGGATGACGACGCAGACATGCGGAGCCTCCTCTGTGATGTCCTGCAGGGGCGCGGGCATCAATGCACAGGCGTTGGCGCCGGAGACGAAGCGCTCAAGGAATTGAGCGCGGAAGACTATGCCGTCGTGCTCACCGATCTCCGCATGAAAGGTATGCAAGGCACGGAGCTGCTCGCGGAAATCAAACAGCGGTATCCTGATATCGGCGTGATTTTGATGACGGCCTTCGGCACGGTGGAGACCGCCGTGGACGCCATGCGGCATGGTGCAAGCGACTACCTTACCAAGCCGGTGAAAACCGAGGAGTTGGTCCGCGTTGTCGAGCGCGCAGTTCGTGAAGCCTCGCTCCGGCGCGAGGTAAGTCGTCTGCGGAAGGAAGTGCACAAGGAGTACAGCTTTCATCAAATCCTCGGGAAGAGCAAACCGATGCAGGCGGTCTTCGATTTGATTCGACGGGTGGCCGACAGTCCGAACGAACGTCCTCATCACCGGCGAGAGCGGCACCGGGAAAGAATTGGTGGCCAAGGCCATTCACTACAACAGCGATCGGCGTGATGCGCCGTTTGTGCCGGTCAATTGCGCGGCGATTCCCGAACAGCTCCTGGAAAGCGAACTGTTCGGCCATATGCGCGGCTCCTTTACCGATGCCAAAATGGATAAACGCGGCTTGTTCGAGGAAGCGCAGAAGGGCACGCTGTTTCTCGACGAAATCAGCGAGTTGCCGCTCATGTTGCAGGCGAAGTTGCTGCGCGCCATCCAAGAGCGGGAAATCCGGCGTGTGGGCGCGACCAAGTCTATTCCTGTGGATGTGCGGATTATTGCCGCGACGAACTTAAATCTTGTCGATGAAGTGAAGAACAAGCGATTCCGTGAAGATTTTTATTACCGGCTCAATGTCATCGAGTTGCGACTGCCTCCATTGCGGGAACGGCGGGAGGATATTCCGATTCTGGTCGATGCCTTTCTGAAAAAGTGCGCTTCTGCCCGAGGCAGGCAGGTGAAGGGGCTCAGCGAGCCGGCTCTCGCGATGCTGGCCGATTACGCCTGGCCGGGCAATGTGCGGGAACTGGAGAATGTCATCGAACGCGCGGTGACGTTGAGCCATGGTGACATGATCGGCGCGGAAGATTTGCCCATTCAGGTCCAGGGCGCTCGTGGCGATCGCCGGATTCTCGACGAAGCGGCCGACCGGACCTTGCCGCTCCATGAAGTGGAGAAGGAATATATCGTGAAAATTCTCGAGAAGACGGGCGGCAACAAATATCAGGCCGCGCATGTGCTGGGCATCGATCGCAAGACCCTGTACCGCAAACTCGCCGAGATCGAAGGCAAACCACACACAGACGCGTAGATTCCATGTTTTACCGTCGTGCGGGGAGCCATCGTCGTGCACCCTCCGTCACAAAACTTCCTGATGCTTGAATCTGTCGTCCCGGCGCTGCTGAGCCTCGGAATATTGCTCCTGGACCTGTCGGTGCCGGCCGAGTATGCGGTCTGGCTGCTCTATGCGATCCCCCTTGCGTTGACAGCGGCAAGGTCCCGAACAGGCGCGCCCTTCTATGGGGTGGGGCTGGTCTCGTTGGTCTCGTTGCTGGTCGTGATCGGTGCGGTTGCCTCTCCCGCGGGAGTGTTGCCGGTTTCCTCCTGGGTCAATCGATTGTTGGGCACGGGGCTTATGGCAGCCATCGCGTTTCTTTTGGCGAACCGTCGGCATAATTTGGTATCCACGCGTTCCGCGACGATGCCCGAGCCCGCGCACAGGGAATCGATACCAACCGAAGCCGTGGAGGCAATTGCCCATGCAGAAGCTGCCGTGGAAGGGGCGATGGCCGGACAACGCCGGGCCGAAGCGGAACTTCATCGCGACAAACTGCGCTTCGAAGGGATTGTCCAGTCCGCCATGGACGCCATCATCACGGTCGATGAAGACCAGAAGATTGTCCTGTTCAACCACGCTGCGGAGGACATGTTTCAGTGGAGTGCGCAAGACATGCTGGGGCGGCGGTTGGATCGTCTGATTCCCGAACGGTTTCGCAGCGCACATGCGGCACACATTCGCGAGTTCGGCCGGTCAGGCATCACCACCCGTCAAATGGGGGCGTTAGGAGTGATTATGGGTATTCGCTCCACCGGCGAGGAGTTCCCCATCGAGGCGGCCATTTCGCAAGTCGGCGTGGAGGGCACGCATTACTACACGGTTATTCTTCGCGACATTACGGTGCGAAAACGCCTGGAGCAGGAACTGGCGGAGCGCGAAGCCCTGCTGCGAGCGATCATTGAAACGGAGCCGGAGTGCGTCAAGGTGCTGGCGCTCGACGGCACGATACGAACCATCAATGCCGCAGGGCTGGCGATGATCGAGGCAGCCAGTAGCGCGGAGGTGATCGGCAAAGACATCTGCCATCTGGTCGCCGTCGAATCGCGAAGCGTCTTTCGCGACCTCGTCCGCAACGCGGGAGAAGGCGAGGCGGGCCGGTTGGAATTCCAGATCGTGGGCTTCCTGGGAACGCCTCGATGGTTGGACGCCCATGTGGTGCCCCTGCGCGCCGCCGACGGACATATCACAGCGGTGTTAGGGGTCACGCGCGATGTCACCGAATGGAAAAAATCCGAACAGTTGCTGCGTCAAAGCGAGGAACGATATCGACGGCTCCTCACTGTCCTGCCGGACGCCATTTTAGTCGTCCGAGACAACCGAGTCCTGTTCACGAACGAGCAGGGGGTGCGGCTGTTCGGCGCCACAAACGGGGAGGCTCTCCAGGGAAAATGGCTCTATGACTTGATTCACCCGGACTATCACGAGCCGGTCGCCGAGCGTATCCGGGATCTGCTGGGAGGCGGCGGCACTGTGCCGGAGGTCGAAGAGCAGATCATCCGTCTGGATGGGGCGATTGTGGATGTCGCGGTCAGGACCGCGCAGTTCCGGGACCAGGACGGAGCGGGCATTCTCATTGTGTTGCGCGACATGACGATGCGGAAGGTCGGGGAGCGACGATTGCGGGAAAGCGAGGAGCGGATTCAGAGTTTGTTGGGGGCAATGGAGGATGTGGTCTGGTCTTCAACGTTGGACCTGTCGGCCGTCCACTACGTAAGTCCTTCCGTGGTGCAGATCTACGGCCGGACCGCAGAAGAATTTGTGGCCCGCCCGTCATTATGGCTGGAGCTCGTGCATGCCGATGATCGTGCTCTGGCTGAACGGGCGGTGCGGGACCTTCAGATCACCGGAGATTTGGATGTCGAGTATCGTATCGTGCGGCGGGACGGTGAGGTACGGTGGGTGCACAACCGCGGGCGTATCATCAAGGATGATGCGGGTCATTTGGTGCGGATCGACGGCATCGCCACTGATGTGACGGAGCGCAAACGGCTGCAAGCGCAGCTTCGCCGGACGGAGCGAGTGGCGGAACTCGGGACCGTCGCCTCCGGCATGGCCCATGAGATCGGGACCCCGATGAATGTCATCCTGGGCCGGGCCGAGTATTTGATGGAGCGGACCAAAGAAGAATCGGTTAAGAAGGGCCTCCAAACAATCATCAGCCAGGTTGAGCGGATCACGCGGGTGATGAATCAGTTGCTGGCGTTTGCCCGGCGGCGGCCGGTCGAGCATCGCTCGCTCAATCTGCGCCAGACCATCGAAGATAATTTGGAGATTTTTCAAGAACGTTTGTCCCACAGCCGCATTACAGTGGAAACCTCGTTTGCCGAACGCCTGCCCGTTCGTCCATGCGGACGCCGATCAGATGAGCCAGGTGCTGATCAACCTGGTCATGAATGCCATCCATGCCATGCCGGAGGGCGGGGTGCTGCGTGTCACGTTGGCGCCCATGCCGGATCGCGGCATGGTCACACTCACGATCGCCGATACCGGACAGGGGATGCCGCAGGAGATTATTGCGAAAATCTTCGATCCCTTCTTCACGACCAAGGAATTCGGGAAGGGGACGGGGTTGGGTTTGACCGTGGTCAGAGGCATCATCGAAGAGCATAGTGGAACGATTCAGGTGGAAAGCCAGCCCGGGGCAGGCACACAGTTCACGATTTGCTTGCCGATTCATGTCGAGTCGAGCCGGAAATCATAACCCCTCCCCTTTTCATCTCCATTCCCAGAGTTCTGCCGCAGCACAGCGGTCGCCGCTGTGGCGCTTCGGGACAACCTTTCCAGGACTGTGGGGTCTTTCTCACCATGCCATGGAGGCAGCATCTCTGGTTGAAAGTTCCTGCTCTGCAGAATCACCAGTGAACGCAAGGTGTTACCTCACCTCAGACCAACTGAGGCATGGCATATAGTTTGCGACGGCTGCCGTGTCATGAGTGTTGCGTATTGGAGCCTCAATGTGAAGGGAGCAACCCCAGCCGTGCTACTGGTAGTAGAAGATGATAAGGACATGCGGAGCCTGCTGTGCGATGAGTTGTGGGGGGAAGGGTATCAATTGCGCGAAGCCAGCAATGGGGTCGAGGGATTGGAGGCCGTGAGGCGGGCCGCGCCGGACCTGATCGTCACAGATCTGAAAATGCCGTCCGGCGGCTTCGACTATGTGCATCGACTGAGAGACTGCGTGCCTGCCTGTCCCATCATTGTGATGACGGCATTCGGAGATGCCCGGACGAAGGAAGAAGCGATAAAAAGCGGTGCCACCGCCTATTTCGACAAGCCGGTGCGGCTATCAGAGTTAAAAGCCACAGTGAAGCGGCTTCTTCACCGTTCCGACTCCCTGCCGGAGGAGCGTTCGCTTCACTGAAGGCCTGCGCTGGACGGGCACTTGGCCTGGTTGCCTCCAGCGGGGAGGGTTGTCTCCGACCCCTTGGGCGTAGTACATATAGGGCCCTTCACCGTGAAGAAAGGGCCTTCTTGGTTTCTGAGATAAGGAGTGATGAGATGGCCGGATCTCACGCACCAGCAACTTCCCTTTCTCCCTTCACCGATCCCATTCTAGCCGCTCGTTTGGAAGCGCTGAGACAGTTGGCCGAGGGCCTGACCGATCGCGTCGCGGTCATGGACCGGGAGCAGAATGTCGTCTACGCCAATGACGCGGCCTGGGCGGGGGAAAGGGGCCAGCTCTCAGTCGATAAGCCAGCCAAGTGTTACCAGGCGTTCATCAACATGACGGATCCCTGCGGATCCTGCCCTGCCGAATCGGTGTTTGAGACAGGCGAAGTTCGCACGGTTTCCTGCAATCATTCCGGTGACGGCACGGCCTGCGGTATGCATCAGGCTTTCCCGCTCATGTCTGCGTCAGGCGAAGTCGGGTCCGTGCTGGTCCTGTTCCATAAGTCTTCGAAGCCGCCTATCGTCCCGAAGTCCCTGCTTCAGCAGAAATCGGGCTCGGCGCGTCCTGAACGGACCGAGTCGCGTTTGGGTGACCTGGTCGGTGCAAGTGCGGTCATGCATCAATTGTTTGACCTGATCCGTCTGGTAGCTGATAGCTCGGCCACCGTTTTGATTCAAGGCGAAAGTGGGACCGGTAAAGAACTGGTTGCCAGGACCATTCATCAAGCCAGCTATCGGCGCGACAAACCATTTGTGGTGGTGGATTGCGGGGCCCTCCCGGAGACCTTGCTGGAAAGTGAGCTCTTCGGCCACGTCAAAGGCGCGTTCACCGGTGCTTCCGGAGCCAAGCCAGGTCTGTTTGAAGAAGCTGACGGAGGGACCATTTTCCTGGATGAGATAGCGGACACCTCCGCGACATTCCAGGCGAAATTGTTGCGGGTTCTACAGGAAGGCGAGATCAAGCGAGTCGGCGGTACGAACCCTATTAAGATCGACGTCCGTGTCATTTCAGCGACCAACAAGGATTTGGCCGATCTGGTCAAGGCCAAAGCGTTTCGCCAAGATCTCTACTATCGTTTGGCGGTGTTGCCTGTGCACTTGCCTCCTCTGCGAGAACGGAGAGCGGACATTCCTCTCCTGGTGACCAAGTTTATTGCCGAGTCCTGCCAGCGACATCGGCAAGAGCTTCGCCGGGTGAGCGAAGAGGCCCTCCGGGCCTTGACTGCCGCGCCCTGGCAGGGAAACGTACGCGAGCTGCAGCACTATATCGAGCGTGCGGTCGTCACCACTACCCACCCTGAATTGAGCTGTACGGACCTGGTTGCATTGAAGTCCCATGTGGAACCGGCGGATTTGCGTACGGTCGGGCGGGATGCGGCCAGGCAGGCTGAACGCGCCAGAATTCTTCAGGCGTTGCAGCAAACGGCCGGGAATCGAGTGAAGGCTGCCCGTGTCCTGAAGATCAGCCGCGCCAACCTCTATAACAAGCTTCACGATTTCGGGATTCAGTAGAAGTAACCGATCCTCGCCTCATCTCCCTCTCGTCTCTCGGTGCCATCCAGCTTCCATTCAGAATCAATCTGATAGTTCCTTTCCCCGCTGCTCGCTGTCGGATAATTGCCCCATATCGCTACAGAATCGGTGATTCGGTTGTCCATCAAATTGGACAGTCTAAGTAGTTGTATTTCAAGTGTTCATGCGGCCTGAATCGTCAACTGTCTAAACCCATGGAAAACCCTGTAGCGTTTCAGGCCGCTTCCCGCTTCTGACGCATGGCCTTAACCCATTCAATATACACAGGAATATCATTTTCTAGGGGTATCCCTAGTGAGGGCACATCAATTGCGATGTTGGGCAGTGCTGGTGAAGGTGCGGGTGATTAGGACCGGCCTCCGAATGACCTGCTCCCTCGATCTATGAGGACATCCTTCACCAGCCCTTACTTCCTTAGGAGCGTTTCGTGGAGGAGGAAAGGAGAGGCCGGAGCAGCCGGGGTCCTGCCTGACGGAGGCCGGTCACACGACCACGTTTTTTAACCACTCCCGTGGAAGGGCGCGGGATTATTAAGGAGGGAGGCCGACATATGAGGTCTTCAGTGCAGTCAAAACGCAGGCGCATCAGTCGCGAAGCGATGCTGAGCCTGCAGGCGGCGCTGCTCTCGGGCAGTCTGCTCGCGGCGCCGTGGGTATTTGCGGCCGGGCCAGGCGATCAGTCGCACGAGGGACATGCGACGCCGGTTGCCATGCCGGGCTGGACCCAGACTCTCAAGGGTCAGACCGTGGTGGAAAACGCCATGGAGGGTCGGGCGGGTAATGCAGAAAAGATGGAGATGCAGCACCACCGCCTGATGGAGAAGTTGGAGCATCAGGCGCAGACGGATGCGAAGGCGCAGCAGACCTCCGGTGCATTCAACGAAATGTCGATGATGCACCAGTACATGGGGCAGGATGGCAGCAGTTTCCTGCTGGCCTCCGATTCGTCCAAGGGTGAGCCGGTCATGACCTCGGGCGGAAAATGTCCCGCCAATGCGCCGCTCAAGAAGTACGACGTGTCGATGATCAACATCGAAATCAGCTTGAACCGGTGGTTGGACTTCTATCCCGGGTATATGTACGTCCATACCGGGGATATCGACAAAGTTCGCGCAGAGGAAACGAAGAACAAGGAAGCGCGCGAAAAAGACGGTTTTGATCCTGGTGCGGTCACGACCGGTAACCAGGGCGATGCGATTCAGCCGCTGGTGCTTCGTGCCAACCAGGGCGATTGCGTCAAGATGACGTTGCGCAATCAGATGGAAGGCGAGGATGGCAGCTTGGTCATCCAGGCCTCCAGCATGATTGTGAGCTCGACGGGTAAGCCTGCGACGACGACAGAATCCAGATACCGGTGGTGTCCCCGGGTAAGGCGCAGGAGTTCGAATGGTACATCCATCCGAACATGCAGGAAGGTGTGCGGCAGTTCCACTCCTGGAGCCATGATCGTGAGTTGACGGTGCTGGGCCTCTTCGGCGCCTTCATCGTCGAACCCAAAGGCTCCAAGTACCTCGATCCGCTCGGAACGGGCGCCGCGCCCGACACGACCAGCGGATGGCAGGTCATGATTGACAACGGGTCCGGACCGGACTTCCGCGAATTCGTGTTGTTCTATCACGAGATCGGCGACGAAGCGTTCCGGCCGCTGAACAAGAAGGGTGACTTCTTGCCCCAGCGCGATCCGTTGACCGATGCCTATCGTCCGGGTGGCCGCGCGATCAACTATCGCAGCGAGCCGTTCGGTATCGATCAGATGCATTTGCAGCATGAATATTTCGGTTTTGAAGATGAGTCGCTGGCCTACAGCGCCTACACCTTCGGTGATCCGCCCACCACGGTAGCCCGCGGCTACCTCGGTGATCCGGTCAAGTGGCGGTTGGTCCATGGTGGATCGGAAGTGTTCCACTCCCACCATCCGCACAGCGGAACCATCCGTTGGCAACGCAGCCCGCGTGCCGACCAGGATGAGCACTGGTACAAGGGGCAGGACGGTCCGGTGAAATATCCGGTGGTCCGCACGAAGTCGGACCGGGTCAACGTGGAAGTCGTCGGTCCCTCTGAGGCCCTTGACCTGGAGCCGGAGTGCGGCGGCGGTGGCTGTCAGCACCTGGCCGGCGAATTCCTCTATCACTGCCACGTCGCGCACCACTATGTGGCGGGCATGTGGGGGTACGGCCGGTTCTACAATACGTTGCAGGTCGGCAATGCGCACACCGACACGATGCCGGATATGCGTGAATTGCCGGATCGTTTGGGCCGCATGAAGCAGGGTGTCTCGTCCGATAAGTTGATCGGCACCACGGTTAACTGGTTCGGCAAGACCTTCAAGATCGTCGACAAGAGCCAGAAGACGAACTGGAAGTCTGATCCTGTGATCGTGAACATCAAGGATTGGGTTGAGATGTTTGTGCCGGCCCAGGGTCAACCGGGCCACACGAATGATGAGAAGGGCCAGATCATGGCCTACGATTCGGACGGTGTGGGACTGGAAGTGGGACGGCAACATCGCCCGCGGTGAGCGGGAAAGCACCGCTCCGAATCCGAAGTATGCATGGGCCGCCAAGTGGGATGACAGCACCAGACCGGCGATCCTGTTCGAATCCGGACGAACAGGAAAAATGGCCTGGCCTGTCGTTCAAGCCGCACTTCGGCAAGCGCGTGCCGTTCTCCGCGAACCATCAGCGGTGCGCCATGGTTGGAGCCGATTCACCAGGATGCAAACGGTGAGCGGACCTCCGAGCCGGCGATGCCGGGCGAACAGGGCCGTTGGAGCTTGTGCCCTGACAATGCCAATCGGAAGCATTACAAACATCCACTTTGTCCGCGGCATGCCGATCACCCTCGCCAAGAAGCAGGGGAAAGAGCCGGCCATGGTGGACAAGGATGGCCTGATCTACGTCCTTCACGAAGAAGAGCGTTTGACCAGAGCCAATGACGACCTCAAGCTGCCCGCCGTCATCCGCGCCAACGTGTATGACTGCGTGGACTTGTTGTTGACCAGCGAGTGGGACGACGACGATTACACGAACTTCCAGTCGTCCAAGATCAACATCCATCCTCACTTCTTCCAGTTCGACACCGGCAATTCCGACGGTGTCGTCTCCGGGATGGAATACGAAATGTCGGTCCGGCCGTTCACCATGTGGGGGAAGAAGACCAAGCATGGTTTGCCGGCCCCGATGGTGGCGAAGTTGACCGGCGAAGCCAAAGCCGGCGCATCCTCCATTAAGATCGAGATGGCGCCCGGCGCCACCGCGTTCCACGTCAAAACTTCGAGCTTGATGGTGGGCATGGATTGTTTGGAGAAGGGTAATGATCCTGCAGCGTCACTGCCGCGGGATAAGAGCTGTCAGGAAGTCGCCCGGGTGAAGGAGATCAAGGGCGATGTCGTCACGTTCTTCAAGCCGCTGAAGCACCATCACCCGGCGGGCGATCTCGGTGTCGCCGGAGTTTGTGCGCTATCGGTGGTGGGTGGACGTGGACATGGGAACGGTGTTCTGGCATGACCACGCGTTCGGCGCGACGACCTGGCCCCATGGCGGGTTCGGCGTGACGATCGTGGAGCCATACGGATCCACCTATCATGATCCGAAGAACGGCAAGCTGGTCTACAGCGGGCCGGTCGCGGACATTCACAGCAACGAACCGATCGGTGCCGGTGTCAGCGGCAGCTTCCGTGAGTTGATGGTTTCCATCCACGACACGGTTCCGCACACCGTCAACGTCATCGAAGCCGGCAATCCTCCCGGACAGCCGATCGAAGTGGCGTTGGAAGCAGGAAAGACGGTGTCCTTCCAGATGCCGGACAAGATCCTGAATGCGCCGAACAAGTACATCAACGGCGGGACGCACACGACCGGCAGCGGGTTTAACTTCCGCGCGGCTCCGTTTGCACAACGCCTCTCCAACAATCCGGACACCTCGAAGCTGTTCAGCAGCGCGATCCACGGTGATCCGGGCACGCCGCTCCTGCGGGCGTACACGGGCGACACCGATGGTGTTCCGCCTGTTGCATCAGCTGATGAACGAATCCCACGTCTGGCGATTGCCGGACATACCTTCCTCACGGAGCGGTATGCCCCGGATGCCAATCGGAAGAACTCGATTCACGTTGGGATCGCCGAACGGTATGACCTCGTGACCAAGGCGGGTGGATTCCAGGGTATGCCGGGTGACTACATCCACTTCAACGGCAGAACGTCACACTTCGCCGAAGGTGGATGGGGCATCATCCGCGTGCTCGACAAGGAAACCGCGGACTTGAAGCCGCTGCCCCGGGGGACCAATCCTCTCGGGATCCCAGCGACACCCAATTCCGTCTGTCCGTTGGATTCTCCGGTGAAGAGCTTCAACGTCGTGGCGTTGGATCGCCCGATGAAGCTTAATCCGAAGGCCCCGGACGCGATCGAGGTGGACTTCGAGCGGAAGATCGAAATGACCATGCCGGAAGGCAAGATCTTCGCCCTGGAGGAAGAAGCCGCGACCGTGGCGGGCAACGTGATGCCGAATCCGCTCACGCTGCGCGCGAATCTGGGCGATTGCATCAAGGTGAATCTGAAGAACAAGATGAAGGCGAGCCGGGCGTCGTTCTTTGCGCCGGGTCTGGCCTTCGATCCGAAAGACAGCCAGGGCTTGAACGTTGGTAACAATGCCGGCGACCAGACCGTGGCTCCGGGCGAGAGCCGCACCTATACCTACTACGCGCATCCTGCAAACAAGGAGACGACGTCGTTGGTGTGGGACGGCGGGAACATCGTCGTCAATCCGCGCAACGGATTGTATGGCGCGATCGTCATCGGTCCGAAGGGATCGCAGTATCGTGATCCTGTCACCGGTGCCGATGTGTCACAGAAGAATACATGGCGGGCCGACGTCATCGTTGACACCACCTTGTCTGAAAATGCCGGCAAGCGGAATTACCGTGACGTGGCCCTCTTCTTCCAAGATGAGGACAACATCATCGGCACCGCCTTCATGCCCTATGTGCAGAACGTGGCCGGTTTGACGTCGGTGAACTACCGCGCCGAACCGTACAAGTTCCGCGAAGAACAAGGGTGCTCCTTGGGCAAAATCTTCCAGCCTTGCGCGGTGGATAAGCCCGAAGATCCCGTCACGCCTTTGATCGAGGCGCACGCGGGTGATTCGCTCCGGATCCATGTGATCGGGGCGAACAGCGAGCAGAACGGCATGTTCAGCGTCGAGGGCCACGAGTGGCCGATCGAGCCGTACATGGCGGGTGCCGACATGATCAGCGTCGTGGAGTACGCCGGGTCTGAGATCCTCGATGTCTTCATCCGTGGCGGTGCGGGCGGACCGTATCGTCAGGTGGGTGACTTCGTGTGGTCGAATGCACGGCTGCCCTACACGCAGTCGGGACAGTGGGGCTATCTGCGCGTCTTGCCGACCGGCGATTCGCGAATTCAGCCTCTCAGCGCAAGCGGTGCAGGTGCACGTCAAGCCGAAGTGCAGCCTGAGCCGCAGGCGATTCCGACTGCCATGAAGTAAGCAGGCACGTCATGGCGTAATACCGGATGGGGGAGCTGCCTGTATCACGCAGCTCCCCCATCTGCGTGTTGAGGTTCGAGAAAGGAATTCAGTGATGGGTTCCCTGTATGATCACGACGAGAGGTCAAGCATACAACAACCCATCACAGAGGAGGCCGGTTGTGACATTGGGTACAACAGAAAAGAGCGAACAGCGACAGATGAAGCATCGTATTTCCGGTTGGGGGTTAGGCTTGGCGGCGATGGCTATCGGAGGGTTTTTCGCAAGCCATCCGGCATCGGCCTATGAAGAAGTGACCGTGTCCGATGGAGGAACGTTGTCGGGAATCGTCAAGCTCGAGGGGACCGTTCCGAAACCGAAAGGGTACAACCTGACCACGCTGCCTGATCCCTACTATTGCGGGCGCATTTCCGACGGAGAGGGCTGGCGCATTCTGCAGCCGTTTAATGTCGGTCCCAAGGGAGAGTTTCGAGAAGTGGTTGTCTATCTGGAAGGGATCGAAAAAGGCAAACCGTTTGCGGAGAAAGAAGTGCCGCAAATCGAAGCCAAGGATTGCCTGTTCCTTCCGTTTACGACCGTCGTCCGTGACGATCAATCAGTGACGGTCGTGAATATGGATCCGGTCATGCACGATATTCAGGCCTATGAAACGTCGAACTTGGGTGCCCGGGTCTTGTTCAACGTGCCGCTTCCGATGAATCCGCAGCATCCGCGCAATTTCAAGGATCGCACTGAAGCCGGCATGTACCACAAGCACATGGCCGGTCCGCCGATGAAGGAGTTGGTGAAACTCAGCAAAAACCGTTGGATCTTCGTGATGCAATGCGGTTTCCACGCCTACATGGAGAGCTGGGGCGTGGCGATCACCAACCCCTATTTCGCCAAGACCGATGAACAAGGACGATTCAGCATGACCGATGTGCCTCCGGGCACCTACAAGTTAGTCATCTGGCATCCCTATATCAGGACGGCCACGGAACGAACCGTCACCATCGGTCCGAAGGCCACCGTGGAAACGACGATCGGAGTGCCGGCGCCGACGGGGCGGCTGTATGCCAACGAGGTGTTGGACCATGCCTATACCCGGTACAACGTGACCGAGGAAGCAAAGAAGGAAATCGATCCCTTGCTCCAAAAGCAGGAGCACTAAGTTGGTCGCACAAGCAGTGGGTCTGATCTGCAAGGCTATGAATCTCCGGATGCCTGGTTTTCTCTCGACGCTTGTGGTGGGCGTCGCCACCGGGCTGCTGCTCGGGCCTGTGGCGCCGAGTCACGCTGACCATGAATTGCCTAAACCGCCGCCGCTCTGGTCTTCGCTCGATGAACTGGAGCGGCTGGCCCTGATCGAGGTGCCGCATGGAATGGCGGAGGTGCCGGCCGGTCCCTTCTTAATGGGCAGCGATCCGAAGTTTGATCGAGCCGCAGGGCCGCAGGAATTGCCGCAGCACCAGGTATACGTTGACACGTTCAGCATCGATCGGTACGAGGTCAGCAATGTGAACTATCTCCGGTATGTACTAGCGACGGGCGCGGCCTGGCCTCAGTACTGGCGCGCCCAACCGTTCCCGGAGAAGATGGCCAAACATCCGGTTATCGGCGTGTCTTGGCGGGAGGCCGATGCCTACTGCCGCTGGCGCGGGACTCGTCTGCCGACCGAAGCCGAGTGGGAAAAAGCGGCACGGGGAGAGGATGGCCGGATGTTTCCCTGGGGCAATGAGCCGGCCGGGTGGATCAAGAGCAATATCGCCCATCCGGGGTCCAAACGCGGTGCCAAATATCCTCCGCTGGCGAATGTAGACCGGTACGAGAACGGTGTGAGTCCCTATGGGGTGCATCAATTAGCTGGGAATGTGAGCGAATGGGTCTCCGATTGGTTCGATCCCGAATATTACCGGCGCCAGGAGAATCGCAACCCGCAAGGACCGGCGTTCGGGTCATGACAAAGTGTTCAGAGGCGGATCATGGAACGAGGATCCCGAGGTGGCCCGTTCCGCCGGACGCAACTCCGGAGGGCTGGACCACTGGAGTTACCTGATAGGGTTTCGCTGCGCAACATCGGCCGAGAGTGGTCGTCAGCTTTCGTCCATCGATCCAGCTATGGAACGCAATACGGATCGATAATTTTTGACGGCAGGACAATGAGGAGGCCAGAGATGAAACGACTGCACATGGGCATCAAAAGGAAACGAGCACGATTGGCGCAGGCCCTCGTGATTGGCGCCGCGCTATTTGCGCTGGCTCCTGTCGCGCGGGCCTTGGATACACAAGATATCGTGATCGAGTGGACGGAGGAAGGCAAGAAAATCGCACAAGAGCGTGTCGCAAAGTGGAAGGCTAAGGAAGAAATGGTTCTTGTTCCGTCCGGCGAATTCCTGATGGGGAGCGACAAGAAGACGGATCGCCTGGCCTACAGAAGCGAGATTCCCCAACGTTCGGTGTACTTGGATGCGTTCATGATCGGCAAGTACGAAGTCACAGCGTTGGAATACCTCAAGTCTTGTCCTCGCCACGAATCGCCTGCCGCAGTTGGACTGGCGCTATGATGGAGGCAATTTCCAGGACACGATGGCCCATCATCCCATCATGCACGTCAGCTGGTATGACGCGGACGCATACTGCAAATGGGCTGGCAAGCGGTTGCCGACCGAGGCTGAATGGGAGAAGGCGGCACGCGGCGTGGATGGCCGACTGTTTCCATGGGGCAGTGAGTATGCTGGACCGACCAGGGCCAATTTCGGCAGAACGGGATTGTCCGGTCCTGTTCGGGATCGCCCCGAACGGTTGTTGCTGTATCCGCCGATCATTTCCGTTGACAAGTACGAGAATGCCCTGAGCCCCTACGGCCTGTATCAAACCATCGGCAACGTGGCCGAATGGGTCTCCGATTGGTATGACCAGGATTATTACAAGACCGCACCGGCCAGGAATCCGAAAGGACCGGAAACCGGAACGCAGAAAGCCTTCCGTGGCGGCGGGTGGATGGATAGCACCACCACCATGCGAGCGGCGATGCGGAATGGCACCGATCCGAAGACCAAGATCAACTGGATGGGATTCCGCTGCGCGCAGGATGCGAAAGAAGACGCCGGAACTAAGGTCTCGTTGACGAAAGAGTAATAGGGCAAGAACGAAGGCGGAGAAAAGGGATGGTTCCCCGCCGAACCCAACAGCCGGTTCGTCTCCCGGTGAATCGGGGACGGCCGGCTCCTCGTCGAGTCACGTGGGACGCCTGGCTGTCACATCAGCCAATTTCTTCGGCATTGGCGCCGATGGAAGGCTGTCGCGCACACTGAAGAGTGCGGTCGGGTTGTCTCCGTGGCATGAACCAGTGAGCCCTTCAGCGGCCAATTACATGGCCCATCGACCCTTCTTCCATCACCCGAGGCGGTATGTGCGCGAGGCGATCAGGTTGTCCGCCGCTTGTCCGACTGAGGGCCCGTCATGGTCGGAAGAATAAGTATTCATTCGCAACCTTCTATTGACGCCAGAACTCAGATTGCGCTAGTTCCTGCCGTAACGAACCAAAGCTCAGCGGCGCTGATCATATTGGTCGAGCCGGTTTCATCTTGTTGCAAGTCGTGCTAACAGGGCGATGGAGTCGCGCCAGGATTACACCTCGTGAAACGGAAGCCCTGCCTCATCGAGAATTGCAGCACCTGCGGGCTCCGCGCGAAGGTCGTCGTATGCGATATTGCAGGCCACGATCTCGCCGAATTTGAAAACATCAAACGGACGCTCGAATACGCGCCGCACCAGACCGTGTTCTACGAGGGGCATCTGTGTTTGGGCCTCTACTTGTTATGCTCGGGCAAGGTCAAACTCACTCGCTCTTCAACGCGAGGCCGGCGGCAGATCGTCCGTATCCTGGGCCCCGGTGAGTTGATCGAGAAACACGTCTTTGGAGAGAGGGCTCTTCATGAAGTCACGTGTGAGACATTAGAGCGCTCTCAAGTGTGCGTCATTGATAAGGAACGTTACCTCGCCGTCATCCACAGAAATCCTCAACTGGCGATCAAGCTGATCCAACTCCTCAGTAACGAAGTCGGGGTGAACATGGATCACCTCGACCAATTTACGTTCAAAACCGCCCGCGAGCGATTAGCCGGCCTGCTCCTGGAACTCGCGGATCGATTCGGGAAGAAACATGACGATCATGTCCGGGTCGGACTCACCCTCAAGCGGGAAGAAGTGGCCGAGATGGCAGGGATTACGGTAGAAACCGCCATCCGCTTGCTCGGCGTGTTTCGCGATGAGGGAGTCCTCACCATCGATGGGCGAATCATCACCATACTGAATCCAGACCGCCTTTCCAGAATTGCTCAGCGCTGAGCAAACTCCTTTCCTACAAGCAATGCATCCATCGTTCGTGACGTGCCGCAGGCACCACACGACGTCAGGTGGCAACTTCAACGTTCCACACGCCTGGGCACTTCTCCATCTAGGGGCGCTTGTCGGTTTCGCCCTCTCGCCACTTCCCCGCGTCTCTGCAGGCATAGGTCCAATGGCCTACCCAAAAGCTTGAGGTACATCATACGGCAGACCAGCCGATGCCAGGGTAAGTGATCTGCCCGTTCGGTACAGTGGGCTCGGCATCAGGCTGTCGCATGGCTCGCATGTTGGAGTGTCCGTCATGGGGTCCTGGAACGATGGTGTCTCCAGATAGCACGCGAATGAGGATCAACGTCGATCCGGTGGCGTTGCTCGAGCGGGAGCACCGAATGATTCTGGACCGATTGGTGATGGTGGAAACGGCGATGAGTTCCGGCTCTGTGCGGAGCGGCGCGGTGAAACGGACGAATCGGGAGACGTTGCGAGAACTGGTCGAATTTTTTGCGGGCCCGGTGGACGTGCATTTCACACGTGAAGCCATGCTGGTAGGCGCTCTCCGGCGACTCCTCGGCCGGAAGCAGGAGGAGCAGGAGCAGTTTCAAAGCTTCCTGGACGAACATCGGGCGCTGAAAGCTGATGCGACTGCGTTGCTCAGACAGCTTTCGAGAAAGGATAGCCAGGATCCAGCGGCGTCAACAACATGCGTGGGGTGGCGAACGCTAAGCAGAAAACTATACGCGCTGATTCGTCGCTATCGGGAATTGATCGACTCGGAGGAGCGGCTGTTGTTCCCCTTAGCCGGGATGCGGTTGACGGCAGAACAACGACGGCGACTCAGCCGGCGCATGTTGCAAGTGTGACGTCTGGCATGAGCGGTAAAGGGCGTGGAATCGACGAGGAGCGCGAGGGGAGGGCGTGACGAGGGGACGAATGCCGCCGTTGCGTTGGATCATCGAAGTAGGGCTGGACGAGGAATATCCACGATGTTCAGAGGAGTACGCCGCATGCTTGCACCGCTCCTGCCTCAGGACGGCGAGGACAAGGCGGGGAGCCAACCCGGGCGCCAGTCAGGCGTTTCGGTGACACATCAAGGAGGGGATTATGATGGGAGGTCGAAGAGTCGCGCGGAATATTGGAATGTGGGGTGCGTCAATTGCGATCGCCGCGGTAGTCGGTGTTGCTGGTGCGCAGCCCGTATCGGCTGAGGAAATCGGCAACATGATCGCGTTCAAGGGCGGATTCATGCGATTGAACAGCGATCGCGCCGACAACTTGTTTACGGATGCCAGGAACCCGTTGGGGGCGGGTCTCAATAACAACCAAAACGGCTGGTATGTCGGCGCCTGGTTGGATTTGGCGATGTCCAAGGACGCCTGGGGCATGATGGATCGTACGTGGGCGGTGGGTGAAATCGGTTTGCAGTTCAATCGCATCGCTTCAAAGGTCGTCACCAATACGGGCAACATCGGCGTCGGTACGACTCCACCGGCGGGGCTGCAGGTGACATCAACCACACCGTCCAGGCAGCAGTTGACGATGGTGACGATCGACATCGCTCCCAAGTTAAAGTTTATGGAGGGGAATGCATTCCGTCCATGGCTCATTCCGGTAGGGTTGGATATCCATGTCATCAGTCCTCCATCCAATCAGACGCAGTATTTGGATGTCGGGGTGCAGTTCGGCGCAGGGTTCGAATGGCAGGTCTGGAAGGCATTCAAATTGGGGATGGATGCGCGCTACCATTTGACGGCCAACATGACGAATACAACGAACAGCTACTTCCAGGTCGGCCCCTATGTCGGGATTGCGTTCTAGGGAACAGAGGCGGCGGGAGGATGCCCTGTTGCCAGATTGGGGATTCGGTCGTAAAGCGAAGGGCCTGAGGATGCCATGCCGGTTGCTGTCTTGAGGGCAGACCGGCATGGCGCACTTCTCTCAAAAGATATCACGCTGTATCTTCCTGGTGTTGTTCCGCCCCCCCTGCCAGCTTGTGTGACCGCTCTGCACCCTGAAGGACAGTCTGCTCGCCCGGTCCGTTGTGCATCGGGAGACGCAGGTCTCAGCGGTCTTGGGCGAAATTGAGGGGTGCCGAATCTCGCTCGTCCCGCCGACCGGTAGTGTCGCTCGCTTGCGTCCCAGTTCATCCCTCTGTCATGGTGCCGCTGGGTTAAAGAAGAACAGGGAGGGGCTTGTGTTTGCATTGGTGTGGATTCACCTGCTGGCGGCTGTGGTGTGGGTCGGCGGAATGGTGTTCCTGTCCGTCGTGCTGGTGCCAGTGCTCAAGCGGGATGGGGGTGTTGCGCGCCACGCCGCCCTGTTCCGAACGGCTGCCTACCGATTCAGGGCGCTGGTGTGGGGCGCCATGGGAATTTTGGTCGCCACCGGGTCGATGTTGGCTGCGGGGCGAGCCATTCCTTTGATTGAACCGTCGCAGTGGCCGTCCATTTTTACGACGAAGATCGGGCTCGTCGCCTTCTTGTTCACGCTCACACTGTTGCACGATCTGGTGGTGGGACCAGAGGTGCGGCGCATTCTCGGAATCGCTGAAGCCACAAGGAGTGCGCGGGATCGGTTGTTGGTGCGCTATTCCGTGTTGGTGCCGCGCCTGTCGCTCTTGGTGGCGTTGCTGGTTTTATTGGCGGCGGTGGTGCTAGCCCGGACCTAGTCCTGCACAGTCAGGAATGATCTAGGCAGAGTTCGATATCTCCGTCCCTGGCAGCGCCATGTTCGGGCACGTCCTTCCTGTGCGTACGGTATCACGAAAATCCTGTGATGAGATCCGGTGCGGGGAAGGGCCTTATCGTGTCGTGGGGGTCGCGGAGGGTGAGAGTGCGTCAACCATGCGTTCGGTTTGCCCCTCGCGCGATAGGGCTAATTTCATCACAAGGCCGCATAACGCGAACACCACCGCATTCAGCAGGAAAAATGCGAGCGCCAGTGAACCGGTCGTCAATGCCCAGGTTTCGGAGTCTGCGCGATTGCGGGCTAACACACGGGACTCTTCGTCAAGGATCTGCCCCGTGATGTCATGGATCGTGTCCATCGTCCGATTCTGTTGATTTTGGGTCACGATGGATTTGGCGCCAGGTAGCCCCTTCGTCCGCCGGAGGGCAATGGCCTGTTCCATTTCGTCCGACCGTTGATCGACTTGTGTGGCAAGATAGGCCACCCGATCCTGGTGCAGGCTGTTGTCCTTCGTCAGGCTGTCGATCCGTCGAATCTGTTCTTGCATCATGTCGAGAGCCGCCCGATACGGTGCCAGATATTCATCCGAGCCGGTAATCAAGTATCCGCGCTGATTGGTCTCCGCCCCCGTGACGATGCTCCTCATCCGTTCGAGCTCAATCAAGACCTGCTCATTTCTGGTCGCCCAATTGCTTGAGGTTTTAAAGTGTATGAGGCTCAGGAAACAGGCGGCCACGATGGACTCAACCGCGAGAAATCCGACAATCAGGGCAATGATAAGGCCTTTGCCGGCAAAGATTCGACGCAGCCACGTCAGATGTGTCTCGTATAGGATCATTTTATAGGAGTACCCACCTCCGTCCCCTCATGTCAACCGGACAAATTCGGGTGTGCGGCCGGCGATGTGTCAAAAGTGGGTCGGCGAGGACCAAGAAGCAGGCCGATGCTCGACGATCCAACCATTCCAGTTCGGGTACGACATCAGAGGGAGGATGAATCCAATTTGTGCTTTGTGCCTCTCAATCATTGATTGCAGGCATAACCTGTGCAAAGCCAGGTCAATGGTGAAGGCCGCACGCAGGGCGGCTATGGCGTCCAGGCCCAAGGAGCTCGTCACAGCGGCGGTCCACTTTGAGGGAGGTGCATCATGGCGAGGGTGGTCATCATCGGGGCATCCATCGGAGGGTTACCGGCGGCCTACGAAGCACGAGAACTGTTGGCCAAGAAGCACAAGGTGACGGTGATTTCTAATGTGGAATCTTTTCACTTTGTGCCATCAAATCCATGGGTCGCGGTTGGATGGCGCACCCGGAAGGACATTAGTTTTGCCTTGGGCCCGGTGTTGGAGAAAAAAGGGGTGGAGTACATCCATGCGACGGCGGACCGGATCGAGCCGGAGCAAAACCGGGTCATCACTTCGAAAGGCGAAGTCCCGTACGACTATCTCATTATCGCGACGGGACCGAAGCTCAATTTCGGTGCGGTGCCGGGGCTGGGTCCAAGCGGGTATACGCAGTCGGTCTGTAACGTGGACCATGCCGAGCAGGCCTTGGAAACCTATCAGGCATTTCTCAAAGACCCGGGCCCCATCGTCGTGGGGGCGGCGCAAGGGGCCTCCTGTTTTGGCCCGGCCTATGAAATGGCGTTTATTCTCGATGCCGATCTCCGCAAGAAGAAACTCCGGAAGAAAGTCCCGATCTATTTCGTGACGCCGGAGCCCTATATCGGTCACATGGGCCTGGCAGGGGTCGGCGCTTCCCGCCGGTTGATGGAGGACGAATTTGCCGAGCACGCCATGAAGCCGATTTGTAATACGTCAATCAAAGAGGTGCAGCCGGGGAAGATGATGCTGGAGGGAGGGCAGGAGATTCCGTTCCGCTACTCGATGATCATTCCGCCATTTGCCGGTGTCGATGCGGTCGCGGGCACGCCGGGGCTGTGCAATCCGAAGGGGTTTGTGAACATCGATGCCTATCAGGCCAATCCCAAGTATAAAAATATCTATTCCGTCGGAGTGTGTGTGGCCATTCCGCCGGTCGAGCAGACGCCGATTCCGACCGGGGCGCCTAAGACCGGCTACATGATCGAGTCGATGGTGTCGGCGGCCGTGCATAACATCAAGGCGGATATCGACGGCGAGGCGAAACGTGAAACGGCGACGTGGAATGCGATCTGTCTGGCCGACATGGGCGACACGGGTGTGGCGTTTGTCGCCTTGCCGCAAATGGCGCCGCGCAATGTGACCTGGGCGAAGAAGGGCAAGTGGGTTCATCTGGCGAAAATCGCGCTGGAAAAATACTTTCTGCGGAAAATGAAAAAAGGCGTGAGTGAACCCTATTACGAAAAGGTCATCTTGAAGGCGATGGGTATTGCGAAGCTGGAAGAGCCGGCGTGAAGGGGAACCGGTAGAGTTGTATGATCGAGCAGGCTCTGCGCGCGGTGTTATCCGGTGTGCCCATTGGCCTGCAATTGGGAGCGACCGGAACAGGCGGCGCGATTCTCGGGGTGCCGCTGATGGTGTATATCGCCGGCATGTCCCTGCAACAGGCGGCGGCCATGTCGCTGATGATCGTGGGGGCGTCGTCGCTGGTGGGCGCCTGGGAATATGGTCGGCAGGGGATGGTCAAACCGAAAGCCGCAGCGGCATTCAGTTGGACAGGCATGATCGGATCGTGGGGCGGCGCGTTCGGCCATCACATGATCCGACAGGAAGTGCTGCTGGTGTTGTTCGGGCTGCTGTTGTTGCTGGTCAGGACCGTCATGGCGCGTCAGCGGCACCTCGCCGCCGAGCATGGAGCCGATGAAAGTTGCGCCACCCTTTTCCCCCGCACCTGTTGGATGAAGGTGGGGGGAATCGGGTTGGTTGTGGGAACGCTGAATGGATTGTTCGGTGTCGGCGGCGGCTTTATGGTGGTCCCGGCCTTGATTCTGGTGCTGGGGTTTCCAGCGCGTGCGGCGATCGGAACGTCACTCATGATCATTTTTCTGATCTCCATCGGCGGCGTGGTGGGACATATGCAGTTCGGTCATGTCGAGTGGAGTCTCTTGGGGTATGTACTGCTAGGCAGTGTGACCGGCATGGTGCTGGGTGTGCGCTCAGGTAACTGGGTATCCCCCGCGGTGATGGGGCGGGTGTCTGCCTCGATCACCATTTCAATCGCCGGCATTTTGATCGGGGTCAACCTGGCGAAGCTCGCCGGATGGCTAGGCTGAACTGCATTGACAGGTCGCGCATTCTGTCGGACTCTCAGGGGGAACGTGGGGGGAGGCAGTTTTCCGGCTATGAGGAGCTGGTGCCGGGAGTGGGCCTTCCGCTCAAGGCTCACATGGGCTGCACATCTGGATGATGCCGTATCAGCGTGTCCTGCTGTCCGTCGGATTCCGTGCTGCGTTGTGGATCGTGGCGGGATATTCCATGGTAACGCCGGATCGGACGGCGCATGCCGAGTGGTCGGCTATCGCCGAGCAAAAGACCAGCTACACGACGGATGCGTTTCAGTTTTCTTCCGCTCGCCGGCTTCGTTTGACGGAAGATCCTTCCCTGCCCACGGTGGTCTCGACCGACAAACCTCAGGATGTGATCTGGGAACCTGCCTTGGAAATCATCCACTCCACGCCTACGATGCAGGGAAAAAACGAATTGTCGGTGAAGGCCCAAGGGGCCATCTACACCAACAATCCCATTTTCAACCATTCCGACTTTCGTATTCAGGACCGCTTTTCGCTCGACCAGGCGACGTCGGTGCTGGTGCGCTACCGGTACATACCGAATCTCTTCCTCGGCCCGAACTTCGAGCGCCGTACCGGCACACGCTCGGTTCAGGAAGAACGAGTCAGTTCTCATCATTGGCGCGCCGAAGTCGAGCGCCGCTTGTCCGACAGGGTCACCGGCACGCTCATCACCCGGTTTGGTCTCCGGCGCTACAACGATGTATTTGCGGAGCGCAATACGAATTTCTGGATGGTCGGCCCTCGCGTGGATTACCACGCGAGGGAATGGCTGACACTCACGCTCTCTTATCTGTATGAGCGAGGATTGGCGGAGGGCCATAAGGAGACGCAATTTGCCGACGACGTGTCCTATTATCTCCACATGGTCTCGGCCGGTACGGAGATCCGGCTACACAAGGAGTGGGATCTCGGCTTGACCTACATCCATCGTCGGAAAACATTCACCAGCGGCATCGCGGGCGACACCCATGTCGATCGGTTTGATGCCACGCACCAGGGGATTGCGGAGCTCCGATACCACATCTCGACGGCTGCGACGGCCATGTTGTCGTTTCAGTACGGCAAACGCACGTCGACCAACGTCCTGAGAGACTTTCAGGATTCGATTGTCTCGATCGGCGGCCAGTACCGGTTTTGATGCTCTCGGGATACCTCTTCGTGGCTCTCGGAATGGACCCACCAAGTGCTTGATCCGGTGTAAAAAGGGCACTCCTGATGAATCCTTTCTCCTCCTGGTTACTCATATGGAATAAGAAAGGAGGCGACGATGAACTTGAACGAGTGGCTACGGTTGATCGCTGGATTGTTTGTGTTGGTCGCGGTTGTGCTGGGTGCAACGGTGCATCCCTACTATAATTATTTTGCGGCATTTGTCGCCGCGAATCTCATCCAGTCGTCCTTTAGCGGCTGGTGTCCGATGATGGCTTTTTTGCGGAGGCTTGGTGTTCACGAGTAATCACACACGTTTGAGCATCGGAGGCCTCGTGTTCGCGCTGCTGCTGGCGGCTGGTTGTGGACCTTCGCAGGAGCCTGGCAAGCCGGGAGATATTCCCCCCGGCACAACGGGACAGCAGCCGATTCAGGTGCCGGTGATCGAAGTCACGGCCAGCCAGGTCCCGATCTCAGTTGAGATGACAGGGCGGGTGACGGCGGTGTACCAGGCGACGTTGGCCAGCCGGATTCAGGGGATGATCGATAACCTCCTGGTCCGTGAAGGGAGTGTCGTGCGCCAGGGGCAGACCCTGGTGGTGCTCGACAACCGGGATGTGCAGGCGGAATTGTCCAGGGTGACGGCGGAACTCGACAATGCCAAGGCGCATCAAGACCGGATGGAAGAGCTCTATCGCAAAGATGCGGTGTCCAAACAGGAACTGGAGAATGCGACGCGCGCCCTCAGAGTCGCCGAAGCCGGCCGCAAGGCGGTGCTGGCGCAATTGAGTTACACCATCGTGAAAGCGCCGTTCGACGGTGTGATCACCGAAAAAAAGGTGGAGCGCGGGGAATTGGCCTCTCCCGGGCAGCCGCTCCTGAAGATGGAAGATCCCGCACGGCTTCGACTGGAAGCCACCGTGGCCGAAAGTGATGTGCGCGTCGTCTCAGTCGGTTCGTTGCTGCCGGTCGTGATCGACGCCTTGGGGCCGATCCCGCTCAAAGGCACCGTGTCGCAGATTCTCCCTGCCGGTGATCCGCAAACCCATACCTTCACGATAAAAGTCGATCTCCCGCAGACCGCCGGGCTGAAGTCCGGCATGTTCGGCCGACTCAGGCTTGAAAAGGGAATGAGCACGACGCTGCTCCTGCCGAAGTCGGCGTTGATCGAACGGGGTGAACTGGCCAGTCTGTTCGTCGTCGGAGGAGACCAGACGGCTCGCCTTCGATGGGTCAGGACCGGCCGCACGCTGGAGCAAGGGGTCGAAATTTTGTCCGGCGTCGATGCCGGGGAACGGGTTATCGCTGACGCAAGCAAAGGTCGCGACGGCGTGCTCGTGCAGGATATGACTGCGGTGGCCTTGCCGACCCAGGCGCGGTGATGCCGGCGACTGCGTGAACCTGCGGACGGTGACTAGATCTCGTCAGAATGTCCATGTTGGTTAACGAATGACGAACCCACGCCTCGGCGCCAGCGGACGTCTCGCCTCGTTCTTCGTCGGCAGCAAACTGACCCCGTTGATCATTCTCGCCAGCCTTCTCCTCGGCCTGTTTGCGATACTCTTGACCCCTCGCGAAGAAGAGCCGCAGATCGTGGTGCCGATGGCCGACGTCTGGCTCCCATTCCCCGGGGCCTCCGCGAAGGTCGTTGAAGAGCAGGTCACTAAACCCATCGAACGCAAGCTCTCAGAAATCAAAAGGATCGAATATCTCTATTCGATTTCCCGCCCGGGCGGGGCGCTCATCATCGTGCGGTTTTATGTCGGTGAACCGATGGAGCAGAGCCTGGTGGACCTCTATGACAAGTTGATGTCCAACCAGGATCTGTTGCCTCCGGGCGCTTCGCCGTTTCAAGTCAAACCCCGGGACGTCAATGATGTGCCGATCGTCACCCTGACGCTGTCGAGCCAGCGGTATACGGATTTCCAGCTGCGTCAGTTGGGCGATCAGGTGTTGGAGGATGCGAAGAAAGTGCCCGGCACGGCAAGTGGCTTCCTCGTTGGTGGCCGTGGTCGCGAGTTGCGGGTCCAAATTGATCCGGCACGGTTGAAAGCCTATGGATTGACGCCTTTGCGAGTGGCGAGCGTCATTCAGGGGGAGAATCTCGCGCTGCCTGCCGGCCGGTTTGAGAGTCGGAACGAAAGTTTCCTCGTGGAGACGGGGCGATTCATTCGCTCGAAGGACGATCTTGACGGCGTCGTGGTCGGCGTCAACGAACAACGGCCGGTCTACCTTCGCCAGGTGGCGGAGGTGATCGATGGTCCGAGCGAAACGAATCAGTACGTGTGGTACGGCGAAGGGGCGCGGGGGGCTTCCTCTTCAGGCGAAACGCCCGCCGTGACCGTGGCGATCGCCAAACAAGCCGGCACCAATGCGGTCACCGTCGCGCAGGGAGTGATTCGAAAAGTCGAGGAAATGAAAGGGCGACTGATTCCCGCCGACGTGCAGGTGGCCGTGACGCGCGACTACGGAGAGACCGCCGACGAGAAAGCCAACGAACTGCTCTGGCATCTCCTCGTCGCCGTCGTTGCAGTCGTGGTCTTTCTCGGACTGACACTGGGATTCCGCCCGGCGTTCGTCGTCTCTATTGCGATTCCTTTGACTCTGGCGCTCACGCTGTTCATTTCCATGCTGATCGGCTACAGCATCAACCGCGTCACGTTGTTTGCGTTGATCTTCTCCATCGGTATTCTGGTGGATGACGCGATCGTGGTGGTGGAAAACACCTATCGGCATCTCACGCTCCGTCTTCTCCCGCATCGGGAGGCCTCGCTTTTTGCGGTTGATGAAGTCGGCAATCCGACGATTCTGGCGACCATGACCGTCATTGCGGCGCTCCTGCCGATGGCCTTCGTGTCGGGGCTGATGGGTCCATACATGCGTCCCATTCCCGTGAACGCTTCGATTGCGATGTTTGTGTCGCTCCTGGTCGCGTTCATCGTCATTCCCTGGTTCTGTCAGACCTGCTACCGGCCCGGCGTGCACATGGCGGGCGTTGATCACGACTCGGTTGCGGAGAGCCGCAGTTATCGGCTGTATCGCCGACTGCTGGCCCCGGTGCTGTCCCATCCGGTGATGGCCTATCTGGTGCTGGCCGTCATTGCGCTGTTGTTAGCCGGTTCAGTCCTCCTGTTCTCGACGCGCGATGTGGTAGTCAAAATGCTGCCATTCGATAACAAGAGCGAATTGCAGCTGGTGGTTGACATGCCGGAAGGCACGACGCTGGAGGAAACGGCCCGGGCGACCAAGGCCCTGACTCAGTATGTGAGAACCATTCCCGAAATGCGGGATTACCAGGCCTATGTCGGCACCGCCTCGCCATTTAACTTCAATGGTCTGGTCCGGCACTATTATCTGCGTGATCAGCCCCACGAGGCCGATATCCAGATCAATCTGCTGGCCAAGGACCGGCGGCAGGCGCAGAGCCACGACATTGCGCAGCGGATTCGCCCGTCAGTCCAGGACATCGGGCGGCTTTATGGGGCGAACGTCAAAGTGGTCGAAGTTCCGCCGGGTCCGCCGGTGCAATCGGTGCTGGTCGCCGAGATTTACGGGCCCGAGTATGACCGCCAGATCGAGATCGCCAGGGACGTGCGCCGGATGTTTGAAGCCACGGCCGGCGTCGTCGATGTCGATGACTATCTGGAAGCGCACCAGGTCAAGTACGTCTTTACGGTTGACCGCGCCAAGGCGGCATTGGCGGGCATTCCGTTCGGAGGAAATCGTGCGGACCTTACGCCTCGCCCTGGAGGGCGCCGACGTTGGTCTGGTGCATATCCCGAAAGAGCGGCGTCCGGTGCAGGTCAAGCTTCGGCTGCCGATCATCGGACGAACCGGTTTGGAACATCTCGGAGAAATCGCCTTACGAACGACTGCGGGGCACATGGTGCCGCTCTCCGAACTCATTCGGGTCGAGCAGACCGTCCGCGAACAGGCGATCTATCATAAAAATCAGAAGCCGGTCGTCTACGTCATTGCGGATGTCGGCGGCACAGGCCCTGACAAGGGCGAGAGCCCGGTGTACGGCGTGATGGGCATCGGGAAGAAATTGGAGCAGTACACCCTGCCCGAAGGGTACCGGTTGGAGCAACAGTATGCCGTGCAGCCCTGGTCGGAACAGCGGTTCGGGATGAAGTGGGACGGGGAGTGGCACATTACCTATGAGACATTTCGGGATATGGGCCTGGCGTTCGCCGTGGCGCTGGTGTTGATCTATCTGCTGATCGTCGCGCAGTTCCAGTCGTTTCTCACGCCGGTCGTCATCATGGCGCCCATCCCGCTGACCTTGATCGGCATTCTTCCAGGTCACTGGCTCACCGGGTCGTATTTTACGGCGACCTCCATGATCGGATTTATCGCGCTCGCCGGCATCATCGTGCGGAACTCCATTCTCCTGGTGGATTTCATTCAGCATCAGGAGGCCGAAGGCATCGCGCTGTTGGAAGCAGTCATCCGCGCGGGAGCGATTCGAACCCGTCCGATTCTGCTGACCGCTGCAGCGCTGATGGTCGGCGCCTTCGTCATCATTCTCGATCCGATCTTTCAAGGCCTCGCGGTCTCGCTGCTGTTCGGGGTCGGCGCCTCGACGGTGTTGACCCTGATCGTCATCCCTCTGCTCTACTACCTGTGGATCGGCGAGCGCCGGTCTGTTTCTGCCTGCCCCTTGCCTCCAGCCAATAATCCGGCAGCGTCACCCCATGCCGTGGGCAATCAACCAGGCTGAAGCGGCAGCGGAATACCGGCACTGACCGGTGATCTTTCCTTAGCCTGGTCCGCGACATCCTTCCCCAAGTCCTACGGGTGCACCCGCATAAGAAAAAAGCTTCTCAACGAGCGAGCGGGAAATTATACTGAGTCCCCCCGCGGCACGCCGTGGTGTCGCGAGATCTGTGATGGATGGAGTGAGTCTCTCGTCATGTCGCGAAGTGGTGAACAGGTGTCGGTAGGCAGCGTGAGTCACGAGCAGGAATCGGCGGTGCCCTCCTGGTGGGAGGCGGACAGCCATCGGTATGTTCAGGTGCTGGTGCTGGCTCTTGTCAGCGGCTGGGCGTATTTTGCCAACCTCCACCTGTCGCTATTGGAGGGCAGCGAAGGGCTGTATGCGGGTATCGCCGGAGAGATGGCCCGGCGGGGCGAATTTTTCGACCTGACCTATCAAGGCATTCCCTACTTCAACAAGCCGCCGCTGTTTTTTTGGTTGCTGAACTTCTCGACGTCGATCTGGGGAGACCACGAAATCGCGTTGCGCCTGCCCGGTTCATTGGCCGCGGTGGGCACCATCCTGCTGACTTATGTGCTGGGGTCTCAGTTGATGTCGTCCAGGGCCGGGTTTTGGGCTGCGATGGTCGTGGCCACCAGCCACGTCTTTCTCTGGTATGGCCGCCGCGTGCTGTTCGATTCGACCTTAACGTGTCTGGTCACCCTGGCCCTCTTTGCCTGGATTCAGGTCCAGATCCTGGGCCGCAGCTCACGGTGGTATCTGGTGACGTTCCTGAGTATGGCGCTGGGAGCCATGCTCAAGGAGATGCATGGATTTTTCCTTCCTCTTCTGATCATGGTCCTATATGCGGTGATTCAGCGCGACGCCAGAATGGTCCGCGACAAATTCTTCTGGATCGGACTGGCTGGAGCCATTGCCTTGCTTTCCTGGTATGCGCAACTACTGAGTGGAGGGTATCAGCACCATTTTCTCCTCGAGAGTGCGATCAAATCCGTGTGGAATAGCGGCTTGTCCGGCGCAGCCGGGACCTCCAAAGACGGGCATCCCATCTATTGGTATCTGGGCATGATGTGGGCGGATTTTTTCCCCTGGTGTGCGCTGCTGCCTTCGGCACTGGTGCTGTTGTGGCGGCAACGACCCTTGCGCTCGCATCAGACGGAACTGGTATTGCTGGTGTGGGTGCTGGGTCTCTTCACGGCATTCAGCCTGGCCACGCTCAAGCGGGAGCCCTATCTGACCACCCTCGTTCCCGGCATCGGTTTGATGATTGGATATTTTTACCATCGGTCCTGCCAGTCGTTGGATGCCTCCGGGACCATGTCGCCGTTGTTAAGAATGTTTCTGGTGATCCTGGCCCTTGTCTTTATTGGGGGAATGTTCTTCGGTGGCACACCGTTGCGCCGGCGTTGGCTGGTCTCTGCTCCGGTCGCGTCTCCGGTATTCGTCATGATCATGGTGTCCCTGGCCGGAACGCTTCTGTATGCCGCGATCACCGCCCGCCTTCAGCTCGCGTTGCGCATGGTGGGTCTGCTTGCCGCGGCCTATGTAGTCCTGGTGGTGAACTATGTGTTTCCCGCGATTGATGAGGCCGCTTCGCCGCGCAAGGCCACGGAGTACATCAAATCCATGGCGAAGGAAGCAGGACCGCCCATGTTTCTCTTCATTCCCGGTTGGCCCAAAAATGAAGATGCGGTCTATTACTTGAAGCGGGACACAGTCGTGCGCGATCTTCGCGATGAGGACGCCCTGTATCACGCGGCGCGAACACAGGGTCCCATCCGGATCATTACCGAGGAATCGCATATGGTCTCTCTCCAGCGGCAGACCGGATTGGTGGTCGAAACGATGCAGGAGTTTCTGCAACCAGGCCGCAAGCATCTGTATCTGCTGTCCGTTCAAGCCAAAAACTGAAGTCTATTCTGTTCTGCGGTTCTGTTGCATTCTGCCACAGAGGCGCGGGCTCTCGCTGTAGCAGACCTCCCCCATCCTTACGTCGACTCTCAAACATGCCATGCTGACCTGCTACGGTAGGATAAGCAGTTGACCCCGAACCCACCGTGATGCGGGCAGGGCGCCATCCTTGCACTTCTCTTGCCCGGCGCCATTCCATCTTTGTGAACTCCGAGCATCGGTGCCATGCCAGGGTGGATCCAGACAGGCGCGCACCGTTCATCCCTGCGTTTCATGCCGACGCGCCGGTAGTTCTGTCACGAACGGAGGAGGGGGCATGCATCCGATTCATCCAATGGTCGTTCACTTTCCCATCGCGCTGCTATTGGCGAGCCTGCTGTTCGACCTGGTCGCATTGCGATGGCGTTGGGAAGAGTTTCGGGCGACGAGTCTCTCATTACTGGCGCTCGGCTTGCTGGCCGCCCTGGTGGCTCTGCTCACCGGTCACTTCGCGGAGGAGGCAGTGGAGCATAGCGGGACCATTCCGAAGCAGGCCATCGAAGCGCATGAGGAACTGGCATTCGTGACTTTTTGGGTGTTTGCCGGTCTGCTGGGAGTGAGAATGTTGTCCTATTGGGGCTGGATGCGGGAGCGCTCTCCGCTGGTCCTGTTCCTCGGTGGGGGCGGCTCCGTGTTGTTGCTCGCCGCCAGTTACTATGGCGGCGAACTGGTCTATCGGTACGGCGCAGGGGTGTTGCCTCGATGAACATCACCGGCACCATGACTCGCGTCGTCCTTCTCGCGCTGGCGGGTTTCTGTGTGCCGTCCGTTTCGGTGGAGAATTCCGACGCCCGTTCGCCACTGGGTGAGAGGGCGGTGTTGCGAGCGGGCCAGATGGTGCAGGGTGATTATTTTGCGTTTGGTCCGCAGGTGGAGATCTCGGGCATCGTGAATGGGGATCTGTACGCGGCCGGTGGTGAAGTGATTGTGGATGGCGTCGTAAACGGTGATGTGATCGTGGCGGGGGCCAAGGTCGTTTTGTCCGGCACGATCGCTCAGGATGCCCGGGTGGCCGGCTCGCACGTCATTGTGAGCGGGACGATCGGGAGGAACGCCACCCTCGGGGGTGTTGATGTCCATCTGACAGAGAAGGCAACCGTGCGCGAGAACGTCCTCGCAGGCGGCGGCTCGGTACAGCTTTCCGGAGCGGTCGGCCGCGATGCACGGGTCGGCGCGTGGCGCGCGACCTTCTCCAATGAGATCACACGCGATGTCATTGTGGCGGCTGAATCGGTGCATTTGACATCGAAGGCCTCAGTCGGCGGTCGGCTGCGGTACTGGGGAGAGGTCGCCCCTTCGATCGACCAGGAGGCAGTTGTGCACGGCGCAATCACGCGTCGCCCCTTGCCCGAGGGATGGAGCACCGAGCGGGCCCGCCAGGGACTGGTCGGGATGCGATTCCTGGCAGCCTTCGCCAGTTTCCTCTCGACGTTGATACTGGGACTGATCCTTCTGCGAGTATGTCCGCAGTTCGCCCGGCAGGTTACGACCGTGATACGCGAACGACCCGCTCCTTCCGCGGGATGGGGGCTTGCGGCATTGGTCGTGACGCCGCTGGTTGCTCTCAGTTTCGTGGTGACGGTGGTCGTGCTGCCGGCAGGAGTGATTCTGCTCGCGCTGTACGGCGTGGCATTGTATCTGGCGAGGATCTTTGCCATCACCGGTGCCGGACAATTTCTCTTTCGCCGCCAGAACGACTCCGCCTCACTTGCCAGGCCCTTCGTCCTGGGCCTGCTGTTGTATTCACTCCTGACACTCGTTCCAGTCATCGGAGGCCTGTTGACCTTCATCACCGTGATGGTTGGAGTCGGCGCGCTGTTGGTAGCCGGAAAACAACGTCTCGTTGGCACACAGGAACAGGCTTCGGTGGAAGGCACCTCCTGACACAGGCTATGGACCGCCCTCACACAACGGAGCCTCGGGGGCAAGCGGCTGCAGTCAGCTTCGTGGAAGGCCGAACCCTGCGCTGTCTCGGCTCGTGGACGATGTCGGATGTGGGGCGGGTGGAACGTGCTCTCAGGATGATGGATTGGCCTGCCGGCGGCTCCTTGCGATTTGAGGGAAGCGGGATACAAGCTCTCGATACGGGTGGGGCCGTGGTACTGTCCCGGGCGGTCATGGAAGCCAGGCGGCGCGGCTGTGACGTGACGGTCGAAGGGCTGCGGTCCGAACATGCCCAGCTTATGAACCTGGTGTCGGCCCATTGGGACGCCATGATGGCGCATGTGGCGGCACGGCCGAAGGGAACGGCCCGTCTCCAATCCCTTATCATAAATGTCATCAGCCGCTTCCTGCGCGGCTTAGAATTTCTCGGCGGGAGTGCGACGGCGCTGTTGCGGGTCTGCTCGTCGCCTGCTCACCTGCGCTGGCGCAGCGTCTTGAACAGTCTCCGGCTCGACGGGGTGAATGCCCTGCCGATCACCGGGTTGCTGGCATTTCTCATCGGAGTCGTGATCGCATACCAGGGCGCCGAACAACTGCGGAAGTTCGGTACCAATATTTTTATCGTGGACCTGGTGGGTATTTCACTGCTCCGCGAAATTGCGCCATTGATCGCGGCCATTTTGATCGCCGGACGGTCGGGGTCGGCCTACGCGGCACACATCGGCACGATGAAAGTGACGGAAGAACTGGACGCGTTACGAACCTTCGGATTGTCGCCCACCGAGTTGCTGGTCTTGCCGCGAATGCTGGCGTTAGTCCTGGCCCTGCCGCTGTTGACCGTTTACGCCGATGTGCTGGGGGTGTTCGGCGGGATGTTGATCGCGGCGAATCAACTGAACGTCAGCTTTACGGCCTTTCTGTCGCGATTCGAGGAAGCGGTGGCCTTGCGCCATTTTCTGATCGGCATCGGCAAGGCGCCGTTTTTTGCCGTCATCATTGCGCTGGTCGGATGTTATCAGGGATTTCAAATTCGAGGGGGCGTGGATGATGTGGGGCGGCACACCACGATGAGCGTGGTGCAAAGCATTTTTCTCGTCATCATATTTGACGCCCTGTGCAGTATTATTCTGAATTGGTGGGATCTGTAGTCGGGAACACTCGTAACAACTTCGGCGTATCCTCCTCTTGCGAAGTGACTGACGCCATGGTGCTCACCCTGCCAACTGAGACGCCGATTATCGAGGTGCGGCATGTATCCACGCGATTCGGGCCGACGCTCGTTCATCAGGATGTCAGCCTCACGGTGGTGAAGGGCGAGGTGTTCGCCATCGCCGGCGGCAATGGCTGCGGGAAATCCACGCTCTTGCGGGAAATCATCGGGCTGCTGACTCCGACGGCAGGAAGTATCAGCCTGCTGGGCGCCGACAGCCGCGAACTTGAGCATGCAGATGGCGGCTCCCTGCATCGCCGCTTCGGCGTGATGTTCCAACATGGCGCGTTGTTCAGTTCCATGACCTTGGCAGAAAACGTTGCCGTGCCCTTGCGCGAGCATACGTCGCTGAGCACCGGGCTCATCCGGGATATCGTGGCATTAAAAATCGCTCTGGTCGGTTTGCCGCCTGACAGCGGCGCGAAATTTCCGCGAGAACTCAGCGGGGGCATGCGGCGTCGCGCCGCATTGGCCCGTGCCATTGTGATGGACCCTGAACTGTTGTTCCTCGACGAACCCACAGCCGGCTTGGATCCGATGATCGCCGCCGGCTTTGATGATCTGGTGCTCGATCTGAAGCGATTGTTGGGGCTCACCGTCGTGATGGTCACCCATGACCTTGATTCGTTGTGGCGTATTGCGGATCGGGTGGCGGTGCTGGGTGAAGGCCATGTCCTCGGAATGGGCACCATGGAACAGTTGGCGGCTTCGGCGGATCCCGCCGTCCGGAATTATTTCCACGGTCCCCGCGGGCGCGCCGCACAGGTGAATCACAGCGGGCGAGAATTGCATCGCGATTGAGAGGTGAGGGATGGAACCCAAGGTCAACTACGTCGTGGTCGGCGCTTTCGTCCTCTTGCTTGGCGCGACCGTGTTGGGCGTGGTGCTCTGGCTGGGTAAGACCGATTACCGCGGCATTTACGACCGGTATTATGTCTACACCAGGGAATCCGTCGCAGGACTCAGCGTCGATTCGACCGTCAAGTACCGTGGTGTGGATGTCGGGCGAGTGAAGGACGTCATCCTCAACCCGGAGAATTCCGAGGAGGTCCGGCTAACGCTGGACATCGTGAGCGGGACGCCCGTCAAAACTGATACGCAAGCGGTGCTGGTCACACAAGGGCTCACGGGATTGGTGACGCTGAATCTGACGGGAGGAACAAGAGACGCGCCGCCATTGGTGGCTGTTGCGGGGCAGGTGTATCCGGTTATCCAGAGCGTTCCCTCGTTGTTCGACCGCTTGGACGGAACACTGGCCAAACTTTTGTCGGACCAGGGCCTGTCGAATCTGGTGGCCAATTTCAACAGTCTCGCGCACAATGCGTCCCTGGTATTGGATGAAGACAATCGCGCCCAGTTCAGGCGGATCTTGAAAGACCTGGGAGAGGTCACGAACGTGCTGGCGGCCAGGAGCAGCCAGGTCGATCGAGGGGCGCAGCATGCAGCGGAGGCGGCTGAGCGCACTGCGCGGCTGACCGAGCATCTTGGAACTCAGCTGCCGGCGTTATTGGATCGTATGAGCAAGAGCGCAGCCGCGTTGCAGCAGATGACGGCGGAGGTGGCGCGAACGAGCCGTGAGGTCGGGGATATGGTCGGGGCCAGCAAGCTTGGCATTCAACATTTTTCACGACAAACGTTGGCGGATGCAGGGCTCCTGGTCAGCGAGTTACGGCAACTCACAGCCACGATGAATCGGGTGGCGCAACAGGTTGAACGCCAGCCGAATGTGTTGGTGCTTGGCCGACAGGGTCAGCCGAAGGGCCCGGGTGAATAGAGGACAAGTCGTGCGCCTTCGTTGCGTGGTGGCATGGTTGGGATTGGTGATGGCGGCTGGCGCAGCCACGGCTTGCGGGTTGCCCAGGTCGGAAGTGAATCCGATTCGTACCTTCGTGCTGATGAGTCCGGATGCGAATGAGGGATCGGGCCTCCCCGTCGCTCAAGCCGGTGGCCATGGCGTATTGGTGGTCGGAGTCCCGCAGGCAGCGCCAGGATTCGAACAGCCACGCATGGCGTATCTGCGGCGGCCGTCTGAAGTGAGTTATTATGCGATCCATGTGTGGGCCGATACTCCTTCGCGCATGGTGATGCCGTTGGTGGTTCGGTCTCTAGAATCCTCCGGACTGTGGCAGGTCGTCGTGCCGATGCCGACCGGAATCAGAGGCGATTACCAGCTGGATCTCTCCGGGCTCCTCGTGCAGCAGGAATTTCTCCGGCAGCCCAGCCGGAGCCGGGTGCAGGTGCGCGCCCACTTGCTCGATGTGAAGGCGCAGCGGGTGATGGGCGCCAGAAATTTCGAAGCCCTCGAGCCGGCTCAGACCGAAGATGCGTATGGGGGGGTCTTGGCCGCAAATCGTGCAGTGGCCACGGTGCTTGCCATGATGAATGAGTGGATATCGGCCTGCTTGCGAGCGCCGGGACAGGAAACCTGTTGAGCCTCAACGACCGGCAAGGAGCTGGGAGGAACAGTCGAATAGAAAATGGTCTCTGGTATGCGCACTGCACTGAAGGTCGGATTCAGTTTCGGGCTGACCTCCGGCGTGATCACCACCCTTGGCTTGATGGTGGGTCTGCACGCGGGGACCCATTCCATGCCCGCGGTATTGGGCGGAATTCTCACGATCGCGCTGGCGGATGCCATGTCCGATGCACTCGGCATCCATGTCGCCGAAGAGTCCAAAAACCATGGGAATACACAGGATATCTGGGCGTCGACGGTGGCGACGTTTGTGGCGAAGTTCGTCATTGCCACTACCTTTGCCGTGCCTGTGTTGCTTATGCCTTTGGACCTTGCCATTGCGGCCAGCCTTCTGTGGGGACTGGCCCTCTTGGCATGGCTCAGTTATGCCCTGGCGCGGGCCCAGCAGGTGCCTCCTTGGAAAGTCATCGGCGAGCATGTGATCATCGGGCTCTGTGTCGTGGCCATGACACATTATCTCGGTGAATGGGTACGGCTGACGTTTGGGTGAAGAGGCAATGAAGGAGATGTGTACGGCATGGAAATAAAGACGCAATTGCCGAAAGTGGGAATCGGCCGCCGGTGCGGAGCGATTGAAGCGAATCTCGGCGGCTACCGCAGTCTCATGAGCGATGAAGAGTATGAAGAATTGACCGCGCTGGCCAAAAGTTTACAGGGAGTCAGGATTTGCCATGTGAATTCGACGGCGGCGGGCGGCGGCGTGGCGGAACTGCTGGCGCGGTATATCCCCATGCTGCAGGCGCTTGGCGTGAAGGCCGACTGGCGCCTCATTCATGGCGAGCCCGATTTTTTTGCCATCACCAAAGCGTTCCATAACGCGCTCCAGGGAGGACATTATGGTCTGGGAGCAACCGAGCAGGATGCCTATCTGAAGGTCAATGAACGGAGCGCGCAAGCGTTGGGCAATGACTACGATCTCTACATCGTGCATGATCCGCAGCCTGCCGCCATTCGCCACTTTGCGGGAGCGCGGGACGCCAAATGGATCTGGCGCTGCCACATCGACAGCTCGGCGCCGGACAAGGATGTCAGCCGGTTTCTGCGGCCCTTGTTGGAAGAGTACGAGGCGGTGGTGTTTACCATGGGCCAGTTTGTGCTGCCGCAGTTGGCGGCGAGACGAGTGGCGTTCATCGCTCCGGCAATCGATCCCCTGGCCACGAAGAACATGGACCTGCCGATCGATTTGTGCCGCCGTGTCATCGCTGATGCCGGCGTGGACCCTGCCAGGCCGTTGCTGTTGCAGGTGTCGCGGTTCGATCCCTGGAAGGATCCCCTTGGAGTGGTCCGCGCGTATCGACTGGTCAAAGAAGACATTCCGGAGGTTCAGTTAGTGCTCATCGGCGCCATGGCGGGCGACGATCCCGAAGGCTGGGAAATTCTTGACCGGGTGGAAGAAGAGGCGGCGAACGACGCCGACCTCTTTGTCTTTACGAACCTGGCCGGTGTGGGGAGCATGGAAGTCAATGCGTTCCAGCGTGGTTGCGATGTCGTGATTCAGAAATCATTGCGCGAAGGATTCGGCCTGGTCGTGTCCGAAGCGCTGTGGAAAGAAAAGTCGGTCGTCGCCGGAAACACCGGCGGCATCCCCATGCAATTTCCTGAGCCCTTTCAGCGGAATCTTGTCGACAGCGTTGATGCCTGCGCGGAACGTGTGTGTCATCTGTTGCGCCACCCGGGCGAGCGGGCGGAGTTCGGCCGGGCGGGGCGTGAACATGTGCGCCGGCATTTTCTGATGCCACGGCTGGTGCGCGATGAATTGCGGCTGATTAAACAGGTGTTGAACGCCTCGTGAAAACCACGTGAACCGTAACGTCCGGGCTTACGTGTCTTGAATGGTTGAACGGCAGCCACGGAACAAGCCCTATGGCTCAGGATCACGACACCATGCAGTCCGACTATAATCATTTGTTGACGCTCTGGACCTCCGGCGTACGCGATTACCACACCATGTTGTCGGATTATCTGACCGCCAATTCCATCTTCGTCGCGGTTATCGGCCTGCTCGTCTCGCGCGAATCCCTGGCTCTGCCGTTTACGCTGGTCATTGTGTTGCTGAGCACGATCGGGATTCTCATGAGTGCGCAGATGGCGATTGTGCTGGGCCGGTTTTCCGGACAGAACGCCTTGTGGGAATGGCAACTGCGAGGAATCGAATCCACGCCGGACTGGCAGGACCGGAAGCCGGTCAGTACGCTCTATCGCTTGCGCGAGCATCGTGAAACGATTGTGGATGAGGCCAATGAGCCGCGCTCGTTCGCGCCCTCCTGGGCCTTCCGGCAACATCGCCAGTGGTGGGCGCATCGGGCGGTCAGCTTTCCCTGGTTTTTCGGCACGGTCTATGGCCTGTTTCTGTTGTGGGGCATGACGCAGATCGCGAGATCGAGCATGATGCTCTGGTAACCACGGTTCTTATGCGTCGCCGTGCGCGCTCTTCCTTCTGTGCCGGCGGCCGTCATCCTCGCCCGCGTTCTGTTTCCCGCATTCCTGCATGAGGCAGGGATGAAGACCGCATGAAGAAGTCTTCATGGAGGGAAACGCTGCTCTGTCCCTGCTATGATGGCGCTATTCTACGAGACAATGGGCCCTATTCAGCCTGTATGGTTGCCAATGAAACGAGGCATGTATGCGAATTCTGGTCATCGAAGACGATGCCGATCTGGCACAATTTCTTCGAAAAGGATTGGAGGAGGAGCGGCATACGGTGGAGATGGCCGCCGACGGCGAAACAGGCCTCATGCTCGCCTTGGATGAAAGTTACGACCTGTTGATCGTGGATGTGATGCTGCCCAAGGTGGACGGGTTGACGCTGTGCCGGCGCCTTCGCGAGAGCGGGAACCGTGTTCCCATTCTCCTGCTGACCGCGCGCGACTCGGTCGAGGACAAGGTGGCGGGCCTGGACGCGGGAGCGGATGATTATTTGACCAAACCTTTTGCATTTACAGAACTCGTCGCGCGCATCAGAGCCCTCCTCCGGCGAGGGGGGCCGCACATCGGCAGCCGTCTGAAGGCGAAGGATCTCGAAATGGATCCAGCCTCCCGGCGGGTCTGGCGGGCTGGAAAGGAAATTACGCTCACGAGCAAAGAATTCTCCCTGTTGGAATTTCTTCTGCGGAACCGCGATATCGTGCTCACCCGCACGGCGATTCTGGAGCGCGTGTGGGGGTTGAACTATGATCCGATGACGAATGTAGTGGATGTCTACATCCGTTCCTTGCGCGTGAAGATCGACCGGGATTTCGACTTTCCCTTGATCGCCACGGTGCGCGGGGTGGGATATAAGCTGGAGGCCGGTGAGTGAGCAGCTTTCGCGCCCAGTTCCGGCTGTATACCGTCGCCATGATCGCAGCCTTGCTGGGCGGGTTCAACGTGGTCGTCTATACAGGATTTCATGGTTTGCTGCAGCAATACGTGGACGGCCGGTTATTCGGCTTCGCAGATACCCTGGCCGAGCTGATCGAGCAACGACCGGAACTGCTGAAGCGATCAGACCATGAAATCGTCGTGCCGCGGGGCGCACAGGTCGCCGATGACCGCATGAAGGAACTCCGGGAAGTGTCGCATTCCGTGCATATCCTGGCGCTCGATGGCACGGTCGTCTGGCAGGGAAGCGGCGTGGTGCCCAGGCCCTCGGCGGATGAGACGGTGCTGGCGCGAGGCACACGGGGCGAAGTGGTGTATGCGACGGTCGAGATGGAGTCGGGAGCGTCGGTGCGGCAGGTGTTTGTGCCGATCCGGCAGCAGGATGAGGTGCGATACCTGTTGCAGGCCGAAGAGTCCTTGGCCTTCTTCCGCAGAACCCATCGCAGTCTCATGGGTCTGCTCATGCTCGGATCCGTTGCCGTCCTGGCCACATCCTGGTTTGGTAGCGGGTGGTTGGCCCGGAAGGTACTCCACCCGGTGGAAGCCTTGAGCCGCACGGCCGAAGGCATTTCCGAATCAGCCCTGCGCTCACGAGCGAATCTCAATGCGCCGTTTCAAGAATTCGAACGGCTGGCCCAGGCGTTTAATGCGATGCTGGACCGGTTGCAGCGGGCGTCCGAAAGCCAGCGGCGATTTACCGACTATGCCGCGCATGAAATGAAAACCCCGCTGACTGTCATGCAGGGCAATCTGGAAGTCGCGTTGCAGCGCGGCCGCTCCGCCGAAGACTATCGCGACGTCCTGGTCTCGAACCTTGAGCAAGTGCAGCGTCTCATCGTATTGACCCGTTCTCTCCTGACGCTTGCGCGGTTTGCCGGTGAGCGGCCGCCGGTCGAACTGTCGGTGCTGCCGCTCCAGCCGCTGCTCAAAGAATTGATCGATGACCTCACTCCGGTGGCCGAGGATCGGCGTCTCACCTTGGTGTGGGAGGAGGAGCCGGTACAACCGGTGCTGGGAGATGCCGAGAGGCTCAAGCAAGTCTTCATCAATTTGCTGGATAACGCTCTGCGGTATACGGATCCGGGAGGAACCGTGACGGTACGCCTGAGCAGCGCACAGAATCAGGTGCGTGTGGCTGTTCGAGATACGGGGCAAGGGATTGCCCGAGAGCATTTGCCCCATCTATTCGAACCGTTTTACCGGACCGACCCGGCGCGCGCCAGAGACTCGGGCGGGCATGGTCTCGGCCTCCCAATTGTGAAAGAGATTATGGATGCGCACCATGGTGTCATTACTGTGGAGAGCGAAGTGGGGAAAGGGTCGGTCTTTATGTTGACGTTCCCCGCCATCCAGGCGTAGCGACTCGGCCTCATCGTTCTGACTACTCGTGCCTCCTATTTGTGTTGTCCCTCCTGCCATCCGGATGCCTTTCAGCATGAAGAATTCTTCATGTCCCGTTCATCGACACTTCATCTCGCGCGGGTAGAGTGTTGTGAGGGAATGGAATGGGTGTGATGCCGCGCGGTATCACAGAACGAAAGGGCGATGCGATGAAACAGGTCACCTCTTTGGCGCCGGTGATGTTGCTCATGGTCTTGGTGATGGCCGCGATGGGAATCATGGTCTTCTGGGGCCTGTCCCTGCTCGACTTATCCGAGTAAGCCAACGGGAGGAGGTCACCATGGGAGGAGAAGGGGAGCATCCCGGGCGGCGGTGGGCGATCATCCTCGCGGGAGGAGACGGGGTTCGGATGCAACCGGTCGTGAGGCGTTGGCTAGGCCGGACGATGCCGAACCACTACTGTCGATATTTTGGAACCAGGTCCCTGTTTCAGCATACGCTCGATCGCATGCTCTGCGTCACGAGTCCTGCTCGCACGCTCGTGGTGGTCGGGCGAGGTCATCAGGAGGCCTGGTCGCAGATCGGCAAGCGGAATCCTGGCATGGTCTTGGTGCAGCCCCGCAATGCCGGCACGGCCGCGGGATTGTTTCTGCCCTTGACGTATATTCGTGCGTGGGATCCGGCGGGAATGGTGGTGATTGCGCCGGCCAATCAATTCATCTATCCAGAGGAACGGCTGCCCGGGGAGATCCTGTATGCGGTCCGGGCAGCCGAAAAATTGCCGGCCAAGGTGGTGGGGCTCGCGGCGCGCCCGGATGGGCCGGAGAGCGAGTATAACTGGGTCAAGCCCGGTCATGAACTAGTCAGGCTCGGCCTTCGCTCGATCCGAACGGTCAACACCTTCTTGCAGAGGCCAGAGCCCCAGTGGGCACGGCTGGCCTATGCCTCGGGAGCGCTATGGCATACAGGAATCATGGCAGTCCATGTTGAGACGTTGTGGACTCTGGGCCAGAGAGTCCTGCCGGAGATGATGACGTTGTTTGAACGACTGGGCGAGGCGATCAATACTTCGAAGGAACCACAGGTCCTTCGCGACATTTACGAGCGTATGCCGGTCCGCAGTCTCTCGCGCGATCTCCTGGCTCCTGTCCCGGGCCTGTCAGCGGTCATGGAACTGCAGGGCGTCTGGTGGAGCGATTGGAGTCACCCCGAACGTATTGTGAAGACGCTCACGCGCATGGGCCAGGATAGGGCATCGATTATGCCGCATCTGAGAGCTGCAGTGGCTGAACGTCAATTCGCGCAGGCGCCCGATATCGCCATGGCGCACCATGCGACGAGCGACCGGTAGAAAGGTGACATGATTGTGAGCAGGCGAATGCATGGTCGATCGAATGTGCTCTGCCTCGGCATAGCGGGGTGTATCGCCTCACCAGTCGATGAAGTGGTGCCGCATATGGCAACAATGGGCAGGATCGCGGCCGGGTGGTCCGGGAGAAATGCTGCCTCGATGGCGCACTTCCGCGCACACTTCACTGGAAAACCCATGGCACTTGTCTTGCGTGGACGAATTTGGAGTTACTCACGCGCATCTCTCGTATGGGCGTGAGTCCCGCGCTCCGTTCAGTCCCCGGCCGGCGGCCGTCCGGAACAATCGTCCAACGAATGTGAAGGAGCAGCCATGACGACACCACCATTCGTGAAGCGCATCCTATTCGCCACTGATTTTTCAGACGATGCCAGCCGTGCTCAAGAGTATGCGGTTCATCTGGCCGGCGCCTGCGATGCGAAGCTGGACGTCTTGCACGTGATCGAGGCGCCCCATGAAATGCATGCGGATCCGGAATTTCTAGGCATGGTGGGGCGCTCGCGGGACGCTGCCGCGCGACAATTGGAAGAGGTGCGGGACGCTGTAGCGCGCCGAGGCACTCCGGCCAGAGTCAGGCTGCTTATGGGAAATCCCAGCGAGCATATTCACCAGGCCGCCAGGGAACAGGATATCGATCTGGTTGTGCTCGGCGCGCAGGGTCGCACCAACGTGCTCTATGGGCTGATCGGAAAGACGGCGGAGCGATTGATCCATGAGGGACCCTGTCCGGTTCTGGCAGTGCCTGGATCCAGGAAGGATGCTGTCGAGGTCCCGCCTACTGATCGGTCTGCGCTGATTCGGCATATTCTGGCACCCTTGGATTTTTCGACGTCATCGCTGGATGCAGTGGAATATGCCGTTCACCTGGCCCATAGGGTCGGCGCGACAGTGACGCTGATGCATGTGCTGGAGCCCGCCTCGTATGACCTGGACTGCGGGCTCGGGATGATCAACGAAGAGTCCTCGAAGCGGGACTACTGGAATCGGCAGTTGATGGAACTCCGGGACATCGTCGCTGCCTTCGGACTCCCGGCTGAGATGGAAATCAGCGGGGGCCTACCGTCTGATTCCATTCTGGCTTGCGCGTTGCGGCAACATATCGACCTCATTGTGATGGGGACGCACGGGCGGCGAGGAATCTCACCGGAGCGATGTGGGAGTGTCGCGGGAGCGGTGTTGCGCCGGGCGACCTGTCCGGTGTTGACCGTGAAAACAGGGAAATTCGATCCAGGCCATCGCCGGGTAGTCCCGAAGGTGCTGGACCGACACGTCATCAAAGGAGAGGAACCATGAATTCTCGAAATATTTCTATGACGGCCTCCGATCTGTCTCGCCTGAGAGATGTGCTGAAAGCCCGCACGAGCGTCGGGCGGGATCGGGACCATCTGGATAGCTTGGAGCATGAGCTTGATCGCGCGGATGTCGTGGAGCCGTCCGCGATTCCCCATGATGTGGTGACGATGAATTCACAGGTCCGGTTCGAGGATGTGGATACCGGCCTGGAGAACATCTACACGGTGGTGTTTCCTTCGGATGCCAGCATCTCTGAGAGGAAAATTTCCATCCTTGCGCCTATCGGAACGGCGCTGTTGGGCGCCCGGGTCGGTGCGACCGTAGATTGGCCTGTGCCGGCTGGCAGGCGAACCGTGCGCATCATGGATGTCCTGTACCAACCGGAGGCCGCCGGCGATTACCACTTGTAGGTCGCTAGTGATGCAGGCCTCAGCGTTGCTCACCCATCGACGGGCACTCAAGAGAAGTGGACGACCTTCGTGCACGAGGCGAGGCATTCCGCCGTGCCCAGTCTCATCATACGCACAGCGCAGTTCGGAGGGATCCATGGACGTACGCAGCAAGGTGTATACGTATCGGACAGCGGTTCAGTGGACGGAACAAAAGAAGGGAACGATCTCCAGTGAAGGCAAGCCGGAGATTCAGGTGGCGACACCTCCTGAATTCAAGGGGCATGCAGGAATCTGGTCGCCGGAGGATTTGTACGTGGCGGCGGCGAACATCTGCCTCATGACCACATTTCTGGCCGTTGCGGAGCGGGGAGGCCTGGCTTTCACCGCGTACCACTGCGAAGCGGAAGGTCGTCTGGAGCTCGTAGAGGGAACGTTTCAGGTCACGGTGATCATCTTGCGCCCGCACATCACGCTTTCGTCAGGAGGGGATGCCCCGAAGGCCAAGGAGTTGATAGAAAAGGCCGAAGCCAATTGCCTGATCTCCAACTCCATGAAAACCCGCATCATCTTGGAACCCACGATCGTCTGACGTTCCGGCTGTGGCATCTTGCGCCAGGATCATATGTGGGATGGGGTGATTGTCTCCAGTCCTCCTGCTGCTTCCCGGACCCTCCTCTGTGAATGATCTCTTTCCACAGCATTGACCGGAGATCCTCGTGCCGGTTTGATTGGCACGGGGATCGCATCTCTCCCTGCTGTATGGCGCTCGGATCTTTCCGATAGCGGACGCTTACAAAGGGGCAGAGGATGCACCTACGTGCGGGAGTGATGGCTGTCTCGCAGCTGATCCTCTTCTCGGCGATCGTGGCCGGCGTGTATGCGGGCAGCGGAAACGCCGGCAAAGGAAAGACGCTCTACGCCAATCTTTGCATCCGCTGCCATGGTGTGGAAGGAAAGGGGAACGGTGCAATGACCTTCACTCCGCCGGTCGCCGACCTCACCGCTCCAGCCGCGCAGGCCAAGCTGGATGCGACCTTGTTGAAATCGATTCATGATGGGCGAAAGGACACGGCGATGGGGGCCTGGAAGTTTGTCCTGTCAGAAGAAGAAATGCGCGATGTGACGGCCTATCTGCGGCAACTGGGCAGTGAAGCTGGCCCGGGACATCCCTAGAAATGGAACTTCTGATCCGATGAATTGGCGCATCTTTGGCTGGGGAATTGCGGCCCTGTGGGTGATCACGATCGGCATCATGTTGACGTTTCTTGTGCAAGGGCATACGAGGCCGGGGAATGACGGTCGCACAGAAATTATCCTGGCACCATCGGAGCGGGATCTGGTGCTGGCGGAGATGCGCGGCTTGCTCAAGGCGATACATGGGGTGGTCACCGTGCTGGGGGACGGGGATCAACCGCTGAAGGCGGCTGAAGGTTCCGCCCGCGCGGCCGGCATGGCGATGGCGGCGGACGTCAACCCGGCCATTATGCTGAAACTCCCCCTGGCATTTAAGCAAATGGGTATGTCGATTTACAAAGATATGGACCATCTCGCCGACGGCATTGCGCAAGGTGAATCCCCGGTCAAAATTCTCAATCGTTTGTCGAGCATGACAGCTCGATGCACCACCTGCCATGACATGTACCGATTTGGGACACCATAGGCCGGGCAATGAATCCTTTTTTGTGCGGCGAAGCTCTACTTGAATACCAGCTTGAGAGCGGTCCCGGCAGTAGATGCGTAACGCAAAGGAGGCTATCATGGCCTGTAATGTGGGTGGAGTTGAGCGACCGGTTCGAATGGTGCTGGGCATTCTGTTGATCGGTATCGGGGTGTTTGCGGCACTCCCTCCGGTGGGGATGGGAATCGCGTTCGCGATGGGAACGATTGCCCTGGTGACGGGAGCCTTGGGGTTCTGTCCGCTCTGGAGCCTGTTCGGCATCAACACCTGTTCGGTCGGGAGTGGAAAGAAAGCCTGATCAGGGCGCAGGACGAGCGGATAAGAGAAATCTATGGCCCATGCGGAACAGCCTGATCAGCAGCCGGCAGGCGGGTTCTCCACGCCGGTGGGGTCCCGGCGAACGTTTTTTCATTGGATCACGCTGGCCGCGGCCGGCCTCGTTGGTGTCGGGTTGTCGATTCCGTTGCTCAGCACGCTGATCTCGCCGGCCTTCCAGCGTTGGCGCCGCTCGTGGGTCGATGTCGGCGCTGTCGATGACTTGCCTTCCGGTCGCCCCAGGCAATTAGACCATGTGACCACGGTCCGCGACGGCTGGTTGGAGACCACCTCACACAAGGCCGTGTGGGCGGTCAAGCAGGCGCAAGGCGACATCAAGGTGTTCTCGCCGATCTGCACGCACCTGGGTTGCGGCTATCGTTGGGACGAAACGGAGAACAAATTCCTCTGCCCCTGTCACGGAAGTTCATTTGACGTGAACGGACAGGTCTTGGGAGGACCAGCTCCGCGCCCGCTCGATACCCTTCCTTCGAAAGTCGAAGCAGGGCGACTTCTCGTCATGTATAAGGACTTCAAGTCTGGTCTTCCGACTAGTGTCGAGGTATGAACGCTGCGTGGTAAGTGGGAGGCTCATCGGCCGGCCCACATCACGACTCACAACTGGGAGTTGAATGGCTTCCCGCCTGTACGATTGGCTCGATGCTCGCCTGAATCTGAAGCCGGTTCAGCGCACCTTGCTGGATGAGCCGATTCCAGGCGGGGCGAGCTGGATCTATGTCTTCGGTTCAGTGACGCTGTTCCTGTTCGTTCTCCAGGCCGCCACAGGCATGTTCCTCGCGCTGTATTATGCGCCCACCCCGGACCATGCATACGACAGTGTTCGATTTATCGAAACCGACATCACGCTGGGATGGTTGGTGCGGGGGCTTCACCATTGGGGGGCATCGGCAATGGTCGTGGCGATCGGCCTCCACATGCTCCAGACCTTTCTCTACGGCGCATATAAAGCGCCGCGTGAAGTCATGTGGATGGTGGGGGTGTGCCTGTTTCTGATTGTGATGACCTTCGCCTTCACCGGCTACCTCCTGCCCTGGGATCAAACGGCCTACTGGGCGACCCAGATCGGGATCAATATGGTGGGCACCGTCCCGCTGATAGGCGATGTGGCCTCTCGCGTCCTGCGCGGCGGTGACATTCTGGGAGCGTTGACCCTTTCACGATTTTTTGCCATTCATGTGCTGTTTCTGCCCGCGATTCTCATCACTGGAATTGCCGTGCACCTCTTCGTCCTGCGGCGAGTGGGACCGGCAGGGCCCTGGACCGACGATCGAGCTTCATTAAGCGCTGAAACCTTTGCTCCGCGGCAGGTGTACATGGACGCTGTCGTCATCGCCTGCGTGTTCCTTGTCGTCGCGGCGTTGGCATTCAGTATTCCCTTGCCGCTCACCGACAAGGCAAACCCGTCGGATACGAGTTTTGTGCCGGTGCCTGAATGGTACTTCCTCTTCTATTACGAATTGCTCAAGTACGTGCATGGGCCGCTGGAACCCTTGGCGACATGGGTACTGCCTCTCTGTGTCATTCTGATCATGTTGTTCTGGCCGTTCATCGATCGCAATCCGGTGCGAAATCCTATCCGGCGGCCTGTGGCGCTGGGGAGCGGCCTGCTGTTTCTTCTCGTCGTGTTCGGGCTGCTGGGCATCTCGATCAGGAATCTCTATGCGGTACCGAGGGTAGATCCGGCTGTGGCGCGAGGGCGTGCCGTCTATGCGCAGCTCGGTTGTGTCGGGTGCCATCGGATCCATGGAGAAGGAGGAGATGTGGCGCCAGACCTCTCCATGGTTGGAGACGTGAGACCTGATCGAGACTGGCACCTGAAGCATTTTCGAGACCCGCAGTCCGTGTCGCCGGGGTCGTTTATGCCGAAGTTCCCTCTCACCGATCAGCAGTTGAATGATCTGACCAGTTATATGCTGAGTTTAAAACGGGCAACCTGATGAAGGTCTTACTCGAAAGCTGAACGCGGGGACGGGTATGTGAAAACGGATGCGCAGTTGCGCAAGGTGATTCAAGACAAGCGTCCCGGCACCGCCATGACCGGTATGCCGTGGGCCTTCGATGAGGAACGGTGCAATGACGTAATTGCCTACGTTCGTTCGCTCAAGCCGTGAAGGAAGCAGGATGACGCGATGGAATGTTTCCCGCGTCCTGTTATTCACGTCTGCCCCTGACCAGCACGGCGGGAGTGTCATGCTCACGAGCGCTGTAGCACGATGCCGCAGGCAGGAGAGAAGAACTGTGGCTTTTATCGCCAAGGTTATAGGATTGCATTCCCACACAGGCCCGCCAAAAGCCAATTCTATTAGTCGGGCTCCTGCCGACCTGGTATGTAGTTTGCGAGGCTCGCTATCTATGCGAAATCTCTTGTTAAGCGTCATGGTGATCGTATGGTTGACGGCTGGCTGTGTCGAGTCGAAGGACACAAGAGGCGGCGCTCCATCGGCGGCGGGTCAGCCTGAATCTTCCCGGTTGGACGCGCTCTTCAGCCATCCCGCCCCCGATTCCATTCCCGGCGGGCAGCGCGGCGAACAGATTCGCCTGGGATATGAGCTCGTCGTCCATACGCAGCAATTCGCCGCCCCCTATGTCGGCAACCGGCTGACCTGTGCCAATTGCCATTTGGATGCGGGACTCGACCCCAATTCGGTCTCCTATGTCGGCCTCTCGCAGGCCTATCCGGAATATCGCGCCCGGGCCGGGAAAGTCCTGACGCTGGCCGACCGTATCAACGAATGTTTCGAGCGGAATTTGAGCGGGAAGGCGATTCCGCAAGACAGCCACAAGCTCCAGGCGATCGTCGCCTACATCGAATGGCTGTCGAAAGATGTGCCGGCGGGCAGCCGCATGGCCTGGCGCGGGCTTCCGTCTTTGTCATCGACCAAGCCCTCCGATCCCGTCAACGGCGCGAAAGTGTTTACCGCGCGTTGTGCATTCTGTCACGGCGCGGATGGCCAGGGCACCATGGCCGCCCCTCCGGTCTGGGGCGCGCAGTCCTACACCATCGGCTCAGACATGGCCCGTGTGTCAGTAGCCGCCTCGTTCATCAAGTCGAATATGCCACGCACTCGAGGGTGGGCGCTGTCGGATCAGGACGCCTACGACGTGGCAGCCTACATCAATTCGCAACCGCGACCGGATGTTGCCGGGAGGGGAAGCGATTGGCCGAAGGGCGAAAAGCCCGCCGATGCGCCTTACTAAGCCCGGTCGGGGAGACCTGATATGAAGCTCAGCGTGGCCTATCAAGGGGGAACCCGCTACGACATCCTCAGCGATCGCCATCGGGTCGTCACCGATCAACCGGCGGACGGAGGCGGGGCCGATGCAGGGATGACGCCGGTCGAGTTATTCGTTGGATCGGTGGCGAGCTGCGTGGGATATTTTGTCGGGCAGTTCTGCGCGCGGCACGACATCTCCCGGGAAGGGTTAAAGGTCGATGCCGAGTGGACGATTGCCGAAGGACCCCATCGTGTGGGGCAGATTCAGTTGGCGATTCGTCTTCCGCACCGTGTGACGCCTGAGCAGAAGGAGCGGCTGTTAAAGGTGGCCCATGCTTGCACGGTGCATCAATCAATCGTCATGCCGGCTGGAATTGTGATCGATTTGAATCCGCATGGTCATCCCGTTCCACCAGGAGGAACCTAGGATGGTGCATGTTTCCCGTCGCGCCTGGTTCACGACATTGCTGAAGGGACTAGGGGCGGGCATCGTGCTGGGCCGCGAAGGGCCGATGCGCGAATCGATCCCCCAAGCTGAGGCTGCGGAGGTCACGGGCTCCTTGACGGTGCGGGTCACGCGGCCGTTCGATGCCGAAACGCCGGTGCGCGAATTCACCTCCTGGCTGACTCCCAACGATCGGTTCTTCGTCCGCAGCCATTTCGGCCCGCCTTCTGCCGAGGCCGTCCAGCCTGAGGCCTGGCGCTTGAGCGTCAAGGGCCTCGTCAAAGAGCCGATCAGTTTCACGCTTAAGGACCTGCAACAGTTCGAACCGGTTTCGCTGACGGCGGTGCTGCAATGCAGCGGCAACGGGCGCGCGCACCATCGCCCTAAAGTGCCGGGTGTGCAGTGGGAGCGCGGCGCGGTTGGCAATGCGCAGTGGACCGGCGTGCGATTGCGCGACGTGCTGGAGCGGGCCGGCGTGAAACCGCAGGGCATTCAAGTGCAATTTCAAGGAGCCGATCGTCCGGCTCTGCCGACGGTACCGTTGTTTACCCGCAGTATCCCCATCGCCAAAGCGCTCCATCCGGATACGCTCCTTGCCTATGAAATGAACGGGCGTCCGCTGCCGCTCCTCCACGGTGCCCCGCTGCGCGTCATCACGCCGGGGTGGATGGCGGAATCCTGCATGAAATGGCTGACCGAGATCACAGTGCGGGCCGATGAAACGCCCGGCTATTACATGCAACAGGCCTACCGCACGCCGGAGACCTCAATTCAGCCGGGGTCGGGCTTGCCAGGGAGCGTGATGGTGCCGGTAGAGCAGATGCCGGTGAAATCTCTCATCGCCTCGCCAGGAGAGGGTGACACGCTGCGGAAAGGTCCCGTGACCATCCAGGGCGTGGCATGGGCCGGCGGTGTCGCGGTCGCGCAAGTGGAGGTGTCGTGCGACGACGGGCGCACGTGGGAAGTCGCGCGACTCGTTGGGGACGAACAGTTCTACGCCTGGCGGCAATGGCAATATGTGTGGAATCCGCGTCAGGCAGGACCGGCCGCCATTCTGTGCAGGGCTACGGATGCGCGTGGCGATCAGCAACCGGCTACCAGCCCGTGGAATCCAGGCGGGTTTTTATGGAGCGGATGGGACCGCCTGACCGTGACGGTGGCGGCATGAGCGTACCGCAACGGTTCGCCCCTCTCATGCTCGCTACATTGCTAGGTCTGATGCTCGCCTCCGTCGCCCTCACGGCGGCTCAGGAGGAGGATCGAGGGTCTTTGAGCCCTCTACAATCCCGCCGGGCCGCGACCTTGATCATAGCCCGCTGTACGGTCTGCCATACTACCGACCTCATCTCCCAACAGCGGCTGCCGGAAGATCGCTGGACCGTCACCGTCGAAAAGATGGTGCATTGGGGAGCGGACTTGTCCAAAGAGGAAGCGGCCTTGGTCCTACGCTATCTGGTTGCCAGGAACCACCCGGGCGCGGAAGACAATCTGCCGACCATCGAGCAGGAACTGTTGATGAGCCAATCGACGTCTCATCAGAGTGCAGCGGCTGATGGTCCGCTTACCGGCCTCCCTGCGAGCGGATCGGCGCTGTATGCGCATAACTGTCAGGCCTGTCATGGAGCAGACGCGGCTGGCGGCGTGGGGCCGAAACTGGCGGGCAATATGATTCTCAAGCATGAGGGTGCGTTTTGGGAAACGGTGCTTCATGGCCGAGGCCCGATGCCGGCGTGGGGTGCGGTGCTGAGTCAGCAGGACATCGCGGATATCCATGCCTGGCTCGCCACGCGATAGTCGAATCGTACGGCCGGAGTGAACGAAAGGGGTGCCTCATGGGGGGACGACGGATGGTGATGGTCGGGTGCGCACTGGTCATCATGGCGATGGTGATGTCGTTTCCGCGCCTCCTGCTGGGGAGTGACCAGAACCATGTCAAACAGCTGATCCAGACCAATTGTGCCGGATGCCATCGGCTGGAAGGCAAGGCGGACTCCCGGTTCAACCTGAAAGCGCCCGATTTGATCTGGGCCGGCAGCAAATACCAGCGCTCGTGGCTGCTTCGATACCTGACAGGAAAGGAAGCGCCACTGTATCCCAAGGGGTATCGCTGGGACCTGGGCGAAGGGCCGATGCGACATCCGGTGGTCAGCGAAGACGATGCCGCGGCGATTGCGGACTACTTCGCCCAGCACAACAAGGACTCGCGGGTGACCGTTGGAGCCTTCGACCTCTCGAAGGTCAGTAAGTTTGATGCGACGTTCGGCGGGATGGCCTACAAGGCCCACGCGTGTCTCGGTTGTCACCTGATCGAGGAAAACGGTCAGCTCATCGGTGGGCCGCAAAGCACGTCGCTGGCGGCAGCCGGTCAACGATACGACAAGGACTGGTTGTTCCGGTTCGGCTTGAATCCGCAGGACTTCGTGCCACACAGCGGCGAATTTCTGGCCGACGCGACGGAACCGCAGCTACGGGCGGTCATTGGCTTCCTCCTGGTGCAGGGCGTGAAGGATTTCAAGTATTACGAGCCGTGGACCGCTCCGGAGTTCGGGATGGCGAGTGTCGACCGCGGCAAAGTGATCTACAAAGAATATTGCTCGCAATGTCACGGCGCGACCGGAAAGGGTGATGGACCAGCGGCATCGGGGCTCAATCCCAAGCCGGCGATTCATGCCAACATTCCTTTCGAGAAGCTCCCGACCGAGTATCTGTACAATGTGGTCAATCATGGTGGCGCGGCGATGGGGAAATCGCCGAACATGCCCTACTGGGGCCTGACCATCGGGCAGCAGGGGGTCGCGGATGTCATGGCCTACTTGAAAGCCACCTTCAAAGGTGGGCCGGACCTGGCGCAGGCCGCCATCAGCAATGACGGCCCGAGCGGTGTCTGCCCGCAGCCGAGAAAAACCGCAAAGGCGCCGGAGGACTTCCTGTCCAAAAACAGCCCGTTACCGCATTCGGATGCGACGATTCAGGCGGGCAAAACCCTGTTCCTGCAAACCGCCCAGCCGGTGGCCTGTGCGATGTGTCATGGCGAAAAGGGCAATGGACAAGGGTTCATGGGCGCGGCATTGATCCCGCCGCCCCGAAACTTCACCTGCGGCTCCATGATGAAGGATCTGCCCGACGGCCAATTGTTCTGGATCATCAAGAACGGATCGCCCGGCACCGGTATGATGTCCTTTGCCGGGTTGCCGGACGAGCAGGTGTGGCAGTTGATCGCCTACGTGAGAAGTTTGGCAAAATGATCGCAAGGTGACATGAATCTCGTGAGCTGTTCGAGGCGCACGACGAGAGACGGAGGATTCAATGGCGACGTTTATGATTTCCGGCAGCCGCGGGACGGACGATCCGACCATGGCGACCTTGCCGTTCATGGCGGCGAAGACCGCCAAGGAGCAGGGCCACGATGTGGTGCTCTGGCTGTGGAACGAGGCCGTGACGCTGGGGCGCAAAGGCACAGCCGATCATGTGACCGGTGTGAACCTTACCCCGTTGAAAGATCTGCTAGTTGCTGTCCAGACGGCGCAGATTCCCATCTGGGTGTGCGGCGCGTGCGCGGTGGCACGGCAGATCGGCTCGGCGGATCTTGTGGCAGGTGCGACGATCAAAGGCATGCCCGACTATATCAAGGCAGTGGCCGAACGTGATCGGAATGTCGCATTCTGATGTAAGGGGACAGAAACGCGTCTGAAAGGTGACGCCACCAGTGCGTTGGGGGCTGGGAAGTGAGGAACGGCGGTGAAACGGAACTTCATCATTCTCGTCAGTCTGCTGGCCACCATACCGGTCATGCCGTCTGGAATCAGCCAGGGCATCCGATCCAATGGCGATGGGGCACGACCTGATGCGTCCACGCGTCCCGGAAAACCAGTTGGCGGAGGCGCGGCAATTGAAAAATCCTCTCCCGGATTCACCGGAGGTCATTGAACGGGGGAAGGCGCTTTATTCCGGCAAGGGCACCTGCCTCAATTGTCATGGCCCGGAAGGTGGGGGGAACGGTCCGGTCGCAGCCCAATTGAATCCTTCTCCTCGCAACTTCCAGCATCACGGATTCTGGCGTCATCGCTCAGAAGGAGAAATCTTCTGGGTGATCAAGCATGGATCACCGGGCACCAGCATGATCGGATTCGCGGGCCAATTGACGGACGAAGACATATGGGCTCTGGTCCAATATGAACGGACCTTCGCAAAGGAACATGGGCAGGGTCGGAATGGGGCCACCCGAAGGCATGGGGCACAGGGGGATGCGAGAAGAGATGGGCGGCATGGGGCACCGAGGCATGGGAAGCGGGGGCGGTCGCTGTGAAGGGGAACGATGTGATCGGTAACGGCGCGGTGTCTTGTCGCACACAGGATTTTTTGTGACGGAATCGATTCACTTGGTATGCCCCCATTGCCGGAGCATCAATCGTGTGCCGGCAGCTCGTTTGGCGCAGCAGCCTCGCTGCGGGCAGTGCCACGCGCCCCTCTTTTCCGGTCATCCCATCGTCTTAACGGCGGCGGATTTTGATCTTCACGCGCAGCGAGCGGAGATTCCCTTGCTGATTGATTTCTGGGCCTCCTGGTGCGGCCCCTGCCGGATGATGGCCCCGGCCTATGAGCAGGCTGCACGGATGCTGGAACCTCACGTTCGGCTGGCTAAGGTGAATACCGAAGAAGAGCAGACGCTGGCCGCCAGGTTCGGCATTTCCAGTATCCCGACATTGGTGCTCCTGCGCGGAGGTCGTGAACTTGCCCGTCAGCCAGGGGCGCTGGGGCTTCAGGATATTGTTGGGTGGGTTCGCAGCAAGATCTGACAGTCCGGTATGGTTCAGCCTTCAGATTCGAAGCCGGTGGCAGCTGGCGCGTTTTGCGCCAGTGTCGGCTCCCGGCCAGTGCTGTAATTCCCCAAATGGCGTTCCTGCGCAGCCGCTGCATCTCGTGCCTCTCATAAAACCCTTGTCAAAATTGTGACTTAGCCCTTCTCCCGCCACTGTCGCCTGGCACGTCCTCTGCTTTCCACGAAGATAGACTGCCTCTGATGCAGGCCAAGGACCAAAAAAACATACAGCCGGGAAGGAGAAGTCATCATGGCGGACCACGATCAGCATTGTTCGGGACTGGGCGTATCGATCGCGTTTGTCAGCGGGGCGATGCTCGGAGCTATGGCCGCCATCCTGTATGCGCCCAATTCGGGCGAAGAAACCCGTCGAGCGATCAAAGGGTATGCGCGACGGACGGAAGAGGATATGTTGGAAAAAGCCAAAGAGATCCGCACGGATATTTCACGCACGATGGAAGAGGCCAAACGGTATTTGAAGGAAACCGAGGCCACGATCGCCGCCGCGCTGGCGGCTGGAAAAGAGGCTTTCAAGAAGGAAAAGGAAAGGACAGATCGAGCCTGAGATGGTTGCCGTAGATTTCACGGGGGTGGCGGACAGGGTGCGAAGCGGCTAGTCGCATATTCGGAACCGCCGCCTTTGTGAGCGGGTATCCGGCTCAAGACTCGGCCGATCTATGGCGCAGAAGGGAGAGGGGGGGCGGGTCGCGACCTTCATGCGCGTTGGTCGGGAGCCGATCCGGGAGCGGGGGGGCCATCGCGGAAGGCGGCACAGGAGCAGGCATGAGTCGGAGGCGAATATATTCGACAGCTGGGCTGTGCCTTCTATTCCTGATGGTTGTGCTCGCCACCGGGTGTGCCGAGCGGAAGCCCGTGATTCCTTCTGACGACGTGACCCCGGTGCACCTGCCTGACGTACGCACGCCTATCCCTCTGGGGCCGGAGGCGCGGCAGGAACATCGCGCCGTCATGCTGCAGCATTTGGAAACGATCCAAGCGATCGTTGCCGCCTTAGCCGACGAAGATTACCGTCTCGCGCAGGGACTGACAGAGTCGCATCTGGGGTTCTTCATGCATCGATACGCCATGGCCCGGCAGGAACCGGCTGATGTTCCGCCGGCCTATCACGATCTCGCGATGGCGCATCATGCGGCTGCCGAGAAGTTGGCCGATGTGATGCCGACAAAAGATCTGAAGCAGATTCTGCCAGAGTTCAACAATGTGCTTAAAGCCTGCGTGGCCTGTCACTTGGAATACAGGCTTCGTCATTCATAACGAAGGAGAACGGCATGTCCGATGCGAAGATCAGTGTGACGTTTGAACAGGATCACGACCGGATGGATGCGCTCTTCAGTACCTTTCAGCAGCAGAAGCGGAAGGATGTGGCCAAGGCCAAAGAGGCGTTCGTTGAATTTAAGTTCGGCCTGCAGCGGCATATTGTCTGGGAGGAGGATGTGCTGTTTCCCAAGTGGGAGGAGAACGCCGGGATGGCGGAAGGCGGCCCGACACAGGTCATGCGCACCGAGCACCAGATGATCGGTCAATGCCTGGAGGCCATTCATGAAAAGGTGCAGGCTCAAAATCCCGACAGCGATCGAGAGGAGCAGCGGCTCCTGGAGATTCTGAAATCGCACAACATGAAGGAAGAACGCATTCTCTACCCGTCGATCGATCAAGTGATCACCGATCAGGAGCGGGCCGAGTTATACCAGGCCATGGAGGAGATTCCTGAAGAGCGGTATCGAACCTGTTGCGGAAGCGGGCTCGCATGAACCGCCGGTATGTTGTCGCACTCTGTTGTCTACCGGCCTTCCTTGCCCTCGCAGGAATGCTGCCAGGCCCACATGCGCTGGCTGCTCGTGGCATCGCATCATCGGAGGGACGGTGGCCGCCTGTGTTCATGGTCGCTGATAACGCCGGGACGATGCCCAATCCGCACAGCGATTTGATCTTCCGCGCGACCGGCGCCACTCAGTGCCTGGATTGCCATCGGGCTGGGAAAGAAGGGGCCATCAGCCCGCAAGTACAGGACAACCAATTGGTGCAGGATCTGAAGGCCAAAGCGAAAGGCATCCATGGCCCCGGTCGATTCGCGGATTGTTTACGCTGCCATGCCGGAGGCAGTAAGGGGGTTGAGAAGTACCGGAAGTAATCGGCGAGTCCATGAAGAACGGATTACGCAGATGACAGAGGTGCGGTCGCGCCTGGTGGCGGTCGTTGCGGTGTCGGTCGCTGCTGTGATGAGTGCGCTGGCCTTTGAGGCGCTCCTGAGCCTCGACAAGGTCACGCCCTTCGGTCATACGCAGTACGGACACGGCGTTGGCTGGGCAGGCCTGGTTGTGACCATGCTGGTGTTTGTCTATCCGCTTCGAAAACGGTTCAGCCCACCACGACGATGGCCGCGTGGTTGGTTCCAAGTCCATATGGTGGCAGGGGTGCTGGGACTGCTGCTGATTTTCATTCACTCCGGAGCCCATTATCACGCCATCGTTCCGATTCTCGCCATGGGTTCCATGGTGATCGTGGTCGTCAGTGGCATCGTCGGCCAATTGGTGCACGCGTTCAGTCTGCGAGCGCTCAATGAGCACCGGCATGAGCTTCAGCATCAAGGCTTGTCTGAGGGTGAAGTGGATGCGCAGTTGCACGGGATGGCCTCCCAGGAAGAGGCGTTTCGTCTCTGGCAGGCGATCCATGCGCCGATGACGTTGATGTTCCTGGTCTTCACCGCCCTGCATGTGCTGGGGGCGTTGTTCTTTGCGGGAATGTCGTGAGCCATGCGGTATCATCCGCTGCCAAAAACCGCCGTGCCGGTGGTGGCGCTTGCGACGCTGGTGCTCGTGACGTGGATCGGGTGGGGCACCATGCGAAGTCCCGCCGCCTTCTGGGCTCCCGGCGACCTCAGCCGGTATCATGTGGATCAAGACGGATGCAGGCAGTGCCACGAGCCGTTTCGGGGACCCAGTCCCGCACGGTGCACCGGTTGCCATACCGAAGGCGATTTCGAGGCTCGTGCCACATCAACCGTGGCGGGATGGCACCGCCCCCTCGTCGTCCAACAACAGGCCTGCACCGGTTGCCATACGGAGCATCGTGGGATGCAGGCGCAGATTACCGAGCAGACGCGTCACAATCCCCATGGAGAATTCATCTTTCTCGCGACTGGAGCCAGCTCCTGCACTGCCTGCCATGAGTTCGGCGCGAGGGTGGCGACCAAGCCGACACTGAGAGATGAGCCGATCGTGCGGCGCTTGTATGAAAAGGGGCGCGGGGCACATCAGCCCGGTCGCATCGCCGAGTGTATGGTTTGTCACAGTGGAGGGTGATTGAACCGGGCCCTTCCCCGGAGGTGAGCGCGACCAGCTTCTCCCCAGCCAATCTCAGCTCTTTCCGGCCACTCTGATCCGAGCATCCACGATCTGATAGCCCTGGCCTGGCGGCAAGGCGAAGATCGGGTTGAGATCGAGCTCGACAATTTCGGGCACCTCTTCGACCAACCGCGAGAGTCTCAGGAGGAGTTCCTGGATGGCATCGACGTCACCCGGTGGATGGCCGCGATAGCCTTGCAGCAGGCGATAGCCCTTGATACTCCGTATCAGGTCGGCCGCGTCCAGCTCCGTTAACGGCGTGATCCGGAAGCGTACGTCCCCCAGAATTTCGACGTGAATCCCGCCGAGTCCGAACCCGATCAAGGAGCCGAAGGAAGGGTCCTGCACCATCCCGGCCATCACCTCGACGCCGCCGGTCACCATCGGCTGGACCATGACCCCTTCCATGGCGTCAAGGCTCTTATCCTGCGCGAGCCGTGCGGCGATCTCGTCGTACGCGCGTCGCACGTTGGTCTTGCTGGAAAGGTTGAGATGCACGCCGCCGACTTCGGTCTTATGGACCAGCGTATGTGAGGCCAGTTTGACGGCGACCGGAAAGCCGATCTGGGCGGCGAGGGTGGCCGCTTCCTCGGAGGAGGTCGCCAGGCCGCCGGGCGGCAGACGAATCGCCATGCCGGACAGAACGGCGCGTGTTTCGGCGACCGTTAACCAGCCGCTTCCACGCGTGGCGAGGGCCTTCTCACAGACGGTTTTGATGGCGGGTATGTTCAGATCGTCGAAGTCCGGAACCATGCCGAGCGGACGATCGCGCCACTGGACGTAGCCGGCCACTTTGCCCAGGACACGCGCAGGGAGCTCGGGCAGGCCATAGGTGGGAATGGTTTCGTGCGGCAGAGAAAATCTGCGGTCACGATCTGTTTCCACCATCCATCCGATAGAGACCGGTTTCTTGACCAACTGCTGCGCCCGTGCCGCCTCAATCCCTCGCGCAATTCCTTCAGCGATGGGGTCTACGTTGGTAGCCGTCACCGCGATGTATAGAATGATGAGGGCATCGATATCCTCGGAGGCCAGCAGCGCGACGATCGCTTGTTCGTATTGCTCCGGGGTAGCGGAGGCGATCAAGTCCACCGGATTGTGCAGCGAGGCGGAGGCGGGAAGAAAAGGCGAAAGCCGGGAAATCGTGGCCTGTGACAATTCAGGTACCTCAAGGCCGGCCGCCTCACAGGCATCTGCGCAGAGAATGGCCGGTCCTCCGGCGTTGGTCAGAATCCCGATGCGTCGTCCTTTCGGCAACGGTTGTTCGGAAAGCCCGGTGGCCAGGGCAAACATTTCTTCCAACGTCTCGGCGCGCAGGATCCCGGTCTGTTGAAAGAGGGCGTCCACGGCGACATCATTGGCAGCCAGTGCGGCAGTGTGGGACCCGGCGGCTCGTTTGCCCGATGAAGTCCGGCCCGCTTTGAGTACGACGATCGGCTTGTTCCGGCTCACCCGCCTGGCGATCTGGGCAAATCGCCTGGGATTGCCGAACGATTCGACATACAGCAGGATCACGTGTGTGGCGGAATCCTGTTCCCAGTACTGCAACAGATCGTTGACCGAGACATCGGCCTTATTGCCGACGCTGACGAAGGTGGAAAGCCCCAGGTGCAATCGTTCGGAGGCGGCAACCAGAGCGATCCCGAGGGCGCCGCTTTGCGAGGACATGGCGATGGACCCGGCGGGCGGAAAGGTCGACGTAAACGTGGCATTCAGTCGCACGGCGGGATCCGTGTTCAGAATGCCGAAGCAGTTGGGGCCCACCATACGCATCCCGTGTAACCGGACTTTTTCCAGCAGCTCGTCCTGCAACCGACGCCCTTCCTCTCCGACTTCTGCAAATCCGGCCGTGATAACGACCAGCGCGCGGACTCCGATGGCGGCGCATTCCTCAACCACAGACAACACGCTTTCTTTGGGAACAGCGATCACCGCGAGATCAACCGGTCCCGGCAGGTGGCGTACACTCGGAAATGCCTGGACCCCTGCAATGGTGGACGCATGGGGGTTGACGGCATAACAGGGACCTTCAAACCGGTTGTGATGGAGAGCCTCGAGTAACCGGTAACCGATACTTCTGGGTGCGCGCGAGGCGCCGATCACCGCGACCGCGCGCGGATGAAACAGAGGATGAAGAGAAGCGATGGTCGCCACTCGCTCACGCCATTCGGATCGCTGTACGCTTTGGTCGGTCGGGAGCAGCGACAACTCGACCTCCATGTCGCCGCCTTCGAGATGTTCTTCCATGGTGAGGCCGGAAGTCGCAAATACTTCGCGCATCGCCAGGTTGTCGGCATGGGTGATGGCCCAGAGTTTGGTGAAGCCTTGCCGGATGGCCAACAGTGCTAGGCGTTCGAGCAGAATGGTGCCGAGACCATGGCCATGAAGTTCATCGTCCACGGCCATCGCCACTTCCGCCTCATGCGGAGCCCGCGCATGGTAGGAACCGGATGCGATGATGCGCAGCGTATCGTCATGCCGGCGCAGGACGATGACCGTCAGGCTGCGTTCCGGATGCGAAGAATCGCAGAGCGAGCGCACGACCTCGGCGGGCGGGGCGGATTCAGAAAAGAACCGATGCCTTGTCGCGGCCGGTGTCAGGCGGGAAAAGAAGCGGTGCAATTCATCGGCATCGATCGGTTGGGCAAGGCGCAGGAGAGCGGTGGTGCCATCGCTGAGGATGGTGTGAGCCGCATCGGGGCCCTCATCCCGTAAAGGCGGCATCTGGCGGGGGCGTATACGTTGCATGGGCTACCAGCGTGTCGATACACGATCGGGAGCGTAAGGCTGCCGGATCCGATCATGACCGTGCGCCTTCACACTTGCAAGTCGCAGCTTCACAATTCCGTTGCTCCCGCCTGTGCAGAATGTCCTCCGCGCGGCGGCCATCGAGGCGCAGCTCAGCTAGCTGACGAAATCCGGCGTGGCGACCGATCGGATATAGGACAGGACGTCCAGCATTTGCTGGTCCGTCAGTTTCCCTCGGTAGCCGTGCATGGGACTGAAGAGCGCGCCGTTCGCGATGGTGATCAACAATTCCCAATCGGTCTTGGCGCGCGAGTTCACCGATTGGAAATTCGCCGGGCGGACGATGAGATATTGACCCTCCGGGCCGTTGCCGTCTAATTTTTCTCCATGGCATCGCAAACAGTTTTTTTCATAGATCGCTTGCCCGTCTCGAGGATTGCCGCGGTTGGTTTGTCCGGCGGCCCAGGAACTTCCGAGAATCACAAGGCAGAGGGCACAGAGAAGGCTGAAGGTTTTCATGCGCTGGCTCCTTTATGGTTCAACGTCACACCGCCGGCCGGTCGTGAGGTTATCGTACCAATAACACCGGACAAGGAACGTGATGCAAGAGGGCATGGGAAATACTGCCCAGCAGGAAACGCTCAAGGCCCTTCCGCCCGTGAGACCCGATGATCAACAGGTCTGCCGAAGCGGCCCGTTCCGCGAGAATCTCAGTTGGATCGCCGACGCTCACCTGCGTGCCGACCGTATACCGGTTGTTCATCATTGAGGCAGCCAGATTCTTCACCAGGTCCTCAGCCGATCGCACGGCGATACCGGTCCAATCCTGGAGAGGGAACAAACTGAAGGGATCGGTGGACGGGATTGGCCGCACGACACTCACAATCGTGAGATCGACAGGATTTTTGAATGGATGAGCGAGCAGCCAGGCTTTGATGCGTTCGGCGTCCTCATGGCCTTCGATGGCTACCGTGACGCGCTTGAGCGGTCCCTCCCGTTCTTTCACGATCAAGGTCGTGCAATCCGCGTGCAGTGCGACACGGTGCGACACGCTGCCCAGGACGAATTCCCCGACGCGGCCTCTTCCGCGCGCTCCGATCACGATCAGTTCCGCCCGCATGTCTCGCGCCTTGTCCAGAATCAGCGATGCCGGTTTGGCGAATTCGCAAACACGCGTGACCGACAAACCCTGAGAAGGCAGAAAGGTGGAGGTATGATCCAGCAATTGCTGGCCGGCTTGTTCCATAGCCTTGCGGAATTCGTCGTAGCCTTGCATGTTGCTCACTTCCGCGACGATCGGATATTGAAACATGCCCAGATCAATCCCGTGCACCAGGATGACGTCGTCCAGGTCATAGAGGTACGAGACTTCTCGAACGGCTGCAAACGCTTGCTCCGACCAATCGAGTGCGATCAGGACGCGCATAGGACTCCTTTCCCTGGCCCGCATGATCCATGAGCACTTCTGCCGCAATCGCCGATTCACTGCTGCGACTGGCCTTCGGCCGACGGGCTCGCCCCTCGGTTCCGGCCGCCTCACCGACTCGGCGGCGCGCATATGCGAGACGCGTTTTATTCATCGCGCCGTACGCTCCTCAACGTCCGGCACGAGTCCGTTTCGCGTCTTCCCGGCCCCCTGCGCCGGTCTCGCGACGTGACCCGGCGATTTCACAACGAACCGCGGGCTAAAACAACGGATGCGGCGACGTGCCGAAGAGCAGGAACCTCGGTGAATCGCCGACATTGCCCCGGATGCGCCACTGTCCGTCCTCCCAGGTCATGTAGTGCACTTCCTCGTACCAGCTGTCGATCGGCACGCGTAGGCCGCCGGTTTTGGACAGGCCTGTCAGGCTGCCTGTGCAGGTGACCTCAATGATGGTCTTGGAGCCAGAGCCGATCTTGCTCATGCGGGAGAAGTGATGTACGTCGGCGAGATCCTGAAATTCAGCCAGCAACTCCACCCAGACCTTGCGCATGTCCTGTTTGTGTAGTCCGTGGTAGTCGTATTGCTCGGCGTACAGCGTCATGACGCCATCCACATTGCGGGCCCGAAGCGCCTCTTCCGCCTGCTGAAAGGTTTTCAGTACCGCGCTTGCCGTCGCCTGATCAAGATCCGCCGCTGCGCCGGGCAGGAGTCGTACTTCGGCCTTGGCGATCGGCAGCATGGCTACCATCACCAGGATTGCACCGGTCAGAAAGCCGCTCCATTGCCCCCCTCTTCGACGCTGATTGCTCATTGATTCCTCGTTTCGATTCATCCGCCCATTGATGGCGCCCTGCACAGCCTGTTCTCTCACAGGTATCTAGCCGGTCCGGTGTGACCGCCTTCTGGCCTTCTGGTCGGTCGGTTGTGTCCAGTCCCTTTCTTTGCCGGTGTGCCAATCGTTGCAACCATTCCTGTCCTACGGTTTCGAGAGAAATGCTTCCTCAGCCAGGTTCAGGTACTGCAACACCTCCCGGTCTTCGACCTGCTCGAAATCCCGGTAAAAGTTTCCGACGGCGTAAAAAGGCTCGGGAATCCGGAGCACGACCAATTGGTTGACCAGGCTGCGGGCTTCCTGAACCGTGCTGCGAGGGCCGACCGGGATCGCACCGATGATGCGGCGGGCATGGGCCTGGCGCACGGTTGCGACGGAAGCAAAGAAGGTCGCGCCGGTTGCCAATCCATCGTCCACCAAAATAACGATCCGGTCCTTCAGGTTGGGGAAGGGCCGTCCTTGCCGGTATAGCGCCACACGCCTGGACACTTCCTGCTGCTGCGCCTGTACGGCGGCCGCGAGGTCTCGCTCTGCAAGGGCAAGGCCGGATAGGGCTTCCTGATTCCAGTAAATCGCGCCTGTTTCACTGATCGCGCCTAGCGCATATTCCGGATTCCCGGGCGCGCCGATCTTCCGGGTGATGAGCACGTCGAGCGGGAGGTGCAAGGCCAGGCTCAATTGATAGGCCACCGTGACTCCTCCTCGCGGAAGCGCGAGGAGGATCCCGCTGGGATCGTTTCGAAACGCGACAAGCTCCTGCGCAAGCAATTCACCGGCTTCTTCACGGTTCTTAAACATCACAGTCCATTCCTCTATGCGCCTGCCGAACGAGGCACCACGCCGTGGACCGACTCACCACAACCCGCTCGTAACTCCGACGCCGATCAGAAACAGCGCGGCGACGATCACGAGAGCCATCAGCCACCAGTGGTGATGGTGTTCCTCCGGGTGCCAATGCATTTCCCAGGGAATATCCAGATAACGAGGATGCTTGAACATCGGCGCTCCTTTCTTTTAGGAGACCTTCACCTCAATCGATTTCGGCTTGATCTGTGCGGAATCTGTCTCATGGTATTGCAGGCTCGATGCCAGAATAGATCCGTGGAACGTCCGGCCCTATGAAGCCGCGAAGTTCCGTTCGCGGGGAAGAAAGTGCGCCACCTGGTCCTGCTACTGGGGCGATACGGGACAGCGGCGGGGACCGGCAATGGTGCCAATTACCTCATTGATTCCCGGCCGACCATGCTTAGATAGATACATGGAAGGAGGTGGAGCCAGGATAAGGTTGACATCCCCGCTTCCGTGCAGCGAAGAGTTGGTTCGGGGGTTGCGCCTGTGCCGGTTTCGGGATCAGTTCTGAAGGGACGCGCTTCCATCTCGGTGCCAGTATGAGGCACGGCTCCAAGAGAGCCCGATGAACGGGGGGCGCGGGGCATCCGGCGTGAGAGTTGTGCCGGGGTGTCCGGATGGATCTCGCTCGGTTGACAGGCCTGATCTCTACACGGAAGCGGGTTCTTTTTGGCGAGAGAGGGCACATCCGTCCCGCCATTTTTTTGGAGAGGTGGTCGTGTTATCTGAGGAACGCTGTGCGGATCTTTAAGAGAAAGGCGTCGGCAATTTCGGGATGGGCTTGTTGGGAACAGGCATGTAACCGGCGGGCGGCTTCTTCTTTCCAATGCTCTCCCATATCGATGACTTCACCGGGACGATAGTGCCCGGCCTTGATTTTGAGCACCGCTTCACCGACCGGAGTTTCCGAAATCCTGATGCTGAAGGTTCCTCGTTCCAACAGCTCACAAAGATTGAAGAGCACCCGCACATAGGCTGCGGCGTATTTTTCGGGTCGGCCGTCTTTTTTCTCCAGCATCTTTTTGCGTTGATTGTCGCAGTAATTCAGAAAGGCATCATAGGCCGCCTGCGCCGACCAGAGACGTGGAAATAATTGGCGCAGCTCCGCTCCCCAATCATCCATCGTGACGACCGGGGCGACCAGTGTTTCCAGCACCAACGGATGCCCTTGTAGCGCGAGTTGGAGAAAGTGTCCGATCTCCCAGGCCGTTTCGTCGTCTCCCTCCTTCATCATCCTCGTGCCTTGGTACTTGAAGCCGACACGGAACAATTCGGCGGTGGGCAACACGAACACGCTACGAAAATCCTTGTCGCTATCGGGTCGGGCCAGGCCGTGGGCATGGGAGCCGACGACGACTTTCAGGATGCAAGTGTCGGCCGGTGGCGAGTGAGGATGCGTCATGGTTGTGATGTGGCAACTTGAACGAGGCGGCCTTCCACGTCAAGTAGGTTTCGAGTGTGGTTCAGGGTTTCGAGATGATCAAGGGTGCTGTCTTCTGCCTGATGAATCCTTTTTGTGCATTCGTCCTCATAGGTGCAGGTATCGACAGTATCACGTTCAACAGAAAGGCGAGACCATACATGGCGACCCCCACGACCCCTGTTGTCCAGGACCGATGTCTACGTTGCGGTGGATTCATGGTGCCGGAGGAGATTCGCGAGGTCAACCTGATGGGATGGCGATGCGTGATGTGCGGCGAGCACGTTGACCCGCTCATCCTCGAACATCGCCGGAAGATGCGCACACCGGAAGGGGCACTCGAAGTGAGGGCCAAGAGTGAAAAGGCCGGCTTGAACTAATTCGTGGCGTGCGGTGCGCCGCATCCCGCCCATCTGCGATTCATGTCGTTCAGCTTCCGCATATTGACACCGCTCGGGACCGCTCCTTGCTTTGAGGGCGGCCCCGAACGCATCGTCTGCCCTCTAGACTGCAGGTGAACGAGACCTCCATTGTCCGGCGGTGCGGCTGGCTTTAACAGTCAGCTGTTCTCAGTACGAGATCCTATGCGGAGGTGAAGAAGTGTTGAGGCGCAACATAGAGGGCTGATGATACCGAGATTGGATCGGTGGTATTCATAAATCAAATCAGGGGCGGCCTGAATGGCCTTGCAGGGTGCGGCGATCCCGGGCGTATACCAAGGGAAAGTCCTCCAGGTTACGGATGGCACACTTGGGCATCGTCTGCATCTTCCCCTTGGAGTAGGGATGAAGGGCAATGCTTCCTTCGCCGGTTTCGACGCCTCGCCAAAGGTCGGCTCGCTCCGGTCATCGTCCTCCTCTTCCCCACGGCCTCTAACTGTGTCTCTCCTTCCGTGATTAGCGGATCATTGGGTTGATCTCGTTTGTGTTCGGAAGTTTGTGCAGGAGGCAGGCCAGCGTTGGCCGAGCGAGGCCGCCGCTGAAAACGGGATGAGCCAGACGACTCAATATGCAAGAGGCGATGGTTTGCGGTTGTCCTCTGTGGTTCGACTTCAGAGGTGCAACTGTCGGCCTGGGATCGTCTGGGGAACTCTGGTTGCTTGTGAGACCCAGCCCGCTTGGATCTTGTCGCCTCACGCGACAGTACGTAGTCGATGCAGGAGACAATCTGCCACAGATAGTGAGTCTCTGGGATATCATTTCAGCAAGAGGTCTGTCTGTTTCGTCGCAAACTGTTGCCCGGCGCCGGCTGGCGCGGGCGTTGCACCACTCTTGCATCAGCGAAGGCTGAACGTCCGAAACACATCTAGAAAACCTGTGCGTCTACTTCGCCGGACAATCGCTGAATGGAAATTGAAAACGGGGTTATGGGATGAGGCAGCTGGTGTGGGAAATAGTTGCGACCCCCATGGAGTATGGGTTCGTGGTGATAAACTTTCCGCCCAAGCAGATTCTGATAAAAATGATCGATTGGTTTCCTTCAGAATTCTCGGGCGCGAGACTGCCCCCCCTGGAAAGGATTCATAAGCAGCAGAATGGGTCGTCATAGCCTGAGCCAAAGAGCCATAGTCTGTATGGTGTGCACTCCTGTTCTCTCAAAATGAGATCACAGGCTGCCGGCCAGGGGAATAAGATGATTGAAGCGAAACGGTCCGCTGCATATGTCATTATCGCGTTGATGTGCGGCGGATCGCTGTGCATGCCTTCCCCTGCATCAGGTGAATGGTTCGGTGATCTCTATGGCGGTGTGGCGTTTCCACAGAACATCACAGCGCAGTTCGATCAAAGTTTTCCTCAGCCGGCAAAGGCGGCTCGAACATATCACATGGACAGCTCACCCGCCTTTGGCATTCGAGTTGGGAAGTGGCTGGGAAAACCCCATGGGGACATTCAATGGCCCCTCGGCTCATTCGTGGGGGTGGCGGGTGATGTCTCCTATTTTCAGCGCAAGGCGGAGGGCGCTAAATTCGACGTGGTCCCGATCTCGGTTCTTCTGATGCTGCGAATCCCCCTATACAGAAGCGACGATTTTCCCGCGGGCAGGATCCAGCCGTATCTAGGAATCGGTCCAAGCATGTTTGCCGCACAATCGTCAGTGGACTCGCCAGCGCCAAATATTAATCCAGTCCATCATGGGAGAACGGATTTCGGGTTTGACGTGCGGGCCGGTCTGGCCTGGCAAGTCCATAAGTATGTCGCGTTTTTTACAGAATATCGATTCACTGATGTCGAACTGCACTTTCGGGGGGACACTTGCACCAGGCCTGAAGGCTGTGGCACTGCGATCAGTAGGACCACCACAGACGAGACCAAGGTGTCACTCATGACGCACCATATCCTCTTCGGATTGCGATTCTGAATGAAGGTGATATCAGGCGGGTGCATGGCATCATGATTGATCATTCGATGACGCACAGGTGGAGAACCCTGGTCTTCATTCCGTTCTTCCTGAACATGCTCACCGGATGTGTATCGCCGCAGTCGCATGTGGCGAAGAAGGATGTCCATGGGCCCCTGCCGCCGCCGCCGTCGGAGTCTCTGAGGTCGGAATTGAGAGGCCTATGGGTTTTTTCTTCTCTGGCCGAACCGAACGTTCAGTTTGTGATCACTCCCGCAGCCGGAGGTTGGGCCGGTTTCGGCAGGGGGGCGGGGAGTGGCGCCATGATTGGATGTGGGCTTCTGGGGTGGCCAGCGTTGATTCCCGCTCCGCCCACTATAATTCTGGGTGTCATGGGCTGCGTTGGCGGAGCCACGGTCGGGGCCATCTCGGGAGGGATTTACGGTGCCATCGCTGCGGAGCCGGAAAAGTCTGCGCAAACCGTGGTGGGATCTGTCCGCGATGCACTGGCGAGCGCGCGTACGCACGAGCGAGTGCGAGACAAGGTGCGAGATCTGATTCAGCACCGATCGGCAGCTCCTCTCGCAAACGATGAGAACGAAGCTCCCGTTCAATTGGAAACCTCTGTCTTGTCGATCCAACTCGATGGGCTCCACCCCTCTGTGTATTCGGCCTACCCCGGCATGATCAATCCATCGGTGAGGCTGGTTGTGACGGCGCAGGCCCGGCTCATGAGCACGCAAAAGAAAGAGGAACTCTATGCGGCTCGATTCCAATATTGGGGTCCCAGGATGACCGTACCGGAGTGGGCGAAAGATGAGGCGCAACCGGTGCGGGAAGAAATCGATCGAGCCACCGTCATGCTGGCGGAACAAATCGTGGATGCGATCTTTTTCTTGTCCCGTGTTCCGTGAAGGGCGCGAATGTGATGTCACACAGACAGATCTTAAATGTGCCTGGCTTGTCATGGCGAGCGATCTGCTGCTGTCTGAGTCTCCTGGCCTTGGCTGGTTGTGCCGACGAAGCGGCCGTATTTTCGGGATTGAAACCTGAGCATCCTCCCCCTTTTGCCGCGGGCTGCGCTACGTTGACGGTTCTTCACCCATCGTTGCGCTGGCAGACCTTTTCTCCGGCTGAACTCAAAGGCCGAGTGGGCGAGGTGACGTACGAATTGAAGGTCTGGGCGGCCGCCCATGATGCGCCGGGCAAGCTGATCTACGCCCGTGAAGAGCTGCGTGAGCCGTTTCATGACGTGCAGCACCCCCTGCCACCCTCGACGACGTTCTTCTGGTCAGTGCGTGCTCGATTTTTGTTGAACGGTCTGCCGCGAGTCACGGATTGGGGGCAGCAGCTTTTCTTGAGTCACCGGGTGAGAGAGAAGACACAGGGAGAGATGCTCGGCGGAGATTGGATCGAACACCAATATTACCGGTACTACTGCTTCCGCACGCCGGATGGGTAACTAGAGGACACTTTTCTTCTGCAGATGAAGAGGCGAGAACAGGAAAATGCAGGGCGGAGGTTGCTTCAGAGAGCGTTCGTCAATCCTGAAGGTCTTGGAGGGGTTTCAGGCTTCCCGCTTCGCACATACGGGCCTGCTCACCACCCCTGCGCTTGACCTCAATGTCCGTCTCTGTTTCTCTCACCGAAGCCTCCGCTCACTTTATAGATAACGCCGGTTCGCTGTTGGTCAAGTCGTTGACCTTCGTCCTCTGAGGCCCCGTACCACAGAGAGAATGTCTGTCCTGTAGCGTAATAGGGCAATAACCATGAGACAACCCTGCGACCATTCCTATTCCGTTCCCTTCCATCTGCAAACCCCATGTTTCCTCGGCTGTTTACCCTGCCTAGTCTCACCGCTGTTTCCTCTCGTCGTACGTGGCCTGGCATAACCTATGCTGAATTCAGCAGATGTTGCTGCTGTATCCTTTCTCGACGCGAGGAGGAGACCATGCGAACCATTCGAGACATACAGTGGATGGCGGTGTGTGTATTGCTGACCAATCTCATCGTTGTTGGTGTTGTTCCTGTCACCTGTGCCGGAGAGCAGGATTGGCTCGATGTGATGATGCAGGCGGTGTTGGCTGAGCAGGCGAAGGACGGGAGTGAAGCAGGACTCCTTTCGCCTTATGTCGCGCAACTGGCAAAGGTCCGCGCGCATCTCCTCAACGGCGAAAGCGAGGCGGTGTACGGGACGATGAACCGGTTCATGGATATGCTGCAGGCGCGGGAGGCGGGCATTTCAGGAGAGGCGGCGGATCGATTGTTCGATTACTGTTATGTCGTAACACCGGCTCGTTATCACGATGTCTCCAGGCATCTCCACCGGTTGAGCGGGCGTGGGGCTGGTGCGCCATCGGCCTGAGACCGCCATAAGCGGGCAAAGACCGCTCACCCTCAGGCCCGGTTTCGGTTGGAAGGGGGGTTGTGCGGGTCGTGGCTCCATGCAAGAATGATCAACATGTTGACAGATGGCGGAGAGGCTGGAGATCGCGAAGTACTGGACGCGAAGTTTCGCCGCTGGCGCGCCACCCATAGAACACCGAGTACGGTCCTCGACGCCCATCGCGAGGTCATATTGGAGCGTGTCTCTCAATCCATGACCTTCGAGGGCGAGCCCGTGACAGTCTCTCGCCTCAAAACTCTCCTGGAGCAATCTGGCTCATGGCCGATGACCCCGGACACCTAGGTACCACCCGCTCATTCGAGACGACGCAAGGGCACTGACCTATCCGGAGCTATCGGAACGGCTTGCCGTCGCGCTGGCGCGGATTCTCGATCGGATCTTGCGGACCACTGCTCACGACATTGTCATCACGCCGGAATGGTTGTGTGAGAGCCACCGTGAGTTGGCCGGAGATCTCTTTCCCGATTGGGCGGGACGGTTTCGGACGACCAACGTGAAAGTGGGCACGCTGGAGCCGCCGGCTTTTTACCAGGTGCCGATGCTGGTGCGGTCGTTCTGTGATGATTTGGCCGAGCGGCTGCGCCATCTGCCGGAGGATGACCTCACTAACATTGCCGCATTGTTGGCATGGGTGGATTGGCGGTTCCAGTGGATTCATCCCTTTAAGGACTTCAACGGCCGTATCGGCCGAATGGTCCTCGCTGCTCTGTTGTACCAACTTGCGCTGCCGCCGGTCGAAACGGCGCCGACGGATCCTGAGGGACGTCGTGCCTACCTCGACGCCCTGCGGGCCGGGGATGCGGGTGACCTTCAACCGCTCCAACAACAGTGGATCGGCCGGCTCGCAGCGGCCATTTAAGGCAGCGGATTTTCCGGATCACAAGTAAAAATACAACGCCGCCACGATCCCGAAAAACTCCGGCGTGTTCCGCCCGCTTACGCTCATCCAGGGACCGGCCAACACACCGACATGCTGGTTCCAACTGTATTCGAGTGCCGGTGCGATGGTGACCAGATTGCTGGAGCCCCGCCCCACGAGCGCCGGTCGGCCTTGCGCATCGAGGCCGGGATCGCCTGAAAAATGCGTGGCGGTGACGGTTTGGAATCCGATATCGAGGGCCAGCACGAGACCGCGAGTGAGGCTGTACTCACCGGCGAGCGTGACGGTAGAGACCGCTCCAGGGGTAACCAGGCCAGTCGTGCCAAAGCCTCCGCCGTAGGCGTTAAACCCACGGACAGTGACTGACGAATAGATGCCATACGTGGCGTTGATCCGGTACCGCAACACATGCTCTCCGCCGAAGGGAATCGCCTTTTGGAGAGCGATGCCAAACGTCGTCGCATAGGCACCCCCTCCGGTCCGTTCCAGGTCAGCCGTTGCCGGGCTGAGCTGGGAGTAGCGGCCGGTGGGAAAAATCTCTTGCACCCACAGCCGGATATCAGGCAGCCAGGATTGCGCGGGACTGCGCCAGGCTTGAACCCCCAGCTGGAGCGGGAGGTCGCCGAAGCCACCAGAGGACTCGCCTCGAGCATGGTTCCCGATCCATTGTGGCGCGATTTCAATGTCGAGCGAGTCGGTAAGGCCATAGATGAAGTAGGTTTGCTGGGTGAGGCTCTGGGAGGTGGTGGCCGATTGGAGCCGCCAGTTGTCGTTGTACAGACCGCCGTACCGCGTGTAGTACACATAGGGCTCCACCACTGTGTGCCCTTTGCCCAGACTGGTTCCCCTCGTAGACAGGAGCGTTCCTGTGAACCAGGGCGTGATTTGAGGCTCGTCGGCGGTCGGCTCCCCACGAGCGACGTTGGTGCCGCAGATGAGGAGAAAGGACAGGCAGAGCAGCAGATTATGTGAATGGCGAGGCCGTGCACTGAAGATCATGCCGATCGGATACCGTTATGAGTGGAATCATGTTCTGTCCGTCCCATGCTACTCCGATTGGCCGGGAGAAAGGGAGGGGACCGACGATTGCCGGGCGGTAGGAAGATGTTCAGCCGTTCACCAGCGAATCGTTCATGAGAAGAAACGTGAACCGGCAGGATGCGAGTGCTTGGAGAAGATTCCCGCGCAGGGTGGTATAAAGATCAAATATTGGGTTTACCTGCATCTGGTTGTAATCCGCCATGGTCCGGTCTCTTGCTGAAAATCATGGTGAATTGGAGAGGGCATATGCCGGCGTTTGAACTCACCGCAGCAACGTTCAAGGAGGGAGAGTTCATTCCGACACAGCATACGTGTGAGGGCGAAGACCGTTCGCCGCCGTTATGCTGGAGCCATCCGCCAACTGGTACCCGCTGCTTTGTTCTCATTGCGGACGACCCCAACGCGCCGGGTGGCACCTGGGTTCATTGGGTCCTGTTCAACATTCCGATCGATGTGCGAGGGCTGGCCGAGGGACTTCCTCAGCAGGATGTCCTGCCGAATGATGCACATCAGGGCCTGAACGACTTCCACCGGGTTGGCTACGGCGGGCCCTGTCCACCGCCGGGCAAACCTCACCGGTACTATTTCAAGATGTACGCGCTGGATCGTGAATTGCCGCTCAAACCGAAAGCGACAAAGGCGCAGGTGGTGGAGGCGATGAAGGGACATGTATTGGGCGAAGCCCAGTTGATGGGGCTGTACCGCAGGTAACGCAGATAAGGCGATGCGGCGTGACGATGGTCAGTACGGACTCTTGCCCGGCGTTGAGGCACTTTGCCTGAGCGATGCAAGATAGGCGAGGATATCCGTGATCTCTTGATCGCTCAACGTCGAATCGGGAAACATGCCGCTTCCCGGATGCCCTTCACGGATCGCGCGGAAGCGAGCCTTGTTGTCTTTCAGCTTCTGTGACGCACGATTCCGTAGATCCGGCGCCGAAGCAGCGTGCTTCGTGATTGCGGCCTCAGTCTCCGGCTTCAGTGAAGGTTTCTTGTCGGTCAGTCCGTCCACGCCGTGGCAGTAATGGCATATGCCCTTGCCGTTAAAGAGGACCTGCCCTCGCATGCTGTCACCCTTCAGGGCAGCGCCTGTGCCGGCCGATTCAGCCAGAGTCGGGCTCGCCGCCGCCGACAAGAGAAGAACCAGTATCAGTCCGCAATAGGAGACTCGTGTCCGCATCGCGTGGTGTCCTCAGGAGAGCACAAGAGTTAGGCCCAGTATGCCGCGACGATGTAGGGAACACAATGCCGTTGATTGACCTGCGACTCACCATGTCCCCGGACGTCCGGGCTGTCGGCGTCCATCTTCCGCCGACTGCCTTGATATAATGGGGCAACACTCCGTTGTTCCTGTTGTCGGATGCTGCTCATGTTGTGTAGGTACCGCGGGGGAAAAACAGAATCACGAAGAGGAGGGAAAGACATGACGAGACCAGGAAAAGGTAAGACGACGTCAGCCAAGAAACAGAAAAATGATGCGTCCACCAGTCCGTTGGCCCGTAAAGCATTAGCGGCGAAACGAAGACAGAAGAAAGATAACGTGACCGCGGCGATGGAGTTATCTCAGCGGAAAGGAGCTGTGGACAGCTCCCCGAAGATTTCTGCTTCGTTGGTTCGAGCTGTTGAGGCGGCGAAGCTCAGGCTGAAGAAAGAGATGATTACAGGAGCGATGGAGAGGTCGCAACGAGGTGCCGATAGTCAGGGCAAAACGCAGTCAGAGGCCTTGGCGCGAACGGTGGCGGCAAAGGAGCGTCTGCGCGCGAAAGCAGCCATCACGGCGGCCTTGAAAGAGTCGCAACGCCGGTCCGGTTCCTGAAGATCGGAGGAGCCCGAATACTTTTTTCGCGCAATGCCTCAGGAAATTTGCGTCCGCGTAGTCCGATGAGCATTGGCAGAGGCGAGTGAGCCTCGGGGCCGAGCAAGGCGCGGACATGGTCAGGCGAAAGCCATTCCACCATGCCTAACGAGTCACGATATCACCTGGTGCACCCGTCTCAGGACGGTTAGTCGCTATACGGAGGCCGGAACGCTGAACGATTCCAATGAGTACCGCATGTCCCCAATTTCCCCAACATCCGCACTCGCGTTGTGGACAGTTGCCCCTGCGAGGCATCACTCTATCCATCCCCTCATGACCCCTGATCTCTGTTCAACCCGCCAGAACAACGGTTAAGGCGAACGTTTGCCTTCAGAATGTTGTCCGGCAGTGAAATTGCTTCTTAAGCAGGATAAATCTGACGACAGGCGCTACATGCTCCCAGGGGGGTTTTGGCCTGGAGGAGGCTTCTATGGGCAGACAACCTTATTTGGTGCGACCGATGTGGCTGGCGAATGTCATGTCCGGTATGGTGGCGCTACTCTGTGTGTCGGTCAGCCAGGGGCAGACTACTTCAATCACCTCTTCTGGGTTGAACACGCAGGTCGCCGTGGGTGGCATCGACCAGGCTGGTCGTCAGAACTACAACATTACTGGGGGGATTAGGCCAGGCAATGGCACCAATCTCTTCCATAGCTTTGGCGACTTCAGCGTCGGCACCAACAATGTCGCACGGTTTCTCAACGATTCGGGGCTGGCGACGAACAATATTCTGAGTCGGGTGACGGGGGGCCATGTCTCAAACATCTTCGGCGAGATCAATACGGCGAATTTTCCCAACGCGAATCTCTATCTCATCAATCCGGCGGGCGTGGTCTTTGGGGCGACAGCCAGCCTGAACGTCAGCGGCTCGGTCTATGTCTCGACGGCCGACTATCTGCGCTTGGCCGATGGGCTCCGCTTCAATGCCACTCCCGGGCCGCAAGACGCGATTCTCTCTCAAGCGCCGGTCGTTGCCTTTGGGTTTTTGAATCCACATCCAAAACCGATTACTGTACAGGGAGCTACGTTGGAAACGAGGGTGGTCCAAGCCGGGCCGCCGGGTGCCTTACACGCAGTTGGAACAACATTGTCCCTCGTAGGGGGAGACATCAGGGTATCAGGTAGCACGTTGAAGGCTCCGAGCGGGCAGGTACAGATGGTCAGTGTGAGCTCGCGGGGTGAAGTCCAGCCGGATTCAGCAACCAGCTTGCAGCGAGCTGAGAATGGTCATATTACGCTGACCGATTCGGTTATCGAAACGAACCCTCAACCCAGCATAGGCGGACGCGGAATCATAATACGTGGGGGGCAGTTGGTCATGGATAACTCCTCCATTCGATCCGTTGGTGAGTCTTCTCGTGGCAACGGAGGAAGTATCACCGTTAGTGTCAGTGACAAAGTCTATGCAGAGAACAGCAGCATTGCGAGTGGAGCTGTTGAAGGAGCTGGTGCAGTTGTGTCAGTGATTTCCGGACAAACGATCCGGCTCGTGAATAGTACTGTCGAATCAAACGGCGCTTCGCCATTCGGGCGCCCCGGGTCAGTAGAACTGTCCGCTCCTACTGTCAGTATCAATGCGAGCAATGTCAGTGCATCTGCTATACGCAGTAGTCCCGGAGGGTCCGGACAGGAAGGTACCGTGACAGTTCAGGCTGACCGGCTTCGCATTGAGAATGGCTCACAGGTGAATGTCACAGCCGATTTTCGTCCGGGGAAAGTCGTTCTGAACGCAACGGATACTGTGACAATAGACAGCAGCACTATAGACGTGAGCCTGGGACGAGGAGGCGGAGGGACAGGAGGCAATATTTCGATTGCCGCTGGACATGACGTGCGATTGGACAATGCCCGGCTACGCGCCGATTTCATTCCGAATGCCAACAGCCATTCTGGCGGCAACGGCGGCAATATTGTCATAGATGCCGGCAGGACCTATGTTAGTCAAGCGGGCAGCATGACGACTGTTTCGGGTGACGGCAACGGCGGAAACATCGTCGTGCAGGCCGGCGAACAGCTTCGTGCCGACGGGACATTAATGGACGTGCGGGCATTGGGAGCAACCGGGAATGGCGGGACGATCTCGCTGCAAGCGGGAGAGCAGGTCCACCTCCAGGACAACATCGCCATGGCCAGTGCCGGAGGTGCGGGTACCGGGGGCCGGATCGCATATGAATCAACCTCGGTTCAGTTACAGAACAGCCGGGCTGTCTCTACGTTGGAAACCGGCATCGGCGGCAGGGTTGACATCCATACCGAGGGCACAGCCTCTCTAATTGAGAGCTCCTTGGATGTCACGGCGGGCGGCAAAATCGGTGGCGTGGGGCATCACGCCGGCAGCATCAACATTCAGGCTGGAAACGACATCCGCCTTCTCAGTACTCGCTTCACCGCAGCGAACATTGGCGCCGGCTATGGAGGCAACATCGGGCTCTATGCCGGGGGCAATGTGCTCGTTGACCACAGTGTGTTGAATGCGGAAGCCAGAGGCGGTGAGTGGGGAGGGATTCTTATCGCAGCTTATGGGAGCGCGCGGATCCTGAACGGCAGTCTCCTGACCGTGAGTAACAACGGCGTTGGACCTGGCGGAGAATTGGCTATTGCGACCGGTCGGACCTTCGTGGGGCAGGATAGTTCGTTCCTGGCGCGGACCGGCGAAGGGCACGGAGGGTTCATTCGAATTTCAGCACCGGAGAGTCTGCGCCTCGCCAATAGTTTCGTCGATACCTCTGTCGGCGGTTCGGCTGCGTCGGTCGGTGGAAGAATACAACTCGCTTCGGACACCGTCCGACTGGAAAACAGTCAGGTCAAAAGTAATGCAAGCCACGGCACGGGTGGGAGCGTCACGATCCAGACGAATCATTTACAGTCGAATGATCTGAGCGTCGTGGAAGCCGTTTCGTTCGGGGGTGGAACCAACGGGACAGTCAGTATCGAACCGTGGCCATAATGCTTGAGGCGTAGCGTCTCGCTAGCTTAGTTCAGTGAAGGGGGGAAACGGGACGTGGAGCCGTTACGACACAGTGTTCTAGGGTCAGTCGGGAGGGATAAGCCATGGAAAGGCGGCGATTGTGTTCAATGAAGAAGCTGCTGAGTGGATTGCTGGGGCTGCTGCCGCTCATTGGGAGTGCGGGGTACAGCCAGACCACTTCGATGACGTCCTCCGGACTCAATACGCGCGTGGCAGTGGGCAGTATCGATCCCGCTGGTCGCCAGAACTACGACATAACCGGCGGCACCAGGCCGGGCAATGGCACCAATCTCTTCCATAGCTTCGGCGACTTCAGCCTGGGTACGAACAACGTCGCACGCTTTCTCAATGACTCGGGATTCGCTACGAGCAATATCCTTAGTCGTGTGACGGGCGGGCATGTGTCGAACATCTTCGGTGAAATCAATACGGCGAATTTCCCCGGCGCCAACCTGTACCTCATCAATCCGGCGGGAGTGGTGTTTGGCCCCACGGCGAGTCTGAATGTGAGCGGATCGGTTTATGTCTCGACGGCTGACTATTTGCGGTTGGCCGATGGGCTCCGCTTAAACGCGCTACCAGGGCCGCAAGACGCGATTCTCTCACAAGCGCCGGTGGTCGCCTTTGGCTTTTTGAATCCGCATCCACGTCCGATTGCCGTGCAGGGGGCGACGTTGGAAGTACAAAAACATACCCCGAACGAGCCCGCACGAGCCCTGACGTTCGTGGGCGGGGACATCACCATTTCCGGAGGCGCCCTCAAAGCCGAAGCGGGGATTGAACTGGTGAGCGTGGCATCACGGGGAGAGGTACGCGCAGCCCATTTGGGTCCGGCAGGCGAAGATCTTAGAGAACCGCTCCCGATCGGGATTTCTCTAGGGACCATCAAGATGACCAACGCCTTGCTTGAAACGACAGAGCCGTCCACTAACATTCGACAGTCTGGGCCAATCGTGATCCGCGGGGGGCAACTGGTAATGGATCACTCTACCATGAGGGCCACTGTCGGGAATTTTGGAGTTGCTGAGTTCCTAAATGGGCACATCACCGTCCAAATGACGGACAGCATCCGTGCGAACGACAGTCAGATTGTCAGCAATGGAGGAGGGTTGTCTCCTCACGGCGATGTGACCCTCGAGGCTGGGAAGACTATTCAACTGACCAACAGCAGGGTCGAATCGGATGCGGCGTTGGGCGACCCCGGGAGTAATCGCGGTATCGTCACTCTCAATGCTCCCCTCGTCAACCTAGATGCGGCTCACGTCAGCGCGACGGGGCATACGGTATGCTGTGCAGCATCGGGAGCAGGGTCGATCGCCATCCAGGCGGATCGGTTCAATATGAATAATGGATCCGAATTAAATGTCACAGGATTCGCCCCTACTTCCTCCACCCCCGTTGGAACGATCATTATCAACGCTACAGACACGGTGCGTATTGACCAAAGCCAGATTGCCGCGAATGGGGTTCCTCTCTCATCTGCCGGCAATATCTCAATCAGCGCAGGCGAGATTGTCTCGATCACTAATCGAAGTGCCCTGGCTGCGAATGGCAATAATGCAGGCAATATTGTCATCGATTCAGGGAAAACTGTGTTGATCCAGGAACAAAGCATACTAAGGGCTGAATCGTCTAGCGGTGGTGCACCTAGCGGTGTTGTTCATGGCGGGAACATTCTTATCCAAACGCCTGGACAGATTCGGATTGATGAAGGTCTTGTGACTACACGGGCAGGCGGCAGCGCTGGTGGCGGCAACATCAGCCTACAGTCTTGTGATTCTGTTCAGCTCGTCCATGGGACGGAACTGACTGCGGACCATGTAGGGATCGGCAGTGCTGGCATCATTGACATTCGAGCCGGCGCCGATGCAGTCGTAGAAGGCGGCCGCATAACGGCCGACGCCAGTCGAGGGCAGGCCGGCCAAGTGAGCCTCGCCGCGGAGGGGTCGCTACGGCTCGGCAATGGGACGCTCGTGAGTGCCAATAATACGGGGACCGGCGCAGCTGGCCAGGTCGTGTTGCATGCCGGCGACAGTGCCATCCTGGATGCCATTCGGGTGTCTACGGACTCCCACGTCGGACCAGCGGGACAGATTCGGGTCTCCGCTGGAGACGCGGTGCGAATCCGGAATGGCACGCTCCTGACGGCGAGTGATACTACCGGCATCACCGGGAACGCGGGCCGGATCGTCCTCGATGCAGGCGGCAAAGTCGTCGTCGATGCCAGTCAGATTCTCGCAGAACCCATCGCAGGCCAGCCAGGACAAATCCAAATCGGCGCGGGTGACGCCGTCCGTGTCACCAATGGCAGCCGGCTCTCGGTGAACAATAATGGCGTCGGCAATGCGGGCACTCTCACTATCCAGGCCGGCAGCAGCGTGGTGGGGGAGAACAGTACCTTCGTGGCCCAGACGGGCGAAGGTCATGGGGGCTCAATTCAGATCACGGCGCCAGATCAAGTGCGGCTGACGAATAGCATCGTCAGTAGCGGTGTGGGCGGGTCGCCCGCCTCGGTGGGCGGCACCATCGCGATCACCGCAGATACGGTTCGCGTGGAAAATGGTCGCATCGTGAGTAACGCCAGCAACGGCTCCGGGGGGAGCATCACGATCAAGACGAATGACTTCCGTCCCGATGAGGCAAGCGTTGTGGAAGCCCTTTCGCTGGGCGGTGGCGGGACGGGCGGAAGCGTAAACATTCAGCCATGGCCGTAGTTCCATCGACTGCGACAGCGGAGAAGCTCCATAGGCTTCCTCCTGAATCGATGAGAGGGCGGGTATCTCTGTTTGGTCAGGGGTTCATTACTATGCATCTGCTTTCATCCTGGTTCGGCGGTCACCCGATCAATGACGGTAGCTGCCCTGGTGGTACTTCCTCATCTCGTCTCGGCATATAAAAACACTCGGCTGGCATACAGACACAAGCTCCGTTTGGCCGCGTCACGGCGGAGTCAGGGAGCGTATGCCTGTCGAATCTTGGTCTTGTTAGATGTGCATGATGATCGCCGGAAGCAGGTTCAAAAATCGAGAGGATGCCCGGTTTCGGTGCCCCTCTTCCTATGGCTGGATTTTCGTACTGGCGATACTATTAATCGGGGTGACGGCGGACCTGAGCCTTGGACAAGTTGGGCTCCCACCGCCCATCGATCCATCCGGTCGCTCAGGCTTGCCACCCCCGGTGCAACGGGAACAACCGTTGGAGCCGAAGCAGTCCCCTTCCGAAGTCCTGCCACCCATTCAGCCCTCGCCCGAAGAGCTGAAAGAGAAAGGGCCGGCCTTACGGATCTTCGTCAGTAAAATTCAGGTCGTCGGCAGTACGGTGCTCTCGCAGGAGGAATTGAGCCGGCTGACGGCACCTTATGAGAATCGCAACATCACCTCGGAAGACCTCGAGGACCTGCGCAGCCTCGTGACAATGGCCTACATCACCAAGGGCTATCCTAATTCAGGCGCCATCCTGCCGGATCAGGATCTTCTCGACGGCATGGTGATCCTGCAAGTGATAGAAGGGCGGCTCAGTGAGATCCGGATCGAGGGCACCAAGTGGTTTCGACCGTCCTATCTTCGGCAGCGAATCGAACTGGGGGCGGCATCGCCGCTGAACTCAACGCCCGTTCGTGATCGTTTGCAGCTGCTGCTGCAGGACGACCGGCTGCAAGAATTACATGGATCGCTCAAACCTGGTGCCACGCTCGGCGAGGCCATCCTTGATGTCACGGTAGTCGAAGCGAATCCCGTGAAGGCATTTGTCGAGTACAACAATTATATCAATCCAGGCGTGGGTGAGAATCAGCTCCGTGGGACAGTGATCCATCGCAATCTCACCGGCAACGGTGATGTGCTCAGCCTTGGTTTCGGGGCCTCCGCTCAAGCCACCCCGTTTACGGTTGGCGTGTTCCCCAGCGTAGACGCCCTGTACCTGATTCCTCTCAATAGATACGACACGACATTTTCAGCTGCGTACCGGTACGTCAATTTTCAAGTCACCTCGGATCCTTTCAGGTCGCTCGACATCAAGAGCGAAACCCAAATCTGGACCCTCTCGCTACGCCAACCGCTGTACAGGACGCTGAACGATGAAATCGCACTTACGATCGTCGGGGAGTATGAGCAGAATGCAAACACCTTGCTTGGCCTTCCCTTTGACTCTGTCGCTGGCATGAAGAACGGGTTTGGAAATGTCGCTGCCCTACGTTTTATCCAGGAATGGACACACCGCTCGGGGGAGTCGGTCTTTGCTGTGCGGTCTCGCTTCTCGGCGGGAGTCGGCGTGCTGGGTGCCACCGTAAACAGTAGTCCGGACTCAGCAGACGGCCAATTTGTCTCCTGGCTCGGACAGCTCCAATGGTTGAAGCAGTTTTCGTCTACAGGTATTGAACTGGTGAACCTCGTAAACGTTCAGCTTGCCAATGATCGGCTCTTTCCGTTGGAACAAATGTCGGTTGGTGGGCGTTATAGCGTACGAGGGTATCGAGAGAACATGCTGTTACGGGACAATGGTGCCGTCTATCAATTCGAGGTCCGGCTCCCACTTTGGAAATCGAGCACAGGTCTTCCCTACCTGCAATTCTGCCCCTTTGCGGATGTGGGACATTCCTGGTCGACAAAGGGGACTATTGGGGACGTGCACACATTGGCAAGTGTCGGGGCCGGTTTTCGGTTCAACTTCAATTCGCTTTCGAATCTCAGCGTATATTGGGGACGACGACTTGTGACGGCGAACGTCTCCAACCCTCATAACAGCATGCAAGACGAAGGCGTACACGTACAGCTTATGCTGAATCTCTGGTAATCCTGAATCGCGACGCCGCTCTGCCAGCTGAAGCACGGACACCGTTTCCTTGTGGTTCCTGTCTATGCGACTACGTAGAAAGAGCGGCGACATCTGTTCGGTCCCATCTGCGCTATATTTCGCCTGCCGCTGGACAGCATCGGAGGTCAGTATGGTTCGACACATTGAAAGAGAAGCCAATGTTGGAAGGTGATCGGCAACAACTCAAACCGCGAGTGCTTATTGCGGACGATATGACGCTCGTCGCTGCGGGAACTCGCGCCTTGCTTGAGCGGGACTGTGATGTGCTTGGAGTAGTTGCAGACGGCCGGATGCTCCTCAGCTCGGCTGAGATGCTGCGCCCTGACATTATTGTTATGGAGGTCCTCCTTCCCTTGCTCAACGGGTTAGACGCGCTTCGTTACCTCGCCAGGAAGGTGCCTGAATGTAAGGTTGTTTTTTTGACTATCCAAGCTAGTTCCTGGCATGTGGCCGAAGCCTTCAAGGCGGGCGCTTCGGCCTATGTTCTCAAACGTTCACAACCATCCGAATTGACTCAAGCCATTCGTGCCGTGTTGATGGGGCAATGGTATCTCACGCCACTCATTGCTCAGAATGTGGTGAGGGACGATGCACACGGGACACATCACAAGAAGAGTCCGGCCCTGTCCTCCCTGACCCCTCGCCAGCGAGAGGTGTTGCAGTTGATCGCCGAAGGACTGGGAACCAAAGAAGTCGCCACGTTGCTCAACATCGCGGTCAAGACCGTCGAGTTCCATAAGTTCCGCATTATGGAACAACTGAATCTTCACTCTACCGTCGCGCTAGCAAAACACGCCATCGTCGAGGGGCTCGTTCGCCTGTAGTTTGTGATACTCCTTGCCTTGTGCGGCCTCACGTAAACTTCCCAGATTCTGCGATTTCACATTTGAGGGTAACGTAGATACGGCATCCTGCGGGTGCCTGCTTGTGCGCCGGTCCCAAGGCCGACAGCCGATCTGAAGGAGACTGAACATGATTCCTTCCTGTGCTGCTTTTCGTCTTCGCATCCTGTGCATGCTGATACTGGCGGTGCTGTTGATGACGCCGGACGACCTTCACGCCATTCAGATCGCTCCTAATCCGAATCCGAATGGAAACACGATCACTATCACGCCTTCTGCCACGGGTGAAAATCTTGTGCCATTCACAAATTTGGGCGTGATCAACATTGAGCCTTTTGCGTCATTTCAAAACTCCAAACAGTTCGACAATGGCAGCCTCCTTCCGTTTACACCGGGCGGCGCCGTGACCAATTCCGGGAATATCATCAATTCAGATCATTTTAATAACTATACAGTCGTCTCAATCCTCGAAGGATCACGATTTATCAATCTCCCATCCGGCGTGTACCTCGATTTCAGTTTCACGACTGGTACTCTCATATCTGGGACCTTTCTCAACGAAGGTAGAGTAGAGGGCAGCAATTCCCTAGTCGCAATCAATGAAACGGGCCAATATATTCAGCGGCAGAGTGCGAGTTCGTCCGTGACGCCAACCACAGAATACGGCGCCATCGGATTAGCAATGCAGGACGGGTGCACATCGCCGCAGGTGAATTCTCAAATGGACTCTTTGGGCGTTATGCTCAAACAGGCACAACTCAGATTGATGCGGTGTTCCGAACCGAGTCATACGTAATTAACAACGGCCAGATCACCGTCGGGAAGAGTGGTCTCTATGAGCACCAGAATACATCATCGTTCTCCCAAGCGGGCTTCACGTTCAATAACGGAACCTTTACCAATGCCGGCATGACAAACATCAACACGGGATTTCTCGAGAACAACGGGGACTTCAGGAACAATGCTGGGCAGGTGCGCATTGGGGAGGGTGCGCTCTTCGGCAATAACCGGGACACCCCATTCAGTACCGCTGCAGCGGCTGGAGTCTATATCCAGGAGGCCGGCGGAAAGACCCGCATCGACGGCGGCTTCGACAACCGCGGTTCCGTCTCGAATGAAGGGACGATCACGGTTGGGACCACGGGCGCATATACCCAGTCGCCTTCTAGTTCGGGCCTGGCCTCGACAACGAGGAATGCGGGTACCTTTCAGAACGAGGGCCGGGTGAGTCTTTCCGGCCCATCGTCTTTCTTCAACACAGGCCGGTACGTCCACCGTGCCAGTGGCACGACCGAGATTGGCGGCACGTTTGTCAATCTCAGTGGCCACATGTCCAATGCGGGCACGATCACGGTCGGGACAACGGGCGAGTACATCCAGGACCGGTTGCCTGGCGCCGGCCCGGGAGTGCCCTCCGGCACAACGACCAATAGCGGCATCTTTACCAACGCAGGAAGCACATTCATCAATGCAGGAACCTTCATCAATCACGGCAGCATAGTGAATTCCGGAACATTTCAGGTGGCTGCGCTTGGCCAGATCGCGGGTAATGGCAGTTATGTGCAAAACGCCGCAGCCGCCCGGACCATCGTCAACGGGACGTTCGCGCACAACATCAGCCTTCAGGCTGGCTCCCTCAGCGGGACCGGGATCATTACGGGTGCCGTCATGAACACAGGAGGCGTGGTCCAACCCGGGAGTAGCATCGTGCCGGGCACGTTAACGCTGGCGAACTATACGCAGGGTCCAACCGGGAGACTGGACCTGAAGATTGGAGGGTTGCTGGCCGGCTCTCAGTACGACGTGCTGAAAATCACCGGTCCGGCGGCATTCAGCGGCAATCTGTCCGTGCGATTGATCAACGGATTTACGCCAGGCTTGGGCAATACCTTCAATCTGCTCAGCTGCTCCCTCGGCTGCTCCGGATTAAATGGTGGAACGGGCTTGGCATTGCCGTCCCTCTCGTCAGGGCTGGCCTGGCTCAGCGGACTCACCGATGGCGGCAACGGTTTTTCGTTGACCGTCGTCGCCGCCGCGTCGGCACCCGAGCCGGGGACTCTATTGCTCATCGGTTCAGGATTTGTTGGCCTGCTTATGCTGCGGCGGAGGCGGCACGGCTCGTGCGCGAGTCACAAGTAAGCCAATGTTAGTGAACGTCATGGATGGGCTGTAACGGGTGAACCAATAGCTGACAGATGCTCCCGAATGCCATCCCGCGTAGTTTGCCACACCGAGTATCGGCTGTGTCGATAGGGTGGGTCTTCTCCCGTAGCTCACGTTCACCTTTTTGCAGAGCTGTACCCAAGGCCATCGCAGCGCGAGGGCCGGTTGCGGAAGAGGCTGGAAATAGGCTGCCACAATGTCTGCCCCAGTGCCGGAGGTTATCCTCGAGAGGAATATTCCTGGTTGCCAAAGGTTTACAATCCGCTTAGAGTGCAACCAGTAATGGACAAAATGCATCGACGTCTCGGGGACATCCTGAATTAGACATACTTCAGGCAGGGGGTGGATCAATGATTCTATTTGTTTGGAAGAAACTGGGCTTTCCCATAGCTTGCATGGCGGTAGTTGGATTGGCATTGCCATTCGCGCTGACAACGGCGCACGCCGTTCCGCTGTACGGATTTACAGGCCATGATGTGCCGCTATCGGCGTCTTCCACGATATCTGCGACAGTGAACTATGCCGTCCTGCCTCCGTTCGACCCGTTTGGCAGTGTGTTATCCCAAATGTATGTTCCTGCCCAGGGCAACTCGGGGTTTGATTCCAGCAAATACACCTATCTGTACCAGGTGGCCAATCCCACGGCTTCACATGTGACATGGAGTAGCTTTCAACCTCAATTTTCAGCATTTACGCCTGTTGCCTCAAGCTCGGCCGGATCATTCGCTTCGGGAAATCTTCGCCTCGACTTCCTCAATGGAGGCTCCATCGTCAATGCGACAGGCAACAATCTTCAGGGGATTGGTAGCTTCGGAATTGGGGCGCGAACGGTCTCGGGCCCTGAGCGGATAGAAATTCTGTCGAACCCTTTCGGCGGACAGTCGCATCCCTATGCAACTTTTCTCAATCAAGGAGTCACGCCTGGTTTTACAAGCCCGTTGTTCGGCTATCAGTCAGCTAACGGCCCGACTTTTACAACGGGACTCCTACAGGGAGATGTCTTCGGGACGGGGAATGCATTGGCACCTCCGGTAAGTATGTTCGTGTCCGTTCCTAGCGCTGGCGCCCCTGAACCGGGCACCATGTTGCTCATCGGATCCGGCGCCCTCGGCCTTCTAGCTTGGCGGCGGAAGCAGATACGGTAGGGGTTTCAGGTCGGTTGAGAGTTAGTTGTGGTTCGGTGCATCACCGGGATAACCGCTCACAATATTCCTGTAGGCAGCTCTTCCTCAACAGCAGTCGTCAAGGTGTGGCTCACCCCATCGCTTTCACATCGTGCGGGGTCTGCGCCAGCCTATCACTGACCAATCGGCGTTTCTGAAAGCCCACCACGAACTCCTCGCATGCAGTTCCATCCAAGCTCGCCGGTGCTCGGTCATACGGCCGGGTCTCGCGCCGGCCTACTAAGACCCGGGCGTGATGGCGTTCACGGAACCGCCACCACCGCATCGCTGCATTCGAAAGGACAGGTGGTGCGGGAAGGCCAATACATGAATGAGACATTCAGCGGGAATTATGGAAGGAGCCATACGTGGTATCACGCGCTTGAGAAGCGCTTATGGTAGGCGTAGGATTCCCGGCAAGCGCCCTCTTGCCACAAGAGCTAGGCCGACATCCGATCTGGAAGGAGGTTGAACGTGATCCCTCCTCATTCTGTTATTCGTCTTCGAATCGTATGCATCTTGATACTGACGCTACTGGCAATGGTGCCGGCTAAGCTTTTCGCCATTCAGATCGCACCCAATCCGAATCCAGATGGAAACACGATTACGATCACGCCTTCCACTCCGCGCGAAAATCTTGTGCCATTCACAAATTTGGGCACGATCAACATTGAGTCCCAGGCGTCGTTTCATAACTCCAGCCAGTTCAACAATGGAAGCCCCCTTCCATTTACCTTTGGCGGCGGGGTGACTAATTCGGGGACTATCATCAACTCGGATCGGTTCATCAACAATAGACGTGTTAGTCTCCTCGAGGGCTCGCAATTTATCAATCTGCCATCCGGCTTTTATTACAATGCTGGCGGGACCTTGATTGATGGCACTTTCGTCAACAAAGGCACGGTGGACCACAACGGTATCTCCTCCTTCTCAGTTTCGGGAACAGGCCAATATATTCAGCGACAGGACCCCAATTCGTCGGTGACACCAACCACGATTAGTCGTGACCAGGTATTTAGGAATGCAGGGCTGGTACACATCGCCGCCGGTGAATTCTCAATTAGACCCTTTGGGGGTTATGTTCAAACCGGTACCACTCAGATTGATGGGGTATTCCACAATAGCGGGCGAGTATTTAACGACGGCCACATCGCCGTCGGTACGTCCGGTCTCTACGAGCATCAGATTGAAAATGCCTTCCCAGGTCCTGGGCCGAACCCAGGTGGTCTTACTAGTAATACCGGCATCTTTAGCAATGCTGGCACGACCAACATTGCGACAGGGGTCTTTCAGAATCAAGGCAGTGTGGTGAACTCCGGCACGTTCACTGTGGGAACGGCGGGGACGTATAACCAAACCTCTGCTTCTGGGGGCGTAACTCCGACCACCGTCAACAGCGGCACGTTTGCCAATGTAGGGACGACGAACATCAACACGGGGGTGTTCGAGAATAGGGGCGGCTTTGTAAATGCAGGTATCATCAACATCCAGCCGTCTGCGTCTTTGTCAAACTCGAGTCGGTTTGAAAACTCCGGCTTGATCCTCAGCGCCGGTACGATCACGAATTCGGACATATTTATCAACTCTAGAGTAGGGGTCAGCCTGCTGGAAGGATCACAATTTAATAACCTGGCGTCCGGCCGCTATAGCGGTGACGCAGGTTCCATTCACATCAATGGCACCTTTGTGAACGAAGGCGCGGTCGACCACATTAATGGCCAGATTGTAGTCGAGGAAAAAGGACAATTCATTCAGCGGCAGGCGGTTGGTTCCAACGTGACGCCAACCACGATCACCCCTGACGCGCCGTTTACTAATGCGGGGCGGGTACACATCGGTGCGGGTGACTTCAGAATTGACCCAATTAGCCTTCGTGCTGCTTCGGCGAGTTATTTCCAAACCTCCACCGGCACGACGCAGATCGACGCGAGGTTCCAAAACATTGGCGGTACGGTGGTCAACGCGGGCGCGATCACAATCGGGGCAACCGGTGAATATCGCCAGGAAGGTCTTCCTGGACCCATCTTGGCCGGCAGCACCAGTAACACTGGCACTTTTACCAATGCCGGCACCACCAACATTGCGACAGGCGTCTTTCAGAATCAAGGCAGCGTGGCGAACTCCGGCACATTCATTGTGGGAGCGGCAGGGACGTATAGCCAAACTTCAAGTTCTGCGAGCATAACCCCCACCACCGTCAACACCGGAAACTTTGGAAATCGCGGGACGACGAATATTGACGCAGGGAATTTCGAAAACGGCCGCGTCTTTAGCAACACAGGTATGACGCGCATCGGCGAGGGCGCGACCTTCCGCAATACAGACACCGGACTCTATAATCAGCCGCCCGGCACCACCACCAAAATTGATGGGAGTTTTATTAACAAGTTTGCAATGCAGAACGGCGGGGCGATCACCGTGAGCACGACTGGGTCTTACAGCCAGGTGGCCGGTACGTCGTTCGGCACGGGTACGGGCAATGGCGGAACGTTTACCAACGCGGGCCAGGTGCACATTGGCGAGGGCACTACATTTAACAGCTTTGTGGTGTCTGGCCGCCCATGGCCGTCTGGGCAGTATGTGCAACAAGCGAGTGGGACGACCCGGATTGATGGCGTCTTTGACAACCGCGGGAGTGTCAAGAATGAAGGCGCGATCACGGTTGGGGCGACAGGACAGTATCTCCAGTCGCGTGGAGATACCACCGCGCTCACAGGCGCCTCGACCACCAACAGCGGCACCTTTACCAATGCGGGTACGGTGCGCATCGGCGAGGGGACGTCCTTCAGTAACTTCCCGACGCTGGCGCCCGGCTCATCTTCGCCGGTTGGCGGGCAGTACATCCAACAGGCCGGAGGTCGGACGCAGATCGATGGCTCGTTTTCCAACCAGGGCGGGCGCGTGACCAACGAAGGCGTTATCACCGTTGGAGCGACGGGCACTTACAATCAGACCCGCTCTTCCGCGCCGGTACCGGCAACTCCGGCGACCGCGAACATCGGCATATTTACGAATGCAGGCAACACGCTGGTCAATGCCGGGACCTTCACCAACCACGGTATCCTGGTGAACTCGGGATCATTTCAAATCGGTGGCAATGGGGTAGCCACGCTCACCAACTACAGCACCATGATTAATGCAGGAACATTTGAAGTTGGCATTCATGGGGGAGTGTCGGGACCTGGAAGTTATTCGCAAGTTGCCCACGAGGCTCAAACCATCGTCAATGGAACATTTGGCAATACGATCAGCCTTCAAGCGGGTAGCCTCAGTGGAACGGGCACCGTGACCGGTGCCGTCACGAACACCGTCGGCGTGGTGCAACCGGGGACCAGTCTCGTGCCGGGGACGCTAACGCTGGCGAACTACACGCAGGGCATCTACGGGAGACTGGATCTGAAGATTGGAGGGTTGCTGGCCGGGTCTCAGTACGACGTGCTGAAAGTCACCGGTCCGGCGGCATTCGGCGGCAATCTGTCCGTGCGATTGATCAACGGCTTTACGCCCGGTTTAGGCAATACCTTCAATCTGCTCGCCTGCTCGCTTGGTTGCGCGGGGTTGAATGGTGGATCGCTCTTCAGCGGCGCCGTGTTGTTGCCGTCACTGGCTTCAGGGCTGGCCTGGCTCAGCGGACTCACCGATGGCGGCAACGGTTTTTCGTTGACCGTCGTCGCCGCCGCCGCATCGGCACCAGAACCGGGCATGCTCTTACTCGTTGGGTCCGGTTGTCTGGGTCTGATCATGTGGCGGCGGAGGCAGCAGGGTCACACGATCGGTCAGTGACCAGGCCCGGTGGAGGCAGGCAGGAGAGAGAAGCTGCCTCCGCTGGCCTATCGCCTGACTCATACTCCCGCTAAACTGAAGTGAGTTCATTTGCCCGGAGATTTTGATGGCACGATGGGTTGTTTTTTGTTGCGCCCTGAGTCTTTCACTCTCAACCGTATCCTGCACGAAGGCTCCATCCGACCAGGCCAATCAACACGAGACGCGCGGCGACGGGTATGTCCAACAGGACAAGTTTCGCGAAGCGGTGATCGAGTACAAGAACGCCGCGCGGGGCATGCCTGATAATCCTGCTCTCCAGTGGAAACTTGCCAAGGCGGCGATAAAAGTCGGCGATGCGTCCACCGCCTACTCCGCTCTGATTCGGGTGGTGCAACTTGACCCGACTCATTTCGATGCCAAGTGGTCCCTCGGTGATCTGTATCTCGCCGGAGGGAAAATGGAGGAGGTCGGCAAGATTGCGGAAGGGCTGGTGGCGGCCAATTCCCAGCATCCCGGGGGCTACCTTCTCCGGGCTGCAGTTGCCCTGGGAGAAGATCGGTCCGCGGACGCCATCGGTCTCTTGAAGCAAGCGGTGGAGCTTGATCCGAGGATGGTGGGCCCCCACCTCGTCCTGGGGAATATGTATTTTGCACAACAAGAGCTGGCGCAGGCGGCCGAATGGTATGACCGCGGGGTCAAGGCCGATCCTGCTTCCGCAGGCGCTCGTTTAGCTCGCGGACAGTTCCTGTTTGCGACCGGTGCTTCGGAGGAGGGGCGAAAGGAGTTTCGCAAGGCAGTCGAGCTGAGCCCGGACCAGGAATCCATCAAGCTGATGCTCGCGGAACGGTATGCCACGCTCGGCCTTCATGGGGAGGCTGAACGCGAACTGACCGGGCTTATTGCCGACATGCATTCGCAGAGGGCACGGAAGGCCCTCGCCGAGCTGAAGTTGACCGCCGGTCAGGTGGCAGCGGCGAAGCCGCTCGTGCAGGCGATTCTCCAAGCCGATGAGCATGACCCGGTTGGCCTGTATCTCAAGGGACGGGTGGCGTTCGCGGAACGCGATCTGCTTCAAGCGGCCGGCCTGTTCGAAGAGGTGATTGGCCGCGATGCGACACTTGTCGGACCTCATCTGTACCTCGGCCTGATCAGATCAACACAGGGCCGTGTGGACCAGGCAGGGGAAGAACTCCGTGAGGCGACCAGGCGCGACCCGTCCAATCAGGCTGCGCATCTGGCTCTCGCTCGTCTCTATCTCACACAACAAAAGCAGGCTGAATCAGAGAAGGAAGTCTTGCAGACGTTGCGGTTGAACCCCGCCAACCTGGAAGCCGCGGTGCTGTATGGTGATGTGTCCGTATTCGGGAAGAACTGGTCCAAAGCCGAAGAGGTGTATGGCGCAATCGTCAGGCAGCTCCCGGGCCACCCGATTGGCTATGTGAAGATGGCCGCTCTCCGGAAGTTGCAGGCAAGGCCGGCCGAAAGCGCGCAGCTGTATGCGCAAGCCCTTTCACATGCGGCTGGTGATCCGGTCATTCTGCAGGACTATCTAATTTCACTTGTGGAGTCGCAGCAGGCTCAACAGGCAGATCGCGTGCTTGGGGAATACCTGACCAAAGTGTCGCGTGATCCGAATATGTGGAGGCTTGCGGGGCTGGTGTATGCCGCTCAGCGCAAGACGGATCAAGCCCGGAAAGCCCTCCGGAAAGCGGTGGACCTCGCGCCGGATTTTGCGCTGGCGCACTATGAACTCGGGCAACTGTATGTCTTGGAAAATAAGCTGCCTGCGGCCGTGTCGGCGTTTCAAGCTGCATTGAAACAGGACGAAGCGAATTCGGCGATTCACACGGCTCTGGGCATGGTGCTGGCTCGTCAGGGGCAAGTTGATGCCGCGAATGGCCATTATAAACGCGCCTTTCAGCTCAATCCTCGGGACGTGGTTGCCGCGAACAATCTGGCGGCAAACCTGGGTGACCAGCAGGACCTGGACGATGCGCTGGGGTTCGCACGGGATGCGTTGGAGTTGGCTCCTTCCAACCCGGCAATTAAGGACACGCTCGGATGGATCTATTACAAGCAAGGCCGGTTCGATAAGGCCTATCCGTTCCTTGCGGAAGCCTCGGCGGCGCTCCCGCAACATCCGGTCGTCCGCTACCACCATGCGGTGGCCCTCTCCAAAATCGGCAAGCAGGAGGAGGCATTGTCTGAGCTGAAGTCCGCCCTGTCTCTTCCGGGCGGTTTCCCGGAAGCAGAGCGAGCGGCGCGGATGGTGGCAGCGAACAAGGTTGAAGATTAGCCTGTGAACTTTTCGGCTGCGATGGTGAATGAGGGGGGCATTTGGAGAATTCTTTAGCCAATCCTTCGGAATCGGTGGACGACTCGAGGTCGTTGGGTGTTTTCGCTCGCGCGAAAGCGGACCTGCTTGCCAACTATCCCGTCCTGCTCCGAACCGTTGGCCTGGGCATTCTCCTCTCCCTGCTCTGCGGGCCGATCTTTGGCGACCTCCTGGACTTGTGGTGGAACCGGTACGGCTTTTCCCATGGATTCCTCGTCCCTCTGCTCAGTCTCTATCTGGTCTGGCTGCAATGGCCTGCGCTGAGGCAGATCCGGCTCGAACCGGCGCTTTGGCCTGGGTTGCTTTGGCTGGTTGCTGCGACTGGCTTGCTGCTGGCCAGCGAGGTCGCCGGGATTCTCACCACGGGAAGTGTCGCCTTGATCCTGGTTCTCTCAGGGCTCGTGCTCCTGCTCTGTGGGGTCGCTTATCTCAAAGCGTTGGCGTTCCCCCTGGCCTATCTGATTTTCATGACGCCGGTCCTCGATGGGCTGACCGAACCGCTTGTCTGGCCCTTTCAGCTCCTCACCGCGAATATGTCGGTCTATCTGTTACAGGCCCTTGGCATTCCCGTTATTCTGGAGAACAGCGTTTACATGTTACTCCCCACCGTCACGATTGAAGTCGCCCGTGAATGTAGCGGGGCGGGGTTGCTCATCGCCGTGTTGGCGATCGGCTTGCCGCTGGCCGTTCTGACCCTACAGGCATGGTGGAGCCGGGTCGCCCTGGTCGTGTCGTCGGTCGTGATTGCGATTGTGGCCAATTGGCTGCGCTTGACCGTCATGGGGGTCTATGCTCAAGCGGGAGGCAAGGATCTTCACGGCCCTTACCATATTCTTCAGGGCTTGTTTGTCGATTGGGTCGCATTTGCGTTCCTGTTTGTCGGAGCCTGGCTGTTGAGCAGGCTGGAGCCCGTGATGCCGACGCCGCGTTCGCAGGGGCAGGAGAAGGCATCCTTGTCTGGACTTGTCTCTCATAATCTGGCCTGGAATCGGGCCTGGTGGCTGGCTTGCGTGGTGTTGTCCATTGCGACGCTTGCTCTTTATCAGCTCGATCACGGGACTGCGGAACTCAAAAAGGATCTGGCGACATTCCCCGGCGTCATCGGCGATTGGGCCACCGATCACCAGCCGAACAATGACTCACGCATTGGTCTCGCTGCCGCAGATGAATCTCTTACACGGACCTATCGCGCGTCGGACGGACGGCGAGTGAATCTATACGTGTCGTATACGAAGTCGCAGCGTCAGGGGAAAGAACTCGTGGGCATGGAAACCGCTCCGCTTCATACAGAGGCACTCGCCACGACGTTGCGGGTGGGGGAGGATTCCGTCCCGGCGAATCGAACGTTTTTAGCCCAGCGGCGTCGGCCCGCGCCGGCGGTGTTTTGGTATCACATCAATGGCATGGGTTACGCGGATCGTTCCCTGGCTAAACTTGCGACCATCAAACAGGCCTTTCTGCGTGGGCGTACTGACGGCGCGCTGGTGCTGGTGTCGGCTGAGCCTCGAAGCGGGGGAAACGATGAACCCTGGAAGGCGCAGGAAGAGTTTGCCGCCGCCGTCTTCCCTCTCATGCGGGATTATCTCCCATGAAGGTCAACGCTCCGCTCACCATCCGCGCCGTGACCACCCTTGAGGAATTCAAGGGCTTGGCCCGGGAATGGGAGCAGTTGCTCAGCACCGTGCCGGGACACGGTATTTTTCTCACCTGGGAATGGCTCTACTACTGGGCCATACACTATTTGGGAGACGGTCAGCTGCGGATTCTTCTCGCGTTCGACGAGCACGAAAGGCTGGTCGGCATTGCGCCACTGTATCTCCGGCGGTCTAAGCATTGGGCTGTGCTCGCTGTTCGAGAATTGAGATTGCTGGGGAGCGACGCCGTCTGTTCCTCGTATCTCGATCTCATTGTGCCGGAGCAGCACAAGCCTGCTCTACTCAAGAGTCTCTATTGCTATCTGTTCGACAACGCAAGGGACGAATGGGATCTCCTGACGCTTTCTGCCCTGTCTGCTGAATCCTCCACGCATGATCTGTGGAACGATGTTTTCGTCGCTGCAGGGAAGGTCGGGGACGTCATCACGACGAGCTGCTGTCCCGTCATCCGGCTGCCGGACGATCTCCGCACATATCGGGCCAGCCTCGGACGAAACCGGCGATACACCATTCAACGAAAGACGAGGTGCCTCCAAAAGGCGGGGCGGATGCAATTTGCCCGTGCCACAAGCCCTGCCGATGTCAACGTCGCCTTCGAGTCCGTCGTCACCCTTCACCAACGACGGTGGAGCCCACGCCCGGGCGGTGGCGTATTTGCAAATGAACGGGCGCGAGAGTTTCACCGGGACATCGTGAGGGTCTTAAGCGAACGGGGGCGAGTCAGTATCGATCTGTTGTTGCTGGATGAGCGACCCATTGCAGGCGTGTATGGGTTTCAGTATCAGGGCAGCTATTACTTTTATTTGCCGGGGTTCGATCCGGACATCGTGCCGAAAGCCAGCCCGGGCTTCCTCCTGTTGCATCAGGTCATTGAACAGGCAATTGGTGATGGTGCCCAGATGGTGGATCTCTTGCAGGGGGCACAACCGTATAAGCTCGAATGGGCAAGCGGTCTTCGCCGGTTGCTGACCTCGCGTTATTACAACCGCCGGGCTTCTGCTGCGGCGCTCACATTCCTGGATGGCACAAAGCAGGCCCTCAAGATACTGCTGCGGTAACGAATCAGCCGCAGACCTGTTGCCGAATGCGTTGGAGTGAACGGTGAGATTGGTCGTTACGATTGATGTCGAAGAAGATCAATGGGGAATCGTTCCGCATGGCCAGGCGACGGCGCACAACGTGTACCGTCTACAGAGATTGCAGGCACTGCTCAATGGGTTCGGTATCATCCCGACGTATCTCGTGACCTATCCGGTGGTGCAGGACCCCTATGCCGTCGGCATCCTTCGCGAAATCTTGGAGGCCGGTGAGTGCGAGATCGGAGCGCATTGTCATCCGTGGAATACCCCGCCGTTTAAGGAACCGTTAAGTAAGCGCAATAGCATGCTGTGTAATCTCCCGAGTACTCTGCAATACGAAAAGTTGCAGCGGTTGCATGAGGCGATTCAGACCCACGTTGGTCGAGCGCCTATTGCGTTCCGAAGCGGCCGTTGGGGATTTGATACGGAAGTGGCGCGCAATCTTCTCCGGCTTGGATACCGTATCGACACGTCTGTCACCCCGTATACCTCATGGGTCCAGGCGTCGGGTCCGGACTTCTCCTCCGTTTCTCCTCAACCCTATGCGTTCGCGCCGGACTTCCACACCGGCCAAGCCTCGAACGATGTGCTCGCGGAAATTCCGGCTACGATCGGGTACCTCCATGGGGAGTTTCAGGCCTGCGCCAAATGGGCCGACCGGCTCAATCGCGCTCCGTTTGGTGGATTCAAATTCGGGGGGTTGTTGTCGCGTTTGCATGTATTACGGAAAGTGTGGCTCTCTCCCGAAATGGAGACTCCTGCCAGAATGATGCAACTCGTCCGTCAAATGCGACATCAACAGTATGAATGGCTGAATCTTGTGTTCCACTCCTCTGCGCTGTTGGAAGGCTGCGGACCCTTCGTTCTGTCTCGAGCGGAGGAGCAGGCGTTTCTGAAGAGGCTGAGCACATTTCTTTGTGCTGCCGCGAAAGAGGGCATTGTGTATGTCCCGCTTTCAGAAGCCGCCCCATATTTCGTTCCGGCTCCGGTTGAAGCGGCGGTCGCGCGCCATTCCTCATCTCGTATGGCGAATTGTTCGGTTGGTCCGACACAACCCTTTGCATGAGTATCCCGCAGGAAGCCTCGTCGCTATATATAGCGGTGAGAGCTATGAGGCCACCAATTCTTGTGTCAGCATAAGTCTGGCGTGCACCTACGGAAAATTCGTACTGTGAAGTTTTAAAAAATCTGCTAGGGTTGGGGCGCATTTTGCCTTTGATGGGTACCCACTCGGCGGCGATCCGGGGAGGTCTCTATGCGTAGTTCTCAACTTGATCCGACCGTGACACGGACACTCACCTGCCTTCACATGCGACTCATTGATCGCATCCGTTGCGACGATGAGCGCGAACCTCCCCGCTACCGATGTCTCGAATGCGGGGCGGTCATTCAAGAGCCGCAATCTCAGAACAGACCTTCCACATAAAAGCTCTGCGTCAGCCGTTCAGACTCTGATCTGCTGCGAAACTCCGGTGAATACTGATTCGAGTGCTTGCCCGGCCTGCCCGCGCCGTACGATCGTTGTGCGCACGTTCGCATGCAGTCTGTCTCTTTCCGCTGGGCCATGTGAGGTCGCGACTGTTCGAGAGGCAGAACTCGGCGCCGGAGACGTCACGCCCAGAGGTCGCGGGCGGTTGCAGGACGGGGAATCATCCAGTAGAGTAAATCCATCCTTTCGTGAGTCTGATCGTGGGCTTGCCTTCCTGTACCATTTTTACAAGGAGTCCTGCGGGTGAGTCACAACAAACTGATTTCAATCGGTCTGCTCCTCTGGTATCTGATCGTATCGATATGGATGGCACAGTCTCCGGTCGATCCGCAATTCTGGTTGCTCGCGAGCATTCTGCCGGCCCTTTTTGTCGTCCTGCTGGTGGTGACGCACCGGATGCTTCCCCTGTCGCATACGTCCTATGCGCTCATCACCGCCTTCCTCACCTTGCATACGATCGGGGTGCATTATACCTATGCCGAAGTGCCGGTCGGCCTGTGGATGGACAAGGTGTTGCATCTCGGGCGCAATCATTTTGATCGGATCGTGCATTTCAGTTTCGGGTTCCTGCTCGCCTATCCCATGGAGGAACTGTTTCGGTTGAGTGCCAGTATCCGGGGATGGGTGGTGTATTACCTGCCCGTCATGACCGTCCTTGGATTGAGCGGACTGTGGGAAATCATTGAATCCTGGGTGGCTCGCGCGGTGCATCCGGAATTGGGCGTGACCTATTTGGGGTCGCAGGGGGACATCTGGGATGCGCAAAAGGATATGGCCGCGGCGCTTTATGGCGCCCTGATTTCGATGACAGTGCTGCTTGTCCTGCGCGCGTTACGGGGGGCGGAGACAGCGCTGGAGTCTGAAGCGGCGTTTTCAGAGTAGCCTGCAGGACATGCTGGTAGAAAACATGCAGCAAGGAGGCAATGCGCATGCGGGCCCTCGCAGGGTCGCGGCAGGGCTGTTATTGGGCTATGGTGTCGTCTGGATCTGGCTCGCCATCAACCCGGTCAATCGCCATGATTGGTTTCTGGAAAATTTGCTCGCCGTCGGACTCGTAGCAGTTCTTGTCCTGACCTACCGCCGGTTTACGTTTTCTCTCACGTCGTACTCGCTCATCGCCGCATTCATGGTGCTCCATGCCATCGGCGCTCATTACACCTATGCAGAAGTACCCTTCGGTTTCTGGCTCAAAGACATAGGCGGATTAAGTCGGAACCCCTTCGATAGACTGGTCCATTTTGCCTATGGTCTCCTGCTGGTCTATCCCTTGCGGGAATTGCTGGTGCGCCTGGCGGGATTGCAGGGGAACTGGTCCTATGTGATGCCGGTGAGCAGCATTCTCGCGCAGAGCGGATTCTTTGAAGTGATTGAAGCGATCGTGGCCATGATCGTCAGTCCTGAACTGGGTAGCATGTATCTCGGCACTCAAGGCGACGAATGGGACGCCCAGAAGGATATGGCGGCAGCCTTCGGTGGCGCCATTATCACCATGTTCATGACTGCCGCAATATCCACACGTCACAACGCACAGGAACAGCAGCCGTCACACCGCGCTTCACCGGCGTAGTCCATGAGGATGGCTGCGCGTGAGGTGTCATGCCTCTGGCGGCTGCGGCACAAGGCCGCCATTACGGCCAGTAGATCGCCCGGGCCTTCACATAAGCGAATACGACATCACGCCGTGCGGCCATGCCGACCAATTTTTGCCCCTTCACGACAGGCACGCGGATCAGGTGCCGTTCCTGTAGCAGATGAATCAGGTTCATGAGGGTTGTGTCCTCGGTGGTGGTAAGGACCTCCTTAGTCATAATGTCCGACACAGGAACCTGCCGGAGATCTTTTCCCTGCTCGACAGCGTTCAGCAGATCAAACTCCGTGACGAGCCCTCGCAAGGTCTGGTCTCCGTCGACCACCGGCAGGCTTCCAAAGGTATGTTCGCTTAGAAGCTCAGCAACTACCATGGCGCTCGCTGCGGGATGAGTCGTGACCACGGTATCCTCCATGATTTGTCTCACGACCAATGTATTGGGATCGCAGCCTCGAGCGAAATATTCTGTTGCCCTCATAGGATCCTCCTTCTTTTGGGACTCAGTGGAGTGAGGTGACAGAACGCCCGAATCGGACGCACCTTCCTGAAAGACGGGGGGAGCAAGCCTGATGCCTTGCTCCTCTTTCCGTCCATCGCAAGAATGAAAGCAGAAGCCGGTGGTCCTGATGCCATCCATGCGTCGGCTGTGGACATTCGCGCCAGCTCCAGCGGACCACACTGCGGAAAATCTCCGCAGTCCTCCTTGTCTAGTGGCCGGTGATGGGGCAATTCTGACCGATCAGCCTTTCCCCGCAAGGCGGAGGTTCCTGGCATGCCTGTTGCGCCTACCGGGAGGACTGTGAAGAGGGGTTCAAACATCCGCTTGCGGAAACAATCGTGAAGCGGGGCATGATTAGAGGATGCACGAGGAGGACGGATGATGCCAGGCACACCCAGCATTGTGCTGATGTTCGTTGCGGGAGCACTCGTCTCAAATGCCGCTTGTGCGCCGCCGACACCAAAGATACAGCAGCGGCCGGTCGCAATCCCCCAGAGTCTCGAACACAGACCTCAGGGCCCCGTTCGCGAGATGGACCGATCGTTCCGCCCGATGGTGCGAGAGGGAACTGTCGTGACGCCGGCTCACCATGGGTAAGCGCATCACCATTATCCAGGGACATCCTGACGCGCAGGTTCGCCATTTTTGCCATGCACTGGCCGACGAATATGCGAAGGGGTGCGAGGACGGTGGCCATACAATCCGGCGGGTCGAAGTCGCGATGTTGGACATTCCTGTCTTACGAACAAAGGAGGATTTTGAGAGGGGGCAAGCACCGGATTCTATTAAACCGGCAGAAGAGGCCATAAGCTGGGCGGATCATCTCGTAATTGTGTACCCGCTTTGGCTGGGATCAATGCCGGCACTTCTCAAAGCATTCTTTGAACAGGTCTTCCGCCCAGGCGTGGCATTCCAGTATCAACCTGATGGGACGATGGCCAAAAAGTTGTTTGCCGGAAAGTCAGCGCGTGTCGTGGTAACGATGGGCATGCCGGCATGGGTGTATCGGTGGTGGTACTGTGCCCATAGCCTCAAGAGTCTGCAACGGAACATCCTTCAATTCTGTGGCATCAAACCAACAAAAGCCACGCTCATTGGCAATATCGAAAGTATGAATGAGCAACAGCGAGCCGGCTGGTTGGACGAGATGCGCGGGTTAGGAGAGCTCGGTCAATAAAGCTGTTCTTCCCCTGGGTCGTGCGGCCTCATCGACCCTCGATGGGGAGCCTCACTGAAGGGCAAGCGGGTGGGTGTTGCGAGACTTCGTCAAGGTCGGATCGGCGAACATCTCGTCACGAATCTGAGCGAGCGCCTGTCCCAGCGCGCGATTGAGTCGATCGCCGGGACGCACTTCCCCATTGGGCGTGTAATCTTCGTTGAATGACGCATGCCCCACATACGACCCCACCACTTCTCCCGTGGGTTTGAGCAAGGTGAGTGTGAGATGAATTTCTCCATTCGTCTTAAAACTATTCACGCGGAAAAGACTGGCAAGCTTGTCGGAATAGTAGGGAATAAAGGTCCAGAGTTTGCGGCGGTCGTGTTCGAAAAACCGTTCGATACGACCCGTAAGAATGAGGTCCGGTGCCGGATCATAGGTACTGACTTTGCGAAACACGCGGTGGGCCGCTAATTCCGCCGTCACTTGTTGAGTGATCGATTGCGTCAATTTGGTGGGTGGTTTATTGGCATAGTCATCGGCCACCACGCCATAGTTGGAACGCCCGTGCAGAAGGTCGTCAGCTGCGACAAAGGGATGCACTTCAACGGCCGCATCAATGGAGCGGTCGAATTCGGCGGGAGGCAGGACGAGGTGCGGTTCATACGTCGTCGAGCAGCCTACCAGCAGGATGAGCAGGAGCCCTTGCAGCGCCGTGCGCAGCATTGTAGCCATGGTCTATTAAAGGCCGGGATGGCGAGACCTCGTAACTAGGTGAATCCCCGGCCTGCTTAGAGTAAGTGTCCATACCATATTCCGAAAGGGTGCGGGGCGGATAACCAGGGGCCGATGTGAAGATCCATGTCACATATCGCGTGATGCTCTTGAAGTGAAGCCTCATGGCATAAACAGCAGCTTCCGGCATTCGGCGAGAATGTACACAGGCTTTGTGTCCTTGCCTTTGTTATCAGGGTTATGGCCGATCGCCATGCCGGTGATCACCATGCCCGGGGGACATTTCCAGTGATCAACCCGCAGCATGCCGCCTAATCCAAAGGCATCCGGAACTTTTTCGCTCAGGGTAAAGTCGTCAACCTGCCGACCGTTGACTCCGGCTGCCTGAATCGCCGCGGCGCCGCTGTGTTCGAGGGCGATTTGTAACAGGCTCTTGGTACTGGTCAGGCTATTGGCCACTTCGAGAATTCCGAAGGTGAGGTGCTGGCTTTCCGTCGTGGTTTCGTACAGCTTGCCTTCGCGTTCATAGTTGAATAAGAACTCAGCTTTCCGAGCAGCGCCCACCATGCTCCCGTTTGGCTCCATGTCGCGGCAGGAGAAGCGGAACGATTCCCAGGTCCGATTGTTGACCTCTTTGATTGAGACGCCGGACACCACACCGTTGGTGAACAAGTCCAGGCAGGAAATAAAACGACTTTCGACGACCTTGTCCTTGAGAGAATCGAGGTCATTGCACGCCACCCACACTGAGCCGACCGGTCCTGAGATGGGCAAATGTTTCGGTACACAGCCGGCGACCAGGTACGTCCGGCCGTCAGTGGAGGTGTATTGCTTATCCTTGATGTCGAGCGGGGTCTTGTCTAGATAGTAGCCTTGCTGGTGATGAACCGTGGCCGTCACGTCCGATCCGGCCTGAGCCCAAAACCCTTCTGTCAACCTCAGCTCGTGAGGGTCGTCGTAGTAGCGAACGGCGCCGCCCTTGATGACCTGGTTCAATGTAAGACGAGTCGTCTCAGCAGCAGCCGGCATGGTGAATGTCGCCAGCAACAAGGCTGTTGCGAGCGTGGTGAGTCGCGTCATGGGTGCGTCCTCTCTTAAGTAGTACGAATCGATCGCGGCTACTTGTGCTGTTCCTTCTGGGATGACCGGGACTGCTCCAGCTGTTGCAGCCGTGCCTGCAGTGCTGCGATGGTCTGGTGCTGTTCGATGGCGTGCAGGGTCAGCTCCTCGATCTTCCGAAGCAGTCTCGCCTGCATGTCGCCGAGGCTGACTCCGGTTGCTGCGACTTCCGCCGCGCTTGGCATGTCAGGCAGATGCTGGTGGCGCTGGATGTATGTGGCCACGTCCGGGAGGGGCGCCAAGCGGTAATCCGGATGAAGGACATAGTCCGCCCAGTCCTTGATCAGCTTGATACGAACCTCTTCGGCGAGGACTTTCCCGCCCACCACCAATCGATACTCGGTAGGAAGTCGTTCCGTCACACTGTTGACTCCCACGGCGATGCCGCGTCCCACGGCAAGATCGAACACCCCATCCGGCACCAGGGAGGTTCTGGTCGTCGCCCCGCCCATATAGACCCGTTTGGTGTCAACTTCCAACACGGTGGCGGTGGCATCTTTGAACGTGGAGCGCAGGCTGAAGAGCACCTCCTCGGTGCCTGAGAGGGGGCGGCGTACTTCGAGCACCGGAGGAATGCCGCTGTTACTGGATGGATCAAACCCCAGAGCGACGTTTCCCGGTCGCCAGATGGTTTCCGTTGGAGTTCGCGGTCCGTTCCATTGCTCAGCAGCGGCGCTCGTCGCCATGGTGCCGAACAGTAAGAGTGCCGTAAGGACTGGCTTCACGTGGATGTACGTAGACATGTCGATGATCTCCTCTTTGAGTCAAGATCTCATGAGTGGATGTGCTGCGATGCTATAGCAAGGATCCTGCCTTCTCGTTGCGCGTGTGGAGCTATTGGTCTACGTAGGCGACAGCAGCGTGGCGATTCCTGCGCGCGGCGCGCCGCTGTATCTCTCTCGATACGACCGAGGAAAAAGAGATACGGTCCGTGCCGTGGATCGGAGGTGAAATTGACAGGACGACATTTCCCGCGTAGCCTCTCGCTAATTTTTCTCAAGAAAGGATGGCATCATGGCCGGTCGTCCATTGGTACCTGATCAACTCCTACAAATCGGATTCGGGTTTTGGGGCTCCAAGACCTTATTGTCGGCGGTGGAACTGGGACTTTTCACGGTGTTGGCCAAGCGCCAACTCGACGGAAAGGCCTTGGCGGCCAAGCTGAAACTGCATCCGCGAAGCGCGCGGGACTTCTTCGATGCCCTGGTCGCGCTCGGACTCCTGAAACGGAACGGGACACGATATGACAACACACCAGAAACGGCGCAGTTTCTGGATCGGGCCAAACCAACGTATGTCGGCGGCATGCTGGAAATGTGTAATGCCCGCCTGTATGGATTTTGGGGATCACTGACCGAGGCGCTGCGCACCGGTCAACCGCAGAATGAAGTGAAAACCGGCGAGGATTTTTTCGGCACGCTCTACGCGGATCCGCAACGGCTGGAGGGATTTCTCAAAGCCATGACCGGACTGAGCAAGGGGACGGCCCGATCCATCGCAGCGAAATTTCCGTGGAAACGTTATCACTCCTTTTCCGACATCGGCTGTGCCCAAGGCGGAGTGGCGGTCGAGATCGCGCTGGCGCATCAGCATCTCAACGGCCAGGGCATGGATCTTCCTGTCGTCCGGCCGGTCTTTGAGTCCTTTATCAGAAGCAAGAAGCTGCAGAAGCGCGTGACGTTTTACGAGGGAGATTTCTTCAAGGACCCTCTGCCGAAAGTGGATGTGCTCATCATGGGACACATTTTGCACGACTGGGACCTCAAAGAAAAAATGATGCTGCTGCGCAAAGCCTATGCAGCGTTGCCACCGGGAGGCGCATTGATCGTGCATGAGGCACTGATCGATGATGCCAGGAAAACCAATGCCTTTGGCTTGTTGATGAGCCTCAATATGCTCATCGAGACCCCGGGCGGATTTGATTTCACCGGCGCGGATTGCCGGCAATGGATGAAGAAGGTCGGCTTCACACGCACGAAAGTTGAAACGCTGGCAGGGCCGGATTCCATGGTCATCGGTTTCAAATAGACTCGGCTTCTCTTGGAGGGCTCGCCTGATAAACGGGGGCTCCGGTTTGAGTAAGCCGAAGGCAGGGCCTGTCTTGTATGCCACACTGCTGACTTGACAGGCTGAAGGATGGTTGATTAGGCTCCCCGGCGTGCGCACATAAGCGAGGCCAACGAGCGATCAGCTCTCGAGCCCGAATCTCCTGCGGAGGTTCGGGCTTTTTTATTTTCACCGCCCTGGGCCATCCGGCCCTCGGTATGTCGATGAGGTCTGTCATGTCTCCACGACGACATCGCGGTTCCCGCGTTTTACTCTTCTCTTGTCTCGCGTGGCTTCTCACCGCAACCAGCGGATATGCGGAATATGCCATCATCGACGTCTCCGATGGCGGCACGGTCAAAGGCCAGGCCGTCTGGCAGGGCAGCATTCCGAAGCTGCCCCCGCTCAAAGTCTTTGCGGATCTGGATTCCTGCGGCACGCAGGTGCCGTCACCGGCTTTGCGCATCGATCCCGCCACGAATGGCATTCAGGAAGTCCTCGTGTATCTCGAGCGGGTAGAACGGGGCAAGTCCGTCGCCGCGGCCTATCCGCTGCGTATGGGGAAAAGTGCCTCGCATCCCAGGGGGCGGGCCTGCCAGTTCGAACAACATATGATTCCCTTTGTCCGCACGGCGGACGTGGCGCTCATCAATTTTGAGCCGATCCTCCACAATCCACATCTGTTCAACGAGAAACAAAGCCTCTTCAACATTGCGATGCCGACGGCGAACCGGGAAATCGCGGCTACGCTGGGCCGGGCGCGCGGGGTCGGCTTGCGGCTGCAGTGTGATGTGCATGTGCATATGAACGCGTGGGTGGCAGCCCTCGATCATCCCTATTTTGCCGTGACCGATGAACAGGGGAAGTTCGAAATCGCAGGGATTCCTCCCGGTTCATACACGCTGGTCGCCTGGCACCCCGGGTTCAACATCGTCAAGTTCAGTGCGTCCAGGCCTGTGTATGACGAACCCCATGTCATCCGCCAGCCGGTAGAGGTGTCTCCGAAAGCCCAGGTCGAATCTCGCTTTGAGTTTCCCGTCCGGCCGGTCAACGTCGAATGGAAAGTAGCCGGCGGCGGAGATGAACTTCCACCTGAATAAGCAATCAACCCAGCCGGTGAGTGAAATGGGAGGCTCATCCGATGAAGATGTCAACATTGCGTGCCAGGGCGATGATTGTCGCCATACTCGTGCTGATGGGGCTGATCAGTTACGAATTGAGCGGGCTGGTTCAGAAGGCCGAGGCGATTCCGGCCTTTGCCCGCAAGTATGATTTTAAGTGTAACGTGTGCCACGTCCCCGGGTTCCCCAAGCTCAACGATTTCGGCAACCTCTTCAGGGATCGCGGCTATCAATTGGGATCGGATGCGGATTCCCCGGTCTACGAAGGGATCGGCATGGGCTTCTGGCCGGTTTCTATTCGGGCGACGGTGGGCTATCAGGCGGCGCAGTTACGGACGGAAGGCAGTGGCGTGTCAACCGGAGGGTTTGGGTTCACCGGCCTGGACCTGTTGAGTTTCGGCACGCTACACCGCGATATTGCCTTTGGTGTGGTGTATACGCCGGGGCTCGGTAGCGCGGGGTTCGGCACCGGCGCGTCGGATGGGGATCTTGAAAGCGCGTTCGTGCGACTGATGCGATTGGAACGGTATTTCGGGGTGAAATCCGATCCCGGCAACTACTTGCTCAACCTGCGCGTCGGAAAGTTTGAGCTCGATCTTCCGTTCAGCGAAAAACGCAGTCCGACGTTGAATACGCCGTTCGTCATGTACCACTACACGCCTGGTGTGCCCTACACCGCGACGATCGGCGGCACCTCGACCAGTTCCTATTTGAACCCCAACTCGTTCCTGTTGGGGGACAACCAGCCAGGCGGAGAACTGTCGGGCATCATGAAAACGCCGTCTACGGAAGGATACCTGCGCTATTCGTTGACCGCGCTGGCGACGAACTCGTTCTCAGGGCCGCTCGGCGGATGCCCTCCCAATACCCCATGCGGGACGGGCGGGCGAAACGTGAATTTCTACGGTCATATCACGCAATCGTTCGGCGGCTACGGAATCGTGACCGGTAATCGAGTCGGCATTTTCGGGGCCTACGGCCAGGCTCCCACGATGGTCAATGCGACCTGCCCGACCTGCCAGGGCGTGGCGGGGAGCGGGAAGCCGTTCACGAGAATCGGTGTCGATGTGAGCCTGACCTTCAACGGAGAATGGAACATCTTCGGGGCGATCATGCATGGACATGACAGCGCGCAATTGTTTGCGTCGCAAGGGATTCCGACCCCGCAGAACGCCTCCTGGAACGGAGCGTTTGTCGAATTGGACTATGCGCCGGCCCTGTTCTTCGACATGCCGGACTGGTTTTTTGCCTATCGCTATGATGTGATCCGAAACGACCGGCATGGCGACGGCAACACGGATGTCTTCAAAGGCAATTACAACGACGTGGATTCCCATACGGTGTTGGCCCGGTATTTCATCCATCACTCCACGCGAACCGATTTGGCGTTGCACGCGGAATATAATAGTTACCGCACCCAAGCCGTTGGCCCGACCGGAGGTGATTTGAGAGGGCAAACCATGTTGGTCGGATTGGATTTTGCGTATTAAGAATCCTCCGGCCAGAAGGAAGGTCGTACACCTGTGAACCATCCGTGTATCCGACGGTTAAAGGCCGTTGCGCTATGGCTCTCCTGTCTCGCCTTTTCCGCTTGTTCTGGCGTGAGCCCGGCCAGTGACAAGCCCTGCTTCTCCTGCGACGGCCAGCGGCTCGTCAAGATTGTTCCGCTCGAGAAGGGAGCCGAACAGAAACGGCTGCTCCATCATCCATTGCTGCTGCAGCAGCAGGAATGGGAATCCCTCCTGCGAATGGTGAAAGTGCGAAGCATTCACCGGCCCCTGCTGGGCGCAACCTATCAAGGAGACACGGAACCGCTGTTCTCCGAGGAAGAGGTCCGGTATCTGGGCGACTCACTGCAGCGAGCATTTCAGCAGGCAACCCCACAGGAGCAGGTGGTATTTGCACTGGCCAGGCCCTCCCAGGCGGGATTGGATCAGGTCACCTCAGGCGTCTGGTTTGCCGAGGAAGGCCGAATCCATCTTCGTGTGGCGAACTGTCTGGTTGCTGTGACCATGCCGTCGATCAGGAAACAGATCTGGAGGGATCCCTTGTTTGCGCAGGCCGGGGCGTTTTACGAATTCGTGCCGGGGGACGGCCAGTCGTTGACGCCATCGAGCCGGGACCGCGGGAATCCGTTTCGTGGTGACCCGGACGAACTGGTGATCGAGTACAAGGCCGCGGCTGGTGCGAGGCCGGATCCGGTTTCTTCTGAGTCTTCTGCTCAACCGGTTTCTCCAGGCTTGCTGGAGGAACAACTCAGCCTGCTTAAACGTCTTCGCGAGCAGGGGTTGATTACGGAGGAGGACTATCGCCTCAAGAAGCAGCAGTTGCTCGACCGGCTGTGAGTGTGAGGATGGCCGAAGAGAATTCTGACTTGTCCTTCACCCTTCGGGTAAGATGCGGCGGAGACCCATCACCCGGGCGAAAGGAATGTCATGACCGGTTCTTCCGCATCTCCTTCTACGCGCTGGCCCCTTCCTGCAGAGGATGACTGGTCCACTCCCTTTGCGAAACTGCTCTTGGCGCAACTCGATCTGCGTCCCGGTCTCACCATTCTGGATATTGCCTGCGGCCATGGCATTCCGGCCTTTTATCTGGCAGAGCAGGTCGGACCGACCGGCTCCGTGCTCGGCATCGACATGAGTCGCGGGCAGGTGGCCGATGCCAGGACGTTGCAGGCGAGTGAGTTGCCCTGGCTCCGGTTCGAATGTGCCGACATGCGGGCCTTGCCTCCGTCCCTTCCCACTTTCCAGCGCATCACCGGCAACCTGTCCGTCATGTTCCTCCGGCCGCACCGGTTCGAGGCGATGAGAGGATTACTTGAACATCTCGAGCCTGGCGGCCAAATCGTGCTGACCTTTCCTTCTCTCGGCACCTTCGATTCCATCTGGCAGCGGATTGATCGAGAAATGAGCCGGCACGGGCTGACGATCGAGCGGGAACGACTGGCCGCGCATGTGGCGGAACGGCCGTCCGCGGCGGAGGCGCGTGGCTGGCTTGAACGGCTGAAGATGGCGCGAATCGACGTGATCGAACGGCCGCTTGAAGTGGCGAGCGGGGCCGGGCAGCGGTTTCTCCAGCATCCGCTGTTACGTGGTGGATTTCTTGACGATGCCTATGAATGTTTCGATGATGCCCGGTTGGCGGACAGCGTCATGACGAGCGTGGCGGCGGATATCGAGAGCATGATGCCGCTGACGGCCCGGCGTTGCGCACTCAGTGGCTGGAAGCCCGGTCAGGCATGATCGCTGCGGCTCCTCGAGGTTCGATGAACGGAGGGATGTTGTGAACGGTCTGATGACTCGACTGGTGGCAGGCTTCGTCGGTCTTGTGCTCGTCACGGGATGCAGTACCTTGCCGTCTCGATATATTGAGAAGGCCGAGCCGGGAGTCCAGTTCGACTTCCCTTGCCGCCGCGCCGGATACGTATCACGGCAAGACGGTCATTCTAGGCGGGGTGCTGGTGGATCAGGAGCAGCAGGGGCAGAAGCTTTGGCTGCATCTGAAAAACCGGCCGCTCGATAAGGACTACCGACCCCATCGTCCGACCATCAACGAAGGACCGGAAGCGGGGTATTACTGGGTGGTGGTCCCTGACGCCTCCCTCCTGCCTCCCAAATGGAAACAGTGGGCGCGGGTGACGGTGGTCGGGCGCGTGATGGATCAGAAGGAGACCAGGCCGACAGCGGTGCCGATGAGTGAGCCGGTGCTGAGCTTAGTGTTCATGCGCGGGTGGGCCATGGGAAATGCACAGGGAAAGGGTGTTTGGGAGGAGTCGGTGGATGCCAATTATCTCCTCTCTGTGCCCGAAGGTCTCCATGGGGAATAGGCCGGCAGAGAACGGCCGTGCTGCCACTCATCGTCGCGTCTCCTCCGCGTACCGGCTATGCAGCTTGAGCGGCGCAGCCCGCTTTTTACGCATGCGAATGTTCAGCATCTCGACGGTCCAGCCGGAGAACGCCATGGAGAAATAGATGTAGCCCTTGGGGACGTGGACGTCGAATCCTTCCACCATCAAGGTCACCCCGACCGAGAATCAAAAACGACAGGGCCAAAGTTTTGACCGTCGGATGCGTCTCGACAAAATCGCCGATGGCCTTGGCTGCCATCAACATGACGACCACGGCGAGAATGATGGCCGCCGCCATGATCGAGACATGTTCCACCAGCCCCACCGCCGTAATGACTGAATCCAGAGAGAAGACAATATCCAACAGGGCGATCTGGACCAGCACCATGCCCAGGCTGGCGGCAGCGGCGGGTGAATGGCCTTCTTCTACCCCCTCCAGGCTGTTGTGAATTTCGTGCGTGGCCTTCGCCATCAAAGACC
>JASGJV010000007.1:0-67484 GCA_049840695.1 Nitrospira sp.
CCACCCTGGTCGGCTAGTCCCGATCCTCTTCCTTCTCAATCTTCTCGAGGAGTTCCTGGCGGGACTGGCATTGCACGCACAACTTGGCGAAGGGCACCGCCTCCAAGCGCTTCTCACTGACCTCGATGCCGCATTCTGCGCAGATACCGTAGGTCCCTTCACTGAGCCGCGTCAGCGCCTCGTCGATTGCCTGGCGCTTACGGTTCCGCATTTCCATCAAAGAAATGCCGAGCTCGCGATCCAGGTCCATGAGCGCCTGATCACCTACGTCGCGGGCCGACTCCAGCCGACGCTGCTGATCTTCTGTCAGCGACTGGCCGAGGTTCCCCTCGATCTCGCGCATGATCTCCTGGCGCTTGCCGAGCAGCATTCGCTGCAGGACTTCGCGCCGGCGCTGGCGTTCTTCTTTTTCTTTCGGCGTTTCCTTGAGCGTCAACGCGGCAACCACACGTGCGGCCACGCTGTCTTCGTCTTTTTCAGTCATAGTTGTTACAGGAGCCGGTCGCTCTTTCTTCACGGGCTTTTCAGGAGCGACGGCTTTCGCTTTCGTCGTTGGTGTTTTTTTCTTCGCGCCGACTTTCGTCGCCATAGAATCTCATGCCCTTTCGTGATGAGTGCAAGGCGAAAAAGTTTGGCTGGTATATCACGCTATAGATCGTTTGACAAGTACCCGTTTCCCCAAGATCTTGGGTAGTTATGGGTAAATGATCATGGAGTGCACGTTGTACCCGGTCAGGCGGTCACGTCCCTTGAGGGCTTTCAATTCGATGAGGAAATCCAGGCCCGCAATCTCCCCCCCGAGTTGACCGACCAAGTCGACCGTAGCCGCCGCCGTGCCCCCCGTGGCCAGCAGATCATCAACGATCAGCACACGCTCTCCGGGCGATACGGCATCCCGATGGATCGCCAGCACGCTGGAGCCGTATTCGAGATTGTATTCGACTTCATAGATGTCGGCCGGCAATTTACCGGGCTTTCTCACGGGCACGAATCCGGCGCCAAGCCGGGCCGCCAGCGTACCGCCGAGGATAAATCCGCGCGACTCGATCCCGATGACCTTCGCAATGCCCTGCCCTTCATAACGAGCGGCCAGCTCATCGGCGATGGCACGAAAGGCCTGTGGGTCTTTCAGAAGCGTGGTGATGTCGTAGAAGAGGATGCCGGGCTTAGGAAAGTCGGGAACTTCGCGGATGAGGGACTTGTAGTTCATAGGATTGATCGAATCGGGACGTTCTCATAAAAGATCCGCCCGCTTCATGGTCTTCCGTTCAATGATCCCGCGGAGCCTTGCAAGCGCCGCGGTTTCGATTTGGCGGACCCGCTCGCGGGTCAGCCCCATCTCATGGCCGATCTCTTCTAACGTCCGCGACTCGGCGCCGTCAAGTCCAAACCGCGCCAAAATCACAGTGCGTTCCTTTTCGGGCAACTCATTCACCCAGGCCATGAGCTCGGCCCGTCGCATCACACCTTCGGTCGTATCCGCAGGCGTAAGACAGAGCGGATCCTCGATCACGTCGCGCAGGAAGGTGTCCTGCCGGTCGCTGATCGGGCTGTCGAGTGAACAGGTGGTGCGAACCAGCTGCTTCAGATCATCCACCTCGGCGACACTGGTTTTCAACTTGGCCGCCACTTCTTCGGCCAGCGGTTCCCGGCCGAGTTCATGAACCAATTGCTCCACCTTACCGAGGTAGCGGTTCAACCGTTCGACCACATGAACCGGCAGACGGACAAGTTTGCCCTGGTTGATAATCGCTCGCTCGATATACTGACGAATCCACCAGGACGCGTAGGTGCTGAAGCGGAATCCGCGCTTGTAATTAAACTTCTCTACGGACTTGATCAGGCCGAGATTGCCTTCTTCGACGATATCGGCAAACGGGAATCCGCGGTTCATGTAGCGCTTGCCGATACTGATGACCAGCCGGAGATTCGCTTCGATCATCTCCTGACGCGCCGCTTCATCGCCGGCCATGACTCGCTTGCCCAGCGCTTGCTCCTGCTTGAAGTTCAGCAGGGTTGACTTGCGGACCTCGCGCAGGTAACTCTTGATGGTGTCGAGACCTTCCGCACGCCCGGATTCCGCCTGGCGGCTTTCTCCGCCGGAATCCTCCGACTCGGCGAGGCCTGGCGACTCCGCATCCTCATCCTCCTCCGTGCGCGCAGCACGCGGACGTCGGGCCGAGACCGGCGCACCTACTTCGCTATCCTGCCGCACGGTTGCACGTCGAGCCATAACTCGTCACCTACTACCAAATCGTAAAATCGTGATACCGGCCCGTGGCGTTGCCCCACTCCACTTGTACCTGGGTCACACGCGCCCCGACCGGCCCTTTTTTGAGATCTACGAGCAATTCCTCAAGCACAGCCCGTCCACCTTCCACATCCACCGCGACTTGTCCGCTATCGAGATTTTCCACTCCACCGGTCAGCCCGCGCGCGGCCGCCATACGGCAGGTAAAGGCGCGGTAGCCCACTCCCTGCACACGGCCACTCACCAGGATTCGCGCGCGCACAGATTCGCCGATATCGGTCATCGTCAGTACGTCCTCAATACCAGGGTGTTGGCGCAAGCGATTTCGCCGCCTAGCACAGAAATACTCTCACAGCGCCTACAGGGTCGTCACGCGATTTGCATCTTTACGCGGCGGTCTCATGCTCATACGCCTACCTTATCGGCAGGACCATCACAAACCATGAGCGCCATGGCGCATCTCGCCGGTTTGCGACCGAACTTCATCACGCTCAGACTCACTGAACGGAAACCGAAGCGCGGGCGGAGACACCATTGGTGTCACGGCTCGTTGGAAAGGTGCGAGAAATCAATTGAAGAGTTGCGACCGAAGATGCGCACAGAAAAAGCTGAAGGAGACAGAAGTGCTGTTTGGTCGGGGCGAGAGGATTTGAACCTCCGACCCCTGCGTCCCGAACGCAGTGCGCTACCGGGCTGCGCTACGCCCCGACCGGGCGGATCCAAAAACGGAAGCCGGATTGTCTTACAACGGAGGGGTAAAAGGCAAGCCGTGAGATTCAGCGACCGCCTGGCACGCAATCTTCCCATTCATGACGTTCACGCCTTTGGCAAGGCCGGGATCGGAGTGAATGGCCTTCCCAACCCCTTCCGAAGCGAGACGGACAAGATAGGGAAGGGTTACGTTGGTCAGCGCTCGCGTGGAGGTGTGCGGAACAATGCCCGGCATATTCGTGACGCAGTAATGCAGGACACCGTCCACCTTATACACGGGATCTGAATGCGTCGTGGCCCTGGTGGTTTCGCAGCACCCGCCCTGGTCGACGGCGACGTCCACGATGACGGCTCCAGCCTGCATCTTCGACACGAGACTACGCGAAATCACGCGTGGCGCGCGGGCCCCCGGTACTAAGACGGCACCAATCACCACGTTGGCCTGCATGACTGCTCGTTCGATGGCCGATTCACTCGCGGCACAGGTGGCAATGCGTCCGCCATACAGGTCATCGAGGAGGCGCAATCGATCCAGGTCCAGATTAATTACCGTGACCCTTGCGCCCATCCCGACGGCGATTCTGACCGCCGACGTGCCTACGACCCCCGCGCCCAGCACCACGACATGCCCGGGCAGCACACCAGGCACTCCGGCTAATAAGACACCACGTCCGCCTTGAACGGTACCGAGATAGTGGGCTCCCACCTGTACGGCAAGACGGCCGGCAATCTCGCTCATGGGCCGCAACATCGGCAGGCTATGATCCTGTGCTTCAACGGTTTCATAGGCGATAGCCGTAATCTCTGCGGCCATCAGTGCTTTGGTCAGATCCGGCAAGGAGGCGAGATGCAAATACGTAAACAGGACCTGGCCGGGCCTGAACAGCGCACATTCAGATAACTGCGGTTCCTTCACTTTCACGATGAGTTCGGCCCGTTGGAACACCTCTTCCTTTGAGCCAACGACCTCAGCGCCGGCCTGTCGATAGACCTCATCCGAAAACCCGCTCCCCTGTCCGGCCGAAGGTTCCACCAGCACCTGATGACCATGCTGCCGCAAGAGACGCACTCCGTTGGGTGTCACACTCACGCGGTATTCGAAATCCTTGACCTCTTTAGGAACGCCGATCAGCATGTACGCCTCCTCGCCCCTGCACCTACTGCTCTTGTGCTCTTTTGATGTTGTCTGCATTATACCTCGAACCGCACGATGGATAAGCGGGCCTCGCCCGCCACCTTGCTAGGTGAAAGAGCAGTGCGGTAAGATTCGATCTCTTTGGTTCTTTTCCCTGAAGAGGAGCACTTCACGAATGGATGCCGGATCCTGTAATGCCTGCAACACCGCAGGCACCCCGTTGATGAAATTGTCGTTGGGCAAAGATTTTTTCGGTCGCACCTATGACCGATTGTCGCCCTCCTCCGACCAAAGCCCGAAATGGTATTGTGAACCCTGCTCCATGATGAAGAATCTGCAGCGCGATTTTCGTGATATCCGGACGGAATTCGACAAACTCGCCGCGGGACAGGCCTCCGCGCTGTCGGAGCCTGAGGCGAAACAGCGCGCGCAATTGCGTCTGCGGGAAATTGCCGCCATCGCCGGCAGTCACACCGCCGGCTCGTCACTCCTGAACCCGACAGACGTGAAGCAATTGATCGACCAGTTCCACGCGCGCGCCTGAGCTCGCAAACACCAGGTTGCACCGACCAACACACCGACACCCTGACAATGACCGGCTATCAACGACATATTTTTGTGTGCACCAACAAGCGCGAACCTGACGATCCCCGCGGCAGCTGCTCCAAACTCGGCTCCGAGGCGCTTCATGCCTGCTTCAAACAAGAAGCCAAGCGACTCAACCTGAAGGGAGTGGTCCGTGCAAATAAGGCCGGCTGCCTTGATTATTGCGCCCAAGGACCGAGCGTGGTGGTCTACCCGGAAGGCATCTGGTACTGCGTGCGGACTGAAGCCGACGTGAAGGAAATCATGGAGCGCCATATCGTGAACGGAGAACCGGTCGAACGACTTCTCATGCCTGATCAGGCCCGGCCTCCTCTCCTCTCTCCGCTGAAAGCTTGAGCCGGGTCGTTCATCGTATTTTGCGAGATCTGTATGCCAGCCGATGAAAAATGGAAGGCCAACATGGAAAAGGTGGCCTACATGAAAGCGTTCCCCGGATTGCTCCGCACCTGGGATCAGCTGATCGGGAAAACCGTGGAGGTCGTGTTACCGCTCAAGAGCAAGACTGGATCCTCCGCGATTATATGCACCGATGGATCGTTTGTGGTGGTTCCGCCGCTCAGTCCAGAACCCTACGAGTTGGGCGAAGCGCTCCAGGCGGGCCGGGAGCACCTCGAGCCAATGCACCCTGAGGCCTATGTCGGGTATGACCGCTTGCGCAAGAAGGACCAAGAGGCGCAACGCACCGCGCGCCTCGAAAATATTCTCGGCGCCATTCAAAACAATGTGGAGCAGATTCCGGAATTGAAAGACCGGCTTGCGCAGCTGGTCAAGGAGTGGAAGTGAGCAGTCTCCCGCAAAAAAACATGTTCGAAATCTTTTCGCAGGGTCTCTTCGAAGGAGTGAAACCGATGCTGGTTATCCGCGATCATCTTGTCCGCCATCCTGACCGCTGCACCCACCAGGCCATTTGCGTTCCCATTTGCCCGACCAGCGCCTGGCTTTCAACCCCTCCGTACAAATTCGATCCATCCCGTTGCCTGGAAAGCTGCCGGCTCTGTCTGGACGCCTGCCCCTCCCAAGCGATTTATGCCGTCTTCAGAAAAGGCGAGAAGCTGTTGGAGCCGCAAAAGAAGTAGGCGGCAGGACGCAAGCGCATCCATATACATGGGCGCCCCCATCATGCGCTGTGCCCCGGCACCTCTCAACCACGTGATCCATCCTCGCGGTCGGCTCTAACACGCTGCATTCAGCATGCTGCCGTCCGTTTTCTCACCATCCTTTTGTCCGGCCCTGTTGCGCCATGGGTCTGCCAGCCGCATGTGGATGCGTTCGTACCGTGAAAGTGGTGGTGGAGGAACAGGACCTCACGCTCACTCCGGAGATTCTATCCAGGCACCAATGGTTCCCGGGCTAGCGAGGACTACACGAGCTGCTTTCGCAAACGCCCCCAGTAGGCCGTCCCTACATAGCCGCAGCCGCCGGTCAAGGTCGTGAGCGCCATCACTCGGTAAACCACCGAGCGCGGGGCTTTGACATTCACGCAGGGGTCGAGCAGGTCCGGCGCCGTGGCGACACGTTTCAGCGTTTCACCCGCCAGCAGAATCGGCCACATGCAGGCGAGTCGCTGCCGGATTTCGACCCGCGGCAGCGCCATGGTGTAGAGCCAGCCCTGGTCCAAATGTTCCACTGCCTGACGGATCATCCGCAGGAGGATGGGGCGAAACGCCGGCAGACTTTCCCGCCTGAGCAAATCAGCCGGCTTCAGCCCGACTTCATCCAGCCACTGCGTTGGCACGTAACAACGACCGTTGTGAAGGTCGCGGGCGAGATCTTTCACAATGTTCGTGAGCTGCAAGCCCTTGCCGAAACGGACGCCGACCGCGGACATCCGGTCGACATCCCAGTGCTTCATGGCCGGCCGATGTGCGCAGACCATGCGGGTCCAAAACTCTCCCACGCAGCCGGCGACAAAGTACGTATACCGATCCAATTCTTCGGGATGCTCCAGCGAGGTGAGTTCTTGGGCTGACGACCCGGGAAACCTCGTCAGGTCCATCTCCATGCCGTTCGGCAGTACCTCCATGAGCGAGCGAATGCGATCGCGGTCCCCCTGCTCAAAGTGCCTGTAGAGGGCCAGGCACTCCGGCAGCCGCTCCAGGAGCACGCGCTCAGCCGAGTCGGTCTGGTGCGGCAGAAGTCCGGTCTGAATGGCCTGCACGGTCTGCGGCTGAACTCCGTCGCCTGCGAACTGCGCTCGAAACATGTTCAGATACCGGAGGCGCTCCGCCCGCCCGATCAGGTCGGTGTCGGCGATGGTATCAGCCGCCCGCGCGAGCAGATAGGCCAGTCCCATCTCGTCGCGCACATCAGACGGGAGGACATTCAACGTCAGGTAAAATGAACGGGATACCTGCTTGAGAATGACGTGGAGGAGTTCGTGCTTGGACGGCTGAATACTCGTGGCGCACCCTGCTTATCGGACTTCGAGTGTCCCTTCCATGCCTTTCTCCCGGTGACTTGGAAGAAATAGGAGCTTTTTATCGCAATAGAAGGCATACCGTCCCGGCTTCGTCGGGGTAAATTGCACCGTGACCGTTTTGCCGGCGCTCACATCCCGTTCGATCGAGAGCCCGGCCTCATCCCGCAATATGAAATTGTGCGGAGTAATCGTGGTAATACTGGTCAAAAGCAGTTCAACCGGTTTCCCGGCCTGCACGATCAGGTGCTGCGGAGTATAGGAGTAACTGTCCAGGATCACCGTGGCCCGCTGCATGCCGTCAACTTGATCGACCGGCACTCGCAACGGAGGAACCTGCAGCGCCTGTTCCGCCCCTATGACAGCAGTCGGACATGCGACGATGCCGAGTCCTCCTATCCCCAACATACCCAGGACCAATGTCAAAAGACCTATACGCATAGCGGAGTTTCTAGCAGAAGGGCGCAGAAGTGGTCAACCGGCGGCAGCTCTGCCGGCGCTTCAGCCATCGCCCGAAACCATTCATCCTGACGCCTCGTCCTCCACAGACTTGACGGACGAAAAACCTGGTATTATCTCGTCTGCACCGGGACCTGTGCTGGCTTCTTTGTCCGAGGAACCAACAACCGGACCGGGCATTCGGTATAATGACATCCAAGGTTGAGTCCTCTTCGTAGTAGAAGGACCAACCTCCAAGGAGGAGAGATATGAAGTCGTTGAAGGGTATTGGGCTGCTGATTATTTCGAACATTCTTATTTACCTCACCCTGTCGATTACCGTCAGAGTGCTGGTAAACATGGTTCTGCCTGCCTTCGGCATCGATGTACGCGGAGCCTTTAGTCAGGAGTTGCTGGTCTGGTCCTTGGTGATCGGCTTCGGCGGCGCCTTTATCAGCTTGCTGTTCTCCAAACAGATGGCTCGCGCCATGCTGGATTGCACCCAGATCACCGAGCCCCGTTCCCATGCGGAACAAGTGATCTATGGCTCCGTTCGCGAGATTGCGGAGCGCCTCCAGATCACCATGCCGGAAGTCTGGGTCTATGAGTCGCCGGATCCTAACGCCTTTGCGACGGGCCCCAGCAAGAACAATGCGATGGTCGCAGTTTCGACCGGCTTGTTGGCGAATCTGCGTGAAGATGAGGTGAAGGCGGTGTTGGCCCACGAGATGGGCCACGTCTTCAACGGGGACATGTTCTCCACCACCGTGTTGGCCGGGTTGATGAACACCTTCGTGCACTACATCAGCAACTTCGTCTACCAGATGGTGGCGCAGCCGCAGGGTGGTGATCGTGAGGAGGGCCAGAGCGGGAGTCCGATTCTAGGCTTCGTCGTCTATCTCTTCCTCCAGGTGGTGCTGTCGGTCCTGGCCATGCTGGTGGTCAGCTGGCACTCCCGCCGACGGGAATATGCCGCAGATGCCTTCTCCGCCAAGGTGTACGGCAAACAGTCCATGATCATGGCGTTGCAAGCCATCGATCGCTGGGTGAATCGAGCGCAGTTCGAGTATTCAACGCAAGACGCCCTGGCGACGATGAAGATCTCTGGCAACACCTCAGGCTTCCTGCACTTACTGGCGACTCATCCTCCGATCGAGGAACGGGTTGCGGCGCTTGAGCGTTTATAACCAAGGAGTCTTTTTATGCCGATCACTCGACCGACTTGTTCATGGAAGGTTCTGGTCCTCGGGCTCATCGCGGGTCTCGGGCTTGGCGCCATCGCAATAGGGCTTGGTCCGGTCGATGCGGCGGAAGAGGGAGCGACACGTATGGCTGCCAAAGCATCCACCGTCTACGATTTCACGTTGAACGATATCGATGGGAAACCCGTCTCACTGAGCCAATACAAGGGAAAGGTCGTCATGCTGGTCAATACGGCCAGCCTCTGCGGGAACACCCCGCAATACGCCGATCTCGAAACGATGTACGAAACCTATAAAGACAAGGGATTTGAGATCTTGGCCTTCCCCGCCAATAACTTCGGCCAGCAAGAACCGGGAAGTAATGAAGAGATCAAGGGATTCTGCCTGACCAAGTACAGCGTGGGCTTTCCGCTCTTCAGCAAGATCAGTGTGAAAGGCGAGGACAAACATCCGCTCTACCGCTATCTCACTGAACAAAGCCCGTTCCCCGGTGAAGTGGAATGGAATTTTCAGAAGTACCTGGTCGATCGGTCGGGCAACATCGTCGCCCGTTATCATCACCGCACGAAACCGTTAGCGCAGGAAATCGTCAAGGACGTCGAACGATTCCTCGCGAAAAGCTGATCGCCGTCAGGTCTGTTTCTCGAAACTGATATGCGCGCGATACTCTTGGATGGCCGCAGCCAATGCGGCCTTCCCAAGAGGAATGTTAGCCTCCAGGGCATCCTCCACGCTACGATCGTCGATGACTACCTGATAGCGATCCTGAATATTGGTGCAAACCGCCGTACCGTCCTTGAACGTGCGCGGCATATAAATTTCCGCCCAGACTTCCTTTTCAACCAGACAGACATCACAAAACCGTTCATACAACAGCGTCAATTTCTCCAGATCGGTTTCCTTCATCCCCTGCTCCTCGCGATAATCAGTCACTCCGCATGCGGCATGAGCCGGCGCGGCAGACGAACGTTAGACTAATCAGGGGAAGATATTCAACGGGCAGAAGAATCAGAAGGGGCAGGGGATATATCTCCGGAAGGCTGGTCGGCCACGGCGAACCGCATCGTTCCCACTTGGTTCACCGCATGGAACGGTTGCTGCCCGAGCGACGTGATGTAGATCTTGACGAGATATCTGCCCTGCGGCCATTGCGGCGAAGGCTTCTTCAACTCCAGGAAACCGTACCGTTCGTGGCCCGGCACCTCGAGGCTATCCTGCACGATCACCGCGTCGCCGGTTTTCCCGTCTGGCCCGATGGCAAACACCTGAGCGGCAAACTGGGCCGGATCTTCGAGCGGGGCGACCTCAAACACGATGAACACGGCCGGAGTATCCGGCGTGAAGACCGTCGTGCCCGGGGCGATGGGTTTCAGCCGCGGATCCTGCGTGAACCACCCTTTGCGGCCAAACGTATCCCACTCAACTTCATATCCACGGGCCATTTTGATCCAGGTGAAGAGTGACTGCGGGACGCCTTTTTGCTGCACATCCAATGACGGCGTTTCGGTGGGTTCAAACTCTGTGGTGGTCTGCTCTTTGGGGACCATCAGATCGCGACCTTCGGCACCCGTCTGCCCCAATCCCAGGATCGAGGTGACACAAAGGACGAGCGCCAATGGTAAGGGGAACCGTGCCCCCTGTCGGCCGATCCAGCCTGCTGGCGCTTGTGAAAGCCAGGCATCCATACGGTTATGGTACCCACTGTGAGAAGGAAGGGTCAACCAGCCTGCACGATTTGATCAAAACAGAGGGCAGCCCGGTTTGCTCTGTTATAATGCCTTTCATTCAACGCAGAGTTCGTCGGCATCGCGCACTCGTTCCCCTGCAAAGTCCCATGGATTACTCAACGACCGCCTCCCCGCCTTCACCTTCGCAGCCTGTCCCCTTGTCGAACGAGACGGAATTCATGGAGCACGAGGCTAAAGCAAGGAGCCGGCAATACGGCATCCGGGATGCGGCCTGCCAAGCCGCAGCCCAGGGCGGCGGGGAAAACTACTTCTCGGCGTTTGCCCTGCTGTTGCACGCCTCTCCGTTTCATGTCGCGATTCTGTCCGCCCTCCCACAGTTGGCCGGGGTCTTGGCGCAACTCGCCTCAGTGAAGGCGCTTCAATATCTTCGTCTGCCTCGACGCCTTCTCATCGCCGGAGGCCGGGCCCAGGCCTTCTGCTGGCTTCCAATCCTGTCGCTCCCGCTGATCGACCCGGAACATGGCCCATGGCTGTTGATCGGCTGCGCCATGCTGTATTTCGGCTTTGGCCATGTCACCGCCCCGGTTTGGAATAGTCTGTTAGTCGATGTCGCGGAAGCCGACAGTCGCGGCGCCTATTTCGCCCAGCGCGCTCGCACGACCGCGCTCACGAGCTTTCTGGCGTTAGGACTGGCAGGAGCCATCCTGACGCTGGGGCAACGATGGGACATGAGCTGGATCGGCTTCCTGGTCATTTTCCTCGGCGCCGCTGCAGCGCGTCTGGGAGCCACAAACTGCCAGACTCACGTGTCACGGCTGATGCCGGTCCACCAGCTCGATGCGCCGCACGGCTTCCGGCATTTTCTCTGCAAAGCCGCCAGTCAGGATTTTCGTCGCTTTCTCTTGTTCTCAGGGCTGATGCATTTCGCGGTGTTGCTGTCCGGACCGTTTTTTGTGATCTATCTCCTGCGAGACCTTCATTGGTCCTATCTCGAATATGCCGGCTGGATGGCGAGCAGTATCTCAGCTCAATTTCTCACGCTGGGCCCCTGGGGTCGAATCGGCGACCGATACGGCAACAAAGCCTTACTGGCGCTGACGGCCTCGGCAGTGCCATTCCTGCCGATGGGCTATCTGCTGAGCGAGCACTATCTGTTTCTACTGACCGTCAACTTTTTCGGTGGCGTGATCTGGGCGGGACTGTCGCTCGGCTTGCAGAATTACGTCTTCGATTCATTACGGCCGGAAGAGCGCACCAGGGGGGTCGCGCTGGCCAATGCCATGAATGCGGTGGGATGGGGGCTCGGCGCATTGACCGGCAGTTGGCTTGCGACGCTGATGCCCGCCGAACTCTGGATCGGGTTCTGGCATCTGGCGCCGGCGTCCAACCTGCCTTTTTTGTTTTGCCTTTCGGGTGTCTTGCGACTCGTGATTGCCATGAGTCTGCTGCGCACGTTTGCCGAGCCCCGGCGCATTGCCTCTCCGCCACAAGGACATCTCGTCTGGGAACTGCCCGTCCTGAAATCCCTCGTGACACTCATGCCGGGGAGAAACCCGCGCGTCGCACCCTGAGGCCACGAAACTCGTCGGTTACATCCCCGAGGGCCGGCGCTCCCCCTCTTCCTGTTTCAACCGGTCGAACGCACGATCCGCATTCCCTTTGACCTGCTCGGAGGACGGTTGAGCCATCGGTTTCGGTTTGTCGCTGGCGCAGCCCACCACCAGCACCATCGCCGCAACCATAACACCGACTAGCCTGCCTACCCGCGTAGCGACACTGCTGTTTGTCTGACCCATTCTCAGCCTCCCTCGTTACATGCCACCCGTACCGCCGATTGCATTATGGGACAGGACCTCCCGGCGCTCAATATAAAACGGACAGGTCTCGGCACGTTGACTGGTTCCGATAAAGACGTTATTCTGCGCGACGATACACTTCCCTGCTGAAAGGAACCCGATGTCGCTGCATGATCGCTTGTCCGAAGACCTGAAATCGGCCATGAAGTCCAGAGACCAGCTGCGCATGGACGTCATTCGCATGATCAAAGCCGCCGTGCAATATAAGGAAGTCGAACTCAAACAGGATCTCGACGATGCCGGCATGAGCCGGATCATGACCACCCTCATCAAACAGCGCAGGGAGGCGGCCGAGCAGTTCGAGAAGGGCAATCGACAGGACCTGGCCGCGAAGGAACGGCAGGAGATCAGCATTATCGAGAGCTATCTTCCCGCCGCAGTCTCTGCCGACGAGATGGCGAATATCGTCGCGCAGGTCATCAAAGAATCCGGCGCATCGTCGCTGAAGGACATGGGTCAGGTCATGAAAGCAGTCATGGGTCGTCTGGCCGGGCAATCCGTAGACGGCAAAGTCGTCAGCGATCTGGTCAAAACCGCCCTTCAACGCTGATCCGCCTCACTGCGGGACTTAACCTCTTCGGTCTTTTCGCCGATACTGATTCGACTGACGGCGGCGAAGGGTATGCCCCGCGCCCCTCCGCTATCAACTATGCTCCCGAGAACCAGGAGCCGGCTCCGCCACCTCCGAACGGACGAGGCGATGACATGAGCATTTTGATTGTCGATGACTCCACTGACCAGCAACTGCTGCTCAAGACTATTCTCAATAAAGCGGGCCATCACGATCTGCTCATCGCGGATTCTGCGACCTCAGCCTACGACCAGCTCGGCGTTCATCAGGCTCAATCGCATGATGGGACCCATGCCGTCGATTTGATTCTCATGGATTTTCTCATGCCGGGAATCGACGGCGTGGCGGCAACGCGGCACATCAAAAGCCTGGACGCATTGCGGGATATTCCCGTGATCGTCGTCACGGCCAAGACCGCTCTGGGCGACCTGCAGGCAGCCTTTGCCGCAGGGGCGATGGATTTCATTACGAAACCGGTGAACAGCGTGGAATTGCTCGCCCGCGTGAATTCCGCGCTCATGCTGAAAAAAGAAATGGATTGCCGGAAAAATCGCGAACTGGAACTTCGCCGGAGCAACGAAGACCTGCAACGGGCGTTGCGCGAAGTCAAAGTGCTGAAGGGACTCGTGCCGATCTGCGCTTCCTGTAAGAAGATTCGCAACGATCAAGGGTTCTGGCAGCAATTGGAAGAATATATCCAACAGCATTCAGAGGCGGAATTCAGCCACGGTCTCTGCACCCCCTGCATCAAAAAGCATTACCCTGGTGTTTACCCAGACTAGCTGCTAGCATCGATCTACGACACACTTTCAGGGGAGACACTGATCATGGGTATCCTGATCGTCGATGATTCGACAGACGATCGTCTGTTGGTCCAATCCATTCTCGCCAACGCCGGGTACGAAGAAACGTTTGTGGCAGAATCCGCCGCCGCCGCTTTTCGTTTGCTGGGCCTCGACGGGATGCGGCAGATGGCCGGCCGCGTGGATTTGATCCTGATGGATATCGTCATGCCGTCCACCAACGGTATCGAAGCCTGCCGTCAAATCAAGGCCGTCGAACGGTACCGGGACATCCCGATCATCATGGTTACGGTCAAGACCGACCCGGTCGATCTGCAACTCGCCTTTGCCGCAGGCGCCATCGATTATGTCGCGAAGCCCATCAGCAAGATTGAGCTGTTGACCCGCGTCCGTTGCGTGCTCCGCCTCGTCCATGAAATCGAACGGCGCCGGGCGCGAGAACAGGAACTGCTGGAGGTCATGCGCCAATTGCAGGAAGCCAACCAGATGCTGCTGCGCCTATCCTGCCTGGACGGGCTCACCGGCATCACCAATCGCCGGCAGTTTGATGACTTTCTTGACCAGGAATGGCGCCGCGCCGCGCGCGAATCCACCCCCCTGTCGCTCATCATGCTGGATATCGACTTTTTCAAAACCTACAACGACAGCCATGGTCACCAGGCGGGGGACGAATGCCTCCGCCAGGTCGCCCAGTTGATCTCCAGTCACGTCAATCGTCCCGGAGACTTGGTGGCACGGTACGGCGGCGATGAATTCGTCATCGTGCTGCCAGGCACAACCGTGGATGGCGCCGCACAAGTGGCCGACACTCTCAGACGGAAAGTGTGCGAGGCGGAGATGAAACATCCGAATGGCGATCCGGTCACGATCAGCCTGGGATTCGCCAGCACGGTGCCCAGCCGCGTCGCCGCCCCGACCGACCTGATCCGCGCAGCCGACCAGGCGCTCTATCAAGCCAAGCAGGAAGGGCGTAACCGCGCCAAACAAGCCGGAGTGCTGTCCCTCGTCCACCATACGCATAAGGACTGATAGTGACTCGACTCCGCGGCGAGCGTGCCGGTTTCCTCTCCTCGCGACAAGCTGTTCTGATGACCAACTGAAGGCGACCGGACGACGACATGGCGAAGCGCACCCCGCAAACCAGACGCACGGCAGGCACCGCTCGGAAACGCAGTCTCCGCACCACGTCCCGCCCCCCCACCGCACTTCAACGAGAACAGGCTGCTCGCCGCCGCGCCGAACGCGCCCTTGAACGCGCATCCAAGGAATTACAACGCCGCGTCGAAGAGCTGCAAAGCGCAAAAGATGCCGCCGATGTGGCCAATCGCGCCAAGAGCGATTTTCTGGCCAGCATGAGTCACGAAATCCGGACGCCTATGAACGCCATCATCGGCATGGCGGACTTGTTATGGGATACGACTCTGACTCCGGAACAACGGAAGTATCTCCGGATCTTTCGACGCGCCGGCGCAAGCCTGTTAAGTCTGATCAACGACATTCTGGATCTTTCGAAAGTCGAATCCGGCCGGCTCGACCTGGATAGCATCGACTTCGATCTGTCGGAACTCATCGACAAAGCCAGCGAAATGCTGGCGCTCCGCGCCAACGAAAAAGGCCTCGAACTCGTCTGTCACCTGTCGCACGATGTGCCGTGCCACCTCATCGGTGATCCCAACCGCCTCTACCAGATCCTCCTGAATTTGCTTGGAAATGCGATCAAGTTCACCGAAAAGGGATCGGTGGTGATGACCATCACGAACGATCCGGACTGCCCCACACCAGGTGCGATCCGATTTTCAGTCACCGATACGGGCATCGGCGTTCCGCAGGACAAGATGACGGCCATCTTCGACTCCTTCACACAAGCGCATCGCTCGATCGCTCGCCGTTATGGAGGCACGGGACTGGGATTATCGATTTCCCAACAACTGGCCGCGCTCATGGGCGGGCGTATCTGGGTCGAAAGCACGGTGGGCAAGGGGAGTACGTTCCATTGCGCGGTTCGGCTGGGTGTGCAATCCGCGCCCGCTCCCTCCAAGGCCGCCGGCGCGCCGATGAACCTGAGCGGTGTCCGCTGTCTCGTCGTCGATGATTACCCGACCAATCGGCTGATCCTCAGGGAAACACTCTTTGCGTGGGGCGCGGCGGTTGTGGAAGCCGATAGCGGAGAACAAGCCATGGAGACGCTTGATGCCTCTCTTACCTCGCACACGCCCTTCGATCTGCTTTTGCTGGACTGCCGCATGCCCGGCATGGATGGATTCGAGGTCATTGAACGTATCCACGCCGATACCCGGCTTCGCGACCTGACGATCATCATGCTGGCCTCCGACCGCTGGGCCGATGACATCGCCAAAACCTACGACCTTGGCCTGGGGGGCTATCTGGTCAAGCCGATCCGTCGCTCCGATCTCCAGCAAACGATCAGCATTGCTTTGGAACGCAGCCAACGCGGATTGGCCTCCTCCCAGCCTACTGCGCCGCTTCCGGCCACACCCCAAGGGCGATCTTTACGGATCCTGCTGGTCGAGGATTCCCCTGACAATCAAATTTTGATCCAGTCGTATCTTAAGAACACCAGCCATCGATTGGATCTGGCTGACAACGGGCAGATCGGCGTCGCCAAATTTCAAAACGGCCACTATGATCTGATTCTGATGGATATGCAGATGCCGGTCATGGATGGACTGACCGCGACACGCACCATCAGGCGATGGGAGCAGGAACAGGGACTGCCTGCAGTTCAAATCGTCGCTCTGACCGCCTTGGCCTTAAAGGAGGAATCGGCGAGAATTTTTGAAGCCGGATGTAACGCCCACATGACGAAGCCGCTCAAAAGAACGACACTGCTGGAATTACTGTGCGCCTACGAGAAGACCCACGCCCAATGATGCCGCCGGAACCTGAGGCCGGCCTGGCCAGAATCGTCGTCCATATCGATCCCGACCTCGAACCCATCATCCCTGGTTTCCTTGCTAACCGGCGACGGGATCTCGTGACGATCGAGGGCTGCCTGAAGCATGGAGATTTGGATACCATCCGCATGTTGGGCCACCGGATGAAAGGCGACGGAGGCGGGTACGGGTTCAATCAGATCAGCACGATCGGCGACAACCTGGAACAGGCCGTGATGATTCAAGATGGACCGTTGATTGAAAGACAAATCGCGCTCCTGGACGATTTTTTGAGTCGCGTCGACGTCGTCTATCTACGCTAGACCAGCACACCGGGCGCCTTTCCTCTACACAAAGTCCCATCCCTGACAATCCCTGACGTCCAGCATCGAACAAGGCTCTTTGCCGCATGTCGCACAGTCTTCTGCGAGGTAGGCTTGCTGGGTTCAACGGTCACGTAGATGACCGCTGAACCCAGAAGTGTCCTGCCAGAGAACGGTTAGAAGTGCAGGGCCAATCCTCCAACCACATGACTCGCTTTGTATTCGCCATTGAACCCTGCCGTGGTGCCTTGCATCTGCGAAAACTCGAATTGGGCATAGTTGAATTTGTACTCGGCAAAGACGGCCAGATTTCGAGTCATGAAATACTTTGCCCCCGCCAGCGCATTCAGGCCGACCCGACCGTTGTCGGTGCTGCGGCCGAATTGATTCGACGTTTCGGCAAAGAAAATTCCAGGACCCGCGCCGGCATACAATTGCAACGGGCAGCGAAGGTTTTCGTCCAATGGCGACCAGTGCCTGCGATCGTAGTCTGATTCTACTATCGTGCCGTCATCTCGATGCCTGACCTCATCCCGATGGCGAACGTCATCGCGGTGCCTGCAGCCGACTTTCGTGCGGGCAATGACGTTAAACGCCAGAGTCGTCACACGCAGGTGTGATCCCGGCAACCCTCCGCCCTGCTCGATGTGAGGCGTCGAGTTGAACCCTTCCACCTCAATCCCCAGCCAGTTCAATCGCCCAGGATGAAAATAACCGATTTTCGCGCCGTACACTCCCGAATTCGCCAGATCCCGACCTCCAAAGTTCTGCCCTGCAATAGTGCCTCGGCCTTCGAGGTCCGAGAAGCTGTGTCCCCAGGTGAAGCCTCCATACCCCGCCACATAGACCTCGCCTTCCCTGCGACGTTCCACCACCCGCTCGTTGAACGACCACCCGGTCACCCGCGCGATCCCTTGTCACGACTCGTTCCTGGGATGCCTGATCCCGCGTCCGTGGACCGACGTCCGTTGGTTGTTCCTGCACCGGCGCTCCCGTCTGCGCAAGGCATGTCAACGTGGTTCCTAACACGAGTCCAAAGCAGATAAGTCCTGGCACGGCGCGCCGTATAGTAGTCATTGACCCCCCTTTCTTTCTCTCGCAAGAAAGACAAATGTGTTGAAGTACTCATGCCCATGAGCGAATGGCGAGAACATGCTGGGTTCCACCTGAACGCTACTTACAGGGTGTTACGTGGCCCCAGCCTAAAATAAAGGCATGCCGTTCATAACTGGGATGAACCCTAAAGGAGTGTCAGCAATCGTTGACATGGCGCCACTATTCGTGGACATTCGATTGGCACGGCACAAGAAGCAGTCCTTCAGACGGTGCAAACAATTTTACGGTTCACATGGAGGGAAAGACTGTGGAGTAGATGCCCATGCATCGCGGCTTCCACAACTATCTCGTTGATCAAGCCTGTTATGCGAACATGGCGAGAGAGTACAGGCCGAGGCCAGACCCCACCACATAGCTTTGAACGGCGATAGACAAAGAGAACAGGGCACCTCACAGATCGGAGAGGAAATCTCTACGTAGTCATGTCGCTCTCGTCATCAAGGCTGGCGTACCGCTTCCCGTCAGACGAACCGAAGACGGCACATTCGAAAGGGCAACTATCCACTCTCAGTTTAGGACGTTCGACCGGACAAGTTGTCTGCATAGGGACAAAAGGCCACCGCGACACCATCGCGGTGTAACGCCTTTCTCTTACAAAATCCCATGAATCACTCACCGGCGAGTCGAGCCTAGAGATTGCATGACGCATGGCCATTCCACAATCGGTGACGGTCAATCGCCCGTTCGACGTCGCGCCGCCACCTTTACCTCAGGGAGAACTAGATCATGACCAGCCGGAAGCCTGTACTTACTGCACTGTTCCTCGAGATGACCGGCCTCCGAGCGCGGGTCAGGTCACGACTCACAATGGCCGGCATCCTGCTTGTCACCGCAAGCACCTGGTCCCTGCCTGTCGCTAGCGACGCCACGTCCACTAAAGACCATCATGATCAAGCCGCTCCAGCGGACGCGAAGGTGCCTGGCGTAGCTGAAGGACAGGTCTTAACGACTAACCAGGGTGTCCGGATTGCGGAAGATGATAATTCGCTGAAAGGCGGTGAGCGCGGCCCGACGCTGATGGAGGATTTTCACTTCCGCGAAAAAATGACGCATTTCGATCATGAACGAATGCCGGAACGCGTGGTGCATCCCCGCGGATCCGCCGCCCATGGATATTTTCAAGTCTATAAGCCGCTGACCCAGTACTCAAAAGCTGCCGTCTTTGCCGACCCGTCCGTCAAAACACCGGTGTTTGTTCGGTTCTCCGTCGTCAACAGTTCCCTCGGCACGGCGGACACGGTTCGTGATGCCAGAGGTTTTGCGACAAAGTTTTATACCCGTGAGGGAGTGTGGGATTTGGTGGGAAACAATATTCCGGTGTTCTTTATTCAGGACGCCATCAAATTTCCCGACTTGGTGCATGCATTCAAGCCGGAACCGCACAATGACATTCCCCAAGGCTCGACCGCCCACAACTCCTTTTGGGACTTTATCTCTCTGACGCCGGAGTCCATGCATATGGTCATGTGGATCATGTCGGACCGAGCGATCCCACGAAGCTACCGCATGATGGACGGATTCGGCGTCCATACGTTCCGCTTAGTGAATGAACAAGGAAAGTTCAACGTTCGTAAAATTTCACTGGAAACCTCTGCTCGGTGTGCACTCCCTCATATGGGATGAAGCCCAAATCCTGGCGGGAAAAGATCCCGACTTCCATCGACGTGACTTGTGGGAAGCGATCGAACACGGGGCATTCCCAGAGTATGAACTGGCGGTTCAACTTCTGCCTGAAGACGACAAGGACAAGCTGCCGTTCGATGTGCTCGATCCGACAAAGATTTGGCCGGAAGACAAGGTCCCGCTGCAACGAGTCGGAAAACTCACACTCGATCGCAATCCTGACAATTTTTTCGCCGAGACGGAAGAAGTCGCGTACCACCCCGGTCATGTGGTCTCGGGAATCGACGTCTCAGATGATCCGCTTCTGCAGGGCCGTCTCTTCTCCTACCTCGACACCCAGATGAATCGGTTCGGCACGCCGAATTTCGCGCAGCTCCCGATCAATCAGCCCAGATCACCCGTCAATAACTTCCAGCAAGACGGAATCATGCGGTACACGAATCGTCCCGGGCCGGCGAATTACGGACCGAACTCGTTGAATGGCACTCCCAAAGAAGCCGCCGCGGACAAGGGCGGGTACGTCCATTATCCGTCTCGCGTGGACGGAACGAAGGTACGCGAACGAAGCAACAGCTTCGGCGACCACTACAGCCAGGCGTCACTGTTTTACAACAGCCTGACGCTCACGGAGCAGGAACATATTCGCCAAGCCTTGCAGTTTGAGTTGGCCAAAGTATCGAAGAAGGATACGCAGCAACGCATGATCACCCACCTCGCTAAGGTGGATGGCCAGCTGGCGAAACTTATCGGGCAACATCTTGGCCTGAAGGCTCCGGAGGGAGAAGACAGTACCAAAGCCGGCAAGGCCAAGGGCTTGAGCCAGGAAGAGGGGCCAAAAGACTCCATCAAAACCCGGAAAATTGCCCTCCTCGCGGCGGAGGGCGTCAATGGCGCGGAACTGGTCCGCATGGAGGACCGGTTGAAACAACTGGGGGCGACAGCTGAAGTGATTGCCCCACATTTGGGCACGCTACAAAGCCTGTCCGGTGACACACTGCGGATTGACAAAACCTTCGCCACAGCCGATTCGGCCATGTACGACGCCGTGTACATCGGCGGAGGACAGGACAGTGTCGGCCAGTTGGCCGGTGATTACGCGGCTCGCCGTTTCGTGCGGCAGGCGTATGACCACGGGAAGGCCCTCGCCGCCGCTCAAGAAGGCGCTGAGTTGTTGAGAGCCGTGGGTATCGATTCTTCCCCAGGCGTCATCGTCAATAAAAAGGGCGCTGAGGAAGAAGAGGCATTCATTCAGGCCATCAGCCGCCATCGGCATTGGAACCGGCCTAAATAGCAGGGTGATCCATTGCACCGATGCGCAAAGCCAACACCGGACTGAAAAACAAGGGACACACGATGGGGACATTACGAAGGATGCTGACAATCAGCATGCCATGGATGTTCTGTCTAACCGTGACACTTCAAGCCATAGCGGCGGGGCAACTCGCGAAATCCGACGCGGCATTCCTCAAAACGGCCGCAGCACAACAACAGTCGGAAATCCAACTCAGTGAATTGGCGATGGAACGATCCGGCAGTGAACAAGTCAAACACTTCGCTCAACGAATGATCCAGGACCATACCAAGGCCGGTCAGGAAGTGAACAAGCTCCTTTCAGCGTTAGGAGAGGCATTGGCCGACGATACGCCCACCGGCATCAAACAGCCGAAGGGAAAACTCTTAACCTTGTCCGGCGCCGCATTCGACCGCGCCTATATTCGCCACCAGATAGCCGATCATCAGAAAAATGTCTCTCTGTTCGCAGAGAGATCCAACACCTTGAAACACCCTCAGGTACGGGAATGGGCGTTTGCGACGCTTCCCCTGTTGAAGGAGCATGTTTCCCTGGCAAAAGGCCTTGCGGCCAAGTCAGCACCCCCGGCCACCAAATGATGTGACGACAGGGGGCGAACCGGCCACGACAGGAAAGCCATGGGAAAACAATCAGGCATGACGACCGATGCATGGGGCATTCAAGCCCAGTATGAAGATGCCGCGGGGAAGATGCGGAAGGTTTCCAAGAGTTCGCTGACTCGTATACGAGCAGCCATGGGAGACTCCCCTCCACCAGCCCTGTCCTGGCACGATCAACCAGTACAAGTGATAGGGCAGGATGAGGTATTCATCCTCCCGGCCAACGCCTGCTTGACGCTCGAGGATGGCAGCACCTTTGAAACGTCGAGCCAGCTCCCTCGGCCTCTGCCCATTGGTTATCATAAACTGATGCCGACCTGTGCCAGTGAATCATTCGTTCGGATCATCGTGACACCTGGTCGTTGTCATCTGCCTGAACATCTCCGCATCTGGGGCTGGAGCGCACAGTTGTATGCAACACGGAGTCACGAAAGTTGGGGAATGGGAGACCTGGCTGATCTCGCCGACCTGGCTCGATGGGCTGTGAACCATGGCGCGCAGTTGCTCCTGATCAATCCCCTACATGCCGTCCCGCCGCTTGTTCCGCAGGAGGCCAGTCCCTACTCGCCCTCCAGCCGCCGCTTTCTCAATCCGCTGTACCTGCGCATCGAAGACCTGCCGGGTGCAAACAAGCTTGGCGGGGACTTGTCACGATTGGCCAGTATGGGCCGGGCATTGAATGAAGATCGTCACATCGACCGTGACCGCGTCTATCATCTCAAGCAAGAGGGCTTACAACTGTTATGGGATAACTTCGAGGGGGATGAGGATTTCGACCGCTTCCAGTCCGCAGGGGGGCGTTCGCTGCGCCAGTATGCTCTCCACTGTTGCCTCGTTGAACGTTACGGTCCCGACTGGCGTCGCTGGCCTGCAGTCTATCGTCACCCGGACTCAGCCGAAGCCGAACAGGTCATGCCAGCAGAGGCCGACCGCATCACCTTCCATATGTGGCAACAGTGGCTGCTCGACCGGCAACTCACCGGCGCCGCGCACATTATTCCCTTGATGCAGGATCTACCCATCGGGTTTTCACCGGACGGCGCTGACAGCTGGGCATGGCAGGACGTACTTGCAGCAAGGATGACCGTGGGGGCTCCACCTGATCTTTTTAACGCGACCGGGCAGGATTGGGGGCTTCCCCCATTCATCCCGCACAAACTCAGGGCGATGGGATACCAGCCGTTCATCGAAACGATCCGTTCCATCCTCCGCCGCGCCGGAGGCTTACGCATCGATCACGTAATGGGCCTGTTTCGCCTTTGGTGGGTACCTCAAGGCAGTCCGCCAAAGCACGGCGCCTTCGTGCGGTATCCGGCAAAAGAGCTGTTGGCAATCCTGGCCGTGGAAAGCGCTCGCGCCCAGGCCATCGTCGTCGGAGAGGACCTCGGAACGGTGGAGGGAGGCGTACGGGAGATACTGGCCGAACAGAATGTCTTGTCCTATCGCCTGCTATGGTTTGAAGACCAGCCGCCTTCGCAATACCCCTGGAAAGCGTTAGCCGCCGTCACCACTCATGACCTCCCTACCCTGGCAGGCATTTGGACTGGAGCCGACCTCGAGTCGCAACGAAAATGCGGCGCCCGACCGGACGAACAAGCGCAGGAGCAGTTCCGCACAAAGCTCGTTGAGATGAGCCAGGTGGAGGATGATACGACGCTTGAGGACGTCATCACCAAGACGATCTCGAAACTGGCTGAGTCACCCTGCGCGGTGGTGATGGCGGATCTTGAGGCCGCCTGCGCGGTGAACGAACGTCCGAACATGCCCACTTCCGGCGGCAACTATCCGAATTGGTCGCTTGCGCTGCCCTGTTCTCTAGAAGAACTCACAGCGGCCGAGCGGCCTACGAAGCTAGCACACATTCTGAACCGGCGTGGCAGTGAAACAAGCGGCACGTCATCCCACCCCTGACCACTTCACTCCATCGATATCATGTCACGATCGTAAGGCGCCTGCGGGACGTCTTTGCCTGTGGTCCAGCGCCATGTAGGCGCTGCCGCCCTCCCTAGCTGAGAGCGGGTACCCGCTCTCAGCTAGGCGAAATTTACAGCCAGTTCACGCGCTCGGCCGGCCGGATGTAGATCGGCTCTTCGACCTGAATCCGCGCCACTTCCTTGCCCGACTTGTTGAAGCCCAACACGGTATCGTTGTACATGTCGAACCGCTTCCCGTGGATCTGGGTTTCGAACACTTTCGGACCCGGAATGACATCGTACCGGAAGACGATCTGCTGGCTGGCTCGCCAGAGCTGGAGCACCGCCAACAGTTCGCGGCTGGGCACGAGGTACTTCTCGATGGCGTTATCCACGCCCGGGCCGAACATCTGCCGCGCATAGCCGCGAGGGGCATGGCGTGGCGGAATGTAGAAGCCGTTGGGCTCGGTGCCCCACTGCGGATACAGCGGGAGCGCCACTTGCTCCACCCGGATCGTGTAGTACAGCGGATGCCACCGGTCTTCGGCCCACAGGCCGTCTTCCCCGATGCGCATCAACGACTGCATGCGGATTTTCCCCACGCAGGCCGCCATACACCGCGTTTCCATCGGCTCGCCGCCCGTCAAGGGGTCTTTCCCCTCGATGCGCGGATAACAGGCAATACACTTCTCCGACACCCGGGTCGTGCCCCGGTACATCGGTTTTTTATAGGGACATTGCTCGACACACTTCTTGTACCCGCGGCACCGGTTCTGGTCGATCAACACGATGCCGTCTTCCGGCCGCTTGTAGATCGCCTTGCGCGGGCAGGCGGCCAAACAGCCGGGATACGTGCAGTGGTTGCAGATCCGTTGCAGGTAGAAGAAATACGTCTCGTGTTCCGGCAAGCTCGAGCCGGAGAGCCGCCACGGTTCATCGCGCGTAAAGCCGGACTTGTCGACGTTCTCGACCAAGGCCCGCATGGACGTCGCGGTGTCTTCGTAGATGTTCACGAACCGCCATTCCTGGTCCGTCGGAATGTACCCGATCGCCGCCTGGCCCACCTTGGCGCCCGCGTCGAAAATGGTCATCCCTTCGAACACCCCGTACGGCGCATGGTGCTTGCGGCCGACCCGCACGTTCCACACCTGCCCGCCCGGGTTCACCTGCTCGATGAGCTGGGTGATCTTCACGTCGTAGAACTGCGGATAGCCGCCGTACGGCTTGGTTTCCACGTTGTTCCACCACATATACTCCTGCCCCTTCGAGAAGAGCCAGGTTGACTTGTCGGCCATCGAACAGGTCTGACAGGCCAAACAGCGATTGATGTTGAACACAAAGGCAAACTGCCACTTCGGATGCCGCTCCTCGTAGGGATACAGCATCTTCCGTCCCAGTTGCCAGTTATAGACTTCAGGCATTGTGAATCCTCCTTCTCGTCATGATCCAATGCATATGAATAGCAAGTGTCCCCAACGTATTTTTCTCTCGTTCTCGTGGCGCGCCCTTGCGAGCGGCGCGCCACGGATACGGTGTTAGACTTTTATCTTAATGTGCTCCCCCTTCAGCCACTTGAGCATGAACTCGTTTTCCTGACCCGGTGTGAAGCCGGTCCGGACTGGTTCCCACGGGCCACGGGCGCCGATGCCGCCGTCTTCCGCCTTGGTGATGCGGATCAAGCATTCTTTCGGTACCGTGTTGATGCCGTGGTGATCGATGGCATAGCCCCACTTGAACTTCCAGGCAATCGTATGTTTGCCGGGGAGTGAGTCGGTTTGATGCATTGGCATCAGCCAGCTTCTGGTAAACGACTGCTGCGCGCCGTACCGGAAGTTGGACTGATAGCCGGTGTCCACCGCGATGGCGCGACCGTCCGGCCGCGTCTCGTGGCCCTTCACCGATTTGGCTGTCGACACATAGGGAGCGTGCTTGGCCATCGTGACGTGGTACGGGTACGCCGGGTTGTACTTGGCCCGAATCATCAAGCGGGACACCTTGTAGAACGGATCCGAGGGCTTCCAGCCGCGATAGGGCCGGTCCACCGGGTTGCCGTCGACAAAGACGTAGTCGCCGTCATTGATGCCGCGGTCTTTCGCCGCTTGCGGGTTGATGTGCAACTGGTGTTCGCCGACCCCCGGTGTCCGTTTGTCCATGCGGTACGGATCGCCGAAGTTCGACTCATAAATCTGCACCCAGTCGTTCACCGACCATTGGCTATGGACCCGGTGGCGGGTCTTGGGCGTGACGCAGTAGAACTGGTAGCCCTTTTCCCACAACGGGTTGGGATGCCGCTTGATTTCCGCCCACGGCAGCTTGATGTTCCGCACGTGTTTGTCATCATGGTGCTGCGCGGTGATCGGAATCCCGTAGTCATCCGGCCGAATGAATGGATTGTTGGAGAAAATCGCATTCGGCAGATACGGCGTACACTCCGGGCCTTCCCGGTGTACGATGAAGTTTTCGCCGTATTCGATGGCTTCCGGCTCGATGCGGTAGGTCTCGATCCGCCCCGACCGCGTCCACTGGGGCTTCGACTCGTTGGTCTCTTCCCAGAGCGGGTGCCGCGGATAGGTGCGGCCCATGACCATCCAGCCCTTTTCCGACTTCAGCATGACGTCCGCGCTGTACCCGTAGCAGGTGGCGCTGGCATCCAGCATCCGCTGCGGATAGACATCGACGCGGTTCATGTACACGAAGTGGAACACGCCGCGGAAGCGCGCATCCCCGGTCATTTCCGCCAACTTGGCGGCCACACCGGCGAAGGTGTCCGCATCGTTTCGGGTGTCGTACAACGGCCGGATGCCGCCCTTCCAGATCTGGATCCACGGATTGGAGACCGTGCCCGTCATTTCCGGATAGGTGAACTCCATCCAGGAGTTACAGGCGAACGCCACGTCGGCATGGTTGACGTCCGAGGTCATCTCGATGTCCTGGGTCACGATCATCTCGATGTTCGGATCGACGTTTTTCACCATGTCATAGTGGTGTTTGGCGTTGTTGAGAATGTTCACGTTGGTCACCCAGCGGACTTTGCTGGGGCTCGGCATGTGGGTCTTGCCGGTGAACACCTTGCGGCCGTACTTCGGCGTGTTGACGATCAAGGCCGTATCGCCATGGTTCCAGTACCCGACTTCTTCACCATAGTAATAGGAGCGGGTCTTGATCTCTTTGCCGTGGGCGTTCGGATCCAAGGTCAGGTTGAACGGATCCTCACCAGTATGCACCGCGAGGCCCGCGCCCGACCAGGGGACCGCGTTCCAGATGCCGGCCTTGTAGTTGCCGGACCAGGTATGGCAGCCCGTGCCGAATTTGCCGATGTTGCCGGTGATGGTCATCACCAATGCGGCCGCCCGCCCCATTTCCGTCATGTGGAAATAGTGGCAGACGCCTTCGCCGTTATGCATCGCCGCCGGCTTGACCGTGCCCGAATCCCGTGCCCATCGGACGATGAGGTCCTTCGGCGCCCGGGTGATCTGGTGCGTGGTATCCAGGTCGTAGTCCTGGAGGTGCACCTGGTACATCTGATAGAGCGGCATCACGTCGATTTCCCGGCCATTGAGCAATTTCACGCGATGGGTGCCGGTCAACGCGGGATCAATGCCGCTCGCCTTGAAGTGGAAGCCGACCTGCTCCCGATGCAGCGGGACGGCTTGTTTCTTCTCAATGTCCCAGACCATCATGCCGCCGAGGCGCTCGACTTGGTCGGGTTTCAGGGATTGGATCCGGCCGGAATAGCTCTTCGAGAAATCCGGGAACTTATAGTCCGCCACCACATCGCGCGGATCGAGATACTGAAGCGTATCCGTCCGAATGAGGATCGGCAGGTCGGTAAATTCCTTGATGTAATCGATGTCTTGCAGGTTTTCATCGAAGATGATCTTGCAGGCACCGAGGAAAGTGGCAGCATCCGTTTCCGGCCGCAGCGGAATCCAGTAGTCGGCGCGGTAGGCCGTTGGGTTGTACTCCGGGGTCATGACGACGATGCGGGCGCCGCGCTCGATGGACTCGAGCTTCCAGTGCGCTTCCGGCATCTTGTTCTCGACGAAGTTCTTGCCCCAGCTGGTATTCAGCTTGGAGAAGCGCATGTCGGAGAGGTCCACGTCGCAGTTCTGGGTCCCGTTCCAGAACGGATGGGACGGATCCTGGTCGCCGTGCCAGGTGTAGTTGGAATAATACTTCCCGCCCTGCGCCTTCTCGGCATCGACTTTCCGAATCCAGGAGTCGAGCAACGGCAAACATCCGCCGTTGAAGCGGGTGTTCATCATCTTGCCGACGATGCCCAGCACCGGCATACCCGCCCGATGCTTGAAGCAGCGCACGCCCGCGCCCTTCATCATTTCGATCATTTCCGGCGCATAGCCCTGCTCCCGGAGACGACGGGCGCCGGCTTCCCCGCTGTAGCGCGTCGCGATCAGCACCGCGCCTTTGGCGACATAGGTGAAGGCCGTATCCCACGAGACCCGGTTGAGGTCGTCGAGGAAGCGGCTATCGAATTTGTACTTGCGCTTCACATCGGGCGTCAGCTCGGGGGAGCCGTCGTCCATCCACTGCTTCCAGCCCTTCCGCATCAACGGGCCCTTCAACCGGTAGGGACCGTACACGCGACGGTGGAAGGTGAAGCCCTTCAAGCACATGCGCGGGTTATGGGCGAACGTTCCGCGGTTGCCATAGAGGTCTTCATAGGTTTGGTGGTCGTAGTTCTGCTCCACCCGCATGACGACGCCGTTCCGGACGAAGGCCCGGACGCGACAGCCGTGCGTGTCGTTCGGGGAGCAGCACCAGGTAAACGAGGAATCGTAGCGATACTGGTCGTGATACACACGCTCCCAGGACCGATCCGGATACTCACCCAGCGGGTTGCCCACCTCGATGACCGGCTGCAGGGCGGTCAACGCGAGGACTTTATCCGCCACGGCCACGGCCGCGACGGTGCCCGCCGAGATTTTGAGAAATTGTCGCACGTGAAAATAGCATAGATGACTCCTTATGTAAGGGGTGGAGAGTGGGGGATGGAGAGCACAGTGCAGAGCCTCCTTTCTCTTGGGAAAGCGAAAAAAAGGCAAAGGGATAATAGCGGGCCTCCGGAATAAACAACGTCCTTATTCAAGGAAAATCCTGTCAATTTTGAGTGACAGACCGTCTACGTGAAAGGGCATCTCACATGGAGATATCCCTAGTTGCTTATGAAGATGGACAGTGGTGGAATAGCAGGCGGCGAACTTCTACAGCAGAGAAAGGAGTTCAAGACAGGTGCAACGCGCCGTCATTGCAGACGATCATCATTTGTACCGTCGTGGCACCCGGGACGTGATCCAGGAGGAATTTGCGCCAGAAGTCATCGCTGAGGCGAATACAGGGACGCAATTAATCAATCTCGTGAAAGCGTGCAGTTGGGACCTGTGCATTATGGACGTGTCAATGCCCGTAAAGTCAGGCCCCGATTTACTGGAAGAAGTGGTCCAGATCCGTCCGTCCATGCCGATTCTGGTCTTGTCGATGCATCCGGAAGAGCACTATGCAGTGCGGATGATCCGATCCGGAGCGCGAGGGTATTTAAATAAATCCACTACTGATTCCGTCTTATTGACCGAAGCCATTCGCTCGGTGCTCGCGGGCCACAAATTCATTACAGCTGCGGTAGCGGAATGTTTGGCCGAGACCGTCTATGCTGGATCACACCCCTCTTCAGTCCTTCATCAGATTCTCTCGAACAGAGAGCTCCAAATCTTCCAGATGCTGGCCGCGGGAACACCGATCAAGGAAATCGCCGGGAGCCTGTTTATTAGCGCCGCCACGGTCAGCACCTATAGGACCCGCGTATTGACCAAACTCGGGTTGGACAGCAACGCGGAACTCGTGCGTTATGCCCTCGAACATTCGTTGATTGCCTAAGTTGTCCTGCAATGGTGGTAACGGATAGTCCCTGATAGGGGGTCGGTCGCCCACGCGTCCGTGAAGAAGCTTGCAGAAGGGGAATAACTTCACTTCCCTCTTTTCCTAATGATTCGCCGCTCCCACTGTCTCCGGTTGGAGCCAATCCCGCACGAGCTTCGGTTCATCCGCCGCAGCGAGACGGATTCGCTTTTGACCGCACCAGGCACAAGTCCAGCGCTCGAACTCACATTGCCCCGGGCTGTTATCGGAAACCCAATGGTGTGCATGAGGGGTTTTCTTCGACGGCTTAGTCGCGACAGGAAATGAGTAGGTGGCCACAAATTTTTCATTCAGCATGAGGCGAGGATACCGGAATCCTCCGGCAAGGTGGGTTAGGAAGACCCCTGGTTGTGAAGGTTGAGACCCTCAACGCACCACGGGCAGCCCCGCATGAGGTATGTGGGACGGAGTTCCTATGCGGTGACATCGCGAGATGCTGGAAACCAGCGGCCTTGGAGGGCCCCTTCATTGTCATGCGAGCGCTGCGGAAATTTGAGAGACTTGCGGTAGGGATGCCCCCGAGAATACGGACGCAGGCCTCACCTGCGGATGGCGACCGAACCAATTGAGATCGTAGCGATCATGCTGATCGAATACCCGACGAAGATTCAACGCGGACAGGAGTGCAGCAAACCCATCGAGCCGAAGCCGTCCGTTTCGAAACACAGTAGTCTCAACCTGCAATGTCTTTTCCTGTGACCCATCGAACGGCACGATAACAAATACGTGATACTGGTCTCCGACTTGCCGTGACAAAATACTGGCCAGGGGGAAACTATGGACGAGATACCGGATAAACACCGTCAGTTTCTCTTCGGCGCTTCGCTCTTGGTACCAGGCCATGGTTATCACCTCCGGTCATTTGGCTTTCGCTGGAGCGCCACACTCTCACGTCACACTGTTATCGGATGGCGAGCGTAAGGGCCTGCCTATCGCTCGGACCAACGAGCGGGCCTGGTGAGTAGCCCAAGCGTCGCGAGACCACAGATCAGCATTAAGAGCAGTAGACTCGCCACAAGGAACAGCCATCCTTTTATCTCCTGCGTCATACCCCTATCCTACGTCGTCACCGTTCGGCCAGGGACCTAGGGAAACCGCTGGAATATGTTCGGGAGCCCTCTCGTTTCCAGGCACAGCCTCCCCATACATCCGAGGCCCACGACCGGATTGGCCTGTCGCAGAGCAGCTGATTGCGCTCTACGAGGTGACGTTGCTGAGGAATGGGCGCTAAGAGAGGCAGCTTACGCATGCCGCAGGAGAATAGGGGGGCAGCAGATCAGCGATTGTGGATCGACTTGGCGGAATGCTTCTGTGGACAAGATGGAAAGTGGTGGAGGGCAGGGGAGTTGAACCCCCGACCCCTACGTTGCGAACGTAGTGCTCTCCCAACTGAGCTAGCCCCCCACAACCAGGCCGCATTATACACAACCAGCGCCGCAGTCTCTAGCGGACTACGGAAAAAGTCTGCCGATCCGCGAGGTATTCCATCAAGGATAGTGGAAACCGACCGCCGGAGAATCGGGCTCCGCCACAAGCACCCGCCGCCCCTCCACTCGCAACCGGCCTTCGGCATAGAGCTGGATGGCTCGCGGATAGATACGGTGTTCATGCTCGAGAATGCGAGCCGCTAAGGTCTCCGGTGTGTCCCCTTCTGCAATGGGCACTGCTGCTTGAATGATGATCGGTCCTTCATCTACCCCTTCGGTGACGAAATGCACCGTGCAGCCGGCAATTTTGCAACCGTGTTCGATGGCCTTTTTCTGCACCTCCAGCCCTGGAAAGGACGGAAGGAGCGACGGATGGATATTCATCATCCGGTTGTGATACGCCGTGACCAACACCGCTGTGACGATCTTCATGTATCCCGCCAGCAGCACCAGATCGACTTCATGCTTCTGCAAGACTTCTAGAACAGCTCGGTCATAGGCCTCACGACTATCGGGTCTCCCTGCGAAAGGTTTGGCATCGAGCCAGACCGCCGGCGCGCCGTGCTTGCGCGCTCGCTCTAGAGCCACCGCCTCCTGCTTGTTGCTCAGCACCACGGCGATCTCGGCCGAGAGCGCACGCTGCTCGATCGCCTCGATGATCGCCTGGAGGTTGGATCCTCGTCCCGAAGCCAATACACCCAGTCGCACGAGCCGAGGGGCTTTACCCGACATACTCGACCACCCCTTCATCAGCCTGCTGCGCGACCATCTCCCCGATGTGAAAGGCCTGCTCCCCTAATTCACGGGCCTTCGCCATCACCCGGTCGGCATGGTCGGGAGCGACAACCAAGATCAAGCCGATCCCCATATTGAAGACGCGGTACATTTCATCCAGCGGCACCGCACCACGCGCCTGAATCGCCTCGAAAATCGGGAGCACCGGCCAGGATCCCCGGCGAATCCGCGCGCCACAACGCGCCGGAAAAACCCGTGGCAGATTGTCGGTGATGCCCCCGCCGGTGATGTGCGCAATTCCCTTGAGGGAACAACATGCCATTAGCGAGAGGACCTGCTTGGCATAGATGCGCGTGGGTGTCAGCAAGGTTTCGCCAAGTGGCCCGCTCAATTCCGGCACCACCGTGTTGACGGTCAGGCCACTCCGCTCCAGCAGCACCTTCCTGACGAGTGAAAAGCCGTTGCTGTGAACACCGCTCGAGGCCAACCCGATGACCACGTCACCCGGAACGATCTGCTTGCCGTCGATGATCTTCGGCCGATCCACCACGCCCACGGCAAACCCGGCCAGGTCGTATTCACCTTCGCCGTAAAACGAGGGCATTTCGGCCGTTTCGCCCCCGATCAATGCACATCCGGCTTGGCGGCAGCCGTCGGAAATGCCTTTCACCACCGCCGCCGCCGTCGCGATCGACAGTTTACCGGTGGCAAAATAGTCGAGGAAGAAGAGAGGTTCGGCGCCGCTCACGGCGATGTCATTGACGCACATGGCGACCAGGTCGATGCCGACCGTGTCGTGTTTATCCATCAGAAAGGCGATCTTGAGCTTCGTCCCAACGCCATCGGTCCCGGAGACGAGCACCGGATCCTGATAACGATTGGCTTGGAAGCGGAAGAGGCCGCCGAAGCCGCCCAGATCGGTCATCACCTCAGGCCGAAACGTGGCGCGCACATGCGGCTTGATCCGCTCGACGAATTCATCGCCGGCATCGATATCGACTCCGGCATCACGATAAGTAGTCATTGGGGCCGCATCTTAACGAGCCAACTGATAGCGGGTCAACAATAGTCTCACGCACCGGGACGCTTCGTAAGTCCGTCAGACGTCAACACGACAAGGCTGCTCAAACAGCTCATCCAACGAGGCCGCAGGCGAGAAAGAACCGGAGGCGTACCCTCTGGGGTACGTTGAGGATCGATTCGAGCCGAGAACGACGTGGGGGAGCTGTTTCAGCAGCCTAGTTACATTTCGGGGCGCATTTCCACATCAAGCAACTTAATCTTCCGATGAAGATGGCTGCGTTCGATCTTGAGGTCTTCCGCCGTGCGGGAAATATTCCAATGGTGCTCCCGCAGTTTACGGCCGATGAATTCCTTTTCGAAGGCGTTCCGCGCATCGCGCAGCGAATCGTAGTGCCTGGTCAGCAACGTATTGTGCGGTTGCGCGCCGGCGGCCGATTGGGCGGCTGAGATCTGAGGACGCACCTGGAGCGCGAGGGACGCATGAGCCGCCTCGATGACCGGCCCGGGCACCATGATCATGAGCCGCTCGATCAGATTCCGCAGTTCACGGATATTCCCCGGCCATTCATACTGCATGAACACGTCCATGGCCTCCGGCAACACCTGCTTGATCTTCAACCCCTGCTCTTCCGCATGCACGCGCAGAAAATGTTTCACCAGCAAGGGAATGTCCTCGCGGCGATCACGCAAGGTAGGCACCACGATCGGCACCACGTTCAGGCGGTAGAACAAGTCTTCACGGAACGTCCCCTTCTCGATCTCCTGTAACAGATCCTTATTCGATGCCGCCAGCACCCGCACGTCGACTTTGATCAGTTTGGTTCCGCCGACCCGCGTAAACTGTTGCTCCTGGAGAGCCCGCAACACCTTGGCCTGCGTGCTCAGGCTCATGTCTGCAATTTCATCCAAAAATAAGGTGCCGCCGTCGGCCTGCTCGAACTGGCCGCGCTTCATGGTGGTCGCTCCGCTGAAGGCCCCTCGCTCGTGGCCGAACAATTCGCTTTCAATCAGGGTTTCGGGGATGGCTGCGCAGTTTACCGCCACGAACGGGCGAGTCGCCCTGTGGCTGTGTTGATGGATGGCCCTCGCCACCAATTCCTTACCGGTGCCGTTCTCACCGCCGATCAACACTCGACTGTTGGTGGGACCGGCCGTTTCAATCAGTTGTTTCAACTGCTGCATGACCGGCGCCTGGCCGATGAGTTCAAACTTACGCTCGACCTTCGTGCGGAGGCTGCGATTCTCCTGCTCGAGCCGGTGTTGATCCAAGGCATGTTTCACCCTGAGGGTCACATTTTCGAGGGAGAGCGGTTTTTCGATATAGTCGTAGGCGCCCAACTTGATCGCCTTCACCGCGGTCTCGATCGAGCCGTGCCCGGACATCATCATCACTTGGGTGCTGGGCACCAGTTCGCGCAGGCGCTTGAGCGTCTCCAGCCCGTCCATCTCAGGCATCCAGATATCCAGCATCATCAGTTCAGGCGGACTGATCGCGCAATGCCTCAGGGCCTCCATCCCGCTTTTGGCCACACTCACGTCATACCCCTCGTCCTCGAGGATACTGCTCAAGGAGTTCAGGATGGAGACTTCGTCATCAACAATCAGAATCGAAGCAGACATGCATCCCCCACATGCGATCCGGCGACGCCCACAGGATCGTCCATCTCTTACACCGGCAATTCGAAGGTGAACAAGGCACCTTTCGGCTGATGATTCCCTGCGTGAATCTGACCATCGTGATCCGTCACAATCCGCCTCACGATGGCCAGCCCCAGGCCGGTCCCGGTCTTCTTTCTGGAAAAATACGGCATAAAGAGTTTGTCCTGATCCTCCGGCGCGATACCGGTGCCTTCATCCGCTACCGTGACCACCGCCCGGCGTTGCTTCATGTCGTAGCGGGTGGTGATCCACAAGCGGCCCCTCTGATTCATGGCGTGGATTCCGTTATCGCACAAATTCACCAGGACACGCTTGATCTGTTCGCGGTCGAAATTGAAGGGCGGCAGATCGGCATCGAGCGACACCACACAGATGACTTCTCGATGCGCGCTTTCGTAAAGCGCGACGACTTCCTTCACGACATCGCCGAGGGAATTCATCGTCATATGCGGCGCCGGCATACGCGCGAACTTCGAGAACTCATCCAGCATCTGCTTGAGGCTGCCGACCTCATTGACAATCACCTGCGTGGATTCGTCGCAGATACGGTCGAAGTCCGGCGCCTTGTCTTGGAATTTCTTACGCAGCCGCTGGGCCGACAGCTGAATAGGCGTTAATGGATTCTTGATCTCGTGCGCGATCCGTTGCGCGACTTCGCGCCAGGCCGCCGCCTTTTGCGCCTTGATCAGTTCCGACAGGTCTTCGAAAATCAGCACGAAGCCCAGATCTTTGTTCGACTCGTCCTTCATGCGTGAGCAATGCACACCGATGGTGAGAAAGCGCCCCTGCAGATCCAATTGCCCCTCCAGGGCGATGTTATCCCGCTGATCGGCCAACATCCGGTCGTACACGGATTGAAACAGGTCGAGCTTATACTCCTTGAACACCTCGTTGGCGGAACGGCCGCGAAACCGGTCGGCCCATAACCCCAGCATACGTTCGGCCGATGGATTAAAGGTCGTGATGATTCCCTGCCGGTCGATCGACAACACCCCGGCGGCGATGGTATCGACTACCGTTTCGATATAGGCGCGCCGTCGGTCCAGTTCGAGGTTGGATTGGCGCAGCGAGACGTTCGCTTCCTCCACCTTGCTTTTGCTGCCCTGCAGATCAGCGGTCATGCGGTTGAAGGATTCAACCAGCGTCCCGATTTCATCCGTCGCCTTCGCTTCGATCCGGACCGACAAATCCCCTTGAGCAATGGCCTCGGTCGCCTCGGCCAACCGCTGAATCGGCACGGTAATACCGCGCGCGACATAAAATCCGAACCAGGTGGCGCTGAACAGAATCATCACCGTGATCACCGCCACCAATAGATAGGCGCCTGCCTTGATAGGATTCTTCATCGCCTTCATCTGTTTGTACTCGGCATATTGCCGGCCGATGCTTTCCATTTTGCCGAGCAACGATTCCGGCACATAAGCGTCCACCACGACCACCCCGTCGATTTCTCCACGCCGCACACTGGAGGCAATCGGCACGCCGGCACGCACAAGCCGGCCGGTCTGCGCTTCCTGCACCGAGGTCAACTCCTGTTTGCCGTTGATCACCTGCAGCACCAGCTGGCCAATCGGCAGATCCAGCACCGTCACCGGCACCTCAGGATCCAGAGCCTTCGTCAGTGTTTCCATTTTCGACGAAAACACCTCGATGCCGGCCGTGGCATATTCATCCCGCTTCCGGGCAATCGCCGCCACTAACAGATCCCGCTGCTCCGGCAGCAGCAATTCCTCCCGAAAGATCTCATGGCTGATGGCGCGGGCGCTGTTAATCGCCAACGACACGTGCCCAGCATGGTGCATGCGCGCCACTTCGTAGGAGTCCTTCATCACATGTTCGATCTGATCGTTGAACCAGACGTCGACGGCCTTGTTGACCAATCCGCTGGCGACCAGGGCCAACAACACGGTCGGAATGAGCGAGAATCCGATGAAGGCCGCCACCAACTTCGCCCGGAACCCGGAGCCGACCAGGCGATGCCGGCGTTCGAAATAAGCTTTGATGAGGTTGCGGGATAGAAGCAGCGTGAGGACGACCAACCCGATCAGGTCGAGATTAACCAACAGCAAGACAAAGGCATAGCCGGTGCTGGGAAGAAAGGAGTCGGATTCCTCCCCGACCGGAACGGCCATTTGTGCATAGTAGAACGTCAGTGCAAGGCAGGGCAGCAGGAGGATCAGGACAATCCACACGGGCCGGACATGGCGCCTCCGCCGCTCGCTCTCGATCGAGGCGGGCGACGACGGCTCTTTTTCATGCAGCACACCCGGAGGGATGAGCTTGCTCATGTCCGTCGATTCAGGCATCGGCATTACTCCGACTCCATCCCGGATCCCGTGGGTTCTGCCACACTATAACGAATTCCCGGGGAAAGTCTCAAAAGCCATACCTGAGCCATTACGTTGGCCCGGAAGAAGAAGGGCGGACTGAGACAAGCTGAGAGGGGCGCATCCAGGGGAAGGACAGACCTTGCGAAACAGCAGCACGCGAAGAGGGCGATCACAGGTTACGGAGTGTGAATCGATGATTTCCCGGAGGTCAGGCTGACGAACTTCATCCTCAAGGCATATAGCATGTCCTTCATGACGACCTGCTCGTCCGGCGTGAGATTGCCTCGTGTTTTTTCTTCCAGCATGGAGAGGAGATCGATGATTTCCTTCGCTTGCGGAAGATTCAGGGGCATAGCCGGCTGCTGAGGATCCAATTGCTCCCCCATGAGCATTAAGGCCGAACTTCCCATGGAAATCACGAAGGAGGAGAAATTGACCGGCAGATGCCCTGCATGCCCGTGCGCGTCAGCATGATGGGAATCGGCAGGCGCCGGTTCGGGAGCGGGAGGCGTGGGAGCCGATGCTGCAGCAGGCGCCTCTTCACCGCGGCCTCGACGATCGCGGATGACGAATCCCTGATCCTTCTCATCACCCATGTGCGCACCTCCGCTCAGTCGATCATAAAATGCAGGACGGTACCCTACCATAGGCCTTGGAGACGCGCAAGGCGGCGGGCCCCGTTGAAGGCGAAGAAAAACTCAGCTAGAGTGGCGCCACGAGGGAAAACGCATGTCCGACCGTTTCGATAAAGTGGTATCCATAATGGCCCGGCTCCGGGCGCCGGGCGGGTGCCCATGGGATCGCAAGCAGACTCATGAATCCCTCAAGCCCTACCTGATTGAAGAAACATACGAAGCGCTCGACACCATCGACCGGAGGGACTTTCTTAAACTCAAGGAAGAACTCGGCGATGTGCTGCTCCAGGTGTTATTCCACAGCCAGATCGGAACGGAAGCCGGCACGTTCACCATGGATGACGTGCTCCAGGAGCTGAGCGACAAACTCGTGCGCCGCCATCCGCATGTGTTCGGAGATGATGCCGCGTCCGGCACGCCGAGTCTCAACTCCGACCAGGTCGTGCATCGATGGGAAGACATCAAACGGGCCGAGCGAAAGAAGGCCGGAAAATCGGATTCGGTCCTGCAAGATATTCCTCAAGCCCTTCCGGCATTACTTCGCGCATATCAAACCCAGGTTCGCGCCGCACGGGTCGGTTTCGACTGGCCGGACAGTGCGCGAGGGCTCGCGGATGTTCTTGGCAAGGTCGAGGAAGAAATCGGGGAGCTTCGCAAAGCGGTGAGTGACGCGGCGGCCACTTCCCAGCCTCCATCGGAACCTACCGCAGACATGGCGGCCGAAATGGGCGATCTGCTCTTCTCCTTAGTCAACCTGGCGCGTCACATCAAGGTGAATCCCGAAGAATCGCTACGTCAGGCCACTAATCGGTTCACGGCTCGATTTCAACACATCGAACATGAAGCGGCGCGCAGCGGGCGCAGCGTCCACGACCTCACCGCGGCCGAAATGGATCACTATTGGAACGCAGCGAAACGGCTGGAATCCGCCGATCGTCCTGCGGCAGGCGCCCCGCTCGGTTCCAGGAAAGAGGCGCCACAGACGCCCCTATGAGTAGCGAACAGGATCCATACGAAGAGGGCAAACGAGCGGGACTCCATCCGCTGCTCGTGCTCTTCGGGGCTATTCTGATCATGTGGCTCCTGATCAATCTTGCCGTTCCCAGCGGCAAACAAAAACAGGCTGCCGGACCGGAAATCTCTCAAGTCGGGATCGACGATCCCGATGCCGCGCCGGTCATGTATAAAGTTCAGACCACCTTGACGGAATTTAATGCCATCAGCATTGTCGTCCCAGCCCAAGTGACGACCAGCCAGGTGGTCGGTCTCTTGAAACAATTCAAACAATCCAGACTCAATCAGACACTGGCCGGTATGCTACCGGCGACCAGCCCGGGTCACAAACTGGGCGATCAGGCGGTCGCCGATCTGTACATCTTTTCGGACCCCAAATATGCGACGGCCGAGGTGGTCGGCACCCTGGCGCGCGGCGCCCATGCTCCGGGCAATCTCTATCCGCAGGCCATTTCTTTTGAAGAAGCCATGGAACAGGTGCGCGGACATTACCGCATCGACCTGAACGACACGAGTAATCCCGACACCGGCTCCATCGGATTTGCCGATGATTCCGGGGTGCACAGCAAACAATATCGCCGGATTTTTTGAGCCGACCTCTCGAAATCCCACGCCTGACGCGCCTTCGCTATCCCCAACCCCAAATCGATCAGCAAATATCCCCTTAGGGGTTTTCCTCTTCTACATCACCTAGTGGTCCAAGTCAGGACGACCCCCAATGCCTAAAACTTGTGCAGGCCGCTGAAGGACTAGTCTAAGAAGGGCCTCGAGCCGTGATGGTGCTCCTATACACACCCTTATCCACAGATTCTGTGTGTGAGAGAACCGTGATTATATACTTGACAAACCCATGAGTCAAGGCATACACTTCGACCATAACGAGGTGATGCCATGGCAAAGAATCTGCTCTCCCAACCGTATCTAGCCGATGAATTGAAGGCGCAAGATTACCTGATTCAGATGCGCTGGCCGGAAGGCATCACCTGTCCTCATTGTGAAGGCAAGAAGGTCTATACGCTGAACGTGAGCGGAGCCAAGCGCCGAGTGCTGAAATGTGCCAAGTGCCGCAAGCAGTTCTCTCCGACCGTTGGAACGATCTTCGAGGATTCCCATATTCCTCTCACTAAGTGGTTTATGACGATTCATCTGATGTGCTCATCCAAGAAAGGCATCAGCGCGCACCAATTGCACCGCATGCTTGGCGTGACCTACAAAACGGCGTGGTTCATGGCGCATCGTATCCGCCATGCTATGACGCAATTGACTGGCGCTGCTCCGCTCTCAGGAATTGTTGAAGCGGATGAAACCTATGTGGGCGGCAAGCGGATCGGTGGAGGATTGGGGTATAGAGATCATAAAGTCCCTGTGTTTGCCTTGGTGGAACGTGGCGGCGAAGTCCGATCCATGGTGATGCCACGCGTCACGGCAAATACGCTGAGAGCCGCGATTAGAACCAATGTGAAGCCGACCACGCATGTGATGACCGATGGAGCGAATATCTATACCAATGTGTCTAGCGATGTGGCTTCCCATGAGACGGTCAACCATCACGAGAAAGAGTATGTGCGCGGCATCGTGCATACGAACACGATTGAAGGCTATTTCAGCCTGCTCAAGCGCGGGATCAATGGCACCTATCACCACGTTGCGGCGAAGCACTTGCATCGCTACCTGGCCGAATTTGATTTCCGCTACAACGCGCGTAAGGTCAGTGATTCAATTCGCACGGTTGCAGCTATTCAGGGGATAGAAGGGAAGCGGTTGCAGTACCGATGACTTACAGAGAAGAGGGTTTCTTTGAAGGCTTTCGTTTTGAGGTGGCGGCCTTCTTGGAAGAGGGCTTCACGGTAAGCAGCATTTTAATGGCTTCCTCAAACTGAAGCGGTTGAAGGGAAACAGGCTTTTCCTTTGGCATCCCTGAATTGTACATGGATCGCTCCTGCCCTGGTAGTGGTCAGTTGGAAAATCAAAAAATTGCGCAGCGTTGACTTGCCATTAATGGTGCGCGATACTCTGGTTGTGCTTGAGGGTGGTGCCCCGGACAGGATTCGAACCTGTGACAGTTCCTTTTCGAGAGGGGTGCTCTGTCCAGCTGAGCTACCGGGGCGCACTTGGTACGGGTCTCTCCACCGCCATTGGAGAGACCTCACCGCCCTTCCCGAAACCACCCATAAAAAGTTCAAGCCCCGGTCCTTGCAAAAGAGTATTGTAGCGTTTAGTATTTGTGGGAGGCAGACTAGCCGGTACTCCGTCCATCACACTAGCAGTTAGCGCCGTAGATAGTGCATCTTGCTAGGGATGGGCTTCTGAAGGCCCTTAGGCGACCACGGCAATGGTCGTTTGGGGGCTTTTCTTTTAGCCATAATGCCTTCCTCCTTTCTCCAACCAGCGGGGAATCCGCTGTGCCTGGGCGTTTCCCCATTACTGCGTTGGAGTCATTCAGAAGGATTACGCGTAGCCCGTGCTAGCTGCCTCCCGTTTATTTGAGCATTTCTACGGCATCGCCCTCCCTTAACAACCTTCCGGCCTTCACAAGCCGAGTAATCGCCGTCCTCATGTTATTTCCGTATCGCCCCATCTTTTCTTTCATGCCCTTCTCTTCAAGGATGATTCGCAGCTTGCGAATAGCTATGGGACTATCCTTTTCACTGACTACCATCATGACCGCATCAGTAAGCGGCAGAGAAGCGAATGGTACATTGATCGGCTTCGACTGAACGCTAGGCCCTCCACATCTCGGACAATATTTATGCGCCCTCATTTGCCAGGCCCGCAACTCATAGTCCAGGGCGGTAACGCGTTCCTGAAGGGCCTTAACCGTTGCGCTCAGATCATCAATGCTCTGCGTCTCCATTTTTTAATTCCTTCTCGCCCGAAGGCGACGGTTAGGACTATAACATGGGGCTAAATACCCATGCAACTTCATCTGTTGGACAAATTCACTATCCAACAGCGTCAACTTGTCTGTGGATAACTTCCATGGTCGCGTGTAACCTGCGCGGCCTACAGAAGAAAACACCGCTCATTTAATGTGGGTGCGTGAAGTATATAATCACGGAGAGAACGAGAATCAGCCCTTCCGAGCGACTACAGGCAAGGTGATCTGCAGAGGAGCGCAAGGGGGCGAAGTGGAGCGCTTCTCGATGCGGGATGAGTGGCAGGAAAACACAAGGATGATTCACAAACAGACGGGTACCATTCAGGAAGCGTAGGCCCCCCTCATGTCGTCCATGACTCAGACCGCCAAACCGATAGTCTGCTTGATTTCGCTTCGCAAAGTTTCCTGCTGAGCCTGGATCCACGATTCGAGCTGCGCAAAATGATGCGCCAGGGGTCCCGTAAAGGGAGGCACCAAGACATCGCCCCGCTCCTTCAGCCAGCCTTCCTCCTCGGCGATGCGAAGTTTTTGATCGCCGATCTTGCGCGACAGCAGTTTATTCAACATCAACTGCTGCCCCGGGCTCCCTGTCACGGTTCCCAGGAGCTTCGTTTTCACATAGTCCAACTCTTCCGCCAGCGCGATTTTCACACGAACCGCATGGGTTGCCGCCCAGGTCGCCCGTTGGATGGAATAGTCATACGAAAACACCGGCTCCCGGGGTTCGCGAAATGGCCCGGCGACACTTGAGATTACCAACTGGTCATTTAACATCATCCACGTCCTTCTGTTGCTTGATCTGTCACGATTCCACCTCTCGTTTTGAGGATGTTTGGAGGTAGCGTAACGTCTGCGCCGCCGCTTCTGCGCCGTCTCTGATGCAATCGGGAAGGCCGACGCCTCGATACCCCGCGCCCGTGACGGTCAATCCGCCGAAGCGCGACAGTGCAGCCTCAAGCTGTGTCAGTCGATCAAGATGCCCGAGCGTATATTGCGGCATCGCCCGGTGCCACCGGTTGACCTCGACATAATGCGGCGTCGCCTGTAGACCGACAATAGACGCCAGCTCCTCCCGCACGCAACGGACCAATGCCTCATCATCCTGCTGCAAGATGGCCTCGCGCCCCACCCCACCGAGATAGCAGCGAACGGACACCTCTTCGGGTGGCGCTCGGTGCGGCCACTTGATCGACGTCCAGGTGGCGGCAATCAGGTCACGGCCTTCAACCCGCGGGACCACGAAACCAAAGCCTTGCAACCGGGTTCCCACTGCAGCAGCGGGGTAGATCAAGGAAATGGTGGCCGTGGAGGCATAAGGGATCGTCTCCATCAATCCCGCCGCCAGCGGGCTCAAAGGCCGAACCAGATCGGCACTCACATAGGCCGGTGTCGCCAGAACTAAGGCTTCCGCGGACAGGGCCGTCCCATCGGTGCAGATCACATCGTACATCCACCGTCCCGCCTGGTGCGAGCGTACCCGAAGCGCTTCAGCTTGAACGCCCGACTTCAAGAGGCCGCCGGTCTCCCGGATACGTGCGGTCAACCCGGCGACGAGATCCGCCAGGCCGTTTTTCAGCGTGACGAACATGGTATGTCGCGGGCGGCCGTCGGAAGCCTTTTGCGCCCGGGCGCGACGAGCCGCCATCATGCCGCGGATCACGCTGCCATGGGTCTGCTCAAGCTCATAAAACCTGGGAAACGTGGCACGCAGACTCATCTGCTCGGCATCACCCGCGTAGATTCCCGCCATCAGCGGTTCCATGACCCTCTCGCAGGCATGCCGTCCGAATCGGCGACGGAAAAAGGAAGCGAGTGATTCATCTTCCGTGGACCGACGCGGGGGAATCAGCAAGTCACAGCCCATCCGGGCCAGATCGACCCACGACAGCAACCCGCTGCGAAAAAACGGACCCAATTGAGTCGGCGTAAAGGTCACGAGCCCTTCCGGTAACTCGTGCAACTGCCCCCCTCTCAACACGCTGGCTTTTTTTTCGACCGGGTTCGTGTTGATGAGCTCATCGGCAATTCCAAGCCGCCGGCAGAGATCCATTGCCCATGGTTTCTGAGACAGGAACGAATCGGGCCCCGCCTCCATGACTAACCGGCCGATACGATGGGTGACGATTTTTCCGCCCCAGACAGGCGCGGCATCGAGGATGGTACAGGACAAGGCCACGTTGGCCGCCCGCGGCTTGCTCCAGAAGAGCAAAGGCCGTGGAGAGGCCTGAGATGCCCCCGCCGATAATGACTACTGACCGTGAAGTGCGCGCCACAGGTGGTGCTCGCTAATGGACGAGCGAGGACTCGTGTGCCTCCACGACCGATGTCAAAATGTCGATCAAAGGGGCCGAGGCGTTCAACATAGGTATACGTTCCAGTTGGATCCCCTTCGTGCTGGCCAACTGCCTGAGCTCGATATCGATGTCGTACAGGGTTTCCACATGGTCGCAAAGAAATCCGATGGGCGCCACAAGCACATGGTGATGACCGGCTTGAGCCAAGTCATCCAGCGCCTGCTCGACAGAAGGCCCGAGCCATTTCTCGCCGGAACGCCCCTGACTTTGATAGGCGAACCGTGTCGGTTGTCCGACGAGTTGCGCACACACCGCCTGGACGGTACCGCGGACTTCATCCGGGTAGGGATCTTTCATGGCCACCACCCGCTCCGGCAGACTGTGGGCCGTAAAGAGCACGGGCACCTGCGCGCGGACCTCCAGGGGAAATCGCTCCAGCGTGCGGCGGATATGCCCGACGATCGCGGCGATCAACAACGGATGACAGTGCCAGGTCGTCACGAAGCTGACCGGCGTTTCATCGGCCAGTTCCGCACGGGCTTCTTCGACCTTCTCCACATAGGCGCCGATGCTGAGCGACGAGTACTGGGGCGCCATACACAATCCGACGATATGATCAGGCACGGCCTTGAGCAGTTCGGCGTACGTATCCTTGATGAACGGATACCAGTGCCGCAATCCGACGTAACACCGAAAGCGCCCTTCGCCGGATGCGTTCAGTCGCTGTTCCAAGGCCGCGGCCACCTCGCGCGTTATGTCGAGCACAGGTGACTTCCCGCCAGTCGCACGGTATCGCGCCCGGATTTCGTCCACCAATTCGGGAGAGGTCGGCCGCCCGCCGCGGACATCGAGAAGATACCGCTCCACATTCTCAACACTATCAGGCCCGCCCATGGCCATCAGCAAGAGCGCAATCGGACGTGGGGCTGCCGACATCGGGGACCTCGTCAGGCCTGACTGGGGAGAGGTTTATCGCGAATCACGCGCCTGCCGGGCAGTGAGCACCTACGCCTCACCAGATTCAGCGGGCGCTCAATTTATGGACCAGGTCAATCGTCGCAGCCACATGCTCGACTGGAGTGTTGGGAAGAATCCCGTGGCCCAGATTAAAAATGTGCCCCGGTCGCCCTCCGGCCCGGCGAAGAATATCCGATACGCGGCGTTCGATTTCATGCCTCGGCCCGAACAGTGCGACCGGATCGAGATTGCCTTGCACCGCGCGGTCGTACCCCACCATGGCCCAGGCTTCATCAAGAGGAATGCGCCAGTCGATTCCGATCACGTCGCCGCCCGCCTGGCGCATCGATTTGAGAATGGCGGTCGTACCCGTCCCGAAATGAATGAGCGGCACACCTTCATGCTTGAGTCCATCAAAAATCAGCTGTACATGCGGCATGACATATTCCGCATAGTCCCCCGCCGACAGGCAGCCGACCCAACTGTCAAACAGCTGCACGGCCTGGGCGCCGGCCCGGATTTGACGGCGCAGATATCCGGTGATCACCCGCGCAAACTTATCCATCAGGCGGTGCCACACCTCCGGCTCGCCATACATCATCTGCTTGGTGTGGATATAGTTCCGCGAACTGCCGCCTTCGATGGCATAACTGGCCAAGGTAAAGGGGGCCCCGGCAAAACCGATCAGCGGCACTCGACCGGCCAGCATCTTGCGCGTCAAGCTGATGGCATCCATGACGTACTGGAGGTCGCTGTCATCGAGCATCTTGAGCCGCTCCACCGCCGCCCGATCCCGCACGGGATTGTGGATAATCGGCCCTTCTCCCTCGGCAAACTCCAGCGACAGTCCCATCGGCTCCAGTGGCAACAGGATGTCGGCAAAAATAATGGCCGCATCGAGCGCAAACCGGTCGATGGGCTGCAAGGTGACCTGAGCCGCCAACTCCGGCGTTTTGCACAGTTCAAGAATCGAGTGTTTTTCCCGCAATCGACGGTATTCGATCATATAACGGCCCGCCTGGCGCATGAACCAGACCGGCGTACAATCAACCGGTTCGCGCCGGCACGCTTTGAGAAATCGATCATTCATAATGGGGCGCATTTTAGAGGGCCGATCCGAACAGAGTCAAACAATCTTGCGCAGCGCTCCGGCCCGGTGGCTTGGGGTGTTGCTCATACCGCTCCTGGGCGGTACGTATGGTCGGGGTCGCGGCGACTGGCTGGGGGAAAGGTTCCCGGCGTGAAAGGCGAAAAAACTCACGACATTTTCTTCTGAACCTGTGTATAATGGTTGCACGTGTCTTGAAGGCTGAGTCTATACGCTCACTGACCGACACCAGCCGAAAACATTCAGCGGCCTGCCCCATCGCATCAATCGCAAGCGCCGCAACGATTACGTCACGCTAGTACAACGGCGGCGCGACCCCTCGGTACCGCATCCTATTTGCACAACTGTGGAGGTGGCATGAGTAGTGATCTGCATCCGCTCACCTTACCCGACAACGGTGAGCTGTCCAAAACTGCCGAACAGCCTGCGGAGCAGGCCACGAGCCCTACGCCCTGGCTCACCATTCTGCATTGGTTTGATTCCTGGGCCGGCATCGAGAACATGAAAACCGACACGGCCCCCGCCACTGTCGACTGGCTGAGGGCCATTCCTTTGATCACGGTCCACCTGATCTGCCTCGGCGTGTTCATCGTGGGTTGGAGCTGGGTCGCGGTCGGCGTCTGCGCCGCCTTTTACTTCATCCGCATGTTCGCCATCACCGGCTGGTACCACCGGTATTTCTCCCATCGCACATTTAAAACGTCCCGCGCATGCCAATTTGCCTTTGCGTTGCTGGGCTCCTCATGCGCCCAACGGGGCCCCCTCTGGTGGGCAGGCCATCATCGCCACCATCACATCTATTCAGACAAGCCCGAAGATACCCACTCCGTGCGTCAGGGCGGCTTTCTCTGGGCCCACATCGGCTGGATCAGCTCGAAGAAATTCTTTCCGCCGCGGTTGAAGAGCATCGGCGACTTTGCCAAGTTTCCTGAATTGCGATTCCTGGATCGCTTCGATACTTTAGTGCCGATCATCTGCGGATTCGGCATGTTCGGATTGGGCAAATTGTTGGAAGCCTATGCGCCGGGGCTCGGCACCAATGGCCCTCAAATGCTGATCTGGGGCTTTTTCGTCTCCACCGTCGCCCTGCTCCACGGCACCTGCACGATCAACTCCCTCTCGCACGTGTACGGATCGCAGCGCTACAAGACTGGGGACGATAGCAAAAACAATTTCATTCTCGCCATGATCACCCTCGGCGAAGGCTGGCACAACAATCACCACTACTATGCGGCATCAACCCGGCAGGGGTTCTACTGGTGGGAAATCGACATCACCTACTACATGTTGCGCGCCATGCAGGCAGTAGGACTGGTGTGGGATATTCGCGAGGTGCCGGCACACGTTCGAGAAGGGAAGAACAAACTCGCCTGATTCACGGCGGGGGCGGCCCTCCACGGCCCGCCCCCGTCGCTCCGCGTTACGCCCACTCCGATTCATCCGCCGACCTTGATTTACTGCCGTACTGCGACGCCAGCCGCTCACGGATGTCACGGCTCGTCGCATCGATCTCAGCCACCTCTGCATCCGTCGCGATCCAGGCATCTTCCGGTATCAGTTCGATGCGATAGTGATTCTTTCGCATGGAAAACCATTCAATGTACGGATGGGGCACGAGATGGGGATGCGGATCGAACGAGATGAGGCTGGCGTCTCCGATCTGCGGGCTCTCGACATCCCCCAAGACGTGCCCGGCAAGGTCCTCGTCGGCGAACCGGCTATTTTTGAATCGGATGACCCGGCCGGAGATTTCTCCCCGGCAATTGCCCGCCAGATAAAAATCGATCGCGCCCAGGACGGCAAACGTGATGCGCCCGACCACCGTCCCGTCCTGCCGGTTGTCGAGAAATCCCTCTTGGACCCAACGGCTGTTGCCGAACTTTTGAGCCATGTCACCTCCCCTCTGAACGCACAACGACCGACGTCGAAGAAACCTTCCCCATCTCCGCGGGCACCCGCGATCCGAGCAGCACACCTCCCAGAATCATGGCGCTACCGAACCATCCTTGCGCATCCAGATTTTCGCCCAGGAAATACCAGGCGAGCCAGGCCGCGATGGCGGGCTCCACGGCGAATAATAATGCGACTTGCTGCGCGGGCAGTAGTTGCTGCGCCCACATCTGCACAGCGAACGCGCCGGTCGCCAGAATCCCGGTGACCCCAAGACCCAGCAGCAATACCCGGCTCGGCTCGAACATGGCCGGCGTCGGCTGCTCCCACCACATCGCGCCCAGCATCGCCACGGTCATCATCACCAGTTGCCAGGCGAACAACGACACCGCGTCACTCGTTCTGGTGTATCGCTCCAGACAGACCATGTGTGCCGCAAACGCCGCGGCGCTGCCGAGAGTCAGCAGATCACCAACATTGGCCGAGGCCGTTGGCTTGACGAGAAACCACAGCCCAAGCAATGCGATGCCGTTAGAGATCCAGGTATGCGCACTTAGGCGCCGGAGATACAGCGGAACGAACACCACATACAGCACGGTGATAAAGGCCGAGTTGGAAGCGGTCGTCAGATGCAGTCCCACCGTCTGCAACACATAGCCCAGGAACAGCCAGAGGCTCGCGATCAGACTCATCCGCAGCATCGCAGCATCGCGCGTCAACTTCCGGCGCAACAGAAGTAGGACCGCGAAGACCAGCAGCATGCCGAGCAAAAATCGCAGGAACAGAAAAGCCAGCGGCGTGATTTGTTCGAGGGCGGCTTTGGTGGCCGGGAATGTTGCGCCCCACACAAAGGTGGTGAGGAGAAGCGCAAGTTGAGGCATGGTCAGGCGATTGGACGTGCTGAGTGAGGAACCAAATCCGGCGTGAACGTGAGACGGCGTGGATCTATCAGATCAGCACTCTCGTGTGAATCGATCAGGGTTTACAGAGCGCGCACTTGCGCTCGTCCGTGGTTCCGGCCTGCTCCATCGCTGCGAGCGCGCGTTCCTTATCAGGATAGTCAAACCAGCCCCCCTCCCAGAAGTCACTGCTGGAAATACTGGAGGGCACTTCCGAGCAACGGTCCCGATGAAGTGTGACTCGATCGATCGCGCGTGCAATGTGGATCCAATAGACCATGATACCCCGTTGGACTCTGTCGTCAGGACCGTCGCAGCCCAACCCTACCACGCACTTCTCAGAGAGAGCAATGCGCAGAACACATCAAGCCGCAACGACCCGCGACGGCAACACACATGAGATGATGGAATGAACCGGGAGGTACGCGCTAGGGCAGGAGCTGCCACTCGTCCTTTTCGATCACGGTCTTGACGCCGGTTTCGAGCTTCTTGACGTCCTTCTCTTCGAAGAGGCGCATATAGCGTTCGATCCGATCCGGATCGTCGATGCGCTCCTCCTGCATAACACCACCATTGCCTTTGTACTTCCGGATTAACAGGGGCATTTCAACCGCTCCTTCAATTGTAGCTCGCGTTTCGTCACAAAGATTCGGTACAATAGTGCAAAGTTACACACAGGGTCAAGCGTTTCCCAACAGAGAATCGCTTTATCTCGGCCTGACCCTCAATGGTCGGCCATAAGCGCCACTCTTCTCCAGCTAAGGAGTCGGCAATGCCGGTATACGAATATCGCTGTGAACAATGTGCCCATCGGTTCGAGGCCACGCAATCCATCCATGCGCGGCCTGACGATACGGTCTGCCCACAGTGCAACAATGTGGGGGCAACCCGAATTTTGTCTGCCTTCGCCTCGAAGGTGAAAGGCAGTCACAAGCCCGGATTTGAGGAAATCAAAGCGTACGACATGCTCCATGAACGCATGGATCGTTTTTCAAAACTTCCTCCTGCCATGGGCAAACGCGTGGATGTGACGCCAGAGATGATGTCCGGCGCGGTCACCCCGACGGACAGCCCAGACTCCTAAGCGGAGGTCGTGTGAGCGGAGGGACTGCCGCCCCGACCTGCCCGCCACGATACCCCGGAATACCAGTCAGGGGCGAGAGGGAGAATTGTTCAGCATGTATTCCCGTATCAGCGCCGTCCTTTGTGCCGGACTTCTCTCTCTGTCAGGACTGCCGGTCTCAGCGGAGGTAGCCGGCTCCATGGTAATCGCCGGGCATGGCCCTGAGCAACGCGTGATGGAATCGCTGGCGCACGCGTTCGAAAAAGCCAACCCCCGCGCCTATATCGATGTCGTCTGGGACGGCAACTCCAAACCGCTCGACATGGTCAAAGCCAAGCAGGCGCACATTGCCGTCACCGGTGCCTCGGCAGACGGACTGCACTCCGTCCAAATCGCCTGGGACGGCATTGCCATCATGGTCCATCGGTCAAATTTCACGAAAGAAGTGACCAAACAGGAGGTCGCCGACCTCTTTTCCGGAAAATACAAAATATGGTCGGACCTGGGCGGACCGGATACAAAGGTGCTACTCATCGACCGGCCGCGCAACGAAAATAATCGCGACGCCTTTGAGCAACTCCTGGACATTACCGGCAAGATTCCCGACACCACCAAAGTGATCGCGAAGGACGAGAAGGTCATCAAAACCATCGCCGGGACTCTGCCACCCAATTCCGCCGTCACCTATCTGTCTCTTGGCCAGGCCTTGGAAGCAGTCGCCTCCGGGGTGCCGGTCCGCCTGCTCCCCGTCGATAAGGTGGAACCGGAAACACCCACGGTCAAGGACGGCCGGTACTCCTTGCGCCGACCCATCCTTCTGATTTCGAATAATGACGCCGATCCTCTCGTGACCGCGTTTGAACAATTTGCCCTCTCGGACGAAGGTCAGAAAATTATCGGCGAATCTTATACACCGCTCCCGAAGACATCATCTCCCTAATAGGAGGCTTTCATGCGCACATTCATAACCGTGACCCTCGGTTCCGCGTTTGCTCTAGGCGTTCTCTCTATGGCCGTTCCTTCGGGCCAGGCCCAGGAAGGGGCCATGGTGGAAGGCGCCGGATATACGATGTTCAATACCGAATCGATCAAGGGGTCGGATACCAACAAACTTGAGAAGGATCCGGTCTGTGACCGCTCAAAGCGTCCCTCCATCGGCAAGGTCGAGCCTGATGAAGCCAAACCCGGCGATAAAATCGTGATCAAAGGCGAAAACTTCGGCAGCAAGGAATGTTTCCACGGGGTTACCTTCAGCGCGGCGCCCAAAGATAAGATCGAGTATCAGTTCCTGAATGAATCGACGATCGAGGCCGTGGTGCCGGATGCGAAGGCGGGGATGTCCTTCATCATCGTCGTCGCCGGCGGCGGCAGTGCGCAGTCGAAGCCACTCCTCATTCAGGCCAAGTAATCACTGCCATGGCAGGAGGCGGTGTGCCTCCTGCCCGATTCGTGCGCTTCCGGATTCGCCATTGTGCCCGCCTTCGTCTCGACAACTCTCTTGACCCTATGCTAGGTTACGCGATCTTTTTGGGAGGCGACCCAGAGGTGAGCTCCGGCTCCGTACCTCACGCAAGCTCAGCATGTTCCGCAAGATCCTCATTGCCAACCGTGGCGAAATCGCCATGCGCATCATCCGCGGCTGCCGCGAGCTCAACATCGCGACAGCGGCGATCTATTCCGAGGCCGATTCCTCGGGCATCTACGTCAAAAAAGCCGACGAGTCCTATCTCGTAGGCCCTGGCCCGGTTAAAGGGTTTCTGGACGGCAAACAAATCGTGGAAATCGCGAAGCGCATCGGCGCCGACGCGATCCATCCCGGGTATGGTTTCCTTTCGGAAAATGCCAAGTTCGCCCGGCTCTGCGATGCCTCCGGCATCACCTTCATCGGGCCTTCGCCGGAAACGATTGATCTCATGGGCAGCAAGGTTAAGGCCAGGCAGATTGCCCAGCAGGCAGGGCTGCCGATCGTTCCTGGCACGGAAGGCGGGGTCACCAGTATCGAGGAGGCCCTGGAGTTCGTGCGCCGGATCAATTACCCCGTCATGATCAAGGCCAGCGCCGGCGGCGGTGGACGCGGGCTTCGAGTGGTCCGCTCCGACCAGGAGTTGCGCGAAAACATGGAAGTCGCGGCACGGGAAGCGCTGGCGGCTTTCGGCGACGGCAGCATTTTCATCGAAAAGTACATCGAGCGTCCGCACCATATCGAGTTTCAGATCCTGGGCGACAAACACGGCAACATCATCCACCTCGGCGAGCGGGATTGTTCGATTCAGCGCCGGCACCAGAAACTGATCGAAATTGCTCCCTCGCTGGTGCTGACTGCCAAATTGCGCGCGCAGATGGGGGAAGCCGCCATTGCCATCGCAAAAGCCGTGAAGTACGACAATGCCGGCACCGTGGAGTTCCTCCTCGACCACGAAGGTCATTTCTATTTCATGGAAATGAATCCCCGGTTGCAGGTCGAACATACCGTCACAGAACAGATCACGGCGATCGACATCGTTCGCAACCAGATTTCCATCGCGGCAGGCAAGCCGTTGGAGATCCGGCAAAAGGATGTCACGCTGCAAGGCCACGCGATTCAATGCCGTATCAATGCCGAAGACCCGCGGAATAACTTTATGCCCTGCACCGGCACCGTCACCGCCTATCTGTCTCCCGGCGGCATTGGGGTCCGCATCGATGGCGCGGTCTACCGGGACTACACGATTCCCCCCTATTACGACGCGTTGCTGGCGAAGCTGACGGTGCGTGGACGCACCTGGGAAGAAACCGTCAGCCGCATGCGGAGATCGCTCGAAGAATACGTCCTGCGCGGCGTAAAAACGACCATTCCGTTCATGAAGAACGTGATGATGGAACAGGATTTCCAGGCGGGGCGATTCGACACCTCCTATTTGGAAACCCATCCGGACCTGTATCAATACGAAGAATCCGAGGAGCCCGAGGACCTGGTGTTGGCGATCTCCGCAGCAATCGCCGCCTACGAAGGACTCTGACCTCCCAGCCGCCAGGCACAGCACCTCAACCCTGTTACGCGAGCGATTCCGCCGCCTCGAGGCCGCCAGTATGGCAACGAAAAAGACCAAGAAAACCATATCGAAAAAAAGTCCGTCCAAGAAGCCCGCGCCGGCCAAACCGAGCAAAACCGCCCGACCGGGGGCTACACGCGCTGTCGCGCCCACGGCAACATCAGCATTCAATCTCGCCCCGGCACCGGCAAAGAAAGTCCTGCTGACGGAAGTCGCCTTGCGTGACGGCCATCAATGTCTTCTGGCCACCAGAATGCGCACGGAGGACATGCTGCCCATCGCGCAAAAACTGGACTCGGTGGGATTCTGGTCATTGGAAGTCTGGGGCGGTGCAACCTTCGACACCTGCCTGCGCTTTCTCAAGGAAGATCCTTGGGAACGGCTGCGTGCACTCCGCGCGGCGATGCCGAAAACAAAATTGCAGATGTTGCTTCGTGGGCAGAACCTCGTGGGCTACAGGCATTATGCAGACGACGTCCTCGACAAATTCATCGAACGATCGGCCGCTAACGGCATCGATGTCTTCCGTATATTCGACGCCCTTAACGATGTGCGTAACCTGGAGCGCGCCATCCGCGAAGTCAAAGCCTGCGAGAAGCATGTGGAGGCGGCGATTTCCTATACGACAAGCCCCGTCCACCGATTGGATGGATTCGTGACGATGGGCAAACGCCTGGAAGACCTTGGCGCCGACACGATTTGCATCAAAGATATGGCTGGACTGCTGGCACCGGTGGATGCCTACCGGTTGGTCAAGAGTCTAAAAGCAGCGGTTCGCGTGCCTATTCACCTCCATTCCCATTACACGTCGGGCATGGGCACCATGACGGCTCTGATGGCCGTGATGGCGGGGTTGGACCTTTTGGACACGTCCATTTCGCCGCTAGCGGGAGGGGCTTCGCATCCGCCGACCGAATCGATGGTCGCGGCCTTACGCGGTACCCCCTACGATAGCCAATTGGATCTGGAGGACCTCCAGCCGATCGCGGAGCATTTCCGGACGGTGCGGCGAAAGTACCGGCAATTTGAAAGCGACTTTACCGGTGTCGATGCGGAAATTCTGACGTCCCAAATCCCCGGCGGCATGCTGTCCAACCTCGCTGCGCAGTTGGCGGAGCAAAATGCCCTCGACCGGATGAAGGAAGTGATGGACGAAATCCCCCGCGTCCGGAAGGACATGGGGTATCCGCCACTCGTCACGCCCACCAGCCAAATCGTCGGCACGCAGGCCACGCTCAACGTGCTGACCGGCGAACAGGGCGAGCGCTACAAAGTCATCACTACGGAAACCAAGAACTACTTCCTCGGCCTCTACGGCCGTGCGCCAGGGCCTCTTGATAAAGAGATCATGGCCCGAGCCATCGGCGACGAAGAACCGGTAAAAGGCCGGCCGGCGGACCGCCTGGAATCAGAATTCGAAAAACTCAAAAAGGACATGCCGGAATCCGCGACGACCCTGGAAGACCAGTTGTCCTTTGCCCTGTTTCCCGCCATTGCGCGGGATTTCTTCGAGGCACGCGAGCAGGGCGCCTTGCAGCCGGAGCCACTCGAGCCGACCGACACCAAAGGCCCGGCCGTGGCGCACGACCTCCACCTCGCTCCGGCGGAATTCAACATCACGGTGCATGGCGAGAATTACCATGTCGTGGTCTCAGGCTCCGGCCGCACCACCAACGGCCGCAAGCCCTATTACATCCGCGTCAACGACCGGTTGCAGGAAGTCTCCCTCGAACCGTTGCAGGAGGTTTTAGCCGGAGTGCCGGAATCTCCCGAGGCCGGCAGCACGTCAAAACCGAAACGCCCCCGACCGACGAAGCCCGGTGATGTGGCCCCGCCCATGCCAGGCCGTGTGGTGAAGGTGTTGGTGACGGAGGGAGCCCATGTGAAAACAGGCGATCCGCTCTTGATCATCGAGGCCATGAAGATGGAAAGCCAGGTTCCGGCCCCCATGGACGGACGGGTTACCGCCATCCTTGTCGCTGAGGGAGAGAACGTCAAGATCGACGAAACCGTCATTCAATTGGAGTAGCCGGTGCCGCGCCCGGCCTGTCTCCTCCGGTTTGTTGCCGCAGCGCCCCATCACCTGGCGACCTGGTTTCTTGCGAGCCTCCTCATGAGCGGATGCGCGGCACGGCCGGATATCCCCCCCTGGTTCGACGCGATCCAGCGATTTCCTGTCCATGCCACTTCCATCAACGGCCACCGGATCGCCTACCTTGATGAAGGCGAGGGGCCGCCGCTGATTCTGCTCCATGGTTACGGCGGATCCATGTGGCAGTGGGAATATCAGCAGCCTCTGACCAAGCATTTCCGTGTGATTACACCGGATCTCCTCGGCTCCGGCCTTTCCGAGAAACCCGACATCGAGTACCGTCCCTCAGCACTGATTGAGTCCGTGCGAGGGCTCATGGATGCGCTGGGCCTGCAGACAGCCACCGTGATCGGCAATTCCATGGGCGGCGGCGTGGCCATCGGCATGGCACTGACCTATCCGGAGCGTGTTCACCGTCTGATCTTGATCGATAGCCTGCCCGACCATGTACGGGAACGACTCGTCAGCCCACTCATGCAGCGGGCCATCAATACGCACGTGCCCGCCTGGATGGCCCGCTTCGGCGCATCGCTGTTCGGAAGCCGGACGATGGAAGCCGTGCTCAAGGAAGTCGTCTACGATCACAGCCTCATCACCCCGCTCGTGCTGGAGCGATCGAACCGGAACCGGCAGCGGGAGGACATGATCGGCCCCTTACTATCAATGCGCGACAGCCTGCCGCTGTGGGAACAGCACTATGCTCCACGACTCACGGAAATCCGCCAGCCCACGTTGATCCTCTGGGGCGAGCAGGATCGCCTCTTCCCTCCGCAAGTCGGCCGGGATCTGCAGGCTATGATTCCGCACTCACGGTTGATCGTGATTCCCAAGGCCGGCCACATTCCTCAATGGGAGCAACCGCAGGCGGTCAACCGGCACGTCATGGAGTTCCTTCAACCTTGACAGTCCTCCCGGCGGGCCATACAGTGACGATGGAGAGAACAGCCCCCTTTCGTTCATGGAGACTGCTTATGAGGTCGATCAAGATCCCCTTCCTGTGCGGCGCTCTGATTCCCCGCCTTGCCCTCAGCCTCTTCTGTCTCGGAGTCGGGGGATGCGGAACATGGTCGAGCGCCGGCAAGGCTGATTTTTCTTACAAAGACATGCCCGTGGCCAACGGGAGCGCAGTGGCCGGGGAAGGGAACAACATCCTGTTTCAGGGCAAACCGCTCATGCTCACCGGGATGGGCATCAAGGTCGGCGACAAATTACGGGATGTGAAACTGGCGCAAACCGACCTGTCAATGATTCCCATCAATGACACCAAGGGGAAAGGCAAGGTCCGCATCATCAGCATCGTTCCGTCTGTCGATACAAAAGTGTGCGAACAACAAACGCACTATTTAAGCGAGAAGAACATGGGACTCGATCGCATGGTCGAGCTCATCACCATCAGCATTGATACGCCCTTCGCGCTCAAGCGTTTTGCGGAAGAAGCTAAAATCAGCAACGTCACCTTCCTGTCCGATTTTCGTGCCGCCGATTTCGGCAAGGCCCATGGGCTTCTGCTGAAAGACCTTCACCTCCTGAGTCGTGCCCTGCTGGTCGTCAACAAGGACAATAAGGTGCGCTACCTGCAGATCACGCCGGAGTTGGCCCAACTGCCGGATCTGGAAGAAGCCTTCCGGTTCGCACGTAAGCTGGTGACGGCCAGCTGACTCTCGTCTCACGGCGTTGAGGACTATCCATGGCCCATTACGATCTGCTGGTGATCGGCACTGGCCCGGCAGGACAAAAGGCCGCTATTCAGGCGGCCAAGCTCGGCAAAAAAGTCGGCATCCTCGAGCGCACACGGGTTGTCGGCGGCGTCTGCACTAACACCGGCACCATCCCCAGTAAATCGCTTCGTGAAGCGGCCCTGTACCTCTCCGGTTTCCACCAACGTAGCCTGTATGGCGCCAGTTATCGCGTCAAACAGGACATCACGATGGCGGATCTGACGTTCCGTTCCAATCACGTCATCAACCGTGAAATCGAGATCATTCAGAATCAGATGACGCGGAACAATATCGACTTATGGTACGGCACCGCCTCTTTCGTCGATCCGCATCGCCTACGAATCGAACGGACAGATGATTCTGTAGAACACACGGCGGATTTCATCGTCATCGCCTGCGGCACTGTCCCGGCAAGACCAGCCCACATTCCCTTCGATGATCAGAGGATCATCGATACCGATGGCCTCCTGGCGCTGAAGGAACTGCCGAAGTCCATTACGATCATCGGCGGCGGAGTGATCGGCGCAGAATACGCCTCCATCCTGGCCACGATGGGCATCCACGTCACGCTCATCGAACGCCGGCCGCGTCTGCTGGAATTTGTTGACCAGGAGACCATTGAAGCGCTGCAATACCATATGCGGAGTATCGGGGTCGTCCTCCGGTTCAACGAGGAGGTCGTGTCTGTCGAGCCGGTTGCCGAAGAGCAGGTCATCGTCCGCTTAAAGAGCGGAAAGGAAATCGCCGCCTCCACCGTGCTGTATTCGGTCGGCCGTACCGGCGCCAGCGCGACACTTCAACTCGAAGCGATCGGACTCGTAGCGGATGAGCGTGGGCGCCTCACGGTCAACGAGCATTATCAAACGACCATTCCCCATATTTATGCGGCCGGTGACATCATTGGCTTTCCCGCACTCGCCTCCACCTCGATGCAGCAAGGCCGTCATGCCGCGTGCCATGCGTTTGGTGTGCCCTACCAGACGAAGTCGGACCTGATGCCCTATGGCATTTATTCCATTCCCGAGATTTCCATGGTCGGCCGCAATGAAGACGACTTGACCAAACACGGGGTCCCATATGCCGTCGGCATCGCGCGCTACCGGGAAATCGCCCGCGGCCAGATCATCGGTGATGAGATCGGCATGTTGAAACTCCTCTTTCACAATAAAACCCGTCAATTGCTCGGCGTGCAAGCCATCGGCGACGGAGCGACGGAACTGATTCACATCGGTCAGACAGTGATGGCCTTCCAGGGACAGATCGACTACTTCATCGATGCGGTGTTCAATTATCCCACTCTCGCGGAATGTTATCGCGTCGCTGCGTTGGATGGCATCAATCAGCTCCCGCGACCCTGGACGCCACGAGCCTGACCGGCGGTTTCTCACACCTCGCTTCCCTCAACGCACGACGTTGAGCAGTGAATTGAGGAGTGCACATCAAGGATTCAACATTCTCCGACAAGCGCAAGGAGGACCCGGATGTCGTTTTCAAATCATCTCCGTAAGCTGGCCCAGCCCGTATGGGATGCTCAACTGACTCACCCCTTCGTCCTCGCCCTGGGCAAGGGCACCTTGTCGGAAAGAAAATTCCGCTACTACATCCTGCAGGATGCCCGGTTTCTCGCAGACCTGGCTCGAGTCTTTGCCGCCGGCTCCTTACGAGCGCCGGACTCCGAATCGGCGCTTCGCTTCGCCAAACTGGCAGAAGAAACCATCACCGTCGAACGCAGTCTCCACGAGAACTACGGCAAACGCTGGAACCTTTCGCCGCAACAGATGCTGAACGAGCCAATGGCGCCGACCAACTATGCCTACACGCGACACATGCTGGCCGTGGCCCAAGCCGGTACGGCGACGGAAATCGCCGTCGTCGCCCTGCCTTGCGCCTGGATCTACTGTGTCGTCGGCAAATATTTTCTCAAGAACGGAGCGCCGCCCGCCAAACATCCTTACCGGGATTGGCTGATGCTCTATGCTTCCCCGGAGTTCGAGGCGGTCCAGGAATGGATGCGCGCCCGGGTCGATACCTGGGCGAGAACAACCGGGCATGAAGAAAAAAAACGGATGGAGCAGGCGTTTCTGCTCAGTTCGAAATATGAATGGATGTTCTGGGAAATGGCCTGGAACGAGGAGAAGTGGCCGGTGTGAGATGGCGAGGGATCGACCTGGCTCTTCGCTCACAAGCACCGCACCGGCTGGCTCTCCCGAGACGACCTTGGCGCCCAAGCGCGCTGCATCTCGCCATGCGACCTGCAGCTTCGAACAGCAGACGCCACTTGCCAGGGAGGAATGTCCCCACTACCGCACGACCAGCATTAGCACCGCTGGGGTATAGCCTCTGACCTACCCGGCAAGCACCAATCCAGACTCTAGCTCGCCTTGCGGTATTCTTCCGGCTGGGTGAGGGGTTCGACATCCCAATCGGGCTCTTCTTCCCCGCGCATGGGAATACTTTCTTGGGTGACGGAAGCCCAGATCGCAATGCCGCAGAACAGGATCGTCAAGGCGATGAGGAAGTAGACAGGCATAATAACCCTCCTCTATTCCTGGTTTTCCTACTCTCACGATAATCCTCCCGTGAAGCCGGGGCTACAGGGTAATAACCTAGGTTATGGATGGAATTTCCCTGTAGTGGAATGAGGGATAGCTTGTGGCGATCCCTCAAGAACAGTCGCTCGGCTTGCATGTTCGCGGATGTCCGACAGCCGCCGCCCTCAGTTTTATTCCGCGTTTGTGTTAGGCTGACCGCATCGTCTGAGCCCCGACTTCTTTGATATGACTGACGCTGAGTCGTCCCCGACCGTTTTAAGCACCCGCGAGATCCAGCTACACCTGCTGGGGCTGGTGCTGCTGCTCGCCTTGCTCGGCCTGTGGTACTGGGTTTCGACCGGAGCGCGGGTTGTCCCGACCCTGATTGAGCTGCTCAAGGATGATGATCCGTCAACACGAATCGTCGCGGCCGAACAATTAGGTCAAATCGGATCCGCAGCCCGATCCGCCGTTCCACAACTGCTGAGCCAGGCCACGCAGGACGGCAGTCAACATGCCAACATCACCGCCGCCACCGCACTGAAGTGGATCGATCTGACCGCGGCTCGCCGGGTCATGACCCACTTCGTGCCACGACTCCAAGATCCCGATGTCCAACAACGCCGCACGGCCTGCGCGGTGATCGGCGGCCTGGGGCCGATTGCCAAACCCGCGGTCCCGGCCCTGCTGGCCGTCGCGCGTGATGCCGATGCGCTCGTACGCCGCAATGCCCTCATCGCCCTGGCGAGCGTCGGCATTCCGCCGCCCCCGATCGGCTCCGCCCTCGTGGACGGCCTGCGCGATTCTTCATCGCTCGTGCGCCAGACCGCGGCCGCCCAATTTGCCTTTACGGTCCCTCCTTCGCCGGATGCTGTGGCGGCTCTGACGCCGATGCTGAACGATCCGGATAAAGGCATCGCCAACCTCGCACGTACGGCCTTGGACAAACCGAGGGCAGGGGATGCGGCCCATATAGAATCGTTGGGCATGATGCTCGGACATTCCTCTGCGCGGGACTATGCGTTGCACCAACTGGCCCAATTAGGCCCGGCCGCCAGCGAGGCTCTGCCACCGGTTCTTGCGCTGCTAGAAGATGACCATCCTCTGATTCGCTATCTGGCTGCCGAAAGCATCGGGGGGATGGGAGCTGCCGCCAAACAAACTCTGACGGCCTTGCAACGACATCAGGATTCCGACCCCGTCGTTCGCGCCGCCATCTCCGAAGCCGCGAGCGCGATCGAATCGGGAGCCGTGGTCAGTGCCGAACCTTTGACCAAGGAACTGCCACGTTGACCGATATCGCCCAGCAACAATCGTCTCGCCTCCGGATGATGGTGCGATTCGGCGTTTGGATCAGCCTCTTCAGCGGATTGCTTCTTCCCTGGATCATCATGCTGACCATAGAGATCCTGGTGCGTGGGGTCCCGTATCCTCAGGCGTGGAGGTCGTTCACCTTGCACCTCTTTGCCCCCGGCTATAATTTTTTCTTAGTAGGGGTACTGACGGCGCTGCCGTTTGTGATGCTGGCGCTGATCATCCTGTTCCACCTGGGGACCGCTTCGATGATCAATGCCTTGATTGCCCGCAGGCGGGCTCTCGGCCTCTTCTCGGGGGGGTTGAGCATGGTCCTCATCGCCGCCTGGGTCCATGTTGACGTGCTTATCCATCCCGATGCTCAGGGAGCGCTCGCTTATTTTTACTTGCCGATTCTCTTGCTGACCGTTCTGCCGTTCGGGTATGGACTGGGACGGGCATTGGCCAAAGCTGTTCTGTCCAGACCGTCGGTCTGACGCGCACGGGCTGGACAGCATCGACAGCGTGAGTATAATGTGGGCCATGCGTCACGTGATCCTACACGGGTGCCGATGATTCGTCTCTTACCCTGCCTAATCCTGCTTGTCCTCTGCCATTCCACCTCTCTGGCTGCCTCGAAGTATGAGGAGAGTGTCAAAGAACTCGCCGAAGGGGTGGCGGCCGAGGCGATTAAGATGAAAAAGTCCCGGCTCGCGCTGCTGGATTTTGTGGACAGCAAGGGTGATGTGACACCCATCGGTCAATTCCTGGCCGAAGAGTTGGCGACCCATCTGCTCGTGGCAGGGGAGCTGAAAGTGGTCGATCGTCGATTGCTGATCGCCACTATGGAAAAGCACCAGCTGACCCACCTCGATACGTCACAAGCCAAGGCCGCCAAGAAAGTCGCCAAAGCCCTGCGCGCGGACCTCTACGTCACCGGCGCCTACCTGGAGATTCCAGAAGGCATTCAAGTCACGGCCAAGCTCATCGGACCCTATACCGTCTACCCCGTCGGCGCCTCCCGGACCATCGTACCAAAATCCGGCCCCTTGGCAGCCCTGCTCAAACAGGCCGCCGCTCAGGCCCCGGCACCCGCGGCCGTGATCACGGAAACGGAAACCGCGCCGGTCCTGAGCGCTCACGAAAATGAATTGTACAAGGTTACGATTCTCAGCATGACAAGGCAGGACGATGTGATCGGCCTCGATCTGTTATTCACCAACCGTACGGCACATCCGGTGAAGATAGGCTGCCAGTTGCTCGACACCTATCTTGTGGATGAGCATGGGGTGAAATGGAAACAGAATGTCGCGCAAAATCGTGAAGGCCTCTGTACGCGCGGGATGGAGCTGAACCCCGCGCGACAGCAGCATGCAAGCCTGTCGTTCCTAGCGACCAACAAGCCGCCGACAGGCCCGTTCGCGTTGCATTACCATGAAACGTCGCCCCGAGCGGATCGGATCATTACCCTGGACGGATTGAATATTGACTCCGCGCCGGTCGTTGAACCAGGCGCCCCTGCCACGCAGGAATTCACGCTCCCCACACCGTAGGTCCACGTCCCATTACTTGCATAGGAACGCACTCATGATTAAACAAGTCTTGTCGATAGCAGGTTCAGATTCAGGCGGCGGCGCAGGCATTCAGGCAGATCTGAAGGCCATGTCTGCCAATGGTGTCTATGCCATGTCGGTCATCACCGCCATCACGGCGCAGAACACGGAGGAAGTCGCCGACGTGTTCGAACTGCCCACGTCGATCATCGCGGCTCAACTCGATGCCATCTTCGACGACTTTGACGTGGCGGCCGTGAAAACCGGCATGCTCTCGTCTGCGGAGATTATCCGGACGGTCGTGCAGCTCTTAACACCTCAGCAGGTAAAAAATCTTGTGGTAGACCCGGTCATGATCGCGAAAGGCGGACAACCGCTGTTGAAGCCGGATGCCATCGATACCCTCAAGAGCAGGCTCTTTCCGCTGGCCCTGCTCGTCACGCCGAACGTGTACGAAGCGCAACAGCTCTCGGGAATCGAAATCACTTCGTTGGCCGATGCCCGCCGTGCCGCCAAGGTCATTCACCAGTTCGGGTGCGCCCACGTCCTTATCAAAGGAGGCCATCTGCAAAAGGAGCGCGGGACAGACCTGCTCTATGACGGACGGTTTTTCAACATCTTTAAGGGTGAATTCATCGACACGCCCCATACGCATGGCACCGGATGCACCTTTGCGTCCGCCATCGCGGCGCATCTGGCCCGAGGCAAAAATGTCCCTGATGCCGTCCAAACCGCCAAGACCTACCTCACTGAAGCCATCAGGCACGGCCTGGCCATTGGGCATGGCAAAGGACCGACCAATCACTTTTACTTCTTGAATCAGGGTTAGAGGGTATGACTCGAGGGTTTGGATCGCCACTGTCGTTTCTGCTGGCCGGATGGGGCTGGCTGCTGCTGACCTCGCTGTTGGGACTCGCCACATTCGGGGGCATCGTGCGTGGAGGGCCGCTTCCCTCCGGCCTTCGCCAATTACACGTCCATGGAGTGGTGATCGGCGGGTTGCTCCAATTGATGACCGGCCTGGCGATCGCGGCCCATGATCTGGCCAGCCATGAGGGGAAACGAACGACACACCGGCTGCTGTTTCTCAGCATGAATCTCGCGGCTTTTGGATTTGCTGCCGGAGCCTGGTTGCGGAACCCCACGTTGACGCTGGTCGCAGGCTTCTTACTGGCGGCGCTCTTTATCCCTATGGCCCGCCATATGATGACCGCCCTACGGAACTGCTCAGGGTGGTCCCCACTGTTACAGGTCTATTTCGGCATCAGCTTCGCCGGCCTGTTGGGCAACCTGGTTCTAGGAGGCCTGCTCGCCGATGCCTGGTACCCCACCTGGCACGGTATTCTCCGTCTTGGCCATCTGCATGGAGGCCTTTTGCTGTTCTTCACACTCGGAACCGTCGGAACGATCCAACTCGCGCTACCGTTGATGGTCCGTCACACGCTGCGCAGCCCGGGGATGGGCCAGGCGGTCTTGCTGCTGTTACCGGCCTCCGCCGCAGGGCTGATCACAGGATTTGTGTTGTCCTCCGTCCACATCCAGTTGGCTGCGGGAAGCGTCCTGCTGATTGCGCTGGTGGTCTGCTGCATCAACCTGCTGCGCACATGGAGTCAGGCAGGACAGCCCGGCTCTGCCGCCACGGACCATCTCCTCACGGCATTGACCTTCTTGCTGATTATGACCTTCATCGGCTTGGCACTCGGAATCAACGTGTTATGGACACCACCGGCCATGCCCTATGGCACGCTCCATCTGGTGGCCTACACCCACACGGCTTTCCTCGGTTTTCTCCTGCAAAGCATGGTCGGCGGACTGTCCTTTGCTTTGCCGCCTTTGCTGGCCACCTCGCGGATTGCGAAAGAGAAAAAGCGGGGAACCTATCGCGAAGATCTTGAACGCATCATGAACCGTTGGCGGGCAGCGCAAGTGGCGACCGTAAGTTTTGGGTCCTTGGGACTATTGCTCGTCGCCTCGTTGACCTGGAATCTGCCCCTGTCCTCACCCTGGATCCAAACAAGCACCTGGATTAGCTTAGGGCTGTTGTTGCTTCACTTCACCATGGTCACCGTCAAAATCGCACAGGCGACCGGCGCTCAGCCGTCGCGTGAAGGAACGATGAAATAATTGCAATCGCATCTCGAAGCGCCATACCTATTCACCACATGGAAGAAGCACTTTCATTTCGAGATCAGGCCGGCAACCGGATTGCCGCCGTGCTGGCCACACCGCAACAGACCACCGACTCTGTCGCAGTGCTCTGCCATGGCTTTTTATCCCACAAGAACAGCACGAGCAACCAAGCCCTGGCTGAGCTCTTGAAACAACGCGGCATCGCCACGTTCCGATTCGACTGTTTCGGCCATGGTGAGAGCGATGGGCCCTTCGACAAGCTGACGACCAGTATCGGGGTGGCTCAGGCACGCGCCGCATTAACCTATGTCATGACCCGAGGGTACCGTCAACTGGCACTTGTCGGGTCCAGTTTCGGTGGCCTTGTTTCGCTCCTTGCGGCCGCTGAATGGACAGATCTACACGACTCTGCGCCGGCGGACATTCCACTACTCGCCTGCCTCGCACTGAAATGCCCGGTCGTGGATTTTGGGGAAGAGCTTCGCTTAGAACTAGGGGAAGACGGGCTGCGAGAGTGGAAACGGACGAACACGATTCCGGATCTTCATGGAGGGGCCGCTCGTCTCCCACTCGACTATGCCTTCTATCAGGATTGTCTCAACCGCATCGCCTACGAACCAGCTCGCAGCATTACCGCTCCCACGTTGATCGTGCAGGGGGATCATGACGAATATGTCCCGCTGCACCAAAGCCAACGACTGTACGCATCGTTGGCAGGTCCGAAGCACTTGGAGATTCTTCCCGGTGCTGATCACCGATTCACCAATCCGTCCGACTTCCAGTTGATGCTGAGATTGCTTACGGATTGGATTGCCAGTCCTCCCGCAGCCTAACGCTCTTTCCAATCTCCTACCAGTACAGCACCAGGCGTCAGACGAGAGCCGCGAGGCCGTCCGCTTCGCATACCCTGCTCCGTGAGGGCACATCGAAGGCATTTTCCTGCACCCCCTGCTCCAACTTGCACAGCAAAAAATAACGAACACTATCGTACAGCGCCATTCTCTGCAAAATGGCTTGTGACGCGGCTTTCTGACGTTCACACGATTTTTTTGACTGGCATGCCGGTTGCTCCTCCAGCGCCTCGAATTTCCGGAGGAACTATCATGAAGACGCCCAAGGGTATGTTGGTTATCGGTGTTGCCGGTTGCTTCTCTGCCGTGCTGTGCGCCACAGCCCTGGTCCCGACCGCCGTTGCAGCAGACACCACGCTCAGCCTGCTACAGCAGTCATCGACTGATGCGGTGGCGATCATGGCCCAGAACAGCGGCACGGCCCCCATATTTACCAGTCCCACTGCCCTGGTCCTGAGTGCCCCTAAGGGACAAACGGCAGTTGGCACTCTCAATCTGAAAAAATCCAGCACGGATCAACATACCTATTATCTCAGCACGAACCAGGGGTGGGTCTGGATGAATCCCCCCTACGGCAGCACGCAGACCATCACGACGGAGACCGATCAACTGGTGATCACCGCGCAGACGGCCAATCTCCCGACCGGCACCCACTCCGCCGTGGTGTACATCGTCGATTCGGGCCCGAGCAACTTCACCAATATGCTCCGCATCCCGGTCACCCTCACGGTCACGGCAACTGCGGTGACACCGCCGCCTCCGCCTCCTGCGGCTGTACCTCCGGCCATTATCCCGACGCCCAGCCCTGTCGCCGTGCCTCCTCCTCCGGCTCCGACTCCTGTCGTCGCGCCGGTCGTGACCGGAACGGCCATCACGTCGAGCCCGGCAGCATTGGTGTTGAGTGCCGTCAAGGGGCAAACCGCCGTCGGAACCCTGTCACTGCGGAAGGGCGGCACCGATCAACATAGACCTATTACCTCAGCACGAACCAGGGGTGGATCTGGATGAATCCCCCCTATGGCAGCACGCAGACCATCACGACCGAAACCGATCAACTGGTGATCACGGCGCAAACGGCCAACCTCGCGGCCGGAACCTACTCCGCCACCGTATATATCGTCCAATCCGGACCGAATAACTTTCAAAACATGCTCCGCATCCCGGTCACCCTCACTGTGACAGCACCGGCAGTGGCCCCGCCGCCTCCGCCCCCCGCGGCAGTTCCGCCGGCCATCGTTCCGACACCGAAACCAGTCGTTTTGGCACCACCCCCGCCGCCGGCCCCCGCAGTCGTACCACCGCCTCCAGCTCCCGCACCGCCGACTCCGACTACGGCCCCACCTGCGCCGGCACCGGTCACCGTGGCTACGGGTCCGATTCAGGTGACCCCATCATCCTTGAGCCTGACCAGCGCCAATAACGTCGGCACCTTAACGCTCCGCAAAACGGGCACCGACCAACACGCCTATTACCTCAGCACGAACCAGGCGTGGATCTGGATGAACTCGCCCGACTGGCAGCACGCAGACCATTACGACCGAAACCGATCAGCTGGTCATCACCGCGCAAACGGCCGGCCTGGCGGCGGGCACCTATTCAGGAGTCGTGTACATCGTTGAATCCGGCCCCAATAACTTCGCCAATACCCTGCGTATTCCAGTAACATTCACGGTCGCCGCGGGCCAGACTGGTTCCAGTACACCGACGACACCGACCCAACCAACGGTGGCCTCTCCGCCCCCGCCTCCTCCGAGCCCTCCATCACCGGTCCCTGTGACGGCGACGCCGACGTCGTCTGCCTCGACGACCGCGCCCAAGACTGCCAACGCGACGGTAAGCTGCGCAACGCCAATACCGAATCGGACCTGGCCGGCTACCGCATTCTATGTGGGAACGAAATCAGGCAGCTATGGAGTCGTGGGACGATTCGAGGTGACGAGCGGCACCAGCTTCACGGTACCGAACCTTCCCCTCGGAGCCACCTACTTCTTTGCTGTCTCGGCTTTTGACAAGTCGGGGAATGAGAGCGCGAAATCTGCGGAAGTCAGCAAAAGCCTGTTTTAGACTCAACGAGAAACCGTGAGCTGGTGCGCATGGGCGCCCGGCTCACGGCGAGGCGGGCAGCCCATCGTCTTTGGCACATCGAAATGCCGTGTAACTGTTGCGAGTCTCCGGCGGTAACTTGAACCGGCCATAGGTCAGCAGATATTTCGGGCAGGTCGGACCAGGATCCTCCCCTCACCACCCGAAATGCTCCGGCATCAGGTCCGGATGGGTTTGAGGAGGACCGTGGTCGTAATAGTGTGCCCCGTACCAATCCGCCACCCATTCCCCCACATTTCCTGCCATTCGATAGAGACCATAGGGACTACGCCCCTGTTCATAGCGTTCTACGGGAGCCAGCACCTGGCTATAGCTGAAGCGGGCCCCAACCGAAGTTGGCCGATTCCTGTTGCGGACTCTGGTTGCCCCAGGGAAATAACCGCCCATCGGTTCCTCGTGCCGCCTTTTCCCATTCCGCTTCAGTCCAGACGTCTGTCCTGCCACCTACAGTAAGCGTCAGCATCGAACCAGCTGACGCCGATGACCGGACGGTCGCCGTGCTGCGACAGATCGACCGATTCCCATTGCCAGGGGCACTCGGACGCTTGGTGGAAGCGAGAAATTGGGCGTACTGTCCGGTCGTCACCTCGTGACGGTCAATCTCAAACCGGCTGATCACACCTCACGCAAGTGGCGTTCTGTCCTCCAAGGCGTCCTTCCATCGGCCCCCATCGGAAGACTCCTTCGGGGACCATGATCATGGGTGCATCGGGATGGATCTGGAGCTCCGCACTGGGGCGCGGTTTACGCAACTGTTCAAGAGCCCCCCCTGCCGATTTCAGCAGGCCACACGAGAACAACGGCCAACAGGCAGCCAAGCAGAGCTGAATGCAAGCAGCGGATCGCAATAGAGACGGAACGGGTTGGACGAACGACGC
>JASGJV010000008.1:0-91973 GCA_049840695.1 Nitrospira sp.
GTAACAAGCGCAACACGTGAGAGGTGAGACGTCACAACAGGGTCTCACCTCTCGTCCCGCGTTTATCGTCTACCGGTTTACGTCTAACGGAGGATTCACAATGCCAGAAGTCTATAACTGGCAACTGGGACGGAAGATGCTGTATCCCTACGAGGAGCGGCATCCGAAGTGGCAGTTTGCCTTTGTGTTCAACATCAATCGCTGTTTGGCCTGTCAGACCTGTTCGATGGCCGACAAGTTGACCTGGCTCTTCTCGAAGGGGCAGGAGTATATGTGGTGGAACAACGTGGAAACCAAGCCGTACGGCGGCTATCCGCAGTTCTACGACGTGAAGATCACCCAGCTCATCGAGCAGGTGAACCCGGGCGGGCAGGTATGGAACGTGCGGGTCGGCCGCAAGCACCATGCGCCGTACGGGGTGTTCGAAGGGATGACCATTTTCGACGCGGGCGCCAAGGTGGGCCAGGCGGCGATCGGGTACATTCCGACGGACCAGGAATGGCGGTTCGTGAACATCTACGAAGACACCGCGACGTCCATGCGGGCCTTGGTCGAGAACGTCGACAAGTCCGGCTTTACGCGCGATGAACCGTGGCGGCTCTCGGGCTCGAGCTTGCCGGAACACGAGACGTATTTCTTCTACCTGCAACGGATCTGCAACCACTGCACGTATCCCGGCTGTTTGGCCGCCTGCCCCCGTAAGGCGATCTACAAGCGGCCGGAAGACGGCATCGTGTTGATCGACCAGAACCGGTGCCGCGGGTACAAGAAGTGCGTGGAGCAGTGCCCGTTCAAGAAGCCGATGTATCGGGGCACGACCCGGGTGTCGGAGAAGTGTATTGCCTGTTATCCGCGCATCGAGGGGAAAGACCCCTTGACGGGCGGCGAGCCGATGGAAACGCGGTGTATGGCGGCCTGCGTGGGGAAAATCCGCATGCAGTCGTTGATGCGCATCGGCGAAGACGGCCTGTGGGCCGAAGACCGCTGGCATCCGCTGTACTACACGATTCGGGTGGAGCAGGTGGCGCTGCCCTTGTATCCGCAGTGGGGCACCGAGCCCAACGGCTTCTACATTCCGCCACGCCATGCCCCTCGCGGCTATGCGCGGCAGATGTTCGGCCCGGGCGTGGATAACGCCATCGAGAAGTACCTCGTGCCCAGCCGCGAACTGTTGGCGGTACTCCAGCTCTGGAGAGCCAGCCAGCAGATCGTCTTCCGGTACGATGTCATTCCGGGTCCGAAAGTGTTTGAAACCCAGATCCACGGGAAGCGGTTCGACATGTACAACGATACCGTGTTGGGCTTCAACAAGTCGGGCAAGGAAGTGGCGCGGATTCAGGTCGAAGAGCCGATCTACATCCGGCCGGCCGAGCGCGTGAACTGGTTATAGAGAGCACTTCAGGCGGGCGGGAGGAGAGCCCGGTGCTCCTCCCGACCCTTCGTCTACATGCTAGGTCACTTCTCAACAGGGTGGAAGGGCTCGCACGGATTCATGGACATACGTGGCCGGTTTATTGGACTCTTGTTCGTCGCCACAGCTGCGTTGGCCTTTTCCTTTCTTGGACATGTGTGGTTGTTTGAGCAATGGCGCATCCAACAGGAGCGGCAACTCCATCGTTCGGCCATTCTCACAGAGGTGCTGCGCCTGCAACGTCTAGTCATGGATGTGGAAACGAATTTTCGCGGGTACCTCCTGACTGAGCAGCAGTCGTTTCTCGAACCGATTAATCAAGCCCAAGGGCGGCTGGAGACCGGCATGGCCGCCTTGAGCGATCTGACCGCCAATGTGCCGGGCCTGCAGGCCGGAAGAGGGGTGCTGTTTGCGCGTCTCTCAGAATTTATTGAGAGTAAGAGGGCGCTCATCGCTGTCGTCGGTACGGATAAGCAGGAGCAGGTGAGGTTTTACGTGCGAGGGGGAAGCGGTCGAGCCTTATTCCTGACCATCGAAAAGGCCATCGGCGATTACGAGATGCGGATCGAACGCGAATTCCCTTCGGCGTCTCTCACCTATGAAGCATGGCTACAACGGGCCCGTTGGCAGTTGCTGTTTTTGGAGAGCCTCGGAGTGGTGGTCTGCATCTATCTCACAAGAACCATCGGCCTTCCGGAAAAATCCTACCGTGAACGACGCGCGCGCATTCCTTTGTGACCAGTCCTGACCGTACTCTCCCTCCTCCTGTTCCGCTCACATTCATATGGCCTTAAACCACCGCTCTTTCGCAAACCGCACAGTGCGATCTGTGCGAATCCGCTCACTTTTCCAGCACAAAACACCAAAAAACTGCGAATTCTGATCCTATCGTAATGGCATATGCCTTGCTTTAATGGCTGGTATCACGGTGAGCGTGATCAGAACAGAGAAAGGAAGGAGCCATGGTAAAGATCATCAAGAAAGTTGGAGATCGGGAGTTGGCCTGGGTGATGTTGGCCGTCGCGGCAGTCGCGTTGTGGAGCACCTGGGGGCTTGCGAGCTAAGTTTGCTGAAAGGTTATCCGACTCCTCCAATGTGAGCGTATCTTTTCTCAGCAGATGTGCGTGAATGCGGTCCCTGGTTTGCAACTGCTCTATAGAGTCATTCTCTCTCCTCACCATCTATCAGTTCTTTTAACACCACCGCCTGATTGTGTTTCACGTCTGAAGCCCCGAACAATAGCGTGAGCGCCTGCGATCGAGCCAGCGCCACGAGTTCTTTGAGAGCCCTGCGTTGTTCCGGTTGTCTCAGTTCGGCGAGGTAACGCAAGCGAAATTCTGTCCATTTCCCTGGATCATGACCGAACCATGTGCGAAGCGCGGCGCTGGGCGCCACTTCCTTCCGCCAGCCGTCAAGCTTCGCCCGCTCTTTCGTGCAACCCCGCGGCCATACCCGGTTGACCAATATGCGAATCCCATCCTGTGGATGCGGTTCGCTGTATATCCGTTTGATATGAACCATGGCGATTCCAGGTCAGAGCCAAGCGTTCTCTAGTCCTCAATGTATACGGGCAGCCAAATGGAGACGAGGTGCTTGTCCGTCATGATCTTAATAACATCGCGACGGGAGCGACTTGGGAACCGCAATGAGATTGTCACCGCCAGCGGACAACATTTCTCGGGATATGGATCTTCCGTCGTGTGCGGAATGAAATTGTATCGCATTCGTTCTCACAATCCGGCCAGCCGTTGTGCAACCTCTGCTGAATACCCAGGACCGGCATAGCCACCCTCTTGCAAGAGACCCTGCTCTTTCTTGTTCAGCAAGGCCGGTGCCAACCGTGGTCACACGCGCACCCTCGTATTTACTTGTAAGTGATTCGAAAAAACAGTCCGACTTGAGCGATTTCGCACGAGATGTACCGTGCGAAATGGTTTCCCATTCAGCAGCGGCCTGGCGGTAGCCTTCCGTACCATCGCGTAGAGCAGGAATTATCAGACCTCGTCTCTGCATTCGATAGGACCACATATTGCAAAGCCACCTCCTTGGAGCGGAATTTAACAGCGCATCGTCGCATATGGTGCGCAGGGGAGGCGCCATGATCCGTCAAGCTGGTTCGCCGGGTGACGATGTGATCGACAATCAAATTCTCCTGTTGTTGCACCGCCACCGGCGAGTGACCTTTCTCGCCCTGGCAGATGCGCTGCCTGTGTACACCTGGCAATCTCTGTTTGCGGCGTTGAACCGGTTGAGGACACAAGACCAGGTCGAACTGTTGCCCCTCGCCGCGGATTACGAAGTGATATGGCGGCGTGGTCGAGAGAGCGAACCCCTGTTGTCGAACGGGGGCCATCTGCAGGTGCGATGATGCGCGTGTCGTGCCCCGCTGTTGTCCGATGCCTTGTGGTGCTGGCAGCCTGCCAATCGTCCGGTTGCGGGAGCACTGCCTCGGTGTTCGATTTGGAGACGAACGATCCCCGACATGATCAGGCAAAAATCGCCGGGTTCTATGCGCACGAAGCCACGAGGCTAAGGCAGATGGCGCAGGATTATGACCATCGTGTGGCAGTGTATGAACGTTTGTTTGGGCCTCACTCGGATTGGGTCGAAGGCACGCGTCTCCTCGCTCAATCATATGAAGCTGCGGCACAGGAACAAGAACGGATAGCCGCTCGCCATCAGCGCCTCCATGACCGGCGTTCCCATGCTGCTGACCAGGAATCCCGCTGAATGACATCAATGCAGGAAGGGGGAGACCATGTGGCGATATGCGACGATCGGACTGATCATTGCAGGACTATGCGGTTTGTCTGGTTGTGGAAACACGGTCAGCCCCGGACAGCGCGGCCTCCGCTGGTATCCGTTGACCGAGGGACTGACCACCGAGACCTTGAAGTCCGGGTTCTATTGGAGAGCGCCCTGGAATGACGTGTATGTCTATGATGTGCGACTGCAGAGTTACACGGAACTGGTCGATGCGTTGAGCTCAGACGATCTGTTGGTCAAGTTGAAGGCGGCCATCATCATGCGTCCGATTGCCGAAGAAGTGTATTTCCTCGCGCAGGAGATCGGACCGGATTTTTATCCGAGGGTCGTTCGCCCGGAGCTACTGGCCGCGGTGCGTAGCGTCGTGTCGAACTATCCGATGGTCGCGGTTCCGGAAATGAGTGCGGAAATCGCCAGTAAAGTTCAGGCGGTCGTGGTGGAGAAACTCAAGGGCCGCCACTTGGAGGTGCATAGCGTTGCGCTTGCAGACATTGAATTAGCCAAGATCGTGCTGGAGGCCGTGGAACGCAAGCAAGCCAAGGAGCAGGAAAAGGAACAAAAGGAATTTGAACTCGTCATTGCAGAGAAGGAAGCGGAGATCGCCAGGCGGCGCGCGCGCGGCGAGGGCGACGCCATTCGCATCCGATCGGAAGGCGAGGCCGAGGGGCTGAAGATTCGAGCGCTCGGCCAGGCGAACGCGCAGGAAACCATTACGAAAACCCTGACCCCTGAATATCTGCAGTACAAGCTCTACGACAGTCCCAACGCGAAAATGGTGTTGCTGCCGGATCAGTTGCGCGTGCCGATTTTGATCAACCCCGACCAGGATCGCGGGACAAAACCGACTCCCGACAGCCTCATGCGTACAGAGCAGGATCTGATGGGACGAGGACGCTAGATCACTTGGGAACGGTGAGCAATCGAAGGAGGCCACGGATGGCATGCAGTCGATGTCAGGGCTTGATGGTGGACGAGACGCTGTTCAATCCAAGCGAAGGAGGCAGCCATACCTGGGCGCCGGTCGTCCGGTGTCTCAATTGTGGCAATCTGGAAGATGCGTTGATTCGACTGGCTCGAGGCATTTCCGGACGTCTTGGGCGCCGCACCAGGCCCGGTCCGCAGCGAAGGGGTGTATGGAGTGAGGAGATCCGCGGACGGCAAAGGGAATGAATCGGGCTGTTCTTGGGTGCACGGGTTGGCGGATGTGGACTGTTGCGATGCACCAGAGGAAGGGAGGCGCCATGCAGGGCTATGGAAAGCGCGTACTGGTCGCGGATGATGAAGAAAGTGTGCGACGGTTAGTTGCAATCGTGCTGGAGCAAGCAGGGTATATCGTCCATGCGGCAGTTGATGGCGTCGAGGCGTTGGGGGAGATGAAGAAGCGGCGCTTCGATGCAGTCCTTTCTGATTTTCACATGCCTCGCCTGGACGGGGAGCAATTTCTGCTGCTCTGTCGCCTCATGTGGCCCGACATCCCGGTGGTATTGCTGTCCGCCGAGTTGCGGGAGCTCCCCCCCTCCCTCAAGCAGCAAGGCGCGCGCATCCTGGTTTCGAAACCTTTTTCCCCGCAAATGTTGTTGCAGGCCTTGCATGAGTCTGTCTCATTGCCTGATAGCGATCAGGTATCGGAGCGAATCACTTCCAACGCGTCATAAGTCTCAGTTCCATTAATTTGATGACGTGTAGTGGCTCCAACCGCCGTGACCTGGCGCACCTCAATGCGTTGATCTCTACCAAATGAGTCACTCTGCCAATTCGGCATTCAGATGGCGCGATACTGCACGGGCCGAGCGGTGCGAAATCTGCGGTACGGTGGCCGTCCTAAGTGATGTGCTCCGCACTCCACACTGATCAGAGAACAAAGACCGCTGTTTTTCGGACCCTGTTGTGCCTTCCACCAGCAGGATCATATCTTGCTTCGCTCAACGGTGCCGTGACGCGATGATTGACGGTACAGAGGAGGCTCATCATGAAGGCTCTGGTATCACAAACATGTGTCATTCTTGCATGGAGCGCACTCGCCGGATGTGCGGTCATGTCGGCTCGGGAGCCATCCCCCGCTTTGTCCGATGTCTCTGTGGCACAGACCACGCGGGGGCCATCCGAAAGCCGACTTCAATGGCATGAAGACGCACAGGAACTGCGGACATTTGCCGATCGCCATGAGGTCGAAGCTGAAGTGCTGCTCCAGCACCCGGTGTCGACGGATGCGCGGTTGATCCAGCAGCGGCGCGCCCTTGCTCGACAGCTGCGGGCTGCCGCAGATCAGATCGATCAACGGGCAGATGAGATGCGATAGCGGTGACCGAATCGACGTGGCTCGCGCCATGCTCTCAGCGCAGGCCCCGCCTGGCGTAACGCGAATTTGAACGACGAATAGTCGAGGAAGGCGAAACAATGAAGGCGGGAAGTTATCAGAATGACGGATACGATGTGGACTCCGCAGTGTGGACATATGTGCAGCGCTGTCGGATTTGTTCGATGGAGGAATTGTTTCGCCATGTGCCGAGTTTCACGGCGAATCAACTATTCCTCACCGTGGATCGGCTCAGCCGGGAAGGCAAGGTGGTACTCCGGTACAGGAATCGTGCTGAATATGTTATGGTGCGAACAGGGATCGCCGACGAATGGCCTGTCGAAATGTCGGGTGCGCCGATTCGGGATAGGAAATGAGGGAATCAGGTATGAAAAAGAAGCCCGCACCGAAAAAAGCCGCCACGCGCACGACAAAGCAGGTTGCCAAGCCAGCTGCGACGGAGAAGCGGCCCGGGCCTGTGCAGGATATCCAAGTGCGGATTGCGGCCAGAGCGCACGAGCTGTACGAACAACGAGGCTGCCTGGATGGCTATCACCTCCGCGATTGGTTGGAGGCGGAACGAGAGATCCTGGGTCATCCGGTCGAGATGGACAAATCTTCCGAACGTATTTGATTCTCCTTGCCGACGGATTGTCGTCAGCCTTTCCGATGTGATCCCGGACGCCGCTTTGTCGGGCCTGGCGGGCTGGGTGTCGCCTACCTCATCGTCTCTTCCAACTGATCGACCATTCCTGAAATGGCATCGAAGCCGGATTGCCAAAATTTGTGGGAGTTCATGTCCACTCCTACCTGAGCCAGGATCGCCTGAGGTGCTTTCGACCCACCGGCCGCCAGGAGGTCCAGATATTGGGGCACGAATGCGGCGCCTTGCTCCTGATACATGCGATAGAGCGCCAGCACGAGCAGATTCCCGAAGCTGTAGGCATAACAGTAGAAGGGGCTGGCATATAGATGCGGGATGGTAAGCCATTCCCATTGGAACTCCTGCGGCACTCGCAGTGATTTCCCGAATTGCTGTTTGAGCAGGGCCATATAGGTGCTCGCCAGGTCGTTCGTCGTGGCGCCCTGAGCGACCATGTCGTGGGCCGTCCGTTCGAAGGCGACAAAGTACGCCTGGCGCATGACCGTGGCATAGATGTCATCCAGCTGATTGACGAGCAGGCTCTGCTTCACCGACTTGCTCGACTCCGAGGCCATCAAGGCATCGGAGAGAATCCGCTCGCCGAACACGGAGGCCGTCTCCGCAAGCGGCAACGTCGAGTGAAAGGTGAACACATTGTGCTGCTCCGCCATCATGGCGTGAACGGCATGGCCCAATTCATGGGCCATGGTGGCAATGTCGCGCGCCTCGCCGGTGAAATTCAGCATGACATAGGGTGTGACGTTGGGCGTCACGCTGTAGCAGTAGGCTCCGCCCATTTTGCCTGCCTTCATGCGCGCATCGATGTGCCGATCGGCAAAGACGCGTTGCGCGAGTTCAGCCAAGTGCGGCGAGAATCCGTAATAGGCGTCTAACACCATGCGGACTGCATCCGGGTACCGGTAGCTCTTTGGCTCGGCCCGATGCGGGGCATAGATATGGTAGCGGTTCATTGTGCTGATTTTGCAGAGCTTGGCCTTGAGCTTGAAGTAGCGTTGGAAGATGGGGGCATTTTTCATGCAAACGGTCAGGAGCGCTTCCACCGCCGAGTCGGGGATATCGTTACTGAGGTTCCGGGAGGCCAGCGGCGTCTTGAAATGGCGGAGTTGAAGGTTTTCCGCCTTCCAATCATTGATCAAGGTCTTGTAGATCTCTCCGAGCAGATCCTGTTGGGATTCGTACACGCGATACATTTCCCGGTAGGCGGCTTCCCGCATCGCAGCGTTCGGGCTTCTCAGATAGGCCGTCAACGCTTCGCGGTTCATGCTCTTGTTCTTCCCGCCGACCCGCAGCGTAAAGGTGAAGCCGTTGGTGACCACATCGTAGAGCTGATGCACGGCGCTCTGTCCGGTAATATTCTTGATGTTGATGATTTTCTCTTCCGGCTCGGAGAGGGTATGCGGCTTAAAGCGGCGGATCGTTTCCAGGTGATACCGGAAGTCCCCGCTATTCGCCATTAAGCGCTCCGCATTTGTCTCATCCACGCCCTGCCACCATAGATCAAAAAACAACAGGCGATTCTGTAGGCTGGTGAGGTGTTCTTCCACTTTGGTCTTGAAGGCCCGGGCCTGCAGCTGCTTGGTATCTTCAGAAAACCAGAGATAGGAGTAGGCTCCCAGCCGGCCGGAATCCCGGGCGATCTGTTCTGACAAGGTCAGGAGATTCAAGAAGTGCTGTTCGGGCATGGTTGAAGAGAGGTCCGGGCGTGCTGCTTCAAAGCGCGTGACTTTGGCAGTCAGGTCTTTCAAATATCGATCGAATTGTTTCACGGGATCGGCGACAAGGTCGGACAATTCCCACCGGTCGGCAAATTCGCGGGATGCAGTGGAACGTCGGGATGATACTGTCGCAGAGGCAGTCTTGCGGGAAACGGCCATAATCGGAGCTCCTACAAAATGAGTGATAGGTGGAATCATACCATCCCCGCCTGCCAGGGGCGTGTAGATTCTTTGAGGGCAGACCAGGCGATCCGGCGCACCGTTGACAGGTCCGGCTTGAATGTTACAATCCGGCATGGTGGAGAGCGGGGACATGACCGAACAAGAAATCAACCGGGCCATTCAATATGTGACGGCCGCGACTTCCTACGGCCGGGACACGGTGGCGGAGATACTTCGGACCGGCCTCTCGGAGCTATCGCAATTATCGACACAATCGACTCGGCGGTTCGAACGGGAAGATCTGATGGGTTATCTCTGTCAGTGGACCATGAAACGTACCGGCCACCCGGAGCCGTTGGTACGCGAAGTGCTGGATGGGGCCGGTCGTTGGTTGGATGACGTGGCCACCACGTTAGCTGAGCAGCGCGAAGCCGAGGCCAGTGCCGGAGATGATGACGAAACCGGCGCGGCATCGGCCTGAGACATCCGGCCACCGTTAGTTGCGCAGTGTCCCTCGCGACGCAGGATACTGACAAATGACCGAGCCTGAAATCAGGCGGGGGGGAGCGAGCCCTTGAGTAGCTCGAGGTTTTTCGTCACCATCGCATCTCCATTCTTGGTCGACACGTCGATCCCCTGGTCTGACACCTGGCGGCATTCCTCCACACGGTTCAGTTTCAAGAGCGACTGCGCCAGCGCATAGTAGGCGGCGGAATAGGTCGGCTTCACTGTGATGCACTGCCTCAAGGCCTTGGCGGCCTCCTCAAAGTTGGCATCTTCCATATAAGCTTTTCCCAACCCGAACCAGGCGACATCATCGTCCGGCTCCATGGCTAAGACTCGTTTCAGCGGTTCAATTCGTGGATTCGGCATCGGGTCCTCCCTTGAGAGGACGATAGCAGCGTTCTCTGCGCGTTGTCTACGCAGTTTGACGCGTGTTAAGGTCAAAAGATCGTTTATCGTCGGCAATGAACTCACGGCTTCCTCGTCACGAGTACAGAATGGGAACCACCGGCCTCGTTTACGATCCTCGCTATCTCGCCCACGATATGGGCGCCGGACATCCGGAGTCGCCCAACCGGCTTCGCGCGATCATGCAGCGTTTGGAGAAAAGCGGACTCGCCGCTGAACTCACGCATATTGCCCCGAGAAAAGCCGAGGATGAATGGATCACGTTGATCCACCGGCCTGACTATGTCGAGTATCTCAACCGGGAAGCGCCGACCAGCGGACGGGTCTCCCTGGATGCCGATACCTCCATGTCTCCCGGATCGCTGACCGCCGCCTATCTGGCAGCGGGCGGGGTCTTGGCTGGCGTGGATGCCATTATGGCCGATCAGGTCCAGCATGTCTTTTGCGCCGTACGTCCCCCGGGCCACCATGCCGAGGCAGGTCGGGCCATGGGCTTTTGTCTGTTTAACAATGTCGCCATTGCGGCACGCTACGCGCAGAGACGCTATGGGCTGCAGCGGGTCCTGATCGTCGATTGGGACGTCCACCATGGCAATGGAACGCAGCATAGTTTTGAGACGGATGCCTCCGTCTTCTTCTTCAGCACCCATCAATATCCCCACTACCCAGGTACCGGTCGGGCGACGGAATCGGGCACCGGCCCGGGGGAAGGCTTTACCATCAATGTGCCGATGGAAGCGGGGGAGGGCGATGACGACTACCGGGCGGTGTTTCAGAAGGTGCTGGTTCCTGCCGCCGATGCCTTCAAGCCGGAGTTGGTCATTATCTCCGCCGGCTTCGATGCGCATCGGGATGATCCCCTGGCCAGCATGGGCCTGACGGAAGAAGGGTATGCGGACTTGACCTCGATCGTGGCCGGCATCGCCAGGCAGCATTGCCGGGGGAGACTGCTCTCCTCGCTGGAAGGCGGCTATAACCTCACGGCCTTGGCGGCCTCGGTGGAGCGTCACATCCGGGCGCTGGTGGCTTCATGAAGTTGTGGTTGAAGCTGTTGCTCGGCCTCGCGGTGATTTCAGGGCTGGTGTACCTCTATTACACGGAGGTGAAACCGGTCGTCATTTTCGGGCTCCGGTCCGAGTATGCACATGCCATCCCGTTCCAGAAAATTCCAGAGGGCTTGACGAGCCTCAAGGCCGAAACCTGCGGTCAATGTCACCGTGAGATTTATGAGGAATGGAAGACAAGCATCCACGCGCAGGCCTATGACGATCCGTTTTTTCAGGCGTACTGGAAAAAAGACAAGCACGTCTGGGTCTGTTTGAACTGCCATACGCCGCTGGAGAACCAGCAGCCAACGCTGGTGAAGGAGATCCCGCGAGGGCGTGTGGAAAAGGCGACCCAGGAACCGAATCCCCATTTCGATGCCGCATTGCAAAAGGAGTCGATCACCTGCGCGGCCTGCCATGTACGAGACGGGGTGATCCTCGGCCCCTTTGACGATTCGGCCGCGCCGCACCCCACTAAATTTGACCCGACCTTTCGCACTGCGCAGTTTTGTTCGCGTTGCCACAATGTCGTGTCAGGTCCCGCGCAGTTTTACAATGTGGGGCCCTGCGGAACCTACGCCGAGTATGAAGGGAAATATTTTATGCAGGAGCGCGGCTTTATCTGCCAAAGCTGCCATATGCCGGAGGTGGATCGTCCGGTGGCGGAGAACGGCCCCATCAGGCGGGGGCGCCGGCATTTGTGGCGCGGTGGCCATGATCCCGACATGGTCAAGCGGGCCGCGGCGATTCACGTGAAGGTCGATCCTCCGAAGCCCAAGCCGGGCGACCAGGTCACGGTAGCCCTGACCTTCACGAACGCCGGAGCGGGACATAAGCTCCCCACCGGCGATCCGGACCGGCACTTCACGGTCGAATTTACGGTGAAAGACCGTAATCAGCAGATTCTGGCCGAAAAAAGCCATACCATGGGGCGCTGGATTATGTGGCAGCCGGCCATTGTGGAGTTGTACGACAACCGTTTGCTGCCGCTGGCGAGCCGGGAATATCAATTCGCCTACCGGATGCCGGAAGCATCGAATGGGGTGACGTTGAAGGCCCGGGTTCGATACCACATTCTGACCGATGGTCAGCATGAGATGTTGAAGAAGAAATACGGTCTCATGGCGGACGATCCGTACGCGTTCACGGTGTATGAGCGGGAGGTACCGCTGAACGAACACCTGGCGGCGGCTTTCGCCGATCCCTTGCCCGATCCGCCGCCGATGGCCTGCGCGAATCCATCAGTTCCGCAAGGGTAAGTATTCACCGAAAGAGAGCGAGCCGCTCAGGCAATATCCGTTTGCGGCTATTGAACGCCCTCGACGTCCTGCCATGGTATGCCACTCGATCAGCCTCCCGCCAGCATCATAGCGGAGAAAGCCCGCAGCAGTTGCCTTCTTCTTGCCTTAGGGAGGCTATCATTTGGCAAAAAAATCTGGCGGGTGTGCCCGATGCGCCGCGCATAGGTTTCCCTCTTGCTTTCATCCGAAGACAGGCGCCCCGCTCGAAGAGACTGTTACATCCCGATGGCGCAAAGCTCGATGAGCGTATCGATCTGAGAGAGCAGGAGACAGGTCGGAGGGATCTTGCGGGAACGGCGCTCCGGAGGAGTGCTTTCTCTTTCCGGGGCCTCGGATTCTGTTGTGTCAGTGGTCGTTTGGTAGTGTCGCGAAGACTGTGCATGTTGGGTGAACTGCTCATCGGACATGCTGATCCGAAAGCTGCACAGCCGACAGACATAGGCGCCGGTCAGGTACACGCCGCCGACACACTCGAGTTGGTACTCATGGTCACATTCCGGCCCCATCGGGCTCTTGTAGCATACCCATCTTGCCAACACACCTGGGTGGATACCCTGGAGGAAAATGCCTATAGAACAATCCTTCTCAAGCAAGGCTCTGTAACCTCTGTTTGTCTCGCATACGGGCCCCAGGATTGAGTTGAAAAGATAGACGCCGGAGGAGAGCCGACCGCGTCGTCGGCATTGAACTTCTATCGGCTAGGGTAGGCTTCGTTTGAAGCGACTTCCAGAGCCGGTTTCCCCAATTGGCTGCCGCTCACGAAAAGCCTTCCGTGTTTCACAACAGTCCTGTTGTGTTCATTGGTGAGGGTTCGGTAAGCTGTTGACCGGGCTAATCACTCACCGAGGATACGCGATGCAACATCCATTACTCATCGATTGTGAAACACTTCAGACGCGGTTAGGGCAGCCAGGCCTGGTGATCCTCGATGTGCGGGGACGATCCACGTACGAGTTCGGCGGTCACATTCCGGGCGCAGTCCATTCCACCTGGCATGAATACAGTGATCCGGAGGCAATCGCAAAAGGCCTCTTGGATCCGGATTTGAAACGGATTGAGAAGCGGGTGCAAGCACTCGGAATCAACCGGGACAGCGAGGTCGTCATCTATTCCAATCCCTTCGACAACTGGGGTGATGAAGGTCGCATGTTTTGGATGTTGGAATACCTCGGCCATAAGAACATCAAGGTCCTGGACGGTGGATGGGTCAAGTGGATTCATGAGCGCCGGCCGTTCGAGCATGGCGCGGTCCGCCCCACGCCCGGCAACTTCACTGTGTCGCCCGTGGCCTCAGCGATCATCATGAAGGATGAGTTGAAAGGTATCGTACGGAAGCCCCATCCCAATACCATGCTCGTGGATGCGCGCAGTCTGGAAGAATTTCTCGGGAAAGAAGTGTCCGGCATTCCGAGACCCGGCCATATTCCCGGCGCGGTGCATGTGGCGTGGAGCGGATTCCTTAACGCGGATGCCACGGTGAAAGATCTGGATGCCATTCACGCGCAGTTGGAACTCAAGGGGTTGAATCCCGCCCATGAAACGGTGTGTTACTGCACGGGCGGGGTGCGGTCGGGATGGCTCTATTTTGTGCTCCGCCTCGCGGGATTTGAGCGGTTGCGTAATTATCCGGGATCCTGGTGGGAGTGGAGCCGGGATTTCGGCTGCCCGGTGGAGAAAGATCTGCTCGCCTTGCAGAAGTTGCTCGGCCTGTCGGAGTCGCAGGTACCCACCGGCATGCGTCCGTCTTGACAGGATAGAGGCCCGTCTTTATGCTGAATTAGAATGTATTCGGATTTATGCAGCGCACATACTTACAGAGGAGGCGTTTCATGCAGACTGCTATGTGGCGGGGAGTCGTAGTGGCTGGAGTCATGATGGCGCTCGTCGGAGCGCCGATGGTGTCCAGCGTGGCCTTTGCGGCGGGGAATAAGCATCAAGCTGAAGCCGTGGAGCATGCCAAGGAAGCCGTGGCGCATGGGAAGCAGGGCCATGCGGATGCGCTGGTGAAACATGCCGAAGCGGCGCTCAAGCATGCCGAAGGCGCGATGGCGGAGACCAAGAATCCTCATGTGGGTGAAGCCATCAAGGGCCTGAAGGATGGGATTGAACACGGCAAAGCAGGCCATGCGGATGTGGCGACCAAAGCGGTCGAAAACGCTCTGCCCCATCTGTCCGAAGGTATGTAAGCGGTTCTTGCGCATCGACGACGCGTACGATAAAACGGGCAGGGGCATCCCTGCCCGTTTTTTCTTTGTGTAGAGTGTGTAGAAAGGCAGCATGATGCTGGTTGGATATCTTCAAGGTGATCCGGTGTTCGGCGCGATCACGCACAATCTTGATGTGGTGACGGCTCGTCTTGAGCAGGCGGAGGCCGATCTTATGGTGCTGCCGGAGCTGTTTGCCACCGGGTATCAATTCACATCCCAGGAAGAAGTGTCGCGATTGGCAGAAGCGGTGCCGGATGGGGCGACGACGCAACGTCTGATGGAGATCGCCGTGCGACGCAAGATGACCGTCGTCGCCGGATTGGCGGAACGGGCGGGCACGAAGTATTTTAATTCGGCGGTGGTGGTGGGGCCGAAAGGATTCGTCGGCTGTTATCGCAAGACGCATTTGTTTTTCGAAGAAACCCTGTTCTTCAGCCCCGGTGACAGCGGCTTTCAGGTCTGGGACATCGGCTCAGCCAAAATCGGCGTGATGGTCTGCTTCGACTGGTACTATCCGGAGGCGGCTCGCACCCTGGCTCTGCTGGGTGCGGAGATCATTGCCCATCCCTCCAACCTGGTTCTTCCGAACTGTCCTGATTCCATGGTGACACGATGTCTGGAGAACCGCGTGTTCAGTGTCACGGCAAATCGGATCGGCAGCGAAGGACGCGGCGGAAAAGACCGGCTGACGTTTATCGGTCTGAGTGAAATCGTCAGCCCTCGCGGTCAAATCTTGCATCGAGCGCCCCGTGACCGTGAAGAGTTGACCATCATCGAGATCGATCCTGCGGAAGCGAGGCGAAAGACGCTCAACAGCTACAACGATCTCCTGCGCGACCGCCGCCCGGCCATGTACGGTGTCTAAGCGAAGGTCGCTTGATTTGTATGTCTCGACTTGCGCCCCTTATGGCCTCACGGTAGGATGAACCATGACAACTCCACTCAGTAAAGGCGTGCTGCTCGTGGCGACGCCGGCGTTGAATGATCCTAATTTCAGGCAGGCGGTCGTGTTGGTTTGTGAACATGGACCAGAAGGAGCCCTCGGCGTCATCGTCAATCGTCCGAACGGCCATGTCTATCTCTGAAGCCTTGCCACAGGTCCCCATCCTGGAAGGCCAGCCACACGTGCTCTATTCGGGCGGGCCCGTCCAAACCAATCAAGTGATGATGCTCTATCGCATCAGCGACACACCGGAGAATTCTTCACCAGGTGTTCGATGGTGTCTGCCTCGGCGGCGACCTGGAAATCATGGAACGGATTCTTATGGAGCAGCCCGGAAAGGAATCGTTCCGGGCCTACCTGGGATACTCCGGCTGGGGACCAGGGCAGTTGGAGTCGGAAATGCAGACCGGTTCGTGGATTACGCTGCCGGCTGATCCGTCGATTGTGTTTGAGAAGGAAGCGACACGCATTTGGTCGGATATCGTGTTGTCGCTGGATGAGACCTCCCGCCACTACGCGGATATGCCCTTCGATCCCTCCTCGAATTAGCCACGACGAGCGGCGCCATCACCAGGGTCAACGTTCCTGAGATCATCTCGCCGATGGTCATAGTCTCCAACTCATGACAGGCATAACCTGCGCGTCAGGTCGTGCGCGTAGCGGAATCTTCCAGCACCTTCGCAAGGAAACGGCCCGTATGGGACTGGGCCACCTTGGCTACTTGTTCCGGTCGTCCTTCAGCCACAATCTGGCCGCCGGCCTCGCCGCCTTCCGGGCCGAGATCGATGATCCAGTCGGCCGTTTTGATGACATCGAGATTGTGCTCGACGACGATGAGCGTGTTGCCGGCATCCACCAGTTTATGCAGCACCGCCAGCAGTTTTTTGATGTCGTCGAGGTGCAGGCCGGTCGTGGGTTCATCCAGAATATAGAGCTGGTTGTGTGCCAACGGATCTTTCAATTCCGCGGCGATCTTCAGCCGCTGGGCCTCTCCTCCGGATAACGTGTTCGCCGCCTGGCCAAGCCGCAGGTACCCTAATCCGATTGACGAAAGCAGATAGAGCTTTTCTGTCAGCTTAGGGGACCCGGAAAAAAACGCCTGCGCTTCAGTCACCGTCAGATTCAACACGTCGTGAATGGTTTTTCCGCGATACCTGATGGCGAGAATCTCCGGTTTGAATCGGCGGCCGTTGCACTGTTCGCAGGTGGCATAGATGTCTTCGAAGAAGTACATCTCCAGCTTCATAGCCGTTTCCTTCACAACGCTCGCAGCGGCCGCCGGCCGCATTAAAAGAGAAATGTCCCGGCGTGAGGCCTTGTCGCAGCGCGTTCCGTTCGGAGGCGAAGAGCTGCCGAATCTCGTCAAAGGCCTTGAGGTAAGTAATCGGGTTTGAGCGGGGAGTACGACCAATCGGTTGTTGATCAATGAGGCGCACACCTTTGAGATGTTCGAGCCCCTTGATGGCTTGAAACCGTCCCATCGGGAGCGATTCAATCCGAAAGGCCCGTGCGGCGGCGCGGTAGACCGTGTCCTCGATGAGCGTGCTTTTCCCCGAGCCGGAGACACCGGTGATGCAAATCAGCATATGTAGAGGAATCCGGACTAATAGATTTTTAAGATTATGTTCGGCGGCCCCGGCGACGCTCAGCACCTTGCCGTTTCCGGAGCGGCGTGTTTTCGGAAGCGGGATCCGGTCCTCACCCCGCAGGTAACGGGCAGTCAAAGATCTCGGGTCGCGGATGAAGGGCGCGCGTGGCGCCGCGCAGACTACTTGGCCGCCCTGTTCTCCTGAGGCTGGTCCCATTTCCACGATATGGTCGGCGGCCTGAATCATGAGCGGATCGTGTTCGACGACGACAACGGTGTTCCCTTCCGTCGCCAGGTCGCGGAGGATGCCGGCCAGGGTGTCGGTGTCCCGCGCATGGAGTCCGATGGTCGGTTCGTCCAGCACGTATAAGGTTCCCACCAGCCGGGAGCCCAGTTGGTTAGCCAGGGCTATCCGCTGGGCTTCCCCCGCCGGACAGAGTTTTCGTTTGTCGGGAGAGCGTGAGGTAGTTCAATCCAACGCGCAGCAGAAAATTCAGCTTGGCCTGCAATTGCCGCAAGATGTCCTTGGCGATCTCCGCGTCGAATGCCGGTAACGCCAGCCGCTGAAACCATTCCCTGGCGGCCTGAATGGTGAAATCGTTCAGTTGAATGAAATCGTGGCCGGCCAATTTGACGAAGCGCGCGGCCGATTTCAGCCGGCTGCCCTGACAGGTCGGACAGGTTGCCGGGCTGCGGTACCGGCTGAGCAGGACTCGCACGTGCAGTTTGTAGCGTTTCGTTTCCAGGTACTCGAAGTATTGCCGAACGCCTTCCACCTGGTCACTGCCTTCCCAAATCAGCTGCTGCACCTCGCCCGGCAGTTCCTGAAACGGGGCCGTCAAATCGACATCGAGTTTCTTCATGGCGAGCAAGAGCTGTTTCTGCCACCAGTCCGATCCCGGTTTGCTCCAGGGTTCGATCACCCCGCCGGCCAGCGACTTACTGCGATCCGGAATGACCAGGTCCCTGTCGTAGCGCAGGATGTTTCCGAAGCCCTTGCACTCAGGGCAGGCGCCCAACGGATGGTTGAATGAAAAGAGCAGGGGCCGCAAGGGCTCGAAGGTCCGGCCGCAACTCTGGCAACGAAAATGCGTACTATAGGTTCGGAGTCCATGGCCGATGACATCCACCTGGCAGATCCCTTCGGCTTCCTGAAAGGCCATCTCGATGGCTTCGATCAGGCGATGGCGATTGTCAGGTCTCAGCACGAGGCGATCCAGCACGACTTGAATCCCGGATTCACGGGCTTCCGGGAGTGTGCCCCGGTCGTGGAGGTCCAGGATCTCGTCGCCGCAGCGAAGTCTGGTGAACCCTCGCTTGGTCAAAGAGTCCAGCAGCGACCGGTCGTGGCCTGGTCCCAGATCGTTGACGGGGAATAAAATCATCGCCCGCGCATCGGGAAATTGCGCCAGCAGTTCCTCGGCGAGCGAACCGGGGTGATACCCGCGGGCTTCCTGATGACAATCCGGGCAAACCGGTTTGCCGATCTTGGCGAAAAGCAGACGCAGCAGATCGGCGACTTCGGTCGCCGTGCCAACGGTCGAGCGCGCCGTGCGAATCGGATTCTTTTGTTCGATGGCAATGGCGGGACGGATATTGGTGATGCGGTCAACGTCGGGGCGATTCACTTTGTCGAGAAACATGCGCGCATAGGTCAGAGGGATTCAACATAGCGCCATTGTCCTTCCGCAAACAACGTATCAAACGCGAGGGAGGATTTGCCGGATCCCGACAGGCCGGTGATCGCCGTGACCTTGTTGTGGGGGATGCGCAGCGAGATGTTTTTGAGATTGTTCTGGCGTGCCCCTTCGATGATCAGTTCGTCGGTTGATCGAGTCGGAGGTGTACGGGATGCCACGGCGAAGTGCTCCTTATCATGAATGACCGACCATCGTAGCAAGCGCGGGCGTTGTCTGCAATGTCATCGACCGGCCAGCAATGAGACATGGGCGATCAGTTCGGAGGACTCGTATAATGGCGCCATCCATAACGACCGTCTGAGAGGATTCGTATGGTTGATCGTTCTGCCTATCTGCCCGCCTCGAATACGAGGCGCCGGTGGATTCATCTATCGAAACTCTGGGGGCATTGCATCGCGCTCCTGTCCTGACCGTGCCATTCGAAAATTTGAGACGGCGTGGATCGCGTTCATTGGATTCTGAGGTAACGTATTACTTGAGGCTTTGAGATTGACGGATGGGCGTGAGGAGCGGGGGCCGATGGATTCCGTCTTGTCGCGCAGGGGCCAGGCGGGTTACCTCTTGCAATCCGGGATGGCGCGGGTCTGGACGAATCTAGTTTTCCTTCGCCCTGGGTCCCTGACTGCCTATCGACGTTACCTTTGCCAACGTCTATCACTCTCGCTCGCCTGATGCTCTCTTCATGCCGCGGCGGATTTCACCATGCCGACCTGCGAGGGGAGAATGATGCTGATCGACAACCTTTTCACGGTGTGAATGGGACGCAAGAAGTTCATGTGGCGAGTGAAGGTGGGCGCTAAGAGCTGCTCCAGCAGCGCTCGAAGGTGATCATCAACGATCACTTGAGGTATTGAGGCTACCGCGCCAGCCACTTCACGATGGCGACGCAGGCCATGTAGAGCCCGAGTGAACCGACCATCGAGAGCCAGAACCCGATCCGTTCGACGCCGTAGATCATGCAGCCGACATAGACCAGCCAGGGCGGCACAAACCAGAGCAAGTTTTTAGCGTAGGTTACGAGGTGCTCGTTGCCGCCGTTGAGATAGATGAGGACGAACGTCGCGCCGGTCATCGCGGGAAAGGTACTGGCGAAGGCGGCCAGAAACGACCGGCCTTGCGAGCCGAGATAGGTCGAGATACTGACGATAGTGCCGCCCAATAGGAAGTACAGTCCGTACTTCGCCCAGTCACCCATCCGTACCCTCCTCACTGTCCGCGGAAGGCTTCCCGCGCTTCCTGTTCGATCTCATGTCCAAGTCCTGTGTACCGTGGCGAAAAGTGAAACACGACCAGCTCGCGCGCCCCGGCTTTCTTCGCCATGATGCCGGCCTGCCTGGCCGTGAGGTGGTACCGGTCCCCAGCCTTGGCCGCATCGCGATCGAGATAAGGGGCCTCACAGTAAAAGATGTCCGCGCCGCGTGCAAGCTCGATGATCTTTCGTTCGTTGTCTTCATCGTAGCGAGCATCCACGACATAGGCGATTTTCTGGCCGCGCGTGATGGTGACAAATCGTTCGCGGATTTCTCCCAGGATAAATTCGCGCGACTCTTTATGATGTCCGTGGTAGAGCGTGGCAAGAAATCGAAAGTTGTCCGGCTGACCTTGCCAGAAATACTGCTTCACCTCTTTCAGCCAATAGCCCACCGGAAGACCGGCTTCATGCAATCGCTCCTTATTGAAGTTCACATGAAACTGTTCTTGCAGTGCATAGGCGAATGAAGGAATGCGGTGGTCGAGTGCTGTAGCCTGCACGGTGAACATCGGATCACGGAATGCGGTAAAGGAGCCGTCGTCCGTGCGTCCGCTCAGTGGCCTCCTCGCTTCGTCGCGACGCTGAAAGCCGTCCGTCGCGAGGAAGGTGGCCGACCTGGTGCCGTCCAGATGGAACTCGTGCACCGAGATCGTCAGCGGGTATCCGTCCACCAGATTCCAAGTGTAGCCATGAAGTTTTCCTTGAACATTTGAGATCAGGCCAGGAGGCCCGTGGAGCCGCAAAGTTTTGCCGCGGCCAAGGGCGACGCGCAACAGGGCATCGAACCCGATGAAGTGATCCATATGGGTGTGAGAGATAAAGATGTCGCTGGCGCGCAAGAGGCGCGTCGGCCCGAGTGAATCGTTGTGACCGAGATCAAACAAGAGGGCGCGTTTCGACCACCGCACTTCGACGAACAGACCCGGGTCACCGAAGACGTCATTGACGAGAAAGCTGGAGAAGGAGGGATTCATCGAAAAATTGGATCATGGCCGCATGGACACAGTGATATTCACCTGTATCTCCATAATGCCGGGGTAGAGGTGTGCAAGCGGGTCGGCTCTATCCCAAGACCATTCGCATCACACTGTACAGCAGGATCACTTCCACAGCATGGGCGACGATCGTGACATACAGGTTTCTGAAGGCGACCCACAGACTTCCCCAGACCAGGCCGTCCCAGACGGCAATCCAGTGGAGATGTTGAAAGGTTGCCATTAGGAAGGGATCGAACGCAAACAGCAGGGCGCTCAACGGTACGGCGAGGGCGGCGGGCAATCCTAATCCCAGCAGCCGGCCTAACACAAAACCGCGAAAGTTCAGTTCGACCATGCTGGCGATGAAGAGGATGAACCAGGGCAGCATGAGGAAGAGCGGAATTTTGGCGTGGGGCGTGTCGGCGAGAAATCGATAGTCCGCTCCAAGCCAGGGTAGGAGATAGAGGATCACCAGGACGTTGACTGTCCCGAGGGCGAGACCCGTGGCGATGCCCCAGCGGAGTCCCTGCGGGATGAGGGAACGGGTGAGGCCGAGCCTGGTCGCTGTTGCGCCGTTGATGCGGCTCCAGGTCAAAAAGGCGGCATAGGCGCAGAACTGAGGGAAGAACTGATAGAGGATCTGCTGCTGGAGGGCATGAGGGGAGGCGTAATACAGGAACGTGGCGGTGAGGGGAAGCAGCGCGAGGGCCGCCCCCCGTTCATTGCGCTGAATCGGATAGGCAACCAACGCCTGCTCAGAGCTGATCATGAGCCGTTATTCAAGTCGCAAGCTGTACCGTTCGAGCGTGGTGGCCTTATTTCTAGCCAGGTTCGACAAGGATTTGTTGTAGTCCACCGTGGCCCGGAGTTCGTTGCCTTGCGCCGTGGCCAGGTCGCGTTGGAAGTCGAGCACGAATCTGGTGGTGCTGAGACCGACCTTCAAGCGTTCTTGTTCGGCCTGCAACTGCTTTTCGGCCATGATACGGGCTGAGCGGGTGGTTTCGATCCGTTTGAAATCGGTGTGCACGCGGCGGACGGCTTCCCGGACGCCAACGATCACCTGTTGCCGAACGCTTTGCAGCGAGGCTTGGGCGTTCCTGGATTCCAATTGCCGTTTGTTGTAGGTGCTATAGGCCGAGCGGTTGCCGATCGGGTAGCTGAGAACTAATCCCGCCCCGTAATTATAAAAGTCTCCTCCGAAATTCCGTCTCGTGGCATCCCCGTAGTCGGCTCCAAGTCCGGACAGTCCCATCGTCCCCTGCACCGACAGGGTGGGGAGCAATTGATTTTTGGCAAACTTCACATTGAGGTCACTACTCTCTACGTTCTTGCCGGCTTGTAAGACTTCCGGGCGGCGTTCCATGGCGATATCGATGGCTTCCTGAAGACTGATGGCTTCCAGCGAGGTGGTCGGAGGATCAGTCGGCATCAGTCGAAGATCCTGCCGCAGTTCTTCCTCCGCGGGATTCAAGAGCCGGCGCAATTGGTCTTCCTGATCGCGAATGGACTTTTCGGCCACAAGGATCTGCTCGACGCGCGAGGCGACGGCCGCTTCCGCCTGCAGGACGTCAACGATCGACATCACGCCGGCCTTGGCCTTGGCGCGGTTGCTGGCCAGGAGTTCTTCTGCCGCTTTGAGCGCCGCCTGCGCGACCTTCAGATTTTCGTTCGCAAAGACCATTTCCCAGAAGGTCTGCTCGACGGTGGCGATAACCGTTAGTACGCGATCGAGAAACACATGTTGTTCGACGGTGGCGTTGTTTTGCGCGATGGAAATGAATGTCCGGTTCACTTCCGTTCCGAAGTTTCTCAATAACGGCTGCGTGACTGTCAGGGCCAGGCCGCCTGTCCAAGCCGGGTTGAATAGGAAGGTGTTGGGTCCGCTGACATAGCTGCGTTGGGGACTGTAGTTGAGGTCATAGTTCGCGCCGGTCGGGAGATTCTGGGTGATGTCGGCGGTGACGCTGGAGGTGTTCTGGTCAAATTTGGTGATGTCCTGTAAGTTCGCCCCGGTAAATCCGAGGATCGGTCGATTCAGCGGCGCGACCTGCCTATTGTATTGGCCGTTCAAGCTGATGGTCGGGTCGAATTTTGCCTGTTCAATGATGATGTCGGCCAAGCGGCTTTCTTTGGTTTGCCGGCCGATATGGATATCGAGGTTATTCTGCAGCGCTTTCAAGACGGCGTCAGCCAGCGACATGGCTTCGCGTCGTTCGGTCGGGATAGGTTTGGTCACTTCCAGACCGAAGGAGGCGGAGGCTGTCCAAAGCAGAAGTGCCGTCGCGCTTCCGATGAACAGGCAGCCCCGGAGCAGTAGATTCGTCATAACAAACTCCTTGATGGGAGATGCGGGTTGAGCCATACTGAAGTCATCATGATGGTGGCGTGGTATCACAAACGGAGATCAGTGTCCATGCTGGCTCGCGAGGGCAGGGCGACCATGCGCTCGACGGGGATCATCCTGGTTGCTGCAATAGCCGTACTGCTCTGGGTTGCGCCGGCGGCCGCGCAATCGGTATCAGGTGTGCGAGGATTTAATGGAGGCGTGGCGCCTCTGTTTGGTCTCGTGGGTCCGGGGAATCTCTATATCGACAACCAGGGGACGCAGGGATTCATCTACAATTTTGGAAATAACTTCGAGTCGTACAGTTTCCGGAATCCCACGACTGGTCAGGCGTGGAGCGGCGCCGTGATGACGCTGGGGCCGCAATTGTCGGTGGGGCTCATTCAAGGCGCAAATCAGTCAGGTTCTCCTGTCGTATTTCCTCCCGTGCCCCGTGATGTCGGACCCGTGCCTCCGATTCAATCGGGCCTCCTCGAGGATATTCCTTAGCCCATCTGTTCGTAGAGAGCTGCGCCTGCGCTTCAGCAGCAGGGCACACGTTCCGCGTGCTCATCCTATTCATCGCTTCTCTTCTTTCCCCATGTCCTTGCCTCCCTTCAGCCTCACGATCTTCCCCGGGTTGGAACGTCTGTCTTTGTGGCGGTTTGGTGTATGGATGCAAGTCTGTCACAGCGGAGAGCCGTTACACCTTTCATTGTCCACAGAATCCACAGCCTGAACCTCACATGCCAATCCTCGAGACAGCATGGAACTGCCTTCGTAACAGATTGATTTGCAATGCAATTATAGGTATCCAGGATTGCGGATCAGGGAGGGAGGGCCGCGACGGTATGGCGCTTGCTTTGACTCCCCGTCATCGCGATGTATCTCTGTTTCGTAACGAGACGACAAAAACAATGCGCTCGTGTCAAAGATGTCAATTGAATCGCATAGGGAGAACGGAAAGAATGCCGACAGATGGTGGTAGGCGCGGTGAAGTACCAGCCCGCGGCTTTCAGCCCCTGTCATCGAGTATTCACGATCAAAGGAGATTGTTTGTATGAGGATTGCCCAGGTATCGCCGCTTTGGGAGAGCGTCCCTCCGAAATTGTATGGAGGAACTGAACGCATCGTCTCATACCTGACGGAAGAACTCGTCCGTCAAGGGCATGAGGTGACGTTGTTTGCCAGCGGTGATTCGGTGACCAAGGCGAAGTTGGAATCCCCGTGTCAACAGGCGCTGCGCCTGAACACCGGCATTTTCAACCGCGAAGCACCGCTCATTCAAATGATGGAGCAGGTCTTCGCTGCCTCCGACCAGTTCGACCTCATCCACTCGCATCTCGACTTTTTGGCCTTTTCACTCTCCCGCCGCTGTCGCGTGCCGGTTGTGACCACGCTTCACGGTCGGTTGGACTTGCCCGAGCTCGTGCCGGTCTTCCGTGACTTTGCGGAGCTGCCGCTGGTATCCATTTCGGACTCGCAGCGCCGGCCGTTGCCCTGGTGCAACTGGGCCAACACCGTCTATCACGGGTTGCCGAAAGATCTCTATACGTTCAACGCGGAACCGGGCAAGTATTTGGCCTTCCTCGGCCGCGTCTCTCCGGAAAAATGTCCGGATCAAGCCATCGAGTTGGCAAAACGTGTCGGCTTGCCTCTGAAGATGGCCGCGAAGGTCGATCCGGCCGATCGTGCCTATTTTGAACGAGTGGTGGAACCGCTGCTCGACCATCCTTTGATCGAGTTTGTTGGAGAAATTACCGACGCGGAAAAGAGCGACTTCATCGGGAACGCCATTGGCCTCGTCTGTCCCTACGACTGGCCTGAACCCTTCGGGCTCGTGTTGATCGAAAGCCTCGCTTGTGGGACACCCGTCCTCGCCTACCGCCGGGGATCCATTCCAGAAATCATCGGTCATGGTGTGACGGGCTTCATCAGTGAAAACTTCGATGAAATGGTGAGCCAGGTGTCGAAGCTTGGTACGATCGATCGCCACCGGTGCCGCCAGGTCTTCGACGAGCGATTCACCGCCCAACGCATGACCAACGACTACGTAAAGATTTATCAACAACTCATCGCGGATGCCGCTACGCTTCCGGGTAAAGCTGGGCAGCAGCACGCTTCCAACCTCTAGTCAGCGCGATCTCAACCTCGCGGAAGGACCAGTATGGCAGACGAGTCGCATTCCACTCCCGAATCCAATGTCACCGGATGGCGGTTGTTAGCGACCCGAGATTTCGGGTGTCTCTGGGGAGGCCAAGTTGTCTCCCAAATCGGTGATGGCCTGAACAAGGTTGCGCTTCTATGGTTCGTGTATGAAATGACCGGCTCGGCGCTCAAGATGACCGCCATCGGGTTGTTGCAAACAATTCCTCCTCTGGTCTTCGGTCCCCTGATCGGCGTCTATCTGGACTATCTTCCGAAGAAAACTGTCATGATCGTTGTCGATCTGTTACGAACGTTAATGGTGCTGCTGATACCGCTCTTCTACACGCTGGATCTATTGACACTTGAACGCCTCTATGTGCTTGTCTTCCTGATCTCCATTGTATCCACCATATTCGGACCGGCATTGGCTTCCGCTGTGCCACTGATCGTCCAGCGGTCGCAACTGACGACCGCCAATGCGTTTCTGCAGAGCACCACGAACATCGGTGTCTTGTTGGGCCCCGCCATGAGTGGTCTCGGCATCGCCCTGATCGGCGCACAAAATGTTCTGTATGTAGACGCTGCCACCTTCTTCGTCTCCGCCCTCTTCTTATTCCCGATTCGTGTGAGAGAGACGAAATCGGTGAAAGAGCTGGATGTACTGGGGACTCCTGTGATGCAGGACATGATGGTGGGATTCCGCTTCGTCTTCCTGCAGCATCGGGTGGTGTTTGCATTGATGATTACAGCCGTCCTCTACAACCTGGCGATCAGCGCCTTTGTGTTCCTTCTCCCCGTGGTGGCGAAGGAGCTGTTGCAAGTCGGACCAATGGAACTGGGGTGGTTATGGTCCGCTCTAGGAATCGGGATGTTGGCGGCATCGATTTGGCTGGCCCGGATGCCGCAGGGCACCTTCCAGGAGCGTATCGGCAAGATTGGTCGCTCATTGACGATCGGCGGCCTCGCGGTCTGCGCCTTGGGATTGATTCAAACGCCGGTGTTGTTCAGCACGTTCTTATTGATCATCATCATCGGTGGCAGTACCTCATTGTTCTACCCTGTCGTGTGGGCCATGCTCCAGGAAGTGACGCCCGAACATCTGCTCGGTCGTGTGTTCACCACGTTTAGTGTCGGCGGGATGGCATCGGCCATGGTCGGCATGGCGGGATTCGGCTGGGCCGCCGACACCCTTGGGCCTGCCGTCAGCCTCATCGGTATCGGACTGCTCCTCTTGCTCACTGCGATGGTCACGATGCAGGTTAGTCGTCGTGGCCTCGTGGTGAGTCCGGCTGTCGCGTAACCTCTTTCCCAGAACGATCGTTCCGGTCTTTGCGGTGGCTCGCTGGCCTGTGCCATGCGAGCCGACTCCGCTCGATCAATACGGGGGTGGACGGAGTTGCTTTCTGCCCCTCCGTCGCGTATGTCTTTTCTCTCAGGCTGTTCGGCAACGAATCCGGGCCTGCCTTCCCGGCTCGGTTTACTTTTACACATGAGGGGCATATGCCTATGCGGACTATTCAGACCGTGTGTGTGGCAGGGATCTTGTCGTTTGTGGTGGCGTCCGGGCTTGGGAGTGTGAGGTCGATGGCCTCGGAGCCGCAGCCGTCAGAGACAAAACCCGACGTTGCACCTGGTTCGGGATCGAAGGATTCCGAAGGGAAGCTAAAGGAACCAGACACGAAACCAAAAGAGGTGGAGCCCAAACTGAAGGAGCCGGAGCCCAAACCAAAAGAGCCGGAGGCCAAGCAGCCTGAAAAACCAAAGGATAGCGACACGAAGGTGAAAGAAACTGAGCCGAAGGGCAAGGAAGGAGAAACTAAACCCAAAGGTCCGGAACCTAAAGCCAAGGAATCGACGACCAAGCCCAAAGAATCGGAACATAAGGGGAAGGAGGGGGAGTCCAAATCATCGAAAGAGCCGGACCAAAAATCCAAGGAGGCGGAGCCGAAACCGAAAGATGCCGAAATGGCCACTGAGCATCCCTGTCCCTCGGTGCCGCAACCGGCTGACGCGAAGCCCCCGGTGGAACCACCGGTTTCTTCCGGCGATTCCGGCGCGGGAGAGCGTCAGAAATCGGAACCGGAACCCAAGAAGCCGGTCCGCTCATCAATGGTGACGGCCAAGTTGGCACTCATGGCCGATCCCCATCTCTTTCCCTACGACATCGAAGTCGATGCCAAGGATAAAGACCTTGTCTTATTGGGGAAGGTCGCGCAGGAGTCGGATAAGCGTGTGGCCACCGATATCATACGGTGTCTTGAAGGCGTTCATGCCGTAGAAAATCGGCTGAAAGTCGAAGCGGACGCCGCCCATGGATTGTTCGCGGAGCGTGACAAAATCATTACCCAATTGGTGAAGGAGCGGTTCGAGAAAAGCAAAACCTTGCAATCGGTCAAGTTCGATGTGAAAACAGATGACGGGATCGTCACCTTGAACGGGGCCACGCGGTTTCAGATTATCGTCCTCGAAGCGGCTCAGGCTGCCAGGCAGGTGCCGGGTGTCCGTGCGGTGAATACCGATGGGGTCCGCTTGGTATCGGGCGAGTAACCCGCGTTGCATGACGCCGATGCCACAGGAGGTTCGACACGCAGTCTGCTGACGCTATAGAACGGGGACGCACAAGCGGCACTGGGCCAGGACGACCGAACGTCAAGTGGTCGCCGCAACTGTTGACGCGCGATTTCACGCTGGTCTGGTGGGGCCAGATGGTCTCGCAGGTCGGCGATGGAGTGTCGAAACTCGCGTTGCTCTGGTTTGTCTACTCCATCACCGGTTCTCCTTTGAAGACCACCATGATCGGGCTGTTGCAGACGCTGCCGCCCATTCTGTTCGGTCCCTTCATCGGTGTGATCGTCGATCGCGTTCCTAAAAAACTCTTGCTGATTAGCAGCGATCTGATTCGAGCATTGGTATTGGGCGTGTTGCCCTGCTTGTTGCCGGTAGATTCGTTCAGCATTGAGCGGCTGTATCTCATGGTGTTCGTTCATGCGGTCGCGTCTGCCGTGTTCGGTCCTGCCCTGACCGCCGCGATCCCTTCCCTGGTCTCCCGTCACGAATTCACGGCGGCCAACGCCTTGCTCCAGACCACCACCAGTATCGGCATCATCGTCGGCCCAGCCCTGAGCGGGGTCGGCATTGCGACGATGAGTTCTCAGGAAGTGCTCTGCGTGAATGCCGTCAGCTATGTGATCTCAGCGGTGTGCTTTTTGCTGATCCGGTTCCCGCGCACGGAAACGGCGCCAGCTGTAGGGGGTGGCTCCCTGGCCGGAACGCTTCGGGACGTGGTGGAGGGGTTTCAGTATGTGCTCCATCGGCAACGGGTCATTCTCATGCTGATCGGCGCGGCCTCCATGTATACCTTCGCCACCAGTGCGTTCAGCACGCTGTTTCCGGTGTTCGGGAAGAAGTTGCTTGATCTGGGGCCAATCGAAGTCGGGTATTTGTGGTCGGCCTTCGGAGTGGGATTGCTCTTGGTCTCGCTTGGGCTTGTGTCCCTGTCATCCTGGTCGCTGCCGAAGCGAATTCATTTGATGGCGGTGTCGAGTTTCATCAGCGGCATGACTCTTCTGGGCTTGCTGTTCACGTCCAACCGGTTGGTGGCCGCCGCGCTCATGGTGATCATCGGCATGGGTGCAGGCACGCTCACGCCGGTGGCCTGGGGTGTGCTGCAGGAGATTGCCCCAACAACGTTATTGGGGCGCGTGTTGGCTATCTACAATCTTGGGGCGATGACCTCGGCCATCGCAGGCATGACGATCTTCGGCTGGGTGACGCAGGATTTTGGCGAGCGCCCCAGCGTATTCGGAATCGGGGTTGGTCTCTTTTTATCGGCGCTGGTGTCCATGCGAGTGGCCCGATGGGTGCAGGTCAATTGGGTAGAGACAAGCCTTCCCGCCGAAGAAGCAGCCCGGACCGTCGTCATGGTGACGCAGCCGACAAGTCATTGAGTCCATATCTGCCTCATATGCATCGCAAGGGCCAGGAGGCCTATTGCGACATATTGAGCAATAGATGCAGGCTACGCAAGTTCCAACTCTAGAGCGTTCGTGTCCAGAGATGAAGCGAGCAGAAGGCAGGAACTGGTGAGGTGGGGTGGCAAGGCCGCGCCGGTCGCATCGATCGTACAGGGATGACGGGAGGAAAACGTGGAAGAAATTATTAGCGTGAATGATCAGTTTTATATACTGGCCAGTTCATCGATGGCCGATGACCGGACGCGGGTGCTCAAGCATGGAGAAACCTTCGGTGTGTTTGACCGGTATGGCGACATTCAGCCGGTGGGCCGGGGCACCCAAGGCGTGTTTCATCAAGGGACTCGATTTCTCTCACGCCAGGAAATATTTCTGAACAATGATCGTCCGATGCTGCTGAGCTCGACCGTGAAGGAAGACAACGCCTTGCTAGCCGTAGACCTGACGAATCCCGACCTGTATCGGGACGGACGCATCGCCATCCCGCGCGGCAGCGTGCATGTCTTTCGCTCGCGTTTTCTCTGGAACGGCGTGAGTTATGAGCGGTTTCGCCTGTCGAACTACAGCTTAGCCCCTGTGAAAATGACCCTCTCGATCCGATTCGAGGCCGACTTCGCGGATATCTTTGAGGTGCGCGGTAAAAAGCGGGAGCGCAAAGGCCGGATGTTGCCGAACATATTACGAAAAGATCTCCTGGTGCTGCGATACGAAGGGCTGGACGAAGTGACGCGGGAGGCCCGGATTCAATTTGTGCCGGAGCCGTTGGAGATTACCGCTTCACAAGCCACCTTCGGCATCGAGCTGGAACCGAAAGGGGAGATTGCCGTGGCGGTCATGGTGGCCTGCGATGAGGTGGACAGCCACCGGCCGCTCTTGTCGTATGACGCGGCGATGGCGGAAGCCGGTTTGGCATTCGGCGCCGAGCAGACCGAAGACTGCACCATTGAGACATCCAACGCCCAGTTTAATGAGTGGTGGAATCGTTCTGTGTTGGATGTTCGCATGATGGTCACCGATACGAGCAAAGGTCCGTATCCCTACGCCGGTGTGCCCTGGTTCAGCACGCCCTTCGGGCGGGATGGCGTGATCACGGCGTTGGAGTGTCTGTGGATCAGGCCGGAATTGGCGCGGGGGGTGTTGGCCTATCTGGCTTCGACTCAAGCGAAGGAGATCAATCCTGCCCAAGATGCCGAGCCAGGGAAGATTCTCCACGAGACTCGCAAGGGGGAAATGGCGGCACTGCACGAAATTCCCTTCGGACTCTATTATGGCAGCGTCGATTCCACCCCGCTATTCATCATGCTGGCGGGGGCCTATTACGAGCGCACGGCGGATCTGCCCTTTATCCAATCCATCTGGCCCAATCTCGAAGCGGCATTGACATGGATGGATACCTACGGAGATATCGATCGGGATGGCTTCGTCGAATATGTGCGGAAATCCCCCACGGGCCTGGATAATCAGGGATGGAAAGACTCCCACGATTCCATCTCGCATGCGGACGGTTCGCTGGCCGAAGGGCCGATCGCGTTGTGCGAAGTGCAGGGATATGTGTATGACGCTAAGGTTCAGGCGTCGAAGCTGGCGGAGGCGCTAGGCTACGTCAACCGTGCCAGTCAGCTACGACGGCAGGCTCGGTCACTCAAGGAACGGTTCGAGGAGGCATTCTGGTGCGAAGCCTCGTCAACCTATGCCCTTGCTTTGGATGGGCATAAACGACCCTGCGAGGTGAAGACGTCGAACGCCGGGCACTGTCTCTACACGGGAATTGCCAGCGATGAACATGCGCGGCGCGTTGCCGAAACACTCATGTCCGATGAGTTATTCAGCGGGTGGGGCGTGCGCACCCTGGCCGATTCCGAACGTCGGTACAACCCGATGTCGTACCATAACGGATCGATCTGGCCACACGACAATGCGATGATCGCCGTCGGCCTCGCCCGGTATGGCCTCAAGTCCGGCGTCGAAAAAATCATGACCGGGATGTTCGAGGTGAGTCTCGTCCTCGATTTTCACCGGTTGCCGGAACTGTTCTGCGGGTTTGTCCGTCAACCCGGCCAAGGGCTCACCCGATATCCTGTGGCGTGTAATCCGCAGGCATGGGCCGCCGGATCCGCCTTTATGGTTCTCCAGGCCTGTCTTGGCTTGTCGATTGTCGCGTCGGAACAGAAAGTGGTCTTTAATCATCCTATCCTGCCGGACTTTATCGACAAGATGCAGATCAAAAATTTGACGGTCGGCACCGCATCAGTGGACCTGTTGCTTCGGCGGCATGACCTGGATGTCGGGATCACGGTCATCCGGCGGGTCGGTAAAGTCCAGGTGGTCTCGGTGAAGTAGTAGGGGATGGCTGGGCTGCCACGCGAAGCTATGGTGCGTCAGTCAGCCGCCACAGTATAGCGAGGACATATCGGGCGACCGCTGCAAGAATGTCGGGATTAATCGTCTCGGCGGTGTCTGTAGGTTGATGGAACTGGGGATGAATTCCGCCGCTCACAACCGTAACCGTGGGAATACCCGCGTCCTTGAACGGCACATGATCTCCGCCGGGAAAAAAGCCGAAGAGATCAATCCGGTCTGCTAATCCTGCCGCCTGCCCAGCCTGCTGCGCGGCAGCGTTGTCCATCCCGGTGACGCCGACAGTCAGGCGTCCGTTGCCGACCGCCGCGTGGTCGATGTTGATCATTCCGGAGGTTGAGCGTAAAGGCACGGCCGGCTGGCCGATATAGAATTTCGATCCCACCAATCCCTGTTCTTCCCCGCTGAACGATATCAGAACAATCGACCGTTTCGGCTTGACCGGTACCGCTTGAAGCACGCGAGCCACCTCCAGCAGCACGGCTGTCCCGGAGGCGTTATCGTCGGCTCCTGCGAACAGCAGGCCGCCTTGCCGTCCGAAATGATCACGATGCGCACCGATGACGATCGCTTCTTCCGCCTTCGCCTGGTCGCTGCCCGGCACGACATATGTCACGTTGTGGAGCAGGCCGTCCTCCTCTGCACTGTGCCAGCGCATGGTGACGACCGTATCTGTCGCCGTCGATTGCGGTGGGTGGCCATCATTGAGGTTCTGCTGCAACGTCCGCAGTCGATCGCCGTTGTCTGATCGGTCACTGTGGAGGATGGCCATCGCGCGGGCGGTGCTGATCCAGGCACCGGGAATCGTACGGCGCCGGTCCGTTAGGCCATAAAAGGCGCTCGGTTTGCCTGTAATCCCGCGACGCATTTCATAGGCAGTAAGGATTGGCCCAGTGGCAGTAAGGTATGCAAGCGCCCCATGGGCGTGAGCGGCATGGGCCTTCTCCGCATGTGAAGGGTGCTTGGAGTATCGCTCGGGTTTCCCGCGAAGAAAGAGCACGACCTTATTACGAACATCGAGACCCGCGTACTCGTCGAAGCCGCCTTCCGGGTCGGAGATTCCGTATCCAACAAAAACGACCGGCGCCTGCACGTCGGCCGAAGGGGAGTCGAGAACCGGAAGGTAGTCTGGGCCTATTTGGTCCGGCAGCGAGTCGGGACTGCCCGCCAGGCGCAGGAACGAATCCTCGCCGATAATCGTCGGCCGATGGGGAGTGGACTGTATGCGAATCGGCTCATGGGCGTGAACAGCTTCAATGCGAGATTGCTGAGAGGCTGGCTGTGATCTACTCGATTCCAGAAAACGCTGCCGTACGAATTCAGCGGAGGCAAAGTCGTCGGGGGTGCCGGTCTGGCGGCCGTTGAAGGTTGGTCCGCTCAGTGTTCGGATATCCTCCACCATGCGCTGGCTGGATACGATGTTCAGCCATTGCCTAAGCGACTCAGGGAGTTCCGGCTGATTCTCGGCCAGGACCGGCACAGGCGTCAGCGCAAGCCAGAGGCTGAGGGTGAGTTGATGAAGTAAGTGTGGGTGGCTGCTTTTTCGGGACAAGGAGCTCTCTTGTTGTGTTGACCACCGTCAGCGCATGGCATCAGATCGAAGTGGCGTTTGCCTTTTTGGCCGACCAACGTTGATACCAGCGCCAGAGGGGGCGTTGCAGAAACTGCGGAAGTGGATAGCCCAGGCCTCGAGTATAGCCGTCATCTCGATCGAGTACGGCGAATGCCCACCCATATTTCTTCTGAAAGGCTGCGCAGCGCGCCTGGATTTCTTCTGTGCTGAGGGGAATGTGTTGCCGAAGGGCCGCTCCGATCGCCTCATCGGAGGCCATGTCACGAACAAGCGACTCAATCCGGGCCGGCGTGAGCCGGAGATGCCGCATGAAGGACTGATCCAACGCTGAAGGGTAGGCATACGAGCCAAGTGTTCCGGCCTGAAACGCCCGCACCTTGTCGATCAGGCGTGGCAACCATATCAGGCCGGCCGTGGTGTCGCTCCATCGCCTCGGGGGATGCTGTCGAAGATCCATACGTGATCCAGGCTTCAACTCGACGAAGCAGCCTTCGGAATGGGGCACTATAGCATAAGGGAAGAGCCCCGTTGCAGAGAGCGAAGGGCTCAAGGTACTATCGGTTCCCGGGCCGGCCAAGGATCAGGAATCCTCTGCATGAGGCGGTCCCGGATCGCAACAGCAGCTCGACTGACAACGCAAAGGGAATCAGCTATGGCAGAGCAGGGAAAAGGTCTCTATGACGATCAGTACGGACGATTTCGTGACAATCAGGGGACGCATCAGGGCTATGAATTTCAGCACGGGCCGGTAGGCAGTGTGCCTCCGCCCGTGGTTACGTTCATGGATAAAATAAAATGGTGGACGTTACGCGGATGGCGACGGAAGAAGATCCTGGCTGAACGTGATCGGTATCAGCAGGACATCATTCAGATCAAGACAGCGCATCCGAAATCGTGAGGTCCGCTCGAGGAGGAGTACTTCCGTGCACTATGGATTTGAGCGCGTCAGGCAGATACAGGTAGGCTTCAAAAGTCAGTGGGGTGGTGTCACGTTGTTTGTCAGGGCCCTCCGGTGTGTTGGCGTGGTGGCCGTTGCAGGTATGTTGGGGGGGGGAATGGAGACGGCATGGGCTGTGCCGAAGGAAACGTCCACGGAAAAGGCAGAGCATTTGCGGCAACAGGCCAATCCCCAGCTCTTCAACGATTGGACGTTTGACAAGGATGAAGTGGGGGGCATCCCAAAGGGGTTCGTTGCCGTGGCCTCAGGTGAGCAACGGGCAGATTCGTGGAAGGTGGAGGCGCAAGCAGCCGTGCCTTCCGCTCCTAATGTCTTGCTCGGGACATCCGGTTGCACTGGGTGTCAGGCGATGCTTGTCGCACAGGGGTTTCAGTATGAATACCCCGATCTGGTCGTTCGCATTCAACAGGGGGGCGGCGCTGCAGCCGGGCAGGTCGGAGTCGTGTTTGGGATGAGGGACGCACAGAATTATTATGCGACCGTGGTGGATGTGCCTCAGAAAATGATTCAAGTCGTACGCGTGATCGAGGGAAAAGAGTCGGTCCTCGGCCGTGCGGCGATCAAGCCGAAGCCCGTTGAATGGCACACCCTTCGCGTGCAGCGGAATACGATTATCAGCAAAGATTTTGTCGAAACATTCTTCGACGGGAGTCTGGCCTTATCCGTTGAAGATCAGGCACTCGGAGTGGGGCAGGTTGGGGTATTGGTGAGGGGGGACGCGTCGGCGCGGTTCGATAATTTTAACGCCGCCCCTTTGTATTCCAGCCGCCCGTTGTCGGCTCCGGCTGCCTACTAAGGCCATTCGGCCGGAAAGAGACCAGGCGACCGAGATTTTTCCTCGAGACGATTTCGCGCTTGCGTTTCCTATATTGGTGAGATACAGTGAAGGTGCTTCATTGCGAAGAGCCTTGGCGATGAAGTAGGAAAAGCATTACAGGGCTCGATTCGATGTTGTTTTGGGTTCTTCCCGGGAATTTCGGAAGCCAGAGCTAAGATTGCCGCTGTGTTTGCATCTTCGGCCCATTCCTTCCTCGTTTCTTTCTCGAGTCCCAGACAACACCATTCTATTCTCAAAGGAGGAACCCAATGGGTTCGAAGATCTACGTTGGCGGCTTGCCATATTCAACCACCGAGCAACAGCTGAGTGACCTGTTCGCGGTGCATGGCGCGGTGAGCTCTGCGCGCATCATCACGGATAAGTTCACTGGGCAATCACGGGGCTTCGGCTTCGTGGAGATGTCGGGAGATTCTGAGGCGCAGGCGGCAATCAACGCCTTGAACGGGACACAATTCGGGGGCCGTACGCTGACGGTCAACGAAGCCCGTCCGCAGGAGCCCCGCTCCGGTGGCGGCGGACGTGGAATGGGCGGGGGCCGGCACTAAACTGCGCCCGTTTCTATATACCTATTCAGGGGCTGCCGACAGGGTAGCCCCTGCGTTTTTCTTACCGTTTTGTCCTCTCTTTGGTCTGCAGGGCCCTCAGGTTGCCTGTCCCTGTTTTCCCAGATAGAGATTTAGGAGTGTCGTTGCATGGTGTCGTTTGCCGAATTGTCTCTTACATCGTTTCTCACTGACCGTTTACAGCAGGCCGGGTTTACCGCGCCGACCCCCATTCAGAGCGCTGCGATTCCGCTGGCACTGGAGGGGCGTGATTTGTTGGCCCAGGCTAAAACGGGGAGCGGGAAGACGTTGGCGTTTCTCATTCCGTTGATTGAACGCGCCGTCAAGGACGGGTGGAAGCCCGCCGGCCACGCGTCCACGCAGGCCGGATCGTCTCGGTCGCCGCGTGCCCTGGTGTTGGCGCCGACCCGTGAGTTGGCCCTGCAGATTGAAATGGAACTTCGGAACTGTCGCCACCGGCGGTGACGTCGCTGGCTGTTTACGGCGGTGTCCCCATCGAGCGGCATTACCGTGCCCTCCGCCAGCCGCCGATGATCGTGATCGGGACGCCGGGGCGTCTGCTGGATGTGGCCGGCACCCGTCACTTGGATTTGCGCGGTATTGAATATGTCGTGATGGATGAAGCCGATCAAATGCTCGATCGCGGGTTCCTGCGCGACATCCAACGTATTTTGCAACTGCTTCCATCCCAGCGTCAGACCATGCTGTTTTCGGCGACGTTCTCGCCGGAAATTCTCACGCTGGCAGAATCGATGCTCAAAAATCCTGCTCGTACGGCTGTGGACCCCGGCGTCAATACGCCAACCAGCATCACGCATGCTTATTACGTGGTGCCCAGCGAAGCGTCGCGCGTGCAACTGATTCATACGTTGCTGCAATCATCAGAAGCCGGTGATCAGTCCATGGTGTTCTGCGACCAGAAGTACAAAGTAAAGCGCCTGGCTGCCCGGTTGGGCGGAGAACCGGCCTCGGTGGGAGCGATTACCGGCAACCACTCGCAGTCTCAGCGTGAGCGGACGCTGACGGCGTTCCGTTCAGGTCGATTGCGCTCGCTGGTGGCCACCGATGTTGCGGCGCGCGGATTGGATGTGCCGACTGTTTCTCAGGTGATTCATTATGAGTTGCCCGGCAACCCGACCTCGTACGTTCACCGTACCGGTCGAACGGGCCGGGCAGAACGATCCGGGGCAACTCTCTTGATTCTGTCTCCGCAAGAGGAGCATGAATATTTAGCCATGGTGCGCAGGTTGCGAATCCAAACGAAGCGCCTGACATTGCCAACGTTGGCGACGTTGCCGCCTCCAGCGCGCGAGACGGAGTCGAACGGCCAATCCCGGCATGATGGACGCGGGCGCGATGCCCGGCCGCGTCGTTCCGGAGAGCGTCCAAACTCCATGAGCCAGGACGCCAGAGGTGGACAGGGACGTCGCGGATGGCGTGCCGATCGTCCTGCCGCTCCGCGCCGCGGCAATAGTTGATGCATTGTATGGCCGGACAGAAATGTTGTCCGGCAGATTGAGGAGGATGCCGCAATGAGTTCTGCACGGAATCTGTTGCTGAGCATGATGGTCGCGGCCAGTTGCCTTGGAGCCGGCGAGAGCGCCTTCGCGCAAGGCGATCTCGCCATTGCCAACGAAACGAAGGTATCGTTGGAGTATACGTTGTCCCTTCCCGACAAAAGCGTGGCCGATTCGAATGTCGGTCAGGAGCCGATTACCTTTGTGCAGGGGGCTCATGAAATCGTTCCCGGCCTCGAAAAGGCCCTCGATGGCATGAAGGCCGGGCAGAAGCGGCGGATCGATGTGTCGGCACAAGACGCCTACGGCCCCTACAACAATAAACTGCGGCAAAGCATCGATAAGGATAAACTCCCTAAAGATGTGAAGGTCGGGGATATTCTGCAGGCCTCGGACAACCGGCTGGTCAAGGTCTTGGAAGTGAATGACAAGAAAGTCCTCATCGATCTCAATCATCCACTGGCAGGAAAGACACTCACGTTCGACGTGAATATCCTCAAGGTGGAAAAAGGCGATGCCGCCGACGTTCCTGAAAAGAAAACTCCCTGACAGATCGCTATTCACCTGAGTGGTGAGCCGGCCGGCCGATGGGCCTCGCAATAGGCTCTCCCGGTGAGATGTCTTCCAACTCGCCGTGACGATTAGCGTCACGGCGGCACAGTGTGCTTCGACTCTCCCTTCGACGAGGTAGGCGCGATTCGTTTCCCCAGGTGGCATGTCTTTCGAGGCATGCCCGGAATGATCATGGCACCGTGCTGCCCGATCACCTCTGATAGCCGGCGACCTGCACCGGCTTTATCAAGAGGGGCGATTTAGTTGAGCCGCATGTTATGATGACGCGATTATGCCCCCCTTTAAGCTCGATGCTCCCTTCAAACCCTGCGGCGACCAAGACCAAGCGATTGACAAGCTGACGTCCGGAATTTTGGCCGGCAAGCAGCATCAGGCGTTGCTCGGCGTCACCGGTTCCGGCAAAACCTTCACGATGGCAAATGTCGTCGAGCGGGTCCAAAAGCCGACTCTCGTGCTCGTCCACAATAAGACCCTTGCCGGTCAGCTGTACCAAGAATTCAAACAGTTTTTCCCGCACAATGCCGTCGAGTATTTCATCAGTTATTACGATTACTACCAGCCTGAAGCCTATATTCCGCAGAGCGATACGTACATTGCGAAGGATGCCTCGATCAATGACGCGATCGATCAGATGCGGCATGCCGCGACGACATCATTGTTGCAGCGTAACGACGTCTTGATCGTCTCGTCGGTTTCCTGCATCTATGGCCTCGGATCGCCAGAGGTCTACCACGACATGCTGGTCTACCTCGAAGAGGGGATGGAGACACGGCGCGAGAAGATTCTGGCCAAACTGGTTGATATTCAATACGCACGCAATGATGTGGATTTCCACCGCGGAACATTTCGCGCGCGTGGTGATGTGATTGAGATATTTCCTGCCTCATCAGAAGCCAAATCGGTGCGCATCGAACTGTTTGGGGATACGGTCGATGCCATTCATGAGATTGATCCGTTAACCGGTAAGTCGCTGGGCAAGTTGCCGAAGATTGCCATCTATCCCAACACGCACTACCTCATTGCGCCGGATCGTTACGAACGGGCGATCACGGGGATTGAGGAAGAATTAGACGCGCGTGTGGCGGCGTTCAGGAAGAACGGCCAGTTGTTGGAGGCGCAACGGATCGAGCAGCGGACCAAGTTCGACCTCGAAATGATTCGCGCCATGGGGTATTGCCATGGGATCGAAAACTATTCGCGCCACTTGAGCGGGCGTGCACCGGGAGATCCGCCGCCAACGTTGCTGGATTATTTCCCCAAAGACTTTCTGTTGATCATCGATGAGTCGCACGCGACAGTGCCGCAAATCGGCGGCATGTATGAAGGCGACTATTCCAGGAAGCGAACGCTCGTGGACTATGGATTCCGGCTGCCCTCTGCCGTCGACAACCGTCCGCTGAAGTTTGTGGAGTTCGAACGGATGCTCAACCAGGTCATCTATGTGTCAGCGACGCCCGGCCCCTATGAACTGGAGCATGCCAAGGGTGAGGTTGTCGAGCAGATCATCCGTCCGACCGGCTTGATGGATCCTCTTATCGATGTCCGGCCGGCGAAGGGACAGGTGGACAATCTTCTCGCGGAAGTGCGGGCGGAAGCGGCAAAGGGCAATCGCGTTTTAGTGACCACCCTGACCAAGCGCATGGCCGAAGACCTCACGGAGTATTATCACGACCTCGGGGTGAAAGTGCGGTATCTGCACTCCGACATCAAAACACTGGAGCGTGCAGAAATTATTCGTGATCTTCGCTGCGGCCTGTTTGATGTGCTGGTCGGTATTAACCTGTTGCGAGAGGGGCTGGATCTTCCGGAGGTTGGGTTGGTGGCGATTCTGGATGCGGATAAGGAAGGGTTTCTTCGGTCGCACCGGTCCCTGATTCAAACCGCAGGCCGCGCGGCGAGAAATCTCGATGGCCGAGTCATTTTTTATGGAGACACGGTGACTGACTCGATGCGGAGCGCGATGGATGAGACGGCGCGCCGGCGGCATATCCAGGAGGCGTACAATGTCGCGAATGGCATTACGCCGGAAAGCATCAAGAAGCTGATCCCGGTGCTCGATTATGCGTCGGGAGGAACGAATACCGGTCAGCTTGAACTCGCGGCGGAATCGTCGGGGGACTATGCGCCAACAGGGGATACGGAGCAGCTGATCAGGCGTCTGGAGGTCGAGATGAAAGCCGCCGCCAAGAAGTTGGAGTTCGAGCGGGCGGCGGAGTTACGGAACCGAATCAGGTCCTTGAAGCTGAAGGTACTGGAGTTGACCGAATAGCGGTCGAACTGGAAGACGGCGCGACGGTTGGGAATCGCCTCAACTCACATCTGCTTGTAGAGGTAGGCACCCAGGAACATCCCTAGCACGCTAAGCAGATTGACCTTGATGCTAAAGCCGAAGGTCAGTTTGAGGAGAACCAGATCCAGAGTGAGCGGGGGGTTGATTCCAGGAGAGAAATTGCTGGCAAAGATATTTTGAATCGCGCCGTTCGGGGCCATCACGCGCAGAATTTCACCAAAAATCCCGCCCAGCATTCCGCCGATCAGGATAAAGATCAGCAGCACGCCGATCGATTTTCTCATCCGATGTCTCTCCCGGTTCACACTGTCTGTCGGCGGTATGTACCGACTTGAGGCACCATATCGGAAGCGTAAAATGATGTCAACAAAATGCATGCCAGATGACGGCGGAGGCGCTGTGACTGATTGAGAAGGCCCTGTCGTGCTTCGCGGCAGGACCATTTCTACGCGGTTCGGTCAGGCCCAATACATCAGGACTGAATCTTAGCTGGGCGAGGCGGCGGTGACGTCGAGAAACGCGACGAGTCGGCTTCCCGGACCTCATCCACGGAGGTGCCGAATATCTTGACTTCACGCGCCGCCCTTCTATAGACTGCCCGATGCTATTTTTTTGATGTTTTTCGAGGCGATCGGAGCTCTGGCTCGAACCCGGCTTCGGTGGCCTTTTTCTTTGGTGATTGGTGCTTGACGCGCTGAGCGAAAAATTTGAACGGATCCTCAAGAAGCTTCGTGGGCAAGGTGTGCTCACGGAGGACAATATTGCCGAAGCGCTGAAGGAAGTCCGTCTCGCTCTACTTGAAGCAGACGTGAATTTCAAAGTCGTCAAAGAGTTTTTGGATCGCGTTCGTGAAAAAGCGATCGGCCAGGAAGTCTTAAAAAGCCTGACGCCTGGTCATCAGGTCGTTAAGGTTGTGTGGGATGAACTCCGCGGCATGATGGGCGGGGAGCGGTCCGGTATCAGCCTCGCCTCCAGGCCGCCGACGATTTTGATGATGGTTGGTTTGCAGGGAGCCGGGAAAACCACCACCTCCGGAAAACTAGCCCGTTTATTCAAGAGCCAGGGAAAACGCGTGTTGCTTGTGGCGGCCGACCCGCGTCGCCCTGCCGCAGGCGATCAGTTAGCCAGCCTCGGTCATGATCTGGGTATCGATGTGCATCGGTTCGATCAGGTCGATGCCTCGCGCGCTGATGTCGTCCGTATTTGTCAGCGCGGAGTGGAGCGTGCCCAGGAACAAGGCTACGACCTCGTTGTCCTCGATACCGGCGGCCGGTTACATGTCGATGACGAATTGATGGCCGAACTTGTGGCCGTCAAAGAGGCCGTGACTCCCCACGAGGTGTTGCTGGTTGCCGACGCGATGACGGGTCAAGATGCGGTCAATATGGCCGGGCAGTTTGACCGGCAGGTCGGTCTCACCGGGGTGATCCTGACGAAAGTGGAAGGTGACGCCCGGGGCGGCGCGGTCCTCTCTATCCGGGCGGTGACCGGGAAGCCGATCAAGTTTCTTGGTATGGGAGAAAAGCTCGACGCCTTGGAGCCCTTCCATCCCGATCGGATGGCCTCGCGGATCCTCGGAATGGGCGATGTCCTTTCGCTGATCGAAAAAGCGCAGGAGACGTTTTCGCGGGAAGAGGCGGAAGCCGCGCAAAAGAAGCTGACGAGCAGCACGTTTACGTTGGAAGACTTCCGCGCTCAACTGGGGCAAATGAATCGGTTGGGATCTTTCGAGCAAATTCTGGGAATGTTGCCGGGCGGACAGAAATTGAAAGATCTCGCGAACAGCGGGTTGCCGGAAAAAGAAATGAAGCGAGTCGCGGCCATGATCGATTCCATGACCAGCCGTGAACGGCGCGATCACACGTTGATTAACGGCAGCAGAAAAAAACGAATTGCACGCGGCAGCGGAACGAGCGTGCAAGAGGTCAACCGGTTGATCAAGCAGTTTTTGCAGGCCAGGAAAATTGCCAAGGTCATGTCAGGTGGAGCAGGCGGGCGGCGTCAGTTGGCCCAAATGCTTCGGGGAATGTGAACGGCGCAGCCTCACAGCGGAAACGTAGTCACTGGCGGAAGAAGAGAATGTTAACCGAGCAGACCCAGCCATGGCTGAGGGCTCATTATTGTAGGAGGTTCTAGTGGCGGTTCATTTACGATTGGCACGGACAGGACGACACAAGCGACCGATGTATCGAGTCATTGCAGCGGATTCACGCAAGCCGCGCGATGGGCGGTTCTTGGAAATTCTCGGCATTTTCGATCCACTGAAGAATCCGGCAGTGCCGGTGCTGAAGTCGGAACGGGTGCTCTCGTGGTTGCGGCATGGCGCTCAGCCCACGACGACGGTGCGAACGCTCTTGAAGCGGCACGGTGTCTGGAAGGAATTTGAGACTGAGAAGAGTGCAAAGGCTGAGAAGCCGGGAAAAGCCGAGAAGAGCAAAAAGTAGGCGGATCTCATGACGCCGCTCGATCAGGCAGAACTGGTGACCATTGGACGGATCGAGCGATCCTTCGGAGTGCGAGGCGAAGCGCGTGTGCGGTCGCTGAGCGATGTGCCAGGGCGATTTGAAGCGCTTCGCGAGGTGACGATTGTGGCGTCGAGCGGCAAGAGTCTTGTGACTCGGGTCACACACGTTCGTTCCGGGGGGCCGACATTGATCGTGGGGTTCGAAGCGTTCACGACGCCGGAGCAGGTCGCCGAGTTTCGCGGTGGACTTTTGCAGGTTCTGCGTGGAGACTCGCCGGCGCTGCCGACCGATCAGTACTATCAATGCGACCTGATCGGGATGGTTGTCCGGGATGAAGCCGGGACGGTACTCGGCCAGTTGGAAGAGGTTCTGGCCATGTCTGATAACCAGACTTTCGTCGTGCGACAGGATGGAAAAGAATTGCTCATTCCTGCGGCAAAACAAATCGTGCTGTCGGTGGATGTCGCGAAACGGGCGATGACGGTTCGGCTACCAGAGGGGTTCGGAGATCTCTAACATGCGGTGCGCCGTTCTGACATTGTTTCCGGATATGGTGGCCCCGGTCCTTGGGCAGAGTATTCTCAAGCGCGCCCAGGAAAAGGGATTGCTGGACGTTTCGGTTCAGAATCTGCGGGACTATACGTTCGACCGGCACAAAACGGCGGACGATGTGCCATATGGCGGGGGCGCGGGCATGGTCATGAAGGCCGAACCGGTCCTGCAAGCTGTCGATGCGCTGCGCGCCCGGTATCAGGCCTCTCATCCCGAGACGGTCTTGCGGGTGATCATGCCGTCTCCCCAGGGGCGGCCATTTACGCAAGCACTTGCGCAGTCTCTGGCGCAGGATGACCGTGTGCTGGTGTTTGTCTGCGGGCATTATGAGGGCATGGATGAGCGTGTCAATGTGGCGCTGTGTCCTGAACAGATCTCCGTCGGCGACTATGTGTTGACGGGAGGGGAGTTGGCGGCGCTGGTCATGATCGACGCCGCGGCCCGCTTGGTCCCCGGTGTGCTCGGTGATGCGGCGTCGGCGGCCGAGGAGTCGTTTACTGAAGGGTTGTTGGAGTATCCGCATTACACCAGGCCTGCGGAGGTACGCGGGATGGCGGTTCCTGAGGTGCTGGTATCGGGGCACCACGAGGTCATCCGTTTGTGGCGTCGCAAGGAAGCGTTGCGGAACACTTATCTGAAGCGTCCGGATCTCCTGCGGGATCGGGAACTCGGATTGGAAGATCGGCGATTGTTGAGTGAAGTGATGCAAGAGAGTCTAGTACAGGTACCTGTTCGTTGAGAGGAGGAGAGAGATTATGAATCGGTTAGAGCGGATCCAACGATCCTTAACCAAAAAAACGGCGCCCAAGTTCGAGATCGGGGATACCGTTCGTGTTCATGTGAAGGTCGTTGAGGGTGAAAAGGAACGTATCCAGGTGTATGAAGGGACGGTCATCGCCAGAAAAGGGACGCTGAATAGCGAAACCTTCACCGTTCGGAAGCTGTCGTATAACGTTGGGGTGGAGCGGACCTTTCCAATCCATTCACCCAATGTGGCGAAGATTGACGTCGTCCGCCAGGGACGAGTCCGCCGCGCTAAGTTATACTATTTGCGGACGAAGAAGGGTAAGTTTGCCAAGGTGGAAGACCGCGAGTTCAAAGTCGAAAGCAAGGCGCAGACTGCAGCGAAGGTCGAAGCTGCCGCTGCTGCAAAGGCCTAACAGGGCTCTTCGTATACGCTCAGGACAGAGGCGCACGTTTGGTTGGTAGCCTGAACCCGTCGACAGGGGGACCCACCGAGGAATTTGAGGTGGAGGCTCGGTCGCGCGGGTACCGGCATATTGCCGGTCTGGACGAGGCCGGACGTGGGCCTCTCGCCGGTCCCGTAGTCGCCGCGGCCGTGTTATTGCCCAGACGATGCCGCCTGTCGGGACTCAACGACTCCAAACAGATCGTCGAAGCGGACCGTATTCGGCTCTTTGGTGAGATAGTCCGCCGCGCGACCGGTGTCGGCATCGGTGCTGCGACAGAGGCGGAAATCGATCGTCTGAACATTCTTCAAGCCTCCTTGTTGGCGATGCGTCGTGCGTTAATGGCGCTCCCGGTCCAACCGGACTTTCTGCTTCTGGATGCGGTCACTCTCTCCGGCCTCTCAATTCCCCAGCGTCCCATCATCAAAGGTGACGGACTGTCCTGTTCCATCGCGGCGGCCTCAATTGTTGCCAAGGTCACGCGCGACCGTCTGATGGTCGAATATCACCGCTGGTATCCCCAATACAATTTTGCAGAGCATAAAGGCTATGCAACGCCGGAGCATCTTCGTTTGCTTCGCGAACACGGACCCTGTGTGATTCACCGGCGAAGTTTTGCACCTGTACAACATTGCTTTGCAGAAGATGAGACGGTCACCTTTTCGTTGTGCGACGAGAGTGAGAGCCTGCTCGACTGATGCGCAATCGACGCCGCCTTCTCGGAGATGAAGGGGAAGGGCAAGCCGAAGCCTATCTTCGCCGACAGGGGTTTCGAATCCTGGGCCGCAATGTGCGCTCCCCGTTGGGCGAGCTGGATTTGATCGCCGATGACAGGGGCACTCTGGTGTTTGTCGAAGTCAAACGCCGGCGATCAGGGGCCTATGGAGGCGCGATCGAGGCTGTCGATGCCCGCAAACGCGCCAAATTGATTCAACTGGCTTCTCAATATCTCGCACAGCACCGCCTGCACGATCGTGCCTGTCGATTCGACGTCGTGTTGATTCAGGACGACGCCGGATCCGATGCAGCCGTGCAACATATTGCGAATGCATTCGACGTCGCGGGGGATGATCTGCGATGGTAGGATGCCGTTGAGTGTCTGCGGAGTTGTACCGGGCCACTGTCGTGCCGTGTCATGCGGAAAGGGTCAACGTCGTCTTGTGTGCTGACCGCTACCGTTGTCACCATTCATGATTCAACTTTTTCACGTCTCAAAATACTACGACCGCCGACCCGCCTTATCCGATGTCACGCTGGACATCGAGAAGGGTGAATTTGTGTTGTTGATGGGGCCCAGCGGTGCGGGAAAATCGACTCTCCTCAAGCTGTTGATCGGGGCGGAGCGTCCGGATGAAGGACAGATTCTCGTGCAGGGCCGAAGCCTGTCGAAACTTCGTTCATCTGAAATTCCTGTGCTTCGACGTAAAGTGGGCATTGTCCTGCAGGATTTCCGGCTTCTGCCGAAGAAGACCGTATTCGAGAATGTCTCGCTGCCCTTGCTGGTACAGGGTGCGTCTACAACGGAAATCCGGCGGAAAGTCGCTGAGGCATTGCGCGCTGTGGGCCTGGATCATAAAAAAGATCTGTTTCCGCCCGGGCTGTCAACGGGCGAACAGCAGCGCATTTGTATTGCCCGCGCGATCGTCAACGGGCCGATCATGCTGCTGGCCAACGAACCAACCGGCAACTTGGACCCGGATTTAACGAGCGAAATTATCGAGTTGTTCAAGTCGATCAATGCACGAGGGACCACCATCATTGTTGCGACGCACGATCCGAATGTCCTGGCACAGGTCAATCGACGGGTGATCACCTTGGATCATGGGAAAGTGGTGTCCCGCGAACAGGTGGCCTCATGAGACGCCTCCTGTATCTTTTGCGAGAGGCTGTGGCCAACGTTTTGACCAATCGGACCACCACCCTGGTCGCGGTGGCGACGACCGCCTTTACCTTCGCCTGTGTCGGTGTATTTTTGTTGCTCTACGTGAATTTAAGGACCATGGCCTCCTCGCTCGAGCAGGATATTCAGGTCATGGTGTATCTGCAGGATGACCTGACTGAGCAGGCGCGAAGCGAAATAGAACAACTATTGAAGATTGATCGGGCGATCGCATCGTTGACCTTCGTGTCAAAGGAGAGGGCGCTCGCTGATTTTCAGGCTCAATTTCCGTCGGAGTCGCGTCTACTGCAGGGGCTTGGGCAAAACCCGCTTCCGGCTTCATTCGTTGTCCTGATGGCCCCGGAGTCTCGTTCCTCCGACGCCATGCGGCGATGGGCTAATCGCACCCAACTGATTCCCGGCGTCAGTCAGGTGCAGTATAACCAGGAATGGGTGGAAGCCCTGGCCGGCATTGTCCGATACATTGAGGTGGCGGCCATCATTGTTGGCGTCATTTTGTCGGCCGCTTCGGTGACGATCATCGCCAACACGATTCGCCTGGCCCTCTATTCCCGCCGCGAGGAAATTGAGATTTTGGGTCTGATCGGGGCGAGCACCACGTTTATCCGTGTGCCCTATTTGCTGGAAGGCGCCGCACTGGGTTTGTGTGGCAGCGCCCTTTCACTGGTGATCTTAAAAGGCGGGTTTGAATTGTTCCGGCATCAAATTCATTCCGCTACGCGGTTTCTAGGCGTCGATGCGCTACTGACGTTTTTTTCGTTCGACATGTGCCTGGTGCTCATGCTGGTGGGGATCTTCCTGGGATGCGCAGGGAGTTTCCTCTCGTTGTTACGGTTCGGCGAGGGACGGGCATGACGCGCACTCACTGGGGATGGGTGGTGTTGGTCGTTCCCCTGGCATTCTTGACGAGCCCGATGCCCGCGCAGGCCGAACGCAAGGATTCATATGCCGACAAGATCGAGCAGGAAAAGAAAACGCTGGAGAAATTACGCGGAACCATTGTCGAGAAACGTAAAAAGGCAGACGAGGCCGAGAAAAAGCGCGAGTCGATACTCCAGGGGCTGCAATCGCTGGATGAGCGCCTGGTGCGTTACCGGCAGGAGCATCAGGACACCGTGAGAAAACTCAAAAAAAAGGATGTGGAAATCGAACAGATGAGCGTGCAGCTGAGCCGTCTGTCCGAGCGTATCGACGAACGGCAGGATGCCATTGCCGCCAGGCTGCGTGTTCAGTATGTCGAAGGGCGGTTTTGGCAACTAAAGACACTTCTCGCCGCGAGTTCATCCGGCGACTTTCAGCGCCGGTTTCGATATCTCTCCGCCGTGACGCAACGGGAATATGAGATCGTGGAGGGCTATCGGAAGGATGCCGAACGGATCGCCGAGGTGGAACGGAGCCGTGAGGAAGCCAGGCAGGGCATTCTCCTCTATAAGATCAGTACAGAAGAGAAGCTGGCTCAAATCCAGGGGCTCAAGAAGCAGAAGCGCGTCTATCTTGCGAAAATCACACAGGAAAAGGAGTCCCATGATCGCGCGGTCGAGGAGCTGGAGCGCTCCGCGAGTCGAGTCGATAGCTTATTGAAAGAGCTTGAGACAAGGCGTCGGGCCGCCTTGGCGAACCGTCCTCCATCCGCAGGGGCAGGGCTTCGGGCCTTACGAGGGACGCTCTTGTGGCCGACAGACGGGCAGGTGGTTTCCTACTTTGGCCGGCAGAAGCACCCCACCTTCAACACGTATATTCAACGAAAAGGGATTGAGATTCGCGCAGCAGAAGGGAGTATTATACGATCGGTGCTTGCCGGTCAGGTTGTCTACGCGGACTGGTTGAAAGGCTACGGACTCGTTATAATCATGGATCATGCCAACGGGGTGTTTTCACTCTACGCCCACGCATCAAAAATCTTGACGTCGGTGGGTGCCCGGATTGAGGCTGGGAATGCAATCGGTGAAACGGGCGACACTGGCATGACAGGCGAAAATACGCTGTATTTTGAGCTGCGCGAGGGGGCGGAACCGGTGGATCCCCTGGCGTGGCTGTCAAAGCGGTAGGCCTCGGGAAGGAAGGAACCCACGTATGGAACAGCGGCGGAGCCGGCGGTGGTTATATCTTTTACTGATGGTGACAGTAGCGCTGGGGGTCGGGATCGTGCTGGAAAAGGGTTTGGAGCGGACCGGCCACGCGTCTGAAACCTATGAAGAGCTGCGCACCTTTTCCGAAGTGTTGACGCAGGTTCAAAAACACTATGTTGACGACACCAAGGTGAAAGACCTCGTGCAAGGGGCGATTCGTGGAATGTTGTTGACGCTGGACCCCCACTCCGCTTATATGACGCCCGAAATGTACAAGGAGATGCAAGTCGAGACAAAGGGCGAATTCGGCGGCGTTGGCATTCAGATCGGTGTGAAGGAAAACCGGTTGGCCGTCATTTCCCCGATCGAGGGAACTCCCGCCCACAGGGCCGGGATCAAGGCCGGTGACTTCATCACCAAGGTGAACGACGAACCCACCAAAGACCTGACGCTGATGGATGCGGTGCAGAAGATGCGCGGTCCGAAGGGTACCAAAGTGAATCTGACTATTCAGCGGGACGGCACCGCGGATCCTCTCGCCTTTTCGTTGGTTCGCGACACCATCAAGATTGAAAGCGTCAAATTCAAGGTGCTCGATAACACGATCGGATACGTGCGATTGACCCAGTTCCAGGAAGCCACGGGAAGGGATCTCGCGCGGGCATTGAAGCAATTCAAAGAACAAAAGGTGCAGGGAACCATTCTCGACTTGCGGAACAACCCCGGTGGCTTGCTGACGGCGGCGGTCGATGTATCAGAGCAGTTTGTCGGAAATGGAAAACTGATCGTGTATACGAAGGGACGCGAGGGGAAAAAGGACGAGTGGTTCTCCAAGACCAAGGAGACGCTGGAGGATTCCCCGATGATCATCCTCGTCAATGAAGGCTCTGCCAGCGCATCCGAGATTGTGGCTGGGGCCTTGCAGGATTGGGGGCGCGCGGTCATCGTTGGTACCACCTCGTTCGGCAAGGGATCCGTGCAGACGATTCTGCCCCTGGGCGACGGCTCTGGGCTCCGTCTTACCACCGCCAAGTATTACACTCCCAAGGGGCGCTCGATTCAATCGACCGGCATCACCCCCGATATCGTCGTGAAACTGCAGACCCAGACCGTCGCCAAAGCGGGCGACAAGGATGCGAAAGAAACCGAGCCGAAGACGGCGAAGGCTCCGGCCTCCGGGAAAGACCCGGCTTCTTCCAAGCCGTTCGGATGAAGCTGCCCATAAAAACGGCGCGTCTTCCTTGGCCGATGCGGGCGGGGATATCTCCGTAGAGGATGATGTTCAGTTGCAAAAGGCCGTTGAACTGCTGAAGACCTGGAAGATCTTCAAGGAGCTTCGACCGGCGGCGTAACAGCGTCGGATGCACGCTGCCGGCGGATGGCCGCCAGCAGGTCATCCTCCGATCCCGAAAATCCTGGTTGCGTCCTCAAGAGGTGGGACGCAACCAGGGATTCCAAATCTACCAACGTACGAATGTTCAGCCGAAAATAGAGGTAGCTCACCAGCGCCTCCGACAGACCCGGCAGGAACGCCCACTCAGCGACCTTCTTCGGTAACGGAGTCCTGAGTTCCTCATAGGCTCGAATCGTTCCTGTCGTGAGAAATTCTTCGATTTTTCCTGCCAGGTCCTTGCCAATCCCAGGAATCTCCTGCAACTGACGACGAGCCACCAAATCGGTGAGGTCTCCGCTAACCGTCAGGATGGCCTCAGCCGCCTTTCGGTATGCGCGTACCCGGTAAGGGTTGGCCCGCTGGGCCGCCAGCAGGTTCGCCATGGCGCGAAAAATTTCGGTGAGTTGAGTGAGACGGTCATCCATCGTGACGAGCGGCACCGGGTGTGATGGCCCCATTGTGGAGGGAACGCCTTCAAACGGCAAGGCCTGCGAACCTCGGTTGACAATGGGTTTTGCCGTTTCATAGGATGATCCGACACATTCGGGAGCGGTTGTGACGATCCAGGTGAATGGGGAATCTCGCGGAATCAGTGATGGGCATACGGTCGCGGCTTTGCTGCGCGAGTTGGACGTTCGGGCCGACCGGGTGGCCGTCGAGCTGAACCTGGAGATTTTGGACCGCAAGGATTTCGAAACTCGCAGCCTCTGCGAAGGGGACCGAGTGGAAATATTGAGCTTCATTGGCGGCGGAGCGGAATAAGGGATGGATACGATGGATGATCGGTTAGTGATCGCCGGCAGGGAATTTCAATCGCGTCTGTGGGTCGGGACCGGGAAATATAAAGACTTTGCCGAGACTAAAAAAGCGATCGATGCCTCCGGCGCCGATGTGGTGACGGTCGCAGTGCGCCGCGTGAATATTACGGATCGTTCCAAGGAAAACCTCCTCGACTATCTTGATCCGAAGAAATATATCATCCTGCCGAATACGGCCGGTTGTTACACGGTGGAAGATGCCGTGCGATATGCCCGATTGGCACGCGCGGCCGGCGTCTCCGATCTGGTTAAGCTGGAAGTGATCGGGGACGAGAAGACTCTTTTCCCCGATACGGCGGGATTGATCGAAGCGGCGAAGATTCTCATCAAGGAAGGTTTCATCGTGTTGCCCTACACGAATGATGATCCGATCGTCGCCAAGAAACTGGTAGACATTGGATGCCCCGCGGTGATGCCTCTGGCCGCTCCGATTGGCTCCGGTCTCGGCATTCGCAATCCATACAACCTCAAGATCATCATGGAAACGGTCAAGGTGCCGATCATCGTTGATGCGGGGGTTGGAACGGCGTCGGATGCGGCGCTTGCCATGGAGTATGGCGCTGACGCGGTCCTCATGAATACCGCCATTGCAGGCGCTCAGGATCCGATTGCGATGGCGGAAGCGATGAAATATGGCGTGTGGGCCGGTCGATTGGCATACAAGGCCGGCCGTATTCCGCGCAAACTCTACGCGACGGCCAGTAGCCCCATCGAGGGCATGCTGTAAACACTCCTGAGTTGTGAGTGAAGCATTGCGAGCTGGAAGCCGATCTCCCACCTGCGAGTCAATGCGTCACTTCAGCGTTCATCATGCTGCACTCACAATGTCTTCCTGATGTCTCCTGTCAATTTCCGGCTGTACCTCGTCACTGATCGTCATCAAACCGCTGGGCGTCCGCTCTTATCGGTCCTGGCGCGCGCCGTTCGTGCGGGCGTCAGAGCCATTCAGCTGCGGGAGCGCGATCTGTCGGTTCGTGAAGTGCATACACTGGCAGCGGAACTTCAGAATGAGTTGCCGGATGCCCGGTTGTTCATCAACGATCGCGTCGATGTGGCACTGGCCCTGCGTACCTCTGGCGTCCACTTGCGCGAGAGCAGCCTGCCCGCTGGAGTGGTGCGAAGTCTGCTATGGCCCTCGCAACTGCTGGGGCTTTCGGTGCATTCCTTCGATGGTGTGATCGCGGCTGAGCAGCAAGGAGCCGACTTCGTAGTGTTGGGGCCAATCTATGACACTCCGTCGAAACGCGTATACGGGCCGCCGATCGGATTGAGTATTCTCGAACAGGCTGCGCAGAAGGTACGTATTCCCATCTTTGCAATCGGAGGGATCACGGCCACTCGCGCGCGCGAGGTCCGACAAGCGGGGGCATTCGGCGTAGCCGTGTTATCATCCATCTTAAGCGCGATGAATGTCGAGCAGGCGACCGAGGACTTGCTTGCCGAGATCCAGAGAGAATCGTGACGCTGGACTCGCATGCGTGACGATCACCACGCATGCAGTCGTTGCGTTCGACGCCGCTCCTGCTGCAGTTGACCACCCTATATGCGGATGATAGAATCCGAAACAGTGCTGATGATCGTCATGGACAAGGATTTTCATCAACCCGGCGAGTGGGGCGATGGCCGATTCAAAAGGGAGTCCAGGCCGACTCCGGTCCTTCCGTGATTCCGTCAAGCGCCTGACTCGGTCACTTTCTGACGGAGATGGAGCCGTGACGCACAAGAACGACGAACATGCCCGCGAAGTGGAAAAACTTCGCACCCAAATCCAGTCGATGGAAGAGGAAATTCGGCGGCTCTACCAGTCACGCTACCAACTCGAGCAGACGACGAAGCAAAACGAAAAGCTCGTTGCCACCCTCCAAGAAGCCAAATCACAAATCGAAACATTGCGAGCCGAAGTGGAGAAGCTGACGGCTCCGCCCTCGACGTACGGCATTTTTTCCAGTCTGGATACCGACGGGACAGGAAACGTCTATGTCTCCGGGCGCAAGATGAAGGTGAGCCTTCACCCGTCCATCAAGGCGAAGGAGCTGCGTAAAGGGCAGGAAGTTATTCTGAATGAAGCCCGAACGTCATCGCGGTGCGCGGTTTCGACGTACAGGGTGAAGTGGTTCGTTTGAAGGATGTGCTTGAAGGGAATCGCGCGCTTGTGACGTTGCACTTCGACGAAGAGAAGGTGGCAGAACTCGGCCAGCCGTTACTGAGTGAGCGTCTGAGCGTGGGCGATCACCTCTTATATGATCCGCGATCGGGCTGCGTCATTGAGAAGCTGCCGAAGTCGGAAGCGGAGGAACTGGTACTGGAAGAAGTCCCGGATGTGGACTACGAACATATCGGCGGACTTCAGCGGGAAATCGAACAGGTGCGCGATGCGGTGGAACTCCCATTCCTATACCCGCATATTTTCTCCAACTATAAGCTGAGCGCGCCGAAAGGGGTATTGCTCTACGGCCCGCCCGGTTGCGGAAAGACTTTGATCGCGAAAGCCGTGGCGAGCTCCATCGCGAAGAAGCTTGGGCATTTAAAAGACCGGCAATTGCGCAGCTATTTCCTTCATGTGAAAGGCCCTGAGCTGTTAAATAAATATGTCGGCGAATCGGAGCGGCAGGTGCGCGAAGTGTTCAAGAAGGCCAAAGAACGGGCTGATGACGGACATCCTGTCATCGTGTTTTTCGACGAAATGGACGCCTTGTTCCGCACACGCGGTACCGGTATCTCTTCGGACATTGAGTCGACCATTGTGCCGCAATTCTTGTCCGAAATCGATGGCGTCGAGCGACTCACCAATGTCATCGTCATCGGCGCCAGTAATCGCCAGGACTTGATCGACCCCGCGGTGCTGCGCGCGGGCAGGTTGGATGTGAAGGTAAAGGTTGGCCGGCCCGATGCCACGGCGGCTCGGGACATTTTCTCCAAGTACGTGTTCGACAGATCTTCCCTTTGCAGAGGAAGAATTGGCACGGCACGGCGGGGATGCCCGCGCGCTCGTTGACTCCCTGATGAACCTCACCGTCGATGCTATGTATGCCACAACCGACGAAAACAAATTTATTGAGGTCACCTACGCAAACGGCGAAAAGGAAGTGCTCTACTTTAAGGACTTTGCCAGTGGCGCTCTTATTGAGGGGATCGTCTCACGAGCCAAAAAATTTGCCGTCAAACGCGCTATCGCACAAGAGGGAAGCGGTCTGCGGGCCGATGACCTGATCCGGGCAATTCGCGAAGAATTCAAAGAGCACGAAGACTTGCCGAACACGACGAACCCGGACGATTGGGCAAAGGTCGCCGGGAAAAAAGGCGAGAAGATCGTCCATCTTCGGACCATCAGCGGCGGGCCGTCGGAGGCACGCCAGATCGAAACCGTCAGCACGGGCCACTACCTGTAGGCGCGCGATATCCATGAATGAGACTCATTCGCACAGCCTGTCCCGTGTCATCGGCACGGAGACGGAATTTGGTATTGCCAGCCGGGATCCGAACGCGACCGATCCGGTGGCGAATTCCATTCATGTGATCGGGTATTACCCGAATCTGCCCGCGCCGCAGGCGGTATGGGACTACGAAAATGAGAACCCTTTGCTGGATGCTCGCGGGTTCGAGGTGGATGGAGAACGCGAGCGGCCTGGGCCGGACTACAATCGACAACTCAATAAGGTATTGGCCAACGGCGGGCGGCTGTATGTTGACGGCGCACACCCGGAATATTCCACACCCGAATGCACCAACGCCAGGGAAGTCGTGGCCTTTGAGCGGGTCGGGGAACGGATTATTGCCCAGGCCCTGGCCGGGATCACCGAGGCGCGCGGCCGCGATCAATTCGTTTTGTATAAGAACAATTCGGACGGTAAGGGCAATAGTTACGGCTATCACGAAGACTATCTCGTCTCGCGAGCCGTATCATTCGATCAAATCACGCAGGTCCTCACCCCGTTCCTGGTGACACGACCCATTTATGCCGGCTCGGGCAAGGTCGGCGCCGAGAATCAGACCCCTGCCGTCGATTATCAGATCTCGCAACGGGCTGATTTTTTCGAGACGCTCGTCGATCTGAACACCATGGTTCGGCGGCCGATCATCAATACGCGAGACGAACCACATTCCGATGCGACCAAATATCGGCGTTTCCATGTGATCGTTGGGGACGCCAATATGGCGGAGTTGTCCACCTATCTCAAAGTCGGTGCCCTTTCGATTGTCCTCGATCTACTGGAGGCTGGAGCAGATCTCCCCCGGATAAGCCTGGCCGACCCCGTCAACGCTATCAAGCAAGTGTCCCGGGATGTCCAGGTGAAAGAGAGCCTCAAGCTGACGGACGGAAGCGCGACGACGGCGATTGCCGTGCAGCGGGCCTACCTCAAGGCGGCGCAGAGTTACTATGCCTGCCATGAACTGAATCAGGTCACGAAAGACATCCTGGTGCGTTGGGAGGATGTGCTCGATCGCCTCGAACGGGATCCGCGTTTGCTGGTACGGGAATTGGACTGGGTGGCCAAGCGATACTTGATTGAGTCTTACATGGACCGCAAGTCCTGCGGATGGGACGATCCTCGCGTGCGACTGATGGATCTGCAATACCATGATGTCCGTCCTGATCGGGGATTGTATTACACCCTGGAACGCAGTCACATGATCGAGCGGGTTGTATTGGAGCATGAGATTGTTCGGGCGGAGACCAATCCTCCAGTCGGAACACGAGCCTATTTCCGCGGCCAGTGCGTCAAAAAATACCCGAATGCCGTCTACGGGGTGAGCTGGACGTCTGTGCTCTTTGATGTCGGGCAGAACAAAATCAAGCGGATTCCGCTCATGGACCCCCTGCGCGGTACTGAAGCGCTGACGGGAGAGCTCTTGGCCCATGCGGAAACCGCGGCAGCGCTGCTCGAAAAACTATCAACCTGACTGCGACCATCATATGAATCGTATGCCTTTTCTGCCACATCACGACGGCTCCAGTTTCTTTGATTTTCTCACTCAGCATCATCCCGAGTTAAGACCAGGCGTTCAGGATCTTACAATGCAGCGCGCATCTCTGCCCGTAGACCTCGCCCGGCCTGGCACCATTTCAGTGCCGCACGGAACGACGGTGCTGGCATTGAAATATCGGGATGGGGCGATTATCGCCGGCGACCGGCGGGCGACAGAAGGATTTCAGATTGCCGATCGGCGGATTGAAAAAGTGTTCCGCATCGATGAGTATTCCGCCATGGCCATTGCCGGCGCCGCCGGGCCCTGTATTGAAATGGCCAAGCTTTTTCAAACCGAGCTGGAGCATTACGAAAAGCTGGAGGGCGTCCAGCTATCCTGCGAGGGCAAGGCCAACAAGCTGGGACAAATGGTCAAGGCCAATCTGCCAATGGTATTTCAGGGATTGGTCGTGATGCCGCTCTATGTCGGGTACGATGTGAAGCGGAAAGAAGGCCGTATCTTTAAATATGACATTACGGGCGGGCGGTACGAAGAGTCTGATCATCATTCCATCGGTTCCGGAGGCAAAGACGCCCGCAATACCATGCGGGAACATTACCGGTCGGGACTTGATGAAGAGGCCGCGCTCCGCGTCGGACTGCTGGCCTTGTATAACGCGGCCGATGAAGATGTCGGAACGGGAGGCCCGGATCTGGTCCGGGGAATTTATCCGACGGCCAAGATTGTCAGCGATGCCGGCATCACCGATGTGCCGGAATCACGTGTGCGTGCCCTCTATGAAACCATGATCGCAGAACGAAGGAGATCGTAATCGATGCCGTTGCCCTACTATGTCTCGCCTGAACAGATGATGCAGGATAAGGCGGAGTATGCCAAAAAAGGCATCGCCAAGGGACGGTCGATTATTGCTTTGGAGTATGTTGACGGGATCGTGCTGGCAGCCGATAATCCGAGCTCTTCATTGCACAAGGTTTCAGAAGTGTATGATCGTATCGCGTTTGCGGGGGCCGGCAAGTATAGCGAATTCGAGCATCTCCGCAAGGCAGGCATACGCCACGCCGATCTGACCGGCTATATGTACAGCCGGGAAGATGTGAGTGCTCGAACGCTCTCCAACGCCTATTCACAAAGCTTGGGGACGGCCTTCAGCACAGATGTGAAGCCGCTAGAGGTTGAAATCCTTGTGGTGCAGGTCGGGGTCAACGGCCAGGCCAACGAAATCTTTCGTATCTCATTCGACGGCAGCATTGCGGATGAAAAAAGTTTCGCGGTGATTGGCGGGCGATCGGAAGCCGTGCAGCAATACTTGCGCGAACATGCAACACCGCAGCCGCCGACGCTCAAAGATGGGCTCCGGCGTTGTCTTTCCGCCCTTGAGCAGGTTGCCACGCAGAAAATTCCTTCCGAAAATCTCGAAGTCGCCGTATTGGATCGGCATCGTCAAGGGCGCAAGTTCCGACGATTGACCAGTGCCGATATCTCCCATCTGTTCACGTAGCGCTCCTGCCTAGACGGCTCCGCTTCAGTGTCGACGCGCTTGCTCCGGTCATTTTCCGACCGCGCGTGGGCAGCGAATGCCTACCGGAGTCTGTTGAAGCCACCCGCGTCAGGGTGTATCCTGACAGGAGTCGCAGCGAGGGCATTCTCTCCATGCAACAACGAATTTTCGGCCTTGAAAACGAGTATGGTCTGATTTTTTCTCCCAACGGGAAAATCTATCTTCCGATGGAGAAAGTGCTGGGCTATATTTTTGAAGGCCTGATTCCGAACAGCTGGCCGTCAAACGCGTTTCTGGTCAACGGCGCGCGATTCTATCAGGACACCGGCTGCCATCCTGAATACTCCACGCCCGAATGCGACAACATTCTCGACCTGGTCGTTCACGATAAGGCCGGCGAGCGTTTGTTGGAAGCCTGTTTACCGGCCGCAGAGGAGCGGTTGCGGGAAGAGGGGCTCTCCGGCGAAATCTATATTTTTAAGAACAATACCGATTCCCTCGGGAACACGTATGGGTGCCATGAAAATTACCTCATGCGCCGGGACGTGGATTTTTGGAAGGTGACCGAGCAGCTCATTCCGTTTTTTGTGACCCGCCAGATCTATTCCGGCGCAGGCAAGGTGTTGAAGGTCTCCGGCAAGCCGCAGTACTTCATCTCTCAACGCGCGCAGCATATCCACGAAAAAACGTCCTCCTCGACGACCTCCTCGCGCAGCATCATCAATACGCGAGATGAGCCCCATGCCGATGCGGAGAAATATCGGCGGCTTCACATCATCGTGGGGGATTCCAATATGTCGGAATATGCGACCTATTTGAAGGTCGGCACTGCCACGTTGGTCTTATCCATGATCGAATCGGGTTTTGCCGTGACCGGCATGGAACTCGAGGACCCCGTCAAAGCCATCCGCGAAATCTCTCGTGATCCCACGCTGAACAAGAAGGTGAAGCTCGATGACGGGCGGCAGATGACCGCGATCGAAATTCAGCGCGTCTACGTCAAGCGAGCAACGGAATTTCTGGCCGCGCAGGATCATGATCCGGTCTTGGATGACGTGCTGGATAAGTGGATATCCGTGCTCGATCGCCTGGAAGAAGATCCGATGCAACTCGTGCACGAGGTCGATTGGGTCATGAAAAAGCATCTCATCCAATCGTACACGGACAAAAAAGATTGCGGGTGGGATGATCCCAGAGTCTTTCTGCTGGATTTGCAATTTCATGACGTGAAACGGACGCGCGGGCTGTATTATTTAATGGAGAATCGGGGCATGGCCACCCGAATCGTGGAAGAAGAGGCGGTGCAACGAGCCATGTCGGTCCCGCCCCAGACCACCAGGGCGAAAGTCCGCGGCGATTTCATCCGGTTTGCGCGCGCCAAGAATCGGTCGTATACGGTTGACTGGACCTATCTGAAACTGAACGGGTATTGGGAAGAGACGATTCTCTGCATGGATCCGTTCAGCGCAGTCAACCGGCGGGTTGAAGAATTGTTGTCACAGGTCTCCGGTGCGCGGTTGTACCGATGAGGCGGGTCGATAGAGTGAATCGAGCCAAGACTATGTCGTTTCTCGATCGCTTTCTCATCATCTCCGTCGTACTGCTTGCCAGCGTGTTTCCTGTTGAGCTCTTCCCGAACACGGGCCCTGTTCCCCGTGGGGGCGACGGACAATTCAGCGGCAAACAGGGCCAGGTGGTGATCGTGACGGTCCCGGAACTTAAGGAAGTCACCAGCGTTAAAGGCCGGTTTCTTGGTCGTACCGTGACGCTGTTCCCGAATCCCACCGCCGGCGGAACGGGCTATATCGGATTGCTGGGTATCGATCTGCAAGATGAACCGGGGCCGCATGAGCTGACCATCGATGCGCAATCGGGCGAGCAGACCAGACATTTTTCCTATCAGGTGCTGGTGGTGAAGGAGAAGTTTGCCGTCGAGCATCTGAAACTGCCGAAGGATAAAGTTGACCTCGATGAGAAAGCGACTGCGCGCTGGAAGGCTGAGCAAGAACAGGTTCGGAAGGCCTTAGCGGAAGAGTCGGCCATGCGACTCTGGCAGGCGGGGTTCATCGAACCCGTTCACGGTAAACGGACCGGCATCTTCGGCAGTGTCCGCATCATGAATGGGCAACCCAGGAATCCGCACAACGGAGAGGATATCGGTGCGCCGATGGGCACCGACGTCATGGCGAGCAATGACGGGGTTGTGCGGCTCGTCGTGGATCATATTTTTTCTGGTCGGGGCATATTTGTCGATCATGGCCTCGGTCTCTACTCGATGTACTTTCACTTGTCGGAGGCGCTGGTCAACGAAGGTGACCTGGTGAAGGCCGGGCAAGTGATCGGGAAGGTGGGCGCCACAGGGCGAGCGACCGGCCCGCATCTCCACTGGGGGATGAAGGTCAACGGCGCTCGGGTGAATCCCTACGCGCTCCTCGAATTACCCTTTCCTCAGAATGCCGCCGCGGCCCGCCCGGTAGTGGCTGCGCCGTCGGTTTCCGCTCAGGAAGAATCAACCCCGACAGCAGTCGGCGGTGATGGCCGATAGACCGTAGCGCCGGCGCGCTCATCTTCTCCAATCGTGCCTTTGAAGGCCCTTCAGGTTGAATGCGACGTATCCCTGCAGCTTCCCTGTCGAGGCTGGGATTCGAGAGCCACGGCCACGGCTTTCGTCAGCGTCTCCGGCGTATACGGTTTCGGCAAAAAGGCTACCTGTGCATCGAAGGATTTCAGGAGTGTTTCATCCCGCCCTGAATAGCCGGACGTGAGAATGACCTTGATATCCGGTTGAAGGGTCTGCAACTCGTGAGCCAGCTGGGCTCCTCCCATGCCAGGCATCACCATATCTGTGACCAGCAGGGCAATATGGCGACCCTGCCGGCGCACCATTTCCAGCGCTTCCTCTCCGGACCGGGCGGCCAGGACATGATAGTGCTGGGCGACGAGCACAGTACTGGGCCAACCCTCGCACCATATCGTTGTCTTCGACCAGCAGAATGGTTTCCGACTGTTCGCTCATGGCCTTGGGCTGGGTCACGACGCGAGCTGTGCCGCTGTCTTCTTCCAGGCGGGGCAGGTAAATCGTGAAGCTGGTGCCTTTTCCTACCTCACTCGTGATTCCTACGGTGCCGCTGCTTTGTCGAACGATCCCGTAGACCGTTGACAGTCCAAGTCCCGTCCCCTTGCCTAACTCCTTCGTCGTAAAGAACGGTTCGAATACATGGGCCAGGGTTTCGGCGCTCATTCCGCAACCCGTATCACGAACGGCCAAGGTCACGTACGGACCAGGCGGCAGAGGATCGGGCCAAAACGGATCGGAGTGGGAGATCATCACTTCTCCGGTTTCCAATTCAAGCCGGCCGCCATGGGGCATGGCATCCCGGGCATTGACGACCAGATTCATCACGACTTGTTCGATCTGACCGGGGTCCGCTTTGATTCGTCCCAATGTCGGATCCAGGGTCAAGACGAGATGTATGTCCTCGCCGATGACCCGCTTCATGAGTTCGACGATATCGCTGACGCGCTCATTGAGGTTCAGGGACTGCCGTTCGACGACCTGATGGCGCGTGAAGGCCAGCAATTGGCGGGTGAGTCCGGTGGCCTTGTTGCCGGCTTCTCTAATTTGCGCCATGCCCCGTTGCGCCCGTGAAGTCAGGCCCGGTTCGTCCATCAACAGCTCGGCCCAACTATTGATGATGGTGAGGAGGTTGTTGAAATCGTGTGCAACGCCTCCAGCCATCCGCCCCAGGGCTTCCATTTTCTGCGCCTGGCGCAATTGTCGCTCTAAATCTTTCCGGTTGAGAAATTGGGTGATCATCGCGCCGAGCTCAGCAATCCGCTCCATGCGGGACAGAGCAGGGTGAAGCACTTCGACTGTAAAAAACTCCATGATGCCCAGGATCTCTTTGCCGGTGTGTATCGGAAATGCGATGGCTCCATGAAGGTCCGCCTCTCGCGCCGCATCACGCGCGGGGAAGTCGGCCTCGTTCAAAATATCAGGACAGAATGTCGGGGCGTCCGTCTTCCAGGCCTTTCCGGCCATTCCCATGTCCTGCCGCAGAAAGAAGGTGCGATAGGCCTGGGCGAAGTGCTCGGTCTGTTGGCCTGAGGGATGCCAAAGTGCATTGCAGCGTAAGACAGCGTGTTGAGTATCAACAAGCCACAGCGCACCCAACGTCCAGCCTTGAAGTTCGCACATCGCGCGCAGAATTTTTGGCACCGCCTCATTCAACGACACGGATTCTTCCAGCGCCAGGCCGACAGCCAGTTGAACGGCATGCATGGTTTCCGCTTGCCGTTGGTCGGAAATGTCTGTTTTCGCCCCGATCATCCGGTAGGGTGTGCCGGCATTGGTCCGAAGCACATAGCCATGGTCAACGACATACGCATAAGTGCCGTCCGTTCTGCGAAAGCGATATTCCGCCGTCCACAAGTTGTTGTCGGACTCCAGCGTCTGGTTGAGGCCCGCAATAATCGCCTTTCGATCCTCGGGGTGGATTTGGTCTGCCCACGGAATCCGTCCTGTCTCCCGCGCCTTCAGCCTCCGGCCGTAGACGGTTTGATAGGCATCGTTGAACCATGTCTCGCCGGAAGTAATGTCCCAATCCCAGATGCCGTCCCTGGTGGCGAGACAGGTAAGATGGAATCGCTCTTCGCTTTTCCTCAAAGCCTGCTCGACGCGGTGCCGTCCCATCGCATAGCGAATGGCGCGCTTCAGCCCATCACCGGTCAATCGACCTTTCACCAGATAGTCCTGTGCCCCATGCAGAAGAGATTCTTCCGCGACGAGGTCATTGTCGAGTCCCGTCAGCACAATCACGGCCGCCTCATGGGCTTGGGCCCGCACGCGAACAAGGGTGTCCATTCCCTGGCTGTCCGGTAGCGAAAGATCAACCAATACGGCGTCGGCCGAGCCCTCGGCCAGCTTCAGGAGACCGGCTTCAAGACGGTCCGCCCAGGTGAGCAGCACATCGTGTGGCGAATGCTCGCAGAGTGCGTCACGAATCAATTCGGCATCATCTTCATTGTCTTCGATCAGCAACACCTGCATGTGTTACCTCTTGAGGGTGGGGATTTTGGAGACGAGCGTCCAATACAGCTCGAACTCTTTGACAACAGCGATAAAGCGGGTGAAGGTAACCGGCTTCCGAATATAGGAGCAGGCGCCCTGCTCGAACGACCGCACAATATCCTCTTCCCGTTCGCTGACCGTCAGGATGACGACGGGGATGGCACGAAACCGGAGATCAGATTTGATCTCGCCCAGCACCTCGAGCCCCGTTTTTTTCGGCATATTGATGTCTAGTAGCACCATGCCGGGAAGTGGGCACTGGTGAAATTGACCTTCTCCGCGCAGGTACGCCATCACCTCGGTGCCATCCCGAACCACGGCGACCCGGTTGGTCACATTGAGGGTTTCAAATGCTTCACGAATGAGCAGGATGTCGTCTTCATTGTCTTCAGCGATCAGAATGTCGAATGGTCTCATGGTCATAGTCCCACCTCTTTCGCCACCTGCCGACTGATGCCGAAGGTGATAAAAAAATCCGATCCTCCACCCGCACGGGGCAGAACCCAGGCGCGGCCTCCATGACGTTCCGCCACTTGCCGGACGATGGCGAGGCCGGCTCCGGTTCCTTCGATGTCCCGCCCCACTGCTCGCCGGAACAATTCAAAGATGCGCTCACGCTGGTCGGATGGAACCCCCGGGCCGCGGTCGCGTACGACCAGGCCGGACCATTCCGTCCCCTCAGCGTCAATCTCGGTATGGGAAGCAATCTCGATGTCCGGAGGCCTTCCGTCAGCGACAAACTTCAATGCATTCGCAACCAGGTTGTAGATGCCCTGGGCTGCCCAGGTGGTATTGACACGGAGCCGGGGCAATGGCGTGCACACCGTGATGGTGGCTCGGCTCTCTTTGATCCGGCTTTCCAGCCGTCGTAACACGTCTTTGACGAGCTGATGCACGTCGATATCGTCGACCGGCGGCTCCATGCGCTGGGCGCGGGAGAGATCCAGAATGTCTGTGAGCAACTGGTCGAGCCGCTGTGTGGCGCGGACGATGCGGCGAAGGAAATCTTGGCCTTTCTCATCCAGCCGGTTCGCATAACGTTCTTGCAACAGAACGGAAAAACTTTCAATCGCGCGCAGCGGTTCCTTCAGGTCGTGTGAAGTCACATAGAGCAGGGTCTCGAGATCCTTATTCTTCTTCAAGATCATCAGCTCGGACTGGCGCTGTTCGGTGATGTCCCGGTTGGTTTCAAGAATGAGACTGCGTCCGTCGATAGCGAGTAGTCCCCATCGGCTCTCCACGAGCACATCGCGTCCATCCTTGGTTCGATGATGGATTTCCCCGGTCCATCCTCTGGTTGATTCCAGTTCAGCATGGATGGCAGGCAAGGGGCATGGCAAGGTGCTCTTCAGCAAGAGTTGACTATTGCGTCCTAACGCCTCGGAACGCGTATAGCCGTATAATTGTTCACAGCCGCGGTTCCATGTCACGATACCCTGCTCCTTATCCCAGGCGAAGATCGGTTCATAGGATAACTCGATCAGTTTGCGTTGCTGGTCCAGAGTTTCTTCGACTCGCTTCCGTGCCGTGATATCGCGCGCGATGGTAGAAACGGCCGTCACGATGCCGTGGACATCCACGATAGGAGAGACCGTCAACGACACCTGAAGGAGATGGCCGTCCTTGCGCCGTCGGAGCGTCTCGAATTGTTGGATGCGCCTGCCAGATTTGATCTGTTCAATGAGGATGGATTCCTCCGCTCGACGATCCGCAGGAAGGAGCCGTGAGATGGATTCCCCGATGATCTCGTCATTGGTATATCCGAACATCAACTCGGCGCTTTTGTTCCAGGTCAAAATCCTGCCGTCCAGGGATTTACTGATGACGGCATCGGAAGATGATTCCACGATGGCAGCCAGCCTGGCCTGAATTTCCTGCGCCTGTTTGCGATCATGGGTATCGGTGTAGGTTCCCACCCACTTCAGCACGTTGCCATGTTGATCTCGGATGGGCGTCGCATGCGCATGGAACCAGCGGTAGATGCCATCCGCCCGCTTGAAGCGCAGTTCAGTGTCGAGGGGCCGGACATGAGCCACGGCTTCGCGCCATTGCTCGGTGATTCTCGGGCGGTCTTCGGGGTGAACGTGCTGGAGGCATCCGCTGCTGAACGGCTCATCCGCAGATCGTCCCGTGTAATTCGCCCATCGGGGGCTGAGATAGTCACAGGTGCCGTCCGGAAGACAGGTCCAGATCGGGAGCGGCAGGGATTCGACCAGGTCACGGAACCGACTTTCGCTGGCGCTGAGCGCCTGCTGAATCTCTTTACTCTGCGCCAATTCCTGCTCTAGACGGCTATTGGCTTCCCGAAGCGCAGCCGTGCGTTCTTCAACCAAGGCCTCCAGCGACTGATGACTGCGACGCAAGGCCTGATCGGCACGTTTGCGATCGGTAATATCAATCAACGTCAACCGGCTCAGCAGGTAACGCCCTTGCGAATCCGTCACGGCCGTCGCACTGAGCAATACTGTAAAGACGGACCCGTCCTTTCGGACGATCTCAAACTCCAAGTCTTTGACGCGGCCTTCCTGGATGAAGCGCGGGAATCGTTGCTTAAACAGGTTGACACTCGCCGGCGTCATCAAGTCCGCAAATCTGGTTTTCCCAATGAGTTCTTCCTTCGTATAGCCCAGCCAGTCCACCTCGGTCTGGTTCACCGCAACGATGAGACCGTTCACATCGAGAGAGTGGTAGCCGCAGGGAGCGCGATCATAGAGGTCCTGCACCTCCTCGGCAGTCTTCTTCAGCAACCGCGACCGGTCCAGCAAGGCCTTATGCTCCATAGCCATCGTTGCTGACTTCAGCAACTCGGCCGTCAAGCGTTTTTGTCGATCAACTAAATAGGCAATGAGCGGAAAGAGGATAGTACTGAAGGAACGGTTGACCTGTGGCAGCCAGAGGGGCACTCCTGGCATGTCGGCAGAGAACACATAAGCAAGCAATGTGAGCCCCACGCAGCTGCCTGCGACGAGAGGGGAACTCCATCGATGGGGCGTCCAGGAGGTCAGGACAATCGGAAGGGTATACAGTACCCACCCGGGAATGCCCCGGGGCGTCAGGCAATCCAAAACAAACGTGCCGCCGCTCAATGCGGCAATCAAAGCGAGTATGCCCAGTTCGCGAGTGCGAGGTGTTAGCTTGTCGGTGATCAGCCCGTGGAGACCATTGCTGGTCATGGGGCTCCTGCTTTGTGACGCGCCGTACCGTCGCTCAGATGGACAGAGAGCGATAAATCAATTGTTTTGATCAGTATGAGTAAGACGAGCCAAATTCAACAGATGCGATCTGCCCTAGTGAAATACCTAGTAGATCCAATGCCGATTGTTCCAGTCAACGGACCGGGCAGTTGTCGCAATTACGACGGTTAGAAATTCGTCTCAATGCTGGACGGGGTTTTATTCAGCACGGTCGCGGCGGCTCTGGAGAAGGCGGCGTCATGGGCGTGATCGAGGGCATAGATGCGAAACTGCACCAGGCGGGTGGGGAGAAGGTCGAGAAATTCCTCTAATGGCTCGGTTGAGAGACCCTTCGTGCCGGGATCATAGACGAGCAGGGGAATCCCGCGCGTATCCTTCGGATCCGGTCGGGGATCCAATGGCGCCATATCGACACGGAAGGGCAGGTCTTGTAATTTCGACGGCAGCGCTTTCTGGATCTGCTGCTGAAACTGTTCGTGGCTGGGAAAGTCCATCCCCCGCTCGATACCCTTTTCTTTGAGTACCGTGCTGTACGCCATTTTCCATTTCACGTCCCGGCTGAGGATATGCGCCCATTCCTGATGCAAGCGACGCAGGCTGCTCTGTCCGGCCTTTTTCCATCGTCGCACATCTTCCAATAGCGACCAGTCCGTGAGCGTCAGGTACTCGTCCATGTGTTTGGCTGGATTCGAGGGGAACAACAGCTTCATGGTGTCGCCGAAGATGTCGCGGAGATGAATGTCGATGGCCCTGGTCGTCCGGTGATAATACACGTTCGAATACAAGTACATTCGGGTGTTCAAAAACATGTGCAGGGCCGGAAGACCGGTTTTATGGATCGTGAAGCCCTTTTCGGTCACGATGGTGTAATGAATCAATCGCGTGAGGTCGACCGGTCCGACCGCCACGCCACACATGTAGGCGTCGCGCAGCACATAGTCCAAATTGTCGGCCGTATAACTACCCGAAATGACCGGCTGGAGCACATTGATCCAGCGGGGAATTTTTGAGTTGTCCTTTCCCTTCTCCTTCAGGATGACATGCGCGATGTGATCCGGATTGAGTTCCTCGCCTCGATCGAACCGCCCGAACGGGCTGCGTCGGATCTTCTTGATGAGGGGCCCGAGATGCTCCCGGACGATGATCTGGCCGAGCTTTTCATGCGAAAGCCCGAAGCCGTGCAGATAGTTATCATCGAAAAAATGGCAGAACGGGCCATGCCCAATGTCGTGGACGAGGGCCGTGATGCGGAGGAACTCTTCGACGAAGGCCGCTGAGGGAAGGTCGGGAACGGCGTTGTGCAAAAATGGATACAGGTGTTGTGCAAATCTTCCGGCTACATGCATGGTGCCCAACGAATGCACAAATCGCGTATGCTCCGCCGACGGATACACCCAGCGGGCGCTCTGCAGCTGATAAATATAGCGCAGCCGTTGAACCCAGGGAGAATCAATCAGGTCTTTTTCGGTTCGCTCCGATGGGTCGGGTGTCGCATAGGGCACGGTGAACGACACGTATTCGTGAATTGGATCGGCGATGAGGGCCGATCCATCGTAGGGGGCCGGTGGAATGGCGGATGGTAGTTTCATAGGAGCACGACCGAACGAGCGATCTTAGCCTAGCGCCGATGGCGGGGGCAAATGGGCGGAGCGGTCAACCGCTCTCGCACGGCGATATCTCGTGAGCAGCACATAGGCGATCGGGTAGGCGAGCAGGCTGCCTGCGATGCTCAGGACCATTCCCCCGAGTACAAACGGCCAGGCATGGGGCGCCACCTGGTGATAGAGGCCTGTGGCTGACAAGTCGCTCCAGTCGAACGTGGGAAATTCTCGCCTGCCGAGCAATGTCGCGCCGGTCCAGTAGGTCGCGCCGAGAATCGGGATGAGGGTCCAGGGATTGTTGAGAAAGGCTCCGGCGAGGAGCGCCACGACGTTCCAGCCGAACGCCCAGGCGCACATGCCCACCATGATCATATGAAGGCCATAGGCCGGCGAAAAGCCGATGAAGACGCCGACCGCAAAGGCCAGCGCGGTCCGGTGCGGCGTTTCATCAAGATGCAGAATTTGGCGAAACAGCGAGCGTACGTCGGCCATAAGTCTTCTGCTACCAGGCTTTGTTACGTCGGCCTGAGAAAATGTTCGTAACTGGTGAGCGGCAGCGGTTGTGTGGTGCCCGCGGCTGTCCTCAAGCGTAGACCGGCCGCCTTCGGCGCGATTGAACCGATACAGGTCATGCGAAATCCGCTTTTTCCAACCAGTCGTTCAAACCGGGACTGCTTTCGGCGAGGCACGGTAAACAGCAATTCATAATCCTCGCCTCCCTGGAGAGCGATTTCGCCAGGGGCGAGCCCCGGGCCTTGGCGTATGCGAGACAGGCCCTCGAAACCGGCAGTGAATCGGCGTTAATTTCCGCGCCGACCTTGCTCTCCTCGCAGATATGACGAAGGTCGCCGGTCAGGCCGTCGGAGAGATCGATGGCGGCGCCCGCGAGCCCTTCGTTAACCAGCCATAACCCCTCCGCGATGCGAGCCGATGGACGATGATGCCGGGCCAACAGAAAACGTGTGTCTATTGGTCGGAGCTTGGGGCGCCGGCTCGACGTCAGGAGATCGAGCCCGGCACGGGAGTCTCCCAGTGTCCCGGTAACATAGATCAGGTCACCGATGCGGGCGCCGCTGCGCAACAGAGCCTGGCGCGGTTTCACGACACCGGTGAGGGTGATGTTGAGAAAGAGCCCTGTTTTGGAGGCAGAGGTGTCACCGCCAACGAGGCGCACCTGATAGGGAGCACCGGCCTGCATCATGCCTCGGTAGAGTTGCTGGATCTGCGTCGTCGAGCAGGCGGGCGGGATCGCAAGAGAGACGAGCATGAACCGTGGCCTGCCGCCCATTGCGGCGATATCGCTGAGATTGGCGATGGCGGCGCGGTAGCCGATATCGCGGAATGAGGAGGTGGCAGGATCGAAATGCACCCCCTCCGCCAGGAGATCCGTGGTGATGAGCGTCCATTCAATTGGCGAGGTTTTGAGGATCGCGGTGTCGTCGCCGATCCCTTGGAAGACTTGCGGATCCGGTTGAGCGGCCTGGGCCTGCAGTCTCCGGATCAGGCCGAACTCACTGCGCACGGCATTGGCCCGGCGGGATCGGCCTGGCGGCATTACTCCACCTTCTTCCCGGCCGGTTTCCCTACCGCGTATTGAAGGATGGCAGCAGCAGTCCTCATGCAGCGCGGGTTACAAAGACAGTGAGCGGGCGGTCCCTGTCAATGCACGCCTGCGCCGTGGCGAGCCGGCTGCTTTTCGCTTGGAGGCAGTCGCGCGCGCAGCTCGCTTCAACGGCGTGTTCGGTGCCGCAGCCTTGACTTTGCGCGAGGGAGCCCGTCGCAGGGCCGCCTTGATGACATCGTCCACCGTATCGACGAAGATCAATTCAATCCCTTTCAGGATATGCTTGGGGATCTCCTCCAAATCCTTCTTGTTGCGTTTGGGAAGGGCGACGGTGGAAAGTTTGGCACGTTTGGCGGCGAGGATTTTTTCTTTCAAGCCTCCGATCGGCAGCACCCGCCCGCGGAGCGTGATTTCTCCGGTCATGGCAAGATCGCGCCGCACGGGGATTTGGGCCAAGGCGGAAGCGATGGCCGTCGCCATGGTGATGCCGGCAGAGGGGCCGTCTTTCGGCGTTGCGCCGGCCGGCACGTGGATATGGATGTCGTTCTTCGCGAAAAGGTCTGGGCTGATACCCAGCGTTTTCTCCCGTGACCGCACATAACTCAAGGCGGCTTGGGCCGACTCTTTCATGACATCGCCGAGATGTCCGGTCAGTGTGAGCTGCCCCTTGCCCTTCATGACGGTCGCCTCGATGTAGAGGACGTCTCCGCCGCTTTCGGTCCAGGCCAGGCCTGTGGCAACGCCGATTTCGTCCATCTCGAGTTCTGCTTCGGGAATGAATTTCGCCACACCCAAAAATTTGTTCAAGTTGGTCTGATCGATGGCATGGCATTCGGCCTTACCCTCGGCGACCTTCTTGGCCACTTTCCGCATAAGATTGGCGATTTCGCGCTCCAGATTGCGGACGCCGGCCTCGCGTGTGTAATGGGAAATGACATGGCGAATCGCGGTCTCTGAAACGCGGATATGTTTCTCGGTGATCCCATGCTCGTTCATCTGGCGGGGAATGAGATATTTCTGGGCGATCCCGAGTTTTTCCTCTTCCGTGTATCCGGGAATGTCGATGACTTCCATACGATCCCGGAGAGCGGGGAGAATCGGATCCATTAAGTTGGCCGTCGTCACGAACATGACCTCCGTCAAGTCAAACGGCACGCCGAGATAGTGATCGGTGAACGTGCTGTTCTGCTCAGGGTCCAGCACTTCCAACAGTGCAGCCGAAGGGTCGCCACGAAAATCCATCCCGACCTTGTCCACTTCGTCGAGCATGAAGACCGGATTGTTAGTGCCCGCCTGCTTCATGCCTTGAATGATCCGCCCCGGCAGCGCGCCGACGTAGGTCCGGCGATGGCCCCGGATTTCGGCCTCGTCCCGGACTCCACCCAGGCTGATTCTGACGAATTCACGGCCCAGAGCTCGTGCGATCGATTTTCCCAGCGAAGTTTTGCCGACGCCGGGCGGGCCCACGAAGCACAGAATCGGCCCCTTCATTTTTTCTTTCAGCTTACGTACGGCCAGATACTCGACGATGCGCTCCTTTACCTTCTCCAGATCGTAGTGGTCCTCGTTCAGGACCTTCATCGCGGCCTTCAGGTCGAGATTGTCCTTAGACTTTTTATTCCACGGCAGCTCGACCATCCATTCCAGATAGGTGCGGACGGTGGCCGATTCGGCCGTGTCCGGATGCATTTTCTCCAGTCGCTTGAGCTGCTTTTCGGTTTCCTTGAGCACCTTCTCGGGCATTTTGGCGTCTTTGATGCGCTTGCGGAATTCGGCCACTTCCTCCGCCCGCTCGTCCAATTCGCCCAGTTCTTTTTGGATCGCTTTCAACTGCTCGCGCAGGAAATATTCGCGCTGAGTTTTGTCCATCTCGCCTTTGGCCTGCGCCTGGATTTTCTGTTGCATCGAGAGGACATCGATTTCCTTTGCGAGGATTTCGCTGATCTGCCGCAGCCGGTGGATCGGATCCACGATTTCCAGCACGGCCTGAGTGATATCGACTTTCAAGCCGAGGTTGGAGGCCACCATATCGGCGAGGCGTCCCGGATCCTCTAGGTTTTCGATCACGACCATCACGTCAGGAATCAGAACCTTGCCGAGGCTGACGATTTTTTCGATCTGCTCCTTGACGGTTCGCATGACCGCCTCGGTCTCCAATGTGGAGCCGGGCTGCTTTGTCTCGACAAGTTTCTCGATCTTGACGGAGTAGTAGGGATCATTCTGGATGTATTGTTCGATCCTCCCCTTGGCGAGGCCCTGCACCAGGATCTTGATCCGCTCATCGGGCAGTTTGAGCATCCGCATGATGATGCCCACTGTTCCCACCGAATGAATGTCCTCGGGCTGCGGGTTTTCCACATCCAGAGATTTTTGTGTTGCCAGGAACAGCATCCGGTTGCCTGCCAGCGCCGCCTCGATCGCCTTGATGGACATTTCACGGCCGACGAACAGGGGGAGCACCATGTAGGGAAAGACGACGATGTCTCGGACGGGGAGGAGGGGAAGCTGATCCGGCGGTTCAAGGTTCTGATTGCTCGAAAAATCTTGTTCTACTGCTTCAGCCATGAGGCTCCAGTCTGCTGGTGTATGGTCTCAGTGACGATGTCGTGCGGGGGCACGGTTCGGGTGACGGTGATCCATCATGCCCGGGGCTAGGTAGTCGCGCGCCCTCGACCCGGGCCGCGGCGACGGACGTCGGCGGTAGTGGGTCGGAGTCGCTGCTGGAGAAAATCGCCGAATGCAGGTCCCAGAGACGGGTTCTTCAAGGCCAATTCCACCGTGGCGATGAGAAATCCGAGTTTGTCGCCGGCATCATGTCGCTGGCCTTCGACTTCATGCGCGAACATCGGTGTGTTCTTCACCAGTTGCCGCAGGGCATCCGTCAATTGGATTTCTCCGTTCTTACCCGGGGGGGTTTTGCGGAGGATCGGGAAAATTTCAGGCGGCAGCACATACCGTCCGATGACGGCAAGATTCGACGGCGCATCGGCGGGCGCGGGCTTTTCCACCAGGTCTTCAACCCTGTGCAGGCCGCTGCGAACCTTGCGCGCCGAGATGATGCCGTACCGGCTGACTTCCTGCTGCGGAACTTCCTGCACGCCGAGCACGGCGCCTTTGCGCTGCTTGTAGATATGGATCAATTGGGCAAGACCGGGAACCGCCGCGTCGATGATCTCGTCACCCAGGATGACGGCGAAGGGCTCGTCGCCGATCAAATGCTGCGCGCACAGGACGGCATGTCCGAGACCCATGGCTTCCGGCTGGCGGACGTAGCAGAAGTTCGCCAGATTGGAAATGTGCCGCATCTGGTTCAGGACCTGTCCTTTGCCGCTGCCCTTGAGATTTTCCTCGAGTTCAAGGGAACGGTCGAAGTGGTCTTCGATCGCGCGCTTGCCTCGCCCCGTGATGACGATGATGTCTTCTATGCCCGACGCGACCGCTTCTTCGACGACGTACTGAATCAGCGGTTTGTCAACCAGCGGCAGCATTTCTTTCGGGGAGGCTTTGGTGGCGGGAAGAAAGCGTGTGCCCAGTCCGGCAGCGGGAATAATCGCTTTACGTACGTCTGTTCTAGTCATAACGGCGATAGTATGTGATGGGGTACATGAAGTCAAGATTTCGTCGGCTCTTTTCAATGGCTGCCGGCGCGCCGCTGCGCGGGGAAACTCCTTTACATTGAAAAATGTGGTCAATATAATCCGAGAGTTTTTCTGCAGATGTGCGGTGGTGCTGCAATGAACGCGGCGCATCGGTGACTCTTATGACGACAGTTCGCGTCCCTTCGCCCGACCATCGGATCGCGGCAAGACACGCGGCATGGAATGTGACGATTTCTCATCCCGAAGGTCGAAAGAACCAGTGCTTGTTCTCCCAGACGGTACGGAAGGATTGCGGTGACCAAGTCGGGAGGCAGGCGGTGGGTGCCGATTCTCGTCTTCGTCCTGACGGCGCTGTTCGCGATCGGCGAAGCAGAGGGGGTGCGAGCCCAAGTCAGTGCTCCGCTGGTCAATTCCGTCACCATCCGTGGTCAGAAACGTATTGAACTGCAGGCGATCCAGGGGCGTCTCACCCTTAAGGCCAACGATCGGTTTACTCCTGACGCGCTCCGGGAGCAGGTCAAGATTCTCTACGGAACCGGCTACTTCGAGGATGTGCAGGTGGAAACGGAGACGGCCGATGGCGGCGTCGCTGTCGGTTTCATCGTCCGCGAAAAACCGTTCATTACCGAGATTGTGTTCGACGGCAACGAGGAATTGAGCGACGACAAGCTCAAAGAAAAGATCACGATCAAAAGCCAAACCTTTCTGGACCAGCAGCAGGCGAAAGAGAGCGCGGAGAAGATCCGCCTCGCCTACCAGGAAGACGGCTTCTACAATTGCCAGGTCATTCCGGTGATTCAAGCCGTCGATGAAGACCGCAAGCGGCTGACCTATTTCATCAAGGAAGGCACCAAGGCAAAAGTCCGTCGTATCAATTTCGAGGGGATGCGGGCGGTGACCAAAGAAGAAGTCTTTAAAGTGACGGCCACCCGCGAGTGGATTCCCTGGTACGGCCTGGTGACGCAGCTGAAGCTGCCGTCACTGTTGTCGGATGCCGGGGTGCTGAAGCGCGAGGAACTGGGCAACGATATCGAGCGCATCCGGGAAGTCTATTTGAACAAGGGCTACTTGAACGTGCAGATCAGCCAGCCCACGCTGGAACTGAGCGACGACAAGAAGTGGTTCGAAATCAGCTATTCGGTCGTCGAGGGTGAACCGTTCATCGTGCAGGAAGTCGGTTTCCGCGGCAACACGGTGTTCGAGGACCATGAATTGCGTGAAGGGTTAGGGATCCGCCCGGGCGAAATCTTTCAACGGGCCAAGATCCGCGGTGAAATCACGCGCATTACCGATCTCTATGGCGCGAAAGGCTACGTCTTCTCGGATGTGGTGCCGAACGTGACGCCGGACAACAACGCGCGCACCGCGACGATCACCCTCAATGTCAAAGAGGGGGAGATGATGCGGATCCGCGAGATCCATGTCACCGGCAATGATAAGACCCGCGACAATGTCGTGCGCCGGGAACTGCGCCTGGATGAGCAGGACGTCATCGATACGCTGGCGTTGAAACGCAGTTTCCAGCGCTTGAATAACCTCAACTTTTTTGAAACGGTGGAAATTCTTCCGCAGCAGGTCGATGTCGACAAGGTCGACCTCAATGTGAAGGTCAAAGAAAAACCCACCGGCCAGTTCAGCATCGGCGGCGGATTCAGCACCCTCGATAAACTGGTCGCGATCGCGGACATCACGGAAGGCAACCTGGGCGGGAACGGCTGGTTGGGTCGTATCCGCGGGCAATTGGGTCAGCAGCGGTCCCTGGGGCTCGTCACATTCCGGAATCCCTACGTGAACGATTCGTACAATGCCCTGCAGCTGGATATTTACCGGTCCATGACCAACTATATCTCCTACTTCGAGTCCAAGTCGGGCGCCAGTGCCACCTGGAGCCGATGGCTGTCGGAGTATGTGAACGGGAGCATCAGTCTCTTCGGCGAGCAGCTCAAGTACAGCGATCCGCAAGCAGGGTTGTGCCCGGATCTGATTCCATTGATCTGCCGTCAGCTCGGGACGCAATCGTCGACCGGCGTCCGAACGTCGCTGTTTCGTGACACGCGTGACTATTATCTGGATCCTCGCACGGGATGGCGCCTGAGTATCGGTGCCGACTACGGAACGCCTGCGCTTGGAGGATCGAACCATTTCTATAAACTGTTCTTCGATGTCATTAAATACACGCCGCTGGTCTATGACACGCGGTTCTCGGTGCATGTCCGGTACGGGCAGACAGAGGGGATCGGGGGCCGGCCCATCCCCCTCACCGAACGGTTTTTCGTCGGAGGCATCAATACGATGCGCGGGTTCGTCTTCGGCCGGGCAGGCCCTGTGACGCCATCAGGCTCGCTCCTGGGCTCCGCCAAGGAGCTCATCTTTAACAACGACTTTATCTTTACGATTTCGTCCGAGGCGAAATTGAACGGCGTGTTCTTCTTCGATTACGGAAACGGATTCGACGACAACGAGCCGGTGCAGTTTAGTAAGCTACGGAGTGCGGCGGGATTTGAGGCCCGGTGGATTTCTCCGTTCGGTCCCTTGCGGGCGGCCTATGGAATCAACCTCGATCCTCGGCCCACCGAGCGGATGGGCGTCTTTGAGTTTACGATCGGATCGTTGTTCTGATGCAGGCTGTGCGGCGCGGGTGTAGGAAAGGAATCGAACGCATGCGTGGACTGGTAGGCTGGAAAAGAGCGCGAGGAGCCGGATGGAAGGAACTCTGCCTGGCGCTTCTCACCGTCACGCTGCTGGCCGGCGGATGCCGATCGAATCCCTCGGCAGTGCCGACGTCCACCCGCATCGGTGTGGTGGATCCTCAGCGTATCCTGGGCGAGACCAACGCCGGGAAACGGGCGAAGGACATGTTGGCCTCATTTGCCAAGAACCGGCAGGCCCTGATCGAGCTGGAAGAAAAGAGCTTCGCCGGATGGAAGAAGACTTCGTCAAGCAGGGCAGCGTGCTCAGCGCGACCGCCAAACGTGAACGCGAAGAGCAGTTCCGGCGCCGGATGGCAGAGTACCAGCAGAAAGTCACCGATCTGAACCGCGAAGTGCAGGACAAGCAGAAGGAAGTCTTGGACGGGTTCCGGGATAAGATCGAATCCCTGTCGGCCAAGGTAGCCAAGCGGCTGGAATTACAGGCTATCTTCGACCGCGGGCGCGGAGGACCGACCCTCTATTTCGATGAGGCGGTGGATGTGTCGTCGCAGTTGATCGAGGAGTTCAATAAAACGTATCCATGAGAGGGAGTCCATGAACGTACGTAATTGGATGGCGGCCGGGGTGCTACAAGTGTTAGTGGCCTGGGGGGCGCAGCCGGTCTGGGCTGCCGACCACATCAAGGTGGCCATGATGGATCAGCAACAGGTGATCGAGCGAAGCGTCGCCGGGAAACGCGCCTTAGAGGAACTGAAGAGTTATTCCACGACGCGCCAGAAGATCATCGATTCCGACGACCAGGAATTGAAGGAGCTGGAAAAGGGCGTCCAGGACGCCTCGTTGTCGGAAGATGCGCGCAAAGAGAAGCAAGAACACTTCAGAACCAAGCTGGAGGCCTATCAGCGCCGGATTCAAGACTTCAATCGCGAGGTGCAGGAAAAACAGCGCGGCATGGTGGCGGAGTATGCCCAGAAGATTCAGGCCGCCGCGGCGGCAGTGGCGCAGAAAGAAGGGTATACGGCCGTCCTGGACAAGGGCAGCGAGTCGACGGTGAAGATTGTGATCTACAGTCACCCGTCGGTCGATCTGACGGAACAGATCATCAAAGAATTCGATCGGCAGAACAAGTAGCGGCGGCTCGTAATCGTCTACGCAACACAGGAGGCGGGGGTGATGTCAGTGATGGACAACGTTGAGATTCAATCGATCCTTCCCCACCGGTATCCGTTTTTGTTGGTCGACCGCATTCGCGAACTCGATCCTGATCGACGGATTGTGGGCATCAAAAATGTCACGATCAATGAGCCGTTTTTTCAGGGGCACTTCCCCGGACGTCCGGTCATGCCGGGCGTGCTGATCCTCGAAGCGTTAGCTCAGGTCGGCGGCGTGCTCGCATTCAAATCGCTCGGCGCAGTCGGGCGCCCGGTCGTCTATTTGACCGGCATCGACGGGGCAAAGTTCCGCAAGCCTGTCGTGCCCGGCGATATTCTGCGCTTGGAGGTCAACGTGCTCAAGAAACGTGCTCCATTCTGGAAGATGCAGGGCAAGGCCTTTGTCGACACCGAATTGGTCTGCGAAGCGGAAGTCACGGCCATGGTGATGGACGAAAAGGCCGCAGGCGAGAAGTCTGCGGGGTAGAGGACCCGGATCTTCCCGACCGACCGGCGGGAGAGCAGGGAACCACAGGCTGTTCACATGCTGTTCAGCAAGATCATGAGCATGCTGACCGGTGTTTCGGCGGCCTGCCAGAGGGCGAGGAGGTGTGAGTGAAGATTCATCCGACCGCGGTGATCCATTCGAAAGCGGTGCTCGCAGATGACGTGGAGGTCGGGGCCTACTCCGTCGTCGGTGAACACGTCACTATCGGCGCCGGGACGCGCGTCTTGTCTCATGTGTCGATCGACGGGTGGACCGATATCGGGGAGCGGTGCGAATTACATCCCTTTGTGTCGGTGGGCGGGCCGCCCCAACACATGCAGTACAAAGGCGAGCCGACGAAGGTGGTGATCGGCCACGATAACATTCTGCGCGAGTATGTGACGGTCAATCGGGCAACCGTGCAGGGCGGCGGTGTGACCACCGTAGGTCATTCCAATTTTTTGATGGCCTATGTCCATGTCGCGCATGATTGCCATCTGGGTAATCACCTCATCTTGGCGAATGCGGCGAGCCTGGCCGGGCATATCTCCATCGGCGACCATGCCATTATCGGCGGGCTCTCGGGCATTCACCAGTTCGTACGTATCGGTGCCTATGCCATGGTCGGGGGCTGCTGCGCGCTCGGCCAGGACCTCCCGCCGTTCATGCGGGCGGCCGGTGGCTACCGTGCCCGCATGTATGGATTGAACTCGATCGGGTTGCGCCGGCACGGATTCTCGGCCGAGCGTATCGCGGCCTTGAAGAAGGCCTATGAGGTGCTGTTTCGTTCCGGGCATCGCGTGGCGGAAGCCGTCAAACTGGCGCGGGAGCAGTTCGGTGCGAGCCAGGATGTCATGCAAGTCGCTGACTTTATGCAAGGGACGAAACGGGGTATTTGCCGCTCGGTGGGCAAAGACCAGGAAGGCGAAGAGGAATAACGCGGGTGGGGGGACGTGCAGGGCATGACAGTCAGGCGCCTGAGGGCCAGCGGATCGGACTGATCGCGGGCAACGGCCGGTTTCCGATTATCTTCGCCGACAATGCCAAACGCCTCGGGTACTCCGTCTTTGCGGTGGCGCATGAAGGCGAAACCGATCCGGAATTGGCCCAGCACGTTGAACAACATCCATTGGATCAAAATCGGGCAATTCGGCAAGTTGATTGACGCGCTCAAGGGCGACGGCGTGCAGCAGGCCGTCATGTTGGGCGGCATCAAGAAAACGCACGTCTTTACCACGGTCCGTCCGGACTTCCGCGCATTGGCGCTGGCGGCCAAATTAATTCATCTCAAGGATGACGACATTCTTCGCCGCGTCGCCGAGGAAATCGAACAGGAAGGCATTCGAATCTGCGAATCGACCTTCGGCCTGCAAGGGATTCTCGTCGAAGCGGGCACACTGACCCGGCGCGAGCCGAGTAAGAAGGAATGGGAAGATATCCGGTACGGCTGGGATGTGGGCCAGCAGATCGGCGCGTTGGATATCGGCCAGTGCGTCGTCGTGAAGGATCGGGTGATCGTCGCAGTCGAAGCCGTAGAGGGCACCAACGGCGCCATACGCCGGGGTGGTGAATTGGCACAAGGGGGGGCGGTGGTCGTCAAGCGCTGCAAACCTCAGCAGGATCTCCGCTTCGATCTTCCAGCCGTCGGCCCGCGCACGATCGAGGTGATGGAAACGGTCAAAGCGTCGGTGCTTGCTCTGGAGGCAGGACGCGGCATTCTGCTGGACCGGGACGACACGATTGCGAAGGCGAACCGCGCAGGAATCGCCATCGTCGGGATGACATGAAGCCACTCGCCATGGAAACAAAAGCCGGCCCGGTTGGACGGGAGAGGGCGCGATGACGCCGCTTCGTGCCGGGGTGATCGGCGTCGGTCATCTTGGGCAGCACCATGCGAGACATTACGCAACGCTGGCCGGCGTCACGCTAGCCGGGGTGTATGATGCGTCACCGGAGCGCGCCAGGTTGATCGCCGAGCGTCATGGCGTGCAGGCCTGGACGAACCTCGCCGAGGTGCTGCAGCAGGTCGATCTCCTCAGCGTCGCAGCTCCGACCTCTGCTCATTTCGCGGCGGCCAAGGCCTGCCTGGACGCCGGCAAGCATGTCCTGGTGGAAAAGCCGATAGCCGTGACTTCCGCCGAGGCCCGCGAGCTCGTCGAATTGGCTGCCCGGCGCGGGTGCCTGCTGCAGGTGGGACATAGCGAGCGATTCAACCCGATCATGCAGCGCATGCGTTCCTCGATTGACCGTCCGGCCTTCATCGAAGGCCATCGGCTCAGCGCCTTCGGCGAGCGGGGCACCAACGTCGATGTGGTGCTCGATTTGATGATTCACGATCTGGATCTCGTGCTGTCGTTTCACCCCGGCCCGGTGGAAGAAGTCCGCGCCGCCGGGGTGCCCGTGCTCTCATCCAATATCGATATCGCCAATGCCCGGATCGCCTTTGCGAGCGGATGCGTCGCGAATCTGACGGCAAGCCGCGTGTCCACGAACAAGATGCGCCGGTTGCGATTCTTTCAACGCGACAGTTACGTCTCGATCGATTTTCAATCCCGTCAGGCGATGGTCTCGCGGCGCGTGCAGAGCAGTGGACCGCGGCCAACGATCGATGTGGAAACCTTCCAAGCCGGGGATGAGGAACCGTTGCGGTTGGAGCTGGAATCCTTCATCCATGCCGTGGCGACCGGATCGCGCCCCGTCGTATCTGGCGAGGATGGCGAGGCGGCACTCAACCTGGCTGCCCGGGTGTTGGACGCCATTGGTCAATTTACGCAGCGCCATTCCGCCGGCGACGTATCTGCCGCGGCCTTCGGCCATGACAGTCTCTAGGAGGGCCATGTCGATGTCGGTCCGCCTGAGCAGAGCGACATGCCACGTATCTTAATCGTGACCGGAGAGGCCTCCGGCGATCTCCACGGAGCCCATTTGGTCAAGGCGCTGAAGGAACTCGCTCCGTCGCTCCAGATCGTGGGAATCGGGGGTGCCTCCATGCGGGCGGCCGGCGCGGAACTGGTGAAGGATATTCCTCAATTGGACGTGATGGGACTCATCGGTTTGTCAGCGGTGAAGACCATGCTGCAGAGGATTTCCCGTATCCGCGGATTGATCAAAAGAGAACCCTGGGATCTCGTCGTCTTGATCGACAATCCCGGACTCAACTTCCATTTTGCTCGCATCGCCCGGGCCTGCCGCCTGAAGGTCGTCTACTACATTGCGCCGCAAGTCTGGGCTTGGCGGCGTGGTCGGATGCGTTGGATCCAACAGCGGGTCAACCATGTCCTTGCGATTCTGCCGTTTGAGGAGCCGCTCTATAAGAAAGCGGGCGTGCGCTGCACCTTTGTCGGGAATCCGATCCTCGACGAAGTGGCGCCATCCTATGATCGCGAGGCATTGCGCCGTCAATTTGAATTGTCGGATGCGGGGCCGGTCATCGGGCTGTTTCCGGGCAGCCGCAAGGCCGAATTGCTGGAGCATATTCCGCTGCTACTGGAGACGGTGAAGCGGCTCGCCGAACGCCATCCCGCCATGCAATTTATTCTGGCGCAAGCGTCATCGGTGCAGGACCGGTTTCTGGCGGATCTCTTGAAGAACAGTCCGGTTCCCATCAAGGTCTTTCGCAACCAGGCGAGCGAGGTGATGGCCGCGTCGGATCTGCTGGTCGTCAAATCGGGTACCTCCACCTTGCAGGCGGCGGTGGTGGGAACCCCGATGATTTTGTTTTATCGGGCCCCCTCCTGGATCACGTATCGGTTGGCGCGCCTGTTGATCCGGGTGCCGTGGATCGGGTTGGCCAATCTGGTTGCAAACCGGGGAATCGTTCCCGAGCTGATTCATGACGAGGCCACACCGGAACGACTGGTTCAGGAGACCGAGCGGCTGTTGGCGGATCCTCGTGCCTATGCGGAAATGAAGGCCGCGCTGCTGTCGGTGCGCCATGCGTTAGGCACGCCGGGTGCCTCCCGAACGGGCAGCCGAAGCTGTGCTGGCTGAGTGCCGATCATGAAACACTATCTTCGCCTCCTCGCCTATCTGAACCCCTATCGATTCCGCTTGGGCGCCGCATTCCTATGCGCGCTGCTCGTGGCCGGCCTGTCCGCTGCCTATGCCTGGCTGGTGCGTCCCGTGCTTGACGGCCTGTTCATCAGTAAGGACGAAAGCCTGCTCCTTGTCCTGCCGGTCGCGATTTTGCTCGTGGCCGTGCTCAAGGGCGTGTTCAACTATGGGCAAAACTATCTGATGAATTATGTCGGCAACCAGGTGATCGGAGACATCAGAGAACAGCTCTTCTCGAAACTGGTTCGCTTGCCCGTCCACTTTCACGATACCAATACGTCAGGACGGCTGGTCTCGCGGGTCATTAACGATGTGAATCAGATGGCGAACGCCGTCGCGGGGGTCTTGAAGGACTTATTTCAGCAGGGACTGACGTTTCTGGCGATGATCGGGGTGATCATCTATCAGAATTGGAAGTTGGCCATGGTGTCCATGATCGTCGTGCCGCTGTCCGTGGTCACAATGGCGCGGATGGGAAAAAAGCTGCGAGGGCTTGCCACCCGTGGTCAGGAGCGCATGGGCGACATGGCCTCTACGCTCCAGGAAGCCCTGGCTGGTATACGGATGGTCAAATCCTTCGGCCGGGAAGAAGACGAAGCCAAACGTTTTCGTCAGAGCAACGACGCATTCATCCATACGACGATGAAAGCGATCCAGGTCTCCTCCCTGGGCTCGTCGCATATGGAAGTGATCGGCGTGCTCGGGGTGGCCGGGATCATCTGGTATGGCGGCTATCTGGTGATCCACGATGAAATGACTCCCGGCGCCTTCTTTTCCTTCCTGGCCGCGATGTTCATGGCCTACACGCCCATTCGACGCTTGTCAGGCGCCAACAATACCGTGCAGCAGGCGCTTGCGGCCGCGGAGCGTGTTTTTGACGTGCTGGATCTGCCGACCGAACAGGTAGCCAATGGCGGACAGACCGAGTTGCCGCAGATTTCCCGCTCGCTCGAATTCCGCCAGGTCGCCTTTCAGTATGAAGGCCAGGGGGATGCGGCACTGAAGGCCATTGATCTGACCATACGTGCAGGCGAGGTCATTGCGCTCGTGGGCAGCAGCGGCAGTGGAAAGACCACGTTGGTGAGTCTGCTGCCGAGATTTTACGATCCGAGCGGAGGGCAGATTCTAATCGACGGCGTGGATATCCGGACCTGCACGCTACAATCGGTGCGCGGGCAGATCGGAATCGTGTCGCAGGAAGTGGTGCTGTTCGACGACACGGTTCGCAATAACATCGGGTATGGGCGGCAGGGGGCGACGCTCGAAGACGTGATGCAGGCGGCGCAACTGGCTTATGCGCATGACTTTATTACCCGCATGCCGGACGGCTATGAGACGTTGATCGGAGAGCGCGGCCTCAAATTGTCGGGCGGCGAACGGCAGCGTCTGGCGATTGCCCGGGCGATTCTGCGCGATCCGCCTATATTGGTGCTGGATGAAGCGACGTCGGCGTTGGACACCCAATCGGAGCGCATCGTGCAGATGGCCTTATCCAATCTGATGCGGAACCGGACCACCCTGGTGGTCGCGCACCGGCTGTCGACCATTCAAAACGCCGATCGTATTGTTGTGCTCGATCGCGGCGCGGTCGCGGAAATCGGCACGCATGACGAGTTGTTGCGCAAGGGCGGCCTCTATAAACGCCTGCATGCCATGCAATTTGCCGAACGCGCTCCCCCACTAACCGGCGGACGAAAGGTGAAGACGTGAGCGACTCCGAGACGAATAGCCCCCCGGCAGGACCCCCACCGAAACCAGCCTTGACGAAGCGCCTCACCAATGCGCTCAAAGTCGCAGTGGTGCCGCCGGTCGGGTATGCTGTGATTCGGCTGCTGCAACGCACAATGAGATGGAGGACCGAAGGCAGGGAGCACGTGTCCCGAATATTCGCGCAAGGGCAGCAGACGATTCTTGCCTTTTGGCACGCGCAGCAGCTGATGATGCCGCTCGCCATTCCCGGTCTGAAAGCCCATATTCTCATCAGCCAGCATCGTGATGGCGAATTGATCTGCCGCATTGTGGCGCGGTTCGGGTTGGAAGCCGTGCGGGGCTCCAGCACCCGGGGCGGCGCGGAAGCTTTTCGCCGGCTGGTTCGCCTCGGCAGGTCCGGCGGTAACTTGGTGCTGACGCCAGATGGACCGAAAGGGCCGCGACAGGTCGCCAAGGCGGGTGTGGTGCAGTTGGCCAGGGCCACCGGCTTGCCGATCGTCCCCATGGCCTTCGGATGCTCAAAAAAAAACTCTTCGCGAGCTGGGACCGGTTCATCATGCCCTATCCGTTCTCCCAGGGTGTCTTCCTCATCGGAGCGCCGATTCCAGTCCCGCCGGATGCATCCGCTGAGGACCTGGAGCGCCTGCGCGGGGAGTTGGAAGCGACCCTGAACCGCATGACGATCGAGGCCGATGCGGCGGCCCGGCTGGCTCGTCCGTAATGTGGTATCTGCTCTACAACAGCCTGCTCCTTCTCGTTTCCCCGGTTATCCTCTGTGTGTTACTGGCAAAGCAGCGGTGCCGGCGCGGACTCCCCCAGCGACTTGGTCTGCTGCCTGAGGAGCCGCGCAAATCCGCTCTTGCGACGACCTGCATCTGGATTCATGCGGTCTCCTTGGGTGAAGTGGTGGCGGTGGCGCCGCTGGTGCGGGACCTTCGCCGCTTGTATCCCGAGGCGAGATTGGTGGTCTCGACCGTGACGGAAACGGGACGTGAGGCGGTCGAGCAACGTTTGGAAGGTGTGGCGGAACATCGATATGCTCCGCTGGATTTTCCCTGGGTGGTGAACCAGACAATCGACCTTCTCAGGCCCGATCTCTACGTCTTCGTCGAAACCGAACTCTGGCCCAATCTCCTGCGGAGCCTGCGGCAGCGGAATATTCCATCGATTCTGGTCAACGGACGGCTCTCCACGCGATCGTTCGAACGACAGCGTCTGCCCGTGATCCGCGGTTTTTATCGGACGATGTTGAATATGATCAGCTGTTGTCTTATGCAATCGGAGCGTGATGCGCAGCGTATGATCGAATTAGGGGCCGACCAATCGCGGGTCCGTTGCACCGGCAATATCAAATTCGACCAGCCGATCCCGAAAGCCGCCGGCGCGGTCGTATCGAAGCAGGCCTTGGGATTACGTGAGCGCGACCGGTTACTGGTGGCGGGAAGCACGCATCCCGGTGAAGAAGAAATTATTGTCGGTGCCTATCAGGCCTTATGCGAAGAGTTCCCGGATCTCCGTCTGGTGCTGGCTCCGCGGCATATCGAACGGGCGGCGCAGGTCGAGCAGATGGTGCGCGCCAGGGGGGTGGCTGTGTCTCGACGCAGCACCGGCAGTGCGGGATCGATGCCAGCATCCGGTCCGCGCGTGCTGGTTTTGGATACCCGCGGTGAATTAGCGCTGTTATATCGGGAGGCCGAGGTGGCGTTTGTGGGTGGCACCCTGGTCCCGATAGGCGGGCACAATTTGTTGGAACCGGCAGTCTGGGGAAAACCGGTGCTGTTCGGACCCCATACTGACCATTGCGCCGAAGTGGCCGCGCTCCTGCTGAATGCCCGGGGCGGGCGGGTCGTGGAGGGAGCCCAGGGCTTGGCGCAGAGCGTACGGGAACTCCTCGACCATTCAGACGCATTGGAACGGATGGGGCTGGCGGCGAAACAGGTGGTGGCGGACAACCAGGGTGCGTTGCAGCGCAGCGCGGAGATCATTGCCACGTTTCTTCCGCCATCCGCCATGTCGACTCAATCCGAAGGTGCTGCACGCGGCCTGTTGTCGCGTCCGCGCTCCTCATGATCCCGATGCGACAATCCTGGTTGCGATGGGTAGGATATCCGTATGAGTTAGCGGCCAGATTTCGTCTGTGGGGATATGCACGCGGCTGGTTTCAGACACATCGGTTGCCACGCCCCGTGATCAGCATCGGAAACCTCACCGTGGGCGGCACGGGAAAAACGCCCGTCGTCATGTATGTCGTTGACCAGTTGACTGCGCAAGGCAAACGCGTCGCTATCTTGAGCCGCGGCTACCGGCGGCGCAGCAAGGCCCCACAATTGTTGGTGTCGGACGGGCAGCAGGTGTTGGCGGGACCGGAAGAGGCCGGTGATGAACCGTATCTCATGGCCCGCCGTTGTCCTCATGCGGTCGTGGCGGTTGGCGCAGATCGGTATGCGCTCGGCCAGTGGGTGCTGAGCCGTCTGCCGGTGGATTGTTTTGTACTGGATGACGGATATCAGCATGTGCAACTCCACAGGGACGTGAATCTGCTGCTCGTGGATGCCACCGACACCGGTGGGCTCAGAGCGGCGTTGCCGGTCGGTCGCTTGCGGGAACCGCTGTCGGCAGCGGCTCGGGCGTCTGCGGTGCTCATCACCAGGGTCGATCGCAAAGAGGCAGGTGAACAGGTCTGGCGGCAGCTGGTGCAGGCCTGCCCGACTCTTCCGCCCCCTGTCTCGGTGGGGTTTACCGTAGAGGAATTCCGGCGGGTGGGAGGGGATGAACGGCGGTCGCGGGAGGCCTTTCACGGCCGCTCGGCAGTGGTTTTCAGCGGGATCGGCAATGCCGGGTCTTTTCACGCCTTGGTGGAAGAGGTGGGCATCAGGGCGATTGAGACGCTGGCATTTCCCGACCATGTGCACTATACCCATGCCATGATGGAAACGATTCGTGCCAGAGCACACACGGGGGGCGTTGATCTGCTGGTGACGACGGAGAAAGACGCAGACAAGGTGGCGCCCTTCCTGAACGCGGATGAGGCCTGTTGGGCTGTCCGGCTGCGCACGCAGATTATAGCTGGGCAAGATCGGCTGGAGCGGCTCCTACGCCTTGATCCGGAAGGCGGGCCGGCAAGCCATGCGTAAGGAAGAGATCCGTCGTATCGTCGTGCGCGGTCCCAATTGGTTGGGCGATGCCGTCATGTGCGAGCCCGCCCTCAATCAGGTGCGCAGGTTGTTTCCGCAGGCCGAGATCACGCTGCTGGTCAAACCGGCCATCGCGGATCTGCTGGCTCAGCATCCGGCGGTGAATCGCACATTGATCTATGACGACCGGGGACGTCACGCGGGATTGACGGGCAAGTGGACCTTGGCCGGTGTCTTGCGTCGCCATCGATTTAATCTCGCCATTCTCTTTCAGAATGCGTTTGAGGCGGCCTTGATCAGCTTTCTGGCCGGCATTCCCCGCCGATTCGGCTATGCCACGGATGGCCGGAGTCTGTTCCTCACCGATCCGGTCGCCGTGCCGCCGCGTAGCGCGCAGAGACACCAGGTCGAATACTATTGGGACCTGCTCAAACCCTTGGGGACACAGGGCCAGCCCCCGGCGCCGCGTCTGTTCGTCACGCCGGAAGAATCCGCATTGATCGCCGGCCGCTTGGCTGACGCCGGAATTGGTCCGTCGGATGTGGTCATCGGCGTGAATCCCGGTTCGACGTACGGGCAGGCTAAACGATGGTTGCCGGACCGGTATGCCGAAGTGGTCAATCGGGTCGTGAAGGATGCCCAGGGCCAATCGGGGGCTCGTGTCGGCGTCGCCATCGTGGGAGCCAAGGGCGAAGAACCGTTGGGCAAAGCCATTGCCGACCAGATTCACACTCGCACGGTTGTCTGTTCCGGGCAAACCACGGTGCGGGAATTAATGGCGCTGGTGAAGCGTTGCCAGTTGTTTCTGACGAACGATACGGGGCCTATGCATGTGGCGGCCGCCTTCAAGGTTCCCCTGGTGGCGGTGTTCGGTCCGACCGACTGGCAGACGACGTCACCGTTCGGCGTCGATGCGCAGCTGGTCCGTCAACCGGTGTCGTGCGCCCCCTGCCTCTTGCGGGAATGTCCCATCGATCATCGCTGTATGACCGGTGTGACGGTGGAGCAGGTGCACGATGCGGCCGTACGACATCTGCCGCTTGCGACTCCTCCTGCTATCAGTGCACCAGCAACTGGGAAGCCGGCCTTGTCGCCCACGGCGCTATCGGGAGTGACCGTATTTTTGGATCGCGATGGGACATTGAATGTCGATACAGGGTACGTGAGGACCCCTGAAGAATTTATGCTGCTCCCCGGCGTCGGCGCGGCACTGGCCAGACTAAAAGGTGGCGGCGCCAAGCTGGTCGTGGTGACGAATCAGTCCGGAGTGGGCCGAGGATATTTCAACTCGAAAGATCTCGAAGCGATCCATAACAAATTGCGGCTCCTGTTGGCCGAAGACGGGGTCGTGCTCGACGGGCTCTACTTCTGTCCCCATCATCCCGACGATTGCTGTAATTGCCGGAAGCCGTCTCGAGGGATGGTCGATCGAGCTGTGACCGAATTGCAGGTTGATCTGAGCCGCGCCTATGTCGTCGGAGACAGTGTGCGTGATATCGAATTGGGCAAGCAGATCGGCGCGCGGGCGGTCCTGGTCATGACCGGCCCGTCAGGGGAAGAGGCGTTGGCTGATCTGACGGCTCGGGATCTCTGTCCGGACCATGTGGCCGCTGACCTGTCGCAAGCGGTTGAATGGACCATTGCCCACGCGACGCGCAAGCCGGTCGCCGATGTGACGGGCTGAGCGAGTATCATCCCTGGTGGCCGAATGACTGAGCCAGTCCGCCGCATCCTGCTCATCAAACCGAGTTCGCTTGGGGATATCGTGCATGCGATGCCGACGCTCTCCGCGTTGCGGGAACGGTTTCCAGACGCCGAGGTGACGTGGCTGGTTAAGCGGCAATGGGCCTCATTGGTGGAGGTCATCCAGGGCGTTGATCATGTCTGTGCGGTGGAGCAGGGGCTGATGGGTTGGTTGGGGCGTGTGCGAGATCTCCGCGCGGCCCGGTTCGATCTGGTCGTCGATCTCCAGGGATTGTTCAGAAGCGGCGCGATGGCCTGGCTGACCGGCTGCAGCCGGCGTGTAGGTTTTGCCAATGCGCGCGAAGGAAGTCCGTTCTTCTATACCCAACGCGTGCCCGTCCACACCGGATTGATGCATGCCGTAGACCGGTATCTGCTGGTGGCGGAGGCCTTGGGGGCGGCGCGGCAGAAAGAGCCGCGTTTTGCCTTCGTTGATCGGCCTGAAGACCGGCAGGCCGGGGAAGCGCTGCTCACCGCAGCGGGTATCAGGGCGTCGTCGCCATGGATCGCGATGAACGTGTCCGCCCGATGGGAGACGAAGCGCGGCCTCCGCAACACTTTGCCGAAGCAGCGGATCAACTGGCCGAGGCGCAGCGCATACCCATTGCGTTTATGGGTGGCCCGGCCGAGCGACCTGAGACGCGTGCGGTGATGGCGCTCATGCGCACAAAAGCGGTTGATCTGACGGGACAGACCCCTGTAGGCTTGCTGCCCAGTTTGTTGCGCCGCGCAGCCGTGCTCGTGACGAACGATTCAGGGCCGATGCATATTGCCGCCGCGGTGGGGACTCCGGTGGTGGCGCTGTTCGGGCCGACTGATCCGGTGAAGACAGGCCCCTATGGCCAGGGGCACGTCGTCTTGTCCCATCCGGTTGAGTGCCGCCCCTGTTTTCGTCGCGAATGCTCGCGCGCCGTCACGCTCGAATGTTTGACCGGCGTGACATCGGAACAAGTTGTGCGCGCCGTTCAGCAGCAGCTGGGACGATTAGATATGTCAGGATCATCGTGAACATTCTCATTGCGGAATCCAGCATGGCGGTTGGCGGTCAGGAACTGGCTGTCCTGCTGCATGCCGAACGTTTGGTGGAGCGTGGCCATCACATCCGCCTGGTATTGGAGCCGCGCAGTCCCATCATGGCAATGGCGAAAGAGCGCGGGCTCCCGGTAGAGCCGTTCGTCATGCGGCAATGGCGCCTGCCGCTATCCATTCTTGCGTTCCGGCAGTTGCTCATGCGTGAGCGCCCTGACATCGTTCACGTCAACAGCTCCCGGGACAGTTGGATCGCAGCCCTCTCCACACGCCTCCTCAATCCGCGCCCCAAGGTCATTCGCACGCGTCATATCTCGGCGCCGCTGAATAACAACGCCACCACGCACCTGTTGTACCGCCGCCTGTTCGACATGGTCATCGTCACCGGCAGCGAGCGAAACCGGCAGGACTTGATTCATCGAGACGGCCTGTCGCCGGATCGTGTGGCGGCGTTTCCGATCGGCTTGGATGTGGAACAGTTTTCACCGGCTCAGCCCAAGCACGATATCCGCGCGGAGCTCGGCATTCCCTCAGGGTATTTGCTGGTCGGGATGATTTCGTATTTGCGAGACTATAAAGGCCATCGCTACCTGGTCGAGGCGGCAGCCAAGGTCTTGAAGCAATATCCGGCTGCGGCATTCCTGATCGTGGGAGAAGGGCCGGAGGAGCAAAACATTCGTGCCCAGATCGAACGCCTGGGGCTGACGACCGATGTCCGCATGTTGGGGTTCCGCGACGATCTCCTGGACGTTTTCCGTTCGCTGAACCTGTTTGTGATTCCTACGGTAGAGGGCGATACGATTCCCCAGGTGCTGATGCAGGCCCTGGCGGTCGGTCTCCCGGTCGTGTTAACGACCACCGGGTCGATTCCCGATGTGGTCGCCGACGGGGAGTCGGGTTTTCTCGTCCCGCCTCGCGATCCCGACGCGCTGGCCGATCGCATCGTTCGTCTCTTGAAAGACCACGACCTTCGTGCGGCCATGGGAATACGGGGGCGTCACACCGTAGAGCAGTCCTATTCGATCGACCGGATGGTGGATGAATTGGAGCGGGTCTATCGGAAGGTCATCGCGTCATGATGCAACGATGGGCTGAGCCGGGAGCGTCTATCCGGAAGAGTGTGTTGTTCTGGTGGATACTGTTCGTCGTCATCCAAATGGCGGAGCGGGTATTTCTCCTGCGCGATGCGCTGGATCAAGAGACGCCCACGGCGCCGTTGCTGCTCAAAACATTCCTCGTTGGTGTGCGAGGGGATTTCATCACCGCCACCTTCGCCCTCGTGCTGGGCGGGCTCGGGGCCGGTCTCTACGCGCTGTTACGGCAGGGCTTGGGCGGTTTGCGTCACTCTCCGCGTCACTTTTCGGTCTCGTTTCACCCCGCCTTCCATGTAGGCTGTCTCCTCGCCGGATTGCTCCTGTTCGTGCTCCTCTGTGTCGATATGGGGTACTACGGCTTCAATCATCAACATATGGATTTTGTATTCCTGGAGTATATCGGCGATCTCCTCGCGCCGGCGGCGACGACGGAGGGGACAAACGTGCAGGCCATGCAGCAGACCAGCGCGGAGTTGGAGGCTGCCGGGAAGTGGGCTTGGCGACTGGCGGTCTTTCTGACCGTTCAAGCGGCAGGCATAGGGTTGTGGTGCTGGAGCTTTTCCCGCGCGGTGGTGCCGGCGCTGGACCGCTGGCGGCCGGGCTCAGGTTTTCAGGCCAAATGCGTTGTTGGTCGTGGCACTGGTGGCCGGCGGTGCGGGTTTTCACCATTCCGGTCCCTACGGCATTCGCATTGCGCCGATCGGCAGCATGGTCTATTACACGCTGGCGCAGAACCCCGTGTTGTTTGCCGCCGAGGCCTTGCGTATTGCAGTGGTATCGCGCAACCCCATCGAACGGCGGGCCAATACCGAGGCGATGCCCTATGACGTGGCCGTGCGTACCGCCCAACAACTGCTGGGCCCCACAGAGACCTTTGTGGATGCCCGGTATCCGTTCGTGCGAACGACTTCGCCGTCTCCCGGAACGGCGTTCGATTGAAACCGGCCAATATCCTGCTGGTGTTTCTCGAAGGATTGGATCGCCGGTATCTTGGACAGACCTACGGCCAAGTGAAGGGCACGCCCTTTCTCGATCGACTGAAGCAGGACAGTGTCTATTTCCAGAACTTTTTTTCGAACGGCGTTCAAACCTCCAGGGGATTGTTCGCGACGCTCTGCAGCACATTTCCGAGGCAGGGCGCATCCGCGATGAAGACCCGGTATGCCCATGACTACCTCTGCCTGCCGTCCCTCCTGCAACGTCACGGGTACAGTACGGAAATGGTGATCGGGCAGCATCGGGATCTGAACCGGCTGGCAGACGTTCGCGTCCCGCAATGGCTTGCAGCAACTGCTGGACGAGGGAGACTTCCCCGCCAATACGGAACGGGCCGGACTGGGCATTGTGGACGGAGCGCTGTTCAACCTTTGTTATGAACGGATCAAGCAGCGCCAATCCCAGGGTAAGCCGTTTTTTCTCACCACGCTGACGCTCTCGACACATCATCCCTTCACGGCGCCCATGAACCATCCTGAGGTGCAGTTGCTCCAGCAACAGGTGCAGGACAAGTATGTCGCGGCATTGCGATATACCGACCTGGAACTGGAGCGGGTCTTCACCAAGCTCGTCCGCGAGGGATTACTGCGGAATACGATCGTCGTCATTCTGGGCGATCACGGCCGGCATGAACCGGTGGGAGGTTCCGATATGAGCGAAAGGCCGGGCATTTTGCCTCACCCTTATTTGTCTGGATGGATGAGTCCTTGCGGACTCCTGCGACCTATCGGCCTCGAGTTGTGGATACCATCGCCAGCCAGGTGGATGTGGCTCCGACCCTGTTGTCATTGAACGGGGGATTGCCGGCGCTGGGATCGTTTGCCGGGCATGATGTGAGCTGCGCCCTGGTGCGAGATTGTCTGCCCGATCAGGTGGCCTATCTGACCAGCGTGTACGACAACCTGGTCGGGCTCGCGACCGCAGAGGGACTGTTGTTGTATTCGTTCGCGACGGAAACCTTCCAGGAAGCCACCTTAGGGTTTGAACCGATACTCGCTGAACAATCCGGTGGCAGGCGGCTGCCGGTATCGCGTGACCGGGAATTGATGGCGCTATACGAAGTCGCGAATGTCGCGCTGGATGCCAACCGTCTCTGGTCGTGGCGGGAATTCGGAAGCCGATTGTGATCACCAGTGTGCCAACGAAGCTGATCGTGGACGCGATGTAAAGAGGACCCTTCTTCGTGGATCGTATACCGGTATCGGCTGTCGTCATTGCCTACAACGACGAACCCAACATGCGGGCCTGCCTGGAATCCATCACCTGGGCGGATGAAATCATCGTGGTGGATTCTATAGCACCGATGCCACCGAACGCATCAGTCGCGAGTTTACGGACAAGGTCTACCAGCATGACTTCCACGGATTCGGCCGTTTCAGAATGAACTCTTAACTACATGTCACCCATGACTGGGTGTTCAAACTCGACACCGGCAGAACGGCCTACCCCTGAACTGCGCGACGAGATCAGGCGGCTGTTGGCCGGAGGACCCGGAGCTGACGCCTATTTCGGTGCCGCGCAACGATTATTCTCTGGGCGTTGGATCAAACATTGCGGCTGGTTTCCCGACTATCGGCAATCCGCAATTGTTCCGGAAAAGCAAACTGCGTTATCGGGATGAACTCGTCCATGAAAGTTTTGATCTGGATGGACGACTGGGCTACATGACGGCCGCCGCGCTGCAGTATCCCTTCCGCGATATCGATCATTACCTGGCCAAGCAGGAGCGGTATTCTGATTTGATGGCCAGGCGGTGGGTCGAGCAGGGGCGGTCGTTTTCGTGGCATCAGCTGGTGTCGCACCCTTGTTTTACCTTCGTGAAGATGTATGTCGGCCGCAAGGGTTGTCTGGACGGATGTTGGTCTCATTTTGTCTGGTCTCTACGCCTATTACACGTTCATCAAATATGCCCGGTTTCTGGGAGTTTCAGTCGCGGGATGTTTCGGCGGCTGAATCAGGTTAGGCGCTGTTTGCATTTATTGTGTTTCCCTATTAACCTTAGCAATACGACGAACGAAGACCCTACATAA
>JASGJV010000009.1:0-264458 GCA_049840695.1 Nitrospira sp.
TGTGTGTAGCCCTACTATTGGTTCAGTTACGTATTGCTAAGGTTAATAGGGAAACACGATAAATCCGAGAACAGCACCTGGAACCTGGAAGGCCAAGCTCTAGGGCAGTTTATTGTACTGGAACTCTATCCGGGCATGGATCCGGACTATACGGTCAATAAAATGTACCTCGATCACTTGCGCGCCGAGGCCGATCGCCAACTAGTTCGTACGAACGGGCCAAGGCGGCCGGTCAACCGATCACGACGCGCATCGAAGTAGGTATTCCCAGCCAGGCGCTTCAAACCGTTGCCCAGACGGTAGGGGCGGATCTCCTGGTAGTCGGTACGCATGGCCGAACGGGTCTCGATCATGTCTTGGTCGGCAGCACTGCGAGGAGCGGGTCGTACGGGTCTCTCCCTGTTCCCGTCGTCGGCGGTGAAGGCAGACAAGGGCGGGGCCGGTGCGGCGGCGACCGCTATCAAGCGGATCGTGGTGCCCGTGGAATCTTCTCGACCTGTTCATTGGACGCATTGGAGTATGCGGTGCAATTTGCCAAACCGCTGGGGGCCGCGATCACCATTCTCCATGCGATGGAACCGGTTGCGTACGGCTTGGATTTCAGTTTGAGCCACGCCAAAGAGTGGAAGGAGCAGCGGGATTATCTGGAGAAGCGGTTGAGCGTGTTGTCCGCCTGCCTGACCGCCCACCGGAATCCAGGCCGATCATGTGCTGAAGCCGGGGCTGCCGGCCGATTCGATCGTCTCGTATGTCGCCCAGCAGGGGTTTGATTTGATGATCATGGGCACGCATGGACCGCGGGGCGTTTCCATGTGCTGCTCGGCAGTATTGCCGGCGCGATGCTGCGTCATGCGCCTTGCCCGGTCCTGACGGTACGCCAAATCAACTTCGGCCCGGACCATGAGCGTGTCGTCCCGCTGGGAAACAGTTGATCAGTCGCCTCCGGGAGGGGCCCTCTTCTTGAAGGAGAGTCATGAAGCTTGCGAATGAGCGGCTGACCGGACGATCGGTGCCGGTCGACAAGGATCTTGGAAATCTCTTGTCGAGGCTGGACCGTTTGGCGGTTTCGCCAGGATTTGCCCAGCAGCGCCAGGTCGCCTTCGAACGCGCCATGCCGGTGTATGTCGAATTAGGAAGCCGGTCGCCGTTGTCGCCGCTGCGGCAGGAAGTCGAACTGGCGGATCTCCTGCTCTATGCTGACTTCTATCCGGATGACGGACAGCTCACCCCTCATCGAACAACTGCGCGACGTCACGGAACATATCCCGGAGGAAGAGCGGGCATGGCTCGATCCGCTGGAAGACGTTTGCCTGGATCTGGTTGAGGTCCTCCCGCGACAAACAGGGGCGGCCCGGCGAAGCTTGCGGTGAATAGGCAATGGCCGCCGGTACGACATCCCGGCGGAAAGTGTGAACCAGGATGCCGACACCGGATTGGTATTGTTCACCCGTCTCGTACGAGAACCAGGTGATCCGGAAAGTCCCTTGGCTGTGCCCGCCGGCCCGATGGTGGTCCTATCCGCCCAGGATGCGCGAGCGCTCTATGAGACCACGGGTGAAGAGCGGCGTGAAATGGAAGTGGTCGGAGGCTCATTCGAACTCGGAGACTGGCCGGAATTTGCCAAGCGGTTCGGGCATCTCCTGCTGAGGAATTTAGCCGCATGCGGCTCGCGGCGTTGTTGGAAGCGGTGAGCGACATTCGTTATCGGACCGAAGCAGGTAAGCCATCTCTATGTCATGGCCTTGTACGAGCATCACGAATTCACGTTCATTGCCGGAGGAATGGCTGAACTGGAAGGTTGGACGGAGGAGACACCTCCTCAACTAAAAGGAACTGCCGGTCCGGGAAAACTTCGTTGCTTCGTGCAACGAACGAAGACGGGAACAGAGGCAGGCGGAGTATCCCGGGGCGGGTTACGGTGACGGCGACGGAACTCTTCCTCGAATGTGCGTCGCAGGAACGATTACAACACGATCAAACATAGTCTGGCGGCGACCTTCGGCTACTCGTTGCACTTCGCCGGGGAATGAGTTCGAGCCGCCGGCACGGCAGGTGACGAAAGACGAGTTGTCCGGTGACGAACCGCTGACGGTGGTGGTGACCGGCGAAGAGGATCGAGCGTTGCTGAAGACCTTTCTTGAAACCGTCTATCTGGAATGGGCGGATCGGGAGTCTCCGGCGCTGGGCGGCGACACTCCGCGGCATGTCGCCAGGACGCCGGCCGGGCGCGATCGAGTGGCCGGTCTCATCGATGACATGGAACGCTGTGATTTCGGTCTCCTCCGCAGCGGCGTCGCGGCGTTCGATTACAACGTCCTGCGAGCACATGTCGGCCTCTGTTGATGAGGGCCACAGCGCTCGACTTGAACCGGCGTGACACCAGCACGAGGGGTTCAACAATGAGATACGAAGCAGGCTCCCGCATGCATGAGGAGATCAAGGCGATAATTCAGCGGGTTCGTCATGAGCCGCGCAACGTGCTGAAGACGCTTTTGGCTATTCAGGAAGGCCTCGGGTATGTCCCGGCGGAAGCCATTCCCCACATCACGCACAGCCTGGGCGCAACCAGCGCAGAGATCGCCGGTGTGCTTTCCTACTATCCCGACCTGCGCGTAACCGCTCCCGGACGCCATGTCATTCGCGTCTGCATGGGGGAGTCCTGCTATGCCAACGGGTGCGGACGGGTGTTGCGAGTACTACAAGACTCTCTCCGCACCGACGTAGGCGAAACGATGTCGGGCGGGAAATTTTCCCTCGACACCATGTCATGCGCCGGCAACTGTGCCGTCTCTCCGACGGTACTGATTGATCGCGACCTGTATGGTCATGTGTTGCCGTCGGAGGTGGAGACGATGTTGGAACGTTATCGGTAACATGAGCAGCGCAACCAGACTCTACCTTTCCAACGACACGTCCGCCCGGGCCGCCGGGGCAGGCTTGCTGGCGGATGCCTGGGTCGAGCGTCCGGAGGTTCAACTCGTGCGCCTCTCCTCACGAGGGGCGTTTTTCTCGAACCGATGGTGGAGCGTGACAGTCCGGACGGGCGTGTCGCCTGGTTCAATGTCCAGCCGGAAGACCTACCGTCCATACTTGCCGGAACCGGCGGGACACCGGTCCGGTCCATTCCCTTTCTTGCGAACCAAACTCGCTTCACCTTTGCCAACTTCGGCGAGACAGAGCCCTTGGCTCTCGATGAATACCAGGCACGCGGTGGCCTGGCGGGGCTGGAGGAGGCGTTTCGTCTCACGCCGGATGCGATCATCGAGGAACTGCGCCAGTCGCAGTTGCGAGGACGAGGGGGGGCGGCCTTTCCCGTCTGGAATAAATGGAAAGTCGCGCAACAGACCAAAGCTTCAGAAAAATATGTGGTCGCCAATGCCGATGAAGGGGATGCCGGAACCTGCTGCGACCGCATGATTCTCGAGGGTGATCCTTTTCGGCTGCTGGAAGGCATGTTGATCTGCGCTCGGGCTATCGGGGCGACCCGAGGCTACGTCTATTGCCGGCAGGAATATCCCGCGGCCGCAGCCACCTTACGCGCAGCGATTCACAAGGCCGATGAGGCAGAGTTGTTGGAATTGGACGGCGAACCGTTCCCGATCGAGGTGGTGGAGGGGGCCGGGTCCTACGTCTGTGGAGAAGAGACGGCGCTCCTGGAATCATTGGAAGGCAAGCGGGGCGTCGTGCGAGCCAGGCCTCCCTATCCGGCCCAGGCAGGGTTGTACGGCCGGCCGACCATTGTGAGCAATGTCCTTACCTTTGCCACGATCCCGCAGATTCTGTCGCGAGGCGGCGCCTGGCACGCCTCCCTTGGCACCGAACAATCCCGCGGCACCATGGCCCTGCAGTTAGGCGGACGGGTGAAACACCCGGGTTTGGTTGAAGTGCCGTTCGGGTTGAGTCTGCGTCAGGTGTTGGATCAGTTCGGCGGAGGGATGGCGCCCGGTGCACGGTTCAAGGCGGTGCAAGTCGGGGGGCCGCTCGGCAGCCTCTTTCCCGCGGCCGGATTGGACCTGCCGATTTGTTATGACGCCTTTGCCAAAGCCGGTGCAGTGCTCGGGCATGGCGGGATCGTGGTCTACGATCATGAGACCGACATGGTCGATCTGGCGCGACACTTCATGGCTTTTACCGCCGACGAATCCTGCGGCAAGTGCACGCCCTGCCGCATCGGTTCGGTGCGCGGGCGCGAAATCCTCGAGCGCATTCAAGCCGGCGGCGGCACCCTGGAGGACCTTGCCCTCCTGGACGATCTCGGCGAAACCATGAAACTCGCGAGCCTCTGCGCCCTTGGCGGCCGTGCGCCCTATCCGGTGCTGACGGCGATTGAACATTTTCCCGCGGAATTTAGGAATAAGCTGTCAGCCGTCAGCCGTCTGTAATGAGCTGAAAGCTGATAGCTGAGAGCGCATCACTATGAAACTTTCCATTAACGGACAAGTGGTGGTGGCGTCGCCGGGTGATTCGATTTACCGCGCGGCCAAACAGGCAGGAATCGACATCCCCGGGCTCTGTACGTCAGACCATCTGGTCCCGTTCGGCTCCTGTCGCCTCTGTCTCTGTGAAGTCGAGGGCCAGAGCGGGACGCCGGCTTCCTGCACCACGCCGGTGCGCGAAGGCATGGTCGTGCACACAGAGAGCGAGCGGCTCACTCGTCTGAGAAAACACCTCATCGAGCTTTATCTTTCCGAGCAACCGGCCCGAGATCGAATGCCGGAACCCTTGCAGGCGCTGGCCAGATCGTTGAGAGTGACACATGTGCGTTATCTTCAGCCTGCCGGCAGGGCGCCTGTGGTCAACCGATCCAATCCGTTTTTTGTTTTCGACAATGCTCTGTGCATTTCATGCGCCCGCTGCGTGCGGGCCTGCGATGAGATCCAAGGCACGCATGCCCTCACGATGTTGTATCGCGGCTTCGCGAGCCGGCCCACAGCAGGATCCGCGGCATTGAGCGGAGACCCGGCAGGGTTTGCCTCCTCGAACTGCGTCTCCTGCGGGGCCTGCGTGAAGGAATGTCCGACCGGGGCCTTGATCGAGAAGACGGTGATTGAAGAGGGCGATCCGGTTCAAGCCGTTCGTACGACCTGTGCCTACTGTGGCGTCGGATGCAGTTTCGAGGCCGGTGTGCGGGAAGGGCGGGTGGTCAGGATGGTGCCGGCCGATGACGGGCCTTCCAATCACGGTCATGCCTGTATGAAGGGACGATTCGGTTGGACCTACAATTATGCGCCGGACCGGTTGCGCATGCCTCTCCTGCGGCAGGGCGACAAGTGGGTCGAACTCTCCTGGCCTGCGGCCCTTGATCGGATTGCCGAGGAATGGAGCCGAATCAAGAAGACTCACGGACCGGATGCCCTGGCGACGATATCCTCCAGCCGCGGCACGAACGAAGAGAATTATCTCTTCGGGAAATTTATGCGCTGCGTGATCGGCAGCAACCACATCGATAATTGCGCGCGGGTATGCCACAGCGCCACCGTCACCGGCATGATGGAAACACTGGGCGCCTCTGCCGCGACCAACTCCATTCGAGACTTGGATCTGGCAAAGTTGATCCTTGTCGTCGGAGCCAATCCCACCGAATCCCATCCGGTGCTCGGCGCGCGCATTAAACAGGCTGTGCGGCGCGGGGTACCGTTGATCGTGATTGATCCACGGCGCACGGAATTAGCCCGGCTGGCCGACCTCCATCTGCAGCTGCACCCGGGGACCAACGTAGCCCTGTTGAATGGCATGGGCCATGTCATCGCCAAGGAACATCTGACTGATGCAGCCTTCGTGCGTGACCGGACCGACGGGTTCGAGGAATGGCTGAAGGTGGTGGAGGATTGCACTCCTGCGCTGACGTCCAAGCTGACCGGCGTGCCCCCTCATCTCATGGCAGAAGCCGCGCGACGGTATGCCCAAAGCGGAGGCTCCATGGCCGTGCATGGCCTCGGCATGACCGAACATCGCTGGGGGAGCCACGGGGTGATGGCGCTGGTGAATCTCGCGCTCGCGACGGGCAACATCGGGAAACCCGGTACCGGCATCAACCCGTTGCGCGGGCAGAACAATGTGCAGGGGGCATCGGATGTCGGCTGCCTGCCGACTTTCTTTGCCGGGTACCAGCCCCTGACTGATCCAGGACTTGCGGCGGCGCACCTGGCCGTCACCGGGCGACCCCTGCCGACGGCCCGGGGGATGAAGACGCCGGACATGTGGGATGCCGCGCTGGCGGGAACGCTGAAGAGTCTATGGATCATCGGCTATGACGTGGCCCAGACCGATCCGAATCTGAAAAAGGTGCACGCGGCGCTCAAGCAGCTGGATTTCCTCATCGTCCAGGATCTGTTCCTCAGCGAAACGGCCAAGCTGGCGCATCTCGTCATTCCGGGGGCTTCATTTCTGGAAAAAGACGGGACCTTCACGAATCTCGAGCGCCGCATCCAGCGCATCAGAAAGGCCGTGGAGCCGCCGGACGGCGTGCTGCCCGACTGGCAGGTGCTTTGCGAAGTCTCTGCGCGGATGGGATACCCGATGCAGTATTCCCATCCCTCGGCCATCATGGATGAGATTGCGCAACTGGCGCCGCTGTTTGCCGGGGTGTCGTTTGATCGGCTGGATGCGCCGGAGGGGTTGCAGTGGCCCGTTCCCTCGAAAGAACATCCGGGCACATCGTTGATGCATGAAGAGTCGTTCCCGAAAGGGAAGGCGAAGTTTGTGGCAGTGGATTACCTGCCGCCTGGGGAGACGCCGAGCGAGGCCTATCCGCTGGTGTTGATCACCGGAAGGATTCTGCAACATTACAATTGCGGCGCGCAGACCAGGCGGACGGAGATCATGCAGGTCGTGGATACCGATGTGCTGGAAATACACGCGCTCGATGCGGCCAGGCTGGAACTCCATGACGGCGACCAGGTCAGGCTGGTGAGCGCGCGCGGGGAGGCGAGGCTTCCCGCCATGATCAGCGACCGGGTGCAGCCGGGAGAGTTGTTCACGAGTTTTCACTTCCCGGACACGGACCTGAACGTGCTGCTGTCATCCAGCGCCGACGAAAGTTCGAAATGCCCCGAATACAAAGTTTCGACGGTGCGGGTTGAAAAGGTGCTGCCGACCGAGACCTCCTCTCCCTCCATGCATGTGATGTTGATCACATGACCGCCGAGCCACTTCCTCCTGCCACCGGCTGGGTCGCCGATGCCTATCCGCCTCCTGAAATCGCCGCGCGGGTGTGCAAGCTCGGCCTTGCCAAGGTGGACACGGCGGTGCCCATTATGGTGGCCCTGGCCGTACTGGCCGGGGCGTTCATTTCATTGGGCGCGTTGTTTTACGCCGTGACGATCACGGTTGGAAAAGACGCCCAGCCGTTGCCGTTCGGATTATTGCGGCTGGCCGGTGGCGTCACGTTCAGCCTGGGCCTGATCTTAGTCGTGGTCGGCGGTGCGGAACTCTTTACGGGAAACAATCTGATTGCGATGGCCTGGGCTGCCGGTTGTGTGCAGACGCGTCAGGTCGTGAAGAATTGGATCTGGGTCTATCTCGGAAATTTGCTGGGGGCCTGCGGAACGGCTGTATTGGTACTCCTTGCCGGGGTTCAGATGTTGGGGGACGGGGCAGTCGCCGAGACGATGGTGCGTATCGCCCGTAGCAAGATCGCCCTCGATCCGCTGTCTGCCTTCGCGCGTGGCATGTTGTGCAATGTCCTGGTGTGTCTGGCGGTCTGGCTTTGTATGGGCGCGCGGAGCGTGGCCGATAAGATTCTCGCCATAGTGTTTCCCATCAGCGCCTTCGTCGCCTGCGGCTTCGAACATTCCGTGGCGAATATGTTTTTCCTGCCGCTGGGAATGGCTCTGGCGGCCGGAAGCGCGGCGCCCCTGTCGCTGGTGGACGCGCTGAGCAACCTGGCGCTGGTCACCCTGGGGAACATCATAGGCGGAACGGTTTTGGTAGCGCTGGTCTATTGGTTCATCTACCTCAGGACCGGTACCCAGCCATGATGATGAGCAGGATGCGCGTAAAGGCCGCCAGCGGCGTTTTCGCGTCATTCGTGGGCTCACCCTACTGCGAGAGTACGATTCGTCCCCTCTTTCTCAGCGGCCTTGCCGGACGGCCTTTTTGCGCATGCCGTGGTTCCTGTTGGCAGGGGATGGCACGTAGAGTTCGGGCGGCTAGGACACCGGTCAGCGGGCCTCCAACCCTTCTTTAATGGCTTTCGCCACATCACCGCATTCCGTCACCACTTCGACTCGGTATTGGGGGCCGGGGCTGCGTGGAGTCCGGTTGGCGACGCAGGATTCAAAGTCCTTGATGGCGCTGTTTTCGAAGGTGCGACTCCAGATTTCGGAGACGCGCGTGCGCTCATCCTGTTGATGCTGATCGAGTGCCAGCCAGCCGACCAGCGCGATCCCGGCGATCACCAATGCCATGCCGAGCAGCTTGACTGGTTTGCTGCGTAACACTTTGAGGAGAAAATACAGGGCCGCGCCGCCCACCAGGAGGGCCGCCACGATGGCAATCGCCATTTCCGTCGGCGACAGTTCGAGGTATCGGGAATTCCACGTGAAGCCTAAGTTTGTCACGTTCATCTCATCCCTCTCCTTTCGCTACTTATACCAGTTCAGCTATACAAAAGCCTCCCCTGATTCATACCGGAAGAGATGTTGAGGCAACCAGATTTCCGCCGGTGCTGTGTTCCGGAGCGAGACAGAGAGAATCACGATTATGATGCCGTCAGCGCCTCGGGCAATGGTATGCTGCCCCTCGTGAGCGTCCTGTTCCCTTGATCGCATGAGCCATTCATCCATTCGCACCTATCTGACCCCCCGCCTCGGCATCATGTTGCCCCTGGGTTTTGCTTCGGGGCTGCCGCTGGCGCTGACGGGCGGGACCTTGCAGGCCTGGCTGACCGAGGCAGGACTGGATCTGACGACGATCGGCCTGTTCGCCTACGTTGGCCTTCCCTATACCTTGAAATTTCTTTGGGCTCCGGTGATGGACCGGATTGTGCCGCCCTGGCTCGGGCGGCGTCGCGGTTGGATGATCGTGACGCAAAGCGGTCTTGCGCTTGCTCTGGCCGTAATGGCCGTGATCGGTCCCGCTGAAGGCGCGCAGGTATTCGCTGCCTTGGCTCTGGCCGTCGCCTTTCTTTCCGCGTCGCAGGATATCGTGTTCGATGCGTACCGGACGGATGTTTTGAAACCCGAGGAACGGGGATTGGGCGCGGCGACCTGGGTGATGGGCTACCGGATCGCCATGATTGCGTCCGGTTCGTTGGCCCTGATCCTGGCTTCCCGCTTGAACTGGTCAGCCGCGTATCTCTGCATGGCCGCACTGATGGCGTTGGGCGTCGTGACGATCCTAGTGAGTCCGGAACCAGAGGATGCGCAGGTGGCGCCAAAGTCGATGGCGGAAGCGGTCTGGGGTCCGCTCACAGAATTTCTTTCCCGTCCCATGGCGGTGGCGCTGCTGGGATTGATCGTGCTCTATAAACTTGGCGACGCGTTTGCCGGCGCACTGACGACGTCGTTTCTGCTCCGAGGGATGCAGTTTTCGTTCGGAGGATATCGGGGTGGTCCGCGCGTTCGGCATGGGAGCCACGATCCTGGGGGCATTTATCGGCGGTGGGTTGATGCCGCGACTAGGGTTGTTTCGTTCACTCTTCATATTCGGCATCCTACAGGCCCTGTCGAACCTGTCGTTCATGTGGTTGGCCTGGGCGGGGAAGAGTTATGCCGTGATGGCGTTTGCAGTGGGAGTCGAAAATCTGACCGGCGGCATGGGCACAGCCGCCTTCGTAGCGCTGGTCATGTCGCTCTGCAATCATCGCTATACCGCGACCCAGTTTGCGCTGCTGTCATCCGTTGAGGCGCTGGGGCGGGTGTTCCTTGGTTGGCCTGCGGCGAAATTGGTGGGGTTGGCCGGCTGGGGACCCTTTTTCTTCGTGACCTTCTTGGCCGCGTTGCCGGGTCTGTGGCTGTTGTGGGTTCTCCGCAAGCCCGTCGCCCAGCATGCGGAATTGAATGCGGGGACAGGCGCGGTCGAGGCCTCCTGCTAACAGTGGCGAGCACCGCTTTCCTCAAGCCTATGTCGAGAATGCAAACTGAAGCGAGTCGGCGGCAGGTTTCAGCGTCTTTCTGCCTCTACTTCATCTTCCTCTGCAGAAACAAAATAAACAGCATCAGGGTCGGCAGAGGTGCCAAGGCGAACGGCACCAGCCATAGGAACACGTTTTTCCCGCGGACCCGGGCTTGGTCGAACATCCACACAAACAGCCACACCAGCAGGCCGATATAGTTCACCGCCATCCAGCGGGTCGTATGAATTTTCAAGCCGCTGATTGATTCCGGCTCTCCTTGAATCAAGAAGATTCCGATCAGCAGGACGAAACCTGCCAGCAGGCCGGCAACGAGGCGTTTACTCCAAACGAACATAGTGGCTCCTCCGTGACTGTCGAACAGGCGCGATCAGGCGCCTTCGTATTCCATTCCTTGGAAATCGGGCGTAAGCTAAACAGACAAGGTGCATTTGTCAAACCGTTGTTGCCTCCGATGCGCGACGATCGTGCAGAGGCAGGCTGAAAGTGTGTGATGCGTACTGGAACCCTGGCCGGATTGGTCGGAAGTTTGCTGATTGCGGTGTGGCTGTCGGCGACCAATCCGACGATGGAGACCTATTTGCGGTTTGTCGAAGCGCGCTTGTCCGCTGAGATCGACAAGATGGATCAATCCGGCCCGCGCCGCGACCGCGACCTGATCCGATCAATTTTCCGCGCGCAGGGGCCGAAGCTCGTCGAGGGCGTCGTCCGGCCCAATACCAGGCGGAACAATTGGGGCCTGCTCAGTCTGTTTGAAACGAATGTGTTGGACCAACCGGTGCTGGTTCTGGGAATCGGCGGACAATTTGTTCCGTTACGAGGGGTCGAGGAGGCGACGGTCAAGGTCGGTCGGCTCGCATTTTAGTCCGTGCCGTGAATTTTCCGGCCCCCCTGTGAAAAACTCCCTCCACAGCCTCTCAAAGCCTGTGGATAACTCAGCGAAAAATGGAGAAACAGCGCCTCAGGTCTAGCGGAGACGCTATCACCAGCTTATCCCCATTACTCACAGGTGTGCCACAACATTTTGTTTGACAAAAAATTTTGATCACTATATCTAGTATGGAATGCAGTCGAGAGAGGGTTTGCCGAGGAAATGTACCGCTGGATGGACAGGCCTCTTTTCCCATCACTACCAATAGATCACTTGCCGGCCGGCATCTGCACTGAACGTTAGGTATCTGTTAAGGAGGAACCAGTGAGGATTGAACGAAGATTTACCAAGCGCGGGCAAAGCCCCTATGAAGGTCTTGCGTTCGTAAAACGTTCCTCGGAGATCCGGAACCCGGATGGATCAACCGTGTTTAAGTTGGACCATATCGATATTCCGGAACATTGGACGCAATTGGCAATCGATATCCTGGCACAAAAATACTTCCGGAAAGCCGGAGTGCCGCAAGTGCATGAAGATGGCACGCCGGTGGTGGATGCCGCAGGCAAGCCGGTGCTGGGAGGTGAGCGCGATTCCCGTCAGGTGTTCAACCGGTTGGCCGGATGCTGGACCTTCTGGGGCAAAAATCACGGCTATTTTAAAACGCCGGAAGATGCGACCGCCTTCCATGATGAAATGTGCTACATGCTGGCCTATCAGATGGCCGCCCCCAATAGCCCGCAGTGGTTCAACACGGGCCTGCACTATGCCTACGGGCTTTCCGGGCCGGCACAGGGCCATTTCTATGTCGATCCCAAATTGGGCGAGGTGGTTCGGGCCACGAATGCGTTCGAGCATCCGCAGCCCCATGCCTGCTTCATTCAATCCATTGAAGACGACCTGGTCAACGAGAACGGCATCATGGACCTGTGGGTTCGTGAAGCGCGGCTGTTCAAGTACGGGTCGGGCACGGGCACGAATTTCTCCCGGCTGCGCGGCGACGGCGAATCCCTGTCGGGCGGCGGGCGTTCCTCCGGCCTCATGTCGTTTCTGAAAATCGGCGACCGCGCTGCTGGCGCGATCAAGTCAGGTGGCACCACCAGGCGCGCGGCCAAGATGGTCTGCCTGGATCTCGATCACCCCGATATCGAAGAATTCATCGACTGGAAAGTCGTCGAAGAGCAAAAGGTGGCCGCCATGGTCACTGGCTCCAAGATTTGCGCGCAGCGGCTCAATGCCGTGCTCAAGGCCTGCCAGTTGGCCGATGCGCAGGGATTGGGTCACCTCGAATTGGATATGAAGCAGAATCAGGTGTTGCGGGAAGCCGTCGCGGCGGCGCGTCGCGATATGGTGCCGGAGGCGTATATCCATCGCATGTTCGACTATGCGAAGCAGGGGTATACCCACTTCGTGTTTCACGAATATGACACCAACTGGGATGGGAAGGCCTACCAGACCGTCTCCGGGCAGAACTCCAACAATAGCGTTCGTATCCCGAACGGCTTCTTCGATGCCTTGGAGCGCGACGGCGAGTGGGAATTGCGCCGCCGGATCGACGGCAAGGTCAGCAAGACGATCAAGGCCCGTGACCTCTGGGACAAGATCGCCTGGGCAGCCTGGATTTGCGCCGATCCCGGCACGCAATACGATACAACGATCAATGAGTGGCATACCTGTCCGGAAGACGGACGCATCAACGCGTCGAATCCCTGTTCCGAATATATGTTTCTGGACGACACGGCCTGCAACCTGGCCTCGTTGAACCTCGCCAAGTTTTTTAACTCGGAAGGCGAGTTCGATCTGGATTCCTTCCGCCATGCCGTCCGGTTGTGGACCGTGGCCTTGGAGATCAGCGTGCTGATGGCTTCCTTCCCGAGCCGCGCGATCGCGCAGAAGAGTTACGACTACCGGACGTTGGGATTGGGCTATGCCAACCTCGGCACCATTCTCATGAAGCAAAGCATTCCCTATGACTCCCAGAAGGCGACGGCAATTTGCGGCGCGATCACGGCGATCATGACCGGCGAATCCTATGCGACCTCGGCCGAAATGGCGGCGGAGATCGGCCCGTTCCCCGGCTACAACCGGAATCGGGAGTCGATGCTGCGTGTCATCCGCAACCACCGGCGGGCGGCCTACAGCGCTCCGCATGAGGAGTATGAAGGCCTGACGATTCTGCCGGCCTCGATTCAACCGGAACATTGTCCACCGGCGATGTTGCTGGCGGCGCGGCGCGCCTGGGATCGGGCGTTGGAACTGGGCACGGCCTACGGCTTCCGCAACGCGCAGGTCACCGTCATCGCTCCGACCGGCACGATCGGGCTGGTCATGGACTGCGACACGACCGGCATCGAGCCGGACTTCGCCCTGGTCAAGTTTAAGAAACTGGCGGGCGGCGGTTACTTCAAGATCATTAACCAGAGCCTGCCGCCTGCACTGCAGGCGCTCGGATATACGGAGGCGCAGATCCGGGATATCGTCGCCTATTGCGCGGGCCATCAAACCTTGATTGGCGCGCCCTTCATCAACCATGAGGTGCTGCGTCAAAAAGGTTTCGACGATGCGGCGCTGGAGCGGCTCGAAGGATCGCTGGCGCAGGCGTTCGAAATTCAGTTCGTTTTCAACAAATATACGTTAGGCGAAGAGTTCTGCCGGCAGAAACTGGGCATCAGCGAGGCGCAGTTGGCGGATCCGGCGTTCAACATGCTCAAGACCCTGGGCTTCACCCAGGAAGATGTCGCGGCGGCGAACGACTATTGCTGCGGCACGATGACTGTGGAAGGCGCACCGCACCTCAAGCTCGAACATTTGCCCATCTTCGATTGCGCCAACCGTTGTGGCAGGATCGGTCAGCGCTACATCGCCGTCGATGCGCATATCCGCATGATGGCGGCAGCCCAGCCCTTCATCAGCGGCGCGATCAGCAAGACCATCAATATGCCGGCGGACGCCACCCTGGAAGACGTCAAAGCGGCCTACCTCTTCGCCTGGAAGAGCATGGTCAAGGCCGTGGCGCTGTATCGTGACGGGTCAAAGTTGAGCCAGCCGTTGAATGCCTCTTCCGACAGCGGAAAGAGCGCGGAGGCGGCTCCCAGCGTGGCTACCGTCGCAGAAAAGGTGGCCGAACGGGTGTTGGTGCGGTATCTCCACAAACGCCGTTCGCTGCCGGCGCGGCGCGGCGGGTATACGCAGAAAGCCATCATCGGGGGACACAAGCTGTATCTGCGTACCGGCGAGTACGAAGACGGCACACTCGGGGAAATTTTCCTCGACATGCACAAGGAAGGCGCGGCCTTCCGCAGCTTGATGAATAATTTTGCCATTGCGATTTCCCTCGGCCTGCAGCACGGCGTGCCGCTGGAGGAGTTCGTCGAAGCCTTCGTCTTCACCCGGTTCGAGCCGAACGGGCCGGTCAAACTGAACGATCGCATCAAGATGGCTACATCGATCATCGATTATATTTTCCGGGAACTGGCCATCACGTATCTCGAGCGGAAAGATCTCTCCCAGGTGCAGGAAGATGATCTCCGCATGGACTCCATGAAGAAAGACGAGCAGGATCCCGAATGCGTGGAAGAAGAAGTTGAACATGACGGCGCTCAAGAAGGCCTCGATCCTGACCGAGCATCTGCCCGTTCGACGGAACGGCATGAACGGCGGCAATGGTCATACCCAGAGAGCGGGGAATGGAAGCGTCGCTCACAAATTGGAATTAAAGCGTGAAACCCTGACCGTGACCTCCGTGCGGCAGGAAGCCAAAGAAAAGGGGTACGAAGGCGATCCCTGCCAGAATTGCAAACAGTTCACCCTGGTGCGCAACGGGACCTGCCTCAAGTGCATGAGCTGCGGCGAGACGAGCGGCTGCTCGTAACGTAGACCAACCACGGGTGAGCAGAACAGCAAGGCCGCGATTACCGTTGAAAAACGAGGTAGTCGCGGCCTTTTTGCAACCGGTTCATTCTTGTCCTTTCCAGCAATTCGTTGCCGGGCCTAGTCGAAAGTGATCCAGTAACCCGAATACTACCCCCCTCGTCCGAGTTACCGACACCAGGTAATGTGCCCAGGCTTCTCCTCGGCTAACTTTAATTCATCGACGATATCGGCGGCCCACACCAGAGGAGGACGGATGAAAAAGCGATACAGTTCACGAGCGTCAGTGCAGAGCACCTGCGTGTTGTCCTGTAACGGCTTAGTCGGCCAGGCGGAAATGGTCAACCTCTCCGTCCCTGGTTGCCTGCTCACGACGCGTATGAAACTCAAGGTAGGCCAGTACGTGGACCTGCGGTTCACATTCCATACCAGCCCGACACCTATGCAGATTAAGCTCGCGGCTGTGCGTTGGGTCAGCGACGGGCAGGTGGGCCTCGAGTTTATCCGGATGTCCGAGGCGGATCAGGCACGATTACGCTGGCTGGCAGGCCATGTCGAGCAGCGCAAACCGCAAGCCCACTGGAGCGAGCCCGTGGTCTGTCTGAGTCCCGCCTACAGCTGAATCTCACCGGAGGGAAGGGAAGACACCAGAACGGGCAGCAGAACATTGTTGCCCGTTCACCTTCCCATTCCGGCTGACGAGGCCTCATCTGGCATTTTAATAATGGCGTTTGCAGTCTTTGTCTCGCCAGGCGGTATTCTACGTAGTATGTTTGTTCAATTGTCAACGTGGCTTTCTTGCAGTATCGTGATTCCTACGTCGTTGGATACAAGATTAAGCGGAACCACAATGATACTTCGTCCCATCCGCAACGAAGTCCTCGAATTCGCAAAAATGGCTGAGCGCATCCTTGGCGCCGCATCCCGTTCATGAGTTGACAGGAGAGAGGGAATGCACAGTGATTGCGATCTATGCCGAAGACATGGTGGTGGATCGGGAACGCCCGGAGCACATTCATCCTGACACCGGTAATGAAGCCCAACCGTATCCATCCAACGTGCCCAGGAGCCAAGCATAGCGATAACGTGGCAATGTGTTTGAAACCTCTGTTTCCTGAATTGATTGTGCAGAAAGGAGAGCGTATGGAAACCCTACCGCCACAACCTCCCGTCGAATCGCCCGCCACGCCTGCTCCCGCTACTCTCCAATGCTTCTACTGTGCAACCACGATGCTGTTTCTCGGCTGTACCCCCAGCGAGCAATGTGCCGAATGGATGTGTCCGAAGTGCAGGATGATGAAGATTCGTCCCATGGCAATGCTGGCGACGTTCTCGGGTACTTCCACAACCGCCAAATCTGTTCTGCCTGACTCGACTCGGGTGGGCCCAAACGCCCAGTGATCGTATCGAGGCCGTGAACAGTGTGCGGTAACGGGCAACCGCGTTTCTCATTGCTCGGGCCTTTGACCCCAAAGATCTCACCTGTTTAAACACCGGCTACGACCGGTACTGCACTGAAGACTTTTCTGGAGACCCCTCAGTCGCGTTCACTTCCAGGTATGTCTTTTTGGGTGCGGGCACACATCAGGGTGCCTGGTCGTCCGGAAGAAGACATTCACCAGTTGAACGGTGACACCATATCGTTGGCTAAGGTGCCTGCCGAGTGTCGCAGTACTAGGGTTCATCCGAGTTGGACGATTGTGCTGGTCTGATACCGTGTGGGGGGCCACAACAACCACGAGAGACCAACCTGTGCCTACTCCCCCTCACATCTCACGCTGGATCAAGTGGGTCGGCGGTATTGCTGTTGTCCTGCTGACGGCGATGTTACTCGTTGCAGCAATCGCGGATGAGCCAGTAAGGAAGTATATCGAAGACAAGGCCAACGCGTCGCTCAACGTGTATACGCTTCGCATCGGCAAGCTGGACTTGCATCCGCTGACCCTATCGCTCGATTTGGAAAACGTGACCCTCGTCCAGAAACGCCATCCCGATCCGCCGATGGTTCACATTCCGAAGTGGCATGCCGGCATTCAGTTATGGGGACTGTTCACCGGGAAAGTGGTGAGCGACCATCGCATCGACGGACCGTCCGCCACTATAACGCGCCCTCAAGCCAAGACAGAATTGAAGGAGACACGTCCGAGCGGCTGGCAGGACCTCGTTCGTACCCTCCTTCCCCTTCGGATCAGTGATTTGAAGGTTAATCAGGCCCAGGTCACGTATTACGATCATCCCAAAGCTCAGCCGGTCAAACTCACTGACGTGCAGTTTGAAGCCGGGGAGATCAGCAACCGCGGCGGCGAAGGTCAGGAATATCCCTCAACCATGAAAGTGGAAGCACGACTCCCGCAGGGGGGCCGCATCACCGCCGAGGGCCATGCCAATGTCCTCACTAAACCATTACCGGCCTTCAATGTTCATTTCACGCTTGACGATCTCGCGCTGAAGGATTTCGTCGGGCTCGCAGGTGGGTACAACGTCCAACTCGATCGAGGCAAGATCACCGCGAACGGCCATGCCGAATATGCGCCCTGGAAGCAAGTGGCGGATGTGCGGGACATCCGTCTGGAAGGGGTGAAGGCGGACTATGTCTATCGACGGCATCCCAGAGATGAGGCGCGCCGGGAGGAAGCCGTGGCGGTGGCCAGGAAAGCAAAAGACAATCCTCTTCTGGTCATCAATGTGAAGCAAGGAAAGGTCTTGGACAGCGAATTCGGCTTCGTGAATCAGTCCGTGACCCCTCATTACCGCGTGTTTGTCGGGGAGGTGAATGCAGACCTGGACAACTTCACGACCAGACTGCGTGAGTTGCAGGGAGGCGACGCGGTCATCAAAGTGACGGGACGGTTTATGGGGACGGGCCGCAGCGTCATCGTCGGCACCTTTCGGCCGGAAAAACCCACCCCTGACTTCGATGTCGGAGTGCAAATCGTGAAAACCGAATTAAAATCGTTCAACGACGTGCTGCGCGCCTACGGGGACTTCGATGTCCATCGAGGCAACCTCTCTGTCTTCAGTGAACTGTCCATCCGCCACAATCAGGTCTCCGGGTACCTCAAACCGATCTTTAAAGATGTCGAAACCTATGACCCCAACCAGGATGCCGATAAGGCTTGGACAAAAAAAGTGTTTGAATCCGTCATCGACGGCATCGTGAAATTGCTGAATAACCCCAGCGAAGACCAGGTGGCCGCGGATGCCGGCATATCGGGCCCGGTGAAGAATCCCTCGGCCGACACCTGGCAGGTGATGGGAAGTTTGATTCAAAACGCCTTCTTCAAAGCCATTCTCCCGGGTTTGGAAAAAGAACAGGGGAAGGCGTGATTGGCGTGCAGTCAATGGCTCCTTTACAGTCACAAGCATGATACGAATGATCGCCGCCAAGGATGTTGTGAAGTCAGCCCGCACGGCAGGGCTGCGGTATGTCAGGGAAGGCATGGGAGGATTCAGGCGGGCCGCCAAACGTGGAGTTTTTGTTTATCTGCAGGGCTCGGGAGTTCCGGTCCGTGATAAACAACAGCTTCGCCGCATCCGGTCGCTCGTCATCCCGCCGGCCTGGACAGATGTGTGGATTTGTGAAGATCCCAATGGCCATTTGCAGGCGACGGGGCGTGATGCCAGGGGCAGGAAACAATATCGTTACCACCAACGCTGGCGTGAAGTGCGTGATGAAAATAAATATGGCCGGATGCTCATGTTCGCCAGGCTGTTGCCGCGCATCCGGAAGCGCATCGAGCGGGACCTTGCCTTGCCGGGCTTGCCACGAGCAAAGATTTTAGCCACGGTCGTACGCTTGCTCGGAAACCACGCTGATCAGAGTCGGCAATGAGGAATATGCCAAGGCCAACAATTCATTCGGTTTGACCACGATGCGCGACCGCCACGCCCGCGTCGAAGGGGCGACGGTCCGCTTCGAATTTCGAGGCAAGAGCGGTGTTCAACATATGGTGAACCTGACGGATCGCCGGTTGGCCCGCATCGTTCGACAAAGCCAGGACCTTCCGGGATACGAACTGTTTCAATATATCGATGCGGAAGGCACGCGGCATGGCATAGACGCGGGAGATGTCAACGATTACCTCCGGCACATAACCGGGGAGGAGTGTACGGCGAAGGACTTCCGCACCTGGGCCGGGACCGTGCTGGCCGCGAAGGCTCTGCAAGAGTGCCGCGCCATCGGATCGGCAGCGCAGGCGAAACGCAATGTCGTCGCCGCCATTGAGGTGGTGGCGAAGCGGCTCGGCAATACCAAGACCATCTGCCGGAAATGTTATGTGCATCCGGAGATCGTACAGGCCTATCTGGAGGGCTCATTGGCCCAGTCCTTGACCACGAGGATCAGGCGACCCTTCGCGCGCATGGCGGGATGCCTTACGCCGGATGAAGCTGCCGTCTTGGCTTGCCTCGAGCGACGCCTCGGGCGCAAGGCTGGTCGGGCCGCAGGGTTGCAGTCATTGGCGTAAGGTGAGGACATGCCTGTTCTGGCCGTGCATCACGGCCCGTTGATGTATACCAAGATCCAGCTCTGCCTGGAGCCACTTCGATTGCAGTTGGTGGCTGAAGGACTGAGGCGAGCCGGCCATGGAGGACAAGGTGAAGAAGCGAGGCGCCGGTTGCTGGAAGTGGCGGGGGAAGACCGAAGCGGTCTACTCCGTACCCGGATGCGTAATCGTTGAGGACGAAGGGCCTGCGGCCAGATTGTGCACTGCTTGGATGACCTGCAGCCGGCGAGGGATCTGCCGCGGTGGAAGAGCTCGAATGGTCCCGGCCACAAACTGGTGATTCCGATTCACCGGCTGAAGAGCCGGGCGTATCAGCAATTGCACGAAGTGACGATTCACTGTGTGAACCGCAGCAGCGGGCAAGCAATTGCGATGGAGCCCCGCTCGTCAGGGGACGCGTAGGAGCAGAGGCAGGAGGTAGGATCAGTCTTGATGGAGAACCGTGCAGTCCCGGGAGTATGCCGGTGGCCTGTATACGATGCGTGAGATTCCAGATATGCCACAGTGCTCATGCGAGCATGGGCCAGTCATCCGCCTGGGCCTCAGAGGGACTCCGCTGTCTCAACTGCGGATCCCTCGGAGACGTTCCACGGTGGGGCGACCAGGTCGTCTGTGATCAGGGCGTTACACCGCCGGCCCCCGACCTGGTCTCGCATCCTGCGGCTGAGCAGTGGAACCGGGTATGGTCACTGCTTGCTCTGTGCAAAGGCATGTAAGGGCTGAGTGCCGGACCATTCACGATGTGTCATCCGCCTGGCGATCAGCTGATCGACAGACCAGGCCCCGCCTCCTTCTACAAGAAGCGCCAGGCTCATCCCGATGATCAACAGGTGGTATTCAAATCCCTCCCCCTGTTGTTGTCCAAACCAGTTCATGAAGAAGCCGTGGGGCCAATGCACCATGGCAATGGCTCCAAGCATGATGAGGAGGAAGCTGGCAGCCACAAAGCGAGTGAGAAACCCGGCCAGCAGACTGAGGCTGCCAACCGACTCGCCGATGATGACGAGAAAGGCGATGAGCCATGGAAGGCCCATGGAAGTGGTAAAAAATCCAATCGTGCCCGTATAACCCTGCCCTCCAAACCAGCCCAAGAGTTTCTGAGCCCCATGGGCGAAGATCACAATCGCCAGTATGACACGTATGATGAACATTCCCGCAGAGCCGTTGGTGGTGAAGAGCCAGAGCATGGGTGACCTCCAAATTGAGGAACGGGTGTCTCTGCTGTACAACCGGTTTCATCCCGGCACCAGACCGTCTCGACCAGATCAGTTCCGGAAAGGTTGACCCGGTAAATCGCACACGGTTCATAACAGGCGATATGGAGGCATCCACCTTCACCGCACGCGAGGCCGTCGGGCACACGGCCGACAGCTGCGACATGTTCCTTTGGACCGGCGCTTCCGTCGGCCAGTATCGGGATGCGGCAGATTGCTCGGCCAAAAGTATCGACTACGTAGAGGCTCCCTCCATCGGGTGTGAGGGCCAATCCTTTCGCAAGTTCAGCGCTGCTCGAGCGAAATCCGGTAGACCTGCCCTCGGTCTCCGCCGCAATACAACCTGCCGTCCGGTCAAACGACAGGCCTTCAGGGTGATCCAGTTGTGGCTCCGTCCTGGTGCCTTCGAAGGCCGTAGTGACGTCAGCGGAGGTGAGCGGGTGAAGGACCGAATGAGAGGGTGGCTCATAGACGGGCATGAGCGAATCCTTTCTCCTTTGAACGGCCGGCTTTTGAAAGCCCGGATGGAAGCATGTGATCGAACATGCGGGCTCAGGCCGGGTCGTCGTGCGCCAAACCCGTGACGCATCAACGCATCAGCTGCGCTGAGTTGCCGTTACATGGATGCCAGCAGTTCCTGTTTGCGCTCGTGCATCTGCCGGCCTAGGAGTTCGATATCCAGCGTCAAACGTGCTTCGGGAAACATGACCTCTTCCTCTTCATCGATATGGTACAGCACCATGCTTTGCAACTCGGCCAGCATCTCTTGAAACTGGTCCTCCGTGGCGTTCATGGTTCGCAGCTGTTCGATCATCTGTTTCATCTCGCGATGATCTTCATAGGCCGTGGTAATGGCATCCTCCTGGTCCTCATCGGAGGACTTGTCCTCGTCTTCGTCCTCGTCGAGTTCCTCTTCAGCATCTGACTCCTCCTCATAGAGCAGGAGCGCCGTCCCGTTCACTCGTTGAGGAGTGGCTTCAACCGGGGTGGATTCGCCCATCTCCTGTTCCAGAGCCGGGTAAAACAGTTCCTCCTCCAAGGCGGAATGAATTTCCAACTCCTGAAAGATCTGACGCGCCAACTTCTCCCGACGTTCGGGAACCGCGGCGATGCACTCTTTAAAAAGACGTGCAACCTGTTGGTGATCCTGCTTCAGCATGTGGAGCGCATCGGACGTGCGAGGCTGTTTGCTCTCTTTCTTGGCGGCCGTAGCGCGCTTCGGCATAGAGACCTCCTTGGTAAAGACACAGGGACCGACTCGATGGCTTCTTCTGCCACGCCGGCCCTGGGCCAAGCGGTTGGGTGGGGGCGCCTGGCTACAACATCCGCGCCGATGATACCGGTACTTCAAACGTATAGGTTTCACCCTGTTGCAGGTATTGGACTGTTCGTTCCCACCCCTGTTCCCGTACCTGTTGCTGAAACTCAGACAGGGGCGAACGAAAGACGGTGTAATCGTTATAGTGAATCGGGATAGCGATTTTCGGCTCGATCAGCCTGAGCATCTCGACGCCTTGCGCCGCATCCATGGTCAGCAGCACCCCGAGAATCCTGGTTCCACCGAGATGCAGGATGGCCTGATCCAGATACCTGTAACGCCGTGCGATTTCACGAAGGCCGTCGTAGACCAGCGTGTCGCCCGTGATATAGATCCGGAGCAGGACCTGCTCCTGCTGAAGGAATTCGACCATACTTCCCATGACCGAGGGCATGAGCCACGACAACAGCGGTGGGCCATGGCGTCCAGGCATCGAGGTAATGCGCAACCGGATGCCGCTGCGAGAGAACGACACACTGTCCCAGGTGGACAGCCCGGTCGGGGCCACGAATCCCTTCTGTTGCAAGGATGTGGCGGCTTGCGGGGTCGTTACGATCCTCGTACGTTTTTCGAGGCCCGCTTCCACCCGTCGATCGAAATGATCTTCGTGCAAGTGGGAAAGAAGCACACAATCAAACGGCGGAAGGGCCTGGAGCGGGATTGCAGGATCGGTGATACGTTGTGACCGCAAGCCATACCCGAGATACGCGTGCTCGCCTCGATGCAGGAAATTCGGGTCGGTCAGGATGGTGAAGCCGGCGTAGCGGATCAAAACGGTCGCAGTGCCGATGAAGTAAATCGACCCGCGGCTGATGTCGGCATTTCCGTCACTGGGCTCCAACTCCACCGTAGGATGTTGGGTGGTCCCTTGCGTCCGTTGTGCTGCCGCTTGCTGCATACAAGGCCTCCGGAGAGGACACACGTCTGTCCCGCAAGACTGCAAGTCGCAGGCCCTTCTTGATGTTGAAGCAGGCCGCACAGGCAAGGTGCAATATCTGATGTTTTTAGCTGGTACGCCGCCGGGCTGCCATGCCAACCAAGACATGATGTCTTGGCAGGGGACAAAACATTCCCCGCTACCGAAAACGGGGAAACATGTACAGGCCATTCATATGAGAATCGGACAACCGACTCGACGTGACAGAAGATTCCCTACTGTTCGAGTGGTCGATCGCGTACGAAAGTGAGGTGAAATCCATGAAACGGGCCCTTCACCAACCGCCGGACGACAAACGGCATGATGAGAAAAACACTGATCAGTGTGGCAAAGACCAGGGGCAACAAGGCGACCCAGAGGGTGGGAACGGTCCGCGTCAGTTCAGGGAAGAGAAAGAGCAGGGCCACGTTCCCGGCGAACATGAGCAGGACGAAGCTGCCTACCCCGCGCCAGAGCAGGGCCCAACCAAGGCGCACCGATTCTTCGTACGTTGGCTGTTCGTTCGGGATGGTATGGACGGTAGAGATCATGCTGGATCCTCCTATGGCGGAGGCCTGTGGAAAACCATTGGTGTCGATGGATCATTATAGATCGGCGATCAAGGCGGCTGCTGCGGCTCTCTTTTTCCCCAGTCGACTGGTCCTGTTCCCGATTGTCACGTCGCCACCGGCTCCGGTTCGAGTTTGACCTTGATCCATCCCTCCTCCCTCTCGTCTAGCGCCCGGTAGGCAGCGAGCACGGCACTCAACGGACCGCGTTGCGTCAACACCACCCGCGGGTTGACCGATCCGTTCCGTATCAGCCTCAACAAGTGGGGAATATATCGGCGATGGTGGCAGTTCCCCATGTTGACGGCTAAGTTTTTGTTCATGGCAGAGCCGATCGGAAAAACGCGCGCCGCCGGCGGATAGACTCCGATGATGCCGAGCGTGCCGGCCTTCGCGAGTGCTTCCACCGCCCACGTTAAGGCAAGCGAGGGGGCATCACCCGGATGCCAGTGACGGCCCTTGAGATTGGTTTGTTGAGTCACCTCCCGGCGTTCCTGTTCGAATCTGGCCGGTTGGTTCGCAGGTCGCTCCGCGGCAGGACCTGCGTCAGGCGTGAAGGCATCGACTCCCACGGCATCGATTGCACGATCCGGTCCGATTCCGCCAGTCAGGCGGAGCAGGGCCTCAACGGGGTCCTCCTGCTGAAAGTTGATGACCTCGGCGCCTCGTGCTCGCGCCATGTCCAGCCGCGAAGCAATGCCATCGACAGCCAGGACCCTGGAGGCGCCTTTGAGAAAGGCGCTGATGATGGCGAACTGTCCCACCGGACCACAGCCGAAGACCACGACCGTATCACCTGCGGTCACTTCCGCCAGGTCCGCGCCGAAATACCCGGTGGGAAAAATGTCGCTCAGAGCAATGGCTTGATCGTCCGTCACCTCGTCCGGCAACTTCACCAATCCTGCATTGGCGAAGGGAATGCGTGCCCGTTCCGCTTGCAGGCCCTGAAAGGAACCGGTCGTTTCAGGTCCCCCGAAGAATGCCGTGCCGGCCCTCGGTCCCCCGGGATTGGCATGATCACATTGAGCGTGGTAGCCGGCCCTGCAGTAATTGCATGACCCGCAGGCAATGGTGGAGGGGACGACGACGCGATCGCCCGGTTGAAGATTCCGCACGTCCGCGCCGATCTCCTCCACGATCCCCACCGCCTCATGCCCGAGGATCGTACCCGGTCGCATGCCTGCCATGGTGCCGCGCACCATGTGAAGATCCGTTCCGCAAATGGCACTCGCCGTGATGCGAACGATGGCATCGCTGCGCTCTTTGATGACGGCATCCGGTTGATCACTCAATCGGATATCACCAGCGCCATAATAGACCAGTGCTTTCACGATGGCTCCTTCCGGCCTCGAGGGCCTTCTTAGCGTGTTGAGCGGGAAGGGTGCGCGGACGGCGGGAGCCGTGCCGCATCCCTCCGCTGCGGGCATTCCCGCTGTTGTTCGAGCATCCGTATCTGTGTCTCCAATTCGTTCCTGATGACGCGGCGATGGCTCCACAACCATTTCCCTTGAACCAGCGTCTCCTGCAGAATGGCGCCGAACTCATGGGCAACCGGTGGGCTCGTCAGTTCCCGCCAGCTCTCGCGCAGGACTGATGTCAGGGGACGCCTGAGCCACAGGAGCCAGAGCGCATTTCGTTTCAAGAGGTGACGGCGTTGTTGGCTGTCGCGAGCGAGAGACGGGTGGTGGTGAACGGTGGCCGTGGGCAAGTAGACCATCGACCATCCGGCGTTGGCCAGGTCATAACTCAACAATGCTTCTTCGCCGCCGATAACAAACCGGGGCTCAAATCCGCCGACCGACAAGATGGCTTCGCGTCGCACCAGCGAAGCGCCGGCGAGAAAGCCGATCAGCGAGGGGTAGGGCAGGCCGACAGGGCGGGGAAGGGGACTCTCTGCCATGAGCCGGCAGACAGGATCTTCACGTTCCTCCGGCCCCACCAGGACCTTGGCTGTCACGATTGCAACCCTCGGATGCCGCTCGAGGACCTGCAGCGCGCGCCGTATCGATCCTTCGCTCCACCAGGTGTCATCATCACAGAGGGCGACATAGGGACTCATGGCGGCCTGTATGCCGACATTCCTCGCAGCCGCGCCGATATTCCTGGGAAGGGCCACCACCCGGACATGCGGGAACCGCGCGGCCACCTCGGTCGCGGTTCCATCAACAGAACCATTGTCGATAAGGATGATGGGAAAGGGCTCTGTGAGACGAGTCAGGCGATCCAAAGTCCGCAACACTTCGCTCGAGCGATTGTGGGTGAGCACAACAATAGTCACCTGGCTGTCGTTCCCGGTCGCCGGCGATATGCCAATCATGGATGCACCAACCACACCCGTTCTGGTTCGAAGACATCCGCGATACCAGGCCGCCCGGGCGTAGCCAGCGCAGACAGTTGAGATTGATAACAGACGACCGCCTCCCGCTTCCGTTCCGGGCTGCCGGCATGGCCCATGGCCACGGGCCGTGCCCGTATGCCGCGAAGGCGCAGCAGGGCCACGCGGGCAGACAATTCCTCGGGAATACGCCGGTAGAATGCCTCCTCATACAGAAACCATGGCGCAGGAACTTCGTGGCGCAGGTCGAGGCAGATATCCGAAGCCAGCCGATGATCGTGATGGAAGAGCCCCCAAGGCACAAACACCGCATGGGGGCGCACCTGATGAAGGAGGCCACGGATGCTGTTGCGAAGATCATCGTACGAAACGGGCATGCGGTATTGATCGTCATGGAACGGCAGCCAGATCGGACTGGCGCTCAAACGCGCCAAGGCCTGTCGATCCTCATGGCAACGGATGGCCATGACATCATCACCTTGACGAAATCCTGAAGCGGGATCCCACTCCGTCAACGGCTGCTTCCCAGGACTTCCTCCGAAGATGGTCACGACGATCGCTCCCGGCGATGCATCGAGCAGCATGCCGCAGCCGAACACCGCATCATCGCAATGGGGAGAAACGACCATAATCCGCTGCAGGTTGGCCGGCACCATTACGAGGCTCATGGTTTGATCGCTTCGATGAACATGCTTTCACGCGGCGGCGATCCCACGTCACCTCCCGTTTCCCGAAGTTGCCCCATGGCCACTCCTTATCGTCTGGGCCGTTAAAGGAACCAGACTCGGTAGCGCCAGGCTCCTCTCAGCCGCCAGTACAGGGCCAAGGGAGGAATCAGGAACGATGTCACCGCCATCTCACAGACATGCAACCAGTGTTTGGAGGTGGCCTTGAGGCGACGCCAGCAGAAGTGCATCGTGAGGCCAAGCCAGACGACCGTGCCGAGCAGAAGGCCGGTTGCCCAATGCGCAGCCAAGGAGCCGAGCGCCAGCAGCAGCCCGGCTACGGCCGCATAGTAATGCCAGGGCGGCTTCGCGTGGAGGAGGCGCCGGTATAGGTCCGGGTGCTTTTTGTACAGCAAGGCGTTAAATTCGTTGTTCCGCTGTAGGGCCACACTGATCCCCCACGCGGCTTGCCGGACGGGGTGCACAATGACCGCTCTCTCACAGGGAGCCAAGCGATGCTGTCGTTTCAAGAGCATGAATTGGAGGTCACTGTCCTCTCGCCAGGCACGGGTGAACCGTTCATCAAAGCCGCCGACTTCCTCCAAGGCTTCCTTGCGATAAAAGCAATTGGCGGTCGCGCAAGGGGCCTGCTCCAGTCCTTTGGTGCACAGCTCGTGATCGGTGGGATTCTCTGAGACAGGCACGATGATGCGACCCCAGACGCCGGACAGGTCGCCCGACCGGATCGCGGTCCACCCTGATTCCAGCCAGGATGGTGTCGCGATACAGTCATCGTTGGTGAAGGCGATGCATTCCGCCGCGCGCGCTACGCCATCCCAGGTTTCTGGCCGAGGCGGGTCCCCTTCTGTCCGGCGTAGCCCTATACCGGATGACGGGGCCGCCCGGCGAAGCAGTCAACATGGTGATAAGTTCCCGGATGTCTTCAGAACCGCCATCGACCACGACGATGATCTCATAGCGCCACGTTTCCATCGTTTGGCTGCACAGGGTGGTCAGGCAGCGGCGTAACAGAGCAGGGCGCCGATAGGTGGGGACCACCACGGATAGCCAGGGCCTGTCATTGGCCCTGTGCCGGTTCGGGCCTACGCTTTGCCGGGGAGTGAGGAGCGGAGGGGCGTCACACATCACGTTCATGCCGTCTTACCTTTTCGACAAGAGGAACGGGCCGATGACCAGGTCGTCCAGCGGCGACGAATAAAACGATTCAATGGCATCGCGCGGCGTGCAGACAATGGGGGCGCCTCTAGTATTGAACGAGGTGTTGATCAAGACGGGGACACCACTTTTTCGTTCGAACGCCTTGAGAAGATCGTAGTAGAGCGGCTGATGCACGTGATTCACGGTTTGCGCCCTGGCCGTTCCGTCCACATGCCGGACCGCCGGAATCCGGTGCGCCTGTTGGGGCAGGATCTGAAACGTGAAGAGCATAAAGGGCGAGGGCTGGTCCGCCCCCTCGAACCAGTCAGCGGCCGATTCTTCCGGCACGGCGGGCGCAACCGGGCGGAAATCTTCGCGGTCTTTGAGTTCATTCAGGCGCTCCTGCATCGCGGCATTCAGGGGAGAAGCCAGGATGGAGCGGGCGCCAGGGGCGCGAGGTCCGAATTCCATTCGGCCTTGAAACCAACCGACGATGTGATCCTCGGATAATAATTCCGCGGTTTCCTCCGCCACGTCCAGCAAGCGCCGATAGGGGACCTTCGTGCGGCGGAGATAGGCTTCGATGTCTTCTTCCGTGAACGAAGGCCCGAGCAACGCATGGTCCATCCGGTAGAATCGTGCGCCCTGGGCTTGTCGCTCCCGGGCATCGATGAGCAGCGCCGCACCCAGAGCGGTGCCGGCATCTCCTGCCGCCGGTTGTACCCATACGGATCGATAGGGAGCGCGGTCGCGCACATAGGCGTTCATGACGCAGTTCAGCGCGACGCCGCCGGCCATGCAGAGCCGGTCGGCTCCGGTCCGTTCGTGAAGCCATGTCGCCAGGGCCAAGGCGGTTTCTTCGAGCGCGGTTTGAAGTGAGCGGGCCAGATCGTAATGTTTCTCCTCCATCGGGCCGCCGCGTTGCCTGGCCGGTCCGAACCGCTCCACTAGTCTGGCCGGTTCGATCTGATATCGGCCGGAGGTGTCCAGGCGGATCATGCGTCGAAACTCATTGGCGAACCGGGGCTTTCCGTATGACGCCAAGGCCATCACCTTGTACTCGTCCGAGGAGTGCAGGAATCCGAGATAGGTCGTGAGTTCCTCATACAGCAGCCCCAGGGAATGCGGCATGTTCACCTGTCCTAAGTCCTGCAGTTCGTAGCCCGTTCCATGATGATACGTGGTGGTGGCCTGCTCACCGCGGCCATCGAGCGTGAGCACCGCCGCCTCTTCAAACGGAGAAGGAAAAAGGCGCTCGCCGCATGGGCGCGGTGGTGCGAGACATAGTGCCAGCGATAAGGACCGGCCGCAGTCGTTCCCGAAAATCTCGCGTGGAGGTGGTGCGGCGCGCCGTCTGCCAGGTGGCCTGGTGCATTCATGATCGAGGACAGCAGGAGCGGCTCCCAGACGGATTCCCATTCTTCAGATGTCGGATGCGCGCTCGGTTGCAGGGGTAAGGTGAGCGTTGCATCCTGCGCATGGTCACCGAGACGGATCAAAGGATCATAGGCATAGGCCACATGGTGGACCTCCTGCAGCCTGATGCCGGCGGCCTCAAGGCAATAGTGGATGGCGTGGTAGGGGAGTTCATAGGCACTGAAGGGAATGGGGCGCTTGCCATGTTTGATGCGGGTAAATCGCTCTTCTTCGGCTGCCGCGAGCACGACTCCGTCGTGGACGAGACAGGCGGCGCTGTCGTGAAACGCAGCGTTAATGCCAAGCGTGTACAAGATGGGCGGCTCCTTTCGCGTGTCGCGTCAGAGGATGATGGGCCAACAACTCCATGGCGGCTTGGACGACGTCGGCCGGCGTGACGAGTGTCAGGCATTCATGGTGTCCGGCTGGACAGATGCTGCGATAGCAGTATTTGCAGGGCACGTCGTGAAAGAGCAGGCGGTGCGGCACCATCCAGGGTGTGTGTTGCGGATTCGTCAGGGCGTACAGGTCCACTACCGGAGTGCCGACGGCGGCTGCCACATGGATTGTGCCCGTATTGTTGGAGATCACCAAGGGAACCTGGGAGATGAGGCCGGCCAGCTGCGCCACATCCAAACAGCCGACTAACGAATGGGAGGGGGCTTGCATGGCGCGGCGAATCTGTTCCACCAGCGGCCGTTCTTCTTCCACGCCGGTGAAGAGCACCACTCGATCCAGATCCACAACCAATCGCCTGGCCACCGTGGCGAACTGATCCGGTGGGTACCGGCGTGATGCCGCTGTGGCGCCGGGATGAAGGACGACGACATGCTCAGGCCTGCCCCGGGAAAACCTCTCCAGCAGGAGTGATGCTTCGTAGGCCGCCGGCTCAGGCACCGTGATCGTCAACCGGTCGTCGGTGGAACGAGCTCCGATCGTGGCGACCAAATCCAACTGCCTCCGCACCTCATGGCGGACGCCCTGTTCCGGTTCCCGCTCCTGTACCCAATCGGTCAACAGCTGATAAGGGTTTTCCCGGCAGTGGGCGAGCCGCAAGGGGATGTCTGCCAGATGACAGAGCATCGCGGCGGGCAGGGGATTTTGACTGTAGACGGTGAAAATGACTGCGGCATCGAATTGCCTGGCCTGCAGCTCTCTGATCATCCATTGATCCGCCGCAGGGGACTGCCGGCTGGATGCCTTCATCCAGGGGGCCTCATAGGAGATGATTTCATCGACAAACGGCATCAAGCGGGCGGCCTGCACGCCGCCCGGCGAGGTGAGCAGCGCCAGATGACGGTCCGGGGCTGACTGTTTCACTGCCCGAAGCGCCGGTCCGGACATGATCACGTCGCCGAGCGCATCCAATCGGACTGCCACCACCCGTGTGGCCGCGCGCCAACGTTCGGTCCGGCCGAGGTCCTCAGATGGAATCAAATCCATGAGTCTTCCTCATCCGATCCGAACGAAGGGCGCTGGCCGCCGGCCATGAAATGATCGGCGACCATGATCAGGTGGGCGGCCTCCAGCAGATTGTCGGCAATGAAGTCCGGCCAACGGGACGGCTTCATGTCCCATTCCGTCTCATGGCCGTTCGTGAGCAGAATGGTTTTGCATCCGGCCCCACGGCCTGCCTCCACATCGTGCAGAATATCGCCGATCATCCAGGAACGGTGCAGATCGATGTGCAAGTCGTTGGCGGCTTTCATCAGTAAGCCGGGCTTGGGCTTCCGGCACATGCAATGCCGCGTGAGGCTCGCCACCGTGCCTTCGGGATGATGGGGGCAGTAATAAAAGCCGGCCAGGGGGATCTCCTGCGCAGACAGTGTGACTTGAAGGCCGCGTTCTTCATGCATGAGCGAGTCGATGGTTAAGCGGCCCTGGGCGATGCCGCCCTGATTCGTGACGATGATGAGCGCATATCCACCGCGGTGCAGCAGATGAAGCCCGGCCTCGCTGCCCGACATGAGGCGGATCTGGCCGGCACGGCGCGCGAAGACGTCGTCCTCGATGATCGTCCCATCTTTGTCGAGGAAAACGGCCTTCATGCTCATGGCCACGAGGTCTCCCGTAACGCAAGAGCGGTCATGAAGACAGCTTGTTGGCAGCCTGCCGAGCGCTTCACGGCTTCAACTCCTTCCTGGTGACCGCCCGTGGGCTGCGCCGGCGGGTGGTCGAGGTCTGCGGATGACGTGGCGTCTCCCGGATGGAATGGAGGCTGGCGGTCGTCCCCGATGGATAGTGCCCTGACTCCAAGCCCTGGTGGACGAGCGCACTCAGGGTCTGGAGGAGGATGTGGCAGGTCGCGTCCAGGGCGGACTGATGCTGTGAGGGCAGGGTCAGAACCATGTGCCCGAGACGACGGACATCCGCCGGTTCTTCCCCCACGATGGCAATCGTGTGGAGCCCGCGCCGGTTCGCGGCCTTGAACGCGCTGACCATGGTCGGCGACACGCTGTGCAAGGCAATGCCGATCAGCATGTCCTCCGGCCTGGCGAACAGGTCGATCTGTTTGGCCAGCGCATCAACCGGTACCGCGCCATCCGTGGCGAATGCGTCTCCGGTCAACAGCATGGCAGGAAGACCTGCAGGGCCGCCTCCTTCATCTCTCCGGAGCAAGTCCGTCGTCAGGCGTTGAGCCAGGTTCAACCGGTCCGGATCTCCGCAGATCAAGAGTTTGCCGCCGCGCGAAAAGGCATCGCCGATCAGATGCGCCGCATCCGGGAGCTGCAGGCGCAGCCGGCGCCTGGTCTCCTGAAGGAGTTCCACGGCTGCGTCGAATCCGGCATCCACCACCGTGAGCTGATCGGTTCGATAGGTGCTCGGCAGCTGCTTTTCGTTCAGCACGCGATCATAGAGCGCGCTCAGACCTTTGGTGACTTTGGTCCAGGTAAACAAATCGTTCACCCGTTGGATGGCCTGCCGGCTCAAGACGCTGAGCAGTTTCGGATGGGCATAGAGGTGGGCGATCTTCTCAGCCAAGGCGCCGGGATCGTTGGGCGCGACCAGATAGCCCGTTTCACCGTCACGCACGGTAAATTTGATTCCCCCGACATTCGACCCGACGACCGGTGTTCCGCAGGCCATCGCTTCCAGGGGCGTGATTCCGAACGGTTCGTACCAGGGGGTGGTGACGAACACATCGGCCGCGCTGTAGTAGTATTTCAGCTGCTCCCGTCCCCGGCGGCCGACGAAGGTCACGCGCTCGGCGACCCGTTCTTCCAGCGCGATCTGTATGAGGCGACCGATTTCCGGAGTCAGCTCAGGGTCGGGATCGTCGCTATCGCCGCCCACGATGAGCAGACGGGCGGTGATGCCATGCTCGTGGTTCAAGCGCCCGAAGGCGCGGATCACCGTCTCCGTGCCCTTGCGGGGCACGAGTCGGCCCAGGTGAAGCACCACGCGCTCCTCCGGCGGGAGGCCCAGGGAAATACGGGCCAGCGTTTTGCTGATGGGCCACAATTCACCGGGATCAAAGCCGCAGGGCACCACGCTGATGTTGGCGGGATCCGCATTGTACAACCGTATGAGATCTTCCTCGTCCTGTGGCGCCTCGGCGATGATGTGATCGGCTTCGGCGACGAGGCGATCTTCGATCTCAAAACGGGCGTCGGGAAACTCGTCGGCCTGGCGCTGGAATTGCCGCCGCACACGGCCCAGGGCATGGAAGGTGATGACGAACGGCGTTCCCAGGGTTTTTTTCAGTTCGGCGGCGACGAGTCCGGACATCCAAAAGTTCGCGTGGAACAGGTCGTACGCTTTGCGTTGGCAGCGACAGAACCGGAGCATGTAGTCCGTGAAGGGCTTCATGAAGGGCAGCATGTCTTCTTTGCGGACATACGACGGAGGCCCGGCCGGCACGTGGATGATCCGCACACCATTCACCCATTCGGCGGTTTCCGGCAGAATGTCGCTGTCGCGCCTTGTGAAGACGTTCAACTTCATAGCCCATCGCGGCAAGCGATTTCGCGACCTGGCCGACGTAAAGGTTCTGGCCGCCGCAATCCACACCGCCGAGGAGGCTCAAGGGGGACGCATGCTCGCTGATTAATCCGATCTGCCGAATCATGCTGTTCTCTTTCCGGACAGCAACCCCGCCGCGGCTGGCTCTTGGTGCTTGCCATGTCCTCATGAGGGTTCGTCTTCCTAATCACGCCAGGGCGGCAGCGCTGTGCCGCCCTCAGTGCGCCGCCACTCGCCTGAAAAGCTGATCCCAGTCGTTCGCGAAACGACGGATCGCGAATCGACGCGCCGACAATTTCGCACCCCGGCTCAAGCGTTGCGCATCCGCGTGGCTGCTCAACAAGTGGTCCATATGCGGGATCAGCCGCTCCACATCGGTTTCCAGATAGCCGGAATACCCGTTCTCTACCGCCGTGACCATCTCCGTCGTCGCCAATCCCACAATGGGCAGGCCCAGGGTCATCGCTTCGCAGACAGAGAGCCCGAGACTCGTATAACGAATGGGATTAAACAAAAAGCGATACCGGCACATGAGGCGCGGCAATTCTTCGTGGGAGATTTCACCCAGCCCGCCCATCACCTCCGATTCCATTCCGACGAGATCGAGCGGGACGCGCCGTCGAACCGATTCGAAAATGTCCGCGCCCAGCCTGCGTCCCCGGTGGTGGAGGCCATTCACGACGACCAGGCCTTTTTGCAGTTCGCCTGTATAGGTCAGATCGTCCGGCACGACGACGCCATGCTCGATCACCGCGGTTGGCGTTCTGCCGCTGTCCCACATCAGTCGATTAAAGGAGGTGACGTGCACCAGGGTCATGGCCGGGTCATCCACCACGTGGCGGGTATCTGTGGGATGCCCCTGGGGCGGATCGTGCTCTAGAAAGATCGCCGGAAGTTGCTGTTGTTCTTTCGACAGGATCTCCTGCCGGTCCTTAAGGTAATGGGCCTGGGATTGATACAGGACGAGGTCGAATTCCGTGGATGGGATTAAATCCACCGGTAGATTTTTCACGCGGGAGGGCCAGGGAAATCCGGGCGCGGCTCCGGCATAGCCGCCTGTCTCTCGTCCTACGGGCAGATAGAACTCATGCGGAGAGGAGTGCGTGAGGTAGTAGAGATAATTGCCGTGGACGTGCCATGTGAAAATGCGAAGGGGTTTCATAGGCGCCTTCCTAACCAATCCGTCGATGGCGAGTGAGCGACAGGAGAGGCGTGAATGACCGGCCTGATCTCCCTCCGATCCCTGGAGAACAGACAGTCGATTTCTTCCAGCGCTGAGTCCGTCGTCAACTGTTCTCCGGCGAGAACCCTATGAAGCGCTCGATCGAGTGGACTCCAACGGTGAGGATCGGAACCGACCGACAGGATCACGCTCGGAATGCGAAGGGCGGCTGCCAGGTGCGAGACGCCGGTATCGTTGGCCACGAGACCGGCGGATCGCGATAACAAGGCTCCCATCGCGCCGAGATCGGTCTGCCCGCTCAGATCAATGGCAGAACCGTTCATGTGACGCAGGACGGCCTGGACGATCGGCTGCTCGTCCCGCGTGCCGGTGATGGCGATGCGCAATCCCAAAGCCGCCAAATGATCGGCGGCGAGGGCAAATCGCTCGGGCGGCCATCGTCTGGCTGTCCCTCGACCGCCGGGATGGAGGCAGACATACGATTGAGGAGACAACCCGAAAGCCGAAAAGATCCTGTCCGCGGCTGTGAAATCCTGTGCCCATAACGGAAACTCCAGGTCTTCGCCCTGGCGCGGCACAGCAAGGAATTCCAACAAGGCCAGATGACGGCGCACCTCAGGGAGGTGGTCAGGGTAGGGCATGAAAGACGACCAATCGGGACAGTAAGCGCCTGCGGAGGTGTATCCCGCCATGGTCTGTGCTTTCATGCAGGCGATGAGTGGATTGATCAGTGTGCCGTTACCGTGCATCTGGATCAGCAGATCAACCTGCCGCCGCTGCATGGCTCTGAGGAAATCGGGCAATGCCCCGCAGTCAGGATCTTTCTCGGGCAGGCCGGGAAATCCCGGGAAGGCGATCCATTCGTCGAGATAGGCCGAAAACCGCGACACGAACGTCTTGGCCCAAGGCAGCCCGATGAGCGCAATGTGCGCTGTTGGATAGGCTGCGCGCAACGAACGGAAGGCGGGCACCGAACACAACAGGTCGCCTAGCTGCAAGGCCCGGAACACCGCGATGGTGCGGACCGCGGGAAGCCCGCGTTTGTTGAGGCCGCGCGTGTTGTCTTTCATCCTTGCCTCGTGTCGGATTCGATTAGTTCTGAGGATTACGAATGCGGGGAGCATTGTGCAAAGACCGAGCCGTTGGTCCGGTGGTGCCCGTTTGTTTCGTACTGGTGTGAAGAATCGCGAGGATGGGACCGAAGCAGCGCGCAGTATAATTGCCATGGCAGTCAGGCAAAGGCCGGGTTCCAGGACAGGCTGTCCGGCCCAGACGACAGCGTGTCCGACCACTGTCTCTGCGGTGATGGCCATGACTGGAAACGGAGTCGTCGCCTGATGACGCGGCTGTCAAGAAGTCGCGAGCCGAGCCGGAGGTCTACGACAAATCTGCGGGACGATATTTCGACGCGAGGTTTGTGGGGTCTCTCACTTGGAAAGAATCGCGAGGAAGCGGAAGCGCTCGTCCAGGATGAGCGCCATACCGCGCAGGCCTAGACCAGACCATACTGGGCTGCCATCCCGTAATGGCGAAGCTTGCGAAGGAGCGTTTTTCGATGGATGCCCAGGACCAGCGAGGCGCGGCCGATATCCCGGTCATGAGATTCTAAGACACGGATAATGTGCTCGCGTTCCAAATGGGCCAGCGTCATCCATCCTTGCTGCTGCGTCACCGTCGGCACTGGTCCAGTCTTGATACAGTCCGGGAAATCCTCCGGGCACAGGACCGTGTGCGGAGTGAGGGCAACGGCGCTTTCGATCGCATGCTCCAATTCCCGCACATTGCCCGGCCACCAGTAACGCTGCAGCAACTCCATCGCATCGTGGGTGACGGCCACGATCGGATTGTCCCGGGACGCCCCGTACTTCTGCAGGAAGAAGTGCACGAGCAGCGGGATATCCTCAGGGCGCTCACGCAGGGGGGAATATCGATGGAGACGACGTTCATCCGGTAAAAAAGATCTTCGCGAAATGTTCCGGCCTGGACAAGGGAGTCCAGGCGCTTTTTGGAGGCCGCGATGATGCGGATGTCGATCGTCATCGAAGCCGCGCCGCCCACACGGCGGATTTCATGATTCTGCATCATACGGAGGAGTTTGCCCTGGAGCGCAGGCGACAGATCCGCCACCTCGTCCAGAAAGCAGGTGCCCTGGTGGGCCCGTTCAAGCAGTCCCTTTTTAGACGCGACGGCGCCGGTGAACGCGCCGCGTTCATGGCCGAACAGTTCTGACTCGAGCAGCGTCTCGGCCAGGGCGGTGCCGTCAACGGTCACGAACGGACCGGCACTCCGCGAGCTGTTGTCATGGATGGCTCGCGCGATCAGCTCTTTGCCGGTGCCGCTCTCTCCCTGGATCAGCACGGTGCTGTCTCGCCGAGCGACACGGGCAATGGACTTGTAGACGCTCACCATCCCGGGGCTGCTACCTACCAGATTGTCCAGCCGGCAATCCGTCGGAGGTTCTTGGCCTTCGCCCTGACGCCGCAGGAGCAGCTTATGTTCTAATGCCCGTCGCGTGACCAGACGCACTTCATCGATGACAAACGGCTTGCTCAAATAGTCGAAGGCTCCAGCCTTGATGCCCTCGACCGCCGTCTTCAACGAGCCGAATGCGGTCATGAGGATGACGGGCATGTCCAATTGCCGGGCCCGAAGCTCCGACAGGAATTCCAATCCGCCCATATGCGGCATGTTGATATCGCTGACAATGAGATCCGGCGGGCGATGGCGAATCATTTCCAGCGCGGACGGTGCATCAAGCGCCGTCGTAATGTCGTACCCTTCCTTGATTAGTATTTGCTGGAGGAGGGACAGGCTGTCGTGATGATCGTCCACGAGCAGAATCCGCGACTGTTCGACTTGCAGGCGGAGCGTGAGGGGTGAGACCTGACGGAGGATCGTCATAAGGACTCAGCGTGACCCTTCCCGCGTCGGATGGCGGAGCGGGGAAGCATACCCGAAGGGCAGCGTCTTGCGGCTGCCGTCACGATCACATGGTGGAAACTCATGCCGTCATCTATGCACCTCGACCGGCTCGACAAGCCACTAGGCGTACCCCTCGTACACGATCCTGGCCGGTGACCCCATCCCTGTTTGGATGTTGCTGCCTTCTGCCACAGTGGCTCCAGGCTTCTGTGGCGGCTCTCCACGGGCGGGGCTGCATGCGCGAGGCGTCGGGCTGAAAATCCTCCCCTTTGTCGAGATGATCCAAAGGCTTCACCAGCGGGCATTGCCCTTGCTAGATCACGTCATGGAGATATCAAGAGCCAGGTCAATTTCTGCCTGGAGATCACTTACGAAATAACCGCTCGTTTTGTGTGATTCCTTTCCGGTAAAGTAATCACAGCAGGTAGGTCACTGACGTGCGGCCATCGTGAACATGAGTCGCAACACAGGGTCGCGCCTATGTTGAGAATTCTGATCGGGGACGATCACGCCGTCTTTCGTCGAGGGACGAAGGATGTCCTGCAAGAGCATTTTGCGCCCCTCGAGGTGCAGGAGGCCAAAACAGGCTGGGAAATGGTGACGCTCGCATCCCAGGGGAAATGGGATGCGTTCATCATGGATGTGACGATGCCGGGGAAGTCCGGGACCGATCTGCTGGAACACATCCGCACCTTGCATCCCGCGACGCCTGTCCTTGTGTACAGTATGCATTCAGAAGAAAGTTATGCCGTCCGGATGATCAGGAGCGGGGCCAGCGGGTATCTGAACAAATCGACGGGGTTGGATGAACTCGTCGCCGCTATGCGGTCGCTCCTGGCGGGACAGGAATTCGTCAACCCGGCTGTGGCGCGATGCCTGATCGATCGCATGCGGGCCAAGGATTCCGGTCAACTGCACGATGCCCTGTCCAATAGGGAATTTCAGATTCTCACGATGGTGGCGAGGGGTGAGTCGCTCAAGCAGATTGCCCTCACGTTGTGTGTCAGCGCCAATACCGTCAGCACCTACCGGACCCGCATTCTTCAAAAACTCCGGCTGAAGACGAACGCCGAGCTGACGCGTTATGCGCTCGAACATGCGCTCATTTGACGGGACTCCGCCTATCCCAACCAGCCCCGCAGCATCCTCATCAAAAGATCACTCATCGCGCCTTCGAGCGGGAGGCGTCCCGGTTCGAGGTAGATAACGGGCGCGTCTTGATCGCGCGGCAGTCAGGGCAGAACCAGGTGACCGTGTGCCCTTTGGGATTCGTCCACCAGAATAACCGCCGTGACGCGCACTGAGGACATTGCGTTGCGGGGGCAGCCTCCTTATCCGTCAGAGCCGTTTCAACAGGCGATTGTTCCATACATCCTCCCGCTGATTCTTCGTGGCATCTTCGAACACCAGGAGTGTGCGCCCTCTGAATTGGCATCGGTGGAACGTGTGGATCGCGAACCCCGCTTCCTCTTTCGTCAACATGGTGACGCGCGCGACCCCCAGAGGCATGCCGTCCGCATCAATCACGATCTCCGCCGCCGTGACCCTCCCACAGGACGAAAACAACGAAACGATGTCGGCCCGCGTGACCGTCTCGGAAAGCCCGTCGATCAAGAGATTCAGATCGGATGGTGTCTGCAATGGACGCCCCCACATGTGGTTCATTGCTGAAACCTGTGGCGTGAGCTTACACAACTCAGTTTAAAAATTACTGCCATCGGGGGGGGAACTTCTTGTCAAGATTTTACGACGGACAGGCTCTGACATTGCGGCCATTTTTCCAGTAAGGCTCCTAGGGTCCTTGCGGCAACTTCTGCTGTAACATTTTTATCTTATTTCATGGACTTACGAGACCACGAGTAAAAGCCGTCTTGCGGAGGAATGCTGGTATTTCCAACGGACCGGCGGGGACTTGTCATCGTGCAGGGGACGCTGGGGGCATCAAAAAAGCCGCATCCCTGTCGTGCAAGGGCATGGTGGCAAGTGAACAGGCTCGTGATCGAATGGCGAGGATCTACGGGGCCATCAACTAATTGTGATGACGATGGTCCGTGGCGAGTGGAAGGCTCACGTGCACCATGGTGCCGACACCGATTTGACTGGTGACGTACAACGTCCCGTTCAGCAATTGCGCGCGCTCCTTGAGGCTCACGAGTCCCAATCCTCTCGGCGACTGTTTCATGCTTTTCACCTGAAAGCCGCGCCCGTGGTCCGTGACGTAGAGGGACAAGGTGTCCTCGCTCTTGATGAGCCGCACCTCGACGCGCGACGCCTCGGCATATTTCACGACGTTGTGCAGCACTTCCTGCAACGTGCGGAAGAGGCAGGTTGAAATGACTTCCGGAACGCGGGTCGGGACATTGATCGCGTGAAAGTCTACCGGCAGTTCCGTCACCTCAATGAAGTCCGTCAGGTAACTCCGCATCGCCTCTTCGATGCCGGTCGTGTCCCACATCGCGGGATGCAAGCCATAGGCGATGTGCCGCACTGATTCCAGCGTCCGCTTGATCTGTTCGTTGAGCATCCGGACCTTGTGCGTGAGCGGTTCCTCGCAGCAGCGTTCGATGGAATTGACGGAGAACATCATCATGGCCAGTTGCTGACAGCAGTTGTCGTGGAGCTCCCTGGCGATGGCCCTGCGCTCCTCGTCCTGGATGTTGAGCAACTGCGCATTCAGGTCCTGAAGTTTTTCCCGGCTCGTGCGAAGCTCGTCCTCCTGTTGCTTCAGCTGCTGCTCAACCTCTTTGCGTGTGGTAATGTCGATCACGGCGAGTCGCAGGATGTCTTTGTGTCCCTGCGCGGGGCTGCCTTCGAGCAATACATTCATCAACGCTCTCGGTTGCTCATCGGAGGCATCGCCGACATCCACTTCGCAGCTCACACGTCTTCGTTCGTAACAGACTTGTTTGCAAAATTCGATGAACCGGCGGCGTTGCGCGACCGGGAGGAATAGATGGAACCGCCGGCCGATCAACCGGTTCATGGGTTGATGCAGCATCGCGGCTCCGACCGGATTGACGTCGCAAATGGCTCCATGCGGGGTCAGCGAAAAATATCCGATGGGAATAGACTCATAGAGCTCCACATAGCGGTTCCGGCTTTCCTGCAATTCCAGATGCGCTTGCCGGAGTTCATCACACTGAAGTTGAAGTTCTACCTGGTGGACTTCGAGTTCGTGCACGAGCCGGACGGTCTCGATGGCGGATGGATTGAAGGGCGCGACCTGTTGGCCGTCGCGTAAACAGAGTTCCGCTTTCCGGCGCAGACGTTCAATTTCAGCTCCCGGTGTCGGCATGGTGTCCTCTTCTCAGTACAGACGATGAGGTGCTCAAGTCCCCGAGTTTGGTTCGGCCTGGTCCGGGGCGGCCGCCCCAGTCTCTTCGATGGCAATAGCCCAGTGGTCCCAGCTGTTGACGGGTATCTTCCCGGCGATGGCGGTCCAACGAACCGGTTTGACGGTGCCGTCCTTCGCGATCAGAGAAATGGACTTTGTTGGAGGATCGGACGGGGTGAGCGTCGCCTGGTCCGGGAAGAGGTGCCGGAAGGCATCCGGCTTGCCGATGATATCTTCCGCGCGATAGCCTGTGACCCGCTCACATTCCTTGTTCCAGGCCACGACGGTATCCTGCTGATCGAACGCCACGACCATGAAAGGAAGATCGGCCAGAATCACGGCGACGTTGGATTCGGTGTCGAGCAGGGACTGCTCCAGCTTCTTGAGCGCCGTGATGTCGGTGAAGGTCAGCACCGCCCCGTCGATGACGTTGTCGAGGGTGCGGTAGGGAATGATGCGCAGGAGGAACCAATCTCCTCCCTTGGCTTCGACATGGCGTTCGCGCGGCACCAGGGTTTCCAGGACATCCCGCACATCATCGACCAGCGTATCCTGTTTCAAATTTGTGGCAATGTCGCTCAGCGGGCGACCCACGTCCGTCGTGATCAGATTGACGATCTTAGCGGCCTGCGGCGTAAAGCGTTTGATGTTCAAGCCTTGATCCAGGAAGATCGTCGCGATGTCCGTGCTGTTGAACAGGTTCTTCATGTCGCTGTTAGTCTGCGAGAGATCGTCGATCTTCTGCTGCAGTTCCGAATTGACCGTCACCAACTCCTCGTTCAGCGACTGGAGTTCTTCCTTGGAGGTCGTCAGCTCTTCATTCGTGCTTTGCAGCTCTTCATTGGTGGACTGCAGCTCCTCATGCGCCGATTTGAATTCTTCCTGAGACGTTTCCATCTGCTCGACGCTCATCTGCAGTTGCTGCTTGAGGTGCTTGATCTCGCTTTCCATCTGTTTGATCGCGCGAAGCGGCTTGGCGGTTCCCCGTCCGCGGCTCCGGTCGGCGTCGGTAGAAGCGCCGATCTGCGCCGGTTCAAAGGCCACCAGTGCGAGCCCCTGCATGCCGGCATATCCGCTGAGGGGCCGGACGGAGATATTGATCATGTGGGTGTCGCCGTTGGTTTGCACCCGCAGCCCCGCCGTGACGACTTCGCGCCGCTGCATGAGGGCGCGCCGGATGAGCGAGGCCAGCTCGAGCCTGATGCCTTCCCGCGCCATCGCAAAAATATTCATCGTCGCTTCCCCGGCGGCCGGTTCCAGATAGCGGCCGGTTTTGCCGTGGATGTACAGGATGTCTCCCGCTTCATTGACCAACACGGCCGCAGGAGCGAACCGGTCTATCAACACCTGACGGAACGTTTCGGGAAACGAGGCGTTGTCCGTCTTGCGGGGTTGCGTGGATGAGGAGGCCGGTTCAAGCACGGGCGGCCCGGCCGGGATATCCACGGTAGGCCTGGTCAAGCCGTTCGTTTCACGGCGCCGGAAAATTTTCCATTTATTGTCCAGGGTGGCGAACAGATCGGAATAGGATCCGATGGTTTCCGAAGAGCCGAGGAACAAGACCCCGCCGGGACTCAAACTGTAATGGAAGAGGGGAATCACCTTCTTTTGCAATTCCGCCGTGAAGTAGATCAGCAGATTGCGGCAGGTGAGCAGATCCAGTTTGGTGAAGGGGGGATCCATGATGACGTTCTGCGGCGCGAAGATCACCATTTCCCGGATCTGCTTATTGATCCGGTACATGCCGTCTTCCTTCAGGAAAAACCGGCGCAGCCGGTCGCCCTGTACGTCATGCATGATGGAGGGCGGATACAGCCCCTGGCGGGCCCGATCCACTGCGTCCTTGTCGATGTCGGTGGCAAAAATCTGGACTTTCACTGAGCCTTCGAGGTGGAGGTCGTCCAGGCATTCCCGAATGATCATCGCCAGCGAATAGGCTTCCTCACCCGATGAACAGCCGGCGACCCATACGCGAAACACTCCCTTGCCGGCCTTGGCTTTTAATAACTCGGGAAGGACCTTGTCCTTGAGCACTTGAAAAGCCTGAGAGTCACGGAAAAAATTCGTCACCCCGATCAGCAACTCCTTGAACAGCAGCTCCACTTCCTGAGGATGTTCTCGCAGGTACTGGGCGTACTTGGCGATGTTGGCGATCTGATTCACGTTCATCCGCCGTTCGATACGGCGGTACAGGGTGTTGCGTTTGTAGAAGGAGAAATCGTGGCCTGTATGGCTGCGCAACAGGATGAGCACCTTGGAGAGCGAGGCGGTGATCGTGCTTTGCGGGAGGGCCGGTCCCTTGGGTTGTTTCGCCGATTGCGTGATGTAGGCCAGCAGCTTCACCGGCAATTGTTCAGCCGGGGCCACGTAATCGACCAATCCCGTTCCAATCGCATTCCTGGGCATGCTGTTGAACTTGGCGCTGGCCGTTTCCTGGACCATCGCGAGACCCAGATGCTCTTTCACGGCCTTGAGGCCCAGCGTGCCGTCGGTCCCCATGCCTGACAGGATGACGGCGATGGCCCGTTCTCCCTGATCCTCGGCGAGGTGTCGGAGGAAGTAGTCGATCGGAGTCCGCCAGCCGCGAGGCGCGGTCGGCTCATGCAGGTAGAGCGCGCCTCGCAGAATTGAGAGGTCCTTGTTGGGGGGGATGATGTAAATGTGGTTGGGGGCCACATGCATCTGGTCCTCCGCCTGGATGACCGGCATACGCGTGCACCGTTGCAGCAGCTCCGGCATCATGCCCTTATGGGTCGGGTCGAGGTGCGGCACGAGGACGAAGCCGATGCCTTGATCAGGGGGCATCTGGCTGAAAAATTGTTCGAAGGCTTCGAGGGAACCGGCGGACCCGCCCATGCCAACGATGAACCGGGGACGGCGTGTGACCGCAGAGCGGCTTTTCGTGCTGGTCGCTTTGGAGCGAACGGAACCAGCCTTTTTTTCACGGGAAGGTGATGGTGGCCGTTTCGGTGCCATGGACGAGGACCTGATAAAGAACCGGGCTTAAACCAAGACCGCATTGTAAGGAGTTCGGTTGCGAGGCACAACCGGGAAATTCGACATCAGCATTCCACGGCGCGTCCGTTGACCAGCGCGATCAAGGCCGGAGCGATGGCGTCCGTCTGTAGCAGGCATTGGGGATGGTCGTATCGCACGGCATTCAGGGGCAAGAAGGGGATTTGAGCGTCCGCCGGGTCTTGGGTCAGCGAAATACCACCATTGTGCTTGATCAGAATCAGACCGTTCACGCCGTCGTCGCCACCGCCGCTTAATAAGATGCCAACGACTCGTGATCCGAACGCCTGCGCCGCGGAGCGAAAGAGGGGATCGATGGCCGGCCTTGAGCTATGTTCCTTCGGACTGCGACGGATCACCAGCCGATCCGCCGTCAATTCCAGATGGTGGTCCGGCGGCGCGAGATAGACACGGCCGCGAAGGAGCTTGAGACGCTGCGATGCCTCCAGAACCTTGATCCGGGCCTTCCGCCCCAGGACGTGCGCCAATTCGCTTTGCGCGGGAGGGCGGTGCACGACGATCAACACGAGCGCAGGAAGGTCTGCGGGCAATTGGGCGAGCACGCGGATCAAGACATCGATGCCCCCGGCGGAGGCGCCGATCACGATGACATCGCGGACGATCTTTTGTTCATTGATCAGCAGGCGCGATGGAACAGGGCGGCGCACGCCATTGACAGAGGAAGACCGAGGACGGGGTGGTCTATTGTGCCCCATGGGTACGCTCGATCATGCGCACCAGCGCGCGAAATTGCTGGGTGGCTTCGCGGATTCGCCGGCGATGCTTCCCCCGCGCCTCACGGGACCATTGCTGTTCCTCTAACAATTGCTCATGCGCGGTGGCGGTATGCATGAGCAGCACTGCGGCGGCCCACAATGCCTTTTCGAGTTCCTTTTCCTTAGCCAGCAAAAGACTCTGCGTCGAATAGCGATGGCCGACCTGACAGACATAACTCCGGCGGCGGCCGGTGGCCTTCTCAACCTCAACTTTGAGCACGCCGATGCAATCGGGGCAGGAATAGGCTGCCAGTGATGATTTGTTGGCCGTCTTCATGCTCGTGTACGATACGGTGAGGAGCCTAGAAGGAATATCCTATCTCAAATGGTCTGCTGCTCTACTGGGGGGAACCCTTGGCTTAGGCGGTGAGGTCGTATCTAGGATATACTGCCGCAGAGCCACGATAATGCCGATCGGCTGGAAACCAGGTCATGCCTGATGACAGGGCCCATAGAGACTCGCTCGATCCCGGCACGCTCATGCCGACTGCGGGCATGGATTTCCCTTCCGCCCCCGTCGATGGGACCTGTAACGGGGGGCATTGTCCTTTGGTGGCTATCGGTGGATCGGCGGGTAGCCTGCAAGCGTTGCAGGAATTCTTCCACGCCCTACCCCCATCAACGGGATTCGCGTTTGTCGTCGTGCTCCATCTGTCGCCGACCAGTCCGAGCTCCTTGCCGGAACTGTTGCAGCATTGGACGAAGCTCGGCGTGTTCCCAGCGCGCCACCTGCAACCGGTGCGGCCCGACCATGTCTATGTGATTCCTCCCGGCCGATATCTGACCTGCGACGATGGCCACCTCCATTTGGGAGCCCATAGCAGCACCGCTCTGCGTCAACTGACGATCGACGTCTTTCTTCGATCCATGGCCGAAACGTACGGTTCTCGTTCTGCCGCGATTATATTGTCCGGTGCAGATGGCGATGGCTCCGCGGGGATCCAATACGTCAAGGCCCAAGGAGGCGTGACGATGGTCCAGGATCCCGCGACGGCGGTCTATCCCACGATGCCACAATGTGCCATCGCGACGGGCAAGGTGGATGCCGTGCTGCGTGCCGCAGACATGCCGCACCGGTTGATGGAACGGTTGGGAGATCCGGCTCGTAGTCGAGGGGCGCTTCCGTTTGCGCTCGATGATCCACCGGGCAACTCCGAAAGTGCCGAGTTGGCCAGAGTGCTCGAAACGTCCCTGGAGGTCATTCGGGAACGAACCGGTCATGACTATACCGGTTATCGACGTTCAACCCTCAGGCGTCGGCTTGAGCACCGGCTGGAATTAGCCGGAGCCGACAGTCCTGACGCCTACTTGTCCCTGCTCCGCGAGAGCCCGGAAGAAACCAAGAGGCTCGCGCGGGACTTTCTGGTATCCGTCACGGAATTTTTCCGCGACCCGGACCATTTTGACGCCCTGGCCAGGACCATACCCGAACTGTTCCGTAACAAGGGACCGCATGACGTCATCAGGGTCTGGGTGCCGGGCTGCGCGACAGGTGAAGAGGTCTTTTCCCTTGCCATGTTGCTGATCGAATGCGCAGGTCGATCGGACAGCCCGCCCGCGATTCAAATTTTTGGCTCGGACCTGGAGGCAGAACCTCTCCTCGTTGCCCGGAGCGGCCTCTATCCTGACGCCATTCGGGAACATCTGTCTCCGGAACGACTGGAACGGTTTTTTGCGAAGGAAAAGGCAGGCTATCGCGTGCGACGCGAACTGCGGGAACCGGTGCTGTTTGCCCGCCACGATGTTTTGAAGGATGCGCCCTTCGCCCATATGGACCTCGTGTCCTGCCGGAATCTGCTGATTTACCTCACCAGCGAGGCTCAACGGGAGTTACTCCGTACGCTGCATTTTTCACTTCGGCCGGGAGGGTTGTTGTTCCTTGGCATGGCCGATAGAGCGGAGGAACCGTTCTTTTCTCCGCTGGACGGGGCGCACAAACTGTATCGCCGTCTCTCCGGAGGGGCGACGGCTCCCTGCCTGCCGTCGGCCAACGGATTATTGGCACGATGCGCGGAACTGAGGACAGCCTCTCCGGGAGACACGAGTGTGTCTGCCGCTGCGATAGTCCTGCCAACGGAGTCGTGGCCACTGGACGTGAATGACAGGGGGAGCAGAGATACGGAGGAACTCAGCCCTGCCGATTTGCGCGCGAGCAATCAGGAACTGTTCGTCATCAATCAGGAGCTGCGCGCGGCGACAGAGGAACTGGATATCAACCGCCAGGAACTCCAGTGCATCAACGAAGAACTGACGGTCCTCACTCAGCAGCTCGGCCTCAGCATCGATGAGCTGACGCGGGCAAACAGCGATTTAAAAAACTTCATTGACGCCACAGACTTGGGGATGATCTTTCTGGACCGGCATCTCAAGATCATGCGGTATACGTCGGCCGTGACCAGACTGTTCCGGCTCATTCCGAGCGATTTGGGACGGCCCCTGGCCGACCTTCGGCACGATCTCCAGTACGACCGGTTCGAATCGGATCTGCGGGCCGTCCTTACTGAGGGGGTCCATATCGAGCGGGAAGTCTCCACCCGGGATGAACGATGGTTCCTCACGCGGCTGATGCCCTATCGAACGATCGACCTCGAGACCGCCGGCGTCGTGGTGACGTTCCTCGACATTACCGATCGCAAACATGCCGCAGATCAGCTCCGCGAAAGCGAGTCCTGTTTGGCCGGACAAAAGGAAGCGTTTCAAGCGGCCATGAGTGGCGCGCCCTTGAAGGCGTCTTTGGATGTCCTGATACGCACTGTCGTCGAGCAGTCGAACGGCACAGCGAGGGCTGCCTTTTACCTGACGAATCGCGACGGCACGACCCTGCACCATATTACCGGCATGTCCGATGCCTATGCCCGGTGCGTGGACGGGTTCAAAATCGGCACGGACTCCTTGGCCTGCGGGCTCGCCGTCCAGAGAGGCGAGCCAGTCATCACGCCCGATGTCGAACAGGATTCCCGTTGGCAGTCTTGGCTCTGGTTGGCCCGCCAGTTCAACTACCGCGGCTGTTGGTCCTTTCCGGTGCGAACAGCCGGAGGGCCGATTCTTGGCACGCTGGCCTGGTACTTCAACGAGCCGCGTGAACCGTCCTTGCGTATGATGGAGTTAGCTGCCACGGTGACGCATGCCGCGGCCATCATCATTTCTCGCCACCGGGAAACGGAAGAACGAGCTCGGGTTCAGGCCGCGCTTCAGCACTCGGAATCGCGGTATCGCGCCCTTGTGAGCGTGACTTCAGACATCGTGTACAAAATGAGCGCCGATTGGAGTGAGATGCAGAGCTTGATCGGCAAGGAGTTTATCGAGAATACCGAGCGGCCGCGTCATGATTGGATGCATGCCTATATCCCCGAAGCCGATCAGGCAGGCCTGCGGGAGGCCATTGGTTCAGCCATTCAATCCAAACAGGCCTTCGAATTGGAGCACCGGGTCATCAGGCTGGATGGCACGATCGGCTGGACCTATTCCCGGGCCGTGCCGCTGTTCGACCAGATGGGTGACATTGCTGAATGGTTCGGCACAGCCAGCGATATCACGGAGCGTAAGCAGGAGGAGGCTACGTTGAAGACCCGCAATGTCGAACTCGAGCGGTTCAACAAGGTCATGGTGACACGGGAGCTCCGGCGATTAGAGTTGGCAGGCGAGAGCAAGACACAGCACCAGGCCACTGTCGATCCGAAGACGTCGGAGGGCGAGGAAGGGGAAGGTTGACCAAGGCGGCGAATCTCCTCGTCGCGCGTGATCTGCCTCCTGGAGAGGCCTACGTGTTACGGGGTACGTCGCGATGTACTCGCCCTTGTTGGCCTAACAGCGCGATGAGGCGAGATGATGGTGACGGTTGATCAACAATCGGTGGCGAAGGAATGGCTGGCCCGCGGCTTCAGTTGTGATCTTTGGGTTGATCCGCCAGGGCAAGTATGGGAGGATTACCGCCACGCGACCGATGAGGTGATCATGCTGGTTGCGGGCCGGTTGGAACTGGAGTTCGGGGGGCGCTCTCTCAAGCCTGCTCCGGGAGAAGAAATTCTCATTCCGGCCGGTGTGTCCCATACGGTGAGAAACATCGGCGGGACGACTGCTCAGTGGCTCTACGGGTACAAGCAGATTCATAGAGGCTGATGGACTGACTCAGCAGAGGGAGAGGAGCCGATGCCGACAACGACGCAATTTGTGGTGAGTGGACAGAGCAAGCCCGGTGTGCTGGCCTCAGTGGCGGCGGTGCTGGGAGCCGCAGGGGTTAACATCAAGGCCTTTTCCGCGCCGGAAGTGACAGGGCCGGGAAAACTGCGATTGATTGTGGCCGATGTCGATGCCGCGCGGATCGCGCTCAGAAAATCCAAGATCAAATTCCGCGAAGAGACGGCTCTGATTTTAAGCCTGGAGAATAAGCCTGGCGCGTTGAAACAAGTGGCCGATTCGCTGACCAGAGCCCGCATCAATGTGAAGTGCGGGTATTGCACGCCGTCGCGGGAAGGCAAACGCGCCATTGTCGTATTGACCGTTTCGAATACCACCAAAGCCCTCGGGGTGCTGCGCACCCATTCACTCGACGAATTCTAATCCGCCTCATGATGGGGGAGAAGAGGACAGACACCTCGCGTCTTCTTCTCTCCCTCTGTGTTCTCCTCCTCATTATCTCGGTCAACGGCTGTTCCGGCTGGACTCCGGCTCGTCCTTCCTATCCGGGTTATCCCTTGGGATTCGTGGAGAGGGGAAGCGCGTCCTGGTACGGCCCCGGTTTTCATGGTAACCGTACGGCCAACGGCGAAATCTACGACATGCACAAACTCACGGCGGCGCATCGCACGCTGCCGCTGGGTTCTGTTGCCGTGGTGCGGTCGTTGACGACGGGACGGCAGGTGACGGTGCGCATCAATGATCGCGGGCCGTTTGCGCGCGGAAGAATTCTGGACCTTTCCCTGGCAGGCGCCCAGGCGGTGGGTATGGTGGGCCGCGGGACGGACGACATCGAACTGCGTGTCATCAGCTATCAGGGGAGAGCGGGAGATATGGGCGTGCTGCGCGTGCAGGTCGGCTCCTTTGCCGATCCGTCTAACGCGCAAGCTCTGGTGCAACGGCTACGCAATGCCTATCCGGGTTCCCGGGCTGTCGCCGTCGAGCTGCCGGACGGGCGCCGCTATCGCGTGTACGCTGGCCAGTTTCGCTCGGAAGCCGAAGCAGAGCGGGCAGCGGCTCATTTGAAACGAGCCCTCGATACCGACCCGTTCATTGTGCGGGACGACAGCGAGTCGCCGGCTACGGGAAATCCATGAGCCTGGTGGCGGGTCATCACGTTATGCGGTCGATGGCGTAACGCATTTCCGCGCGGCAGGAATTCCGCTCAAGGCTTGATGCGACTCTCGGCCTATGCTAAGTGTAATAGGTAATGGATGATGGTGACCCGAGAGGACCTTTCTTCGTCGTCTTCTCACGACATCGGGCGAGTCTTGCAGTTCGGACCCTGGGCTTCGAACTGATCCAAGCATCTATTTTTTACCCTGACATCGTTGTTCCGTACCTTTAACGTCGATAGGTCGTATGGACATTATCGTATTGATCTTCCTTATTCTGTTGTCGGCGGTCATCTCCGTCGTCGAAGTAGGCTTCTATTCCGTCAACGACACGAAACTCCGCGCCTTGGCCGATACGGGCAGCAAGCGAGCGGAGATGGCGCTCCACCTGCGCACCGATCCGCAACGGCTCCTGCTGACCATTCTAGTGGGCGACCGCCTGGTCGATACGGCGACCGCCTCGCTGGCCACGATCATTGCCTTGAACCGGTTCGGCGGGCAGGGGCTTGAAGGGGTCCTCGGCGAGGCCTTTGCGGTGCTGGTCGGTATTCTCACCTTTGTCCTCCTGGTATTCGCCGATCTCGTGCCCAAAACGCTCGCGGCGAAATATTCTGTTCCCGTCGTGCTGAACATGGCCTATCCAGCCTATGCGGCTCAGCAGGTGCTCACGCCGATCATGTTCTTCGTCGTGCCGCTGATTTATAAACTCACCGGCGGCAAGGGCCTCAATGTGCCTTTCGTCACGGAAGAAGAGCTCAAGATCATGTTGGATCAGAGCAGCAAGAGCGGCGCGATCGAAGACCAGGAAGTGAAGATGATCAAGAACGTCTTCCAGCTGAAGGACATCACGGCGGAAGACTGCATGACCCCGCGCATTTACATGTTCTCGCTCGACTGCAATCAATACCTGCGCGAGGCGAAGGAGTTGTTGTTCAAGTCGAAGTACTCCCGCATTCCCCTGTACGAAGGCACGCTGGATAACATTATCGGCATCCTCTACAAGACGAAGGCGCTGACCGCGCTGGCCCAGGGCCATACCGAAATGAAGCTGCGTGACATCGCGCAGCCGGCTTTGTTTATACCCCACACGAAATCGGCCGACGATTTGATGAAACAGTTCCAGCTGGACAAACGCCACATGGCGATCGTCGTGAACGAATTCGGCGGCGTCATGGGGCTGGTGACGTTGGAAGATCTGCTGGAAGAAGTGGTCGGGGAAATCGTCGATGAAACGGACATCACCGAGGAACTGATCAAGCGTATCGGCAAGAACCAGATCCTGGTGCACGGCCGCACCGAAGTCCGCAAGGTCAACGACTTCTTGAAAGTGGAGTTAGGCGACGATGCCGTCACGATCAGCGGCCTGGTGCAACACGAGCTCGGCCGGATTCCAAAGGTGGGCGAGGAAGTGCATATCGCCAACTGCCGTCTCGTGATTCATGAGGCGGACCCGCGGGTGATCAAAAGCGTGCAAATCTACAAGGAAGACAAACATCCCGCGCTGCCCGATCACCGAGTCGATGAGCATGTGCCTGTCACCCAGGCGTCACCAGAGCGGTAAACTCTGCTTCCGTCAGAATCTTTACGCCGAGCTTCTGCGCCTGATCGAGTTTCGATCCTGGCTCCGATCCCGCCACTACATACGCCGTTTTCTTGCTCACACTCGACGACACCTGTCCTCCCTGCCGTTCGACCAGTTCTTTGGCCTGATCACGGCTGTAGGAAGCCAGGCCTCCGGTAAAGACAAATGTTTTGCCGGCGAGGGTTTGACCGCCGGAACCGCTCTCAACCGCCGGTGCCGCGACCGTCACCCCTCTGGCCACGAGGCGCTCGATCACTTCCCGATTCCGCGCTTCCCTGAAGAACGAGGTCAGGCTGTCCGAAATCTCCGGACCGATTTCCCGCACCTGCAACAACTCGTCCTGCGTCGCTTCCATCACTCGGGACAGGGTGCCGAAATGTTTTGCCAGGACGCGTGCGATATGTTGCCCCACCTGGCGGATGCCCAACCCCATCAACAGCCGCTCCAGTGAGACAGCCTTGCTTCGTTCGATGGAGTCCATGAGCAGGCTGGCCGACCGGTCGGCGAAGCCCTCCAGCGTCAACAGGTGGTCTTTTGTCAGGCTGTACAGATCCGCGAGGTCCTTGACCATTCCCGCATCGACGAGCTGGGCGACCGTCTTTTTTCCCAAGCCGTCGATATTCAACGCGCTCTTCGAGGCAAAGTGCTCGATGGCGCCTTTTAATTGCGCCACACAGACGGTCTGTCCCGTGCAGTAGAAGTAAGCGCCTTCGCGTGCCACAGCCGAACCGCAGACGGGACAATGGTCGGGCATCACAAACGGCGCCTGCCGCTCCTCACCCGGGACGGGAACCCGTTCGGCGATTGCCGGAATCACATCGCCGGCCCGCTCCACCTTGACCGTATCGCCAACGCGTACATCTTTCCGTGCGACTTCGTCGGCATTGTGCAGGGTCGCGCGGCTGATGGTGACTCCGCCGACCTCGACCGGTTTGAGCAGCGCCAACGGTGTCAACGTGCCGGTCCGGCCGACCGAGACCGCGATATCCTGAACGACCGTAATTTCCTTTCGTGGGGCAAACTTGTAGGCAATGGCCCAACGGGGGCTGCGCGACTTGCTGCCCAGTTGATCCTGCCAATCACGGCGATCGAGTTTGACTACGACGCCGTCGATCTCAAACGGAAGGTCGTCCCGCATCGCGTCAGTCGTCTGGTGGAACGTGAGCACCTCATCGATGGACCGGCAACGCTGCCGATGCTCCGGAACGGGCAAACCCCAGGCGGCGAGCGCTTCCAACTCGTCCCAATGTGTAGGGGGGATGGGACCGGCAAGAGCCATGATGTCATAACAGGTGACGGTCAAGGGACGGGAGGCGGTGATGCGACTGTCCAATTGCCGCAATGATCCGGCCGCTGCGTTGCGCGGATTGGCAAAGCCCTCTTCCCCGCGCTCCGTCATCCGCCGATTGAGAGACTGAAACTCATCCAGCCGCATATAGACTTCGCCCCGGACCACCAGGTGCACGGGGGGATTGGCCTCGGCATGGAGCTGCAAGGGCAGCGAGCGGATCGTGCGGAGATTGACCGTGACATCCTCCCCGATCATGCCGTCTCCACGCGTCGCGCCGCGCGCAAAGCGGCCCTGATCGTAGACCAGTTCCACCGAAAGGCCGTCGAACTTCGGTTCCGCAGTGTAGACGGGCTGTTCTGTTTCCAGTTCGCGTTTCATGCGCTGATCAAACGCGCGGACATCCTCCCGATCGACAATCGAATCCAGGCTGAGCATCGGTTTTTCGTGCGACACCTTGGTGAGCTCGCTCAGCGGCGCCGCCCCGACACGTTGAGTGGGCGAGTCTCCGGTGATCAGATCGGGATGCGCGGTTTCCAGATCGACGAGTTCGCGAAAGAGCCGGTCATACTCCGCATCCGAAATCTTCGGACGATCCTTCGTGTAATAGAGGTGGTCGTGATGCCGGATCTGCCGGCGGAGCGCCGCGATCCGTTGTTCGATGCTCTGGTGGGCCATGGGTGGATTACTCACGAATGAACTGCGCGGCGAAGCTGCGGATATCCTGCCCGTTCAACACATGGAACCGCCGTAACCGGTCGATCAACTGTCCCGAAAAGCGACTCAAGGGAATGGGCACCAGTCGCCGCCCCGATCGTGAGGCGATCTGCCGCCACCGTGCCTTGGGAGGCACCGGTGTCACCAGGGCTACGTGCGTCTCATGCGAATGGGCGGCTCCGGCGGCAATCAACCGTTCTTCGAGCGTGGTGGCAAATCCCAGCGCCTCATCGGTCCAGATGTCGGGAATCGGGCGCGGTGGAAAGATGAACAACGCGCCGCCGTAAAGCGATTGCCCGATGCCGGGAGCGATCATGTTGTTCAGGAACGGCGTGGCATAAAAGCAGAGTGTGGATTCCTGCGCATGTTCGGCGTACCAGGTGGCCTGCCAGCTGTACTGGTCGGGGTCGGCCGGCGTATCGAAGAGAAAAATCACCGTATCAACATTCCCGCGTGCCGGAGGGATTTCTTTGACGTAGAGCTCCAGCCGTTTCGGGCGCCCCGGCCTGGCACGTTGGTGCCAGTGACGCAGGCTTTCCCGGATGTCGATGCCGTCTTTCATCGAGGTCGTAAACTTTTCGCTCCTGGCCAGGTCTGCGCCGATGATGGCTTTGGCCTGGTCACGGACGTGCGTGTGAAAACTTTCGATCTTCGAGTCTTCCGGCGGCCAGGAACATTGCCGGTGCGGATTCCACAGGTACGACCATCGCTGGCTCGTCCTGCGCGGCGGACGGGGACGGAGCGACAGCGAACGCCAGGTGACCGGTGCGCCCTGGAGCCGGTTCGTGGCGCGAACGATCTGTTCATCCGGCAAGGCGAATTGGCCCAGTCCGGCGGAGAGCTGTGGGAGGTGTTTGCCCTCGATCTCCTGATAGGCGTAACTCTTGGCCGTTTCGAGGAGGCGGATCGCAAAATCGTCGCCGGCCATTTGTTTGGCGGCGAGCACCAGCGTGTACAGGTCCGGCGTAAGGCGGCGGTCGAGCAGCGCATGGTTTCGCACGTATTGCAGGTAGAGCTGCAGCAGTTGCGGCGTGACCCAATTGGGCACGGTACGTCCCTCCTCATCATGCGCGGTTTGCCAGCGCGCCCGGGTTTCGAGCAACAGTTCTTTGATGCCGTCGATCGATAGATGACGGTCCGAGTGGACGGTCGCGCGGCGGCGTTCATACAGTTCCGTGAGAAACGGCAGCTCGCCCAACACGAAATACAGCGATGCCGGATCAACGAGGTATTGCTCGGGGCGGCGCATGTCGGCGTCCGGTTCGTGGTAGTCGGCCCGCTGCTGGTACGCCTGGCGAATCCAGGGCCAGTCGGCGAGGTGGCAGAGGCACAGGATGCGCTCATATTCCAATTCCAATTGATGGAGCTGAAAGGCCATCCAGGCGATGCGGGCCTGCTGTTGTGACCCCTCCGGAGGCGGCGCGAGCGTGGGCACCATGGCCGCAGCGAAGGCGGCATAGGGGAGGCGCTTGAGGGCGTAGGCGTCGGGCGACACGAAGGGAATTGGTTCGACCACCGCCGTTTCCCGATCGATATAGGCACGATAGATACCTTCCCCGATCGCGACGCGAATCCCCATCACGACGGCTTGGCAGGGATCGACTGGCACGTAGTTAACCGTGGCGCCGGTTTCTGAGTCAGGCTCCTGCTGAACAATCACGCTGATGGTCGGCAGGTCGACGACCGCTTCTTCGAGCGGATGTTCGAACAATGGCGGCAGGGGGACGGCCAGGCAGTCATAGCGGCGATCGGTCAGCCGGTCGCGCACTTCCTGAGCCACATCACCGCTGCCGTGAAGGACCGGGAACAGTTCGATGCGGGGCGAGAGGCGGAAGACGTCGTCGGAAGTGGAAGATGGTGCTGCCATTATCGGCCGGGATGTAGAGGATCATCACTTCCAAAGAAGAAATCTCCGAGTCCTTGCGGCAGGGCCTGATCGCCCAGGGCGCGTTTTCGACGGCGTGATTGCATCGGCAGGTCGAGGGCTTCCTCGCCGAGCACCTTGATGAGGGATTCACGCCATGCCGCGTCGACCGACAGCGGATCGGTCGGGTCCTGCGCGCGCCGTTTCAACGCGTATTGCAACAGATGGATGCCGTCGCGCACGGAGTATTCGAGGCTGAGTTGATGCGCTTCCTGAAGAAACTCCACGGTCAGCGCCAGCATCTCCGCCGGCGCGAAGGGAAGGTGATAGCGGAGGATCGCCAGTTCGTCTTCCCGCGCCGGAAATCCCATGCCCAGCGTCGGTTGCAGGCGGGACAGGATGTAATCGGGCACCTCATAGGTTGAGGCGTCTTCGTTCATCGTCACGCAGCAGCGGAAGTCCGCATGGGCCTTGATCAGAATCCCTGCGATGATCGATTCCACACAGCGCCGGTGATCCAATAGCGGAGCCAGCGAGGCCCAGCTTTTTTCGTTCATCCGGTTGCCCTCGTCCAGCACGCAGATGCTGCCGGTGAGGACCGCGGTGACGAGCGGCGAGGCGTGGTAGCTGATCGTGCCGGATTCCGCCAGGACGGGCGTGATCAAGAGATCTTCCGGCCGTGTGTCCGCGGTGCACTGAAACACATACAGATCCTGTTTGCGCTCGCGCGCTCCGGCCATCGCCAGCGTGGTTTTTCCGATTCCGGGCTGACCGGTGATACGAGGCGAGAGGGGCAGGTCGCGTTCGTCGATGACGAGCCAGCAGGCCAGCAGCTGCTTCAGGATCTCGCGACTCCCGATCCATTCCTGCCCCGTGCTCATGGGTTGGGCCAGGTGCAGCGTGACGCCGTCGATGGAAATGACTCGAGACGAGGCCGGTTGTGCGCCTGATGCCATGGTCTTTCGTGCCGGTGGTTCGCTAGAATGGGAAGAATGAAATGCTCTTCGAACGGTAGCATAGGCGCGGGGAGAGGGTCAAACACCGTGCCTGCCCATTTCACTTTGACTTTCGCTGCCTTGGACCGTATTCTACCCACTTTATCAGGCTGCGAATCGGCAGCGCACGCGCCACCGTATTTTCGCTGGGACATGCAGGAGTGCCTCCCGTCGAGAAGGTGAACGAAGGAGCTACATGATGAGACAACAGGGACAGATGAGACGCAGGGTCGTAGTTCCCATCGGCCTGCTGATAGTGGGCAGCCTGGGTTTGAGCGGATGTGTCATGTCGGAGAAATATGAGGCGGAGAAGGCGCGCAGTCTCAACTTCCAGCGTCTTCTCGCGCAGGAAGAAAAACGCAGCGCGGAATTGGATGCGGAAGTGAAGCGCGGCAAGCGGGAACTCAGCGAGTACGAAGCCCGCAATCGCGAACTCGGCGCGCAGGTCGAGGCGGTTCGTCAGCAGGCGGCCCAGATCCAGGAAGAAGCCCAGGCGATGAAGGAAGCCAGCCTGTTGGAGAAGCGGGCGCATGAGGATATGAAACGCCTGACGACCATTCCGAAGGCCAAAAAAGCGGCGCCGAAGAAGGATTTCGCGGCGGCTGTGGATGAGGCGCTCAAGACGGAGGTGCCGTTGGATCTGAGCCTGGAGCCGGCTACCGGTGCGACCAAGGATGCATTCGGCCGCAGCGACGCGATGGACAGTGCGGGTGCGGCTGCCGCGTTGGCGACCGGCACGACCCATACGGTGCGACCCGGTGAGACCTTGTATCGCATCGGACAAAAATACCATGTCGCGCCGGATCAATTGCGCAAGTGGAACAACTTGAAAGACAACAACGTCGCGGTGGGGCAAAAGCTGATCGTCAGCCAGCCGTAACAGGATCAGCCGGATCATCTCTATGGCCAAGCAGCAGTATTCACTGACCCTGGATGAGTTTCGGGGCCTGGCGACGGAAGGGAACCTGATTCCGTTGTACCGGGAGATTCTGGCGGACTACGAGACGCCGGTGTCGGCGTTCGCCAAAATCGACCAGGGTCCGACCGCCTATCTGCTGGAGAGTGTGGCCGGCGGAGAAAATTGGGCGCGGTACTCCTTCTTGGGAAGCGGCTCCTCAACGGTGATCCATGAGGAGAAGGGTGATTTGATCCTGACTCGCGGGAAGAAACGCCTGAAGATTCAGAGCCGCGGCAACCCGCTGGAACGTGTGCGTGAATTGATGGAGGAGTACCGGCCGGTGACGTGCCCGGACTGCCCCGGTTTGTCGGCGGCGCGGTTGGTTATTTGAGTTATGACGTGGTGCGGACCTTCGAGGAGTTGCCGTCCCTCCGCCAAGACAGCCTGGGGATGCCGGAGGTGGCCTTTCTGTTGACCGACACCCTGCTGATTTTCGACAACGTCTCGCAGAAGATCAAAGTAGTGGCAAACGCTCATCTGGAATCGACAACCGAACGCGCCATCCGTGAGGCCTATCGCCATGCGACGGCGAGGATCGAGAAGATGATCGCCAGGCTGAAGCGGCCCTTGCGGCAACCCCGTATGAAGCGCCGACGGAAGCCCATCACGTTCACTCCCAACATGAACCGGGCGCATTTTGAGAAGATGGTGATGCGGACGAAGGAATATATCCGCGCAGGCGATATCGTCCAGGCTGTCTTGTCGCAACGGTGGGAGACACAGATCCATACGACGCCTTTTCAGCTCTACCGTGCGCTGCGCGTCGTCAACCCCTCTCCATACATGTACTATTTGCGCGTGGCGGGAGTGGAGCTGGTGGGATCATCTCCGGAAACGCTGGTTCGTTGTGAAGACGGGCAGATCTCCCTGCGCCCCATTGCGGGCACGCGTCGTCGAGGAAAAACTTCCGATGAAGACCAGGACCTGGCGCGGGCGCTCCTCGCGGATGAAAAGGAACGGGCGGAACATGTGATGCTGGTCGATCTCGGCCGGAACGACGTGGGCCGGGTTGCGGCTCGAGGATCCGTAAAGGTGGATTCCTTGATGCAGGTCGAACGGTATTCTCACGTGATGCACATCGTGTCGCAGGTGACCGGGCAGTTGGAAAAGGGCAAATCCGTCTATGACGTGACGCGCGCCTGTTTCCCAGCCGGCACCGTGTCGGGCGCGCCCAAGATTCGCGCCATGCAGATCATCGAAGAACTCGAACCGGCGCGGCGTGGACCCTACGCCGGGGCCGTCGGCTATTTCGGGTTCTCCGGCAATATGGACATGTGTATCAATATCCGGACCGTGGTGATCAAGGGCCGGCAAGCGTACATTCAAGCCGGCGCGGGGATTGTCGCCGATTCGGTTCCTGAACAGGAGTATGAAGAGACGTGCAATAAGGCTCGGGCGATGATGAAGGCCATCGAACTCGCCGAGCAGGGACTGGAATGAGCGCGTGAAAGCAAACACGTGAAACCGGGGAACGGCGAGCTGGCACCATGTTGTTGATGATCGATAATTACGACTCCTTTACCTACAACCTCGTCCAATATTTCGGCGAGTTGGGGGAAGACGTCGCCGTCTACCGCAACGACAAAATTTCCATCCAGGAGATTGAAGCCTTGAAGCCCAGCAGGCTCGTCATTTCACCGGGACCCTGCACACCCAATGAAGCCGGCGTCTCGGTGGAAGCGATCAAACATTTCGGCGGCAAGTTGCCATTGCTGGGCGTCTGCCTCGGCCATCAATCCCTTGCCGTCGCCTTCGGCGGAGAGGTGATCCGCGCTGAGCGCCTCATGCATGGAAAGACCTCGATGGTCCGCCACGACGGACGGACATTGTTTCGCAATCTGCCCAATCCCTTCGAAGCCACCCGTTACCATTCGCTCATCGTGAACCGGAAGAATCTACCCGGTTGTTTTGAGATCAGCGCGGAAACGGCCGAGGGCGAAATCATGGGCATGCGGCACAAAACGCTGGGCATCGAAGGGGTGCAATTCCATCCCGAATCGATTCTCACCACTGCGGGCAAGGAGCTGCTGCGCAACTTCCTCAAGTTATAGCGTGAAGGCCGCTGCGCCGCCGCCTCCCATCGATTTGCACCCATGATCAAAGAAGCCATCCACAAACTCTCCGAAGGGGCGGACCTGACGGAGCAGGAAGCCGAGACGGTGATGGGCGAGATCATGGACGGGTCCGCCACCTGCGCCCAGATTGCCGCGTACCTCATGGGCTTGCGTATGAAAGGCGAGACGGTGGAAGAGATCGCCGGCTCAGTCTTGGCCATGCGTGCCCGAGCAACGCCAATCCGGGTTAAGGATTCACTGGTGCTGGATACCTGCGGCACCGGCGGCGATCGGGCCCACACCTTCAATATTTCCACGACGGCGGCTTTTGTGGTCGCGGGAGCGGGGCTCACGGTTGCGAAACACGGCAATCGGTCGGTATCGTCCAAATCCGGAAGCGCCGATGTGCTGGCCGCGCTCGGTGTCGCCATTCAGCTGCCGCCTGAACAGGTGGCCGATTGCGTCAACGAGGTGGGCATCGGATTCCTGTTTGCGCCGCTGTACCACAGTGCCATGAAACATTGTGCCCAGCCCAGGCAGGAATTGGGCATTCGCACCCTGCTGAATATTCTCGGGCCCCTCACCAATCCGGCTGGAGCCCGCCTCCAGGTGGTCGGGGTGTTCGATGCCGGCCTGACCGAGTTGCTGGCGAAGGTGCTGGTTCATCTCGGCGCGCAACATTGTTTCGTGGTGCACGGGATGGACGGCCTGGACGAGATCACCGTGACGGACCGCACCAGAATTTCCGAAGGCAAGGCCGGCGTGGTGTCGAGTTACACGATCGATCCTGCGGAGTTCGGACTCGCGCGCGTCCGGCCGAAGGATTTCGTTGGGGGGAACGCCGAAGACAACGCCGCCATCACGCGGGACATTTTCCGCGGGGCGCAAAGGCCCGAAGCGCGATATCGTCTGTCTCAACGCGGCATCCGCACTCGTGGCAGGGCGCAAGGCAAAAACCCTCCAAGAGGGCTTCGAGCTGGCTCAGCGGACGATCGACGCCGGGGCGGCCATGGAAAAGCTGGAACAACTCATCGCATTTACCAAGAAGGCCTCGTGACATCGTGATTCTCGACCGAATTCTCGAACACAAAAAGGCGGAACTTCGCCATAAGAACAGCCGGGGATATCTGGCTGACCTGAAAACCAGAAATCCGGCTTGACGCCGGTTGCGACGCTGGGCTTTGCGGTCACCCTCGACGTGCGGCACGCACGGCCGACAGGCCGGCGCTGATTGCGGAAGTGGAAGAAGGCTTCGCCGAGTCTCGGGCTGCTGCGGCCTGAATTCGAGCAACGGTTCGAGCCGGTCAAGATCGCGGAAGCGTACCGCGAGCATGGCGCGTCGGCGGTGTCCGTGCTGACGGACAAGGATTTTTTCCAAGGCGACCTGGCATATCTGGCCGATGTGAAAAGCAAAGTCGGCCTGCCTGCGCTGAACAAAGAATTCATGGTCGCGGACATTCAGTTTTACGAGGCGAGAGCCTATGGCGCCGATGCGGTCCTGTTGATCGTGGCCGGTCTGGAAAGCGCCAATTGATCGACTTTTCGGCGTTGGCCAGAGAGTTGTCACTGGATGTGCTCGTGGAGACGCATCATCAGCGGGAACTCGACACGGTGCTCGAATGGTTGCCGGACGTACGGCTCATCGGGATCAACAATCGCGCACCTCAAGACCTTCTCGACGGACCTCGGCGTGACCCTTCGCCTGGCCAAACGGATTCCCGCCGGCAGGCTGATCGTCAGCGAAAGTGGAATCCATACACGCAAGGACGTCGAGCGGTTGGTGGAAGCCGGCGTACATGCCATGTTGATTGGCGAATCGTTGATCCGCGCGCAGGATACCGGAGCGAAGATTCGCGAACTGCTGGGTGATCAGCCCACAAAGGAGAAATGATGAGGACGCTGTTTTCGCTCGGTGTGATGGCGGTGGGATTGACCCTGGCCGGCTGTATGAATCAGGAGATTCATGAATACTCCCCCAAGTGGGATTCCTGGATGGGCAGCACGAAAGACGACCGCATCAAAGAGATGGGCATTCCCACGCGCTGCCATTCGTTTAAAGACGGGGGCGAGGTCTGCGAGTGGATCGATCCCGCAGCAGGACGGCCGGCAGGATTTGATCGGCCTGACCTTTAATCCCAAGGGGCAGGCCTGCCAGTGGTCCTATCGCGGGTTTTACGGGATGCAAAAAAGAAGACGAGTTGTTGACGCATGACCGTGAAGGAAACTGTGGTCTGACGAATGCGGGGGATGTGGCGGTGGCCGTCGAGGCCGGGGCTGACGCGGTCGGCTTCGTGTTTCATAAGAAGAGCCCGCGCTGCGCGGAGGCAGAGGCGGTGAAGGCGATCGTGAAGGAATTGCCTCCCTTCGTGTTGCCGATCGGCGTATTCGTGAATGAAGAAGCCAAGGTCGTGCGGGACATCATGGACAGCTGTGGTCTGGCCCTTGCCCAACTCCATGGCGATGAGACAGCGGCCTACTGCGAATCATTGGGACGGCCGGTTCTCAAAGCCATTCGCCTCAGAGACCGTCGATCGTTTTTAGCTTTGGCTGAATTGCAGGGCCGAGCCGGCGTGCGCGGGTTTTTGGTGGATGCCTTTTCTCCCAACGCCTATGGCGGCACGGGCCAGGTGGCTGATTGGTCGTTGGCGGCCGAGGCCGCATCGGTCGCGCGCATTCTCCTCGCCGGCGGGCTGACTCCCGATAATGTCACTCAAGCCATCGAGCAGGTCCATCCCTACGGTGTCGACGTCAGCAGCGGCGTTGAAGCGAAGCCGGGCAAAAAGGACCATGCAAAAGTCAGGGCCTTTGTGGAAGCCGTGAAGCTGCTGTCGCGATAACCTGTGCTCCGCGATCAGACCCGGGCTGGCGGAGGTTTTCCGCATCCTGTTATACTTTCATTTTTACGATTCACTGAAGGAAGACACATGGCGATACCAGATCGACATGGGCGGTTCGGACCCTACGGCGGGCGATATGTACCCGAGACTTTGATGCCGGCGTTGCTGGAGTTGGAAGAGGCCTACCAGCGCACCCGCAAGGACAAGAGCTTTCAAGCCGAATTGAAACATTATTTGACGGAATATGTCGGACGGCCGACGCCGCTGTATTTTGCTCAGCGACTGACGAAGCGGCTGGGCGGCGCGAAAATCTACCTGAAGCGGGAAGATCTCTGTCATACCGGCGCCCATAAGATCAACAACGCCATCGGACAGGCGTTGCTCGCGCGCCGCATGAAGAAACCGCGCCTCATCGCCGAGACCGGCGCGGGTCAGCATGGCGTGGCGACGGCGACGGTGGCGGCGATGTTCGGTCTCGAATGCGAAATCTACATGGGCACGGAGGACATGCAGCGGCAGGCCTTGAACGTGTTCCGCATGCGGTTGCTCGGTTCTAAAGTGACGGGCGTGGATGCCGGCAGCCGGACGTTAAAAGATGCCATCAGCGAAGCCATGCGGGATTGGACGACCAATGTGCGGACCACCCACTATGTGCTTGGATCGGTCCTCGGCGCGCATCCCTATCCGATGATGATCCGCGATTTCCAAGCTGTGATTGGGCGCGAGGTTCGCAAGCAGATTCTGGCTGCGGAAGGACGGCTCCCTGATTGTCTGATCGCCTGCGTCGGCGGCGGAAGCAATGCCATGGGACTGTTTCACGCTTTTGTGCCGGACAAAAAGGTGAGGATGGTCGGGGTGGAAGCCGCAGGGCTCGGGGTGGAAAGCGGCAAACATGCGGCCCGCTTTGCAGGCGGGCGTCCAGGCGTGCTCCAGGGAACGATGACCTATCTGCTTCAAGACGAGAACGGGCAGGTCAATCTCACCCATTCCGTGTCGGCCGGATTGGACTATGCGGCGGTGGGACCGGAGCATAGCTATCACAAAGAAACCAACCGTGCCGAATACACGTCGGCGACGGACGACGAGGCTTTGGCAGCCTTCGACCTGCTTGCGCGGGAAGAGGGGATCATGCCGGCATTGGAAAGTGCCCACGCCATCGCCGAGGTGGTGAAGTGCGCGCCCCGCATGAAAAAGAATCAGATCCTTGTGGTGAATCTGTCGGGACGCGGCGATAAGGATGTGCAGCAGGTGGCAAGAATCAAAGGCGTGACCCTGTAGCAGGATGTTGAACCGGGCCGCCAGCTGCGTTCTCGCGGCGGTCAAACGTTCGACGTACCCACCTGGGTACGCCTCACCCCTTTCCTTGCTGCGGCCTTGCCGGACGGCCTGGTTAACCATCCTTTAGAGAACAATGTTGCTTGATCGCTGAGAGGCAAGGGTATATCGACATGAATCGTTTGGATCAGACGTTCGGGCGGTTGAAAGCGAAGGGGGAAAAAGCCCTCATCACCTATATCATGGCCGGTGATCCGTCATTGCAGGAGACGGAACAGTTGGTGCTCGAACTGGAGCGAGCCGGGGCCGACATCATTGAATTGGGTGTACCCTTTTCCGATCCCATCGCCGATGGACCGGTGATTCAACAGGCAGCCGAGCGAGGGTTACAAAGTGGCACCTCGCTCCGCAGGATTCTCGAGTCGGTGACGCGTCTTCGAGCCATGACGCAGATCCCTATCGTCCTGATGGCCTATTACAACAACATTCATGCGTTCGGAGAAGCAGACTTTTGCAGCAAGGCGACCGAAGCCGGTGTCGACGGCCTCATCGTGCCGGACATGCCGCCTGATGAAGCGGAACCGCTCCGCCAGCCGGCGGCTGCAGCGGGTCTGCACCTGATTTTTCTGCTCGCGCCGACCAGCACCGCATCACGCCGCGCCTACGTGGCGAAGGAGTCCGGCGGATTTGTCTATTATGTTTCCATCACAGGCATTACTGGGGCTAAACTGAACGACATGGCGGGCGTGCGAGACAACGTCGCCAAGATCAGGAAGCACACCAGGACGCCCGTTGCCGTGGGATTTGGAGTGGCCACGCCGGAAGATGCCGCGCGGGTCGCTGAAGCTGCAGATGGCGTCATCGTCGGGAGTGCGATTGTCCGTCGTGTTGGAGAACATGGGCAGGATGGCCGACTCGTTCATGAAGTGGGGTCCTTCGTTCGCTCCCTCAAAGCTGCCATGCAGCCCGGATAACCGGGGCAAATCCGGCGGTCGTTCCTCATCACATCCGTTCGTGTCGAATCCTCTGTACAGGCCGATCGCGGCCTCTTCTTCCGCACCAGGCCTGACTCCCGCACATTCCGGTCCCTTGCCCTCAAACAGTTTTGAGCAACAACCACGCAGAGCGGTCACGCTCTGTCCTGCAACGATCGATGGTTCACTTGAGGAGACGCCATGGCCGTAGCTCGCCGGAAGATCAGCCGTACCACCCGTAAGACGACATCCACGAATTCGTCAGTCGCCGCGCGGAGAAAACCCCCCGTCCGCAAGCCGGCTCCCGTTGGAGAAGATCGGCTGCTGTGTGCGCTGCAGCAGGGTCTGTTTAATACCCTGTCGAGTGCCGAAGGAGAAGGGCGCTCGCCCATCGGTGTTGCTGCGGTATTCGTACAATTATTCCTGCAACTGACCAAGGTCCAGGCGGTGGCGCTTTACGTACGGGACGAGCAAACCCGTGACATGGCCTGTCTGGCGGAAGCCGGCAGCAGCGATCCATCCATGAACGAGCTGTGGCAGGAGGGGCTGAGGAAAGCGGAGCAGCAGGCGCAGGTTGTCAGTGGTGAGTTGCATGGCGTCCGATTGCACCGCATCAACCGTTTGGACGGGGTCGTCATGTTCCGCGCCGGCAAGTCCCAGCGATTACCCTCACGCAAGCTCCTGTCGCTGCTGACGGCGGTGGAACCCTGGCTGGCGGTCCTGTTGGACTATGCCCGGTTGACGGTCAAATATGCTGCAAAGATCCTACGCATTCAGCACATGGAGCAGGTGAGCGATATCTTGAACTCGTCTCTGGCCGAGGAGGAAAAATTGCGGCGGGCCCTCGATGCGGCGGTTCGACTGGTTGAAGCAGAAGCGGGCGCGCTGTTTCTCGCAACCTCCGACGGAACATTGAGCCTGTCGGCTCTCGGTGGAGAACGCGCCGCAGGACTCACGGCGTTACAGTTGACCATTTCGGCGGCGGTACATCGCACGGGTCAGGCCGTGCTGATTACCCGGGGTGGTCAGGATCCGCGCCTGGTTGCGGGGGAGGGATGGCAAGCCGCCCTCTCGGTCGCCTCGCTTGTCTCTGTGCCGGTCCGCATGGGCGCGCGGGCAGTAGGCGTGCTCGAAGTAGTGAACCGGCGTAGCGGGAAGCCCTTCAGCAATTGGGATGTGTTGGAATTGGCGAGCCTCTCGAACCAGTTCGGGCTGGCGATCGACAACCTGAGAAGGGGAGCGGGCGGAGGCAGGGCCTGACCGAATGGCACAAGGTCAGCGCTTTTCAGGCGGCATATACTTAATCATGTCCGCCGCCAGTTTGGTGGCGAGGTCCTTCATATCGGGGCGGATGAACAGGTAACTTTCCTGTAGCTGATGTCGCGCCTTCCAAACGATGGCGCCGTTGATGGCGTCCACCAGCCGCATACTCAAGCCGACGCGAGCGATATTGTCGCCTTCCTCCCTGGTGTACTCCCACGCATTCACCTTGACCACCAACAGGGAGTCCGCGCCCAGGGCATGCCCGATCTTGATCGCGGAATTCTTGTCCGATTGGCCGGTTGTTTCCATGCGCGAGAAATAGGTGACGAGTGCGTCGAAGGCGTCTTTTGTCGTCTGGAATGTGTCAGTGACCTGATCGGGCGGGACGACCTTCTCAACGCGGCGGCTCTTGATCAGAACTTTGGCGACCACTTCTTCCACGTCTTCACGAGCACTGTCATAAGCGCCGGAGATCGGGAGAATCGCCATGGTCTTCGGGTAAAAACCCCGCGCGGCCGGCCCTTCCCACATCTCCTGCAACCCTCCGCAGCCTGCCAGCAGTCCGGTCATCACGAGGCAGAGAACAACGCTGAGAGTTGAAACCGTGTGTCTGGTCATGGTTCGTACAATAAGTGTAGCAGATTGATTCACTGCGGACGCGACCTTAGAAGGTCACGGCGATGGATCCCGAGGCCAGTGCAGCCTGGTCCCTGAAATCATACCCGCCGGCAATATCGATGCGCAAGGCTAAGATACGTATGCCGAAGCCTGCCGTCGGGATAAAGGGTGTTTTCGCATCCTGCATGTTTTTGAACGCACCGAGTCGAAAAGACAGCAGTTCGGACAGGATTGTCTGTTCTGCACCGAGACTCAGGACCTGGCTATATACCCCGGGCGTCAGGGTATTGTTCTTCGTGATGTCCACATCCGCGGTCAGTGTGAGGGAGTTGTACGGGTTCACGGCGATGCCGGTCCGGACCTGGGGCAACAGTTTGAATTTGTCGCCGTTCGGCGCATCAAAGGTCGGCGCATTGATATCCTTTGCGACGATGCCCATCCGCAACCAGGAGGATGGGCGGAACATGGCTCCCACGTCGATGCCGAGCGCGCTCGAGATTTTTGCTCGCCCGATGTCCTCGAAGACCTTTACATCGTCGCTGGCGCCGCGGATATTGGTGGCGCCGGTGTAGGCCGCGCCTTGAATCACCTTGCCGGTGACGCCGATGGAAAACATCCGGTCCATGAACGCATAGGCGTAGGAGAGCGCCGCCTGCCGGACTTCCAGTCCGTTCATGGCGAATTGCCCGTTGACCGAGAGATTGGTGCCGTTGTTCGTAAAACCCACCGGGCCGCGTAAAAAGCCGCCGGATGTGGCGACATCCGAGACGTTGAATCCCAGCGCATGTTCGCCGAAGTTGCCCTTGATGTAAAACCCGCCGGAGGCGGCTGCCGTCAGGTTGGTGCCGGGTCTGTTCATGCGATCGATGTGTTGTTGCAGCCGGGCGATGTTGGCGGCGGAGGTGTCATTCAAGTTGATATGGTTGATGTCTTTGATCGTATCGAAGACGTCGCCGCGATCCACCACCTGGCCGCCGCCCTGAATCCGCATATCGAATTTCTTGCTCATCGCCATGCCGGCGGGGTTCCAGTAGGTGGCCAGGGAGTCGGTCGTTGTGGCCACTCCGGCTCCGCCCATACCCATCTGACGTGATCCGACAAACACAAATTCGACTGCCGCCGCCTGCAGCGGCAGCACGATGGCAAGCAGGATGACTGTGTATCGAAGGGAGGATCTCACCTGTCTGTTCATAGACCTAGCAGAACTCCGGCTCGGAGGGATCGATGGCGCAGTCTACGAAAAGATGCTGAAGCCGTCAAGAAATCATTGTGCGCATGGATGTCATCGCAGAGGCTTGGTCTACGATGAGATGATCGTGCCGTCCTGCATGGAGATGATGCGATCGGCCTGAGCGGAGAGTTTATCGTTGTGCGTGACGATCACAAAGGTGGTGCCTCGCGAGCGATTCAATTGACGCATAAGGGCGAACAGCGCGTCGCCGGTATGGCTATCGAGGTTGCCGGTCGGTTCATCGGCTAATACCAGATCCGGTTGCTGCATCAATGCCCGCGCCACGGACACCCGCTGCTGCTCACCGCCGGACAGTTCGCCCGGTTTGTGATGCAGGCGATCGGCCAGACCAACCTCGCCCAGGAGTTTCGTGGCTTCGCCGACGACATCGGCCATCTCGCGCTTCTGAATCATCGCCGGTAAACAGGCATTCTCCAGCGCCGTAAATTCCGGCAGCAGGTGGTGAAATTGGAAGACGAATCCCACCCGCTTGTTGCGGAACTCCGCCTGCTGTTGCTCGGTGAGTTGAAACAGGTTCTGCCCGTCGAACGACACGGTGCCTTTGGTGGGTCGATCCAGCGTGCCGAGGATTTGAAGGAGGGTGCTTTTGCCGGCACCCGACGCGCCCATGATGGCGATGAGCTCGCCGCGCTGAATACGCAAGTTGATGTTGTTCAACACCACGAGCTCGCGGCCGCCCATGGGAAACGTTTTATAGAGGTTGACGACATCAATCATGCAGTCACTGCGCTATGGAATCGTGAACGGTCACTGTGTAACGCCCGTAGGTGTCTCCGCATGCCATGCGCGTCACTCATACCGGAGCGCGGCGGCCGGGTCGAGTTTCGCCGCCTGGAGCGAGGGATACAGGGTGGCGGCAAAACTAATCAAAATGGCCGATCCCGCGACCAGCAACACATCCGATCCCAGGACATGGACCGGAATGCGGGAGATGTAATAGACCGTGGGATCAAAGGTCCAAAACGTCTGGATCAACCAGAGAAACGCATACCCCAGCGGGACGCCGATGGCCGCCCCTGAACAGCCGATGATCAGGCCGTTGAGCATAAAAATCCGCATGATGCCCTTGCGTGTGGCGCCCATCGCCTTGAGGATCGCAATCTCGCGCTGTTTTTCCGTTACGATCATCGTCAGGGTGCTGACGATGTTGAAGGACGCCACGATCGTGATCAGCACCAGCAGCAAGAACATCATCGTCTTTTCCAGCTTCAGGGCCGAGAACAGGTTGCGGTTCATTTGCATCCAGTCCCTGGCCCAGAAGGTGAAGCCAAGCTGTTGCTCGATCGAACGGGCCACGTCGGCCGCGCGAAACACATCGGCGACTTTGACCTCGATGCCGGTCACCGTGGCACTCATATTGAAAAATTTTTGCGCTTCTCCCAGTTCGATATACGCGAGCGAGGAATCGTATTCGTACATGCCGGATTGGAAGATGCCGACGACGACGAACTGCCGGATTTTCGGTGTCATGCTGGCGCCGGTCACCGGTCCAACGGGAGAGACCACATTGAGGGTGTCTCCCGGGAAGGCGCCGAGCCGCATCGACAATTCTTTCCCGAGAATGATCCCTGGCCGCATGGCGGTATCCGGTCCGTTCGGCTCGCGTTCCTTTTCAGGAATGACGACTTTGGTCGAGTGCGAGAGATCGTCGAGATTACCATTCACCAGGTTGTGCGCGAGCTCGGTCACGGTGCCTTCACGCGCCGGATCGATCCCACGCAGGATGATGCCTTGGACCCCGGACGGCGACGTGAGCAGGACCTGCCTGAAAATGAAAGGTGTGGCCGCCAGCACTTCCGGGACAGCCGCGACTTTCTTCACCTGTTCCTCGTAATCGACCATGGACTCCTTCATGCGGTCGTTCACGAGAATATGGGCGGTGGTGCCGAGAATCTTGGCCTGTACATCCTCCTTGAACCCCGTCATGATCCCGACGGTGCCGATCAAGGCCGCCACACCGAGCGTAATGCCGACGATGGACACGATCGTGTTGAAGGAAATGGTACGGTTGCGCCGCTTCGCGCGCAGGTAGCGCAGGCCGATGAAGATTTCGTAGGGCAGCGCCATGTCTACTTTTCAGGCCTGAGTTGCGGGAAGAGCACAACATCCCGGATGGAAGCCTGATTGGTGAACAGCATGACGAGACGATCGATGCCGATGCCTTCACCGGCGGTCGGCGGCATGCCGTATTCGAGGGCGCGCAGGAAGTCTTCGTCGACCCGGTGGGCCTCCTCGTCGCCGGCCGCATGTTGGGCGGCCTGGGCTTCGAAGCGCTCGCGCTGATCGAGCGGATCGTTCAGCTCGGAAAAGGCATTGGCGATCTCGCGCCCGGCGATATACAGCTCGAACCGGTCGGTCAACGAAGGATCGGAGTCCTTGCGCCGCGCAAGGGGAGAGATCTCAATCGGATAGTCGGTAATGAATGTGGGTTGCTGGAGTTTCGGCTCGACGGTTTCTTCGAAGATTTCGTTCAGGATATTGACCAGCGATTCCTTCGGGGACACCTCGACGCCGAGCCGTTTAGCTGCGGCGAGGGCTTCGTCGCGATTCGTGAGGACCGACGGCGGCAAGCTGTTCACTTCCAGGATCGACTGATGGTAGGACCAACGGCGCCAGGGAGATCCCAGATTGATCTGGGCGCCCTGATACTCGATGGTCGTGGTGCCCAGAATGTCCTGCGCCAATCGGCTGAAGAGTTCCTCGGTCAGGATGATCAGGTCCTGGTAGTCGGCATAGGCGACGTAAAACTCCAGCATCGTGAATTCGGGGTTATGGATCGTCGAAATGCCTTCATTCCGGAAATTGCGATTGATTTCGAATACGCGGGGAAAACCACCCACGATCAGCCGCTTGAGGTACAGTTCCGGCGCGATGCGGAGATAGAGTTCGGCATCCAAAGCATTGTGATGGGTGACAAAGGGCTTGGCCGCCGCGCCGCCGGGAATCGGATGCATCATCGGTGTTTCCACTTCGAGGAAGCCGCGCTCGGTGAGAAACGCGCGGATCCCGGACACGATGCGGCTGCGCAGCGCGAAAATCTGGTGCACTTGGGGGTTGGCGATCAAGTCGACATACCGTTGCCGATACCTGGTTTCGACATCCGTCAGTCCATGCCATTTTTCCGGTAGCGGGCGGAGCGCCTTGCTGAGAAACCTGAGCGTCTTTGCCTCGACGGTGAACTCGTTGGTCTTGGTGCGAAAGAGAATGCCGGTCACGCCGATCCAGTCGCCCAGATCCAGTCCCTCGGAAATCTGGTGGGCCTGGTCGCCCAGCGTGTCTTTCTTCAAATAGACCTGGAGACGGTCCGACCCGTCTTGCAACACGGCGAACGCGGCTTTGCCGAAACGGCGCAACCCGACGATGCGGCCGGCGATGGTGCAGCCGACCTGTTCCTGCTCGAGCACCTCTTTGCTCTTCTCCCCATGCAGCCGCATGAGCTGCCCGGCGCGGTCCTTGATCTCAAAGCGCGTTCCATAGGGTGCGACACCGAGCTGTCGGAGCTGGTCGAGTTTCTTGATGCGTTGCTGCCGTTGGTCGTTTAATTCATCCATGGATGGTCTCTCGTCGTTCGTCGCTCATCACACGTGACGCATGTCCCGGTCGTCACGAGAGGCGGGTCACAGTTTATACGTCGTCATCTGTCATGGCCACCGGCTGGGGAGTCTTGCCGCCGGTCATTTTTCTCTGCAGATAGGCTTCGATGAAGCCGTCCAGGTCGCCGTCCATCACCGCAGACACCTGGCCGACTTCGTGTCCGGTTCGATGATCTTTGACCATCTGGTATGGCTGGAAGACGTAAGAGCGAATCTGGCTACCCCAGGCGATATCTTTTTTCTCGCCGACGATGGCGTTGAACTCGGCTTCCTTCTTGCGTTGTTCCACTTCAAAGAGACGGGCTCTCAATATTTTCATCGCTCCGTTGCGGTTTTGGAGCTGCGACCGTTCGTTTTGACATTGCACCACGATGCCGGTCGGAATGTGCGTGATGCGAATGGCGGTCTCGACCTTGTTCACATTTTGACCGCCGGCGCCGCCGGCCCGGAAGGTGTCGACCCGCAGGTCCTTATCCTCGATGACGACCTCTACGTCATCGTCGAGCTCCGGATACACGAACACGGAGGCGAACGAGGTGTGGCGGCGTTTGTTCGCGTCGAACGGCGAAATTCTCACCAGGCGATGGACGCCCGCCTCCGCCTTCAGATAGCCGTAGGCATAGGGGCCGTTGACGGACAATGTCGCACTCTTGATGCCGGCCTCTTCACCAGCCTGTAAGTCCAATGTCTCGATCTTGAATCCCTTCTGCTCGGCCCACCGCACATACATCCGCAGGAGCATCTGCGCCCAGTCTTGCGACTCGGTGCCTCCGGCCCCGGGATGGATGGCGAAGATGGCGTTGTTGGCATCCAACTCGCCGGAGAGCAGCAATTCGATGCGGAATTGGGCGACGGCTTTTTCGAAGGGCTCGAGTTCGGCCGTGAGTTCCTGCTCCAGTCCGGCATCCCCCGACTCCAAAGCCAGCTCCAGGAGCGCCTCGATATCGTTCTGACGGCGTTCGGTTTCGCGCCAGCGCGAGAGTTCCCGATCCAGGGCGGCCTTGCGACGGTTCACTTTGGCGGCAGCCTGCGTGTCTTTCCAGAAATCCGGCTGGGAGGTTTTGACGTCGATATCGTTGAGTTCAGCGGTCATCCGAGCCAGGTCAAAGATGCCCCCGTAGCTGCGCTAACTGTTCACCGAGGGTCCGCACGCGGGTTCGCACATCATCCAACATGGCACGGTCCTTTCTCTCTCAGGCTGGTCGCCCGGCAGGTTCGCCACCGGCTGGTTCGGCATCAGGCGAGAAGTAGCCGGTCAGGCACAAAAGCGCGATGAGTATAGCACAGGCATAGGCAAAGAGATCACCGTATTGGGAGTAAAAGGTCTGTTGATGACTCACGGGAATGGTCCCGCGCAAGGCTTCTTGCGTGAAGATCGGAGACTGTTGCAGCACACGGCCGTACGGGTCGATGAAGCCGGAAATGCCGGTGTTGGCCGCCCGCGCAAAGGCGACATGATTTTCCACGGCGCGAAAGACCACCATGCCGAAATGTTGATAGGGGGCTGACGAAGGGCCGAACCAGGCGTCATTGGTGACGGTCACCATGAAGTCTGCCCCGTTGGCGGCAAAGTCTCGTACCAGGTTGGGGAAAATCACTTCATAACAAATGACCACGCCGAACTTCAGATGGAAATCCGCGTTGGTAGCCGCAGCGGTCATCGGTGGAGTTTTTTCATGCGGTTTGAACATCAGCAGCGTCGAGCCCGGGCCGGCTTCGAAATCGCCGATGCCTTCCACCAGCTTATCGAGAAAAAACAGCAACGAGTTGTGAAACGGGATGTATTCCCCGAAAGGCACGAGATGTTGCTTATCGTATCGCCCGAGGATTTGGCCATCGGTCGCAAGCAGGTAGGCGCTGTTCAACAAAAATGGTTTCCCATCCGGATAACGCCGTAGCGCAGGACTGCCGAATAACAGCGGTGCGTCGGCGCGTCGTGCCATATCGTTGAGGATGGCCCGGTATTGCGGCTCCATCTCGAAGACAAAGGGTGTCGCGGCTTCCGGCCAGATAATGAGATCCAGATTCTCACCCAACTCGGTCGTCAACCGGTCATAGCGGGACATGGTTTCCTGGCGGAATGCCACATCCCACTTCTGGGCCTGTTCGACGTTCGGTTGCACCAGACCGACGGAGAGCATACGGGGTGTGGCATGTTGCGCGGCGGACAAGACGCTCGTGCCGTAAAAGAGGGCCACGCCGAATCCTGACGCGGCTGCCACCAGTGAGGTCCAGGGAAAGGAACGGATTTGGAATCCGCGATAGGCTTTGAAGCTCCAGATGAGAGTCTCCGCCAGCGCGGCATTGACCAGCACGAGCAGGAACGACACGCCATACACGCCAAAATGGTCGGCGAACTGAATGATGGGTAGCCATTGGTACTGGGAATAGCCGAACAGTGCCCAGGGTAAGCCGGAGAGAAAATAGGTGCGGATCAATTCAAGTGTCACCCATAGGAATGGCGCCGGCAGAAACCCGAGCGTGGGGAAGACCGTTCTGATCCAGGAAAGCGCGCCGGCGTAGACGGCCAGATAGAGGCCGAGATACACCGTGAGCAATAACATGACCAGAACGGCGATCGGCAGCGGCACCTTCCCATACACGTTCATGGCGGTGATCACCCAGAACATGGCGCCGGTGAAGGCCAGGGTGCCGGCGAGCCATCCCACACGGAAGGCTCGCCGTGGCGAGACATATTCCACGGCGATGTGCAGCGGGACGAGGGCAAACCAGGCCACGATGCCGAGGTCGAATGCCGGAAATGACAGGGGATAAAGAAAACCGCTCGCGCAGGCAAGCAGGATGAGGCGTGCGCGGGAAATGGTCATTAGCGGTAACTTAACGAAAGCCTTGAGTAGATTCAACAGTCCTGTTGGACGGCCGATTTTGAATCGCCCTGATCCGCGGTTCGCCGGCAAGTGGACTAATGTCCCGAGCGTCCAGCCTGGGGGGCCGACTCGTCCCGGACTAGAGGGGACGGCAGGCGCTTGTGGCTGCGGGATGGCCATGCCTTTGGGCTGTAGCGGGAGCAGAGGGGCAGGAGTCAGGAGATTCGGCGGGGTCGGCGTTCCGAAAGGCGTGACCGTGCCCGGCGTGGCTCCATGCGGCCCGCTAAAACTGTGGGAGGGGAGGCCTGATCCGAGCTGCGTAGGATTCTTGTTTCCGTGCGCATCAGAATAGATCGCACTGCCGCCGCCCAGCGGAGAGACCGTGCCGGTGGTGCCATGTGATTCTCGAAACGGAAGGGGCTGTGCGCCGGCATCGCAGAGTGGCGAGACCAATGTCCACGTGAGGAGCAACAGTATTGTCGCGTTGATCGGCATGCAGGATCTGTCACAAAGAGACGAGGCAAACGTACCGCAGATATCCTACCAGAAAGCGGAGGTCCCACGGGAATGGCACGTCGGGAGATGGCAGGCATTGCACGATGGTCGGCAGGCCGCGCCGGTGCTCGCTTTTTCCCGTCTTGACCGACTTTTTCTCGAAGCGTAGACTGATTGAGCGCACTCAGTACCACCCCTTCTGCAGGTGGTTACATGGTCTCCCGTGGGATACATGACCGCGGCAATGACCAAGCCAGTCTTGTCCCTTTCCTCCCTCAGCTTCCCCCGCGCATCCATATCCGTTGGCAGGTGCACACGAGCCTCTTGTCGTGTGTGCCGGGCCGAAGGCATACATGCATGAAGCGTAGGTATCACCTTTGTCAAGGAGGCCCGTTTATGCACAGACGACAGGGATCCCGTGCCGTTCAACTCACGGCGTGCTGGCATCCTGCCTGTTTGCCCCGCGCCGGATTACCTGAGGCAGGAAGGAGGGTGCCATGGGACGCAAATATGACCTCGTGGATGTCATGGCAGCGATCGGGTTGGTCGCCACACTATTCGGAGGATATCTGCTGGTGACGGCTGCCGATGGATTCTGGCAGGCCCCGATTACTCCCACCATGAATAGCGCCATCGCCGGCAATGAGCCATCCACCGGCATGCAGTATCTTCAGCCAGTGTTAGGGCAAGCCATCGTGCAAGATCTGTTGCTGGAGCGTGATACCGGCGCAGCCTTGTCGTCCTCTGCGATGGAACTGAACCGCGCTGTCAGTGAGTCTGAGCGAATCTCCACCACGCTGTTAAGTCCGCTTGTGCTGGCGGAATTACGCGCCTTCGGACAGGACAGCGATCATCGAGCGCGAATGCAGTATGTCATGGGCAAGTCGGTCGTCAACCAGACGCGGCGTGGGATATCGAGCGGAATACTCTCCGCTGATGGGTATAACGGCCAATTCAATACCAACCTGATCAGGACGGCCGAGTTGACCGGGCAGCGGATGCATGAACAGTTCGAAGCCACGAGGCAGCCGGCACTGGGGCAATCAATTCTCGAGGCCATTCAAGAGGAAGACCGGATGACCGCCACGGCTCAGGAACGAGTCGGACGGGCCGTTGTTCAGGTCACCCAGGCTCAGGAACACTATGCGGAGGCAAAGGCCGACAGGCAGATCCAACTGGCGAGCGCGACGGTTGCGGCGGTGCGTACCGATGCATTGATGGAGCCAGTTGGCACTCCTGGAAAACATGTCGGTTGACCGGACGATGGTGGCCCATCATCGTGCTGCGAGCGCCAACGTTTCTCGCGGCTCCCTGATTCTGGCTTGTGTGGGGCTGATCGCCCTGTTCGTGGGCGGGTTGGCGTTCAGCAGCCGGAAGGCCGAGGTGGATAGCATCCCCGCTCTGGAAGCTGGAGACATTACTGCAGTTGCATCGGTCAGGAAGATAGACGGATCACCCTGGGAATCGCCCATCGATTCCCAGGGTATGAGAGGAGAACCATTATGTCGTGGGAGAACTGGGCTGTGGCGATCGGACTCGGTGCGCTCCTCATGATGTTCTTCGGCTTGATGGAGATGTTTTTTGCCGGGCCGCGGCATCCATTGGATCCGTCACACCGGAAATAGCGTTCAGTTCAAGCAGGACCGAGAGGCCCGGCAACATCACTTTGGCCATGGCTTTGAGTTCGGCTTCTGACTGGGGGGGAACGCCGGAGAGGGCGATGCCGAAGTCATGGCCTTTTGACCAGCGCACGGTCGCGCGGCGAATCAGCATCGAGGTTTCAGGGATCGCCTGAATGACGATGACCACCAGCTCCATCCCGACCGTCACGGCTTCTCTTCCGCGAACGCGGCCCCCTTCGATGTTGAAGTCTTCGGTCACGCCGATGGTTTGAAAGGCGCCATTCGAATAATAAATGGGGTATTGCACGGGGATGCGTTTAATTCCACGTTGGCGATACGAAGCGTTCATCTCGACCTTGTTCCTTTCATCAGGTGGTGACGGTTCCGCTTCTGCAGCACCATCAAACCTTTCGACATGATGATCTCCTTTTCCCGCCACAGGATCAGCGTGGCAGCGATCATGCTTCCCAGCAGGTCATTCCACACATCATGGAGAGAAACTTCTCGTCCGGGAGCCGTCCCCTGCGCCACTTCCGTCCAGAGTCCAAACACGCCTGTCGCCAGGATTCCGATGCAGGTCGCATGAAGGACCGGCCAGCTGCGGCGAAGCAGCCCCCACATGACTAACCAGGCAAACATTCCGTAGGCCGGCACATGGGCCCCATCGCGCCAGCTTTCCGGTACGAGCTCAATGAGGGAACCGCCCCAGCCGATACCAGGTGCGGCCACCGCAAGCCCGACCAGGAACAGCATGTAACCCAGGATGATGGGGGCGGCGAATATCCATATGAGGGACGACTCCGGTGACCTCACGTGACCCTGCGCAGGGTACTGTGCAGGACGCGGAGCGCACCATCGGTCCTTCGGTCAAGTGGATAGTGCTTTGGAGGGGAGAATGCCCGCCGGAGGGCAGCCTCCCGGTAGGGCGAGGTGAAGTGAAACGGCCGGGATGCGATGGCTAGGGTTTTGTTTCAGGCTTCTGGTGCTGCCACTCCCGGGGATTGGCAGAGCGGGCCTGGTAGGCATGGCCGAATCCGAGCACACAATCGGCGTCACTCATCTTGCAGTTCCCCAGATGGCGAAGTCGCCGAAGCCGAACAGCATCCGTCATTGGGAAATTGTGCCAGGTACCACTCCTTCACCTGGTCATACGACTGGTGGGACGGAGAGAGAATGGCGCCGGTACCTTGCAGGTTGAGACGTTGTAACGCTGACGGGTTCTTTCCTGCTCCGTCCGGTTCGGCAATAAACAGACTCACACACAGGGTCTCCGAGCATATGGTGGGTGTGCGAGGCGAGACGGCTCAGGTGGAAGATAGACCCAGGGACCAATCGTCTCCTATCAGATAGGGGACATGGGAGACCAAAGGGGTGGCCCTGTTTGAGAGTCAACAACACGGCGGTTCGTACCCGCGCGACAAGCGCATCGCACGCCGCCTGGACCTCTTCGATTCTCAGGGCATCCGGCATAGGCATGGTCCACCCTCCCGTACGGCCATTGTAGCTGCCTCGGGTCAATTGTCCAGCCATCTGACAATGCAGGCAGTCGTGGGGCGGACCGCTTCGCCAATCACGCTTTGCGTCCTGAATGGGCGCAAGCTGAGTGTGCGCCTGGCCGAGCGTATAGGGGATGAGAACAAGGGAGACGCAGACATGAGACACATGCAATGGGGATTAGCGCTGGCAGGTATCTGTATTGTGATCGGTTTGACTGGCTGCGGCGGGAAGCAGGCCGAAATCAAGGAAGACCGGTTGACTGTCGGGCGCGTGCAGGGGGAAGTGAAAGTCGGCATGTCGGCTGCGCAGGTGGCGGAACTCCTGGGCTCGCCGAACATCGTGACCACCAACGACAAGCGGCGGGAGGTGTGGATCTATGACAAGGTGTCAACGGATCGGGTGGACACGTCCAGCTCATCGTATGCCGGGCTCATCATTCTCGGCACCAACTCCAGCGACCGCTCCAGCTCCCAGCGCCAGCGCACGTTGACCATCATCATCAAGTATGACGAAGAGAAGAAGGTCAGAGATTTTGCCTGAACTCCACCCAATTCTAAACGGCCTTACCCAAGAACCGGATGCGGACGGGCCACTGTGCCTGGTCCTGGCGCTCGCCTGGGGGATGTTGTGTGGCGGCTGTGCGGAGCGGAGCACAGCCGGCACAATCTTTTCGAGCTCTCGCCGCAGAGCAGTGCCAATCGGGCGATGCAGAGCCGTCTCTTCGAAACCGGGGCTGATCATGAATTGTTATCGGCTTCGGCCGCCTCGCTGCAAGATCTCGGGTTTCAGATAGAGGAGAGCGTGCGGGAGGTCGGCCTTTTGCGTGCGGCGAAAGAGCGCAGCGCCCGGGAGTACGGTCAGTATCGCAACCGCTTCCTTATCCGGCTGTGTCGCTCGGTCACTTGGTCATTCCCGTCGATTTGCATCAGAAAATTGCCGCGACGATTGTCGTCCGTCCGGCGAACCACGGTGACGCGAGGCAGGAAGTCCGGATCATCTTCTATAGGGGTGATATGGAAGGGGGACGGCCAAGCGGACCGCAACTATATTCCGCCCGGGGAGCAGAGAAAAATGGAAATGATTCAGGACCCGGAGATTTATCAGGAATTTTTTGCAAAGCTTTCTAAGGCCGTTTTCTTGGAGCCGCATTCGATTTAGACGGCGAGGACACATGAATCGGACACAAGTTGTTGGAATCGTGGGAGCAGCAGCGATTATCCTGGTGCTGCAAGGCTGTGTGGCTCCGGAGCCACGGCGAGAACTGTTCGCGCCGACCGATGCGCAGATGAAAATCCGGAGCGCGCAGAGCCGCACGTTCGAGGTGACCGATTCTGCGGTTGCCATGCGAGGGGTCATCGCGGCCTTGCAAGATCTGGGATTTATTATCGAGCGTGCCAATGCGCCGCTTGGCCTGGTGACCGCGGCGCGTTTTGCCGAACCCAATTATTATGATGTGCTCGGGGTGACAGTGACGGTGAGGCCTCAAGAAGGCGGCAAGACCATGATTCGGGCCAATGCGATCTATAACAGCAAGCCGATCGAGGATCCGAAGGTCTATCAGAACTTTTTTGCCGCGGTGGAGCGGTCATTGTTTCTGGTGAAGGACTAGCGCGTGGCCGGTTGCCGTCGCTCAATGCTGTTCCCATTTCGCCGCTCGAGCGTTCGACCCATCGTGGGGAATCTTGTCCTGCTCACGGTGCTCGCCGCCGGCTGTTCGCCCTATGAGTGGCGACATGAAAACCAGTGGGAATCGCGTGACCAGATCTGGCTGTCTGAGGCGAGCCAGGTCAAGGTACGGGCGGCGCAAAGCCGTGTATTCGATGGGGCTGACCGCGTCAAGACCATTCAGGCGGTGGTTTCCACCTGTCAGGATCTGGGGTTTGCCGTCGAAGTGCTGGATGAAGCCCTGGGGATCGTCTCGGCAAAAAAGTTCGATGATTACGAACCGTCTCGATTGAGCGACCCCTCCTATCATCTCTATCGTGACGATGGGCTGTTGATTCTGACTCGGCACTTCCGAAGCTGGGGACCGTTTTACCACCGGAGCAACCTGGTTCGTCTCACGGTGACGGTTCGGCCGCGCGGAGATGCCCAATTGGTCGTGCGCGCCAGTGCACAGTATTATCTGAAGGCGATCGAGTCGCCGGAGCCCTACCAGCAATTTTTCCGTACATTGGAACAGGCATTGTTCATTCAGGCGAGCACGTTGCCGTAGAAGGAACGCGAATGATCGTCAACCGTTCTCTCAGCGGCGGGATCCGCTGACGGGGTGTTTCTGGGCGCCGTTTATCATGCCGGGCGGGAGAACCGGATCGAGATTGAACGCCACGCTGATGCGAGGTGCGGTTCCGTGGTACGTGTTCACGGCATGAAAGAGCCAGCCGGGAAACAGCACACATTGTCCCGATACGGGCGCATAGGAGATGCTGGTTCCTGCGTCGTGCAATTCGCTCATGCTGTACTGGAGATACGGCGCCAGCATACGGGGCAGACAACCGCGAGGGTCGTAAATTTGTAACTCTCCTCCCTTTTCTTTCGCGGAACAGACCTCGCCGACATCCACATAGTACACACCGGCCCAGAAACTGCCGGGGTGAGAATGGGCCGCGTTGGTGCCGCCATTCCGCTGCACGTTTCCCCAGACTTCGACCACCTCCCAATCCGGTCAACCGGTGCCCTGTCCGCAGCGCTGAGACAAGGTGGTGACTTGTTTCGCCACTTCCAACACCGGAGCAAACAGGTCACGTAGCGGCTCGCCGGCCCATTCGAGCATGGAAAGATCATGAGGCGACGACCAGCCGACGACTTCGTTATCTCGATGGGCCGGAACGGACGCCTCCCGTTCAAGAATCATGGTCGAGAGCCGGGCGTTGATGCGTTTATGGTCAGCGGGGGTGAATACCAGCAGAGGCGTGGAAAAAAGCGGCGTGATTTGTATCTCGATCTCGGTCGGCATGGATGGTGTCCCATACTGATCTACGACCGCGGATGGCGTGCAAGGTATATCCCCGTGATAACGCAAGTCAACCTAGAGGTTTACCCAGGGGGGCGGCGGCTTCCCCGGAAAAACGGGAGTGAGATTCGGGAAGGATCCCGGTGCTGCCTTGGCCGAGGGGCGGGAAGGCTCCTTGACAGGGCTTTGCCGTCGGCCTAGCCTGAGGTGGCTACGATCTCTTTACTCTATAACCAGGAGGCAATCATGTCTGTCGCCAGAGTGACCGAAATCATCGCCGCATCCCCGAAGAGTTTTGACGATGCAATTCACCAGGGGATTGCCCGCGCTAATAAGACGTTGCAGCACGTCAAAAGCGCGTGGATCGAGGATCAGAAGGTGGAAATCGAAGATGGGAAGATCACGCAGTATCGGGTGGCGTTAAAGGTGACGTTCGTGCTTAACGATTAAGGACGCATTATGAAAAATGTCGAGATGTCCGTCGAGGGAACCTCGTTGACCATTAAGGTGGATTTGTCGAAAGAGTTCGGCCCGTCCGCGTCGGGCAAGACCATCATCATCGCCTCCACCGAAGGGAATGTCACCATCCCAGGACGGGAGGAAAAAATCGGCCTGAATGTCTATCGGAAAAAATAGAGGCGTGGTACCCGGCCACGACCGTTCCGTCGATGAGGGAGGAGCGGCGAAGAACACGCGTGGATAACAAAGCAGCCTGAGAGAGTCAATTCCGGCTAACGGTCTGGATTCCTGTCGTCAAAAGGAGGACAATACCGTTCAGTGCGGGGACCGGGCCGTCCCGGAACCGTTGGCTTCGTTGACCGCCATGTTGAGAACCCAGCCCAATGCCCTCAATGCGCCCACTCCCACGATTCTCATCGTGGACGATGATCCCGACATTGCGCTCGTCTTGAAAGACCTCCTGGAGCATTCCGGATATCAGGTCCAGGTTGCCGTCACAGGTGCGGAAGCATTGACCAGGGCGAAGACGGACTTGTTTTCGGCAGTGCTCCTTGATCTCATGTTACCCGATATGGATGGCCTTTCCGTACTGACCCTGTTGAAGGGAATCGATCCGGCGCTGCCGGTGATTATGCTGACGGCATTTGTGGAGGTGGCCAAGAAACACGCGTCGCTCACCGAGGGAGCGTTCGGCTATCTCACCAAACCCTATGACGGCGAGGAATTGAAGGCCCTGATCAAACGCGCCGTCGGGGTCAAGCATTTGTCACTCGAAGCCGCGTCGGCGAAACAGGCGCTCACTGCCAGCGAGGACCGGTTTCGAGAAGTGGTGCAGACCGCTCCGGACGCCATTGTGCTTGCAGACGGGGAGGGGCGGATTTTGTCGTGGAACAGCGCGGCGGAGCGGCTATTCGGGTACCGGGAGGAGGAGGTCCTGGACCGGTCCCTGACCATGATCATGCCCGAACGGTACCGCGACAATCACGAGCGGGCCCTGGAGCGGGTGCGCACCACGGGCGATGTGCGCTTGAAGGGAACCGTCGTGACCATGCATGGCCTGCATAAGGATGGACGGGAATTTCCCATTGAGATGTCGTTGAGCACTTGGATTTCGAGCGGCACGCGAGTGCACTGCGGTATTGTGCGTGACATCACCGCACGGAAAGAAGCGGAAGCGCGCCTGCTCCAACAGCAGATCGAACAACAGGCGCTGTTGGATCTGATCCCGGCCATGGTGTGGTACAAGGATTCCCACAATCGCATTCTGCGGGCCAACCGGCGAGCGGCTGAGTCCATCGGCAAAACCGTGGCGGAAATCGAAGGGCGCTCGACCGATGAGTTCTATCCAGAGGACGCCGAACGGTATCATCAGGACGATCTGGAAGTCATCGTGTCAGGTCGACCGAAACTCGGCATCATCGAACCCCATCGAGCGGGAGGGAAGAAACACTGGGTGCAAACAGACAAGGTGCCGTACCTCGACCCGGCGGGTAAGGTCATCGGTGTGCTGGTCTTCGCGCAGGACATCACGGATCAAAAGCGACATGAGGCCGCGCTTCGCGAGAAACAGGATCTCGTGCGGATGGTCATGGAAGCAACCGGCAGCGGCATCGTGATCGTGGATAGCGCCGGACATATTCTGGCCGTGAATACACGGGGGGCGGAGTTATTCGGTTATGCCCAAAGTGAACTGACGGGCCAATCACTGCAGCGGCTCATCCCTTCACTCTTCAGTTTTGGAAAATTCGATTTGGCATCTGACCCCGATGCTTCGGCGAAGGAGGAATCAGTACCGGCTACTCCTGCCTGCGTCGGCCTCCATAAGGACGGCGCAGAGATTGCCCTCTCCATCAGCTCGACGACACTGATGACGGCGAATGGAGCGCATAGCGTCATCGCCATCCATCCCCTGGGCGGCCCCGGATGAACCTCCGCTTTGCGTTCATCATCCTGGTGTTGGTGTTCATTGCACTGCTGCTTGCCATCGGTCTCCTGACGGCGATCCGATGGCTCAGGATTCACTACCCCGAGCGCGCCAACGCCATCCTCGCTGCAAGCGCGGTGATTGTCGCCGGAGCCGTGATCATGACCATCATCGAAATGACTGATCGACCGATGTTCCGGCCGCATGATCTCATCACCTTGCAAGAGCCGGTTGTGGCGCGAACGATTCCTGGCGAACGCGGGACAGGCAGCGCCACCTGCGTGGTAGACCTGCATGAACATCTTGGGGTGTTGGAGATTGAGCTCGAACGGGGTTCGCTGAAGGCACGGGTTGAAAGTAACAATACCTCCGCGCCGGTCTTTTGCCCGATCGGCACAGAGGTGCGTATTGATCTGAACTGGCTCCATCGTTTGACCGTCACCCGTCGGCAGACGCAGGTGAGCGGGTCGTAGATGACCCATGCGCGCTCTTGACTGATCGCGGTGGAGAGGCCTATCGTACCCGAGTGGGGGGAGTTAACGCCCCGGGGGAATATGTACAAAAAGGGGATTGAGTGTTGAGGATGGTGTGCATGCCCGGCTTGTACCGGGAAGCCTGAAGTCCTCCCGAGATCTCCGCCGTATCTACCTCTCCTCGGTAGGTGCGTCCTCCTCCCACCCAAACCTTCCCTCTCACCGCAATCCCGCTTGCTGTCACGCCGCATCGTGTCACTCCGCGACATGGTGCGCATCACGCAGGCGACCAGGAATCCCTTCAAGGCTTGACTCTCCGCAGCGTTCCCTGTAAACGACGAGGAGGATACGTATCGCGTCTGTCACTGCGCCGCGCCAGTTCTCTGAATCCCTTGCTTGAGAGGTTGAATGGCCACGAAGAGATCATCGCCACATGCCGAGTCTTCCACATCCGCGCCTTCCTCCGAATCTCCTGACACTGAATCGGCCATCTCACGGAATAAATCCGGCGTTGCGCAAAAATCGGCGCCCGCGGTCACGGCGGTGGAAATGGGCGCACGGCAGCGTGAGATTTCCGTGTCCGAATTCTTCACGAAGAACCGGCACCTGCTGGGATTCGATAATCCGCGGAAGGCGTTGCTGACGTGCGTGAAAGAGGCCGTGAACAATTCGCTTGATGCCTGTGAAGAAGCGGGCATTCTCCCTGACGTGATGGTGAAACTGGAAGTAGTCACGAACGGGCCGTCTCCGGTCGCCCCGAGCCAGGCAACCCGCTTTCGCATCACGGTCACCGACAACGGGCCGGGCATTGTCCGCCAGCAGATTCCGCGCGTGTTTGCGAAGCTGCTGTATGGATCAAAATTTCACCGCATGCGCATGAGCCGGGGGCAGCAGGGCATCGGCATTTCCGCGGCCGGTATGTACGGCCAGCTCACGACGGGGAAGCCGGTAAAGGTGATCTCCCGCACCGGACCGCGGGCGGCGGCCCATTACTTCGAAGTCCAAATCGACACGAAAAAGAATGAACCGCTGGTGCATGAGAACAAACAGATCGAGTGGTCGCAACCGCAAGGCACCGAAGTGGTGCTGGAAGTCGAAGGACGGTACCAGAAGGGTCGCGCCTCGGTGGATGAATGGCTGGAACAGACCTCGATTGCCAACCCGCATGTGCGACTGACGTATCACACGCCGGAAGGGGAACAGAGGAGTTACCCTCGCACCTACCACGAGTTGCCGCCCTCGCCGAAGGAGATCAAGCCGCATCCCTACGGCATTGAATTCGGTGCGTTGCTCAAGATGTTGCAGGATACGAAGAGCCACACGGTCGCATCGTTTCTGGCCAGCGACTTTTGCCGCGTCTCTCCGGCACTGGCCGAAGAGATCTGCAAAGCCGCAAAACTTTCGCCCTCGACCAAGCCTCGCGATGTCAAACCTCATGCGGCCGAAATTCTCTACAAAACCATCCAGACGACCAAGATCATGGCGCCGCCGACCAATTGCATTTCCCCGATCGGCGAAAAGGCGATTCTTTCGGGCCTCTATAAGCAGATCAAAGGCGAGTTTTACACGGCGGTCAGTCGGCCACCGGCCGTGTACCGCGGATATCCCTTCGTCATTGAAGCGGGTCTGGCCTTCGGGAAAGGGCCGGAAGAAGTCTCGAAGCCGCAGCAGGCTGCGGTCCCGCTGGCGGAAGGCGAAGATCAAGGCAACGACAGCGAGCAGGCGCGGGTGATCCGATATGCCAACCGGGTCCCATTGTTGTATCAACAATCAGCCTGCGCGACCTTTAAAGCGGTACTCAGTACCACGTGGCGGAATTATGGTGTCAGCCAGTCGCGAGGCGCGTTGCCTGCAGGACCGATGGTGATCTTTGTGCATATGGCCTCCGTCTGGGTGCCGTTCACCAGCGAGTCGAAAGAAGCCATCGCCGACTACGACGAAATTCAGAAGGAAATCACCCTGGCCCTGCGCGAAGCCGGCCGGCGGCTGGGAATTTTTCTGCGCAGGCGCGAACGGGCCGCCAGCGAATTCCGCCGGCGCAATATCTTCGAACTCTATATCGAAGAGGTCGTGTGTGCGTGCAACCGGTTGAAGGGCGGAAACCTGCCCACTGAAAAATTGAAAGAACAACTGCACCACATCGCCAGTTCACGGACGGGTGGCCTCAAGACGGATGAAGCGCTCGGAAAAACCGGCGCCGGGCCGGAAGGTTTGCCTCATTCCATCATCGTCACAGCGGAGGGCATTGAGGGCGAACGCGAGATCGCCGAGAATGTCCCTGCGCCGGCAGACGGTCCGGCGAACTCGGCCACTCCTGAAACCGTTTCTCCGACCAAAGCTCCTGGGAAAGGGAGGCGGCCGGTCGCGACCGCGCCTGCGTCGAACAAGGGTCGGCCTGCCTCGAATGAGAAACGCAAAGCCGGGCAGCAGGAGTTGTTCGCCGAAGCAGCCGATGGGAAGAAGGCCCCGGCTCGCAAGACACCTTCTAAGACGGCGACAGCCACTCGCAAAAGGAAATAGGACAGCTTATGGCACAGGCGAAACCGAAAAAGAACGGTGCAGTGGCAAAGAAGCTCGTCGGCATGGCTGACGTCGTGATCTCGGCGGCACAACGATCCAAAGATCCAACGTTTGAGATCCCCATTCGGGCGCTGTCCAACGTCTCGTTCAATCCTCGCAAGGGCTTGATCGAGATGGGTGAGAAGAAACAAGCCCGCACGTTCTTTAACGTCGGCATGGCCAAGAAGTTTATGCAGACGATGCTGGTGGCCAACGCGCTGGCTGAACTGCAGCAAGCCGATCTGACCACGTCGTTGAGGGAAATCTACTACCGCACGAAACATACGATTCAAGATTCGCATGAGAACACGTTCGATACGCAGGACGAGTCCGATCCGATCATCGAGGATCTGGAGGTGTCGCTCATCGCGTTGCGTGAAGAACTCCATGTACGGGCGGAAAACAGCGGAAGCATCGTGGGACCGGTCGTGTTCGGCGATGACGGCGACCGGGTGGATTGCGCCAAATTAGGGAAGGGCGGATATTCCGTTCCGTCGATCGTCGAGCCGGAGTATTTGGAGATCCGCCGCTGTACAGCCGATTTTCTCCTGTTGGTTGAGAAGGGCACGCAGTGGAACCGCCTGTCGGAAGATAAATTCTGGCGACGTTACAACTGTGTCTTGCTGACGGGAAACGGGCAACCACCGCGGGGGGTACGACGCTTGGCGCGCCGTCTTCATGAAGAACACAAGCTCCCGGTTTACGTATTGGTCGATAACGATCCCTGGGGATACTATATTTACTCCGTCGTGAAACAGGGGTCTATCAATCTCGCGTTCGAGAGCCAGCGCATGGCCATCCCCAAGGCGAAATTCATCGGGCTCTCCAGCGCCGATCCTGAGCGGTACGAGTTGCCGCGCAATGTGGGCATTAAGCTCAATGAAAAAGACATCACCCGAGCCAAGGAACTCTTGAACTACCAATGGTTCCAGAAGCCGGCCTGGCAGCAGGAAATCAAACGCATGCTGACGAGCGGGCTCAAGTACGAATTAGACGCGCTGGCGAATAAGGATTTCCAATATCTCACCAAAAAGTACCTTCCGCGTAAGCTAAAGGAAAAGGATTGGCTCGATTAGCGCGCAAGGGGAGAGCGATGTGATGCTGCGTGATTGTGGAATATGGTCTATTCCGGCATTTGTGACGCGTACCGGGCTTAGCATGCTGTTGCTTCTTGCCCCAACCTTCGTCGCGGCGCAGCTGCTCCCGCCGTCCTCGAGTCAGTCCAACCAACAGAATCAGCCAGGACAAAATCTGCAGGCGCCAGGAACCATGCCGATTCCCAATCCGCTCGCGCAGCAGTCGGCCATTTCATCCACGGCATCCGGGGCCAGCGCGCCACAAAGCAACACCATTCCGTCGAGCCAAGGGAAATTTTTCGGCACGATCGGCCAAGGGTTGCCAGGTATGACGAGCGGACCGGTGCTGACAGCTCCGATGGGGTCGCAAGATCCATCGGCACGCTACATGCGGCCGACCGTGATCCCTCCGCTCTTCTGCGATCCCGCCATCAATATTCCCTGTTAATTCGCTTCCTGCACCGCTGTTGCGTTGTGATGCCGATGCTCTCGCCGCTCGCCTGCGATTCGACCACTCGCTATTCCGTGCGGCGCTCGAATGTGATGCGGAAAGGCAGAACGGTTCTGAGGGGGCGGCAATAGGCGAAGGGTTCTCAGGAATTTCGCCGGGACGGCGAAGGTTCGACGCGGATGGTACCGGTCGAAGTCATGGCGCCCTGTGGATTGTCGGCGTCGAGCCAGACGTTGAAGCGGATGGTGCCGGGTTTGAGGAAACAGAGGCTGACCGATTGCAATGGCGCGATTGTGACCGTGTCCTGAATGACCCCGAATTGCTTGAATCCCTTGTTGCATGCAAGCAACGCCGGATCGCTGTCTTCCAGCATCCGTAAGGTGACCGGGTGAGAGTTCAGGTTTTGCCACCGGATTTCATCGCCGATCTGGGCGATCAAATGGCGAGGCGCAATTTCAGAGCGGATATTAAAATACCGAACGGCTCCCGTCAGCCGGGACGCCGAGGGTGTACTACAGCCGATACTGAAACCGGCCGTGAGGACAATGAGCAGGAATGCGAGAGCGGAACGCATGGGCGATCCTACAAAATCGAAGGAGCAATTCTCCACTCGGAATGTTACGAGGCGCAGTGGACGGGATGGTACCGGTCCGCCGAATGAGCCGTCCGGCGTTGTCCTGAAGAGCGACGGTGGATGAGCAGCATGACTAGGGAGGTCGGACAACCTGCGAATATAGGTCGATTCAGTCAGGTCTCGATCAGATAGGGCTTGATTTCACACAGGATTCTTCCTATCCTGCGGCCCTCTGAAAGGAAGGTGACATCATGCTGAGGGGACTTCTACGAACCGGCCTTGCGGTGGCCTTGTTGGTTTCAGTCACCTTGCTACCCTCGTGGACGTCACCAGTCCAGGCAGAAGAAAGCGGCCCGTCGAACCTCTCATCGCAATCTCAGGCACACCGCGCGGGGACATTACAGCAGACGCCAGCTCCGGCTGAACCGTCATTGCCGCTGCTGATGGCAGAGGGAACGAATTCCTGCGAGATCGTGTCCTGTGGCATGGGCATCAAGCAAACCTGCCAGATCACCTGCCCCGCCGATAAAACGCCGAAGTGCAGCTGCGATTGCGAGCGGAGCTTCGGCCCGATGTGTATGGACTACAAGGCGAACTGTCGCTGCGAATGAAGTAGAACCGCCTCGGTTACTCACTGTCCGGCGAAAACGATTCTGTCCCACCCACGGTCAGGCTTGGCCCTGGCACACGGTACTGCTCTCCTGCCCAGGCTCCCAAATCGATCAGTTGGCAGCGCTCGGAACAAAACGGGCGCCAGGGATTATCTTTCCAGGTGGTGACCTGGCGACATTCGGGACAACGGCGCGGTGAAGGCTGGTTGGCGGACAAGGTGCTTACCTTGTTGCAGGTGGTGTTGAAGCAGAGTCTATCACTCTCGTGCCGAAGGCGGCAAACAACTCGCCGGTCAGATAGGCCGTGTGCTCTCCATCCCGCCAGTGTTTTCGTCGCATGTAGTCATTGAGCAGACGACCGTCGGCTGTGCGATGAATGTGCGGATGCGCCACATTCATCCGGTATCGTTCGATAGCGCCGGCCACCCGGCTGATGAAGACGATCGTGCCGTCCGGCTCGACCTGTTCCACGATACCGACATGGGTCAGGGGATCGTTGACCAGGCCATCTCCGTTGAAGTCCCAGGTATTGTCGAAGAACACGAGGTCTCCGCCTTGAACGACCGGCCCGCGATGGAGTCAACCGTTTTTCCGGATATGGTTGTAAATGAGCCCCACGCCGTTGGTCCTGCCGTCGGCAGAGCCTTCTGAATAGAGATCGATCCCGTGGGCGAGATAAATAGCGCGTGTGACTCCGGCGCAGTCGTAATTGATGCGACGGCCCTGACTTTCGATCGTCGTGGCGCCGACCAGGTTGACTGCGGTGCGAACGATGGCTTGCTGACGGTTGTCGCTGTGGCTGGCGCGGCAACAATCCGGAATGGGAGTCACCGCCTGCCGCAGTCCCTGTGATGAGGGAGCGGCGCAGGCAGTGAGTGCCGAGGCCAGAGCCAGGCAACACCATGCACGTGAGAGCGTCGGCATACTCTGTAAGTATAGCGCGTCTTCGGCCCGTTCAGGTCAACATCATGCCAGACCGTCACGGGGTGCTCCAGAAGACAGTCCGCCAAGGCCGCAGCACCCAAACGGCCAAGCCGTTATCACCTGGGTTCCTGGCACCCTGCCAAGAACCGGCCGCCGGTGGCAGGCATGTTCAGTATTCTGTCACGCGCCGGCGCTAGAGAAGACTTGTTTGATCAAGGCCTGCGCATCCTCCTGGATCTGGAGGAGATGGGCCTGTCCCTTGAAACTCTCTGCGTAGAGTTTGTACACATCCTCCGTTCCGCTGGGGCGGGCGGCAAACCAACCGTTGGCGGTGGTGACTTTGAGTCCACCGATCGAGGCCTTGTTTCCCGGTGCTTCAGTCAACATGGCAAGGATGGGCTCTCCGGCGAGTTCCTTACTCCGCACTTGCTGCGGTGAAAATTTTTGCAACGCGGCCTTTTGCGCTCTGGTGGCCGGCGCGTCGATTCGCTCGTAGACCGGCTCGCCCAGTTGGGCTGTCAATTCGCCGTACAATTGCGCCGGATCTTTACCCGTGACCGCCAACATCTCCGCGGCAAGCAGGTTCATGATGATCCCATCCTTGTCGGTCACCCAGGTGGTGCCATCACGGCGAAGAAACGCTGCGCCCGCGCTTTCTTCCCCGCCGAATCCCAAGGAGCCGTCGCTGAGGCCCGGGACAAACCATTTGAATCCGACAGGCACTTCAACCAGCCGGCGTTTTAACGAGCGGACAAGGCGGTCGATGATACTGCTGCTGACAACGGTCTTGCCAACGGCAGCACTCGATTGCCACCCGGGGCGATGCGTGAACAGATAGGAGATCGCGGCGGCAAGATAATGGTTGGGGTTCATCAGACCGGCGCCTGATGTCACGATGCCGTGACGATCCGTGTCGGTGTCGTTGCCGAAGGCGAGATCAAAGCGATTCTTGAGGGTAATGAGCGAGGCCATGGCATAGGGAGAGGAGCAGTCCATACGGATTTTTCCGTCCCAATCCAACGTCATGAAGCGAAAGGTCGGATCGACCGATTCATTGACGATTTCCAGATTCAATCCATATCGCTCAGCCAGGGGGCGCCAGTAGGCCACAGCTGCACCACCCAGGGGATCGACGCCCAGGCGTAGATTGGCTGCCTTGATGCGATCGAGATCGACGACATGGGCGAGGTCTGCGATGTAGGTCCCGGCGAAATCGTAGCGCGTGGTAGTAGCCGCTCGAAGCGCCTGGTCATACGGAATGCGTTTGACGCCTTGAAGGTTGGCCGCCAGAAATTCGTTGGCGCGATTCTCAATCGCTTTCGTCACGTCGGTGTCGGCGGGGCCGCCGTGGGGCGGATTGTATTTGAATCCGCCGTCCTCGGGTGGATTATGCGAAGGCGTGACGATGATGCCATCAGCGAAGCCGGACGTTCGGCTGCGATTGGTCTGAATGATCGCATGGGACATGACCGGGGTCGGCGTATAGCCCTCATCCTTATCCATGCGGACGTGAATGCCGTTCGCGGCCAGCACCTCCAGCGCGCTGCGCTGGGCAGGAGCGGAGAGGGCATGGGTATCTTTGCCGATGAAGAGGGGACCGGTCGTGCCGGCTTTGGTCCGGTACTCACAGATCGCCTGAGTGATCGCCAGAATGTGCGCTTCATTGAACGTTCGTTTCAAAGACGAGCCGCGATGACCGCTGGTGCCGAAGCTGACGCGCTGTTGAACATCGGCCGGGTCCGGCGTCTCCTGGTAATAGGCCTGCTCGAGTCGGGTGAGATCAACAAACTGTGCCGGTTGTGCCGGTTGGCCGGCGCGGGGATGGTGAGCCATGGACGCCTCAATAGGATGGATGACGATGCAGGTCCGCCTTCGCTCAGTATATACACCTCGGTCTCGATTGTCAGGCGCCTTGGTTGCGAGTTCCTCCGCCCGGGTGTTAAGATCCGCTCACGTTAAGGAGAGGGGTTTGACATGCCGAATATCACCTTATTGCATTCACCGACCTGCGGAGCCTGTCCTTCGGCGAAACGCTTGTGGAAGGAGCTCAGGGTAAAGTATAGCTTTAGCTATCGCGAGGTCGATATCACGACCCCGGACGGCCAGGAGCTGGCCAACCGGCATTCGGTCCGGGCAGTGCCCGCGACGATTATCGATGGCCGGTTGACGTTCGTCGGGGTGCCGCCTCGCCAAAGCGCAGAAAAAGCGCTGCAGCTGAAGATGAAACCGCAGGGCGCGTGAGATCGGAGATATATGACCGTTCCTGATGATGATGATGATTTCGAGCTGCCGATTCTTCCGATGATTGACAAGGGCCCGCCCCCGGAATGCGGCACCTGTGGGGATCCGATGAAATTTATTGACGGCGATTGGGCCTGTGTCGACTGCAACGGTGAACTGCTGGGTCCGGAAACCGGCTAGTAGTCGAACCGTCCACCGGTCGATGTCGAATGAACTTGATCAGTCCACATGCAGGCCGTTGAACATGTCCCATTCACCGTTGCTGACGTCCGTTAGATGCTCCGCCTCGTAACCGGCCCATTCCATCCCACGCTCGAAACGCGCCTCGTTCAAGATCTCCGTGCTCTGAAATCCACGGACCTGCTGGCATCGCTGGCCATCATTGTCCCTTCCGATCAGTTGCGTCGCGCACTCAAACGTCTCTTCATCCTGCAAGAGAAGCTGTCTCTCCTCAACGTGCACATCCTCTCCTTCCATCAGCTGGCGCTGCATGTGGAGCGGGAGCGTCGCACTGTTGACGGCCCAGGCTCAGTGCGGCAGATGGATCTGGTGTCCAACGTTTTTTTCGAGCATCTCCTGCGGCACATCGGGCAACGCCGAATGCCGCACACGGAATCCCTCCGTCTCTCGCAGCTTCCACAGGGCGCCTGGCCGGCACTGTGGGCGAGTCTTCGCGACCTCAAGGATGCCACCGTGGATTCGGCCGTGGCGATACGCGCGGTAGAGGAGGAGCAGTTCGCTCCGGAAGATAGCGAAAAGCTTAAGGGATTATTTACCATTTACGCAGCCGTTCGTGAGGGCAGTGCGGCCTTGGGCGTCGGGTCACCGGACGACTTGGCCTCGCTGGTCACTCCATTTGTGCCTAGCTCACCATTCATTCGTGGCCTCCATGAACTCTGGTACTACGGTTCGTACGATCTCACACAAACTCAGCTCACGTTGTTGGAAGCCCTCGCTGCAACCCTGCCGGTCACGGTCTATTTTCCTGTCGATGCTCAGCCCGCCTATGGATTTGCGCGACAGTTCCTCGAACGACATCTCTATCCGATTGCGGGAACCAGTGCCACGTCGATGCCGGACTCAACAGAGCGGTCCGGACCTGAAAGAGGTCAAGTTTCGGTTGAAGTTCGAAATGCGGCCGGCATCGACGACGAGTTAACGCTGGTCTGCAAGCAGATCCTCACCTTGGTCGAAACCCACGGGTATCGATTTGAGGAGATCGGAGTCGTGGGGCGGACGCTCCTGCCCTATCAGTCAGCCCTCACGCGGATCTTCGATCAACACCGCATTCCCTTTACCTCGACTGCCGCCGTTCCGTTGCTGCGAGAGCCGGCGATCAAAACATTGCTCCATTTGGCCCGGCTCAAGGAGAACGGTTTTCATCGCCCGGCCATGCTTGAAGTCATCACCTCGCCGTGGAATGGCCGACTGAGGACGCCGCAGGGAAGCGTACCGCCGCGTCCTGATCTTTGGCGAGCGGCCGTGAATGCATTGGGGATCACCAGGGGCGAGGAGGAATGGCGGCGACTGGCGCAACTGGGACGCTTTGAGTCCTGGGCTGATACCGATGATGAGTCTTCCGAAGATCCACTCAATGCTCTCTCGATTGACGGGCCTCAACTACGATTGCTCTGGGACTGTGTCTCACCATTGATAGCTGGAGTGACGGCTTTGCCGGAATCCGGCGGATATGGCGCCTTGACGGATGCATTCTGCGCGCTGGCGGAGGATCATCTTTCCATTCCCCTGGGTGCATCGGATTCCATCGAGACGGCCGTGCAGTCTGAACAGACAACCGATGTCACCGAGGCACTGGTGGGGGTTCTTGCAGAACTACGTGAGTTGGATCGGCTCGATGTCCGCATCACATGGCAGGAATGGGCGGACACGTTCGAGGAAATTCTCGAACGGACGACCTACGCCTTGACGTCCCCGTCCCAGCAGGGTGTGCAGGTGCTGGACGCCATGGCAGCGAGGGGCCTTGGCTTCCGCGGGCTGTTTATCGTCGGTATGAACGAAAAAATGTTTCCCCGGTACATTCAGGAAGACGGATTTTTGCGCGACAGCCATCGTCTCGTGTTGAGTGAAACACTGGGCTACAAGATCGATCAAAAACTGCAGGGCTATGGGGAAGAAGCATTACTGTTCGAGCTGCTGCGCGCTGCGGCTCGTGAGCGTCTTTACTTATCGTATCAACGGGCAGACGCGGCAGGGCGGCCGTTAGCACCCTCGGGATATTTGGACGCCATCGGCGCTGTGCCACAGGCGGCGGGCTCACAGTCGTTGCTCGCCTTGCCACGCCGGTGGAAAGATCGGGCCGCGCTGCCTCTGTTCGTGCCGCCGCTCTTGACGCGAGAAGAACTGACGGTCAGCAGCGTCTTGCACGGGCGCGATGTGTCGGCCCTGTTGGAGGCCGGCGGGCGCGATGGAGAGTTGTTTTCTCATGGCTTCGCCGCACAAGCCCTCATCGAAAGCGGCGTGCCGGCGTTGAGCGCCTACGATGGCATGTTGACGGACGCCACCATTCATTGGAACCGGATCTGCGAGCGCGGCATTTCGCCGACTGCTCTTGAATCCTATGCCCGTTGCCCCTTTCAGTATTTCTCCGAAAAGGTACTGGACCTCGAATCGGTACGGCAGACGGTTTCCATGGAGCTGTCACCATCGGCTATGGGGCAGCTGTGCCATGATGCACTGCGGCTTTGTTATCTGGCGTTGATTCAACAGGGGTGGGTAGAGGCAGGTTCGTCCGCTCCCGTTGTCTCTGCGGAAGTCACCCGGGCCGTCACCAAGGCGTTCGCGGCTTATGCAATGAGCCACGGGACAGGGTATGCCCTCACCTGGCAAATGGCCCAGGAAACGGTTCGTCGCGTGGTCGAAGCGACGGTCAGGTCCGATCGCGAGGCAGCCGCTGCTTCAGGGTTTATTCCGGTCGAATGTGAAATCGATGCGAAGGGAACTCTCCCTGATGGCACCGCAGGCGACGCCATTCCCCTGCGTGGTCGATGGGACCGCATGGACCGGCATCCGCTTTCGGGGGCGCTACGGGTCATCGATTATAAGTATCGCGCGAACGGCCGGATAGAAGCGAAGGATCGCCAGCTTCTGCAAGCGGCGGTGCGTGCGCAGCGGTTACAGCCTGCGCTGTACGCCTTGATGGCCGTCGAGGGATCCGAGGAACACACTCAGAGCCCTCAGCCTGAACTGGTGGAGTTTGTGTATCTCCTGCCGCAGGGGATGCCAATGGTTGAGCGCGCGTCGTTTCCGGCCTCTTGCTGGCAGGGACCTTCCGGTCCGATGTTAAGCCGGACGGTGCAACTCCTGGTTGATGGCATCCGGAGCGGGAGACATTTCATCGTGCCGGATACGGCTCACTGCGAACATTGTGACTTCTCGACCGCCTGCCGGAAGGCGCATCAACCCAGCTTGTGGCGGACTCGCCGTTCTTCACTGGCCGGTGCATTACGCGCGGTGCGTTTTGAGAAGGTGGCACGTGACTGACCAAGGGCAGATCCCGGATCAAGCGGCGCGTGAAGCGGCGGCCACCACGTTCGACCGGAACGTGGTGGTGATCGCCGGAGCGGGAACGGGGAAAACCACCTTGCTGGTGAACCGGCTGTTGTATCTGCTCATGCGCCGGGCCGATCCGCTGGATCTCTCGCGCATTGTGGCCCTCACGTTTACCAACAAGGCAGCCACGGAGATGAAATTGCGGCTGCGCGAGCGGTTGCGATCATTGGTGAGCCTGGAAGGGCGGGACATTGTGGCCGCTGGGAGCGGGACGGTTTCGATGGCCGATTTACGCCTGCGTTTCGGTTGGACGACGGACGACATTGTGGCACGCGCTGAAGCGGCGCTGCGCGATCTCGAAAGGGCACAAATCGGAACCTTGCATAGTTTTGCCGCCCATCTACTTCGTCTCTATCCAATCGAAGCCGGAGTCAGTCCGACATTTCAAACCGATGAGGATGGCTCTCGTTTTGAGGAGCACTTCACCGCGGAATGGGAACTCTGGCTGGACCGTGAGTTGGGTCCCTCCGGCCCGGATCATGAGCGATGGCGGCTGCTGCTGTCGGCATTCGGTTTGAAAGACCTGAGGGAATTGGCCTACAGCCTCCATAGCGATCTAATTGATCTCGATGGCCTGAGGAAGCAGATCACGGAGAGCTGCCTCAACCAGGTGCTGCGCGACTGGTTGGCCGAGCGGAAGGCGCAAGCAGAAGGTCTTTTGGCCCGCTATGACTGTCCGAAGCGGCGTAAGGTCGAATCCATGCTTGCCACGATTGCGGATCTCTTCGGTCTGCTGCTCGACGATGGCTTGGGTGCAATTCACGCCCTTTTGGCCGACTCTCACGGGCTGCTGGCCAAAGAGCTTGGAAAGGCCCCAGACGGATGGACCGAGGCAGATTTTGAAGAAGCCGAATCACTCCAGCGGATTGCCAATCGGTTGCTCAAGGTCGATCATGGGCTGCTCGGACAACTGTTGGATGTATTGACCCCGTTTATCCACACAGTCAGAAAATCGTTTCTGGATAGGGGGTGGCTGACCTTCGACGGATTGGTGGGCAAGGCGCGCAGCCTGCTTCGGGATTATCCGAAGATTCGCGAGCAGCTGAAACGAGACTATCGCGCCTTGTTGGTCGATGAATTTCAGGATACCGATCCGGTGCAATACGAAATCGTGTTGTATTTGGCGGAGCGGTTGGGTGAGCAGTCTGAGTCCTGGCGGACTCTCGAACTGGAATCGGGAAAGCTGTTCATCGTCGGCGATCCGAAGCAATCGATTTACGCCTTTCGGCGCGCTGATATCGAGGCCTTTGATCATGTGGTCGAGCGGCTGGAACGAGGCGGTGCCTTGCGGTGCGAACTCGCGACCAATTTCCGCAGTCACGCGCAGGTACTCGACCTGGTGAACGGGGTGTTCAACCGTCTGCTGATGGCGCAACCGTCAATTCAGCCACCGAATGTCCCGTTGACCGTGCAACCGAATCGATCGAGTCACTTTCGGAATTCCGGGGTCGAGCTTCGGTTGGTCCAATCTGAAGAGGAGGGCGACCTGGATTCGGCGGGAGCCACCAGGGTTGAAGCCGAGCATATCGCGACCATGATTGCTCAGTGGCTGAATCCGACTGGACCGAAAGAGGTAGCGACAGGCCCTGAGTCCGGATTGCGTCCCGGCCACATCGCGCTCCTTTTTCGAAAGTTGACCCAGGCCGAAGAATATCTGGAGGCGCTTCGGCGGCACGACATTCAGTACATCATCGACGGGGAAAAGCATTTTTATCGCCGGCAGGAAGTCATCGACCTGGTGAATCTTCTCCGCTGTATCGAGAATCCTCATGACCGTATTGCGCTGGTAGGTCTCTTACGGTCGCCGGTCGGCGGGCTGCCGGATACTGCCCTGGTGAGCCTCCAGGAGGCACAGGCATTGGATTATCGCGAAGCCGGCCGGCTTTCGAACTGGACGAGTCCCCACGTTGAGCCGCTCCAACGGTTGTATGCGGTCCTGGCGAGGTTGCATGGAGCGGCTCCCCGGTGCCCTTTGCCGCAGGTGGTGGATCTGGTGTTTCAGCACCTGCCCTTGTCTTGAACTGGCCGCTGCCTCGATTCACGGGGAACAGGCTGTGGCCAATCTGCTGAAGATACGACAGATGGCCGCGGACCTCGCTGATCGGCCGGCCCTCACCTTGAACGGGTTTGTGGAGTTGCTGCTGGAGCGACTCCGCGAGCAACCGGACGAGGCGGAGAGTGCGTTGTCGGAGGATACGCTCGATGCAGTGCGGGTGTTGACCATTCATAAGGCGAAGGGATTGGAATTTCCGTTGGTGATTTTGGCCGGGTTACACCATGGAGACGGGGCTGGCCGAGGGCCGGCACGACCTGAGATCTGGCATGATTGGTCCACCGGCATGCAGGGGCTGGATTTCGGCGGGCGGTGCACGGCAGGTGCCGTACTCGTGGCCGAAAAGGCACGTATTCGTGAGCAGGCGGAACGCCGCCGGTTGTTTTATGTCGGGATGACCCGTGCACGTGAGTCATTGGTGTTGTCGGGGGCCTTGCCGAAACGCCGGGTACGCGGAGCTCTTCTGGATCTCCTGGAGGAGGCAGCTGGAGCTGAGTTAGCCGGGATCGGGCAGGGAGGTCTCTCAGTGGGAGGTATCGCCCTGCGACACACGATCCTCAAGGGAGAGGATCGTCCTCCTTCTAGGGTAAGGCCACAGCCGACCATGTTAGAAGAAACCGCTGTCAACCAGGCGCTGTACGATCGCTGGGAACAACGTGATGGAGTATGGGAGGAGCATCGGACAAAGTTGCTGATCATCTCGCCTTCGGATTTCATTCGAAAGACCCTTTTCATGCCGCTCTCAATCAGCCAGCCACGACAAGGACTGGGTTCGACTTCTGGAAAAACAACCGGGACGATCGTACACCGGGTTCTGCAATATTGGGACTTCAGCGCTGATGCGGAACGGCAGGTGGCGGGAATCAGCGGCGCATCCCTGGCACTCGAGGAGCAGGAGCCGACAACCAGCCGGGCAATCGTGGATGACGTTCAGGCCCTGCTCCGGACCTTTATCCAATCGCCCGCCTATGCTCGCCTCCGACAGGCGAGGGTGATCGGAAGGGAACTGCCGTTTCTCATACCCTGGGATGGAGGCCGGCAGATTTTAGAAGGCGCGATCGATCTTCTCTACCGCGCCGAGGGGCGACTCTGGATTGCCGATTACAAGACGGATATGATCCCCGTCGATCAGGTCGCCGCCAGGGCGGACCTTTATCGTGAGCAAGCCCAATTGTACCGCGAGGCGGTGACCCGGTCGCTGGGAGAATCAGTCGCAGGATTCGAATTTATTTTTCTCCGGCTGGGTGTGACGGTTCCGGTCTGAACCAAAGGAGTCGGACATGAAACATCTTGGATGGATGGTCATGGTGATCGTGACGATCATCGGCTGTGCGGGGCCGCGGAAAGCCGAGGTGCGGCCGCTCCACGCGCCGACTGGAACCACCGAGGCGGTGAGCCAACAGTTGGAGGAGGGCAACCGGTTGCTCCTCAAGCAGGATTGGGCCGGCGCGCGAGACGCGTATCTCGGGACGATCCGGGCTGATCAGTCACTGGCAGAAGCGCACTACAATCTGGCGTTGGTCTTGGAGAAACTTGGCGAGAAAGCCGAAGCCAGGAACATTATGTCGCTGCGGCCAACCTGGCTCCCGGCAATAAGGTCATCTGGGACGCTCCCCCACTCAGAAAGTACGACAGCGAGCTCACCCTGGAAAAAAAGTCCTGGATGGACGCCAATCCGAAATAAAAACCTTCCGCGACGATGGTGGGGCTCAGAGCGTCGCGGTCAACCCGGAGTCTGAGCGGAATGGCCGCTTGCGCTGGGAGGCGATCGCAAGGATCACGGCTCCCGCGACGATCATGGGGATGCTGAGCATCTGCCCCATGGAAATCGTGCCGACAATGAAGCCGATCTGCGCATCCGGCTCCCGAAAAAACTCCACCACAATCCGGCAGAGGCCGTAGCCAACCAGGAAGGATCCGAAGACGGTCCCCGGCGGCGGCAGACGGCGGGTGATCACCCACAGTACCGTAAACAGTAACAGGCCTTCCAGGAACGCTTCGTAAAGTTGTGAGGGGTGACGGCAGACCAGGCCCCCGGCCGGAAATACCATGCACCAATCCACATCGGTCGGGCGTCCGTACAGCTCACCGTTGATAAAGTTGCCAATTCGCCCCAGCCCGAGGCCGACCGGGGTCACACCTGCGGCCAGGTCGGCAATGGTGAGCACCGTCACGCCTTGCCGTTTTGCAAAAAGGATCAGCGCCACGATGGTTCCGATCAGCCCGCCATGGAACGACATGCCGCCTTCCCAGACCGCGAAGATCTTCAGTGGATTCTCCAGATAATAGGACAGGTTGTAGAACAGCACATAGCCCAGCCGTCCACCGGCGAACACACCCACCGCCGCATAGACGATCATGTCGTAGACCTGATCCTTGTTCAGCGGGAGTTTCTGAGCCCTCGCTCGCGCTTCGATGATGAAGTAGGCGAGCGTGAGTCCGATGAGGTACATCAATCCGTACCATCGGAACTGCAATGGGCCCGCTCGAAGAAACACGGGGTCGATATCAGGATAGGGAATGGCGTGTAACCAGGGCAGCATAGAAGGACTCCACATAGTTTCGCGATCTTATGTGAGCGTGATCCACATTGCAAGGCAACCAGCCAGACCGCGACAGGCAAGACTTGCGCGGCGCTCATGAGAGTTCCGTAAGTAGACCTGTCGCTTTTCTGAAACGGTCGTCCCTGCCGTTGTTCACAAAACAGCACCCTTTATGAGGCATCTCTAACCATACTTCTTGAACCCGGCAAATCAGGCTGAACCGCACATAGTCATTGTCTGGCATGCTTGATGCTGTATGTCGAGATAGCTACTCGCCAAGTCAGTGAACCATTAACCTTGTTGTTCGTGAGGGAGGAAGTACGATGTCTACCAAGGGGCGTGAAGCAGCCAAGATTGCAGCGATCATCGGTGGGGGGGCGGTTGTGGGCGCGGCGTTGGGTTTATTGTTGGCGCCGAAGTCCGGGGCGGAAACGCGGCGTGATGTCGCCCGCTATGCCAAGAAAGCCCAGCTTCAGGCGACCCGGTTCAGCCGATCGGTGAAAACCGGGGTATCTACGATGGTGGAACGCAGCAAGGCGCTGGTAAAGCGAGACGATCACAAAGAAGCCGCCTAGCCTGCGGTTGAGAAAGCGGTTGGTCAGAGAGAATGATGCGCAACGGCCTGTTTCATAGGGACAGGCCGTTGCATAGTGTAAAGATCTTCTCTCCAGCAGCTTGACCCTCCGGTACCCGGGTGTTAGATTTCGCCGCGACGATTGTTGACGCGGGAGTGGTGGAATCGGCAGACACCCAGGACTTAAAATCCTGTGTCATACCAATGGCGTGCGGGTTCAACTCCCGCCTCCCGCACCAAAAGACAGGGTAACAGCTGTGCGTCCCCCTCGAATCGCCGTACTTCGAATCTTCTCTGCAACCCAAGCTACAGTTCTGACTCCGGACGCCATTCACTTTCTCCAGCGGATCCCGTTTCCGGTGATCCGGCTGATGAGAAGATGAGCGCGAGCAGGCGCCTAGCATCTTGAACGAGGGCTCCATCTATGCAAAGCACGACGACGTTCCACCCGACACAGCCGAGAAATGCAGGTCGAGCCTATGGTTGAATGGGAGTGAACAACCGTCGCTACAGTCCGCGCACCGATCGGATAGGCTTTTGATAATTTTGATCGTCGGTGCCTAGATCGTCATGGCAGATCCGTGAATCGGTCGATGCCTTGACCTTGCCGATGATGTTGCGGGACACGAGGAATTCCTTCAGGAGGTCCGGCGTGGAAGGCGTCCATCACCACGGCGGGGCAGACCAGAAGGGTGCGTTCGACTACATTGTTGAGGATCACTTTGTATTTCGTGTCGGCCAGTGGATCTCTTCTCGGCACATGGGTTTTCACGACATAGGGCGTTGGGAAATTGCGACTCGAGAAACTCCTTGATCACTTGTACCTTTCTTCGCGCGTAGTCGTCTGTCACGGTCGATGGTCCTTTCGGATTCCGCCCCTGCCTATTTGCCGGGCGGCAGCGGAAACAGCGGTTATGGTTTCACGTCTCTTGTGGCACAGTGTCGTCTGGAAGAGTGTTGATATTAGGCAAATAAAAGACCCTGAAAACCAGAGGCTTGTCCCGGCCGGTTGCAGACCGGTCGAACCTTCTCCAGGTGCAAGCTGGACTGACCTGAGCACAGCCGAGGATCGGTTGTGGCGTTTGATATACTTGCCATAGCTCTAAATTATGCCACCCGCCTGCTGTTGTGCATGCAGCGTGAGTTCCGTAGCATGGTGTACTGCACCGCTGAGGTCACTGTGCAGGAAAAGGAAAGTTTTGAGGTGGCGGTGATCTAGCGACACCATCCACACTAAGGCCATCTTCCGAGCAGATTTCAAAGGATTCCTGATGAGTCTCGTTGCCCGGTCCAGACATGCGATGGCCGCATGCAGGTCTCCACCGCCGAGTATGATAGTGTATCGGGTCCGAACAGCTGGTCTGCACGAGATGCGGCACAGGGGATTGCGGTCTCGAGAGGGCGTCATCCCATTGTTTCGAGGAGGGCAGGAGTTCAAAATTCAGTTATGGGCCTTCCACGCGCACGGTCACCGTGGTATTCAGAGTGCCGCAGACGGTGAATTTATGGGCCACGCACGGGGTACTGCAGGAACAATTGGCAAAGCTTGCCGCGGAATGGACGCTTCTATCCGGCAATACGAAGAAGCCGGTGCAATTGGAAGTTACGTCCGTAAATTCGCTGACTTGTATCTCTACTTCTGCAGAAAGTAGCGCAGTTGGTCTTTCGGTGCCGTCACTCACTCCCAGCCTATTCTCCTACAAATGTTTCGAAGAGCCCGACAGGGCGGCACGTGTTGATCGATTACCATTTCCCTAACCATTCTGGCATCCCGCGTAATAAGACGCAATCGCAATGGCCAGGCACGAAGAGGACTTGCATGATGTGTTGGACTAACACGCTGGGGTCGATCGTCCGTGTCACAAAAGCAGGCCTGCGGCGATGAGGGTAACGACGAAGGTAGTTCGCTTGGGGCAGAGGCTGCCGTCGCGCTTGCTTTGTGCTGCCAGGACGATCCATACGCAGGCCCATCCGATCGCGCCGACGACGAGAGCGGCGGCAAGATCTGGTCATCCCGACCATAAGACTGCTGAATCCCAGTTCCATTTTCGGACGACGAGGCAATTCAATGCGAATGCGGTAGAGTTCACCGTACCGAAAGCGCCAACCAGATTCAGGAGAAATCCAAGCACAAAACTCCCGGCGGCCCATTTCTTCCGAAAATAGACGTTTCCGAGGCGCCGTGCCCGGGAAGGATTTCAGGGGAAAGCCTTCGAAGTGCGGGAGTAGCTTTATCTGCATTCACAATACTGCGCGGCATCGGGGTTTGCCAGGAGACAGCGGGGACATTCAAGCGGAATGGGTTTGCTCATTTCGGATCGACATTCGTGTTAAAAGATCGCGTGCCCTGCTTCCTATGGATGACGGGGCATTCATGAGGTTTGTATGCAGGAAGCAGCTCAATCATTCCGATTCGCATTTCTCGGGGGCGCGCTCGTTGCGGCGGCCGCCGTGGGAGCCGGCGCGTTCGGGGCACACGCACTCAAATCGATTCTGGATCCGGCCATGCTCACTGTATATGAAAACGGCGGCGCGCCGCCCAAGTGTACCATGCTCTCGGTCTCTTTGTCGTAGCCCGTCGTCGGGGTCGTGAAGACTCACAGTCCCTTGGCGAACAAAGCCCGGCTCGGCTGTTCTGCGCCGGCATTTTCCTGTTCCAGCGGCAGTTTGTATCTTGTGGCGCCTCGCTGGAATCAAATGGATGGGTGCACTGACTCCCTTGGGTGGGGTGGCGTTTATCAGCGGCTGGACTTGCGTCGCCTGGACCGCCTGGCGAGCCGGCCGCCCTTAGTGATGTTGACGACGCGGTGATGCCGGTTCGCCGCCATCGTTGTAACAGGTGGCGGTGCGTTTGCCGGTGATTGAGCCCCATCCGCCCGCCGTATTCACGAAGGTGCCTTCCAACCGTTGTCCCTCTCCGGAAGAGAGCGACTGTCTTCCTGCACACCGGCTCTGGTTTCCCATCGCAGATAGACGCTATCGCCCAGGACGATGATCTCCGCTGGACTGGTGGCCGACACGGATCCCGGAGGAGCGAAGATGACCGCCGTCTTTTCCTCGCGATGATTTTGGTGATTGTGAATCGACCATTGCCAGGTTCCGCACAACCGCACAAGGCCGCGCTGCTGTCTCACCTGGTCTTTCCAATTGTAAATCCTGAACCATTCGCGGTGCACGTTGTCGATGGCCCAGGCTTCGATCTGGGCAACGGCTCCTCCAATCAGAAGCGCGGTCTCTTCCGTCCGCGCGGTTGCAGTAAGCGTCTGCAGACGCGCCAGCGCTGGACCCAGCGTCGTTCCATCGCTCAACCAGGCCGTCTGGGACTCGATCCGTCTTTGCATGGCCTCATGCGATTCCGCTGCCACGGAGGTGCCGAGGTCTCGGGCAGCCTGCGCCAACTGCCAGGCAGCAAGCCCGCGCACCAAGTCATTGACGGCTCGCGTGAGATCACTGATGAGCAGTTCTTGACTCATTGCCGGAGTCAGCCCTTTGGCTCCGACGGTCATCGCGGCATCACCCAGCCCCAATTGCTGACCAATGACCGTCTTGAACAGGGAGAGCGCATCTCCTTGCGCGGGAAGGGCCGACAACTGCGCCGCATTGGCCCGCGCCACATCCCGAAAGGCCGGCAGGCGGTTGGCCAGAGCCGGCTTGGGTGGAGGAGATGCTTCGTTGGCACGGACGGCGCTCGGCGCGGTCAAGAAGGGGGCGACACAGCAGGCGACGAGGAAGAGGCAAAGACGAGGATTCGGCATGGGGCGTTGTTCTTTCTATACGAGGAGGAGAGTGCCCGCCTGAGGGGACCCGAGCAAATCGGCCGAGGCCGCGACTCCCTGGTTCACCCTCGAACGGTTAGGTTCCCTGAAAACAGGTTTTGAGAAATGCCACGGTGGCGTCCCAGGCCTGTTCAGTCCCTTCGGCATTGTGCTCAGCTTGTCTGGTTTCGTCGCAGAAGCCGTGAGTGGTGCCGGGGTAGGTTTTGATCTCGATACGTTTACCCTGGGCAGCAGCGGCCCGGAGCAGATCGACGTCTGCTTGTGTTGCCCACGTATCGTTTTCCGCCTGGTGGTAGAGCAAGGGACTCATCATGTTGGTGAGTTGATCCGGCGCCGTGACTTTGCCGTAATAAGCCACTGCGGCCCGCAACCGTTTGCGTTGGCAGGCAAAGCGGATGGCCAACGTGGCGCCCAGTCCATATCCGACCACTCCGTGGATGTTCCGCTTCGTGCGTTCGGTCGTATTGAGATATTCGCAGCAGGTGTTGATGTCTTGGAGCAGGAGCTGTTCGTTGGATTTGGCCGCCAACGCTTCCGCGACTTCGGCATTGGCTGTGACCATGCCGCCGAGCCGGCCGTAGAGTTTCGGGATGATCACACCGTATCCCTCGCAAGCCAAACGTGCGCCCAGGCCCGTAATCTGCGAGTTCATGCCCCACCAGTCATGCAGGAGCACAATCCCGGGATAGGCAACCTTGTCCTGCGGCCAGAACTGAATGCATTCCACATGGACGTCTTTGCTGATTCGTGTGCGGATGTAAGGATCCACCATTGCATCGGTCGGGGTGGGAATCGCCATTCCGCTCGGAAAGCGAGCCGTGCCGGTTCCAATCTGATCCAGGGAAAATGGTGCTGTCTGCGTAGTCATGGGTGATCAGGTCCTTTCTCGATTGGCGTCTGCATCCAGCGGGTAACCGCCTGGTACTATAGGGAGCGGATTTGCACATTGTCAATCGACGCAACGGTAGCGGAACGAGGAGTCTTGACCCGTCGGATTCCGGCCGGTACAGTGCGCGCCAACGATGTCTCACAAATCTCGCATGCCGCTCGGAATCGGCTTGATCGGGCTCGGCCATCACGGCAGGCGTTACGCCAAACATCTCTTGCACGACCTTCCCGAGGCGCGTCTGGTTGCGGTGTGCCGGCGCCGGGCCGAGAAGGGAAACGGCCTGGCCGACGCGCCGGCCGTTCCCTGTTATTCTGACTATCACGAATTGATTGCCGATTCTCGGGTAGAAGCGGTGGTCGTGGTGACGCCGCCGACACTCAATCGGGAGGTGTGTACATCTGTCGCACAGGCGAAGAAGGCGCTCTTAGTGGAGAAGCCGCTGGCGACGACGGCGGACGACGCGCGTGCCATCGCGCGGGCGGCGCAGGCGAGCGGGCAGGTGATGATGACGGCACAGACTCTGCGATTCGATGCAGCGGTGAGGGCGCTGCGTGCGCGACAGGCGGAAGCCGGTGCGCTTCAGTATCTCAGCCTGGCCAGTCGGATGGAACCGCATGCTGAGAGTGAGGACTGGGGATTCGGGGGGCGCGGTTGTGTTCTCGAGATCGGAATCCATCTTCTGGACCTGGTTCGCCTGTTGACGCAGGACGAGGTTCACACGGTGTGCTGTGAGATGGATCGCCTGGCGCCTGCTGGTCCAGAGCGGCAGATGCTGGGCCGTTTGACGACCAGTGGCGGATTGGGCTGTCTAGTCGATGTGTCCCGGGTCACGTTGCGGACGGATCGGGCGGGTGGAACTGATCGGGAGCGAAGGGCAGTTATCGGCGGATTGGTGTGGACAGCGTGTCACACGGATCTCAGCCCGGCACGGCGCCGGAGAGTGGCCGACCGCGATGGAGCCAACCGTGATCAGCACGCTACGCGCCTTCGTGCGAGCTGTCCGCGAAGACTTGCCGCCGCCCATCACCATTAATGAGGGCAAACGCGCCGTTGAAATTGCCGAGGCCTGTTATCTTTCAGCCAGCCAGGGTGGGCGGGCCGTTACGGTCGAGTACCGTTGACCTAAGTCTCTGCGACAATGTGCGTATCGGTTTCTTCCACGCCTTCGATGGCATGAATCCGCGTGATCACCACATCGGACAGCGCCCGCTCATCTCGCCACATTGATAAAAACGAAAATGTCTGGTTGGCCGAAGCAGGCATGGATCTGCTCGACTCCGGCAATGCCCTTCAGCGCCGTGAGGACGGACTTCCCTTTGCCGGCCTTGACCTTGATGAGAATGTACGCTTTCGTTGCCATGATGCCTCCTCAAGCTGCAATTCGTCACATAGTGCGATGATGTGGGCTGCGCTCGTTGTTAGGGGTGCTCATTCCGATGTGGCCCCGGGCATCTCCCGGCGACGCTGGGCATAGACTTCCTGGAAGCTCTTGCCTTGAGTGGAAAATGCGCGACTGCTCTGTTGGTACAGTTCAGCGAGGATATCGAAATCCGGTTTCCCGATATTGAATTCCCGGAACCCGGCACTGAGACCATCGGTGTTCCAGGCCGTTTCAAGTTGTCCGACCGTCATCACTGCCTCGAAAGTATCTGCCGTCCAGCCGCTGTGGCGAAATGCGGTTTCCACCTCCTCGGCCCGGGAACCCAGCTTGGCGCGATGGGCTTCTGTGAAAAACTGCCGGACGGCTGGATGATCGCTCTTGAGAAAGGCGGACTGGAATTGGATCACGGCTTTGATGATCCGATTGGCCTGCGGGGTGCCTTCGGGCGGCAGAATTCCGGCGTCTTCAAAGGTGGCCAGCATGGCCATCACCGAACCGATATAGACCGATGCGGTCCTTGCCGGTTGGGCAGCCGTTCGCATCACCGGTGTCGCTTCAACGGTCGGCTGCTGACTCCAACCAGCATCAGGAACCAGCGGCACCAGAGAGAGGAGCGTGATAGCCAGATAGGCGCTGATGAAGGGACTCGATGCTTCTCCCGGCCTGGCTACTGGAACTGCAGGCATGACACCGCTCGTCTTGGTACGACCACGGTAATCGAAGGGAGACGACATGGCGGCATTATACAGAAGCGCCGCTACGCACGCTACCGCGGGAGAACCACAGAGTCCAAGAGGTCGCAGCGTCATTGAATTCATCGGCGGCAACTGCCTATAATCCGGCCACTGGAGCCGGTTTTCGACCAGTTGACGTTCCGTTCTTCTTGACCGACTGACGGCGTTTCGGAGGGAATCTGTGCTGGCCAATGTCTTGAGTGCAGCGATTGTGGGCATCGACGCGCATCTGGTGGATGTGGAAGTCGATATCTCCACTGGATTGCCTCAGTTCTCGATAGTCGGCCTTCCCGATGCGACGGTGCGTGAGAGTCGCGACCGGGTTCGTGCTGCCCTGAAGAACAGCGGCTTTCAATTTCCCATCAAAAAAGTCACGGTCAATTCGGCGCCGGCCAATATCAAGAAGGAAGGGGCCGGGCTGGATCTGGCCATCGCCCTGGGCATTCTCGCAGCCGAAGACGTCATTCCTTCGGAGGTCGTCAAAAACTCTGTGTTCGTGGGGGAACTCTCGCTGGATGGGCGCCTCAAACCGATTCCAGGCGCCCTCTCGATCGGCGTCGTCTGTTGACATCGTCATCGAATCCTTGTCCCTGCCGAAAATGCTGAGGAAGCGGCCCTGGCCGACGGCGCGGAGGTATATCCTATTCACACGCTGCCACAAGCCGTGGAATTTTTGCGAGGCGTGCAGCCAATGGCCGCCTTGTCGTTGAAGGACGATGGAGTGGCCGTGTCCCTTCTTCCGGATGACGAAGACTTTGCCGACGTGAAGGGGCAGGCGCATGCAAAACGCGCATTGGAGGTGGCTGCCGCCGGGGGGCACAATCTTCTGATGATGGGGCCGCCGGGATCCGGGAAAACCATGTTGGCGCGCCGCCTTCCCGGTATCCTGCCTGTGTTGGCGCAGGAAGAAGCTCTGGAAACCAGCCGCATCCACAGTGTGGTTGGACAACTTTCGCCAGATCAGCCGTTGATGCGTCGCCGTCCATTTCGCGCGCCGCATCACAGTATTTCAGAGGCCGGCCTCATCGGTGGTGGAACCATGCCGCGCCCCGGAGAAGTGTCCCTGGCGCACAACGGGGTCTTATTTCTGGACGAAGCCGGGGAGTTCGGTCGCGCCACGTTGGACGCGTTGCGACAGCCGCTGGAAGACGGGCATGTCACCGTCACGCGCGCGAGCGGCTCCTTGAAATTTCCCGCCCGTTTTATGCTCGTGGCCGCGATGAATCCCTGTCCCTGCGGATATTATGGCGACCGGACCAGGGATTGCGTCTGCAGTGTCGCTCAGGTACGGCGTTATCGGGGACGATTGTCGGGACCGCTTCTGGATCGTCTGGACCTGCAGATCGAGGTGCCGGCTGTGCCGATTCGCGCGCTCGGCGATGACGTGCCGGTGACCGATTCCTCAGCGACCATCCGGACGAAAGTGATGGCGGCACGGGCTCGTCAGGCCACACGCTATCGTCGGGAGGGGATTTTCACGAATGCGCAATTGAAACCGCGCCATCTGAAGCAGTATTGTGCTCTGGATAACCAGGGGCGCGAGCTGCTTGAGCAAGCGATGGCGCGATTAGGGTTTTCGGCCCGCGCGCATGGACGCATTCTCCGTGTTGCCCGGACTATTGCCGACTTGGCTGAGTCTGATAGTATCGGGCCGGCCCATCTTGCCGAGGCCATTCAGTATCGGAGTTTCGACCGTCGAGTGGAGTTGTGAAAGAAACCCCCGTGATTCATACCGCCCGTGTCTTCGCCTGGTGGTTCATCGTCGGCGCAACGATGGCCTTGGCGGTCATCCTCCTGCAAGGGGGCATCAGAGAGGCGATGCAAGCTCAAGGATCGGTCTGGGAGCTCAAACTCGTTGAATTCCTCACGACCATTTTGGGTGGCGGCTTATTGGGCGGATGTATTGCGCTGATTTTAGACCGTATCAAGAAATCGTGACGAGGCATCTCCGGATGCCGGGCAGTATAAGGAGTAGTGGCCATGGATATTGAAGTCGGGTCTAATCTGTATCGAAACTCCAACGGTATCATCGATATCGAAGGCGTGCCGCAGTTCGAAGTCGCGATCAAGGAACCGGCGCGGGCGCTCCTCGTCAATTTCGCCTTGTTCGATGAAGTGGGACGGATGATGGCGAAGGTGGTGGACAGCAATCTGACCTTCAACGAGCGCCGTGCATATCAGCTCGCCAAGAGTCCGACGAGTGTCTCACTCAAACACGAAGAATCGGGGACGGTGGTCTTTGCGCTGGAATTGCGTGAGGGGAATCGGGTCGTGTTTAGTAAGGGGTCGTTTCATACGATCAAAGGCCATCGTCTCGACGTGTCGCAGACGGAATGGCGGATCGATAAGAAGCACTTCAGCGGCAAGGAAACGGACACCAAGGGAGGGGCGGTTTTTTTAGGATAACCGCCCTCCCTCTATGCATCGTCGCTTTGGTTGTATCATGCTGAAGGGGCGATGGTCGGAACGATGCAGATCTGCCCGTCCTTCAAATCCACCACGGCCGTATCTCCGTCCCGCAGTTCTCCCTTGATCAACTGTCTGGCCATCGGCGTCTCAATCTCCTGCTGAATGAGCCGTTTGAGTGGCCGTGCCCCATACACCGGATCGTACCCGCGCCGGCCAAGGTTCTGTAGCGCTTCCGGCGTCACCGTCATGGTGATCCGCCGTTCCATCAAACGGGCTCGCAGTCTCTCCAACTGAATTTCCACGATCTTCGCCAAGTGTTCGTTACCGAGGGCGTGGAACACGACGATCTCATCAACCCGGTTCAGAAACTCAGGCCTGAAGTGCGCCCGCAATTCCCCGGTTACCTGGTTTTTCATCGTCTCATAGGAGGCACCGGCTTGTTGTGCTTCGAGGATATGCTGACTTCCGATATTCGAGGTCATGATCAAGACCGTGTTTTTAAAATCGACGGTTCGCCCCTGCGAATCGGTGAGCCGGCCATCGTCGAGCACCTGCAGCAGAATATTGAAAACGTCGTGATGCGCCTTTTCGATCTCGTCAAAGAGGATCACGGAGAACGGGTGCCGGCGCACTGCTTCAGTCAGTTGCCCGCCTTCCTCATAGCCCACGTAGCCGGGAGGCGCGCCGATCAACCGGGCAACCGTGTGCTTCTCCATATATTCCGACATGTCGATCCGGATGAGGTTTGATTCGTCGTCGAACAGGGTGACGGAGAGGGCACGGGCCAATTCCGTCTTGCCGACGCCGGTTGGTCCAAGAAACAAGAATGAGCCGATAGGGCGGTTGGGGTCTTTAATGCCGGAACGGGCCCGCACCACCGCATCGGCCACGGCTGTGACGGCCTGCTCCTGTCCCACGACACGCTTATGGAGCAGTTCATCCAGCTTGAGAAGTTTTTCCATTTCCCCTTCGACGAGTCGAGTCACCGGAATTCCGGTCCAACGGCTGACCACGGCGGCGATATCTTCTTCATCCACCTCTTCTTTCAGCAGGCGCGTTTCGTTTTGTTTTTTGCCCAGCGATTGCTGCTCGAGTTCGAGTTCCCGCTCCAGCCTGGGTAATTCGCCGTACCGCAGTTCGGCGACCTTGTTCAAATCGTAGGCTCGTTCGGAGCGTTCGATGTTCTGTTTCACCTCTTCGATCTGTTGCCGAATTTTGCGCAGTTTGCTGACCGAATTCTTTTCGGATTCCCATCGAGTCTTGAGAGCCTGTAAATCCCTATTCTTTTCGTTCAGTTCCTTTTCAATTGATTGAAGACGTGCCTTGCTTCCCGCATCGGTTTCTTTTTTGAGGGCTTCCCGCTCAATCTCCAGTTGCAAGACTTTTCGTGAGACCTCATCCAATTCCGCGGGTAAACTGTCAATTTCTGTGCGGAGCCGTGCGGCAGATTCATCGACGAGATCAATCGCTTTGTCCGGCAAAAACCGGTCCCCGATGTAGCGGTTCGACAGTTTGGCTGCCGCTGACGAGGGCGGCGTCTTTGATGCGAACGCCATGGTGCACTTCGTAGCGTTCTTTGAGACCCCGCAAAATAGAAATGGTGTCCTCCACGGTCGGCTGATCGACGAGCACAGTCTGGAACCGTCGTTCCAGCGCGGCATCTTTCTCAATGTGCTTCCGATACTCGTCCAACGTGGTTGCCCCGATGAGGTGCATTTCCCCTCTAGCCAGCATCGGCTTGAGGAGATTCGCTGCATCCATTGCGCCTTCAGCCGCCCCTGCGCCAACGACGGTGTGGAGTTCGTCGATGAAGAGTAGCACCTGTCCCTGCGCCGATTGAACTTCCTTCAGGACGGCCTTCAGTCGTTCTTCAAATTCTCCACGAAATTTAGCCCCGGCGACGAGTGCGCCCATATCGAGAACGACGACGCGCTTTTGTTTGAGCCCTTCGGGCACATCGCCTTTGACGATGCGTTGCGCCAAGCCTTCCACGATGGCAGTTTTACCGACACCCGGCTTACCGATCAGGACGGGATTGTTCTTGGTTCGTCGTGACAGAATTTGAATGGTGCGCCGGATTTCGTCATCCCGACCGATCACCGGATCGAGCTTACCCTGGCCAGCCAGTTTGGTGAGATCGCGGCCGTATTTTTCCAAGGCCTGGTAAGTACCTTCCGGATCCTGGCTCGTCACCCGTTGGTTGCCACGGACCTGTTGCAACGCCGCAAGGAGACGGTCTCGTGTCAGATTAAGCCGCCGAAATACGCCGCCTTCCTCGACCATAGCCAAAACCACATGTTCGACGCTGATGAACTCGTCACGCAACTCCTTCATCTGGTCTTCGGCTTTGGTCAGCACTGCGCCGAGGCGCGAGGTGAGATGGATTTGTCCGGGAGCAGCCCCTGGCCCTTGAACTTGAGGCACTTTCGATAACGCCTGGTCCGCGGCTTGGCGAACGGCGGCTGGTGATACTCCGGCCTGTTCGAACAAAGAGCTCGCAATCCCTCGATCCTGTTCGAGAAGCGCCACCAGGAGATGCTCGACATCAATGCCTTGATGTCCACGGCGCATGGCAAGGGCCGATGCGCTTTGCAGGGCCTCTTGTAGCTTGACGGTCATCCGGTTCATATCCATGTGGCTGACTCCTAGGTGGGTGTGTCTATCTACTGAGAGAACATAATCATATCGGTGGGCAAGTCAATAGCAGTCGTTGCCCGCTATTTCTTCCTGGCGACCGCGTGGATTCCTGCGCGCTGCGACTTGACCTCTCGGGGGAATCCATCTTATTGTCCGCCGGACGTGGGGAGCTCGCTTTCCGGTATGGCTCACCTCTTTATATATTCTTCGATGATCCGCATTGACTGATCCATGTTGACCATATTCAATTCGACGCTCCGACTCTATCGAGAGGCGCTTCACGCAACCTGGCGTTCCCTGATTCGCGGATGGTTCGTAATTCTCGCCGTCATCGTCTTCACGCTGCTGATGATGTTGGCCCATCAGATTGCTCGTCCCCTGGGTATGCTCGGGGGCTTTCTACTCGGTGCCGTGAATGCCCTTTTGATCGGGGCGACGCTCAGTCTGATCGAACAGTCCGTTAAGGGCATGAGGGCAATCGCCATGCAAGACGTACTGGAAAGTATGGGGCATTATTTTTGGGATGTCATCAGTGTTGGGTTTGTGCTGTGGATTCCCACAATGCTCCTGGACACGAGTCTGCGCGCGAACCCGGACAGTCAATTTCTGGTGATGGCCTGTTTATTATTGGTCTTCATTTTGCTCAATCCCGCTCCTGAAGTCATCTATCTCACCAGGCATGATTCGCCACTGGATGTCTTGAAGCGCAGTTATGATTTCGTATTGGATAATTGGATCGAATGGTTCCTGCCGATGGCCTTGGTTCTGGCGCCACTCGGATTATCCCTCTTCTTTAAACTGTCGAGTCAGTTGGGGCGGGGGGCGGGACTTGATTTCATCCAGTTGGTCTTAGTCCCCTTTACCATTCTCAGCGCCTGGTTGACCGACCTCGGGATCTCTCCGAGCCTCACCGGTATGATGGCGCTGCTGCTCACTCCACCGCTCATGGTCGGTATGCTCCTGTTTCGTGGCCATCTTTTCTCGGCGCTCTCTTCCACATCTCGTTCAACAACGCGCCTATCAATCGCAATTTCACGACTCAGCTCGCTAGGATGTCACTCCATCCTGACAAGGACGGCGTCCTGCTTCTGCATAATATAGGTAACTTGTTGAGGGGATGAGGGAAGTGGTGTATGGCTTAACCTGCACTGCTGCTTATGCAGGGCGTCGCGTCCATCACCAGGGGAGGGGACCTGGTCGTGCGCCTCTCGATTTTCTGGCGACTAGTTCTAACGTATCTGGTCATTATTGCGGTTATGACCGGGGTCAATGTCTATGCGTTATTGCAGATCCGGACACTGGCTGGCCTCAATACGGAAGTCGGTTCTCACCACCATCCGGAGATTGATTCGGCCAAGCGCTTGCTGACGTCGATCTACGAACAGGTTCAGGGCGAAAAGAAATATGTGGCTGTTCCTGCCGCCACGTTTCTCGCGCATTTCGATAGCGAGAGCAAAGAGTTTCAGCAAGTCTTACAAGGGTTGCTCGCTCACGACGTCTCAGAGCCCGAGATGAGGCTGCTAAAGGAGATCGAGGGGCTTCAGCAGACGCATTTGGCACTGTTTCAATCTCAGTTGGCTGAGTCGAGCGGGCATCCGGAGGCGAGCGCAGGCTACGATGCGCGGCGCGATGCGTTAGTCGGGAAGATGACGGTCGCTCTGCAGCAGTACATCGGCCTCCACGAGCGGCGGCTTGCTGTGGGCGTCAATGAATCGCATGCCAGCTCGGTGAACGCGGAAGCCGTCACACGAAATTTAGTGTTGGTTGCCCTGCTCTTCGGTCTCAGCATGGCTACGGTGGCTAGTTACAACATTCTTCGCCCCTTGCGTCGACTCCAGGCCACGATTCAGGAGATGGGGCAGGGGAACTTCAAAGCCTCTTGGGACGGGCAGGCACCTCGCGAATTGCGCGAACTGGGCGAGACGGTCAAGTGGATGGGCACCAAGTTGCAGCAACTGGATGATATCAAAAGCGAATTTCTCGCCCATGTCTCGCATGAACTGCGCACGCCTATGGCTTCGATTCAGGAGGGCACACATCTCCTCTTGGACGAAATTCCCGGTCCCTTAACACAGGACCAACGAACGACACTGCGCATCATGTCCGACAGCAGTCGGCGTCTCATGTATCTCATTTCGACAATACTAGACCTGTCGAAAATGGAATCCGGCATGATGGAGTATCGGTTTGTGCCTACGGATCTCCGGCGGGTCGCAGATATTTCAGTCAATAAAATCCGTTTGTTAGCAGACGCGAAACATGTAGAGCTTTTAATTGAGGCCCCGGCGGAACGGCATTGGGTCAGAGCGGACAGTACGCGGATCGAACAAGTACTGGACAATCTCCTCTCGAATGCGTTGAAGTACAGTCCCGAGGGTGCGATTGTCAGGTTGCAGATGACACCCAGGCGCGATGAAGGCCTGCTCTTCGTCGATGTGGCAGACGCGGGGCCCGGTATACCGGCGGAGGAATTGCCGCATATTTTCGAGCGGTTTTATCAGGGGCGGACCAAAAGCCGGCAGGTTTCCGTTGGTAGCGGTCTTGGGTTAGCCTTGGCGAAAAAGGTCGTAGAGGCGCACGGCGGAAGGATTTGGGTTGAGAGTGAAGTGGGAAAAGGAACGACCGTGCGATTCATCTTATCGTTAACGAAACCGGGAATGTTGGCCTAGTGCAACGATGCCGCCCCATAGCCATGGTTGTTTTGGCCGGATTTGTGTCCGCCTGTGGCACCCTCTCTCCACCCTCATCTCAGACTCCATACTTCTCAAACGACGGGGGAGAGGGCAAGATGTTGCAAGCCGTTTTACGTAAAGATTCCTCGTTGGCGGCTAAATGCGCTAGTAAAAATACCTGCGATCATGTATTCTTCACCCGCGCATTGACGTCACTGTATGAAAGTCGAGAGTCGGCCATTCATAACTTCGAGAAAGTCATTTCGGTCGCCCCCAAGAGCCAGTTGGCCGTGTCCAGCCGACTCTGGTTACAACTGCTACAGGCCGGCGAACTGCCTCACGATCAGTCTTGGATGCATTCCGTATGGAATGGGCCTGCGATTGCTCGGACGCAAGGGGTCCTTTCCCAAACAATTGAACGTACTGTGCGTGATCTTCTCGATCGCGAACTTACCATTCAACAATTGCGTGCCTTGCAAGACAGCGAAGCACAATCACTTGAGGCCATGCAGCGCGAGCTTCAGGACCAGGAGCGCAAGGCGGAATTGTTCAATTCCAGGCGAGAGTCCCACCGCATGTCGGTTGAGCCGGCGACGCTTCAGAGTTTGCAGCGGCAAGTCAGCGATCGCGACAAGAAAATCGAGGAGCTCACGAGCCAGCTCGAAGCACTCAAACGCATCGATCAGGAGATGAGAGGCAAAACCCGTCCGATGAAGCCTCCATCGAGTATTGTTCCGTCGCAACAGTCGGAACCGACCAAACCGTAAGGACCGTCATGGAACAAGAGCGAATTCTCGTTGTGGATGATGACGAAGGTCTGTTGCATTTGTTGCGGATGCGATTGTCTGCGCTTGGATTTTCGGTGACCCCCTGCACGACAGGACGCGATGCGCTCGTTGCCGCTCGACAGGAAGCGTTCGATATCGCTATCACCGATTTGCGTTTGCGCGCAGAAGATGGATTGGTGGTGACGGAAGAACTTTTACAGCTTCAACCGGGGCTTCCAGTTATCATTCTGACCGCGCATGGGAGTATACCCAACGCGGTAGAGGCAATGCAGCGCGGAGCCTTTGGCTATTTAACCAAGCCATTCGATGACAAGGAATTAAAAGCAACGATTGATAAAGCCCTGATTCAGTTGCGGATGACGCGAGAGATCCAGCGGCTGAAATCGTTGGTCAAGGAGCTTTATGGCTTAGACAACGTTATTGCAAGAAGTCCTGCCATGCAACGATTATTTCAGCAGGTCGCTCAAATCGCCGATTCAGATGCAACCATTCTCTTAACCGGCGAAACTGGGACGGGGAAGGAAGTGCTGGCTCGAGTCCTCCATGCGAATAGCCGTCGATCCAAGGGCCCTTTTGTAGCATTGAACTGCGCCGCTATTAGCGAAAACCTTTTTGAAAGCGAACTATTCGGGCACATCCGTGGAGCGTTTACCAACGCCATGGCAGCGAAGCGAGGCCTTTTTCAAAGCGCAAATGGAGGGACTCTTTCCTCGACGAAATTGCGGAAATGTCTCTGCCTATGCAGGTGAAACTCCTGCGCGCCGTACAGGAGCGGGAAGTGCGTGAGGTCGGCGCGGATTACACGACGAAAGTGGATGTACGGATCATTACGGCTACAAACAGGGATTTGGCAGAATGTGTGAAGCAGGGAACGTTCCGACACGACTTGTATTACCGAATTTCCGTTGTGCCGCTGAATATTCCTGCCTTGAGAGAACGAAGGGACGACATTCCCCTCTTGGCCCAACATTTTTTGAAGCAGAGTGCGAGACGCTCCAACAAAGATGTTCGTGGATTTACACCAGCGGCCATGCATCGGCTGATTGGGTATCCATGGCCTGGGAATGTCAGGGAACTTGAAAATGCCGTGGAAAAAGCTGTGGTCATGTCTCGGCAGGACATGGTATTGCCGGAACTACTTCCATCGGCTGGAGCGTCGATCGATATCGGTTTAAAACCGCTCACCGAAGCAAAGGAAGAATTTGAACGTTCGTATTTGCGCAATGTGCTGCAGATGACGGGTGGAAATATTTCACGAGCAGCCCAGTTTGCCGGCCGATATCGTGCCGATTTTTATAAAATGTTAAAGAAGTATGGATTGCATCCTTCGATGTTGAAGGAGCGCCATGATCTCGATCTCGCTGAAATAGAGGACGCGGCTGAGGAACTCAAAGACGTCTAGTGTTCAAGTGGGGGAAGTGTGCAGAGATGATTTCCTATTAAACGTTCTAATCGTTTTGCCGTTGCGTGGCGGATCTTTCTAATCTGAATGCCGAAGTCTTTCCCGCTGACCCACTGAACTGATCCCTCTTCTATTTCCAATGGTGAATTTTGGTCAGGCAATTCCATTCGTAAGGTGAGTTTCATACCTATGCTGACTTGATGATCGCCTTGCATGCGCCATCCGCCACCCGAAATATCCCGGATTATCCCCTTCCCAAGAAAATCCTCTGAGAGGTAGTAGCCAATATTGCAACGCATCACCCTCCTGTAGGTGCGAAGCCTAAAATGCTTTGGCATGACAGAGCTCCTATGAGACAGGTCATGATTAGATTGGAGGCATTCATTGCTCTGTCGCCCGAAGTAGACATATGCCTTCGCTCCAGGTCGAGGAACCACTGTAAGCGGGATTCATTCGAACAATCTGCTCAAGGCGGCGCTGCTCATCTTCAGATGTTCGAATAAATTCGATGCCAAGCTTAGAACCCTCTACCCATCGAACTGCAGCTAAGGCCACGTGTAGCGGAGCTTGTTGATCAGGCAAGAACAATCTTAGTCGCAGATACTCGCCTGCAGTCACTTGTGTCGAACTTTCAAGGAGACATCCTGGAAGAGAAATGTCTACGATGCGCCCTTCTCCCACGCAACTATCTCCTGCAAACATGACCGAACAGTCCACAGGCACTCGCTGACTGTATCGATTCTGCATGGCGCCTCCTCTTCGGAAATGGCCTAGGAGCCAATACTCATGCTTTCAGTTCCACTGTATTCTAAGAACGGGCATTCGCCTAGTCCTCATAATCGGTAACGCTATAGAGGGGGTCTGCTCGTCTCAATGCGGTTAGAGCGACAGATGGCTATAACCGCAGAAGTTACGAGATGATTCCGGCGACATTTTACCTGATTCGATCTTCTCGAAATACCGTTCCACGGTGCCAACCACCGCTCGGAGTTGAAATCACTTTGCTGGACTAATGATTCGTCTACTCTTCCCTTCGCACTGCTTCCGACACTGCTACGCCTCGTCGAGGTTTCAGTCAGAAGAATCTAATTTTAAGTTGCGCGTCAGCGCAGGAAGCATTCTTGGCGGAAGGCGTGCGAGACGGTCGGCCTCGGCGGGATGGTGAAAGATGAGAAGAAAAAGCACTAAGTATGGGTAGGTAGAATCCCACATGACTTCCGTCGTACTGCTGTCTGCAACATGGTGCGGGCCGGAGTGCCGGAGAAGGTGGCCATGTCCATTTCCGGCCACAAAACCCGAACGTGTTTGACCGGTACAACATCGTGAATGAACGAGACCTCGAACAGGCAGCACGTTCGCTCTCTGCGTACTTTGAGCGTCAGACGGTTACACTTACGGTTACACTCGCAGAACTGCGAGGGGAGAGTAGTGGCTCTGTAAGCCGCCAACCGGTTGATTCGTCAGTGGAATTTGTGGAGCTGGCGAGAGGAATCGAACCCCCAACCGGCGGTTTACAAAACCGCTGCTCTGCCAATTGAGCTACGCCAGCCCGCAAGAGTAATTGTTGGAGAATTGTGGAAGTCCAGTAGAGCGGAACCCTACAATTGTTCATCATGGCTGTCAAGGTGGGTACAGGCACCTTCGGTCCGGCGAACACCTTGTAGAAAGTCAGAGTAGTGCAATTTGTCCGCAAGGTCTCACTTTTACTTGAATAAAGTCTGAATTCCCAATAAGCTGATCCAACACATGTCTACTCTACGAACCACTCATTTCGTTCCTATCCATAGTCGTCTTGCATCACGCCATCCCCGAGATTTCAGTCTTCCTGATAGGAGTGCTCCCGTATGAGCCAGTCACACATTCTCGTGATCGATGATGATCCCGCAGTCCGCCAACTCTTGGCCGAAACACTGACGAGTGAAGGCCATCAGGTCACGGTCATGCCGAGCGGGCTGGATGGGGTGGAGGCGGTAAAGGATCAACCGGTACACGTCGTACTGACGGATCTTCAGATGCCGGGAATCGACGGACTGGAAACGATTGACAGAATCTCAAAAATCGACTCCAAAGTGATTGCGATCGTCATGACCGGCTATGGGACGGTTGATTATGCCGTCCGAGCCATGAAGGCCGGCGCGTTCGACTTTATCACTAAACCGTTTGAACCTGAAACGGTTGCGGTCGTGGTTCGAAAGGCATTGGACGTCTACAAGCTTAAACAGGAAAATCATCTGCTACGAAAAGCAGTACGAGATCAGTACCGGCTCGAGCATTTGGTGGGCACCAGCGCGCCGATGCGGATGGTGTTGGATTTTGTCGAGAAGGTTGCAGATAGCGATAGCACCGTATTGATCGAAGGGGAAAGCGGAACGGGAAAAGAATTAATCGCGCGCATGCTGCATTTCAATAGTATGCGGCGAGACCGCCCAATGGTGCCCGTTAATTGCGGGGCGATTCCTGAGACGTTACTGGAATCGGAGCTGTTCGGCCATGAAAAGGGAGCTTTTACCGGGGCCGCACACGCCCGGCTGGGCCGCTTTGAATTGGCCCATGGCGGCACCATCTTCCTAGATGAAGTCGGTGAAATGAGCCTACCATTGCAGGTGAAACTGTTACGAGTATTACAGGAACGATGCTTCGAACGAGTTGGTGGAACCAGGACGATCAACGTGGATGTGCGTATCATTGCCGCCACCAATCAGGATTTGGCGCAGGCCGTACAGGAACGCCGATTCCGGCAGGACTTGTATTACCGATTGCACGTCATTCCCATTCACATTCCACCGTTGAGGGAGCGGCGCAGCGATATTCCGCTCCTCGTCAACCACTTTATCGCTCAGTTCAACCAATTGCGTAGGACCGAGATTCTTGGCATGGAGCCGGATGCCCTGGTTCGCATGACGGAAGAGGAATGGCCGGGAAATATCCGTGAACTTGAGAATATGATCGAACGTCTCTGCGTGTTGAAGAAGAGGGGCATGATCACGATGGCCGATCTTCCTGAACGTTCGTTAAAGACGGCAGGCGGAAAGGCGGTCGAAGCTCCCGAGCAGTTTATCCGCTTCTCGGAAGATGGTATCAACCTGACAAAGGAACTCGAACATTACGAAAATCGCCTTATTGGAGAAGCGTTGCGCAAAGCCAATGGCATAACCAGCCGGGCCGCGCAGTTGCTTCAGGTCAATCGGACAACGCTGGTGGAAAAATTAAAAAGGAAAGGGTTTGATCCGAAAAGTCACGGCTATTCTATTCAAAACTGACAGATCTTCATGCTTTCTCTTTCGATGTCATTTTTTTGACCGGTTCCTCATCGGCGACGTTGGTATTTCTGACACCTTCCACAGTTTTTCGCGCCGGTCCGCCTAAATCATCAAGTGATACAGTGAGTTACTGGACTCCTATAGGGGCACAGGACTTGCTGAATCGCCGCATGTGCGAAGCTCATCTACCACAGCCCGCTACACCCTCACTAGTATAGGCTGCTTTGTAAGTTGGTTTCTGCTTGTAGGAACAGGTCCTGCCATGGCTGCAGGCGGCATATCCACAATGCGACAAGAGTTACCGGCCATGATGCCGGAGCCCTCGGAACTCGTTCGTGGAGCATTGCCCGATCCAGGACCTCGCTTCGAACGCCTGCCGGAAATCCCGGAATGGAAGCAGTTCGAACAGGGAGTAGGCCTCTACCGTCAGGGACAATACCTCGAGGCACGCCTCCATTTCACAAGCATGCTTCGCGAGCGCCGGGAGTCGCCTCTGAGATCGTCCATCCAGGCATTCCTAGCCGAAAGTACGCTTCAGAGTCACGATCCTGATCTCCGCCCCCTGGACATCATCGACCAATACAAAACGCTGATGCGCGAGAATCCGCAATCGACGAATGCCAAGCGGGCCGCCTGGCGCGTCGGCGATGTGTATCGCATCGAGGGTTGGTTCCAGGAAGCGCAGATAGCCTATCAGCATGCGCTTTCCCTCTCGGAAATGGACTCATTTGATGCCAATCGGGCCATGCTCGGCCTGGCCTATGTCCAGCGAGGTTTTAAAAATTGGAAGGAAAGCATCCAAACATTCGACCATGTGTTGAAGCGCACCGTTGATCCCACGCTGCTGCTCTTTGCCTCGTTGGGCGAAGCCCACAGTCTCTATCGGTTGGGCAGGATGAGGGATGCCGATGCACTCTACGAGAGTATTTCCGGTCGATGGCCAGCCGCGCTCCGAAGCGATGCCTTTGCGCTGCTGCGGTATGCCGATACTGCAGGGGAAGCCAAGCGAGGCCCCGTGATGCGAGAGCAGTTGCTGTATTTCTACAATCTCTATCCGAACCGGCCCGAGACTCCGTTCGTGCTGACCTACCTTGCCGATAGTTACAAAGAAGCAGGGCGTTGGGCTGAATCGAGCATTTTCTACGCAGCACTATTAAGCCAATACCCTGAGGCCCCTGTGGCCGCGACCGCCCGCCTTCGGTATGCCGATGTGCAGGAGCATCTGGATCCGGAGGGAGAGGAGATCAATCTTCGACATACCATTTCGGCGCATTTGGCCAATGTTCCCTTGAAGCCCGGGGAGATGCTTAGCCCTCGCCGATTATTCGAACAGAGTGCCAAGGATCATGATGATACAGTCGTCGGCAGTGAGGCGTTGTTCCACCTCGGAGAAACCTTGGAGAGGGCAGGCAAACCGGAGGATGCGCTCCGTGCGTATGAGCAGGTCGTGTTACGCACCGGCAAATTTGAAAATGATCCCTGGCCGGAAAAAAGCGGCGCGCAGCTGGTTCGTTTCCTTCGTCCTCGTCTTGAAGCCGCCCTTAAGGCAGAGGATGAATTTGAACTGATTAACATCTTCCATCGGCATGGGCCATTTGCCGATCGCTTGTACGCCGGCACGGAGTTATTGCTCAAGGTTGCAGAAGCACATCGTCGCTTGGGATTTCCCGTCGAGTCCGCACGGCTGTTCCAGTTCCTGGTTCGCGATCCTAAAGCAGACAAGGTCCATGAAACGGCGTTAATGGGCCTGGCTTACAGCTACATGGAACAAAAAGATATGCGGGCAGCGCGTTCAGTGTTTGAACGGTACCGCCTGGAATTTCCGACCGGACGGTTTTCCGGAGAGGCCTTGCGTGGAATTCTGGACTCGTTCGAAAGCGAAGGGAATCTCGCCGCCCTGCTGAAGCTCGGCAAACAATGGTTAAGTCACAATCCGCGGCACCATGACCGCACGATGGTGCAGCTCAAGCTGGCGGCGGTGTTGGCGCAGTCCAAACAATCTGCTGAGGCAGCGGCCCTCTACGACGGCCTGATCAAAACCGGTCAGGAACTTCCCGCTGCAGATCTGTTGCGGCATGCCAACGTGCTGGTTCGTCTGAATCGCCGACCACAGGCACTGGCCATGTACAAAGAGGCTGTCGTCGCAGGGCTTGAGCCGGAGCAAGAGGCCTGGGCCCAGCTACAGATGGTCCAACTGGCACGCAGGGAAAAACGCGAGGATTTCGCGAAGAACGGCCTGCGTGCACTCAGCGTCAATCCGGACAGTCTCGTTCGCCGCATGGCGGCCATGTTGGACAATGAAGTGCCGGCACCACCGGCCGACAAACGGGGGAACACACCGTGATCAGGCAGGAGAGCGACACCACCAACAACGATCTGCTGACGCGCGCGTTTCGCGACTTTGATCAGGCCGCCACCGTGCTGCAGCAGTCGTACGACGCATTAACCACGCGCCTGCAGCAAATGGATCTCGAGCTGGCACAAACCAATGCCAGTCTCCGCGAGCATCTTCGTGAAACGGAGGAAATGCGTGCTCATGTCACGGCAGTGTTGGAATCCCTGGACACCGGCGTCATCGTGGCCGACTCACAGGATGTGGTGGTGCGGTGCAATCATTTCGCAGAGCAGCTGCTGAGCGTGCCGCAGGCCCAATTGCGAGGGCGCCAGGCCAGCGCCCTGTTGGCAGAGATCCGCAAAGACCATGGAGAGTATCCGCTCGTGCTTCCCAGCGGCGTTACTATCTCCCTGTCACAAACCGACCTCACCGACGAATCAGGCCACCTGATCGGGAAACTCGTGCTGATCCATGACGTCACACGCCTCCGTCAGCTCGAAGATCGGTTGCAACGGCGCAACCGGTTGGAGGCTATGGGCCAGATGGTCGGCAGCATCGCACATGAAATTCGAAATCCGTTAGGCAGTGTTGAGTTATTTGCCTCCATGTTGCGCAAGGACCTTCGCGACCAGCCTCAACTCCGGAGTTATGCGGAACATATTTCCATGGCGGTTCAGTCGATGGATCAGCTCCTCTCGAACCTGCTCGTATACACCAGGCCAGACTGTTCGCGCCTGGGATGGCACGAGGCCGAATTGCTGATACGCGAAGTGCTGACATTGGCCAGTCACGCCATCCCGCCGGATTCCATCGAGGTCCGGTGTCAGGTGCATCCGATCGTGCCCCGGCTCTGGTGCGATGGCCCCAAGATGAAACAAGTTCTCCTCAATTTAGTTTTGAATGCGGTTCAGGCCATGCCGAACGGCGGAATGCTCACTCTCACGGCCTGTCCAGCCCCTCCGGAAATCCAGGAGCTGCCGGCGGTTCATGTTACGGTGAGCGACACAGGTACGGGCATTCCGGCTGAATTGCAGTCGAGAGTATTTGATCCCTTCTTTACCACGAAAGATCAGGGGACCGGTTTGGGCCTCGCCATCGTGCACGCATTGGTCGAGGCGCACCATGGAAGAATCGATGTGGAAAGTAGTCCGGGGCAAGGTACTTCATTTCTGATCACCCTGCCACGAGGACCCCTCGAGTCTTCTTCGACTCCTGCTTCGCTTGTTCCCTTGTCCGGCCGTTCGGAACGTTCACGTCAGAATACGAGCATCACCGTAAAAAAGAGGTATGAATGAGCGCGCAAGCAGCCTTGCAAGGACCTTCCGCTTCTGCCGATGAGGCCCGAATGGTCTTGATCGTGGATGATGAACCGTCTATGCGGACGGCGTTGTCGGAAACCGTGCGTCGAATGGGGTATCAAGTCAGAAGCGCCATCGACGGGGCGGATGCGATCGAGCAGGTGGAACGGTTGAAGCCCTGGTTGGTGGTGACCGACTTGAAAATGCCGCGGCTGAACGGGCTCGAACTCGTTAAAGCGTTAAAACAGAAAGCTCCCCACACCTTCATCATTCTCATGACTGCGTACGGCACCGTCGAGACGGCCGTAGAAGCCATGAAATATGGCGCGAATGATTATATTTTAAAGCCGTTTTCGACCGACCTGCTCGAGCGGGTGATTCTCAATCTTCAAGCCAGCACCGAGCCGGATGAGCAGGATGCTCCTGCGGCTCTGGAAGCCCGCGCAATCCTCACACAAGACCCCGGCATGATTCGTCTGCTCACGACGCTGGAAGGGGTTGCCGCCAGCCAAGCCACCGTGTTGATCAGCGGCGAAAGCGGCACGGGAAAAGAATTATTAGCCCGCTACATTCATGCGAGAAGCCCCCGCGCCCATCGGCCTTTCGTGGCCCTCAATTGCGCGGCGCTTCCGGACAGTTTGCTGGAGAGTGAGTTGTTCGGTCATGAACGCGGGGCGTTTACAGGGGCGATTCAGAAAAAGCTGGGCAAGTTTGAGATGGCCCATACCGGCACGCTGTTCCTCGATGAAATCAGCGAAATGAATTTGGGCCTGCAATCGAAACTTTTGCGGGTACTGCAGGAGAGGGAAGTCGATCGCATCGGAGGGCGCGATCCGGTCCCGGTCAACATCCGTGTGATCGCGACGACGAATCGCTCCCTCTACCACGAGGTGACACAAGGGCGTTTTCGCGAGGATCTGTTTTACCGCTTGAATGTGTTTCCAGTCACGGTGCCTCCGCTCCGTGAACGACCGGGCGACATTCCGCTTCTCGCCAGGCATTTTCTCCGTTCATCGGCGCAGCGCAATGGCCTTACCGTGCCGACCCTGTCCGAGCGCGCGATCGCGGATCTCCAACAGCGGGCATGGAAAGGGAACGTGCGCGAGCTGGAAAATGTCATGGAACGCGCCATTTTAGTGACAACCGGAAACGCGGTTGACGTCGATCACTTGATGCCGGGGGACGGAACGGTTCCCATCCAACCGATCGAAACCGTAGAGACGCTCGTCGCGCCCTCAGCCCACGGGTCGCTGTGGGAAATGGAACGGGATCTGATCTTCAAGACCTTGGCGCGAGTCAAAGACAATCGGACCCATGCCGCCAAGGAATTAGGCATCAGCATCCGCACGTTGCGCAATAAGTTACGGGAATATCGTGACCTGGGGTATCAGGTGGAGGCAGAAAAACCCTGACTCTCCATTCACTCGCTCCTGGGCAAAATTTTCCCTCTAGGTCGTATTTGCCTGGTGCCGCCAGGACGCACATTCTCACACGGACTTGAGCGTCCCCGAAAAATCCCCATCAGAACGGGGTACACAGATTGCACCGTTGAAAACGGAACTTCTTACGGAGTGTGGACCATGACCATTTTTGACAGGACCATGCAGCTGCTCGAACGTTCGCTGGATCTGCGCGGAGCCCGGCAGCAGGTCATCGCAGCCAACATTGCCAACGAAGAAACGCCGAAGTATCGCGCCACCGACTTGAACTTTGGTCAGGCTCTGGCGAACGCGCAGCAGGGCAAACTGCCGATCGCCTTGGTCTCAACCCATCAGCAGCACATCGGTCCGAAGGGCAGCGGTTTTCAACGAGTGCAAGGACGCATTGAAGAAGTTCCCGCCGGCGATCTGCCGCTGGATGCCAATTCCGTCAACATCGAACTGGAAATGGCCAAGATGTCGGACAACGCGCAGCAGTACAACACGTCGGCTGCCATCATCAGCATGAAATTCAAAGGCCTCCTGAATGCGATTCGTGAAGGCCGGTAGCCTTTTTGACGATTCAGTGATGCGATTTATCTTGTCACGGGCGAACCATAACGAGGTGTGTGATGGATCTATCGGATAGTCTCGCCGTCTCCGTATCCGCGCTCGATGCACAACGACACCGGCTGAATGTGATCGCCAGCAACCTGGCGAACGCGCAATCCACCAAAACCAGTACCGGCGGGCCGTATCGCCGGCGTGATGTCGTGTTTCAGGCGGCACCTGTGTCCTCGGCCTTTCAAAAGGCCTTCACCCAAGTGTCCAAAGGATCCGGCCGGCATGCCTTGGACGGGGTGAAAGTCGCCCGGGTCATTGAAGATCAGAAGCCCGGGCAAACGGTGTATGACCCGCGCCATCCGGATGCCGACAAAAAGGGGTTCGTCACGATGCCGAACGTGAACGTCATGGAAGAAATGGTCAATATGATCGGCGCGTCTCGAGCCTATGAGGCCAACGTACAAGCCGTCAATGCGACCCGTACCATGTGGAATCGCGCCCTGGAAATCGGGAGGTAATCATGTCCGATCTGCACATCGCGGGTGCCAATCTCATCAAGCCGATCGAGGCGCCCGGGCTTCAGCAAGCTGGGCAGACCGGTGAGGCTGGAGGGGCAAACTTTTTAGGCTCGCTCAAAGAAGCGATCGGGCATATCAACGATGCGCAAGCAGGGGCGAGTCAGGCTGTTGAGTCCTTGGTGACCGGCCAAAGTACGAACATTCATCAAACCATGGTGGCGTTGCAACAGGCTGATGCCTCCTTCCAGCTCATGATGCAGGTGCGAAACAAACTCGTGACGGCGTACGAGGAAATCCAACGGATGCAGATTTAGCGATCGGCCTCCTGCGCGGATATCACGCATAAAGGATTTCACAGCCCATGTTTTCAAAATTCAGCCAGTTCACGATCAACCAACGGTTCATCATTCTGCTCGCCCTGGCCGGGTCCATTGCCGGTCTCGTGGCCGTGACTCTCTGGACACAACAGTCGGACATGCAGGTCCTGTTTGCCAATCTGGCGACGGACGATGCCGCAGGCATCATCGATAAATTGAAAGATGCCAAAGTACCCTATGAGACGACCAACGGTGGCACGACCATCCTCGTGCCCAATGCGCAGGTGCATGACCTACGGCTGGAAATGGCCGGGCAGGGGCTTCCCCACGGCGGCGGGGTGGGCTACGAAATTTTCGACCGCACGACCATGGGCATGTCGGATTTTGTACAGAAGCTGAATTACCGGCGAGCGCTTCAAGGAGAATTGGCACGCACGATCACGCAAATGCCGGAAGTCGAACGGGCCCGGGTCCATTTGGCCATTCCTGAGCGCCGGCTGTTTGCGACCGAACAGGATCGCGCACGCGCATCGGTGGTCGTATCCCTCCGGGCCAACCAGAATTTGTCCAAAGCCCAGATCCAGGGCGTGGTGCATCTCGTCTCCAGCAGTGTGGAGGGGCTGCAGGCTCGCGACGTCACCGTGGTCGACGGCCATGGAAATCTCCTTTCCAATTCCAACAGCGAGGAGTCGGCCGGTCTGTCCGGCACTCAAATGGAATACCAGCGCACCTTGGAGAAAGACATCGAGACGCGCATTCAAACCATGTTGGAACGCATTGTCGGGATGAATAAGGCGGTGGTTCGGGTGTCGAGTGTTCTCGATTTCCGGAAAATCGAGACCACGGAAGAACGGTACGATCCGAACGGCCAAGTCGTACGGAGCGAGCAGCGCGGACAGGAAAAGTCGAGCGGCGTCAATGGGACCTCCGGCGGCGTACCCGGGGTCGAATCGAATGTGCCCGGCGGTGCAGAAGCCGAGGGGGGACAGACCAGCTCGAACAATAACCAGACGAAGAATGAGACGGTCAACTACGAGATCAGCCGGACCGTGTCCCGTATTGTCGAGCCGACCGGCACGATCAAAAAGCTCTCGGTCGCCGTCCTCGTCGACGGCACGTATGAAGGCGGCGGCAAAGCAGCGGACGGTGCCGCGGAGCAGCCGAAGAAGTATGTGCCTCGTTCTGAGGAAGAAATGAAGCGCATCGAAGAGATCGTCAAGAAGGCGATGGGTTATTCCACCGAACGTCAGGATCAGGTCGAAGTGGTGAGTATCCAGTTCGGGCTTGGCGTGGAAGAACCGGTTGGCGCAGGTGTCGAAGCGGCGGCTGACAGCACCAAGGCGTGGATGCCCTATATCCGGTATGCCGTGGGAGGCCTGTTGTTCTTCCTCATTCTTTTCATGGTGGTCCGTCCGTTGATGGTCATGCTCGTACAGTCGGCGCCGGCCGTCGCAGTCGGTGAGACGCCGGCACTGCCGGCATCGCTGGGGCAGGTTGAGGCCGCCATCTCCGGCAAACAACCCGGCCAGATTCTCGACATGGCGAAAAACAACCCTGCGAACACCGCCGTCGTGGTCAAGCAGTGGCTGAAGAGTAACGCGTAACGCCTATGGCCATTAACAAAGAGCTCAGCGGCGCGCAAAAAGCTGCGATCCTGCTGCGGGCCATTGGCGAAGAGGCCGCCGCGGCGGTCATGAAAACGCTCGACCCGAAAGATATTCGCAAGCTGGGCGCCTTCATGAAGGAAACCGCGAATATCACCAAGCAGGAAGAAGACAGCGTGATCGCGGAATTTGAGAAGGCAAGCTCGTCAGGCGAGGTGCAGTTCGAAGGACGGGAGTTCATGGAAGCCATCCTCAAAAAAGCGCTGGGCCCGGAAAAGGCGGCGCGGATGATGGAATCCCTGAACACCAAAACCTATCCGGGGATCGACGCACTAAAATGGGTTGACGCTCGCACGGTCGCACAGATCCTCAAGATTGAGCATCCGCAGACCATTGCCGTATGCCTGGGGCAAATGGAGGCGGAACAGGCGAGCGCCGTTCTGGCTCTGTTGCCGGTGCATCTGCATGCTGACGTCTCTCTTCGGCTGGCCACCATGCAAGAAGTGCAGCCTGAAGTGCTGGCTGAGCTCAGCGATAGTTTACAAGAAATTCTGTCGGCGTCGATGGGGATGTCGAGCATGTCGGTCGGCGGAGCGGAACTGATGGCTGACATTCTGACCCGCGTCGATAAGAACACCGAAGGCGCCATCATGGCCAAGATCACCGAACGTGATCAGGCCCTGGCGGAAAGTATCCGCGCGTTAATGTTTGTCTTCGACGACCTGGTGGATCTAGATTCACGCGCGATGCAGGAGCTCATGAAAGAAATCAGCAAAGAAGACCTTCCCGTCGCGTTGCGTGGCGCGACGCCGGAAATCAAAGACAAGTTTTTGAAGAACATGTCGAGCCGTGCGGCAGAAATGCTGAAAGAGGACATGGAGACACGCGGGCCGGTCAAAGTATCGGATGTCGAAAAGGCCCAGCAGAATATTCTCAAAGTCTGCCGAAAACTCGAGGAGGAAGGCCGCATCGTCATCGGAGGCGGCGGAGGCGAGGAGTTGTTGTAAATGAGGAGCGCTGCCCCGGGCACGGGCGTATCGATGGCGGCTTCGCCCGAGTCAGACAAGGAGTTGTCGCCGCGGGCCGTTTTGATCGTGGATGACGAGCCTTCGATCTGTTTGCTGCTGGCCGAGATGTTGGAAGCCACGGGACATCCCGTGCTCACCGCCGGCTCCGTTCCGGAAGCCTTGAGTCATCTGCGAACTCGCTCGGTTGCCGTCGTGATCGTGGATGTGCAGCTTGGCGGCGCCGATGGGATCGCATTTCTGCAGCAGGCGTTCGATATCGATAACCGCTTGCTCGGGATCGTGATGACAGGCCACGGCAACATTGAACTGGCCGTGCGAGCCATGAAGTCGGGTGCAGCGGATTTTCTCACCAAACCGTTTCAAGTCGAGCTGGTCCGGCTGGCCGTATCCAGATTGCTGGAACTCTACCGGTTGCGACAGGAAAATACTCTGCTCACCCGTACGTTGATTCGCTCCGGCAACATTCAATTACGTCCCGTCCCGCTGGCGGATTTCAGCCGGGGCAATCGGCCGTTTGGAACCGAAGATCTCACCGAGTTTGAGCGGGGAGTCGCAGAAGGGGAGAAACGTTCGACCGAGCGGGTGGCTGCCGCGCGGCAGCGAGAGAAAAGCCTCCTGGCGTCGCTGATGACACGCCTGGAAGAAACCTGGCAGAACCTGCACGAGACAGTCGAAGAGGAAATCGCCTCCCTCTCCTTTATGATCGCGCACAAGGTCGTGCGAGATGTCGTCACGGAAAAACGCGACCTGATCGTGATGCAAGTCCGAACCGCTCTCGCTCACCTGCATGAAAGCGGTCTCGTGCGCGTACGGGTGCATCCCTCCGATCTCGCTGTGCTCGAATCGGCTCGACCGGCATTGAGTCAGACACCGCACGGAGCCCTGACCTTAAAATTTGACACTGACCCTGCCGTCAGTCCGGGAGGATGTCTCGTCCAGGCGCAGAGTCTGCTGATCGATGCAACCCTGGACACCCAATTGTTGCGGCTAGGCGAAGTCTTAAGAAAGCGGGATGCCGGTGAAGCTTAGCGAACGCCTCGAACATGTCGAACCCCTATCGGTCACAGGCAGGGTGGCTCAGGCCGTCGGCATTGTTATTGAAGCTTCAGGCCCATTCACCTCCGTTGGAGAAGTCTGTGAAATCACCCGTGAGGGTGGTCATGGTCCGTGATGGCGGAAGTCGTCGGGTTCCGCGAAGATCGCGTGTTGCTGATGCCATTGGGTGAAATGCAGGGCATCGGACCGGGCAGTCGCGTGGTGATGAAGGGACATGTCGCGTCCGTTCCCGTCGGCCCGCAAATGTTAGGCCGTATTTTTGACGGCCTCGGCCATCCATTGGATGGCTGACCGGCCCTTCGCAGTGACATGCGTGTGCCGCTGTATGCCCCGCCGCTGAATCCGCTGCATCGTGCCAGAATCACGCAACCCGTCGATCTGGGAATCAGGGCCATCAATGCGTTGCTGACGTGCGGCCAGGGCCAGAAGATCGGTGTGTTCGCCGGATCGGGCGTGGGAAAAAGCGTGCTGCTGGGTATGATCAGTCGCTATACGCAGGCCGATGTCCGGGTCATTGCTCTGGTCGGGGAGCGGGGCCGTGAAGTCAAAGAATTCCTGGAACGGGATCTCACACCTGAAGCCAGAGCCCGTTCCATTGTCGTCGTCGCAACATCCGACCAACCACCGCTTGTCCGCATTCGTGGGGCGCTGGTCGCCACCGCGATTGCGGAATATTTTCGCGATTGCGGCAAACATGTCCTCCTCATGATGGACTCCCTCTCACGATTGGCCTACAGCCAGCGCGAAGTCGGATTGGCCATTGGTGAACCGCCAACGACCAAAGGTTATACGCCTTCTGTGTTTGCCGTCTTGCCGAAGCTCTTGGAGCGGGTCGGGCCGGCACAAAGCGGGGGCAGCATTACCGGACTATACACCGTGTTGGTCGACGGCGACGATCTCAATGATCCGGTCGCAGACGCCGTGCGCTCTATTCTTGATGGACATATCGTGTTGTCACGTGAACTCGCCGCGCGTAATCATTTCCCGGCGATCGATATTCTGCAGAGCACCAGCCGCGTGATGCGGGATATCGTGACGCCAGCACATTATGCCGCCGCGCGCCTCGTACTCGAACGTACGGCACTCTATCGACGCTCCGAAGATCTGATTACCCTGGGCGCATACAAGCCCGGGACAAGCAAGGACCTTGATAAAGCCGTGTCTGCCCATGACGGCATCACGGCCTTTCTGCGGCAGGAGACCAAACAGGCGGTCGGCTTGCCGCAATCGATTGACGCACTCCTGGCACTGGCTGGGTCGATTCAATGAACGTGACCGTGCTCCGAGCCTATGCGGTGCAACTCGAAGAAGTCGCTAAACTGGAGTTGGCGGAACTCAGTCATGCCCTGCAGCAGACGGTGAACCGGATGTCCATGCTGGAATCACGAGCCAAAGAAGATGCCGACCGGTATCTTCTTCAGGTCCGTGCAGGAAGTACCGTTGATCAGGTCTACGGCCATCTTGATGCCATGGATCAGGCCATCGCAGCACGGAAAGGACTGGAGAAGGCGTTGGCGACCGAGCAGGCCAGGATGGAGCAGAAGCGGGCGGAACTTCTCGAAGCGATGCAGTATCGGAAAAAACTCGATCTCCTCGATGCGCGAGCCGCCCTGGAGGTACGGCGCCGTCGTGAGCGTCAGGATCAGCAATTACTCGATGAACGGGCCTGGAGACGAAGCCCATTACACAAGGAAGAACGGCCATGACGCAGAGGGGGAGCCGCGCTGAGCATGGCACGTGCGCCGGCGCTGCAGTGCGGATAGCGTTCAGTGCGCTCTTCCTCACACTCGTTGCGACAGCTCATGCGACGGAGGAAGCGAAGCCGGCTTCTGTGGCGCAGAAGGAAGAGCCCAAGCCTGAGAGCGTGAAAAAAGAGGTGCAAGGACCGGCGACCAGCGCCCCGCGTGAAATCTATGAAATGCTGGAGCAACGCAAACGGCTCTTGGACAAGCGCGAGACGGCCCTGCGCGGATCGGAGACGTATCTTTTGGAGCTCAAGGCGGAGTTGGAACAAATCGTCACCCGCCACGAGCAAGCGATGGAGGCGGAGAAGAAGCGCCGCCAGGTTGCTCAGGCCAAAGGCGCGGGCGAAGCCGAGAAAGCTAAAACTCTGGCCAAAGCCACTCCGGCTGTCAACGTCAATCAGGCCCAACTTGCCAAGATGTACGAAGCCATGCCGGCCGAAGAAGCCGCGGCCAGGCTGGAACGTATGCCTGAACGCAAAGCGCTTGAGGTGCTCCGGCTTCTCAAAGGCAAATCTGCAGGAGCCATTCTTGCGGAGGTCAAACCGGATCGCGCCGCCCGGTTGACCGAGCAATTGCTGACTACACCCTAGTCATTCGCGTCACGTCTCTCTCACGGCAGCTTTTGCCGGTCCCCAACTGCAGAAATTTCCTTCTTCCCATTCTCGATTCGCCACCTAATCGCAAAACCTCGCGTCAGGCGCCATTTTCCTGCGGCAGCGTGATGGCACGGCGTTTGTAATAGTGGTCACTGTCTATTCACAGGCTCGTTACAAACAGGAATTGTATGGCCACTGATATGCAACCAGTCTTCAACGGATTACCAAGCCATTCGTCATCGGCGATTCAGGATGTCAGGGATCGTCAGCCGGCAGTCCAAGGTGCGAATCCATCGCGGAACTTCGACTCGGTGCTCGGGCGGGCTGGGGCTCGCCAAATGCCATCCAAGCACGATGCTCCTACGCTTCGCAGCGGGGAGAGGACAGCTTCCCACGCGCATCAAGTCGTTCGCTCTACCCCCGAAGCATCCAGCCAACCGTCAGAGCGGTCAACTGTAGCGCCGTCCGATGATCAGTCGCTGGATCGGTGTGAAACCGCCGATCATCAGGCCCAGTCGGCCGGTGGATCAGAAGAAAAGAGCGCCTCTCAGGAATCCAAAAGGAGAGAGCCTCGGCAAGACACCCTGTCGCAGGACATGTTGCTCGCCGCCATGGTGGTGCCGGCCGCTCAGCCGGCACCGGTCGAACAGCCGCCTCAAGCCGAGTCGGAAAACCACTCTGAAACAGCCGTCAACGAGGCTGCGTCCATTTCAATCGATGGCGCCCCAGAAGGAACCACCTCGGCCGCAGTACTGGGCGCCGCTTCATCTGAAGCGAGTGTTGCAACGCAAGCGGTCCCTACGCATCAACCGGCCCCTAAAGCGGACGCAGGCAAAGAAGCAGCCCAGGCAAAGGACACGCCAGGGAAGGAGACACTGCAGACAGAAGCGAAAGAGCTGCCATCCCTCGCCGGGGACATTCCTGGGTTGGAAGCAAGAGCGGCAGATCGCACCGATTCTGTTGCAGGGGGAAGGACGGATCCGGATCGCCTGAATCCTGCCATTGCTGCCTTGACCTCGTCGAGACAAAATCCACACATGACGGAACAAGGCCCGATTGATCGCGTGGATCGTTCGGCGATTCTCGATGCACTGGCACAAGGTACTTCAATGAGTGAAGGGCAGGCAGGATCCGGCACAGGACGTTTTCTGGAGCCGGACGGACAGGGTCTTTCCGATTCGTCCGAGGGAACTGATCGATCGCTTCCGAACCAGGTTCCGTCAGTCGAACAGAATGCTCGCCCGGCATTTATGGACAGGATCAATGAGGTTCATCAATCGGCCCCTGCCGAGGGTTCGATCGGCCGGAACGAATCAGGCCAGACCGCCGCGGTGCTTCGTGCTTCGGCATCGGAACGGACGGGGGAGCTTGGAGGGATGACTCCCGTGTCACAGAGTGTGACATTGGATTTGGATCCGTTGGATATGGGGCCCTTGCGCGTCCGGGTCATGATGAGCGACCAAACGGTTCATGCGCACATCCGAACGGAACACGGAGAGTTGGGCCAGGGGCTGTTGCAACAGGGACAATCGTTGGAGTCCTCGCTGCGCACGTCGGGCCTCGAAATGGGCATGTTGCGAGTCACGGTCGATCAGCAACACGGGCGGGGAGACAATGCCTGGATGTTTCAACAGCAACAACAGCAGCAGAGCCGTCCACCATCACCAAGCATGTCCCAGGCCGTGGCACGGGATGATGAACGCGGGGCCGGGGTAGAACGTCGTGCCGGGTTGAACGAACGCGTCAGCTTTTTTGCCTGATTGGAGGATGTATGGATATCAGTCAGCTGATTACACAAAAGACTCAGACAGATGCATCGACGCCAACAACTGTTGGGCCGAAACCGCTCGGGAAAGATGACTTTTTGAAGCTGCTGGTGACCCAGCTTCAACATCAGGATCCGCTGAAGCCGATGGATAACGAGGCGTTCATCGCTCAGACCGCGCAATTTTCGCAGCTGGATCAGATGACGAAGATGGTTTCTTTAATGGAGAAAAGCGTGGCGCTCCAAGAGTCGGCTCAGAACAAGACTACCAAGACCGATGCGACGGCGGTCGCCTGATCGAGTCCGGCATGCCTGCTGCCAAACGAAGTGAGTAAACGAGATAGTGTACGGAAACAAGGAGGAGAGATCATGGGCATTTTGACATCGATGTTCACCGCGGTGACCGGCTTGAGTTCATACGGGAACGCCATGGGTGTCATCGGCAATAACATCGCGAACGTGGGTACGGCGGGATTTAAATCCAGCCGGGCCACATTTTCCGATTTGGTTTCATCCAGTCTCGCAGGCGGCGGCGCGGGAAGCGATCAAATCGGCCTAGGCGTCTTTATGAATAATGTCCAGCGTAATTTCTCACAAGGATCGATGACCACCACCGGCAATACATTCGACCTGGCAGTTGACGGGAACGGATTTTATCTGGTCCGGAATCCGTCCGGAGCCAGCTACTATACCCGGGCTGGGCAATTCCAGGTCAACAATCTTGGCCAAGTCGTGGATAGCAGCGGAGCCTTGCTCCAAGGATATCAGGCCGACAGCGTTGGCAACATCACCAGTATTGTCAGTGGAATTACACTGACGTCGAGCGCTGTTCCCCCGGTTGCAACGTCCACCGCCTCGATCCTCGGCAACCTGAACGCCAACGCCACGGCACCGACGGCGGCCTTCGCCGTGACCGATACCACGTCGTACAATTTTTCGACGGGAATGACGTTTTATGATTCCCTGGGAAATTCGCATCAGATGCAACTGTATTTCCGGAAGACGGCCGCCAATGCCTGGGGCGTGTATTCGCAGATCGATGGGGGGGCGGCGGCCGCGCAAACCAACATGACGTTTAACGCGAGCGGCGCGGTGACGGCTGGCGGCACACAGACAGTCACTGCGGCATTGACCAACGGAGCCACCACACCCCAAACGCTGACGGTGGACTTGGCTTCCTTGACCCAGTTCGGAGCCGCTTCCGGCGTTGTAAGCCAAAGTCAAAACGGCTATGCCTCCGGAACGATGGATCGGATCACCGTGGATAAGGATGGAAAGGTCATGGCGCAATTCACCAACGGGCAAACCCGTGCGCTGGCGCAAGTGGTCTTGAGTCGCTTCATGAACCCCGACGGGTTGGCCGATGTCGGCGACAATCACTTTTTGGAGACAGTTGAGTCCGGCGCTGCCCTGGCAGGCGCTCCCACGGTGAACGGATTGGGCCGGGTGCTTTCGGGAACCGTGGAACAATCCAATGTGGACCTTGGCAAAGAGTTTGTGGACATGATCATCACCCAGCGCGCGTTTCAGGCGAATTCTCGCGCTATCACGACCAGCGACGAAATGTTGCAGGAATTGGTGAACCTCAAGCGGTAAGCGGTGAGGGCCCCGGCGCGGTGCAATCACCGTCGCCGGGGCTCGAGTCGGCAATTTCTACCTAGTTCAGGTGTCATCCTCGCCGTTCTTCGTCTTCTTCCCCTCGTCAACATTCTGTCATCTCCTGGAGCTTCCCCGTCACGACCGTGACAACACGTAGGTCGCTCAGACGACGTACTATCACGCGTGGGAATGAACGACTCCAAATCATTGTCTTATCACGGGATCTACGACCCGTTCCGCGACAGGAGAGAGCCATGTTCTGCGCGCCACGTGGCATATGCATTGCACAACTGACCGGCACCGGCAAACACTGTCCGCAGGAGGGTTTATGTCAGAAGCAGCTGCAGAAAAGGCCTCAGCAGCATCCGCTGGAATTCCCATAAAAATGGTCATCATCATCGTCGGGGGGGTGTTGCTCCTCGCGTTGGGCGGCGCCTTCGCGATGATGAAAATGATGGGTGGATCCTCCGCCGAAAAAGCGCAGGCTGCGGGTGGGTCTGAAAAAGCGTTGGCACATGGCGCCGAAGAGAAAGCCGGAGGGGAGCATGGTGCCATCGCCGATGCGAGCGCCATCGCCGACTTGGATCCTTTCATCGTCAACCTCGCGGATTCACCGGAAATTCGGTACCTGAAAGTGACCATGAAGGTGGAAGCCGACAATGCCGGCACAGTCGATCAAATCAAGGCGCGCACGCCGCAAATTCGAGATGCCATTCTTGTCCTCCTGACCAGCTTGGACTCAGCCACCGCACGCTCCCCGCAGGGCAAACACAAGTTGCGCGACGACATCACCGAACGGATCAACGGCCTGTTGCCCAAAAAGTCGGTTAAATCGACGTACTTCACGGAATTCGTGATTCAGTAACCGCGCGGCGGCAGGAACATCATGGACAAGATACTCTCCCAGGAAGAAATCGATGCCTTGATGGGCGGAGTCATGTCCGGCGACGTCGACACCGAGCCGAAGGAGGAGGAAGAACCAGGGGGAGTCAAAACCTACAGTCTGACCAGCCAGGAGCGGATCATTCGCGGGCGGATGCCCACGATGGAAATGATCAATGACCGCTTCACGCGCCAGCAATCCGTCTCTTGGACGAGCCTCCTGCGCGAAAAGATCGAATTCAGTGTCCTGGGGACGGAAATCATCAAATTCGGGGATTTTATCCAAAAAGTCCCCGTGCCGTCCTCCTTCAATCTGTTTGCCATGGATCCCTTGCGCGGCAACGGGCTCTACGTCATGGACGCCATGCTGGTGTACCTGATTGTGGATTTCTTCTTCGGAGGCAAAGTGCAAACGCACGTGAAGCCGGAAGGGAGGGAATTTACGACCATCCAGGTCCGGCTGATCAAGAAGCTGGTTCAGCAGGCGCTGGTCGATCTGGAAAAGGCTTGGCATGCCGTCATGCCGGTCAAGCTCAACTATCTGCGCTCGGAAAGCAACCCCCAATTTGCCATGGTGGTCACCACGTCGGAAATTGTCGTGGTGGTCACGCTCCAGGTGCATCTCGGCGACATCACCCGCGAAATGTTCATCGCGTATCCCTATTCCATGTTGGAGCCGATCAAGGAAAAACTGTACTCGGGCCTCTTTGCCGACAACGTGGAGCAGGACAGCAGCTGGGGCAGCCGCTTTAAGGATTCGTTGCAGGAATGCGATGTCGCCGTGACGGTTCAACTGGGGACGGCCAAAATCAACGTGCAGGATCTGATGAACTTCAGTCCGGGCGATGTGTTGATGCTGGATCAACATCCCGGCGATCCGATGCTGTGTCTGGTGGAGGGCGATCCGAAATTCCACGGGCAGCCCGGGGTATTCAAAGGCAACCATGCCTGCCGCGTTACCAAGGTTTTGAGTTAGGTCGCGCCGGAAGTAAAGGAGATTTGTATGGGCAACGGCGATACTACCCCGCAGGCTGATGCGTCCAGTGCCGCGGACATGAGTCCGCAGGCAACCTCGTTTCCCCCGGTTGATAACCAGGGCGCGGTGCCGGCAAACAAAAATATCGATTTCGTACTCGACATTCCGTTGCAGGTGACGGTGCAGATCGGCTCGACGCGCATGCTGATTCGCGAGTTGTTGCAGCTCGGACAGGGGTCCGTCATCGAGCTGAATAAACTGGCCGGAGAACCGATGGAAGTGCTGGTCAATAACAAGTTGGTGGCCCGCGGCGAGGTCGTGGTGGTCAACGAAAAGTTCGGCATTCGCTTGACGGATGTGGTGAGTCCTAATCAGCGCATTCAGCAACTCGGATAAGTGCCGCGTCATTCGGCGAGTTCGCCGCTGCGAGCGAGCAGAAAGTCGATCGTTCCATGGAGATGTGGGAAAGCGTGGTCCGCATGGTTTCGGCGCTCGGGATCGTCCTGGCGTTGATTCTAGGCCTGCTGGCCATCGTGAAATCCAGGGTCGGCCAGCGCTTTCTCCCGGTCGGCGGCGCCCCGCTGGTTCAAGTTCTTGGCAGTGGTTCACTGGGATCGCGCAAGCAGGTCATGCTGGTTGCCGTCGCCGGCGAGGTCCTGATTCTCGGTACCACCGCAACCGATCTGGTTTCACTCGGAAAAGTAACCGATCCCGAGCAGCTGAAACGACTGCTGCTGAATGCCTCATCGGGTGCTGCCATCCAGTCATCCGATCCTGTCCGGTCTGACGATCGCGAGGAGATGTTACATGCCGGACGGTAATCTCACGTCGCTCCAGCAGGCGGCGGGGAGGGAGGCAGGCCCCGGTGTTCGACGCATGGGATGGGTCGGACTGGTCCTGCTCTGTGTCCTGCTCAGCGCTTCATCGGTCTACGCAGAGGGGCCATCGCTGACGCTTGATCTTGGCCAGAGCGGGACCAAACAGACCGCCGTTGTGCTGCAGATTCTCGCCCTGTTGACCGTCCTGTCGCTGGCGCCCGCGTTGTTCATCATGGTGACCTCGTTCACGCGCATGGTGATCGTGCTGTCCTTTCTTCGCCAGGCTCTTGGAACGCAGCAGGTGCCACCCAACCAGGTGCTGATCAGTTTGGCCCTCTTTCTGACCATGTTTGTGATGGCTCCGGTGGGGCAGGCGGTCTACAAGGATGCGCTGCAGCCGTTGCTTGCGGAACAAATCAGCTACGAGGATGCCTGGAATCGGGGCATTCAACCGATTCGTGGCTTCATGTTGAAGCAGATGCGGGACAAGGATCTCGAACTGTTCCTGGAATTGTCCCATTCGCCAAAGCCTGCACAAGTGGACCAGGTGCCGACCCATGTGATCATTCCCGCTTTTGTCCTCAGCGAATTGCGCATTTCGTTTCAGATCGGATTTCTTCTCTACATTCCCTTTCTCATCGTGGATATGGTCGTGGCCAGTGTCCTGATGTCCATGGGCATGATGTTGCTGCCACCCGTCATGATTTCCCTGCCGTTTAAGCTGATTCTCTTCGTCCTGGCAGACGGTTGGTATCTCGTGGTGGGCTCCATGGTGAAGAGCTTTCAATAGGATTGCTGCACATGACGATTGAAACGGTCACGGAAATCGGACGTCAGGCGATCGAAACCGCTCTGCTGGTTTCGGCACCCGTCTTAGGCCTGAGCCTGATTGTCGGCTTGATGGTCAGTACCTTTCAGGCGATGACGCAGATCAACGAGGCGACATTGACGTTCGTCCCGAAGGTGTTGGCCGTTTTTGCCGCGACCCTGTTGTTTCTGCCGTGGATGATGGGCGTGCTCATCGCATTTATGACTCACATCATCACCAGCATTCCGACATTGATTCACTGATAGGTCCTCCACAGCATGAACGCCGCGCAAACCCTGCACCTCGCATTGCCACAGTTTCAGGCGTTTTCGATTCTGTTGGTCAGGATTGCCGGCATTATCAGCGTGTTTCCCATCCTGAACACGTTGACCATCCCGATGCCGGTCAAGGCCGGGTTAGTGACGATGCTGGGACTCGTTCTGGCGCCGATCATTCAGTTGCCCAGTTTTCCCAACGATCCAGCTCTGGTGGTTGCGGGCATCGGCAGCGAATTCCTGATCGGCCTGACCATCGGCTTGGCCGTCCGCCTCTTGTTTTCGGGCTTTCAAGTGGCCGGAGAATTGGTCGGCACCCAGATGGGGTTCAGTGCCATTCAGATGTTTGATCCCATGAGCCACCAAAACGCTCCCATCATCGCGCAATTCCAACTCACGCTCGGGTCGTTGGTCTTCCTCTCGCTCAATGCGCACATGCTGGTCGTGCATGCCATCGGAATGAGTTACGAGTTTGTCCCCCCCTTCGGCGCCACACTGTCCAACGGCATCGCCACGGACATTATTCATTTGGCGCAAAATATGCTGGGTGTTGCACTCAAGATGGCGGCTCCCGTTTTCGCCACGCTGCTGATCGTCAATACCGTCCTCGCCATCCTCGGTCGCGCGGTCCCTCAGATGAACGTGTTTGTCATGAGTTTCCCGATCACGATCGGTACGGGGCTGTTTGCCATGAGTTTGGCCATGCCCTTTACGCTGTCGCTGTTTGAGAAAGAATTCGAGAACCTGGTGGAGACGATCTTGAGTCTCCTGAAGGGGTTGGGTCATGGCTGACAGCGCCCAAAATCGTACAGAACAAGCGACACCGAAACGCAAAGCAGAGGCGAGATCGAAAGGTCAGATCGCCATCAGTCGCGATGCCGCCATGGCCGTTGCTTTGCTGGGAAGTTTCGCGGCCCTCTACTGGATGACACCCGGCATCATGGAACGACTCCGCCATTCCTTGCAGCGCTGGCTCAATCAATCCATGGAAGACTCGACACTGCGGGCGCTCAGTCTCGACCATCTGCATTTGATTCTCCGCCAGATCGGAATCGACGTGTTTGTGATGCTCGGACCCGTAGTGGCGGGGATTGCCATCGTGGGGGTGGGCGCCAACTTGATGCAAACCGGCTTCCTCTGGAGAAAAGACGGCCTCAGTGTTGATTGGTCGCGCATCAGTCCGGTCGGAGGCTTTTCTCGGCTGTTTTCGGTCCTGGGCCTTGAGCGAGTTAGTGAAATCCTGGCTCAAGATCGTCGCCATCGGGAGCGTCGGCTACCTCACAATTAAAGAAGACATGCTCCAATTTTCCTCGCTCACGCAGTTCGGCATGGAAACCCTGTTGCCCACAGTGGGGTGGGCGACGTTCAAGGCCGCACTCATGATGAGCGGCGCCGCTCTGGTCATCGGTGCCCTCGACTACGGGTATCAACGCTTTGAATGGGAGCGTGGTCTGCGAATGTCGCGCGACGAAATCAAGGAAGAGAGTCGCGCCGCGGAAGGAGATCCAGGGCTGAAAGCGAAGATACGCAGCACCCAGCGTGAGATGTCGCGCAAGCGCATGATGGCCGCGGTACCCAAAGCGGATGTCATCATCACGAACCCGACCCACCTGGCAGTCGCATTGAAATACGATTCCAAGGCAATGGGCGCACCGATCGTGGTGGCGAAAGGCGCAGGATTCATCGCGGAAAAAATCCGGGAAATCGGCCGGCAGCATGGTGTCATGATCGTCGAAAACAAGCTGGTGGCCCGGACCTTGTACAAGTTGGTCGAGGTAGGGCGGGAGGTTCCGGAAGACCTCTATCGCGCGGTGGCCGAGATTTTGGCCTTTGTGTATCGCGTGCGTGGAAAATTGCCGCCGGCATAGTCGGCCGGTAGGGAGCGGAGATGGCGAAGGACAATACCTCGATACCCAGCACATCCCTCGTGAAGCATCCGGACATTCTCATGTCCGTGGGCGTGGTCGGCATTCTCATGGTGATGCTCGTCCCGCTGCCGCGTTTCTTCTTGGACCTGTTGCTGAGTTTCAACATCACCCTCTCCATCATTATTCTCCTGGTCGGCATGCAGGTCCGGCGTCCACTGGAATTCTCGGTATTCCCTTCGATTCTGCTGATGGTGACCTTGCTGCGGCTGGCGCTCAACATCGCGTCCACCCGCCTGATTCTGTTGCATGGCAACGAAGGCGCGGCTGCGGCAGGAGAAGTCATCCGCGCATTCGGCAATTTCGTCGTCGGCGGAAACTATACCGTCGGTCTGGTCGTCTTTACGATTCTCGTGATCATCAACTTTGTCGTCATCACCAAAGGTGCCGGGCGCGTGGCGGAAGTCGCCGCACGGTTTACCTTGGATGCCATGCCCGGCAAACAAATGGCCATCGATGCCGATTTGAACGCCGGCCTCATCAATGACAAGGAAGCCCGCCAGCGGCGAAAGGAAATTGCGCAGGAAGCGGACTTTTATGGCGCCATGGACGGTTCGAGCAAGTTTGTCCGCGGCGATGCCGTGGCGGCTGTGGTCATTACGCTCGTGAATATTCTGGGCGGACTGACGATCGGCGTGCTGCAGCAGGGGATGACGGTGGCGGCTGCGGCACAGACCTACACCTTGCTGACGGTCGGCGAAGGCCTCGTCGCGCAAGTGCCGGCGCTCATCGTCTCCACCGCCGCCGGTATCGTCATCACCCGCGCGGCCTCTGAGGTCAACCTCGGATTCGAAATCACTCGCCAGGTTCTCATCTCTCCGAAAGCCATCGGCACCGCCTCCGGTATTCTGCTCGCCATGGGATTGGTTCCCGGATTGCCCCATCTGGCCTTCCTGGCGCTCGGCAGTCTGACCGGGTGGATGGCCTTTCAACTCAATGAGCATCAGAAGACTGCCGTGGCAGTCCCGGAACAGGAATCTCCGCAAGTCAAAGCAGAGGAAGCCGCCACCCAGGTCGTTCCGTTGGACCTCATGGAAGTTCAGGTCGGGTACGGGCTCATCGGTCTGGTTGATGGAGGGCAGGGAGGCGCCTTGCTCGACCGGATCAAAGGGTTGCGGCGCCAATTTGCCGAGCAAATGGGATTCGTTCTGCCACCGATCCACATTCGAGACAATCTGCAGCTCAGGCCCAACGAATATGCGGCACTCCTCAAGGGGGTCGAGCTGGCCAAGTCGGAGGTCATGCCGGCCCATGTGTTGGCCATCGATCCGGGGACCGCTCAACGTGGGATCATTCATGGGTTGCCGACCAAGGAACCAGCGTTCGGACTGCCGGCCCTGTGGGTTCCTGAGCAACAGCGCGACCAAGCGCAGATGGCCGGATACACGGTCGTGGATCCAGGTTCCGCTATCGCGACACATCTCTCGGAGCTCATCAAGCGGCATGCGCATGAGTTGCTGGGGCGGCAGGAAGTGCAGGGGTTACTCGATCAACTAGGCAAGAATCACCCGAAGCTGGTCGAGGAAGTGGTTCCCAACTTGATTCCCCTCGGAACGCTGGTGCGCGTGCTGTCGCATCTCCTGCGCGAAGGCGTGCCGATTCGTGACTTGCGAACAATTTTAGAAACCATCGCCGACCATGCGGCGACGACCAAAGATGCCGATATTCTCACGGAAGTTGCACGTCAGGCGCTGGGACGCACAATTACGAAACAATATCTTGCTCCGGACGGGTCGTTGCCGATCATCGGACTCGACCCGCGCCTGGATCGCACCCTTGCCGATCAGGCCAATGCTGCGGGCCAAGGCAACCAGTGGGTTCCCGACCCGTTGGTGGCACAGAAACTGCTCAGTGCATTGAAGCAGGCCGCGGAGCGCATGGTCGGGAGAGGACATCAGCCCGTGATTCTGTGTTCCCCTTCGCTACGTAGGCATCTCCGGAAACTCACGGACCGCATTTTGCACTCGGTGCCGATCCTGGGATTGAACGAAGTGGATAGCGTGACGCGATTGCAGGCCATGGAGACAGTTCGTCTCGATCTCGACGGCGGTGACACGAGGAGCTTGGCATGAAGGTACGGACCTTTCACGTTACATCGATGCATGAGGCTATCCGCTCCATCAAGGATACGCTGGGGCCGGATGCCGTCATTTTGTCAACGAAGCGCGTGCGATCCTGGGATAACGGGTTCGGCCTCCTGGGCGGATCGATGCTCGAAGTGATGGCCGCGATTGAAGACGATGCCGCGGTGCCTGAGTCCGCACCGATACTCGGCGAAGAGGATCATCCCGCTCCGGCTGCCGCACAAGCTCCAACGGTTCCGTCCGAGGAGTCACGGTTTCAGAAAACGCTCCAAGGCGCAATAGAGAAACGAGGCGACAAGCCCCGGGCGGCGGCTCGCCACGCGTCCTTTACTCCACAAGAGCTTTCCCGGACGGTGAAGTCCTCCGACGGCAACACAAATAGTCAGACCGCAACCTTTCAATCATTCCAGCGGGTCTATGAAGATCTCCTGGCCCAGGGCGTGGAACATGTGACTGCTGAAGCCTGTTTGCGGGAATTGCGCGAGACGCTGGTTGAACAGGGGGCGTCCCAGCGGAATTCCTCCCTGCAGCTCTTGCGGACGGTCTTACTGGACCGCGTTACGACCGCCGGTCCGTTGCTCCGTACAGCCGGCGAACAGAAGATCGCCCTGTTTGTCGGGCCGAGCGGTGTGGGAAAAACTTCCACCATTGCCAAGTTGGCCACACACTACGGCATCGTCGAGCAACGCAGTGTCGCGCTGATTACCATGGACACCTATCGTCCGGCGGCGGTGGAACACCTCCGGCTGTACGCGGAGGTCCTGGGGATTGAATTGGCTGTCGCTGCGTCATGCGAGGAAGCTCGCACCGCCATCGCACAAGAGCGCGAAGCAGAATTGATCCTGATCGATACGGCGGGATTCAACCCCTATGAACCAATCGCGGCGCAGCGCTGGAGAGGATTGCTCAACGGAGCCCTCCCCATGGAGGTCCATCTCGTATTGGCCGCCGGTACACGGGTACCGGATATCGTGGTCAGTACCAGCCAGTGTGTGGACGTGCCCTCATTGCGGCTTCTGTTTACCAAGCTGGATGAAACGACCGGGTATGGCGGAATTTTTGAAGCCACGCATCGGACGGGCATCCCGCTTTCATACTGGGGCACTGGTCAACGTGTGCCCAACGACTTAGTCCAGGCGCAAGTCAACCGCTTGGGCGACCTGCTGCTGGGTGGTCAGGTCAGGATGCCGGGGGAACAGAATGGTCAGCCATGGATCAGGCAGGCCGCCCAGGCAGTGGTACCAAGCATCAAGACCTATACGCGATAGACGCGAGCGAAAAACAGGGGAGAGACGATGGCGATCGAACCAGACATTTTGGATCCGCAACTGAGCACGTTTGGCGGCAGTGTCAGTCCCTCCCGCACCCAGGTCATCACCGTCACGAGCGGAAAGGGCGGGGTAGGGAAGAGCAATGTGGTGGCAAATACGGCCATCGCCCTTGCCCAGACCGGGAAGCGCGTGCTGGTGTTGGACGCCGATCTCGGCTTGGGGAATGTCGATATTCTGTTGGGCCTGACGCCCAGATACACGCTGGAGCACGTCCTTGCCAAAACCTGCCGGCTCGAGGACATCGCCTTGACCGGTCCCAATGGCATTGTGGTGCTCCCTGCGAGCACCGGCATTTCACAATTGACCGTCTTGACCGAAGCGCAGCAGTTGATTCTGCAGGAAGAACTGGAACGTCTGGCCTCCACGATGGACGTGCTCCTCATCGATACCGGCGCCGGCATCTCCTCAACGGTGACGTACTTTGCGGCTGCCGCCCAGTCGATCGTCGTCGTCGTGTCTCCTGAACCCACGTCGCTGACGGACGCCTATGCGTTGATGAAGGTCTTGCTGCGGCAATACCGGGAACGGCGCTTTTACATCCTCGTCAATATGGTGAAGTCACCGCGTGACGCGGCACGCATCTACCGGAAGCTGGAAGTTGCCGTCAGCCGCTTTCTCCACATTTCTCTCGACTACCTGGGCGCAATCCCTCAGGACGACTATGTGCCGATGGCGGTCTCCCAGCAGCGTGCCGTCATCGATCTGTTTCCTCACGCGCCGGCCAGCCGTGCATTTCGAGAGCTGACTGAAGCGGTGGCACAGTTAACGCCTCCGGCGCTCCCGAAGGGCACAGTGCAGTTCCTCTGGCAACAACTCTTGCGGACGCACTGACTGAAAGGACTGTACGCGCATGATGGAAGCACGCAAAATGTCTGCAACCGGGAATGCCTCACGCCGGGTGATTGCGGAAGCGGATCGCGAACGGGTCATCCAGGAATTCACGCATGTCGTGAAAGCCATGGCCCATCGGCTGGCCTTCCGCCTGCCGGCCTACATGGATGCGGAAGACCTGATGTCCGTCGGAATCATGGGGCTCATGGATGCGATGGACAAATACGATCCGACCCGCGAGGCCAAGTTCAAAACCTATGCGGAATTCCGGATTCGTGGCGCGATGCTTGATGAAATCCGATCGATGGACTGGATCCCGCGCTCCGTTCACGAGAGGATTTCCCTGCTCCAGAAGACCTACTCCGAACTATTGCATCGATTCGGCCGCCCACCGACAGACCAGGAGGTCGGCAAAGAATTGAAAATGTCGGCGGACGAGCTGGACGAATTCCTGACCCGTTCGCGCGGCGCGGTCGTGATCAGCCTGGATGATCTCGGAGTGCAGGATGCGGATGGACATACAATTATCAGCATGTTGACCGACTCCAACCAACCGGACCCGCTCTCGGTCCTGGTGAGCGAACGATCCCGTCACGTACTCGAATCGGCGATTCAGGATCTCCCAGAAAAGGAGCGTCTGGTGCTGTCGCTCTATTATTTCGAGGAGTTGACCATGAAAGAGATTGGGCAGGCGTTAAAAGTCACCGAATCGCGGGTCTGCCAGATACATTCGAAAGCCATCCTTCATCTCAAGTCGAGGCTCGAACCGGTCGATGTCTAGATGTTGAATCGGCCATTCCTATCAGCTGCTCTTCCTTGTTGTCGGTTCTAATTGATACCGACACACCACCTTTAGTTTCCTCCCGCTCCGTCCGATACCCTCTAGACCCCGATATCCATTGGGCAACCACCAGTTCTCTTTGCGCGTATGAGCCTGCCTCCACAGGTAACCGAGTCGAGTGCCGCCGCCGAGCCCGCGTCCGACCATCATCATGCCTGGCCGGACGATGAAGCGCTCTCCCGGTCCTATGATGCCGCCAGATTTGGCGTACTGGCCTGTCTCCTGTTTATGGCCGGCGGCTTGTATTGGACAGCCGCCATTGGCCTGCTGACCCTCTCCGCCTTGACGGCCTATCCCGTCATGATCTCGATCGGAGTAGCGGTCACGCTGATGATTTTCGCGGCGACCTTCTGGACGCCGCGAAGTCGCACCTCCGCCGGGCGTCCGCTCTGGCGCACCACAGAGAGAGATAGCAGGAGCACGTTTGATCCGGTCACCGGTTTACCCTTGAATCGCCTGTTCCTCTCACTCCTCAATCAGGCCCTGATCCGCGGACAGAAACATGGACGCCGGGTGGCGGTTCTCATCATCGAGCTGGATTATTTCACGCCTGCCACAGAAACCCCTGCGGACCTGAACAGTCATCTCATGTACCGCATCGAAGCAGCCCGCGTGAAAAGCGCATTGCGCTCGACCGACACTGTGGCGAGAATAGCCGAACGGACATTTGCGGTGTTAGTGGATCAGGTCACAGATGCGGATGACTTGTTACTGCTTGCCAGAAAAATGCAAGGCGCGATCGCCTTGCCGGTTACCCTCGATCATCATGAGGTGTTCCTCACCGGCCGGATTGGTCTCGCACTCTCCACGCGGGACGATCTTGACCCCCATGTCCTGCTCGAGGCGGCCGCGCAGGCCCTGGAGATGGCGCGGACCAACTCGTTCGGGGATATCCGGCCTCGAGAAGGTGCTCGCCCAGCCACAGACGGATTCCCCCTCGACAATTGCGGCCTAATCCTCCATCGCCCATCTTTGTAACCTGCTCAGGTAGGCAGGACTTTCCCAGTCTGCGGTAAAGAGTTCCACTCGTCAGGATCTTTGACAGCTCTCGGCGGCAGCACCGGCCTGCGCAGGTTCGCATTCACGCAGCACCTCGCCGCCATCTATCGGCAATCATGGGCGATTTACTCGATCTGCAGTGGCGGACTGACTGGTGCGGCACCTCCCACAGCAATGGCATGTCGATTGCTAACTCTCCCTATGACACAGAGAGGACGGTTGGAACCGACACCATATGAATCGAGCCATCTATCCCATACTTTCCGGCGCAGTCGCGCAAGAAAAACAGCTGCAGGTGTTCGCCAACAATTTGGCGAACGTCAATACGGCCGGCTTCAAACAGGACCAACAGGGCTTTCGCGGACTCCTGGCCCGTGGGGGATCGGTAGGGATGGGTGCCGCATCCAGCGGGATCACCTCGACCATTTCAACCAGACCGGCCGGCCCGACCGAGCGCGTGTTTACCGAAGCGAACGGCATGCGAACGACTTTCGAGCCGGGACGGATCCGCATCACAGGCAATCCGCTCGACCTGGCTATCCAGACCGATGGATTTTTTGAAGTCAAGACTCCTGACGGGGTGCGGTACACCCGCAACGGCATTTTTTCCCTCGACAGCCAACGTCGATTGGTCACCAATCTGGGACATCCGGTCATGGGCACGAAAGGTGAAATTAGAGTGCCGGCCGGCAACATTCAGGTCAATGCCGAAGGGGGAATCCAAGTCGATGGCAACGCGATCGGCACCATTAAGGTCGTCGAATTTCCTCCCAACGAGATGCCGCAGAAGTTTGCCGAAGGCTTGTTTACGGGCGGAACGCCAAGGGTGTCGAAGAATCCGCAGCTCCAGTCTGGCCATATCGAAGAATCGAACGTTAATTCGTTGAGCGAAATGGTGAAGATGATGCAGGGCATGCGGAGTTATGAATCGGCGCAGAAGCTCATTCAGACGCTGGACCATATGACGGATACGGCCATCCAGGATCTCGGCCGGGTGCAATAGGAGGAGTTCTATGATTCGCGCAATGTGGACGGCCGCGACGGGCATGACAGCCCAGCAACTCAACGTCGACACGATCGCCAACAACCTGGCGAACGTGAACACGAATGCGTTCAAGCGCAGCCGGGCGGAATTCGGCGACCTGCTCTACCAGATTCAACGCTTGCCGGGCACGAACGCATCGAACGTTGGCGTCTTTCCCGTGGGCGTGCAGGTCGGCGGCGGCGTCCGTCCCATTACGGTCGCCAAGGAGTGGATGCAGGGCAACATGCGGCAGACGAGCAACGATCTCGATCTGGCCATCGACGGCGCTGGCTTTTTCCAGGTTGCGCGCCCGGACGGCACGATCATGTACACGCGTAACGGATCCTTCAAGCGCGATAACGTCGGCAATCTGGTCACCGGCGACGGCGACCAACTCACCCCGGTCATTACCATCCCCTCCGGCGCGCTCAAAATCGACATCGGCCAGGACGGCACGGTCTCGGTGTTGCTCCCCGGCGTGACCCAGGCGTCGCAGGTGGGACAGATTCAGCTGGTGCGGTTCGACAACCCCTCGGGTCTTGTTGCCATGGGCGGCAATTTATTCCTCGACAGTTTCGCGTCGGGACCGGCGCAACAGGGAACAGGCGGATTTTCCACCGGCTTCGGCACGCTGCAACAGGGATTCCTGGAAAGTTCCAACGTCAATCTGGCGGAAGAGATGGTCAACATGATCATCGCCCAGCGCAGTTACGAAATTAACTCGAAGACGATCCAAGCGTCCGATGAAATGATGCAGATCGCCAATAACCTGCGCCGGTAATCGGCGCCGTACCGTGAAGCGGGGGTGACATCTGTGAATCGAACCGGCCTCATCTGTGTGGTGACCATGAGCTTGATCGCCAGTGCGGTCCTTCCTGCGACGGCAGGGGAGCGGGCTCCGATTCGGCCGCTGTTCCGCGTGCATGAAGCCCTCGTGCAGAGCGCCCACAGTCTTCCGCTGACCCGCGGAAAACGCACCATTTATCCGGAACAGATTCGCGGGGTCATCCGCGATTTCGTCAAGCGTGAACTTGCCGGACGAGCCGTCGATTGCCAGGTGGCGCTGGGCGACCCCCAACAGCCGATCGTGGTGCCATCCGGCACGGTAGATGTGCAGGTCAGCGCCAGTCATTCGGAAGAACCGCTCGGCCGCCGGGTGTTTCAGGTACATCTGACCGTCAACGGCCGGTTTATCAAGACCCTCGAGGCCACCGCGGATGTTGCCGCCATCGTCGAAGTGGTGGTCCCGGTCCGGTCGATTAAAGTCGATGAGGAGATCGCTGCCGACGACGTGGCGACCGAACGCCTCGTGCTGTACGACCTCAGGCAACCGTTTGCGACGAACCCCGCAGAGGTCGTGGGCAAAGCGGCGATCCGTCCTCTGCCGCCTCAGAATGCGATCCGGCTGACCTCCCTGCGGCGCCCGTTTGCGGTGCATAAAGGCGATCGGGTGACGATCGAAGCCCGGCAGGGGGGCCTCTCCATTCAAACCGTGGGTGTGACGAAATCGCATGGGGAACTGGGTCAAACCATCACCGTGTCCAATGTCGATTCCGGTAAGGATCTGCGAGCGACCGTTGTCGGTCCGGGAGTAGTCCGTGTCAGTTTCTAACCCATCATTCACGAGTTATCGGACGATCGGATTCATTCTCTGCGGGTTTGCGCTCTGCGTCCTGCCAGGCTGTTCAAGTTCGTCTACCGCAAAGCCCGCGAAGGTGGAGTTGGCCAAAATGCCGCCGCCCAAGACGACCGGCTCGTTGTGGCAGGAGGAGAACGGGCGGGCCTATCTGTATGAAGATCTGCGCGCCATGCGTGCCGGTGACATCATCACGATTCTGATCTCTGAGAAGCACAAGGGATCAAAGAGTGCCGACACCAGCGCGGAAAAAGATTCGACGGTGTCGAATGGGCTCGGCGGCACAGGGATGGGATATCTTGGCCTTCCGGGTATCCGACTCGGTGGCGAGGCCAAGCGGGGATTCGGCATCGACGCCAGCGCCAGGAACAAATTCGGTGGCAAAGGCGCTACCAATCGAGAAGATACCTTGACCGGCACGATCTCAGCCATTGTGACTGAAGTGCTGCCTAACGGCGATTTGCGGATCGAAGGACGGCGTGAAGTGACCGTCAATTCGGAGCGGCAGATTATGACGATCGCCGGTATCGTCCGTCGTGTCAACGTCAACACCAAGAACACGGTGCAATCAAGCGCCATTGCCAACGCGAAAATCGAATATTCCGGTCTGGGCGTGGTGGATGATGTGCAACGGCCGGGTTGGTTCGTGAGGATTCTGGATTGGGTCTATCCCTTCTAATGACCGGGCAGTAGGACCGACAGGAGCGAGACAGGAGTCATTATGACGAGGCCACGCACACAACAACGGGCGATGATCATGCAGTGTTTTCGTCTCATGCTGTCGAGCGGGGTCCTTCGGACGCCCTCCATGGATCCAGAGCTTCTGGCCCGTCCATGGACGCCGCCGCCGCCCAAACCGGCTCCAGTCGCGGAACCTCGCCAGCAGATGAACCCCTGGCTCCGCCGCACCGCGGTGGGCATGCTGGCTTTCCTCACGATCTCCTTTTTCAGCGCCTCGCTGGCCCATGCCGTCCGCGTCAAAGACGTCGCAACCATTGAAGGTGTACGGGAAAACCAATTAATCGGATATGGACTGGTCGTTGGTCTGGACCGTACAGGCGATCAGGTCATCGGCGGTCAATTCACGATTCAGGCCATGATGTCCATGTTGAACAAGATGGGCATAAATCTGGTAATTGATCCGATTCAGTTGCTCACGAGAAATATCGCGTCGGTCATGGTGACGGCCAAGCTCCCTCCCTTCGTGAAACCGGGCATGACGCTCGATGCGATCGTGTCTTCCATGGCGAACGCCAAGAGCCTCCAAGGCGGCACGTTGCTTCTTACGCCACTGAAGGCACCGAACCAGCAAGTGTTCGCGGTCGCGCAGGGACCGGTATCGATCGGCGGATTTTTAGGAGGGACCGGCGGCCCGGGCGGCGCTACCGTCACCAAGAATCATCAGGCCGCAGGGGTCGTGCCCGCCGGGGCTATCGTCGAAAAAGAACTGGTCGTCGATATCGACCAGTGGGATACCGTGTCGGTTCTCTTGCGGCATCCTGATTTCACGACCGCCATTCGCACCGCCGAGGCCATCGACGGGACGTTTGGAAAGGGCACCGCCGTCCCGGTCAATGCAGGCCTCGTCAAAACCACCCTGCCATCGACCTTTCAGGGGCGGGTGGTGGAGTATATCGCGACGATGGAAGGATTGGATGTGAGTGTGGATGTGGCAGCCAAGGTGGTGGTGAATGAACGCACCGGCACGGTGGTATTGGGAGAACATGTCCGCCTCTCACCTGCGCCATCTCGCATGGCAATCTCACCATTTCCGTGAAGAACACGCTCAACGTGTCGCAACCTCCCGCACCCTTGATCGGCTCCTCTCAAGGCCAAACGACGGTCACGCCGGATGTGCAGACCGATGTGGCTGAGGAACAGTCCCGGCTGATTGTCGTGGACCAAACGGTCACGCTGGGAGAAGTGGTTCGGGCGCTCAATGCCGTTGGTGTGACACCACGTGACCTGGTCGCGATCCTGTCTGCGCTCCGTGCGGCTGGAGCACTTCAAGCGAATCTTGAGATCGTGTAGGAAAGAGTCGGCCCATTATGGACATTAAGAATCTGTTGAGCGGCCAGCTCGATCTGGCACAGATGAATGCGACTCAGCCAGCAGGCCTCGAGCGGGCTCAGCGACAGGGGCAGGCAGGACAGAAATCCACTGAAGCGATGCATAAAGCCGGGGAGGAGTTCGAAGCCTACTTTATCTCCTACCTTATTGGAAAGATGAGGGAAACTGTTCCGAAAGGCCTTTTGGAACGAAAAGGCGAACAGGTCTGGTATTCCTTCTACGATCAGGAGGATTGCCAAGCTGGCAACACAGGCCGGAGGCATAGGCCTCACGGCCTTTGTGGATGCCTATGTCGAAAAAAACAAATAAACAACGAGGGTCTCCTGGAGTTCCCGGCCAACCCCGCCGATAGAGTACTCGACTAGGGGAAAGCCTACGGAACACCCTGCGAAGGGGAGGAGAAGCAGTCATGGAGATCTCTCATAACGGGCGGGCCGCAGATCTCGCAAAAATTCTCTTAGGCGTTCAGGAGACTGACCGGACACAGAACAAGAAGAGCGCATCTCAGACCACGCAGTCGCAGGACCGCGTGCAGATTTCCGAGCGGGCCAAGGAACTCCAACGTCTGAGGGCCGCGGCGGAACAGCCGGATCACGAACGTGACGCCAGAGTCGGCCAGATCCAGCAGTCAGTTGAAGGGGGCACCTATACCGTGAACGGCAAAAAAGTTGCGGATGCCATCATTCGTAACGTCTTGACGGACGCGGTCCTATAACGAGTCGCGTCACCGGCTCGACCCTTCGCTCGCTGTCCTCGTATGCCGGAATGTTACTGTCGAGGAGGAAGCACGGTGTCGACGCTCTCGCAACATACTCCCACTGAATCAGACACGCTCGTGCGGAGCATGCTCGACAAAATGCTCGCGTTCCAGTCCTTGCTGCTGGAGGAACAGGACGCGATCCGTTCCTTGTCGTTCGGCCAATTCACCTCCGTCACGACACGAAAATCTCAACTCTTGGATGAGATTCGAGAGTTGGAGCAACAGCGGCGTCGGCAGACCTCGCTCGAACTGCCTCGACAGGGCGCGAGTACCACGATGGAAGCCAGGTTGCTCGCGGCGATCGGCGAGACTGATCGCTTGAATCGATTCAACGCCGCACTCATCGGGCAGTCGCTTGAATTTTTGCAAGGTGCCCTCAAACGCTGGCAACGAGCTCCGGAGTCGGCGGCCTTGTATTCGTCGGCCGGCACGGCCGTACCGGCAGGCGCCGGTCTGGTGAGAGCCAAAGGATAACAAGTGGCCGTATGTCAGGACTGAACGCATTATTCGGAGTAGGCTCCAACGCGCTGGCCAGTTTCCAGCGCGCGATGTCTGTCACCGGGCAAAACATCGCCAATGTCAGCACCCCCGGCTACTCGCGCCAGGAGGCGATCCTCACCGAAACTCCTCCGGAAAACGGACGCCCCGGACAGATCGGGACGGGCGTCCAGGTGTCGGAAATCCGCCGTTCCGTCGAACAGCTTTGTCGAACAGCAACTGTTGAATTCGAATGAGCGGATAGGGCAATTCGGCGCGTCTCAGAAGGCCCTGACGCAAATTCAAATTCTGTTTAATGATGCGAACGATCAAGGCATCGCGGCGGGGCTCAACGAATTCTTCAAGGCCTGGCAGGATGTAGCGACTAATCCGGCCGACCTGACCGCGCGCACGGTGCTTCTGACCAAGGCTGACGGCTTGACGAAACTCCTGAATCAGGCTTCATCGCAGCTGTCAACGCAACGGATTTCTCTCGATGGCCAAATCGGAAGTGGCATCAACGACATCAATGCCCTGGCGAGTAAAATCGCCGACCTGAACGCCCAGATCAAGTTGACCGAAGTGGGCGGGCAGCAGGCGAATGACCTGCGAGACCAACGCGGCCGGTTCCTGAATGACCTTGCCGGCCTGGTTGATATTTCTTCCATTGAAGATGGAAGCGGGCAGGTCACCGTGTTTGTGGGGGTCGGCCAGGTCCTCGTGACAGACCATACGGCGTTCAAACTCACGGGTGTTCCCGACGCGACCAACGGGGGATTACTCGACGTCCGGTATGACGGCGGGACCGGTCCCAACACGGATATCACCTCGTCGATCAGCGGCGGCCGTCTTAAAGGTCTGCTCGATGCACGGGATACGACAGCCACGGGCCTGCAAACGTCTCTCGACACCCTCACGGCACAACTCGTCTCACAAGTGAATACCCGGCATCAAGCGGGTTATGGATTGGACGGGTCCACGACCCAGGACTTCTTCACGGCGACAGGAACGACGGCCGGCACGATCAGCATGGCGCTGACGGATCGGCAGAAAATCGCCGCCTCATCCACAGCGGCCGGCGTGCCGGGCAATAACGTCAATGCGCTCGCCCTGGCGAATTTACAAACGGCGTCGGTCGCGGGCTTGGGAAATACGACCTTTCAGAGCTACTACGGCGCAATGGCCGGGAGCTTCGGCGCGACCCTTCAAGGGGCCACGCGCGACCTGCAAGGGCAGGAGATTCTGCACGATCAACTGCTGGCCCACCGGGCGGAAGTATCCGGTGTCTCGATGGACGAAGAATTAATCAATATGTTGAAATATCAGCGCGCGTTTCAGGCCGCCTCGAAGTTGATCACCACCAGCGACGAAATGCTGCAGACGATCTTGTCCTTGAAGCGTTAACCGTCGTTCAGTTCACCGGGAGCAGATAGTATGAGAGTCGCCGACCAACAGATGTACAACACCCTGCTCGGCAATCTCCAACGTTCCCGGTTGCAAATGCTGACCTCGCAGGAACAGGTCTCCAGCCAAAGACGGGTCTCGACTCCCGAAGACGATCCCAGCTCCTACGGGCAGATCGTTCTCGACAAGTCCGCGCTCTCCCAGACCAAGCAATGGATTCGCAATATCGATTTCGGCACCTCGCGAGTTAACGCCGCCGATCAGGCGTTGGGCCAGGTCCAGACTATCATCACGCGGGTACGCGAATTGACCATTCAAGCCAGCAGCGATACGACCTCAGCCGAAGGCCGCCAATCGATCGCCAAGGAGGTCCGTCAACTGCAACGGCAACTGGTTCAACTGGGAAATACGGAAGTGGCGGGGCAGGCGGTGTTCGGCGGAACAAAAACCGATGTAACTCCCTACGTCATTACCACTGGCGATACGGTGACTTATCAAGGCAACACTGAAACGCAGTCCATCTCTGTGGGTGAGAATCAGACGGTGCAAATTCTTGTTCCCGGCAGCAGCATTTTTACCGGCGGGACCACGAACATGTTCGATTCGCTCCGGGATTTGCTCACGTCCCTCGAAAGCAACAATCGCGCGGGCATTCAAACCGGAATCGGCAATCTTGACCTCGCGACGGCACAGATCAGCGATGCGCAGGGAACGGTCGGGGCGTTGGCCAACCGGCTGCAAGTTACCCGCGACGCCCTGGATACGGCGACCCTGACGATTTCCAAAGCCATTTCCGACAATCAGGATGCAGACCTCGCCACGGCCATCAGCCAATTGAGCCTTCAGCAGGTCGCGGTGCAGGCCGCCAGCCAGACGTTCAGCAGGATTTTTGATTCCTCGTTACTCAACTATCTGCGGTAACCAACGCTCAAGTTCATTCTCTCCGGTACCGATATACCCAATGTACCCGTATTCACACGCCAAGGAAGGCTTGTATGCTGGTCTTAACACGACGTCGGGGAGAGGGCGTGACCATCGGTCCCGATGTCCGCATTGTGGTGCTCGGCATCAAAGGCGGACAGGTCAGACTCGGAATCGAAGCGCCGCCCAATGTGCAAGTGCATCGCGATGAAGTGCATGCGAGGATTCAAGACGAGAATCGCATTGCCGCAGGCCCCGGAGTCATTCCTCTGGATGCCTTCCGTCAACTGTCCAATAAAACGGGGCGCCGCGGGAGCTGAGAACCATCCATGAAGTGTCAGTTGACCAGATTCGGAATTTTCGAAGTGAGCGACGACTCGCTGCTGGTATTTCCATCCGGCATTCTGGGCTTTCCAGACTGGACGAGATACGTCATGCTCGACCATGATACGGATGCGCCGTTTAAGTGGCTGCAATGCGTCGAGGAACCTGAGCTCGCATTCGTCATTCTCGATCCGGTGCTCTTCAAACCTGATTACCAGGTCACCATCACCACGGACGCACTGATCGAGATCCAGAAGCAGGACACCGACGAAGTCTCCATCGTGACGATTCTCACGATTCCCTCCGATGATCCAACCGCCGTGACGGCCAACCTGCGTGGCCCACTGGTCATGAACCACCGCACCAGGCTGTGTAAGCAACTGGTGTTGCCGGAAGATTTGCCGACCCGCTATCCGCTCTTTCCCGCCATCTCCACGGCAACCAGTCCGTCGTCGTCTCAGTCCCTCCAAGCCTCAGCTCGCTAAGCCACCTCGTGTCACAACGTCCCCAGCGTCGTCAGGGTTCTTTTTCCTTATGCTACGAATAGAATGTTCGACGGCGACATTGGCCGGGCTAGGATCTCACGCGGATACAGGGGGAGTCACTGCGGGTCTGTGGGATTGATCTGGCGGGATAACACGGCCACCAATTCCTGCACGGTGCGGTCCAACTTCCCCAGCAGGCTGGGGGCTTCCGTCAACGTTCCGAGTCGTCCGGATGCTTCCAGTTGACTTGCCAACAACACGACATCAGGTGCGCAGAGATTGCCTGCCGTACCTTTGAGACTATGAGCGGCCCGCTCGAGTGCGGCGGCGTCACCCTGTTCAATGGCGGACTCGATTTCCTTCATCATGACGCTGTGGCGGTCTACAAACAGCCGGAGCAATTGATCGAAGAGTTCTGCATCTCCACCGATGTTTGCGAGCATGGCGTCCGCATCGAAGACTCGCGCGTCCGTCTTGCTCATGTCGCGGGCAGGGGCGGTGGGTGCCACATCGGCGGCAGCCTTCACCGGAGCCCACCGTTGCAGAATGAGGCCGAGATCATCCGTCTTCACCGGCTTAGTGACATAGTCGTCCATACCGGCGGCCTTGCATCGTTCACGATCGCCAGGCAACGCATTCGCTGTCAAAGCAATGATCGGAATGTGGGCGCGCGTCCGGGACGCGTCGGGCCGCCCTTCCTGCGCCCGGATGAGTCTCGTGGCTTCGTAGCCATCCATCGTCGGCATCTGGCAATCCATGATGATCGCCGCGTAGGTTTCCCGCTCAAAGGCCGTAACCGCTTCCTGGCCATTGGACACCACGTCAGGTTGATATCCGAGGCGGTCCAGCATGCGGACGGCCAGCTTCTGATTGACCACGTTGTCTTCTGCCAACAGGATTCGCGGTCGCGGAGACTGTTCGGCTAATGTGTGGCGCGTGATGAGCGTTGGCGAGATCGGTTGCCCATTGCCGGTCGACACCGCTGAGGTCGGCGCCTTCTGCTGCAATCCGAACACCACGCGAAGACACCCTTGTAGCTGATCATGGCGGACCGGTTTTGTGAGATATGCCGTGAATCCGGCACGGCGCGCCCGTTCTGCATGCCCGGGCTGAATCAGAGACGTCAGGACAACTAATCGAACCCCCGCGCCATGGTGGTGAGCGCGGATGTCCTGGGCTAACTGCAACCCGTCTTTGCCGGGCATCAGCATATCCAGCACGGCTGCGTCATAGGGCTCTCCCTTCGCCCCCGCCTGCTCCAGCAGGTCCATCGCTTCCGCGGCATTCCGTGCCAGCCCGTCATGCATCCCCCATCCCGAGACCAGGTGATGGAGAATCGTGCGATTTGACTCGTTGTCGTCGACGATGAGGATCCGACGACCGCTCAGCTCAACCGAGGGGACGATCGCAGGGGAACACACCGCTTGTTTCTGGAAGAGGGCCGTGCACCAAAAAGTAGTTCCTTCGCCAGGCTTGCTGCGGAGGCCTACCGTCCCACCCATCAGCTCCACGAGTTGTTTCGAGATCGCTAAACCCAGTCCTGTGCCGCCGTATTTCCTTGTCGTGGAACTGTCGGCCTGGGTAAATGCCTGAAACAGACGCCCTTGCACGTCTTCGCTGATGCCGATGCCGGAGTCCGTCACTTCAAATTTGATCATCACGCCGGCCGGCGTGTCCTTCTCCAGGAACGCCTGCAGCGTCACCTCGCCCTGTTCGGTAAACTTGACCGCGTTTCCAACGAAGTTCGTCAAGACTTGACGTAGACGGCCCGGGTCACCGCGTAACGCGTTGGGTACGGCGGCGTGAACCAGCCCGGTAATTTCGAGGCCTTTCCGCTGCGCCCGCTCCGCAAACTGCGACAGCACATCTTCCACCGTTGTTCGGAGTTGGAAATCGAGCGTCTCCAGTTCCAGCTTGCCGGCTTCGATTTTGCTGCATTCCAGTACATCATTGATCAGGCACAATTGCGCTTCCCCGCATTGCTGAATCGTTTGGGTAAACGAGCGTTGCTCTTCCGTCAGCGAGGTATCCAGCAGCAGGCTCGCCATGCCGATCACCCCGTTCATGGGCGTGCGCAACTCATGTGTGATCATCGCCAGAAACGAAGATTTGGCGCGAGCCGCCGCCTGCGCCTGCTGCAGTGCCTGGTCCAGCTGGCGATTGCTCTCTCGAAGGTGATCGGCGGTGGCGTTCAGTGCGCGATGTGTCGCATGCACCTCACCGAGGTCGATCCCGTAGGCGCGCACCAGTTGATTGCTGGGGATGGGACACAACGTCCAGCTGTAACAGGCCTCACCTCTGATGACTTCCTGCGACGACAGCGTTCGCCTCTCCAGAAGGCAGGTTGCCACCAGGGCGGGAAGATTGTCCGGAAGGATATCCGGTTTCCCGTTGAGGTCATATCCGAAGCGGCACAGGACCTCTACCATCGCAGGGTTCACATACAGGATATTCCCGTTCCGGTCGATTTCGACAATCGGGTAGGGGCTTTCTTCGGCCACCGTGGCGAGACGGTCACGGTCCTGCTCCAACTCGCATTCCCGTGAAACGTCCCGGAGCGTCAGGAGCGTGGAGACGGAGGGAATGCCGGAAAGACGCAGTTGCTCCCACTCGATCACGGTGAGAGCCGGCGTCTCAGCCGCATCGCCCTCCTCATCTTCAGCCGATGCCGCAGCCTGATCTCTCTGGAACTTCAACACCCCCGTTGAATGCAAGGAGTTGTTCAGTTCGATCGGTTGCCCGATCAGATCCGACAACAGTTTCCCGGCACAGTCAGCCTGCGATCCGCCGAGCAGGCGGGCAGCCAAGCGGTTGGCGAAGACGATGGTGTGATCCGGTGCCAGCAGGCAAATGCCCAAGGGGAGCGCATCCCAGAGCAGTCCCATCGCTTCAGGGGCCGGCGTAAACCCGGTGGGGGGGTGAGATTGATGTGAACGCAAATGTGATGGACGGCTCATACTTATGCCCCGCCTGCGGCGACATCAAGGTATTGCGGGAGATCGATCTGTTCCTGTCCAGGATCCAACGCGCGAAGAATCGTGCGCGCAGGTTGATCGACAGCCTGGTTTTGGAGATCACTGTCGATGGGAGGATGCTGAATCTCCCCATCGGGACCTCTGATGATCCGGATACGCGGACGCAACCGGTCCTCATGATTGAGCCCGATGACGACCGCGCATTCGTTCGTATTGAGCTTGATGAGGCTTCCAAGCGGATAGACGCCTAACATTTTGATGGCGACTTCAACGAGATTTTTATCGTATCGGCCTTTGGCGCCCAGCACAAATAATTGTCGGATGGCATCATGAGGCAACAGCGGTGCGCGGCCATAGCGCGAGGTGACAAGATCGTCATAGGTATCGGCCAGGGCCATCAACTGCGCCAGGGGCGAAAGCCCGCCCGGTTTGACCAACTTGGGGAACCCGCTGCCGTCCTGAAACTCATGGTGTTGCGCGATGATCTGAAAGACCGTTCCGGGGAGTGAGTCGATTTTTGACAATACCGTGGCAGCCAATTGCGGGTGTTGCCGCATCAGGACTTGTTCCTGCTCCGTCAAGGGCGAGGTTTTCCGGTACAAGTTGCGCGGAAGTCGAACGAAGCCGATATCGTGCAGCAGTGCCCCAAGCCCGAGCGCCTCCATCTCGCTTTCCGTACAGCTATTCTCCACCGCCAGAAGGAGCGTCAGCACACAGACATCGATGCCATGAGTGGCCAGGGTGCCATCGAAGCGGCGCATTTTATCCAGACAAAACTGAATCATCATTGCTTCCGGTTGTTCGATGATTTGCTGCAAGAGCCTGCTCACGACGGGTTTGAGTGCCGCGAGCTTGGGTGGCTGGCCCGCTTCAACCTCGGTGAACACTCGTTCGATCGCTTCCATGGCCCCTCGATAGGTCGCTGCTGCGGCGGCATGCGAAGAATGTCGGCGTGCGGGAGCGTCTAGGGTTTCAGAAGAAGCCTGCGAAGGCTCAAGAACCGGAGCAGGGGCTTCCGGCGCGGCGACGGGAACTGCGCCTACATCCAATCCCCGATCCGTATCAATGGTCACAATCTCAATGCCGTGCCGTTTGAGTTGCACGATGTCATTGCAGTCGGATACTAACCACTTGTGGATGAGAAAGGGCGTCCTGTACCAGGGTTGATCCAGACCTGCGATGAACATGCCAACGGTAAGCTGGTCAATGGATATACGTTTTGTCGAAGCCATGTCAGAGTTATGCCTAATCCTCAAAAAGCCTGTGCTGCTGCGGACAGGGTGTGGTTTCTGTCCTTTCTCTATCGGTCGATGTGAGACCGGTCTTTACTCACGAATATGTCGCAAGAGCGACACAGGCTTCAGATTCTGAAGCCATGTGCCGATAGGGCTGACAGGGGCACGTCTATGCCTTGCATGGCCCGCGTGGGTAAACCTCATGAGTGATCTCATCGTCCATCGCCATCCTGCTTCGTTTCTCGAAGTGGGACTCTCGCTGCAACTCAGCCTTTCAACCGATGGTACGGGAGCCCAGTACGGCGCCACCGTGCTGGGGTGGAGAGCGCGCAGCTGGATCGTCTGTGAATGGCCGTTTCACTTTGGACAACCGATTGCCTGCGCTGTGGGAACTTCCTGTCTGCTGCGATACATCTTCAATGGGAAAATAGTCGGATATCGTACGGACGTTCTCCATGCTCAATTGGAGCCGTTTCCATTTTTGTTGCTGGCCTTTCCCGCCACGCTGGAGGAAGTGCCGCTCCGTAAACATGGCCGTGTCACAGCGCAAGAGCCCATCGTCCTGTTGCCAGCGGAGCAGAATCTGCGCAACCAGCCAACCGGGAGTCCATCCCGCATCGGCGGGTTGATCACGGACCTCAGCGCATCCGGCTGCGCGGTGCTGGTACAACGGCCAATGCAGGACTTTTTCCCCGGTCTTGTCATGCGTGCGGAATTCGAAATCGTGGGAACGGGCCACGTCAACAATCTGACAGGGGTCATCCGAAACGTGTCAATGCAGGCAGACGGAACGCATCTTGGACTGGAGTTCCGGTTCGACGGGAAGGAAACCATCGAGTACCGCGGGTGGGGAGGATCCGTCAGAAAAGCGCTGGAATCATTCGTCCTTCAGAAACATTCTTTCGAGTCTCCCTAGACTACAGCGGTTGCCGGGGACTGGGAATTTTTTGCCCGGTTGCAACGCCCACAGCAGTTCTACGACCAAGAAATCCTGCGGTTTCACATCCCCCTTCCGCCATCCTCAGTGGCATACATCTTGATTAGTATCCTGGTGCCCTGCCTGGTCCGTTGACAGATGCAGGCTTCCTTTTTGGCGCGAGAGGGACCACTACCATGACGCTTCACGCACACAGTGCCAAGCTCAATCCGCGATGGTGTCTGGCTCAGGATACGATCGACCGGGAGGATATTGATCATTTGATCGACTGGCTGCGGACCTATCCGCGTCTCACCAAGGGCGCGGTGACCGTCGATTTCGAACAACGCTGGTCGCAGTGGCTGGGACGCTCCTATTCAGTGCATTGCAATTCAGGATCGTCGGCCAACCTTCTCATGTATTACGCTCTGCTGCGGTCGGGGAAGTTGCGCAATACGAATGTCATCGTCCCGAGCGTCGGGTGGGTCACCTCCATCGCTCCGGCCATTCAATTCGGGATGACTCCCTTCATGTGCGAGGCGGATCCGGACACATTCGGTCTCGATCTCAATCATCTCGAAGACCTGCTGAAGCGTCATCACGCCCAGACGGTCCTGTTGGTTCAAGTCCTTGGCGTGCCGCATCGGATGCGGGAGCTGCAGACGTTGAAAGATCGTTATGGTTTTTATCTCCTTGAAGATGCCTGCGCCGCAATCGGGGCCGAATACGACGGCAAAAAGGTCGGGACATTCGGCGACATGGCGAGCTTTTCGTTTTATTTCGGGCATCAGATGTCCACGATCGAAGGGGGCATGGTCTCGTCCGGCGACAAAGAACTCACGAATCTCCTCCTGATGTTGCGCAGTCACGGATGGAGTAAAGATGTGGAGCAGGCGCGGCACCAGGAATTGGTCGAGCAGTACCAAGTGGACGACTTTCATTCGCCCTTCGTGTTCTACGAACCGGGATTCAATCTGCGATCGACCGATCTGAACGCATTCATCGGCCTTGAGCAATTGCGGAAGCTGGATTGGATGACCGCTCGTCGGCAAGCCAACCACGGCCGCTATCTCGAACAGCTAGGGAAGCGGTTTTATACGCAGCGGCCGCCGCAAGGCAGCAAGGTCGCGAGCATTTCCTTTGGTTTGCTGGCCGATAGCCCTGACCAACGTAAACGCATTGTCCGGGCGTTGGTGGCTGAAGGCGTGGAGACTCGCATCTTCTCAGCCGGCAATCTGGGCCTGCATCCCTTCTGGATGAATCGATACGGGAAAGCCAGTTTTCCTGTGGCGGACCGGGTCCATCATTGCGGATTTTTTCTGCCGAACCATGCCTCGATGACCGAACAGGATGTGCTGCATATATCCCGCATCGTCCTGGAGGCCGCATGAGCAGGGGAGTGGGGCAGCACGAGTGGCACAGCCAGAAGGAGCGCGTGTAGCTATGACGACAGGCTCAACACATGTCCTCATCACCGGAGGAGCCGGATATCTGGGTTCAGTGCTGACCAGACGATTGCTCGACCGGGGGTATGCGGTGACCGTCCTCGACAATTTTATGTACCGGCAAAACAGCCTGATGGATTGCTGTGCCGAGGAGAAGTTTCAGGTCGTGCGCGGTGACTGCCGGGATGAACGGTTGCTGACAGACCTGCTGCGCAAAGCCGATATCATCATTCCGCTCGCCGCCCTGGTCGGAGCGCCCTTGTGCGACAGAGATCGGGTCGGAGCCTACACGGTGAACTTCGAAGCGGTGCAACTCCTCTGCAAATTGTCCTCTCCTCGGCAGCAGATCATTTTTCCTGTGACCAACAGCGGGTATGGCATCGGCCAGCCTGGCGTGCCTTGCACGGAAGACTCGCCGCTTCGTCCCATCAGTCTCTACGGTGAAACGAAGGTCAAGGCCGAACGAGTCGTCTTGGACCGTGGCAATGCGATCACGCTGCGCCTGGCGACGGTCTTCGGCGTGTCCCCGCGGATGCGCATGGATCTCCTGGTCAACGATTTTGTCTGGCGTGCGGTGCATGATCGGGCGGTCGTGGTGTTCGAAGGCCACTGCAAACGTAATTACATCCATATCCGGGATGTCGTGCGGACGTTTCTCCATGCGATCGACCACTTCGACGATATGAAAAACCGGCCGTACAACGTCGGGTTGGACGACGCCAACCTCTCGAAACTCGAACTCTGCCGCGAAATCCAGCGAGTGCTTCCGCAGTTCGTGTCCTTCGAAGCGCCGATCGGGGAGGATCCGGATAAACGCGATTACATTGTCTCGAACCAACGTTTGCTGGAGAGCGGGTTCAAGCCGGAATGGTCGCTGGAGCGGGGGATTCGCGAGTTGATCAAGTGCTACACGGTCGTCAAAGCCGGGCAATATGCCAATGTCTGAGCTCAGCGCAAGCCGGCAGGGAGGGCGAGGATGATCATCAGCCGAACGCCGTTCCGTATCTCGTTTTTCGGTGGGGGTACCGATTACCCCGTCTGGTTCCGGGAGCATGGCGGAGCGGTGCTGGCAACGACCATCGATAAATATTGCTACATCAGCTGCCGGCAGTTGCCGCCGTTCTTCGAGCATCGCACCAGGATTGCCTACTCGCGCATCGAACTCGTGAACAGCAATCAGGAGATCGAACATCCCGCCGTCCGCGGCGTGCTGAAGTACCTTAACATCGACGATGGGCTGGAAATTCATCACGACGGCGATCTGCCGGCGCGAACGGGGTTGGGATCCAGTTCCTCCTTTACCGTGGGCTTACTCCATACGCTCTACGCCTTGCAGCACATCATGCCCAGCAAAGCACAGTTGGCTCAGGCCGCGATCCATGTCGAACAGGATGTGCTCGGCGAGGCCGTGGGATGCCAGGACCAGGTGCTCGCGGCGCATGGGGGCCTGTGTAAAGCGACATTCTTCCAGAATGGTGACATCGGTCATGCGCCGATCATCATGCGACCGGAGCGGCTCGCGACCTTTCAAAGCCATCTCCAACTGTACTTCACCGGATTTTCTCGGATCGCATCGGAAGTTGCCCGCGAGCAGATCGACCGCACCAAACAGCGCCAGGGTGAATTGTCCACGATGCTGCAAATGGTCGATGAAGGTGTGTCGATTCTTACCGGAGATCGCGATCTTGCAGACTTCGGCAGCATGCTGCACGACGCCTGGATGCTCAAGCGACGATTGACTTCGCGTATCACGACGCCGGCCATCGATGCGATCTATGCGGCAGCCAGGGAAGCAGGGGCACTTGGAGGAAAGCTTCTGGGTGCCGGCGGGGGGGGATTTATGCTGCTCTTCGCCAGGCCGGAGGATCATGAGCGCATTCGTCTGGCGCTGCCGGGCTTACTGCAGGTGCCGTTTAAGTTTGAAGGACTGGGCACCCAAATCGTGTTTTACCAGGAAGATCAGCTGATGCTGGATGACGTGTGGGCGCAAAGCTCCGCGCAGACCGCGGCCCGGCTGAAGGCCACCCTCATCGGAAAGGCGGCTTGATGGCCCGGTTTGCCGATTGTGATGTGATCATTCTATGCGGTGGATTCGGAACGCGACTGCAATCCGTTGTCTCTGACCGTCCGAAACCGATGGCGGAGATTCACGGTTGACCGTTCGTGTCGTTGCTGGTCGAGCATTTCCTACGGCACGGTGCACGTCGCTTTATTTTCAGCACGGGACATTTCGGAGAGATGATCGAGGACTGGTTTCTGCATCATCGCGGGACCTATGAAGCGCTGTTCGTGCGCGATCCTGTCCCCTTGGGTACCGGCGGGGCACTGGCGCATGCCATGCCATTAGTGCGTAGCAACCCGTTCTTTGTTCTGAATGGGGATTCGTTTTGCGAGATCGATCCGGAGCGGCTGTTGCGATTCCATACTCGCAAACGGGCCGGTGCGACGATGGCCGTCACTCACGACGAGAGTCGGGAAGACACCGGTGCGGTGGCGTTGGGGGAGGGCGACCGCCTGTTGTCGATGGTGGAAAAACCGCGAAGGCGGACGTCGAACTATCATAACGCCGGGGTCTACCTGTTCGATCGCGCCGTCACCACACTCTTTCCGGACATGCCGGTCTGGTCGCTGGAGCGTGACCTCTTGCCGCGGCTCGTCACCCATCAGTGTTATGGATTCGTCACCGCCAGTCCGTTGCATGACATCGGCACGCCGGAACGTCTGGCCCATTTCCGTGAAATCTGGAAGGACACATCGGCCTATTTCCCAACCTCGCTCCTCCATCAGACACAAGGATCGATCTCACGATGACCCAGCCGAGAGTGCCGATGCCGCAGCCCCTGACCCGACCGGCGTTCTCTTCACGCGGCGAACGTTTGATCGGACAGGAAATGTTTCGCGTCTTGGATCGCGCGCAAGTGCTGGAACGCCAGGGGTATCGGATTTACCACCTTGAACTCGGCAATCCGCGCATGCCTCCTCCGGGTCAGATATTGGAAGCGGCCATTGGGGAACTGCAAGCCAAGCACGTCGGGTATGCGCCGATGGCTGGCCTACAAGAATTACGCGCCGCGCTAGCCGAACGCTACACCTCATTGAGCGGGAAGCCGATTACTGCCTCGCAGGTCGTCATCAGCCCGGCCAATATGCTCATTCACCAGTTTCTGGATATCACTTGCAACCCCGGCGACCGGGTGGTGCTGTTCACCCCGGCGTTTCCTTCTTATTGGGCGGCAGCCGCACATCTCCAGCTTGAGGTCGTGGCTGTGGCGCTCCCGGCCCGAGATGGATTTGCTCTATCACGGCCGGCCATCGATGCGGCTCTGGCGGTCAAGCCGAAGGCGATCATCATCAACAGTGCCAATAATCCGACCGGCGCCGTCTATGAGCCGGCGATTCTTCACGAGTTGGTGACACGGTGCGGGCAAGCAGGAATCTGGCTCCTCAGCGATGAAACCTATGCCGACCTCACCTTCGATGGGTCGCATGTCAGTGTGGCGGCCCCGCAGGCCGGACATGTCGTTGCCATGTCGTCCTTCTCCAAGGTGTTGTCCGTTCCGGGGTTTCGCACCGGATATGCCCTGGCGCATGAAGCGGTCGTCGCCAAATTCGCCCTTTCCAATTCCACGCTCTATTCGTGCCTGCCCGGTTTTACCCAGAGCGGCTGTCTCGCAGGGTTGTCTGTGCTTGACGCCTACGCTGAAGAGGTGCGCGCTCGCACTCGGCGTCTCATCGCCACCTGCCATGACCGGATCACTCACGCCGGACTGCTGCAGTGCCACCGCCCGGACGCGGGTTTCTATCTGTTTATCGATATCACCAGAACGGGGCTTGACGATATGACATTTTGCCGGCGTCTCCTCGAGGAAGAACATACGGCGGCGACGCCGGGGCGCTCCTTCGGCGGCGCATACGCGTCCTATATCCGACTCGCGGTGTGCGGACAGGAAGAAGACGTACTGGAGGGGGTTTCGCGCACCATCGCGTTTGCGCAGAAACTGGGAGGGTGCCATGTCCAGGCCGCTTGACGTCTTGCTGGTGACGCCACCCAGCCGAGTCCAGGTCTATCAGGAACTCAGCCGGGACTTCGCCGCCATCGAACCGCCGGTGTGGTCCGGTCTGATCGCCACCTATCTTCGGCAGCATAGTTGCTCCGTGGCCATTCTTGACGCGGAAGCTCATGGGCTCACGCACCAGCAGACAGCCGAGCAGATCGCAGCCATCGCTCCCAGGCTGGCGGTCTTTGTCATCTACGGACAACAACCATCGGCCTCCACGCAGTGTATGCCCGCCGGCCGGAAGGTCTGCGAGATTCTCAATACGCTCGCTGATATTCCCACGCTGGTGATGGGCACACATCCATCGGCCTTGCCAAAACGCACGTTGTTGGAGGAGCCCTATACATACGTCTGCCAAGGGGAGGGGCCGGCAACTATTCTCGGGCTCGTCGTCGCCTTGCGTGCCCCGCAGCATTCGCTCCGCGCCGTCCCGGGCTTGTGGCACCTGGAGGAGGGCAATGCGGTCGGCAATATGCCCGCGCCCCTGATCACGAACCTGGATCGTGACTTACCCGGCCAGGCGTGGGATCTGCTCGATATGAGCCGCTATCGCGCCCACAATTGGCACTGTTTCGGGAACCCGGAATCCAGATCACCCTACGCGTCGCTTCAGACCAGCCTGGGATGCCCGTTTACCTGCTCGTTTTGCTGCATCAACGCGCCGTTCACCACCCCGATGTTGCGTGTCTGGAGTCCCGACAATGTCATCGGCCAGATCGACCGCCTCGTGCATGAGTATGGTGTCTCGAATATCAAGATTCCCGATGAGATGTTCGTGTTGAACCGTCGCCACGTCATTGGCATTTGTGACCGGATCATCGAACGGGGCTATCGCTTGAACATCTGGGCTTATGCGCGAGTCGATACGGTGCAGGATGAAGTCCTGGAGAAGCTGGCACGCGCCGGTTTTACCTGGCTAGGGCTCGGTATCGAATCCGGAAGCCAGCATGTGCGTGACGGGGTCGAGAAGGGCCGCTTCGGGGAGCGTGAGATCGTCGCCACGGTGGACCGCATCCGCTCCCACGGCATCCATGTCGCGGCCAATTACATTTTCGGCCTCCCGGACGACACCCTCGAGAGCATGCGCGCAACGCTGGATCTGGCGCTGACGCTCAATACTGAGTGGGCCAATTTTTACTGCGCCATGGCCTACCCCGGCTCCGCGCTCTACGGTCTGGCCAAACAACATCAGTGGACGTTGCCGGATGAGCAGGGTGGACCGGGCTGGATCGGCTACTCGCAACATGCCTATGAATGCCTGCCGCTACCGACCGACAGTCTCACCGCCATCCAAGTGTTGGAGTTTCGGGATCGTGCCTTTCAGGAATACTTCACCCATCCACAGTACCTCGCCATGTTGCTACGAACGTTCGGGCAGCCGGTCGTCGCCCATGTGGAAGAGATGTGTCGACATCAGGTGCGCCGTCGCCATCATGATCTGACGTCCAATCAGGCGGCATAGATGAGCGGAGGGAAAGGAGCATCCATGATCAAGGTGGCAGACTTCATCATCAATACGTTGGCCGAACGAGGCATCGACAAGATGTTCGTCGTGTACGGCGCGGCCAACGGCGATTTGATCGATGCCTTCACACGCACCGCCGCGACCCAGTATGTCGCCGTCATGCATGAACAGGCCGGCGGGTTTGCCGCTGAAGCCTATGCCAAAGTGAAGGGCATTCCCGGGGTCGCCATTGCGACCAGCGGACCGGGCGGGATGAATCTGCTTACTTCGATGGGCAATTGTTTCTACGACTCGATCCCCTGTGTCTTCCTCACCGGCCAGATCAACTCGCGATTTCTCCGCCCCGATCCCTCAATCCGGCAAATCGGGTTTCAAGAAACGGACATTGTCGCGATGGCGGCGCCGGTCACCAAATACGCCAAGATGATCCTGAATCCTGAAGACGTCCGGTTTGAGCTGGAAAAGGCCCTGTGGATGTGCCAGGAGGGCCGACCAGGGCCGGTGCTGCTCGATATTCCCCTCAATGTGCAAAAAGCCATGGTCGATGCCAAACAGCTGACGGGCTTCGAGCCGCCCGCGGCCATGAGTTTCGATCTCACGGTTGTCGATCAGCAGATCGCCCGTTTCATCAGCGACCTCCAACAGGCGGAACGTCCGGTGATTCTCGTAGGAGGGGGCGTGCGCCTGGCCGATGCACAGGACGATGTCCGGGCGTTGGGGCGACGATTGAACGTGCCCTGTTTTCCGACCTGGAATGCGCTGGATGTAATCAGTTCCGACTACGAGAACTATGGGGGCAGGATAGGGACCTATGGTGGCGCGGGGCGCAACTTCGGTATTCAGAACAGTGATCTGCTCCTGTCCATTGGAAGTCGCATCTCCGGACGCATCACCGGCGGGAACGTCCACAGCTTCGCCCGGCAGGCCAAGAAGTATCTGGTCGAGATCGATCCGGCCATGGTGCAGCGGAAGTTCCAGCAGGTACCGTTCGATGTCAACATCCTCTGCGACGCGAAAGCATTCACCCAGCGCTTGTTGATCGCTCTCGATCGCCGCAGCAAACCCTTGCCGGATTTCTCGGCCTGGACCGGGCGAGTCATGGAGTGGAAACGGCGATACGATCCAGTGCGCCCGGAGTTCTTCGCGCAACGTGAGCGCGTCCATCCCTATGCGTTCATGCGTCGTCTCTCAGAAAAGATGGGAGCGACGGATGTGCTGGTCGGCGACTGCGGCGGCAATATCGTGGTCAGCAACCATGCCTTCGAGACCAAATACGGTCAGCGAAACTTGACGAACAACGGCAATTCGCCCATGGGGTTCTCCTTCGCGGGAGCGATGGGCGCCTGGTTTGCCGATCCCAAAAGACAGGTCGTCTGCACCATCGGCGACGGCGGCTTCAACATGAACCCGCAGGAATTGCAGACGTTCGTGAACTATGGCGTCAAAGTGAAAACGTTCATCCTGAACAACCATATCTACGGCATTACGAAGGCCTACCAGGAAACCAATTTCCAGGGACGCGCTGAAGCCTGCGGTCCGAAGGGATACAACCCGCCGGATTTCCTCAAGATCGTTCAGGCCTACGGCATCAAGACGGTCGCCATCGCAAACCATGCCGAGATGGACGCCAAGATCGACGAGGTGCTGCAGTTCGACGGGCCGGTCGTCTGCGATGTGGACATGCACGAGTTCCACACCTACGAACCGAGGATCTTCGGCTGGAAGACGCCCATCGAAGATATGTATCCCTATCTGCCTCGCGAAGAATTCCGCGCCAACATGGTCATCGAACCGGCGGAGGGGTGGATGAATCCCGAGTATCCCGACGTGGTGCGGCGAGCGGATCAGTCCCAGCCGTAGTTTCACATGAGGTGATGTATGAACGTCTTGTTGCTGTATCCCACATGGACCGGTGCCTATGGACTGTTCGGCCATTTCGCCCGCCGGAATTCCACATGGCCTCCGCTGAACCTTGCGCTCCTGGCCGCCATTGCTGAGCGCCATGGCCACAATGTCACGATCCTCGACGGCGAATCCGAGCAGATTCCGTTGGAGGAGATGGTGCAGCGGGCGGTGGCGATGAAGCCCGATCTCATCGGCTTTACCGCGACGAGCCCATTTTTCCATCTGAGCAAAACCGTAGCGGAAGGCATTAAACGTCTGGCTCCGGACATTCCCATCGCCGTGGGCGGCCCTCATATCACGATCATGAAGGAACAGGCACTGTTAGGCTGCTTTGACTATGCCTTCATCGGCGAGGCGGAGGAATCGTGGCCGCAATTTCTCAACGCCTACGAACAACGCAAGGACCTGTCGACGGTGCGCGGAATCATTTATCGGCGGAACGGGGAACTCGTCTCAACTGGACAGCCGGCCGACATCACGGATCTCGACGCCTTGCCGATTCCTGCGCGGCACCGATTACCGATGTCCCGGTACAAGCTGGGGACGCTCCGCGGACGTCTGCCGTTCACCTCGATTCAAACCATGCGTGGCTGCCCCTGGAAATGTATTTTCTGTGCTTCGGAAGCGCTGAAGACCACCGAGATGCGGGTGCGTTCTCCGCGGTCGGTTGTTAATGAGATGAAGCAAGTTGTGGAGATCTTCGGGACCAGGCACTTTTATATCGTCGATGATGTGATGACGCTCTGGAAAGACCACATTCTGGAGATTTGCGACCTCATCGATCAGGAAGGATTGCAGATTACCTTCGAAGGCAGCACCAGGGCCAATCTCGTGGAAGAGGACGTGATTGCCCGGCTGGTCAAGAGCGGCCTCATCCGTCTGTCGTTTGGACTTGAAACCGTCGATCCTGAGATCCGGCGGACGATGAAAAAGCAGGTCCCGCTGGAGCATTACGTGAAAGCGAACGGCATCTGCAACCAGTACGGAGTTGAAGCCCTGAACTCCGTGATGATCGGATTGCCGGGGGAGACACGAGAAACCGTACGAGCAACGCTGAGCTTTTTGCGGCAGGCCAGGGAAGTCAAACAAGCGAACTTCGCCATCGCCGTGCCCTATCCGGGAACCGAGTTCCACAAGCTGGCGGTCAACGGCGAAAAAGGCGTGAAGCTGATGACGCAGGATTTCTCCGAATATCGCCGCTATGGTTCGGCCGTCACCACGGTGGGGGAACTGACGCCTCACGACCTGATCGACCTTCAGAATGAGGGGTTTGTCAGTATCTATTCCGCGCCCTGGCGCTGGATTCCCATGCTGCAGAAACACGGAATGATCGGCGGCTCACTCATGCTGGTCCGCGTAGCACGTCTCCTGTCGAAAAAGCTGTTTGCCGGCCACGGACAAGCCTCACAGGAGCAACTCATCAGCCTGGGAGACGGGGCATTCGGCCGCATACAGGAGTCAGCCATGAGCCCACAGCCGGTTGGAGTGGCTCCGACAGGATCGACCAGCACGGCTCCGTTGTTGACCATCGCCTCTGCATCTCGAACGGGAGCCGCGCCGGCCGGACATTTCGGTCATCCCACGAACCCTAACGGTTAATTGCCCGAGCGGAAAGGCCTCATGACACCACGTCCACCCACGAAAGTGCTTCTCTTGCAGCTGGAGTTTCCCACCTGGAAACAAGCTCGCGCTTGGACGTATCCGGCCTGTTTCGGAGTCGCTGAAGGGCTACGAGCGAGTGGTGTGGAATGTGTCACATTGCCTCTCATCGCCGATCCGCCTTATTCCAGTACCGCCTGGCTAGCGCACATGAAGCGGATGATCAAGGGCCAACGATTCGATCAGGTGTGGGTGTGGCTGGTTCATGCGCCTCTCGATGAAGCCATTCTGAATTGGCTGAGCGAGCTGGCCCCGATCCGGGTCGGCATCATCATGGAATCGCTGCAGTACAGCGAAGACGATTATGCATGGGCTCCTCATCTTCGGGCCCGCCAGGGATTCGTCGAACAACAGGTCCGTGCGTTGACCCATGTGCTTGTACCGGACGAATGCGACGTCGATCGAACTGCCTCACGCACCGGCGTTCCTGCTCTCTGGTTTCCACCGATGGTGCCGGAACGCTTCATCAGCACGCCGCCGAATCCTCCCGTTCACCAAGTCGGCGTCTTCCACGGCGTGCCGTACGGCCCGCGTGAACAGTGGATCCATCATCCCGCGCTGAAATCGTGCCTCTCCTTCGCCCGGCCATCGGCACCCACATTGTTTCAAGAACTGTTCGATCGGCTGCAGCAATCAGCCATCCAGCGGTTAGGCACACCCGCGGGAATGCCCGCCGGCGAGCTCACTCACTACACGACGATGTGGCAAGAGGTGCGCGAAGGCGAATTCCGTGAATGGATGGCTCAGTTGCCGCAATGGGCGGCGATCGTCAATCTGCCGAGCCTGGCGAAATTCTTTGGTGGTCGTGTCTTTGAAGGGATTGCTGCCGGCCGTCCGGTCGTATCCTACGCCGTGCCGGGACATCCGATGAACAACAGCTTATTTGTGGAAGGGGAGGAGATTCTCTATTTTTCCCCGAGCCGGCCTGACTCACTGGCGGAGGTGTTGGACCGCCTGTTGGCCGATGCCACTTACGCGACACGACTCGCCAGCAAGGCTCAACAGAAATTACGGGCTTATCACACCATCGAGCGAAGGCTGGCGGAGACGCTTGGCGTGGATTCATTCGGGAACCAAGCCTGTGTATGGTGAACGAGGGACCGATGCCGCCTATGCACTGGCTTCTTCTCAGACCGGCCATGCCGTTCCAGTTATCGAACCGCGCCGCACAGAAGTCGCTGGCCGCGTAGATACGACGATCTTTATCCTCACCGTTGACGATCCTGCGTATCCCGCCTGTAAAGCCGCCGTCGATGCGCAGCAAGGCGGGCCGTTTCATGTCGAAATTATCCGCAACGTCACACCTTTCAGCGCGGCCGCACAACGCATGATCGCAGATTGTCGAACCGAGTTCTTCATCCAGGTCGACGAGGACATGATCCTCAACCCCGATGCGGCAACCAGGATGGCGGACCTGATGCGCCGTGCGCCGGCCGACGTCGGCATGATCTGTTTTCGTCTCTACGATGAAGATCGCGCCTGCCGGATCCAAGGCATCAAGATCTATCGCACGGCGGCCATGAAGCCCTTCGCCTTCCAGAATGTGAAGGCGAGCGAGATGGACCTGCTTGATCAGATGGGCCAACGGGGTGTCCGGTGGGTGCTGCATCCGGATGTCCTGGGTCGGCACGGGACAATGTACACGCCAGAGACGATCTATCGCCGCTACAAGACGATGTATGAGAAAGACATCCGGCAGTGGAATACGCTGACCTCGGACATCCGAAGGAAAGCCGACCAGTTTCGGGCGACAGGAGACCTGCTGGCGCTCTTTGCGTTGCTCGGGGCCGCGCACGGAATCATCGAAGGCCCTCGATCGGCCGACCGTGAGAAAGATGCGCGAGCGTATCGGATTGAACGAACTGGACATCTTCGCCCGGCTATTCCGGCAAACGCCGCCCGCAAGCCAACCCTATGATCCAAGACGAAGCGGAACGCCCGTAGCCAATAGCCCGTTGGCACCCGAGGAGGTGCGTTGGTCAGGGGATACGCTGTTGACGAAGGCGCCCGAGCAGCAGGCATTGCAGAGTGCTATCCCGGCACCGCAGGCTCAGCGTCATCATTCCGCGCGAATCCTCATTGTCACCCCGTATTTTTGGCCTTCCATTGGCGGTGTGGAAAAGGTGGCGGAAAGTTTGGCCATCGGCTTGCAGTCTCGAGGACATGCCGTCGAAGTGGCGACCTATGCCCTCACCGAACGTTCGGCCAAATCGCACCGTGGCATTCCCATCATCGATCTCACATTCCCGGCCGATTTTGAAACGACCAGTCCCTATTCCATGCTGGAAGTGAAACGGTTGATCGAGTCGGGGCTCTACGGATGCTGTATTCTCCTGGGCGCGCCGCTACATCTCATGTTTTATGCCCCTCTCTCAATTCCCAAAGAGCGGCCTGTTCGATTCATTCTCCAACCGACTATCAACAAAGAGATTGCTGAATTGTTGGAGGGGAGCGAGCAGGGGCGCACCATGTTGTCTCAACTGGGACAGCGCGTGAACGCCGTCGTCACGTTCGGCGGCAAGGGATACGATGAACAGTTCTTTCGAGAACGCCGGATTCCGACCTGTGTCATTCCGAACGGCACACCGGCACTCGCGCCCAAGAATGATTTCAGGGAGCGCTACGGGATTGCCCGCGAAACCTTCCTGGTGATCCATCTCGCCAATCTCTACAAGGTCAAAAATCACCCGGGATTGCTTGAGGCCCTGAAGAACCTCTCGGAAGGCGTCCAACTCGTGTTGATCGGAAATGACACACACGAAACCGAGTATGTCGAAGAAGTAAAAGCTCAACTCGCAGCGCGACCGGATGTCAGGCTGCTTGCCGGGCTGGACTCCACTGATGTCGCCTCCGCCCTGGCGGCGGCCGATCTCGTGGTGTTGGCTTCCCATGCCGAGGTCTCGCCTCTCTGCCTCCTGGAGGCGATGAGCGCCGGTCGGCCCTGGCTCGCGACGCCGGACTGCGGGACCGCAGTCGAGCATGCAGGTGGCCTGGTACTCCCCCTGTCCCAATTCGGTTCCGCCATAGAAGTGCTGAAGAAACATCCGGAGTTGTGCGCCGAGCTCGGACGACTGGGCCGTGAACATTGGACGCAGTCACATGACTGGGCGGCCGTCCTGGCGGCGTGGGAGGATTTGATCGAAGGCCGAGCCATCTCCCATTCATTTGCCACATCGGTCTCCATTGTCCAACGGCGAGACGCGCTTCGAGAACAGTTCCGTCGTCTTCTGGCACAAGAAGGCACGGTCGATGCGTCGCCCGGCTCAAAGCTGCAGGTCGAAACGAAAGGGGTCGTGATGGACGGGTTGAACCAAGGACCGCGGGGCTCGGCAAATCCAGGCGCCATATCGAATTCCGCTCCAACGGCTCAAGAGCAGAAACAGCAGGATCAATTTTACATCGACATGTTCGTCAAGAGCCGGGGCTGGTCGTCCCCCGGCCCCAATCATGACGAGGCGGCTCGATGGAGCAAAATTGCGGCCTTTCTGGAATACCTGCTCCGTCGCGTGCGTCAGACAGACCCTGAGCGGCAGCTCCGCATGCTGGACGTCGGCTGCGGGCGCGGGTGGCTGACGAATTTGGCGACGGCCTATGGCACGTGCGAAGGCATCGAACCGGTAGCCGGGGTCATCGAGCATGCGCGAAGGTTATTTCCACACCTTCGATTCGAAGCCGGGACGGCTCAGAGCGTGCTCAGTCGATCGGATTTTGCTCCGTACGATGTCATTCTCTGTTCTGAAGTGATCGAACATATTCCCCACGGCCGGAAAGAAGGGTTTGTCGCAGAATTGGCCATGCTTCTGAAGCCCGATGGTTATGTCATCCTGACGACACCGCGCGGAGAGATGTGGGAGCAGTGGAAAACCATCGCACCGCCCTGTCAGCCGGTCGAGGATTGGGTCACAGAAGCGCAACTGCGCGAGATTTTCACGAGCCAAGGTTTCTGCGAACTCGGCCTGGAACGGGTGCACTGCGAAATTCCTTCGCTGCGCTATATCCCTTCACCCACACCGGCGGACTTCACTAAACTCAAGCTGGTGCCCATCTATCAGATATGGGCCTGCCAACGCCGGGGCGCTTCTCCCGTGCCCTCGTTTACACGTCCGCCGATGGTCTCGGTCATTGTGCCCACCTACAATCGGCCTGATCGCCTGCAGGTAGCCCTCTCCAGCATCCTGGCCCAGACCTATCAGGATTTTGAGATCATCGTCGTCAACGACGGCACAATCGATGTGAGCGACGTGATCGCCCCCCTCAACCGGGACGGTCGTATCACCATGGTCAGGCACGATCACAACCGTGGACTGGCAGCGGCTCGCAATACGGGCATTCGGGCAGCCAAAGGCACATACATCGCGTATCTCGACGACGATGACACCTATCTGCCGGACCATCTGCACACCCTGGTCATGGCTCTACAGGGCGGCGAGCATAAGGTCGCCTATACGGACGCCTGGCGTATCCATGAAGTACGGCAGGGCGATCAATACGTGGTGACCGGACGGGATATCCCGTATTCGCGCGACTTCAACTGCATTGATCTTCTGTTGTGCAACTATTTCCCCGTGCTTTGTGTCATGCATGAGAAAGCCTGCCTGGAACAGGTCGGTGTGTTCGACGAATCGCTGTTCGCGCATGAGGATTGGGATCTCTGGATCCGAATGGCGACGATCTATCCGTTTCTCCACATCAAGCACACGACGGCAGCATTCACCTGGCGGCGCGATGGCTCATCGATGACGAGCAGCACGAGCGACACCTACCGGCGCACGACCGAAATCATCTATAGAAAATACCGGCCGTATGCCGAGCGCATAGCCGGCGTGCTGGAGGCGCAGCAAAAGAAATTGGACGGCATGCGATCTGACGCCAAAGCCAAGACGTTCGATTGCTCCATTATCATTCCGGTGTGGAACAACCTGGCGCTCACCACGCAATGTTTGACCGCCCTGGCGGAGGTCACGCACGGCGTCTCGTACGAAGTCATCGTGGTGGACAACCACTCGACGGACGACACTCCCGCGTTTCTCGCTGGACTCGGCGGCGATGTGACCGTCATCACTAATCAGGAGAATCTCGGGTTTGCCAAGGCCTGCAACCAGGGCGCTCAGGCGGCCAAGGGCGAATACCTCGTGTTCCTGAACAACGACACCATTCCACAAGCCGGGTGGCTCAGCGCGCTTGTTGAGGAGGTGAAGGCCCATTCCAACGTGGCCGTGGTAGGAAGCAAACTGTTGTACCAAGACGGCACCATTCAACATGCGGGAGTCGCATTCTCGCGCGAATTCCTGATGCCCTACCATATGTATCCCGGGGTGCCGGCAAATGCGCCATTTGTCTCGCGGCGCCGCGAACTGCAATGCGTCACCAGCCGCCTGCATGCTCATCCGCCGGCAGGCATTCGCGCAGGTCGGGGGCTTCGATGAACGCTACAAGAACGGATTCGAAGACGTCGATCTCTGTCTCAAACTCGGTGAAAAGAACTGGAAGATCGTCTACCAACCCGACAGTACGGTCATTCATCTCGAAAGCCGCACGCCCGGACGGAAGGCGCATGAGGAAGAGAACACTATCCGTTTCCGGGAACGCTGGGGCCATTGCTGGTGGGTGACGGACGAGGATCGGCTGCATTTTGAGGATGGCTATTCAGTACATACTCATCTCAAAGAGCGCACCCTCGGATACACGCTGTACCTCATTACTGATCCCGCGGTTCGGGCGGGACGAGCACTCGTCGCCGACCTCCAGCGGGCGACGGCGAGCAAGGATCAGCAAACAATGGTCGCGTTGCTTTCGCGAATCGACCAGTGGCCGGACGACGTCTGGATTCTTCGCTGGGGGGCGTCACTCAGTGAACGTATCGGCCACCCTGAACTGGCCTATTCCATCTGGCGACGTGTACTTCGGTTGAAAAATGATCCGCAAGCCCGATTGGCTTTGGCGAAACAGGCATTGGAAACAGGCGCCATGAAAGAGGCGGATGATCATGTCACCGCCCTGCTGCAGACCGAACCGTCGCATGGGGAAGGGTGGCTCCTGCGCGGCATTCTCGCCATGCAGCTCAATGCCTATCGCGACGCGGAACAGGCGTTCGAACAAGCGAAACAGGCCGGCGCGAATCCTAGGAAGGCCATGCTCGGCCTGGTCATGGCGGCTATGGGAGACAATCGGGCTGAGGACGCCTGGTCTCACGTGGCAGGTCTCTGCGCAGATCATCCTGATGATGAAGAATGCATGCACTGGATGTTGAAATGCGGAACGCTGCTTCAACGCTGGGACGCCCTCGCCTCACGGCTTTCCTCGTTTGTCGCCCGCAATCCGGGCAATATTGCTATGCGATTTGCCCTCGCGGGAGTACTGTTGAGAGCAGGACGCCGGGCGGATGCGCAGCGGGAATATGACTGGTTGCGCGCCATGGTGCCAACGTTCGAAGGCATGGACGAGTTGGCAAAACAATTGGCCGAATCCGAACGCCCCCTGGTGCCGAACCATGCCGCATGAGCCCTCACCCGAGCACCGCGATCTGGTGATTCAGATGGCTCGGCTTGGTGATCTGGTGCAAACGCTTCCTGCCATCGAATCGTTGCAGGAAGCCTATCCGGAACGCAGGCTGGATGTCCTCTGTGCGGCACCGTTGATCGGAGTCCTTGCCGCAATTCGTGGCATCGGCCGTGTGATTCCCTGGGACGGGGCACAATGGCGAACCTGGGCCATTCACTGGCAGGAGAACCCAACGGCCACGCTGCAGGTCATGCAACGCTATCTCGCGTCTCTCAGCGACACAACATATGAACGGGTGTATTCGCTGAATCAACATGCACGAAGCCATTTGATGACGCAGCTGTTCTTACGCCAATACTCCCGCGAACCGGAACAAGGTCGCATTGAGGCGCGCATGCGCCCGTGGGCACAGCATCTCCGGCACGTCGCGAGGGAGCGGGGAGCCAATCGCGTGCACCTCGCTGACGCCTGGTGCGGGATGTGCGGAGTGCTGCCACTAGGGCAAGCCCCGTCCTGTGTGCCGCCGGCCGTCGAACTCCCGGCAGACCTCGCCGAGGTCGGTGAACGGCAGGGACGCTGGGTTGCGTTGGTCACCGGAGCAGGGGAGGCGGATCGTTGTGTCACTCCCGCCGTGTGGAGCCAATGGATTCGTGAGTTCCTTTCACAGACCCAGGATGGGCAGATCGTGCTGATCGGGAGCGGGACGGAGCGGGAAACCGCACAGGCGATTCTCGACTCAGTTCCCACGTTGCTCCGCGGTCGCGTGTGGGATGCGACCGGTCGCACGAACATCTCCCAGCTGATGCATGTGCTTCATCAATGCCATTGGATCATCGGAGCTGATACGGGTCCGCTTCATCTTGGCACGCTGGTGGGCACTCGAGCCATGGCCTGGTATTTTTCGCGTGCCCGGGTGCACGAGACTGGTCCCTATGGCGAAGGGCATTGGGTGTATCAGCATCCCACGCAGGCACAGCCTCAACGCTGGCCGATCATGGAGAGCATTGCGTTGATGTGCGGCGACCAGGGTCGTCGCGGGGCCGATTGGACCCTCTGGAGAAGTGGTATGGACCGATGGGGAGTATATTTTGATGACGGCTCCGGGAAGGAAGCTGTCGAGTCCTCGCGTGCCGCCATCTGGCGAGCTTGTGCACCGGCCCTTTGCGAATCGATGGCGGCATGAATATCCTCCGCGACAACATCACCCGCCTGGCTTCACGCCACCAGGATTTAGCCGCAGCGGTCAAGTCCGCAGCCGGCGGAGTGCTCGCGATTGAGCCGGCGCGAACCGGCGTGCCTTCGGCGCGTCGATCCGGTCGCTGGATTCACAGTGCGTACGACCCGCTCCGTGAAGCTCAGACCTGGGCTGATACCCATGCAGCGGCCTGCCAATCTGGCGACATGGTGGTCGTGGCCGGGGTAGGGCTGCTCTATCATGTCGAAGCGCTGAGAAAAAAGCTGTCGCCCGATGTGTCTCTGGCAGTCCTGATTCCCAACCTCGACGAGTTTCACGATGCCCTGGCCGCTCGCTCGCTCGAAGTCTGGAGTGAGTCCATCCTCTGGCTGCCAGGATCACCGGCTGAGAGTGCCGAGACATTGACCAAGATAGGCCGGCCGATACGCTGCCTCTCCTATACGCCGGCGACGCTTGCTGATGCAGAATTCCATGGCGCCGTTGAAGAAGCGTTACGTCGGGGACTTGCGCGCCGGACAGGAGGCCAACTGACGATTGCCCTCGTGGGACCGATTTACGGAGGATCGCTCCCGATCGCCGGCTACGTCAAACGCGCACTGGAAACCCTTGGCCATAAGGTGCAGTGGATCGATCATAGCGTCCATGCGGCAAGTTATGAGGCGATGGGAGGGCTCAAAGATCCGCGCAACCGTCAATTGGTCCAAGGACGGATGGCCGATGTGTTGAGCCAATGGACCTTGGCCACACTCGCCGAGTCGCCTCCTGATCTCGTGCTCTCGATGGCCCAGGCTCCTATGACGCTCCAGGTGTTGGAACACCTGCGCAAGAAGAAATTGCTGACGGCCATGTGGTTCGTTGAGAATTACCGACATCTGACATACTGGCAACAGTTGGCACCGGGGTACGAGTTCTGGTTTGTCTTTCAACAGGGGGCCTGCCTCGACGCATTCCGTCAGGCCGGTGCGCGCCAGGTGAATTATCTTCCGATGGCCGCCGACCCGGATCTGCATTGTCCCATGTCTTTATCGGAGGAAGACCGGCACCGGTTTGGATCTGATGTCTCGTTCGTGGGCGCAGGGTATGCCAATCGCAGGCGGCTTTTTCCTTCGCTACTCCATCAGCCTTGGTCGTTCAAACTGTGGGGTAATGAGTGGGACGGGGCGGAGGAACTGCGCTCCGTTCTCCAACTGGACGGGGCCCGGATCGATACCGCCACATGCATGAAGGTCTTTAATGCGACGGCGATCAATTTGAATGTGCATTCCACCACAGGCGCAGGCCTGGATCCCCAAGCCGACTTCGTCAATCCACGCACCTTTGAACTGGCCGCCTGCGGCGCGTTTCAACTGGTCGATCATCGTTCGCAGCTGCGCCAATTCTTCAGTGATCAGCAGATGGTGTCGTTCCAGGACTTTGGTGAAGTTTCAGAATTGGTCCAGCAGTGGCTGAATGATCCCGCCGCCCGCCAGGCCATGGCGAATGCAGCTCGGGCACATGTGCTGAGTGAGCATACCTATGTGCATCGAATGCGGGATTTGCTGGGGCACATCGGCTTGTCTCAGCCGGATCGCGTCGGATCCGTCCTTCGCGGGGAGCGCCAGCAGGAATCACTGGTGAAACGTTGCGCCGAGGATCGACCCCTCGAGGCTCTCCTGCAAGACTGTCCCAGCGGGCAACGAATCGAACTGAAGGACGTAGCGGCCCGCATTCGTAGCAAAGGTCCCACCGCCACGCTCAAACGCGAAGAACTGATGGTGCTGATGTTGGATGAATACCGCAGCGAGACCCGCGACCTCTTATGAACAAGCGCGTCCTTCTGATCAACATCACCCGGATGGGGGATCTCGTGCAAATGGGCACGCTGCTTCAGCGCCTCCAGCACGAATGGCCAGGCGCGGACGTCGATCTGGTCGTGGATCAACGGTTTGCTCCCGTGGCGAAGCTTCTGCCGCACCTTCGGCACATCGTCGAGTACGACTTTCATCGACTGGTGGATGAGAGTCGCGCTCAAACCAAGGATGTGGTGACCCTGTACCAAGATATGACACGGTGGGCGGCACCGCTGGTGGAGGCCCGGTATGACCGGGTCATCAATCTGACCTTCAACCGGCGAAGCGGACTACTGACTTCCTATGTTGGCGCGAAGGAAATTCGCGGCATCGCCTCTCCGAAAGACGGCGATGTGACCATTCACAATCCCTGGATGGCCTATCTGACCAACGTGCATCATGAGCGTCGCTTCAACCATTTCAATCTCGTCGATATCTATGCCCTGGGCGGCAGCGGTAGTGGACCGTTTGCGCCGCTCTCGTTGAATATTGCGCCGGACACTGCAGACTGGGCCCGTAACTTTCTGATGCAGCATGGCGGGCAGCAGACATCCTGGGTGGCGGTGCAGGTGGGGGCCAGCGATCCGATGAAAGCCTGGCGACCTGAATTGTTCGGGCAGACCTTGGCGGCTCTCAGCCGGCAAGCAGCAGTCGGTTATGTGTTTATCGGTACAGAGGAGGAGCGGAAAGCGATTCACCTGGCTCAAACGACATACCGGAAGTCCGGCGGAACCGCTCCGCTCTGCGATGCGGTGGGAAAGACCTCCTTACCGCAACTCGCCGCGGTGCTGTCACAATGTTGACTCCTGCTGACCAATGACACCGGCCCCATGCATCTCGCAGTGGGAGTCGGCACTCCGGTCATCGACCTGTCGGTCGGGCACGTCGATTTCAGGGAAACCGGCCCCTATGGACCGGGGCATTGGATGGTGCAGCCGGATCTGGGATGCGCTCCCTGCGGGTTCGATCAAGTCTGTTTTCATCATGCCTGCAAAGATCGCCTTGTACCGGAACAGATCGGGGCCTTGTGTCTTCATGTCCTCACGGGAGCCCCATTTCCCTTTTCGATCTCAAGCGCGAGAATCTATCGCTCGTGCGCGGATGAAGATGGCCTGGGAAGCACCGAATTGCAAGCCGGACGGGAAGATCCGCTGGTCGATTGGTATGGTCGCTTCTGGCGTCGCTTCTGGTTTGAAGAATTCACCGGACGTTCGAGCCAGGTGCCTTGTGTTCATGAGCCTGCTCCCGATTGGGCGGAGGCTCAAGCTGTGCTGGAGCACCTGGTGCCTCTGGCGAAGAAGCTGGTGTCGAACGCAGAAGAGTTGGTTCGTCTCACGACCAAACGACCATTGCCTGTGAGCGCCCTGCAGCAGATGCAGCGCCATGAGACCGAGGAACGGCAACAGATCGTGTCGCTCAGCATGCAATCACCGGCGACCGCTTCTCTTGCCGTGGCCATGGTGCGTGACACCCACAATGATGATGGCCACGAACTGACCGGTCTGGCGCAATCCCGTCTGGCCACCTATCGACGATGGCACAAGCGGCTCCAGGTCGTGTCCACGAGTTTCCGTTCCTTCAACCTAGCGCAGGGATCAGTGCGTCGTGGAAGATCGCGACCACTGCCTATGATGCGTTCCGCTTAGCGAGCGAGTAGGCATCGAGCCATTTTTTTCACAGGAGTCTGATCATGTACATCACCCTTGATGGCGAACAGCTGCAGGTACCGGATGACACGTTGATGATGAACGCGCTTGCGACGCTGAGCGATAAAGCGCATGCCAAACATCACATCGTGACGTCGTTGACCATCGGTGGAAAGACGATCAGCGATCGCGATCTCACCCCCCCGTTTCTCAATCAACCGCTTCGGAATGCGGGAACCATGCAAGCCATCTCCCAGTCCCTGCACACCATCATTATTGAGGCGAAGCAGGCCATCGAGCGATTTGCCGCAGAGCTGCGAGCGGACGGGCAGGTGTTGCTGGCCCCCTTGCGTTCCGGAACCGCCCAGGTGGGGACTATTGATGCCTGGCTCGGCCGGTTGGCCGACTACACCGAAATGTTGGAAGCGGGACAGGCCCAGGGCGTCGAGGGGTTGTCGTCTGCCTCGTTGCTCCCATGGATACAGGAACTCTTGGGTGCACGAACCACAGCTGACGCGATCCGCGTGGCAGACCTTCTCGAATACGAATTATTACCCCGGCTCGCCGATGCCCGTCTCGCTGCTTAATATCCATTGCTGCTCAATAGAGCACGGCGGCCGGTCCTGCTCCTCGTTACAGGCCCTTTCTGCGTATCCTGATCTGCTTAAGTCTTCCTGACAGCCTACCGATAAGGGGCACAGCAACACGGTAATACGAGGCAGCGGGGATGTGGCCACATCTCCCACGAACCGGTTACCACCTCGTTGGCACGGACGCTGGCGATTCCGAGAGTAGTGCAGAAGCTTCAGGAGGAAGTACGTCATGGCATTAGTAGTCAACACCAACGTTGCGTCACTGGCAGCTCAGCGGAACCTTTCGATCAACCAAGCTCAATTGGGGAAGTCCGTTGAGCGGTTGTCATCTGGTTTGCGGATCACCCGTGCGGCCGATGACGCGGCCGGCTTGGGCGTGTCCGAAACCTTGCGCGCTCAGATTCGCAGTATCAATCAGGCTAATCGAAACGCCGGTGACGGTATCAGCTTGACCCAAGTCGCAGACGGTGCGGCGGCGACGGTCGGCAGCTTGTTGTCTCGTATGCGTGAGTTGGCGACCCAGTCTGCCAGCGGAACGTTGGGCACAACCGAGCGTTCGTATCTGGATCAGGAATTCGTGGCGTTGCGTTCGGAAATCGACCGCATTGCGACGACGACGGAATATAACGGCCAGCCGCTTCTCAGCGGAAGCAGCAACACGTTTGAAGTCTTCATCGGCTTCAAGAGTGGATCGGGCAACTCACTGAGTGTGGCCTTGGATGACCTCGACGTGGCGGCGGTCGGTTTGACCGGCGCAAGCGTGTTCGACGGCTACGGCTGCACAGTCGATGCTGTCAAAGATCGACAGCGCGATCAGCGCGGTTGCAACAGCCCGCGCGAATTACGGTTCTATCCAGAGCCGTTTTGAAGTCGCGATCCAGAATCTGACGGTCACGGCCGAGAACTTCACCGCGGCCGAATCGCGGATTCGCGATGCGGACATTGCTCAGGAAACATCTGTGTTCACGAAGAACCAGATCCTCACCCAATCCGGTATCGCGATTTTGGCACAAGCCAATTCGCTGCCACAGCAAGCATTAGCGCTGCTGCGAGGATAAGGCGTCAGCTGGCGGGTAGCTCTCCATAGGGAGGGCTACCCCCGGACTGATCCTAGGAGGGTAACATGGTCCACGATGTTTCCAATTATAAAGACCTCCCCGCAGCCGCTATCCAAGCGACGCAGAGCGGGCCTCAGCACACGACTGAAAAAAAGGTCGAGGCGAAGGCGCCCGAACCTGAATCATCATCCCCTGAGACAAAGGGAAAAGATCTGGAACAGGCTCTCACACGCGTGCGTGAGGTCTTCAAGAAGGCAGACTCCAGGCTGGAGTTTACCGTCGATCCGGATCTGGATCGGGTGGTGGTTAAGGTAATGGACGGGGATTCCGGTACCATAATCCGCCAGATACCACAGCAGGAAGTCATCGACCTTGCGAAGAGGCTGGAGACGCCCACAGGGCTGCTCCTGCACCACAAGGTGTAACCTGCGCAACGGCATGAAAGGGATGTCATGGCGATCAGTTTTGGCGGGTTAGGCAATGGCGTGGACTTTGGTCAAGTCGTCACTGAGTTGGCCAAAGTCCAACGCCTGCCGATCGACGCGTTAAACGCGAAGAAGAAAGACCTGCAGACCAAGCTGACCGACTACGGGACCCTGGGGAACAAGCTCCTCGCTCTGCAAAGCGCCGCGAATGCGCTTCGTCTCTCAAACAGCTTCGACCGTACGACCACCACCGTCAGCGATGAAACCAAATTGACCGCGCAAGCCGGCGTCGGCGCAGCCACCGGCAGCTATACCGTCCAGGTCACGCAACTCGCCAAAGCCAATCAGATTACCAATAGCGCTGGCAAAGCGGTCGCAGCCACGACCACTCCGATCGTATCCGGCGGCTCTGGCACCTTTACCTTCAAAGTTGGAAGCGGCGCCAATCAGACCGTGACGCTTAACGATGGCGCCACCCTCGACGACCTGCGTGCCGCCATCAACGATCTAGGCGCCGGCGTGACGGCCTCCGTCATCAATACGGGAACGACCGCAAGCCCGGCATACCGCCTCACTCTGACCGCCACCGCAACCGGAGCCGCGAATACTGTGACAGTCGTCACGGACAGCACGAGCTTGGACTTCACCAACAGCAGCGGCACCGGAGGGGAGCAGTACGCTGCAAGCCGGTCAGAACGCCATTGTGGTGATCGGGGACCCGGGTCAAACGACGATTTCAATCGAGCGTGAAAGCAATGTGATCAGCGACGCCATTCCGGATGTCACCCTCACACTGAAATCCAAGACCGTCACCACCCCCGCGCCTGAACCGGTTACGGTCAACATCTCGACCGACCCCGACAGCGTGAAAACCAATATCAAAGCCCTGGCAACCGCCTATAACGATATTGTGAAATTCGTCAACGAACGAACCACGTATGATATCTCGACGAAGACCGGCGGCATTTTCTTCAATGAGAGTACGGCGAAAAGCGTTCTGAGTCAGTTACGCACCGCGCTGTCCGGAGACGTCAGCGGATTGTTCAACATACACAAGCGTAGGGGCAGTCGGGTTTAAAACGGAGCGCGACGGCACCATTACCGTTGACGACGCTAAATTGGACACGGCCTTGGCCAGTAACTACAGCGCAACAAAAGCCCTGTTCATCACGCAGACCACCTCCAGTGGCATTGCGGACCGTGTGGTGAAAGCCGTCAGACTTTATCGATGCCGTCGATACGGGCGCCTTTACGGTCAGAAAAAGCGCGATCACCAGCCAAATCGGCAAACTTACGGATGAAATCGGGCGTAAGGAAGACATCGCGTCGCAATATGAGGAACGGTTGCGACTGCAATTTGCATCACTCGATGCATTACTTCAAAAACTCAAAGGCCAAACCAGCGCTCTCCAGGCGTTACAATAACCAGATAAGGTCACCATGATTGCTACGGCAGCTAACGCCTACCAACAGACCCAAGTCATGACTGCGAGTCGGGTGCAACTCATTGTGCTGCTCTACGATTCTGCGATTCAATCGATGGAGCTTGCCCGGGAAGCCATTCTCACCAACAACTATAAGGATAAGGCTCGATTCCTCGATCGCAGCATGGCCATCGTCGGGGAATTGTCCAGCGTCCTGGATTTTGAGCGAGGCGGGGAGATCGCCGTGTCCCTGCATCGGTTGTATGACTACATGGTTCAGCAGTGTATCCAAGCCAATCTTCGGCATAACGGCAAACATCTGGACGGACCGATTCGTTGCCTGACCACCCTCCGGGAAGGCTGGCAGGTCGTGGCACGACAAGAAGCGGTGGCGCATGTCGCCTAGTTCCTCCCATCCCGGTTTACCTCACGACCACCGCTCCATCGAACAACTCACCATCCAAGCACTGAACGCCGCCCGGGCAGGGGACTGGGATCAAGTCACGCTTGCTACAGCGCGCGCGAGGCCGCTCTGGCTGCGTGCGCACCCGATCGAACAGTGGTACAACGGCTCCTCAGCATGGATGAAGAAGTTCGTCAGGCCATTCTGCTCGCTCAAACCGGAATCTCTGCTCTATTGGTTGAGGCCACTCAAGTGACCCGACATCTACGCCAATTACGCAAAAGTAGCGGACAACTGTCTTCGGACAGTGTAACGATACATCGAGAAGCCTAACGTTCGTGTGGCCAGATCCCCTGGCTTTCCCGTGACCGTCTACTAGAGAGGTTGGTATGAGGCCTTCACCTGAGCGGCCGCTTCAGCGCCCGCATCACGACATCAAGAATGAAGAGCGACGCGAGTGGCTCCGCATCGACGATCGCCTGCTGCTCGAATACCAACGAGCCGACGAACCGCAGGAGGCGATGAACCAGTACTTGCCGCCGGCGACGGAAGATACCATTGCCACGGCCGTCTCGAAGCCCACCGTTGATTTGCTGGTACGGGCAGGGAAACGTTTGCCGGTTCTCCGCTCCTGCCGTGGGTATCGAAAATCGACTGGATGCTGGAGACGATTCTCAAGTCGATGGTCAAGAGTCATCCAGGCAGTGTGAGCATCGCGCGACTGACTGATGTGGATATCAGTGCAGGTGGATTAGGCTTCGACACCCCTCGTGAATTTCAGGCTGAAGACCTTCTGATGGTGAAGGTGATCCTGCCCCCGTTCAGCATGATTGAAACGATGGCCAAAATCATCAGGGTCACGCCGCTCGAGCAGGGCAAGTCAGGGTTTCATCTCGCCACCCAGTTTGTCAGACCTAGGTGGGGACGAGCAGGAACTGATTATCCGGCATATTCTCCAGGTTCAAGCCGAGCGGCTACGAACAAGAAAAGCCGCGCATCATCATCTCTGAACTGTGAGTGGGTTTGAGGTAGCAGAACCGACTAGGCCGCCCGTTCCGGAGAGGGAGCGGATGGCTCCGGTACCGCTGCAGGCTTAGAGAGTTCAGCCAAGAGCGCATCAGCCGCTCCGTTGAGGGCGACGGAAGCAGGTGCGGTCGGTTCGAACTCCACCACCGGCAGGTAGCTGCGAACCGCGCGGGTCATGGCCGGATCGTTGGGAATCTCGCCCAGCATCGTCAAATCTCCCCCGACATACTCCTTCAGCAGCTTTTTCAATTGCAGCACGTTCACGCGTGATTTGCCTGATACGCGATTGACGATGAGGTACGGTTGAAATCCTTGCACTGTCTGACTCGCCGTGTCCCTGGCATTCGGATCCGTCTCGCCCACCGTTTGGATAACCTCATCGATACTGGCGAAATCGCGATCCGACAGCGCTTCACTGACGGCGTCACGGGATAAGAATGCCGATAACACGCGTCGAATGGCGGCCAATTTAATAAACCGGTAAAGATCAAGGACGGAGGTCGGATCAGGCGTTGCCACCGTGAGATAGCAGTCGGCCATGAGAAAGAAATCGAGCGCGTGATAACTGGTGCCGGCGCCGATATCGACAATGATGACATCAGCCTGTAACTGGGAGAAGTGGCGAATCAGGCGCTTTTTCTTGGCATAGGGAAGGTTGGCGGTGGCTAACGTATCTCCGGTGCCGGGGAATAATTGCAGGAAAGGATGCGCCGAAATGGGCTGAAGCACCTCCTCCAAACGCTCGACCCGCCGTTCAACAAAATCTGTCAGGGTGCGGGGAGGACTCAGCAGACCGAACAGTATGTGCGCGTTGGCACCTCCCACATCGAGATCCGCCAGCACAACGCGCTTGCCCCGTTTGGCCAATAACATGGCTAGATTGGCGGCAATGACACTCTTTCCTACACCGCCCTTACCTGATCCTATTGATACGATCGTGGGCATCCGGAAGTCTCTCTCAGCCTGGTGTGTGATTGCCGATGTCGGTTGTCGTTCCTTCGGCCTAGGAACCTGAGCGGAATACGCCCATAGGGAGACCTTCTCACTACCGTCTCGCAGCCTGTGCCTTATTAAACCTCATCGTTCAAGAACCAGCAACTAAAGTTTGAGATGGCGCCCACCGATACCATATCCGTTATGAACAACGCTATTGCGCCCACAACCAACGTCAGCCTCGACAGTGTATCGCCCTCGGAAGGCGAGATTCTCACCGTGTCGGACGTCGCGCGGTTTCTGCGTGTCCCCAAATCCACGGTGTATAAGCTCGCACGTCTCGGAGAGTTGCCGGCCTCCAAAATCGGGAAGCACTGGCGATTCCTCCGACGCGACATTCACGATTGGATGCACAGCCGGACCCAGCACCACTGACCTCTCGTTGGAGAGAGGTGTGCAGGGACGACACCACGTGAGCAACCCGGACTCCTGGGATGTCCGGCGATTGAGCTCACCTTTAGCGGATCACACGAGGTAAGGGATGGCCGAGTCAAACGCGGTGCGAAAAACGGAGATGCCCCCCCCGAAGCTGAGCCCCGACACATTCAAGCAGCTCCGGGATCTCATCTATGAGATGACCGGCATTCACTTTCAAGACAACAAGACATACCTGCTCGAAAGCCGCTTGCTCCCTCGGTTGAAGGCCTGCCGCTGTCAGACCTTTGAAAACTATCTCAATTTTTTGCGCTTCGATGCCTACCGGGACCGCGAAATCACCGAGCTCTATACGGTCATCACCACGAATGAAACCTACTTTTTCCGCGATGAAGCCCAGCTCGATAGTTTCATGAAGGTCATGATTCCGGAAGTCATGAAAACGAACGCTCAGACGAAACAACTGCGGATCTGGAGCGCCGCCTGCTCGACCGGAGACGAACCTTATACCTTGGCGCTGCTGCTGCGCGACTATCCTCCGCTGTCCGGCTGGACGATCGATATCCTCGCAACCGACATCAGTGAGAATGTTCTGAACATCGCCCGGAAAGCCACCTATTCATCCCATTCGTTGCGTAAGGTTCCTCCGGCGATGCTCGCGCGCTACTTCACCGGCAAGAAAGAGGAACAGACGCTGTGCCAGCCGGTGAAGGATATGGTGCGGTTCATGAACGTCAATTTGTACGACCGACCGAGACTGAAACTCATCCGTGGCATCGATATCATTTTTTGCCGCAACTGCCTCATCTATTTCGACGAAAAAGCCAAGGCGCAGATCGTCTCCGATCTGCGTGATGCCCTTCGTCCGAAAGGCTACTTGATGATCGGATTTTCCGAGACCCTGCACGACGCAGCAGGACATTTCAAAACCATTCATGCGGGCCGTTCAGTCATTCATGAGAAACACTAAGGAGGACCTATGCCGGCTGATCCAAATATGAAGATTCTCGTTGTCGATGACATGTCCACCATGCGGCGAATCGTCAAGAACATCTTGAAACAGCTTGGTTTCAACAACCTGGAAGAAGCCGAAAACGGTCAGGAAGCATTGACCAAACTCAAGGCCGATACGTATGGCTTCGTGGTGTCCGATTGGAACATGCCGGTCATGATGGGCATCGACATGCTGCGAGCCATCCGGGCGGATGAATCGCTCAAGAAGATTCCGGTCCTGATGGTCACGGCCGAAGCCCAGAAGGAAAACCTCATGGAGGCCGTCCAGGCCGGCGTCAGCAATTACGTCGTGAAACCGTTCACCGCAGAGACGATGCAAGACAAAATCAACAAGATTTTCAAATAGGCGGCACTTAACCGGTGGGGGGGGACGATGGCACAACCACGCGCGGCGGCCCAGTCGCAACCAGCGATCAGTGAATCAGAGCAGGAAGACAAAGCCCCCAATGCCAAGCTTTACGAGGAGCTCGGAGAATTGGCCCGCTTTATCGATACCACGATGAAGACGTTGTCCGAATTCAGTACGCCGGTCAGCACGTCAACCGAGCAGCTGCCGCAAGCATTGACGCACCTCACCAATCTCAAGACCATGACCGAACAGGGCACCCATAGAGTCATGCTTGAAGTCGAGGCCATTCAGGACAACCACCGGAAAGTCAGCAGTCTGATCAATGACCTGACGCTTGTCTTACAGAAAACCCAAGCCGCACCTGCCCTTGTCCAGCAGATGCAAACCATCGGCAGTTCCATAGGAGCCGATGACAAACGCCTGCTCGATATCATGACGGCATTGTCATTCCAGGATCTGGTGGCGCAGAGCGTGAATAAGCTGGTCACCATCCTGCAAGAAGTCGAACATAAACTGTTACAGCTCGTGGTCGTGTTCGGCCCTTACCAAAAGCAGGCGGCAAAAAAAGAACAGGACAAAGCGAGCGAGATGCTGAAGCAATTGGAAGCGACCAAGAATACATCCATGAATCAGGACTTGGCCGACGAAATCCTCAAGCAATTCGGGTTTAACTGAGGTGGGCAATGAGCGATGAAATGCAGGAAATTCTCAATGACTTTTTGACTGAGTCCAACGAGATGCTGGAAGTGCTGGACCAGCGCTTCGTGACGCTGGAGTCAGATCCCAATAATACCGATCTCCTCAATGAGATCTTCCGCGCGATGCATAGCATGAAGGGGTCGGCCGGCTTCCTCGGCTTCAACCATCTGGTGGACGTCGCCCATCGTGGGGAAAATATTCTGAACAAACTGCGCCAAGGCGAGATGGCCGTGAACCCGGCCATCATCGGCATCATTCTTGAAACCATCGATGTGATTAAGGCGATCATGGCCGATATTCGGGAATCGGGTACCGACAGTCATGTCGCCACCGCGTCGATTGCCGAAAAACTTGACGATATTCTCAACGGAAACACGGTCGCCGCAACGCCGGTAAGCGCCCAGACAGAAGCCGTCGCGCCGCCCAAGGTCGAAGGCGTATCGCCCACACCTGTGATGGCCGCTCCTGTCGCCGCTCCACAGACCCTGGGTGAAATTCTGGTGAACGACGGGCTCGCCTCCAAAGAACAGGTCCTCGATGCGCTCACGGCGCAACAGCATCAACCGGAACCGAAGACGCCACTGGGCGAAATCTTGCTCCAGGCCAAAGCCATTACCGAGCGAGCCCTCGACCAGGCGCTGCACAAACAGGAAAAACAACCGAAGCCGGTGGAGGAAGATGCCACCATTCGCGTGGAAACGAAGCGTCTTGACAGCGTGATGAATCTGGTCGGAGAGCTGGTCCTTGGGCGCAACCGTCTCATCAAGATCGGCACACAATTGGAACAGCAGCATGAATCTGATCCACAGGTTCGTGTATTAAGCGAAACCCTCGCGCAGCTCAACTTGGTGACGACCGACTTGCAGCTGGCTGTGATGAAAACCCGCATGCTCCCGATCAAAAAAGTGTTCGCCAAGCTGCCTCGCATGGTGCGCGACCTCTCGCAAAAGCTGAACAAACAGGTCCATCTGGAAATGCGCGGCGAAGAAACGGAGCTGGATAAGTCCGTGGCCGACGAGATCGGCGACCCCCTCGTGCACCTGGTGCGCAACGCGATCGACCACGGGATCGAAACCCCGGCCGAACGCCAGTCGAAAGGCAAAGCGGGGGAAGGCCACCTGACCATTGCCGCGAGCCAAGAAGGCAACAGCATCGTCATTCGGATCAACGACGACGGGCGGGGGATTCAGGTGGATAAGGTCAAGGAGAAGGCCTTGGCTAAAGGCCTGATCAGCGAAGCCGAACTCGCGACGATGGAGCACCGTGAAATTCTCAATCTGATTTTCCTGCCGGGATTCAGCACCGCCGAAAAAGTGACGGATGTCTCCGGACGTGGCGTCGGCATGGACGTGGTCCGCACGAATATCCGAAAAATTAACGGGAGCGTGGATCTGGAGTCCGAGCCGGGGAAGGGCAGCCAGATCATTATCAAGCTGCCGCTCACGATCGCTATTATTCAGGCCTTGATGGTGGAAGTCGAACGCTCGATTTTCGCCATCCCGTTGAGCACCGTCATCGAAGCCGTGCGCATTTCTCGCTCTGAGATCAAGACGATCAACGGGCGTGAAGTCCTGCACCTGCGTGACAGGGTGCTGCCACTTATTCGTCTGGCGCAAGAATTCGATATTCCGACGGACTCCAATCGCGAACGCTTTTACGTGGTCGTGGCGGCATTGGGCGACCGTCGAGTGGGAGTGGTCGTTGACGAATTGCGATCCCAGGAGGAAGTGGTCATCAAGTCGATCTGGGATTATCTGGAAACCGTCAAAGGCGTATCAGGAGCCACGATCACCGGCGAGGGCAAGGTGGTGCTCATTCTGGATACCTCAGAGTTGGTTCAAAATGCTCAAGCTTGGCACAACCCGGGTATCGCTGCCTGACTCAAGGGCGTATGTCCTGGTCTAAAACGGCAGGCTGGTGTCAAAGAATCCTCGATGAACAGAGACGCGCGAGATCGGAGGAAGTATGTCCACACTGATTAATGAAATCGATGCTAGGACCAGACTAGCCGGCGCAAACCAGATGGAGTTGCTGCTGTTCAAGCTCGGTACGAACGAAATTTTCGGCATCAATGTCTTCAAGGTCCGTGAGGTAATGAAGTTGCCGGAGCTGACCCAGATTCCGGAAGCCGACAGCCGTATCGTCGGCATGGCAAATATCCGGGGCATCATGGTTCCCGTCGTCGGCCTCAAGCGGAGTTTGGGCCTGGGCCTGGAAACTGAGGGGCAGGCCAACCGGGCTCCCGGAGGGAACCCGTACCTGATTGTCTCCGAATATAACGGCAGCTTGCAGGGATTTCTCGTCGCCGGCGTGGATCGCATCATTCGCTTTTCCTGGTCGGCGATCAAGACCCCCCCGGCGATTGTCCGGGAAAACAACAAGGGGGCCGTCACCGCCGTCACGATGCTGGAAGACGGTCGGATGGTTCTGATTCTCGATGTGGAAAAAGTTTTGAACGATATTTGCCCCCGCACGGACGACGATGTCTTCGCCTGTATGACCATCGCCCCCGAACTGCGATCGAAATGCGTCTTGTTCGCCGATGATTCATCGGTGGCTCGCATGCAGATTCGAAAGGCCTTGGACCGCCTCTCGATGTCGTATGTGATTGCCACGACTGGGGGAGAAGCCTGGCAAAAGTTGCAAGCGTTAGCAGATCAAGCCACCGCTGAAGGCAAAGACCAAGTGGATCAGATCCAGTGCATTCTCAGTGACATCGAGATGCCCGAGATGGACGGCTTCACCCTGACCAAACACATTCGGGCTGATCCGAGGCTGGCACACCTGCCGGTAATGCTGCACTCCTCACTAACCGGTGCTTGCAACATGGAAAAGGGACGGTCGGTCGGCGCGACAGATTACATTACCAAGTTTGACGCAAAGATGCTGGGCGAGAAACTGGCGCTCTACATTCACAATCCTAACGTCAATGTGAAAAAAGCGGCCTGAGTCCCGCCGCAGGCCATGTCGCCATGGTGATGGCTGATTCAAGCTTTTGCCAGAGACGGCCGATGTATCGCTAAAGATCTTATGGCACTCCCACTCACACAGCCGCAGAGCGTCGCGAACCCGGTTCGCGTCTTGGTAGTTGACGATTCCGCCTTCATGCGGAAAAGTCTGACCACGATGCTGGAAGAGGGCAAACAGATTCAGGTGGTAGGAGTCGCACGCAACGGCGAGGAGGCGGTTCAACAGGTTCAACAGCTCAGGCCGGACGTCGTCACCATGGATGTGGAAATGCCGGGTATGACTGGGCTTCAGGCGCTTCAACAGATCATGACCAACAATCCCGTCCCGGTCATCATGGTGAGTTCAGTGACAGTCGAAGGCGCTCACGAGACCTTGCAGGCGTTGGAGTGGGGGGCCGTGGATTTTATTCCCAAGCACCTGGACGGCGTGGCCTCAAAAATCGCAGACATTCAGAAAATCCTGGTTCCGAAGGTGCTCGCTGCCAGATATGCGGGCAGCAAACTGAAACGACTGAATGTTACGGGAGCACCGAAACTCGCAGTGCCTGCACCCAAAGCGCTGAGTAGCCGATCGGTCTCCGTGACGCGCGGCACGAAACTTATTGCGATCGGATGTTCCACGGGTGGTCCCCAGGCCTTGTTTGAGATTGTCCCGACCATTCCTGCCGATTGTCCGGCCGGCATTGTGATCGTGCAACACATGCCGAGTACCTTTACCAAACCGTTCGCTGAACGTCTGAACAATTTGTGCGCGTTGGAAGTACGGGAGGCGGTTGACGGAGATGAGGTGAAAGCGGGCCGGGTGCTAGTTGCTCCGGGCGGGATGCAATTCAGGGTTGTGAAGAAATCTATTACGACCTCAGTGGTGAAATTGTCGCCCAACTACGAAAAGCATGCCCATTCGCCGTCCGTCGACATCATGCTGCAATCCGTCGCCGCGCTGTTTGGAGAACGGAGCATCGGAGTGATTTTGACCGGAATGGGGCATGACGGACTGGATGGGATGAAGGCCATCAAGGCAGCAGGAGGTCGAACCGTGGCGCAGGACGAGGCGTCGAGTGTTGTATACGGCATGCCGAAAGCCGTTGCCGAAGCAGGATGTGCAGAGAAGGTGGTGTCGCTTTCAAAAGTCATCGGCGAGCTCATGAATATGGTGTGAGGATATCGTCAATCAACCGTTCACACAAGGAAGGGTAGGAGGAGGAGTTATGGGGGGCATGATGAAGCACATGTCGATTGGGCCGAAATTCATTATATCGATTTCAGCGGTAGCCCTGTTGGTAATCTCGCTTGGACTTGGAGTCCTCTATCAGCAGGAAGAAACGAAGATGGACACGATGTTGACCGGGCGGGCCAATGTCGTCGCCACACAGATCATGATCAGCCGTGCCTATATCACACAGAATTACGTCGCCAAGATCAAGAAGTCTAAGGCTGGTAATGAAATCCAGGTGGTCAAAGACCATTCGGGTATGGCCGATGCGATCCCCTTCCCCGCAACCGCCGTTCGAGAAATGGGTGAGGAGGCCAACCGCACCGGCTTGTACACCGTGCGCCTCATCAGCCAGAACCCCATGAACCCGTCCAATACGCCAAAAGACAATTTTGAGAATGAGGCGATCCGGGCGATCATGAGCGGCGCCGAATCCTATGCGCGTCGGGACGAAGTCAACGGCGTGCCCACGTTCCGTCGTGCCACCGTGGATAAAGCATCCTCGACCGCCTGCCTGGGCTGCCATACCAACAATCAGGTCGGCGACGTGCTGGGTATGTTGAGCATGTCGGTGCCAATGACCGAAGCGATTGCCTTGTCGAATCGCTCCATGTGGCAAACGGGCGGATTAATGGGCGCCATTGTCGCCATTATTCTTGTTGTGATGTATCTGTTGCTCCGCAATATCGTCTTGCAGCCGATGGCCAAGATGAGCGAGATCTCGCGCGACATCGCCAAAGGCGAAGGCGATCTTACGAAACGCGTGCCGGCCGAGGGCCACGACGAAATCGCGCAAATGGGCCAGTACTTCAACGAATTCATCGAGAAGTTGCAGCACATGATCAAGAAGGTGGCACACGTGACAGATAAGGTCGCGTCCGCCTCTGTTGAGTTGTCGGCGACCGCCGAGGAGATCTCAAAGGGCACCGATACCTTGACCTCGCGTGCCTCACAGACGGCCGCCGCAGTGGAAGAAATGAACGCTACGGTGGGACAGGTTGCACAGAATTCCGGAAAGGCCGCCAGCTTGGCACAGGATACGGTCAAGACGGCGCAAGAGGGTGGAACGGTCGTGTCGAGCACCATTTCCGGGATGCAGCAGTTGTCCGAGGCGGTGTCGAACTCGGCAACCATCATCTCTGATCTCGGCAAGTCATCCGATCAAATCGGCGAAATCGTCCGCACGATCGAGGACATCGCCGACCAGACCAACTTGCTGGCCTTAAACGCCGCGATCGAAGCGGCGCGAGCCGGCGAACAGGGTCGTGGATTCGCCGTCGTTGCGGATGAAGTCAGAAAGCTCGCAGAGCGGACGACTAAAGCCACGAAGGAAATCGGCGATATGATCCGCCAGATCCAACAGGATACGCGGGGAGCCGTCGATTCGATGCAGCAGGGCACGCAGAAAGTCACGGCGGGTGTGGACCTGGTCAACAAGACCGGCGAAGCCCTCTCCCAGATCGTGCGGATGGTGTCGGAAAGCGCCGATATGATCCGGCAGATTGCTGTGGCTTCCGAAGAGCAATCGGTAGCGACGCAGCAAATTGCCAGCGACATCGAAAACGTGGCGAAGGTGACGAAAGAGTCTTCGTCGGGCGCTCATGAGTCGGCGAAGGCCAGTCAGGACCTGAGCCAGTTGGCGGTCGAATTGCAGGGGATCGTGGGTGGGTTCAAGCTATAAGCAGCCATCCACGAGAAGGAGCCCAGCATGAGTGCGACTGAACAACAAGTGCAATCTCACATCCAGGCGGCCGCAGACAACCCTGCGGACCGCCTGATCGAGAAGTCTGCTGAAGATCTGCTGCAGTTCGTGATCTGCCTGATCGGCAGTGAAGAATTTGCGGTGGATGTCTTGAGCGTGCAGGAAATCAACCGGATCGTGGAAGTGACGCGAGTGCCCAAAACCCCTCCCTATGTGGAAGGGGTCATTAATCTGAGGGGTCGCATCATTCCTGTTCTGGATCTCCGCAAACTCTTTGGCCTCACTGGGGCGCAACAGACCACCCAGACCCGCATCGTGGTCGTGTCAGTACAGGCACGATTGGTCGGGCTGATCGTGGATTCAGTGGAGGAAGTCTTGCGCGTGCCGAAGAGTGCGATCGAACCACCGCCCTCAGTCGGCACCATGGCCGGGGCGGAGTTCACACAGGGAGTAGGGCGGATCGATGACCGGCTTCTGATCTTGGTGGATCTCAGCCGGCTCCTGCTGGCCAGGGAAGCAGCATAAGCAAGACGGGCAGGACGGTGAAGGCTGCCTTCTGCAGGAGATAGAGCAAGTATCAGGTTCGGGGAGAATCGGTCGAATCAGGCAAGGAGGGTCCTCGGCCGTTCCGTGCGTCGAGGACCCGTTCCAGCAGCTGAAGCGACTCTGCGAGAACATCGGACGCGCAGTTTAGGGTGACATGAAACTGTTGCATGGCTTCAGTCCAGCGGCCTTCGTTCTGCAAGACCTGAAATTTGCGGTGCTGTTCATTGAGGATGGCCTGTTTGGCATCGAGGATCAAACTATCGGCAGGGCCCACAAGAACACCTCCATGAAAAACGTGTGTGATTCGGCTGCACGCTATCAAAGCAGTTGCCGCGTGCGCAAGCCCACCATTCTAGGTAGATGGCGGAGGCCACAGTGCCAGGCGTTGGTGAGGTAACTGAACTGTGGATATCGCCACAATCATAGGCATAGTCGTAGCCCTCGGCTCGATCATCGGGGGGCAAGCACTCGAAGGGGGCCATCTTGGATCCATCCTCCAATTGACGGCGTTTATCATCGTCGCCGGGGGTACCTTCGGTGCCTGTTGTGTGCAGAACCCTCTGTCCGTCGTCATCAAGGCGGCGAGCGGCGCCGCTCTCGTCATTACGAACCCTCCGCACGATATGAAGGGCACGATCACTCAAATTCTCGATCTTGCCAACGTCGCGCGCAAACAGGGGTTACTCGCACTGGAAGGCAAACTGAAGGATCTCCACGACCCGTTTTTTAAGAAGGGGATTCAGCTGATCGTCGACGGAACGGATCCCAAATTGCTGCAGGAAATCCTGGAAATCGAAGTCGAGCATCATGAAGAAGAAGGCCTCCATGGGGCGAAGGTCTGGGAAGCCGCTGGTGGATACGCGCCGACGGTCGGTATCTTGGGCGCCGTGCTCGGTTTGATTCATGTCATGGAAAATCTTGCCGATCCGTCGAAACTCGGCGGTGGTATCGCAGTGGCATTCGTAGCGACGGTATATGGCGTTGGACTCGCCAACCTGTTTTTTCTCCCCATCGCCAACAAGATGAAGTTCAAATTGAAGGAAGAAGCCGGGCTTCGTACGATGGTAATCATGGGACTGGTCGGTCTGGCTCAGGGCGAAAATCCTCGTCTCCTCCAAGAGAAACTCGAAAGTTTCCTCCCTCCCCACGAGCGCTCTAAGGAAGAGAAAAAGTGATGCGTCATTTCGCAGTCGCCGCCCGGTCACATCCACACGGGGCATCTGCATGAGTGCCGCATAGCCCGCAAAGGTTGGCCATGGCGAAGAAAAAGCACGAAGAACATGAAAATCACGAACGCTGGCTGGTGTCCTACGCGGACTTCATCACGCTGCTGTTCGCCTTCTTCGTGGTCATGTATTCCGTCTCGTCTGTGAATGAAGGCAAATATCGAACGGTCAGTGATTCCATCAAAGCAGCGTTGAATCCAGTGAATAGCACGCCTTCCAGCCGGCTGCCCTTCGCTGTCGGCGACTCTAAGCCGACGATGATCAATACCGACATGTCCAGCCCAAACGACCCGGTTATTCGGCGCATGAAAGAAGTCATCAAGAAGATTCATCCGTCCCTTGCGCTGGAAATGCTCGACATCAAAATCATAGAAACCGGAAACGGGACCATCATGATCTCCCTGCCGGAATCCATTCTCTTTGGCAGCGGGGAAGCGCGCGTCCGTCCCGAAGCGCTTCCGTTCCTGAAATCGCTGGCCCAGATCCTCATTGAAATGGATCGCCATATCCGTGTGCTCGGCCATACGGACAATGTGCCGATCCGAACGGCTCAATTTCCTTCCAATTGGGAACTCTCGGCCGTGCGGGCAGTCATGGTGGTCCGGATCTTCTCCGAACTCAATGAAGTCCCCATTACGCATCTTTCCGCCACGGGCTTTGCCGACTCCAAACCCGTCGCCACCAACGACACTCCCGAGGGCCGGACGAAGAATAGACGGGTAGAAATCATTGTGCTCGAGAAAAACCTGACCGACTCGTCCCTGGATTCAGTCCTGGCGAATCAGGGGCCTCCGGCTCTCTAAGCAAGGCCCTAAGGCCCCGAGCAGGCGGTCTACCCCCCTCGGTCACTCTCCTGATGGATCTTCTTCTTGTCAGATGAACCGATACAGAAGCACGAGATGTTGTAAAGTTCTTCGACAGCGAAGGAAAACTGGCCTGCCGCGGAAGCGGCCGAAGTCGGAAAAGAGTTTCAGAACCCTACGGTGCTCCCGCCTATCCTATCCCTGAGTTCCTCTCTACCTCCCATCGATTCGGGTCTCCTCAAGAAACACGTGACGACGACCGATAAGTGAAGGTGCAGGTGTATTCGAACCCGGAGCGACACAAGATTCCGGTCGATTCCACGCGTAGCTCAGGGACGATCATGGATGTCAAAACTTTCCTTTGGTACCTCGTCCTGTCCAGCCTGACGGTTGCCTATCTGGTCGTATTAGCCGGTGTCAAAGCGGCGAAGTCGCATAATGTCTCGCATCATTCCCACCGCATGATTGTGGGATGCACGATCGTTGGAATTTGGCTGGTGGCCTATGTCCTCAAACAATTCATGTTCGGCCGAGAGTCGTTCCAAGGCCCTGAACGGGCCTATTGGTCGCTCTATGTCCCGCTCTTCGTCACGCACATGATCCTGGCGATAACGACTATCGGCCTGGGAGCATATAACCTCTACATGGGGCTTCATCGCCTGCGGTTCGGCAGTGTAGGCGCTATGGTTGCGGGCATGACCACGCACCGTCGAATGGGGAACGCCCTCATCTGGACGTTTAGCGGCACAATGATCACAGCATACCTCGTGTATTTGCTGCTGTTTGTCTGGTATCGGGGCTGAAACGATGAACTATCCCTTTACGAACCCATTCCGAAGAAGAAATGCGACACGCGATCCTCTCTGCCCATTGTCACGACGAGTTGGTCAGTTGCCATGCCCAAGAAGAAGCGTCGCGCGTGGGAGTACGGCGGGCCGAAGAAAGCCATCAAACCGGTGTAGCAGAGCCGTCTGACCGCCGGGAAACCTCGACGCCACCATTTTGAGCCAAGTCACCCGTGCCTAGTTGTTCACCTTTTGCATTCAGAGGAGCTGACATGAAAATCACCAGTGAAGTCCATAACCATAAAGTAACCTTAAAACTGGAAGGCAACTTTACCTATACCCAGCGGAAGCCGTTTCAGGAAATGCTCAAGTCGGTCAGCGTGGATCCGATGGAACACATCGTCATCGATCTGTCGCAGGTGGCGTTCCTCGACAGCGCCGCATTGGGACTCCTGATGATTTCCCATCGGCAGCTGCAGGCCGAAAAACGCTCCTTGTCGTTGGCCTATCCTCAGGCGACGGTGCGGCAGATCATCGAGCTTGCCAACCTGCACAAGACCATTCCGCTGATCGAATCGTCTGTTCCCGCAGCGAAGAAAAGCGCATGACCCTCCTTTTCTCGAGATGAAAGGAAGCGGGCATGCAGATTACTGAACGGCGAATCGGGGAGTCCGTCATCCTCGACTTGGTGGGCGAACTGACGTACGCCGAATCGAGCCGCGTTCAAAGCATCGGTGGAACGCAGCAAAGACAGCGGCGTCCGTCATCTGATTTTGAACATGCAGGGTGTGCGGTTTCTCGACAGCTCGGCGCTCGGAACACTGGCGTTATTGACGCAACGCCTCAGCGCGACCCAGAGCACAATCGGTCTCCTGAATCCTCAGAGTTACGTCAAAGAAATCCTGACCCTGGCGAATTTGCATCAATTGCTGCCGGTTTACCATTCGGAGCAGGACGCACTGGCTGCTTGCCGGTTGCCTACAGCCGGGTAGGGGACACATCAGGAGCATGACACGTGGCTGAACCCGCACGACATATCGAGCCACAATCCGCCACTAACAGCACCGTGAAGCCGACGCCGGTCATCCTTCTCGTCGATGACGACGAGATCACCCGGACCGGGATGGCCGGGCGATTGAAACGCTTGGGGTACCGGGTCATTGAGGCCGGCGACGGAACCACCGGCTTGACCGCCATCCGCGTTCACCGGCCGGATTTGGTGATCTTGGATTGGATGATGCCGGGAATGGATGGCCCCAGTGTTTGCGAAGCGATCCGCGCGGATCCTGAGTTGAAATCCAGCCAGGTCGTGCTCATGACGGCCCACGACCGGCCTGAACAGATCGCAGAAGGGCTCTCCCGCGGGGCTGATGATTTTCTGAGCAAAGCGGCGAGCAAGCAGGAAGTACTGGCGCGGATGCAAGCGAGCCTTCGGTCGAGCGCGCTGGTGCGTGAAATCGAACATACGCGCGATGACCTCGATCGCTCCCACCGTCTTCTGTCCGCGAAACAATCCGAGTTGGAAAGCGAGCTGCAATCCGCCGCGGATTTCGTCCGGGCGCAACTACCCCTGCCCGGCATGCCGGCCGCGGGCGTCAGTATGCAGTGGGCCTACCAGCCGTCTCTCGCCCTGGGTGGCGACTTGTTTCAAGTGTGCTCATGGGGAACTGATGCGCTCGGGTTATACATTCTCGACGCATCGGGTCACGGGGTGGCCGCCGCCCTGCGCGCCGTCGGACTCATGAGTTTCCTGCGTGAAGACAATCTGGCGAAAGTGGTCGGAAGTTTTGATCCGGGAGCCATTGTTACCGAAGCGAATCGTGTGTTTCCGCTGACGCAAGACGGAGAATATTTCACGTTATGGGTGGGGCGTCTGGACATCTCCTCACGCATGTTGTCCTACGCCACTGCCGGTCATAGCGGGGCGTTTCTGCAGGCAGCCGGCAATGAGTTCGCGATGGTTGTCCATGGCGAGTCTTCCCCTGGGATTCGACCCGCAAAGCGTCTTTGAAAGCATGCGTACCCCGCTGCTGTCGCTGGATCGTCTCTATTTGCTAAGCGACGGCATCTATGAGGCCCCTTCGCCGACAGGGGAACTCTGGGGACGAGACCGCCTCCAAGCGACACTGGAAGCGCACCGGAGCCACAGTCTTGGACAAAGCATCGCCGACACCATGGACACGGCGCGGCAGTGGCTGGCGGGGGAGAGTTTCCCCGATGACGTCGCACTGCTGGGGTTGGAGATGCTGGACAATGTGACGGACCAAAAGGAGAGGGCGTGATGGAAACGCCACCGGTCATGGACCTGGCTGCTGCCTTGGATCGCTTCGACGGAGACCAGGATCTCTTTCTCACCCTTGCCGGCCTCTTCGTCGAACGCTCGGGACAGGCACTCGATGACCTTCAACAGGCTCTGTCCGCCCAGGATCTTCCGGTGCTGGTCAAGGAGGCCCACAAATTAAAAGGGGCGGCCATGGAATTTTGTGCGCGTCCCGCTGTCGCCGCAGCCACACATCTTGAGGAAGCCGCCCGAAAGGCCGCCGTGCAGGAGATTCCGGCGCTGGCTGAACAGACTCGGGCAGCGGTCGAACGTCTGACTGCCGCGCTGGTTGAGATCATGCAAAAGGGATTTCCCTCATGACTGGCCACGCCGCATCGCCCACGATGCTGGTCGTCGATGCCTCTGCCGAGACCTGGGCAATGGCCATGGAGGAGGGCAAACTCCGTGGGATCTCCGTCATCACCGCACCCGATCCGCAAGTGGCCTTCGCCATGATTGATATGGCGGCACCCGATATTCTCATGACTGACCTGTTCTCGGCTGACCAGGGCGGTCTTTCGTTGATCCGCGAACTCCGCACACGTTCCCCGAAAACCGTCATCCTTGCGACCGGTGAGCCGGGCGACGTTGACACGATTCTGGATGTGGTACGAGCAGGAGCTAGAGACTACCTACGGAAGCCACTGCTCGTGGGAGAACTGGGCTTGGTGCTGGATCGCGCGCTGGGGCATATTCCGTTGACCATCGAAAACGTCCCTGGCATCGAACAGGTGGACTACCGTCTGGTGTTAGGCACCAATCCGGATCATGTCGAGGCCTGTGTGACCTGGTTGATTCAACAGACCGCCCTGACGCTTCCCGAAATGCAGCGCTTGCACCTTCGCACCACGTTGGTCGAACTCATCGTCAACGCTGTGGAACATGGCAGTCTCGAAATCCTATACCAGGAAAAACACGAGGCGTTGAACACCGACCAGTTTGAGACGCTGATCGCGGAGCGCCGCCGCCATCCGCGGTTCGCCAGACGGCGTGTTGTGGTCCAGGCTTCGTATGACAAAGCTCGCCGGCGCCTCCGATATGCGATCACGGATGAGGGAAAAGGCTTTGCCTGGAATAGCTATGTGGCAACACCTCAACAACCCTGCGACAGTCATCATGCCAACGGCCGGGGGGTCTTTCTCGCCAAGGCGTTTTTCCCCGATCTGACCTACAACGAGCGCGGGACGGAAGTGACGTTTACCCTGCCGGTGCCCTAGGCCATATGATCCCAACACGACCTTCGGCTTGACGCGCCTTCACCTCGCGGGTTTATCTTCCCTCGCTGATTCCGCTGCCGTCTGACCGCTCACATATGAGGCGCCTCATGACTGGTCTCACTCGTCCGGTATTTGTTCTCCTACTCTGTGCCTTTTCGGCCGGTTGTAGCAGTGCCGAATGGGTTCACCCCAATCGGCCGAAGGATCAGTTCACCCTGGACTATAACAAGTGTCAGGCCGACACCATGCGTGACCCTAAACTGCAGCAGGGCATTCAGCTCCTGATCATCCAGGCCACCGAACGCTGTGTGCAAAAACAGGGGTGGCGGCTGGTGGAAAAAGAGTAGCCACTCTCGAATGGCAATCGGCATGCGTGCCAGCCTCTGTGCCTGTGTCGGCATGCTTCATCGCTCGGTGAGACCTTTCCTCAATTCTCCGTGCTGCTCGGCTTCGAGTCGTTTTTGTTGACGGATCGACCAAGGTTCGTTATGTAATGAACTGGTCGAGCATCCACCGTCCGCCGCCCTACAGGAAACCATGCCATGACACGCATCGATCTCATTGCCGGAGCACGCCCGAATTTCATGAAAATTGCGCCGATCATCGACGCGCTGAATGCCGCACGGTCGCGTGGAAGCCACCTTCGATTTCGACTCATCCATACAGGGCAGCACTACGACCGTGCCATGTCGGGCAGCTTTTTCGAGGAATTGGGCATCCCCGATCCAGATATTAATCTGGAAGTCGGGTCTGGCACGCAAGCCGAACAAACGGCGGCCATTATGGTGAACTACGAGAAAGTTCTGGCCAAAGACAAGAGCCATCTCTGCTTGGTTGTCGGAGACGTGACCTCGACCATGGCCTGTTCGATCGTCGCCCGCAAGATGGGGATTCCCGTAGCCCATGTGGAAGGAGGCATCCGCTCGAACGATTGGACGATGCCGGAGGAGATCAACCGCGTCGTCACGGATTCCATCACCAACTGGTTCTTCACCACGAGCGAAACGGCCAACGAGAATTTGCGCCGGGCAGGGATCACAGACAACCGTATTTTTTTCGTCGGGAATACCATGATCGACACGCTGCTCAAACATGCGGAACGGTTGCGCCCCCCGGCCTGTTGGAGTTCCCTCGCGCTCAAACCCAATCACTACTTTGTCGTCACTCTGCATCGTCCGGCAAACGTGGACGGCGAGCAGCAGTTGCTCGGACTGTTACGGGCCATTGCGGAGGGGACACAAGGTTTACCGGTGGTGTTTCCGGTTCATCCTCGAACCGCCAAGAATCTCCGTGAATCAGGGCAGGCGCTTCCGTCGATGCACTATGTCGATCCGTTAGGGTATCTCGAGTTCAACTACTTGGTGAAGCATGCCCGCGGAGTGATTACCGATTCAGGCGGCATCACGGAGGAGACGACCGTGCTGGGCGTTCCCTGTCTGACCTTGCGGGATAACACCGAACGGCCAGAAACGGTGACAATCGGCACCAATGAACTGATCGGCACGGACCCAGCGAAACTCCGCCCCGCGCTGCAACGATTGATGGCAGGGGAGTGGAAGAAGGGCGGCATTCCACCCATGTGGGACGGGAAAACGGCCGTGCGGATCGTAGAACATCTCGAGGCACTGCTCGTACAACGGTGAGCAATACGGCATTCCGTCCCATAGGATCCTCTACGTCATTCGTAAACGGCCTGGAGGCCCCGTCACCTCAAGGAAGGGCGATCCCGACTATCCGACGATGCGTAAACGAGTCATGAATTCATGTGGGACCGGACCGGTGTATTCGACTCGTAACGTCGAAATCGGATGTTTTGAACCGTACTGATTCGAGGCCCACCCAGCTACCGGTTGTATACTCCCCTCACACAGCGTACTCGTTCCTCCTTCAACGGTGAGCAGGAGCGGGAGCTCACACCCTTCCAGGCGATAGCCCCCCTCCACGGGAATGGGCCGGCACCCTAAGTGCCAATTGAGTTCAACATGGTGTGTGCCGGTTCCCGTTAGCCAATCCCAAACCATCCAGGAGCCGGTCGGTTCATAAGAGACTCCTCGCAAATGCGTCACGCCTACGCGATCCTTATAGCCGTAATGCCTTGCAATGACGGTCATTTTTCCTTCTGGCGTCTCATCTTTGTAAACAAGATGTGTGTCGAAGGGCTTCGACCAAGCCAGGTGTCCGTCTGGGACCGCCTGGTCTAATCCATCGATCGTCACCGTATTGTGAGCGCGTGTGCCGCGAAAATACCTCCGCCACTCCTCATGACTCGTGAAAGTATAGGTACCGGGGTCTATCAACACATTGTGCGTGCCGACTTGCAGTAGCAGGGACAGGGCATCAGCATGACCGTGCGTAAATCGCGGGGCTATACCTATCGCGCCATGGTCGAAAATCGCCTTTTCGTGTCTACGGCCACGAATAATCGAATACCCCGAGAGATGAAAACTTGCCAAACCGGGAGCGTGTGCTTTGGTGGGATGCATGAAATGCATAGAGGAAGACAAGGCACACTCATGCTCGCCGTCCCCGATAGGCGGGAGACTGCCGTCGAACGAATTGCGGAACTCACTCAGAAACTCAAGGCTTCGAGCGAACACCTGGCGAATCTTTTCTGAAACAGACAATTTCCGGTGATCCAGAAGCGCCAACACCATTCCGTACAGATCTGTGGAGAACTGCAGATACCCTATGCTCTGTTCCTGACTGCCGCCATCATGGCTGATGTGCCGAGGAGTTTCCTCCTCCAGGAGATACAGGCCAAACGCCAGCCACCGCTCGGCCATATCCATCTCAGGGAACAACGTGCCGGCATAGATCAATGCCACTGCGGCCGCGAGTGTGTCATGAGGCGTGATCAACCGAATGGACAATCGCTTCCGAATCAGCTCGGCATGGCCGGCAATGAGGGTCAGGAGGGCAGGCCACGCTTCGCTAGTGCCGGGTAACAGGGACCGGATGACATCCAACGTATGGCAAACCGCAAGAAGGCGAAGTGCGCATTCAGTCGGTGCGATGTAGTGGATGCCCGTCAGAAACGGGTTCGCCTCGATCCAGGAGACGAGCTGTCCTTCAATCAGCGCCGCGGCGGCCAGGCGCAGCTCCGGATCAGCGCGCTGAACCATGACAGCCAGGAGCACCAGATGTTGAAAGCGTGACGCCTCCCACGCAATACGAATATCTCCATAGGGATTGCCGGGATGAACAGGAATGTCGGCGAAGAACCGCTTCGGCCATGCGACCCCCGTATCCGGGGACTCATGCCAACAGGCGCCTTCGCGGTCCCACGTCCACGTGTAACCGAACACCGTGGCGACGCCTTTGAGCAGGGCCTCGAGCTGTCCGTTTTCAGCAGGCACAGACCAAGGTAGAGCAGGCAGCACAGCCGACCGGCTGGAGCAAAAGGAAAAGTTGGGCGTGTCGTCGATGCTGTACTTCCGACACAGCGAGCCACCACCAAATCGCTGGCGTAAGTGGAGCGCGGAAAATAGCGCCCGTTCCCGCGCATGCCCCCACCACTCCAGACGAGCGGGTCCGGCCAGCGCTTTCACCGAGGAGGCGAAACGTTGAGGAAGGACATCGGGGTTGAATGACAGCGTTACGCGCAATGACCGACCTTACGGGGCGAGTCTGAATGAAACCTGTGAGCACTGTCCATTCGACCGGTGGAATATCAACGTGACAGAGGCACAGTACCTTCGACGGAGGCCGACGTCAATGCCGAAAATCATCCGCTGTTTGTCAGTTTGTGCGACACCCTGATGCACGCTGAGACGGAGAGTGCGTCAGAATACAACATCTATTGTATGGTTCCCCGGACGGTGACGGAAGGCACTAACACCACGGAGTGCAACTGTGATAAGGATCAATTTTCCGGTTTGGGATCCACCTGTGCGTACCCGCCGGTTCAGGACCTTTTTCTCAAGGAGGAATGACAGGCAGTGAAAAGAGCACTGATCACGGGCATCAGCGGTCAAGACGGGTCGTATCTGGCAGAGTTGTTGCTGTCCAAAGGCTACGAGGTCCATGGAATTGTCCGTCGTTCCAGCTCATTTAACACCGCCCGGCTCGACGACATCTATCAGGATCCTCACGTGCCGGACGCACGGTTGCGGCTCGTCTATGGAGATCTGAATGATGCCAGTTCGCTCAATCGGATTCTGCGCATCATTCAGCCGGATGAAATCTATAATCTGGGCGCACAGAGCCATGTGCGCGTGAGCTTCGATGTTCCTGAATACACGGCTGAGGTGACGGCGCTGGGGACCGTTCGCCTTCTGGAAGCCATCAGAGAATCGGGGATCACCCCCCGCTTCTACCAAGCCTCCTCGAGTGAAATGTTCGGCAAGGTCCAGGACATTCCCCAACGCGAAACGACTCCGTTTTACCCACGCAGTCCATACGGTGCCGCCAAAGTCTATGCCCATTGGATCACAGTGAATTATCGGGAGGCATACGATCTTTTTGCCTGCAGCGGAATCCTCTTCAATCATGAATCTCCGCGACGCGGCGAAACTTTTGTGACTCGCAAGATTACCCGTGCCGCAGCTCGAATCAAGTTGGGAGTGCAGAACGAACTGTACCTGGGCAATCTCGAAGCCAAGCGTGACTGGGGATTCGCGGGTGACTACGTCAAGGCCATGTGGATGATGTTGCAGGCCGACCAGCCGGACGACTATGTCATTGCGACCGGTGAGACTCATACGGTGACAGAATTTCTGGACCGTGCTTTTAGTTATCTCGATTTAGACTGGAAGCAATACGTCAAAATCGACCCCCGCTACTATCGGCCGACGGAGGTCGACCTCTTGATCGGCGATGCGTCCAAAGCCAAGCGGACGTTGGGATGGGAACCGAAAGTGTCATTTGAAGAACTTGTGAGCATGATGGTCGAGGCGGATCTGCGTGCCGAGCGTCAGACACTGGAAGGCACGAGGAAAGCTCCGTGCGCATGAACTTCTGGAGTGAAAAACGGGTCGTCGTCACGGGCGGAGCGGGGTTTCTGGGTTCAGCCGTCGTTGCACAACTTCGACAGAAGGGTTGCCGGAATATTTGCATTCCCAGAAGCGCAGACTATGACTTGGTACACATGGCCGCCGTGCAGCGGCTCTATAACGATGCGGCCCCGCATATCGTGTTGCACTTGGCAGCACGAGTTGGTGGCATCGGCGCCAATCAAGCCAATGCTGGCCGGTTCTTTTACGATAACCTCATGATGGGCACGCAACTCATGGAGGTGGGGCGCCAGAGAGGATTGGAGAAGTTCGTCGCGCTGGCCACCATCTGCGCCTATCCGAAATTCACCCCGGTCCCCTTTCGGGAGGACGACCTGTGGTCCGGATACCCGGAAGAAACCAATGCTCCGTATGGCCTCGCGAAAAAAATGATGCTTGTCCAGGCTCAGGCCTATCGCCAGCAGTATGGTTTCAACGCCATCGTGCTCTTCCCCGTAAACCTCTATGGCCCGGGCGATAACTTCGACATGCAAACATCGCACGTCATTCCGGCACTCATCAGGAAATGTGTCGAGGCGCAGGCCAAAAGCGACCCGCAAATCGTCCTGTGGGGAGATGGTTCGTCTTCGCGGGAGTTTCTCTATGTCGATGATGCGGCCCGCGCCATTTTGATGGCGGCCGAACACTATAACGGCAATGAACCGGTCAATATCGGCACGGGAAAAGAGATCACGATTCAGGATTTAGCGCATCTAATCGCCGACGAGGTGGTCTACAAGGGGCAACTCGTGTGGGATACCGGCAAACCGAACGGCCAGCCGCGGCGATGTCTCGATACCAGGAGGGCAAAGGAACTATTCGGATTTGAAGCTTCGACGACATTACGGGCGGGATTGCGAACTACGATTGGCTGGTTTCAGGCGAATCGCGAGTCGTTCCGTGAAGTCGTATTTTGAGGTCAGCGCACCTCCGGCCTGCTGCAAGCGAGACTGTAATAGATCAGTGGTGAGGGCGAGCAGGAGACAGGCAGGTTGGAATGACGACGAAGGTACCATGTGAAGCCCGAGGCATGCTGCTCGAGGAGGAAATTGCCGGCGCAAGGGAACGCAGAAGGGACAGGAACAGAAGAAGGTAGCGTTTGATGAGGGTACTGGCTGAGGCTAAGGAGCCCAGTTGGGCTAAGAAACCGTCCGGATCTTGAGCGGGGAGAAACTTAGGAAAGAGATAAAAGGATCCATTGTGTGATCGCGTCTCCACTTCAACAAGATCCGAGAAGTGATGTTCTAAGCGAGATTAGAGTGTTACGCCTACAGAACTCCCCCGCCTGCATCGCATTCGCCGCTGATTGCTAGGCCAAAAATTAGGAATATGATTCGTTCAAAGTCTCCCTCTCTCGCAGGCTTCGCTTCTCCGTCAATGCGGAGTCTTGTAACCAACGGTATGCTCTGGGCGACGTTCGGCACCTTAGCGAGCAAGTCGGCCAGCCTTGCTGCTCAAATCGTTCTCGGCTGGGTTCTGAGCAAGGAAGATTTTGCGCTTTACGCCATCGCAATTTCCTCGTCTACCATCATCCTAGCACTACGAAACGGTGGAACCCAGCGGTTGTTGATCCAGCAAGGCGGCAGATATGAGGACTGTGCGGCGGTGTTCTTCAAGATCGCGCTGGTCTTTAACGCAATCGGCTTTCTATTCCTTGCACTCGCGGCTCCGATACTATCCTCGCTTTACGAGAGTCCTGAACTTACGATGATGTTGTGGATCATCGCTTTCTCGCTTCCACTGAATACGGCAAGCATGGTGTTTCAGGCCAAACTTTCTTCCGACCTCAGCTTTCAGAAATTGACTCAGTTGAATATATGGTCGGCTCTCTTGCGCCATGGATCCATGGCAAGTTTGGCTCTCCTTGGATTTGGGCCAATGAGTTTCGTGCTTCCGCTCATCATCATTGCCTTATTCGAAACCATCGCTGGATGGTATTTGATAGGAAAGTGGCCGCCCGATCACCCCTTAACCTGGCGAGGGATGCGAGTAGTGCTGCGCGATAGCCGGTGGATCATGCTGACGACTTTAGCCGGCATCCTGGCAATCAACGGCGATTACCTGGCCATCAGCCTTCTGCAATCCAAAGAAACCCTCGGCGTGTATTACTTCGGGTTTCAATTAACCTTCTCGGTAGCGCTTCTGTTCACCAATGGTGTCGAAGCCGTCATGATGCCCACATTCTCTCGGCTCGATCATGATCAAGAACGACAGAAAATCGCCTTCTTCAAGGCGGTGCGAGTGCTCACGCTCGGGGCTACATTGACCTGCTTTGCGCTGTTCATCGGGGCGAGCTCCCTCGTCCATATGCTCTGGGGCGGGAAGTGGGACAGCGCCATCCCGGCCGTGCAGCTGCTGGCCCTGAGCCTTCCTATCAAAATGGTGATGCCGCTCTGTCGATCGCTCATGGAAGGACGGGGTGAGTGGCGTCTCGTTTCGGCTTTGCTCTTGGCTGACGGCGTCGGAACAGTCATCGCAGGCGGGCTAGGGGCATGGTTGGGCGGAGTAACGTCTATCGCGGGTGTTATGAGCCTGTACAACCTCATATTTGGACTCTTCTTTTGCGGATTCATTACCCGGCGGATCGGTGGGCGAATAGCCGCCGCCTTCCTCCCGATGCTTTCTGCATTCGTATATGGAATTCTGGCACTGGGGGCTACTTCATTGTTGACATACCTCGCGTCCATCGATAGTTCGGGTGGATGGCAGGCGGCTATGTTGGTTCTTGTTTACATCGGAATCTATGTGGGCATGACCAGGTTGTTTTTAAAGGACAGCCTGGCGGAGGTCGTCAGTCTGGTATTTAGAGCTATTTCTGGTTTCGGGCGAGCGGCTAGGTCGACGGGATGATAGGCATCACTGCATACGCTTTCATAGCAGGAGGCTTGTTCGTCGCGCTTTGGAGATATCCCGCAGTGGCGCTTGCAGGCGTGCTCTGCATGTTCGGGCTCGAGCAGTGGGGGCAAGCCACTACCACGTTCTTTGCACAACACCACACGGCAACGAACTTTCTGATTGGAGGGATGCTTCTTCTCGCCTTAGTTATTCAAAGCGGCAGAAAAGGATTTGCCATTTTTTCCGGCTATCCGGCAATTGGTTGGCTTACGCTTGCCTTGTTTCTGTATGCGTGTCTTTCCACACAATGGGCGCCGAGACCGGATATCAGTGCAAAACTCTGGGCAACCCGATGGCCATATATCGTGACAATGCTCATGTTGGCACCGCTGCTCATCACCAAAACTCAGGATCTCCGGCCTGTCTACACGGGCGTGTTTTTGGCCGGAGGTATCCTCTCTCTCCTTTTACTTTTCTTTGTTAAATGGGAGGCCCGCCGCATCGTTCTAACGGAGTCATTGGGAGAGGAGGGACTTGGGAATCCGTTAACTGTAGCTGCCATAGCTGGCATGGTGGTCCTCATCGTCATTCTCGCTGACCCGTGGCCCCGATTGAAATTCTGGAGCCCGTTTAAATGGGCACTCGTCTGCATGTGCCTGCTGCTCATCATAAAATCCGGTTCTCGGGGCCAATTGTTGGGAGTGTTGTTGGTCTCTGTTGCTTGTTGGCCGATCAGCCGAGGCTTGAAGAATGTGAAGCAGTTCGCTCTTTTGAGTTTTGTCATCCTCTTTTTGGGGATATCGAGCATGGTGGCGATCCAAGAACTTTCTGGCGAGCAGATATACGGGCAACGCGGAAGATGGGACGAGCAAGCCGCGCAGCAAGACGTCTCCGGCCGCCTCAACAACGCATTTTTTCTGGTTCGTTTGGCCTATTCTTCTTTAGACACCATCCTGTTCGGACTGGGCAATTCGGCATCGTACGATCAGCGTATCCTGGGAATTTACCCTCATTTCATACCCTTCGAAATCTTGGCCGAGGAAGGACTGGTTGGGTTTTTGCTTTATCTAATCATCTATTATTCTGTGATACGTAGCGTGCTTCGCAGCTTTCGGATCGTTAGCAACGATCCGAAAGAAAGACTTCATTTGGGAGCGCTCGTCGGACTCTATGTCTTCACATCCATTTTATCGCTGAAGCAAGGAAGTTTACTGCTCAATCTCGAGCCATTTATGCTGGGCATCGTGCTTGGCAGATATGAGCATGCGCTAGGGAACCGCCGGACCGAGAATGCGTTCGAAAGAGAATGTGAGGATGGAGAACTATTCCCGCTTCCTGGGCGGTCTGTGATCCCCTCTGGCAGTGGTATGTAGCTTGTACTGACGACTCATGATCACACCTCATCGTTTAAAAAACCTCGCGTCGCGGTGGTCTATCACTTTTTTGCGCACTATCGAGCCGCCATTATGCAAACACTCCTTGCCTGCCAGCGTAGTGATTATTTTTTGGTAGGCGACCGCTCGGATCCTGACCGTTCCATCGAACCGTGGCAGCCGCCAGAAGAAAAATTGTTCTACACCCCATGCACTAAACTCACGCCGACTCTGGTTTGGCAAAGAGGGTTGATTCGCCTGTCCCTACAGCGCGACATCGACGTGATGATCTTCCTCGGAAATGCCAATTTTCTTAGCACCTGGGTAGCGGCTCTGCTGGCAAAACTTACTGGAAAGCGAGTTCTCTTTTGGACGCATGGTTGGCTTCAACACGAGCGCGGAATGAAGGCTATGTTTAGAAATCTCTTCTACCGCTGTGCTGACGGCTTATTATTGTACGGGCATCGGGCAAAGAAGATCGGTGTTCAGAATGGCTTCGCTGCCGAGACTCTCTACGTGGTGTATAACAGTTTGGACTATCACACTCAGAGGCAGATCAGGGTTGGGACGAGCCATGACCGCCTTAAGCGTATTCGAAGGCAATTATTTCCGGATTCACAAGCACCAATTTTGATTTGTACTGGAAGACTGGTCAAACCGAAGGATTTCGGACTTTTGCTGGAAGCCATGGCTCTGTTGCAGGAACAGGGCTTCGAGTCATGCCTATTGTTGGTGGGGGAGGGACCGGAACGAACGTTTCTGACAGAGAGATCCAAACAGCTTGGTCTCACCGTGAATTTCTATGGACACTGCTATGACGAAGCTCGTCTTGCAGAATTGATCATGTCGGCAAACGTCACCGTATCTCCCGGACAGATCGGGCTCACTGCCATGCATAGTTTAGCCTACGGCACTCCTGTCATTACACACAACGATCCAGATAGTCAGGGGCCTGAATGGGAGGCCATCATTCCCGGAGAGACGGGCGACTTTTTCAAACGTGGCGATGTAAGCGATCTCGCGAATACCATACATAAATGGTGCCTTCGTGCTTGGCCGGATACGAATGTCAGTCGAGCATGTACAGCACTCATAGAGGACTATTACAACCCGCTTTTTCAGAAGACAATTATTGAGCGTTCGGTGGTGGGTCTTCCGGCCGACTGAATACTTATACAAAACACACTACTCACAGACTTGTGAGCAATATTGATGGCACGATTTGGCAATAGGTTACGATCAATTCCATGGGTGTATCAGCTAATTCGAAAAGCCCTGATGGCGTATCGCCGGCGCGTCGCCGGGCTCACACGGGTGCATCCAACCTTTTACATGGCACGGGGCTGTTCAGTCAGCCGGGATCTGGTGGCGTTGGAGTATAGTTTTCTCAATATCGGGTGCATTCTCGGTCCAAGAGTCAGCCTTGGCCGTTACGCAATGCTTGGGCCTTACGTAGCCGTTGTCGGGAATGACCACGTCACATCGAAGCCTGGGGTGCCCATCATTTTTTCTGGTCGGCCCGACCCTCTACCAACGATGATTGAGGATGATGCATGGATTGGATTCGGAGCCGTCATTATGGCAGGGGTCCAAATCGGGCGTGGCGCAATCATCGGAGCGGGTTCGGTAGTCACAAAGAGCGTACCAGCGTACGAAATCCACGCAGGCGTGCCAGCCAAAAAGATTGGCGAAAGATTCACGGACCGAGAGGACCGTTTACGACACGATGCTATTCTGGATGGCCCTGCGATCGGCGGTCAATACTGTGCGTTTATTGGTTGACCGATACGGTGCCTGGCTTTGAGGGCGAGGCATCCTCGTACGATACCAGCCTCTCAAGGCAAGGTATCAATCGTATCTCACGCGGCAAAAAGGGTGAAGGAGATGAACGTAGATGTGTCGCATTGTCCCAGTCCGCATTCTCTTCTTAATAAGATCGCCCGAGTAATATGGGGCTGTGTCTGGCTCCTCTTGTACCGTCCTAGTCCTAAAGTGCTACATGGTTGGCGTCGATTACTTCTGCGGATTTTTGGGGCCCGTATCGGAATGAATGCGCACCCGTATCCTTCGACGAGGATATGGGCCCCTTGGAACCTGGAAATGGGCGATCACAGTTGTCTCTCTGAGAGAGTTGATTGTTATTCTGTGGATACCATACGCCTTGGTCCTCATGCCACCGTAAGTCAGTACAGTTTTCTCTGCACGGCAAGTCACGACTACACTGATCCGACCATGCCGTTGGTGACCGCTCCCATCATCCTCGAGGCCGGTGCATGGGTTGCGGCCGATGTCTTTGTCGGTCCCGGTGTGCGGATTGGTGAAGGTGCGGTTGTAGGCGCACGTTCCACGGTCTTTCGTAACGTAGGGAGTTGGCTCGTCGTTGCTGGAAATCCGGCGCGAGTGATTCGCAAACGAGAATTGTCTTGTGGCTCGGATTCTCGTGCGGAGGGGACATCGTGAGCGCTATCGTATCAGACCGAGGAGGATACAACTATTCCGACGGGGGTCTAAATGCGTCACATGTCTATCTAATGCCCGCGATCATTAAAATTCTACAGGACGTGCTCCCTTCTGACGCAGACAGACGGATATTCGAATTGGGCTGTGGCAACGGTTCTGTCTCGAACGAACTTAGCAAGCGGGGGGTCGAGATGACTGGCGTTGACACTTCCCCTGATGGTCTTCGCAAAGCAAAAGAACATTACCCTCACCTGAATATTTTCTCCGGGTCGGCATACGATAACCTGGCTGAACAGTATGGCAGGTTTCCGGTTGTCTTGAGTTTGGAAGTCGTCGAGCATCTCTATTTCCCTAGAAAATTTGCTGCAGCGGTGAATGATTTGTTGGTGCCAGGAGGAACGGCGATCATATCCACGCCATACCATGGTTACTGGAAGAATTTGGTGCTCTCTCTCACCGGCAAGATGGACGCTCACTTTACCGCACTATGGGATTATGGGCACATCAAATTTTGGTCGATGGATACATTGCAGGCTTTGCTCAATGAAACTGGGTTCGAGAACATTTCCTTCCTGCGCGTCGGGCGAATTCCAGTGCTGGCAAAATCTATGATTGCAATCGCAAGGAAGCCCAATACATGAGCGTTTCAATCCTGATTCTCACGTTGAATGAACAGATGAACCTAGGCGCCTGTCTAGAAACGGTCAGTTGGTGCGACGATGTGGTCGTGCTGGATTCGAATAGTGTAGATGGTACGGTGGTCATTGCTCGGGAAAAAGGAGCCCGCGTCATACAAAGAGACTTTGACAATTGGGCGACTCATCAAAACTGGGCTCTCAATAACATTGTTTTTAAGCATCCGTGGGTATTTTACCTGGATGCAGATGAAAGAATGACTGACGAACTAAAGCAAGAGATCCTTACGATCTCGGAACATGCCAATGAAACAGCCGTTGCCTACTATTGTGGAAGGAAGAATTTTTTTATGGGCCGTTGGATAAGGCATGCCATGCCGCCAGGAATGATTATGAGGTTCTTTAAGCCAGCACATGTTCGATTCGAGCGGTTGGTCAATCCTACCCCCATTGTGAACGGTCCTCACGGCTATCTGAATCATCATTTTCTTCACTACAATTTTAGTAAAGGATTGGGTGAGTGGTTTGAGAAGCACAATAAGTATTCTGCACTTGAAGCGATGGAAGGAATAAAACTTTTAAAGGGCACGACGCAATACCGATCATTTCTATTTAGCAGAGATCGTGCAACCCGTCGTAAGGCCCTGAAGGAGTTATCATTCCGCTTTCCCTGTCGCTCCCTTCTCAAGTTCTCATACTTGTATGTCATAAAATTCGGTTTTCTCGATGGTCGTCCAGGATTCACCTACTGCGTACTGCAGTCGATTTATGAATACATGATTGCATTGAAAATGAAGGAGTTTCAAAGAAAGGAACAGGGACTTCCGGTTTAGTGCGTCGGAGCACTGGCCTAAGTCTGCAACAGGATTGTGGATCATCGCTGTGCATCCACATTATAGGAATTGATAGCATATCAACAGAGAGCGTTTGCTGACCATCGAGCGGCTTCCCATTTCAGTCATTGTCATAACCAACAATGAGGAAGCCAATATCGGCCACTGCTTCATGAGTCACTCCTGAATGAGGACGGCCCTACAAGCCGACCGCATAGAGGTAACGGCCACCTCATTGTTCACATGGACAGATCGACACAACCAATGGCTCAAATGGAGGTAAGACAGCTATTACTCGGGAGTCGGGAGGAACAGGCAATTTCTGTTCAGCAGAAATTGACCAGTTCACACATTGATTGACGAAGGTGGCTGCGATCCTATGTGACAATATTCCGTTGTTTCTGAGGTCCTTCTTATACTTTTTTTGCTCGACATGTATTCAGGGGAGGTTTTCGGGATGGCATACCAGGTCTTATCTATCACCTCTTACAGGGGTCCTGGTTTCGATTTTACGCGGACCCTGTTGTTATGAATTTCGACAAAGCGAGCGGCTGCTTGAAGTGTTGCCAGGGCATCGGTGAGCAAGCAAGAGCTTGTTATTTCCTCCTGAATGATGATCATCACGAATGAAGGTAGTCTTCATCAATCGTTTCTTCTATCCGGACTATTCCGCCACCAGTCAGCTATTGACCGATTTGGGCCTTTACTTAGCCAAATCCGGAACAGCCGTGTTCGTCGTCACGGGGAGGCAAGTCTATGACGATCCGACTGCCGCACTCCCTGCAATGGCAACCCTCCAAGGAGTTCAGATCAGACGGGTGTGGACCAGCCGATTCGGCCGAGGTCGACTCTGGGGAAGAGCGATCGATTATGGCACCTTTTACCTGAGTTCACTCCTCTGCCTGTTGAAACTTGTCCGCGCCGGTGATGTTGTCGTGGCCAAGACCGACCCGCCCCTTATTTCGGTCATTGCTGCCATAGCGACCACACTCAGAGGCGCAGTCTTGATCAATTGGATTCAAGACTTGTTTCCTGAAGTCGCCTCGGCCTTGTCGGTGAAGGGAACCGGCTGGCTTGACCGACCGCTCCGTACGCTGAGAAATAGATCGCTCATCGCAGCTCGACGGAATGTCGTCATCGGAGAGGGGATGGCAAAGAAACTCCAAGCGGAGGGCATCCCAGCTCACAGCATCCAAGTGATTCACAATTGGTCTGACGGCTTGGCCATTCAGCCAGTGGATCGAGAAACCAATAGGCTGAGACACGAATGGAACCTCGCGGGACGATTCGTGGTGGGCTATTCGGGAAACTTCGGGAGGGCTCATGAGTTCGAAACAATTCTTTCAGCAGCAGAGCTACTTCGGGAGCTCCCTCAGATTGTTTTTCTTTTCATAGGAGCCGGGGCCCAGTTGGCGTCAATGAGAACGCATGTTGAAACAAAACAATTGCAGAATGTCCTATTCAAACCCTATCAGCCGCGACATCAGCTTTCTATGAGCCTCAGCGTGCCCGACCTTCATGTGATTTCTCTACTGCCAGCTCTGGATGGGCTGATCGTTCCAAGCAAGTTTTATGGCATCGCCGCGGCAGGGAGGGCTATGCTTTACATCGGAGATGGGAAGGGAGAACTCCCACAAGTGATAGGATCGGCCCAATGTGGATTCTCGGTAGAAATCCGTCAAGTGCAGGAAACAGCCGATGTCATCAGCAGGCTTGCTGATGATGAGGTAGCCTACCGTCGATTGGGATCTCAGGCACGGCTTCTGTTTGAGCAACGGTTCGAGCGATCGTATGCAGAGAAAGCTTGGGAAGGTGTCATCTCTGAGGCAACACACAAGGCGTGAATGCCCTGTTGTTGTCTGGCAATACGGAGCACAAAATGATTAAGCGCTCTCGCACTTCTATGAGAGTAGGAATCGTGGCTATGCTCGGAATATTAGGGTTAGGAGAGGGCGCAGTATCTCCATCCATCGCAACGGCCCAGGCCTTGTCGGAAAAAAATACTTTCCAGGTGTTCGATAGTACCCTCTATGCCGACAAACCAGATCTGACTCCTTACGGAATCAAGCCAATCGCCGTGACATATGCCGGCCAATTCGGACATGAGTGGGTCAAAGATGTGGGGCAATTGCCTGATAAGGCTTCGGTACAACGAGTCGCACGCGAGGCAGGAGCCAAATCCAGCTTGGTTGTCATCGACATCGAACATTGGCCCATGAAAGGAAAACCCGACCAAGTTCGAGAAAGTGTGTCGAAATATCTGACCGTTCTGCAATGGTTTAAGGAGGCAGTTCCTGAACTCTCAGTCGGCTATTACGGAGCGCCACCTTTGCGAGATTATTGGAGGGCGATCAGACCGCCAACTAGCAGGGAATGGCAGTCATATGCAGATGATAACGACCGCCTTAAACCACTGGCGCAAGCGGTGGACATTCTTTTTCCTTCACTCTACACCTTCTATACCGATCAAGGCGCGTGGGTGCGTTATGCCTACGGGCAAATAGCAGAAGCTCGGCGATGTGCAAATGGAAAACCGGTTTACGTATTTTTATGGCCCCAGTACCACGATTCAAATCGAGAGTTGAAGGGTCACTACTTACCAGCAGATTATTGGCGTCTCGAATTGGAGACTGCAAAGCAATACGCGGATGGGATTATCATTTGGGGCGGGTGGGGAAGCAACAATAGGCCGGCAAAATGGGACGAGAACGCTGCCTGGTGGAAGGTAACAAGAGATTTTATGCAGACAATTCAGGTGCCACAGCCTTAAGACAATTCGGTTAGAAAACCACCTGCATGGCCGGTGCTTCACATCGACACAACATTTTCTCAGTCCTACGTCCACACGTCTATTCTGTTCCTTTTGTCGACAGTGCTCCCTGACGATCAATTGCCTCAGTATGTCGACAGGGCGTAGGCTCTGCTCTCAGCATCTACTAAGTTGATTTACCTTAGTCGTACCCTATAGGTTTTATCCCCAGCCTGACTAGGCACTCAGCCTCTGGCACGTCATATCAAAATTGAGTGGAAAGTGCGCGCTCATCCCCTCGGGGTCAAGTTGTAATTACCTCCAACCGATTACATGAATGTAGCGTGCTGGTTCCTCTTCAGTGACTCGTGGATTGCCTCAAAGAACACGCTAGCCACAGGGCGGACGCGCGAGCGCCCGACGTTATCTAAAACCCCATTCGTTGGCTTTTATGGAGAGTGAGACATGCTGAAATTAACAAGAGTACCAATCATTGTCGCGTCTGCCATCGCTGTCGGACTCGGAATACTCACACATTTATTCCTTGGAACGGTAGCTCCCGTGCCAGACGTTCAGGCGCAGACATTGCCGGGCAAGAAGCCTTTCATGGTTTTTGATAGCACCTTATACACTGGGAAGCCGGATTTGGCGGTCTATGGCATCCGACCCATCTCCATCGCCTATGCAGGACAATTCGGAACGCAATGGCATAAAAATTTCGACAACCTGCCTGATAGAAGTGCCGTTGAAAGGATCGCGGGAGAGGCCCAGGCGAAGAATAGTCCTGTAGTCATCGATATCGAGCATTGGCCGCTGGACAGCGGTTCCAATCAGGTCAGCGCCAGCTTGTCTAAGTACATGACCGTGCTCCAATGGTTCAAGGAGGCAGCGCCTGGATTGGCTGTGGGTTATTATGGGGCCCCCCCACTGCGTGATTACTGGAAATCGCTCAAATCTCCCACCAGCAAGGAATGGGCATCATTCGCAAAAGAAAATGATGCGCTGCGCCCTTTGTCAGGAGCGGTGGACATTCTTTTCCCTTCGCTTTACACCTACTACACCGATCGTGGTGGATGGGTCCGGTACGCATACGCGCAAATAGCTGAAGCTAGACGCCTTGCCAACGGGAAACCGGTATACGTTTTTTTGTGGCCGCAATACCATGACTCCAATCCTTCACTGGCATGGGCACACTTACCGGCGGATTTCTGGCGGCTGCAACTGCAGATGGCTAGGCAATATGGCGACGGAATTGTGATTTGGGGTGGGTGGTCCAAGGATAATCGTCCCGCAAAATGGGATGACAATGCTGCATGGTGGAAAGTAACGAAGGAATTCATGAAAAAATTGCCACCGGCGCAACCGTAATAGCTGTTCTCATGGTGACGGCCTGCGTTCGTCCAAACGGACGCAGGCACTCGTCGGCGGCATAGCGCGATCTCGACTTTCATAAGATCCGCTGATCGAGGCTCGATAGATACATATAGCCCTGGCCAGATTCTAGCCTGTCACATGTTGACACACTTTCCCTCGCTTCCGATCAGCTTTTCAACGACTTCTCCGTAGGAAAATTCATACATCATCGTCGTATACGTATATTTTTTTCGTTTTCCAAAAAAAATCCTTGCCCTGCTTTTCAGTTTTCAGTACTGTCCATCAAACAGTATTGCACGTGTGAAACGTTTTCTATTTGGTGGGCCGCGCATTGACGTGAGCCTGAATTGCCCCCAGGAGGAGAGAGATGACATGCAATAATCGAAGGACCGCAAGGGCAGTGCTCGGTCTCGGAGCTGGTCTGCTGTGTGCGCTGCTCATGGCACCAGACCGGAGCCAGGCAGCATCAGTCACATTTAATTTCAGTGGAACCGTTGGTGATGTGTTTGGCGGCGTCTTTACGCCGCAGGGTTTCGGCGCCGACGGATTTAGCACAGCCCTTCCTATGTCAGGAGGAGCGACCTTCAATACAAACGCAACCGATCGAATCGCGGGATCAGCCATTGGACGATACAACAACGCTATCCAGGATTTCTCTGTGAGCGTCGGAACATATTTCGCGAGTTTTGCACCGGGCAATAGCTTCATCCGAGTAACGAACAGTGCTCCTGGTACCGGCAGCGACATCTACGAGCTACGTGTGAATGGATTGCTCGGTAGTGCTGTGAATGGGTTCACGCCAAGCAGCTTCTTGCTCGAACTCACCGATCCCAGTGGAACGGCTTTCTCAAGCGATGCGTTGCCTACAGGGGCTCCAAGCTTGTCATCGTTCGCTCGTTCTGAGTTCCGTCTGCTCTTTGGCTCTGCAAGCACGAGAGTGCAGGGCGCTTTAACGTCGCTCGTGCCGTTGCCTGCAGCGGTGTGGTTGTTCGGCGCAGGGTTGATCGCTCTGGTTGGATTGGGGTCTCGTGGCCTGGTGACGAGAAAAGAGTCGTAGAGTTGACTAACAACAAGCCAGCCTGCTGTTCAATCGCCCGCATCGATGTGACACTCGCGGTGTCTAGCGAGCACCTCCGCCTTCTTTCCTCTCCCCCGACTGGGGGAGAGGAATAATATTCCATCCAGGTGTTCCTTGGTTGTCCTCGGATTACTGATTGTAGCCGCGTTGGGCTACATCTACGCCGACAGCTTGGTGTTTTTATTTGGCCAATGGGGGCGTGATGACTATAGCCATGGACCATTCATCCCGATCATCAGTGCGTTTCTTGTTTGGCAACGACGAGCTCAATTGTTGACCGTTGGAATGTCTCCTTCCTGGGTCGGGCCTCTGCTCGTTGCCATCGGATTGTTACTCTTTATGCTGGGGGACTATGCCACGCTCTATGTCCTGCTCCATCTCTCACTGTGGATAGTGATCGTTGGCGTCGCCCTCTCCTTCATCGGCTGGCCGGCGTTGCGAATATTGGCCTTCCCGTTGACGTATCTGTTGACCGCTATCCCGCTGCCCTTGTTTCTCTACAACTCACTCTCGAGCCAGTTGCAGTTATGGTCGTTGGCCTTGGGCATCGGATTCTTACAGGCCATCGGGGTCACGGCATTCAGAGAAGGTAATGTGATTGACCTGGGACCGGTTCAATTGCAGGTGGCTGAAGCATGCAGTGGTATCCGTTACCTTTTTCCTCTCAGCGCGCTTGCGTTGCTCTGTGCCTACCTGTACCGCGACCGCCTGTGGAAACGCATCCTGCTTGTCGTATCGGCTTTGCCGGTGTCGATTTTCATCAACGGTCTTCGCATCGGCATCGTCGGTGTGCTCGTGGAGCTCTATGGGCCACAGGCAGCCGAAGGGTTCCTGCATCTTTTTGAAGGCTGGGTTTTATTCTTCGCCACCCTGGCCCTCCTGGTGCTCGAAATGTGGCTCCTATCGAGACTTCATCCTCTGCCCGGTTCGACAAGGCTCTCGGACCGATTCTGCTGGGACCGGATTCCGGAATCGGCGAAATCGATAGCGGTCGTGCCAGGCATGTCAGACAAGATACAACCCAAGGTTCCCGCCTATGTCGGGAGTTTGGCCCTGATTCTTCCCGTGGCACTCCTGTTTCCCTCGATCGGGGAAAGACAGGAGGTCGTCCCGAATCGCTCGGCTTTTGTGGATTTTTCGATGCGCATCGGGGAGTGGCAAGGAAACCCCCAGCCGGTGGAACCTCAGCTCATCTCGGCCTTACGCTTCGATGATTACCTGCTCGCCGATTATGCGGCCCCCGGCGGGGGACCGCTGACACTGTACATGGCCTATTACCAATCGCAGCGAAAGGGTCAATCCGCCCATTCTCCCCAAAGCTGTATCCCTGGAGGCGGATGGGAGATCACCTCTAAACGAACAGTCAGCCTGCCGATGGACGGACTCACCGAGCCGGTCAACCGCGTGCTGATCCAGAAAGATCGCCAGAAACAGCTGGTGGTCTACTGGTTCAAACAGCGCGACCGGATTCTGTCTAACGAGTATCTGGTGAAACTGTATCTGCTGTGGGATGCGATGACGAGACAACGGAGCGACGGGGCCCTCGTTCGATTGTCCGCCGCCGTCGATCCGGGCGAAGACGAGCAGGAGGTCGAGCAGCGACTGTTGCAATTTGCTCAAACCATTCAACCTCAGCTGAATCGCTTCATACCGGACTGAGCATGACGAGCGCAGTCTTTTTCAGCTTCATCACCTCACTTTTCATCTGCATGGCGCTGATTCCGCCGCTGCAGCTGAATGCCGGGCGCTGGAGTTTTATGGACCTTCCTGGAGAGAGAAAGGTCCATGCGAACCCGATCCCGAGAATCGGCGGCATCGCCTTCGGCGTTGCGGCTCTCCTGTCCATTTTTTTCTGGGTGCCGCAAGATCCGATCATCGCGCCGGTGTTGGTCAGTGCAGCGATCATCCTGGGATTCGGCATTTGGGATGACCGTGCCGATCTGAACTATCGCACAAAGCTCTTGGGGCAACTACTGGCTGCGCTGCTGGTAGTCGTCATCGGCCACATCCGCTTCGAACAGATCCCGTTTTTCTATGAAGAGGAAGTGCCGATCTGGCTGACAATACCCTTGACCGTGGTATTTCTGGTCGGGGCCTCGAACGCCGTCAACCTCTCCGACGGCCTCGATGGGTTGGCAGGAGGTCTGGCATTCCTCAGTTTCGCAGGCATTGCTTATCTCGCCTATCTGTCCCATGACACACCGGTGCTGGTGCTGGCTGCTGGATTTTTGGGTGGCTTGCTGGGGTTCTTACGGTACAACACCTATCCGGCCAGGATTTTCATGGGCGACGCGGGGAGTCAATTGCTTGGCTTCTCGATGGGCATTCTCGTCCTTCTCATGGGTGACCCTGAGCGTGACCCCTTTCCGGTTTCGATCGGTCTCCTCTTGCTTGGGCTGCCCTTCCTCGACACGGTCGCCGTCATGGGACAACGGCTCCTGAAGGGCCACTCGCCTTTTATCGGCGACCGCAACCATGTGCACCACAAGCTGCTGGCTCTCGGGCTCTCCCACTACGAAGCGGTGATCGTGATCTATGGGATACAGGCCGTGATGGTCGGTCTCGCCTATCTTCTGCGCTGGCAGTCCGACACGCTGATCTTGACGATGTACGGCGCCTTTGCCACCGCCATGTTCGCCCTGTTCGTCGCAACCGAACGTCGCCGCGTTCCCTCGTCGGTTTCATCGAACGGACGAGTTTTTTCCGACACTAAACTGGACCGGGCGGGGTTGTGGCTCAGCGATATGGCCCCAAAATTTCTGGCCGTCGTCGTCCCGCTATTCCTGATCGCCAACGTCTTCCTTCCCGGGCACGTGCCAACGGATGTCGGATTGGCCGCCATCAGTCTATTTATCGTCGTGACGGCAGGGCCATGGTTCATGCCGCATCACCGTTCCCATTTCGTTCGCGGAGGGCTGTATGTCGGCAGTGCCTTTCTGATGTACATGGGGGAGCAATCCGGCATGTCCGACATGTGGCCCATTTATGTCACGCATAATACGCTCCTGGCCTTGATAGCCGTCCTCGTGTTGTTAAGCATGCGCTTTAACCGGGTTAACCGATTTCAAACCACCCCGTTGGATTACCTGATGGTGTTTTTCGCCCTGATCGTCCCATTGCTGCCGGAAATGCGGGCTGACATGCCGACCTTGAGCATTCTGGCGGCCAAACTCATTGTGTTGTACTTCTCGTTTGAATTGTTGCTCCATACGTTTACCGATCGAGTCAAACAGCTCGGTCTGGTATCGCTATGGATTTTGCTCGGTCTTGGGGTTCGGGCATGGCTGTAGGAAGCAAGATGAGATTGGAGTGCTGCATCCTCCTGCTGATGATGTCACTGGTGGCTTGCGGTGGACCGCAGGAGCGCAAGGCCCAATACCGGACGAAGGCGCAGGATTACATCCAAGCCGGGAACTTTCCTAAAGCCCGGGTGGCATTGCGAAACGTCCTAAAGATCGATCCGAAAGACGCCGAAGCTTATTTCCTCGTGGCTCAGGTGGAAGAAAAAGAAAAGAACTGGCGCAATGCCGTCGCCAACTACCAACAGGTGATCGATATCGTACCCGATCACAAAGAGGCCCTCATTATTCTGGCCAAGTACTACCTCGAAGCCAAACTGGCTGATGAAGTCGGGCGGACAGCGGACAAGGTGCTGGAAAAACATCCGCAAGACCCGCAGGCTCAGGCCCTTAAGATTGCCGTACTCGCGCAGCAGGACAAGATTGCTCAGGCGATGATCCAGGCAGAGGCACTGAGCAAGAAATACCCAACCGAGCCGGATGTCGCCATTCTCCTGGCCACATTATATGGGCAGACGCATCGCCCGCGTGATGCCAGAGCGACGTTGGAACGCGCGCTTCAAGCGCACCCGCATGACCTCGATCTTCTGCACAATTTCAAGACCATCCTCGCCGAAGCTCATGACAACAAGGCGGCGGAACAGGTCTTACGCCAATCATTCAAGAAGAACCGACCATATATGACCACCGGCTGAAACTGGCCCGGTTTTTCGACGAGCTGCACGCGACTGATCAGGCCGAAGCTGTCCTGCGCGAAGCGCTCACGCTATTCGCTGAGAATGACCAGGCCTGGTTGGCCTTGGCCGATTTCCTGAACCTGCGCCGGGGAAAGCAGCAAGCGCAGGCCGCGCTACGACAGGCAGCCGAGCGGCTGCCCTATTCCACAAAAATACCCTTCGCCTTGGCGGCGCTGTATGAGTCTCACAAGGACTTCGAGGAGGCCAAGAACGTTTATCAGAGACTCGCGAAGGACTACGACAAGAAGCCGGCCGGGTTGGACGCACAGGTCAAACTCGCGCAGCTCGATTTCAACGCCGGGCGCCAGACAGAAGCCGAGCAGCGCCTCTCGGACGTGTTGCGCCAAAATCCGCGCGCTGCCCAGGGTCTGATCTTGCAAGGAAAGATAGCGTTGATCAGACGAAACGGCAAGGATGCCGTGCAGGCATTCCGGACCGTCCTTCGTGATCAACCGGAACTGGCTCATGTGCAGCATCTACTCGGCCAAGCGTACCTGATGACAGGCGAGTCGTCGTTGGCCCGTGAGAGTTTTGAACGGTCCGTGGCACTCCAGCCTAGCTTGGTCGAGGCAAGCTTGGCGCTCGCCACAATGGACAGTCGAAACGGCCGACCGGAAAGGGCCAGATCGCGCTTGAGAGCCATCCTCCAATCTCACTCCGATCATCGTGCGGCCATGGAAGTGCTCTTCGGGTTAGATCTGGCTGCGGGCGACTGGAATCATGCCGCGTCGATTCTGAGCCGACTTCGGCAGACGGAAGGAGAAACCGCCGCAACCCTGATGGCGGAGGGCAAGCTCTACGAAGTCAGAAAGGATTTTGCCGGTGCTCTGGCAGCCTATGAACGAGCGGCGACAATGGCGATTGATGCGCAAGAACCATTGGTAGCAGTCGTCCAGCTTGATCTTCGACAGAAACAGCCCGAGCGTGCAAGACGCCGCCTGGAGGCTGTTATTACGGCGCATCCACAGCATCCGTACGCTCACGGAGTGATGGGAGAGGTGTTGACCCTGATCGGAAAGCACGATCAGGCCATGCCCCACTTCCGTGAAGCGACAAGAATCAATCCGCGCTGGCTCACTCCGTGGCTGAACGCGGCAACACTTTCGATGGTCCAGGGACAGGCAGGCAGCGCGGCTAAGACACTGAGAGAAGGGTTGACGGCAAACCCTGCCAGTGAAGAGTTGCACATGTTGATGGCATCCGTACTGGCGAGTCAGAATGCGGTCGATGAGGCCATTGCGGCCTATGACGTAGTGCTCCGCATGAATCCGAGAAACATTTTCTCGGCCAATAACCTGGCGGCACTGCTGGCGGATCACAAAAGTGACGCGCCGAACCTGGAGCGCGCCTTTTTGCTGAGCCGCGACTTCGAAAAAGAAGCTCCGCACCCTCATTTTCTCGATACCCTGGCATGGGTGCGCCTAAAAATGGGGCATCTCGAAGAAGCGGTCCGCATCATGCGGCAAGCCGTCGTGAAGGCCCCGGATCTCCCGACACTCAATTACCATCTTGGCGCGGCGCTGTATCAGTCTGGCCGCAATGGTGAAGCCAAGGTGTATCTGGCAAAAGCCCTCAAGAGTGCAGAACCATTCCAAGGGCGACGTGAAGCGCAGCAACTACTCGCCCGAACAAACGGATAGGAGTCGCGAATCATGCAGCGGAGTGTGAAGATCGTTCAAAGCATCTCGTGGGGATTGATCATCGGAATGTTCCTGAGCGCCTCTGTGGGCTGTCAATCCGCCGATGTGCGGGCTAGATCTCACGAGGCGGCTAATTCCGACCAGGGCTACCAGCTCGGTCCAGAAGATGTCCTGCTCATATCGGTTTGGAAAGATGAGCACCTGACACGGGAGGTGGTCGTCCGGCCGGACGGTTTGATTTCCTTTCCCCTGGTCGGAGATGTCCCGGCTGAAGGTCGAACGGTGGAGGAACTGCGGTTGGACCTTGCCAAACGATTGATCAAATATATCCCTGCTGTGAATCTCACGGTCGCCGTCCTCAAGCCGTTGAGCTACAAGGTCTATGTCGTCGGTCGTGTCGCCAAACCAGGAGAATATCTGGTCGGCCACTATACGGATGTCCTGCAGGCCTTGAGTCTCGCCGGCGGATTGACTCCTTTTGCCGCCGAAAACGACATCAAGGTCGTGCGGCGGGTGATGGGACAACAGCAGACCTTTCCGTTCCGGTACGGTGATGTGCGGAAAGGGATCGATCTGGAACAGAATATTATTCTGCAGCGTGGCGACGTCGTGATGGTGCCATAGTTCGTGAAGGCCTAACTGTTGTACAGCTGTGAGGGAAGAGAACCGTGCTGGAGGGCGAAGACGGGAACGCTATGTCTGTTCCTTGCCGCCATCCTCGGATGTTGGGGTGTGACAGGCCTGGCGGCCGAATGGTCACTTGTACCATCGATGAGTACCAAAGCCTATTTCAACGACAACCTTTTGCTGACGCCCTTGCCCCATGATCGGACCTATGGCTATTGGATCTCGCCTGCAGTCGAATTTGCCGGCAAGACAGAACGATTGGAGGTCAGCAGTAAGGCAGCACTGGACTTTGTGGATTATTACGGAGGCGAGACGAGGAGATTTACAAATGTGTTCTTGCCGCTGACGTTGAAGTATCGGACTGAGCGCGACGAATGGGGATTTGCGGGTGGATTTTCAAGAGACAATACCTTGATGGGAGAATTGCTGACGACCGGCGTCGTACTGCGATTTACCCAACGAAACCTCTGGAATGTGAATCCGACCTGGACCAGAATGATCACTGAGAAGTTTGGCGTTCAAAGCTCATTTCAGTTCAGCGATGCAAGTTATCAAGACGGCCTGCGCCTCGGGCTGGTCGATTATCAGGTCTATGGTGGTTCAGCGGGAATCCTGTACCACGTCACGGAACGTGACGATGTGCAGATAGCTGGCACCTATACCAACTTTCATACGACCAATGCTCCCTTCGGGATACGGGCCTCCTACCCCGGGGCGCTCTTGACCTATACCCATTCATTTACGGAAGCGTTGAAGGGCACGGCCTATGGAGGACCACGGTTTGTCAGTTCCACCACCGAGGGCGGTGGGTTGAGTCAAACTACCACTGACACGATCTGGGTCTACGGGGCCACTGTGACGCAACAGTTCGAGAGAGCTACCCTCCAATTCAGCGTAAGCCGCGATATCTTTCCCAGCGGATTTGGCCTCTTACTTCAGACTGATCGTCTGGGAGCATTGACCTCCTACCACATCACCGACAACTTGACGGCTTCCCTGGATGCTTCTGGGTATCTTGTGTCAGGCGTGACCAATCAGGCCCGGGGAGGCACCCTTTCGGAGCAACGATTGATTTACCTCACGCCAAAACTGGCATGGCATTTTTCCGAATGGTGGAGAGTTGAAGCCTCCTATGCCTACCGCTGGCGTGATGCGACGACCTTTAATGAGCCGGTGGCGTCGAACATGCTCATGGTGATGTTGACGTATTACCCGCCGAAACTGGCAACCTCGAATTAGGCTCGGACTGAAGAAAAAAGGATATGTCCATGACAGGTCAACCTCGAGCACAAGAACCGGAATCTACGATCAATCTCGTAGACTACGTAGCGATATTCAAACGCCGAAGAACGGTTATTGTCATCGCAGCAGGGATTCTCCTGTGCCTCAGCCTGGCCGCTGCCATTCTCTGGCCTCCCACGTTCAAGTCCACCGCGACCATTTTGATCGAAGAGCAGGAGGTCCCTGCCGAACTGGTGCATAGCACCATTACGAGTTATGCCGACCAACGAATCGAAATGATCAAGCAACAGGTCATGAGCCGTTCCAGTCTCTGGAAGGTCGTGGAACAGTACAATCTATATCCCGACATGAGGCGCGACACCCCCACTGAAGAGGTTGTGAAACGCTTCATCAAAGACATCGAGGTGGAGGTGATCAGCGCGGACGTGATCGATAAACGGACCCAACATGCCACCAAAGCCACCATTGCCTTCACCGTTTCTTACAACAGTGGACACCCCGATACCGCTCAGCGCGTGGCGAATGAACTGACAAGCCTTTTTCTCGGTGAGAATCTGAAGAGCCGGGAACGGCAAGCGCAAGAGACCACGACATTCCTGAAACAGGAGGCGGAAAGCCTCGCGGCACATATCGGAGAGGTTGAAGCCAAGCTCTCCAAGTTCAAGCAACGCGCGGCGGGTGCGTTGCCTGAATTAATGCCGCTCAACCTCCAGATGATGAACCAGGCGGATCGTGAGCTCATGGACCTCGATCAGCAGGTGCGTAGCCTTGAGGAGCGGAAGTCGTATCTCGATGGAGAACTGGCGACCATCAAGCCGAATACTCCCATCCTTTCCGTCACCGGAGAACGTATCCTCGATAGTGTGGAGCGGTTACGTAGCCTCAGGGCCGAATACGCCGGAGTGTCGGCAAACCTATCTCATGATCATCCGGACGTGATTAAACTGAAACAAGAAATCACGGCCCTCGAGAGGGAAACCGGGGCTCATCCGGAAACTGAAGAGATCGCTAAAAAACTGGTCGATGCTCGAGCCAAACAGGACACTCTTGCCGACCGACTTGGCAACGACCACCCCGACGTCCTTCAGGTCAAACGTACCATCGCGGGGTTGGAGCGGGAACTGCACCGCATCGGCTTCTCGGCCAAAAACAAGCCAGTGCAGCGGCCGGAGAACCCCGCGTACATCAACATTGAAGCACAACTCAATTCGGTGAATTCCTCTTTGCAAGCCTTGAAGACAAGCCGTAGCATCGTGAAACAACGACTGCAAGATTACGCGAGACGCATCGAACGAACGCCGGCATTGGAACCTGAATATCTAACCCTGGCGCGCGACCGCGACACGTCTACCCAGAAATACCAGGACATCCGCTCCCGGTTGCTGGAAGCCAAAGTGTCGGAAGGATTGGAGGTCCAGCGCAAGGGGGAACGGTTCTCGCTCATCGACCCGCCGGGATCGCCGGAAAGCCCTGAAAAGCCGAATCGAAAAGCCATCGTTTTGCTGGGGTTCATTCTCGCCATGGCGGGAGGAGCCGGAGCCGCTGCTCTGGCTGAACATCTGGATCATTCTATCCGTACGCCGGAACAATTACTGCGCGTTGCGCAGGCATTTCCCTTGGCGGTGATACCATACATGCCCAACCAAGCGGATGTCGGCCGCGCCATGAGACGCCGCAGGAGGATCAGGTTGGCCGGATTGGGAGCCGTGGCGACCCTTCTTCTGCTGTGCCATCTCTTCTGGACCCCGTTGGACGTAGTATGGTTCGCCGCCTTGAGAAAATTCGGCATCGAATGACAGTGGGCATTCACGGCTTCCGTGCCAGTATGGAAAGGTATCCCCATGGAATGGTTTCAAGCGGCGCTGGATCGATATAAGCAACAACAGCACCAAAATCCTTCTAGACTGGGCCCGGGACGCACGCAGCCCATACGGCCGGTGCCGGCCACCATCGTCTACAGCCGCACGCGCTCGGTGCAGATCCCCGAACCGCTGCTACGCGAACAGCGTATCTTAGCCGGCTTTGATGGGGGACCGTTCGTCGATGCCTTCAAGATCCTGCGCACGCAGGTGCTGCATCGGGTCAGGGAAAAGGGATGGAATGTGATCGGCGTGACCAGCCCTGGCGAACAAGAAGGCAAGACGTTCACCGCCGTGAACCTTGCCGCCAGCCTGGCGATGGATGTGACACAATCCGCACTGCTCGTGGACGCGAACCTGCGGCATCCCAGCGTGCACGAGATGTTTGACCTCGGCGATTGCCGGGGGCTGGCCGACTATTTGCTTGACGATGTCCCCATTGAAGAATTGTTGGTTCACCCGGGCATTGGACGCTTCGTCTTACTGCCTGGAGGCCGCACAGTGTCTCATTCGGCAGAGGCTCTGACTTCTCCGAAAATGCTGGCCTTGGTCGACGAGTTTAAACATCGCTATCAATCGCGTATGATTCTCTTCGACCTGCCCCCGATATTGCAGACGTCGGACGTCCTGGCCTTTTCGCCCTATCTCGATGCCATGCTGGTCGTGATTGAAGAAGGACGTACAAAAGCAGAGGATGTGGAGCGGGCATTATCACTGGTCAGGCATTCGACGCCTGTTCTGGGGACCGTGGTCAATAAAGTGGGATACGCGACGGCCAGGCCGGCGAGCATGAAAAGGATGATATAGGCCTTTCGATGTATAAAAGCTTCTACCGCCTCCACAGCAAACCCTTTTCGCTGCTGCCGGACAGCGAATTCCTCTACCTCGGTGCCACTCATCGCACCGCCTATAGCCTCCTGGAGTACGGCCTCCTGACCGAAGCACCGTTCATGGTGCTGACGGGTGATCCCGGTACGGGCAAAACGTCTTTGCTGCACAGGTTGATCGCGGACAATTGCGACTTGTACTCCATCGGGTTCCTGAGTAACGCCCGCTACGATGTGGACTATCTGCTGCCCTGGATTCTCCTGGCCCTGGGGCTGAACAGCAAACAGCTCGATCCGGTCGAGGCCCAGCATCTCTTTACCAAGTTTCTCGCCGAGCAGGCGCTGCGTAAGCGCCGTGTGGTGCTGATCATGGACGAGGCGCAAAATCTCGGCGTGAAACTACTGGAGGAACTGCGACTCCTGTCCAATTTAAATCGAGAGAAGTCCCTTCAACTGCAGATTATTTTGTCGGGCCAACCGGATCTTCAGAGCCTACTGCGGCGTGTCAACATGACACAGTTCGCGCAACGGGTCGTGGTGGATTACCATATCCAACCATTTACTGAAGCCGAGGTGGCGCAGTATATTCATCACCGCATCCAGCTGTCAGGCTCGCCCAAGCCATTGTTCAGTCCCGAGGCTTGCGTGCTCGCATATCGACTCAGTCAGGGTAACCCGCGGCTGATCAATCAGGTCTGTGAAATGGCGTTGACCTATGGCTTTGCCAAGCAGGCTCCGCATATCACGGCTCCATTGCTCGCACAGGCGGCGCTTGATCGTAAGAAGAACCGAATTCTTCCTCTTTCGGAACTTGAAGATCTGGCGAGTATCGCGGCAGCGGAGGAAGAACAAGAGCCGGAACAGAATGTGGCATTCAAGGAACCGCAATCCGTCCCTGACACATTGCCCCTTGCCGCGTCCGACGGAACGAGGCCTCCGGCGGAGAACCATTATCAGCAGGGAATGGCTCTAAGAAAGTCGCAGAAGTTCATCGCCGCGATCGCCAGTTTCCAGCAGGCGGCGCAAGATCCCGCCTACCATGTGCGCGCATTCGGACAAATCGGGCTCTGCTATCGCGCGCTGGGGCAGGCTTCCCAGGCTGTGGCCGCATTTCGACATGCCTGCACCGATTATAATGCCCCTCCGCAGCAGACGTTGAGCATCCACTACCTCCTGGGACGCACCTTGGAACAGATGGGCGACAAGCCCGAAGCCTTGGAGCAGTACCGTCTGATCTTTCGCGCGGACCGGACGTTCAAAGACACGGCGACACGACTATCGAATCTGGAGCGCGCCTCCCTGGAGACCAAACAGGGACGCCCGGCCTCCTGGGGATTCGGTCAAGCGTGGAGACAAGTCCGTCAACTCTTGAAGGGCGCACGCTAACTTGGCAAGATAGCGCCTCGCCCGGTCGTCGAGAGCAATGAAACAGATTCTTCAATATAACCGATCAAACACGATTCAAGTCGGAGAGGTTCCGCCGCCCTCATTACGCGGGAGCGGCTTACTGGTCCTCAATGAGGCCTCGCTCATCAGTCCGGGAACCGAGAAGTCGGTAGTGCAGAGCGCTCAGAAATCTCTTGTGAGCCGGGCGATGGAACGTCCGGAACAGGTGAGAAAAGTCCTCGCGGCTGTGCAGAAAGACGGACTCAGCCAAACCCTCTCCCGTGTATTCGACAAGCTGGATACCCCGGTCGCTCTGGGCTATAGCTGCGCGGGGACTGTCGTCGAGGTAGCCCAGGACGCAGGCAACTTCGCGATCGGTGACCGCGTGGCCTGTGCGGGACAAAACTATGCGTCCCACGCCGAAATGGTCTATGTCCCGAAGCATCTCTGCGTGAAGATCCCCGATCTCGTCGATTGTGAGGATGCCTCCTTCGTGACCCTTGGCGCGATTGCCCTCCAGGGCGTCCGTCAAGCGGAGCCTCGCCTCGGCGACCGGATCGCGGTCATCGGACTCGGGTTACTGGGACAACTGACCGTGCAACTGCTCAAAGCCTCGGGCTGCCGCGTGCTCGGCTCAGATCTGGATCCTTCCAAGCTGGCATTGGCACGGCAGTTTGGCGCAGATCTGACAGTCGATCCAAGCGCACTGACTCAAACTGCAAGAACTTTTTCAGAGGGGCAGGGCGTGGATGCCGTGATCATTACCGCCAGCACGAAAGACAACGGCCCGATAGAAGTTGCGGGTGAGATTGCGCGCAAGAAGGGCAGGGTCGTTGTTGTCGGCGCCATCGGAATGAATGTTCCTCGCGAACCCTACTACAAGAAGGAATTGGAACTACGGTTGTCGATGTCGTATGGCCCGGGCCGATACGACAATCAATATGAGGAGCAGGGACGAGATTATCCTTTCGCCTACGTTCGCTGGACGGAGCAGCGTAATATGCAGGCATTCCTCGAACTCGTAGCCGAGCGCAAGGTGCTCCTCAAACCACTGATCACGCATCGATTTCCTATCGAACAGGCCGGGTCAGCCTATGCCATGATGATGGAGGGCAAGGCGCCATATATTGCCATGGTGATCACCTATTCCTCCGACCGTGCTCGGCCGTTGCCGCGCATCATCACCACAGGCACAGGAAAAGCCGCTCGCCCGGTGGCATTGGGCATTATCGGGGCGGGGAACCACGTGAAGGACATGCTCCTGCCTCCGCTGCAGTCGATGAACAATGTGGGCATTCGCGGCATCTGCACCGCTTCGGGCATCTCCGCGAAGACGCTTGCCGGAAAGGTCGGCGCAGCGTATTGCACCAGCGACGCCCAGTCCATTCTGGATGACGCCGGAGTGACTTCCGTCCTGATCGGCACTCGTCATGACAGCCACGCCGCTCTCGTCATCAAGTCACTGCTGGCGGACAAACATGTCTTTGTTGAAAAGCCACTCTGCCTGACTGAGGAGGAGTTGCAAGAGATCCGCGCCACATACGACAAGAAATCTGCCGATGGGCTGCACCTCATGGTGGGTTTCAATCGGCGGTTCTCTCCTCACGCCAAGGAGGCTCGGACATTTTTTTCTTCGCGCGCCAATCCTCTGGTCATGCTCTATCGCGTGAATGCCGGGCGCATTCCTCCGGACCATTGGGTGCAGGATCCTCATATCGGAGGAGGGCGCATTCTTGGAGAAGTCTGCCATTTTGTCGATTACATGCAGGCTCTCTGTGGCGCCCTCCCGACCACTGTCTTCGCCGGACGAATAGGGAAGCATAGTTCGGACATCACGCAAGATCAGTGCAGTATCACGCTGTCCTTCGACGATGGCTCCATCGGCACGATCCTGTATTCCGCCGAAGGCAACGCCGGTCTTTCTAAGGAACGTTTCGAAGCCCACGCTGACGGCCGATCGCTCGTGATGGATGATTTCCTCGAAACGTCGTTCTATGAAGGCTCACACCGTCGGATTTTCAAGACGGCCAAACGTGATAAAGGATTCGCCGAAGAAATGGCGTCATTCGTCCAGGCCGTTGAGAGCGGCAGCCCTCCGGTGATCCCGTTCCATCAGATAGAAGCGGTCACCCGTGCCTGCTTGCTGGCGGTCAGAAGTCTTCAGTCAGGCGCCCGATACGCAGTATAGGTCCGCTCCTTTCCGGTTGTGATCTCCGCCTTGAATCACGCCCTCAAGTTTTGTCCTGCCCCAACCGATGATGAGTGCAGGGGAGTGTCCGCATGGCTTTAGAGATCATTGAAATTGTCGAGGACGACCAGAGTCAAGCCAAGTTGCTTGATCAGATCCTCCGGCAGGGGTCATTCCGTACCAATGTCGCGTTCGACGGGCCAGCCGGCATGCAGGATGTCTGGCGGATCAAACCCTCCTTAATCGTGGCGGATGACAACCTTCCCGGACTGACGGGCAGGGAGATGTGCAAGCGCTTGCGGCAGGATCCTTCCACCAAACACATTCCCATCATTGTCATGTCCGGATTTTCGTCAGAAGAACGCCGAGCGGAAGCACTGGACGCCGGGGCCGACGACTTCATCGTCAAGCCTTATTCGGGGACGGAACTGCTCGCCCGCGTACGCGCACTGCTGCGTCGTTGCCGGCAAAGTCAGGCACAGGATGAAGAACTCCCTGACGATCTCGCCCTGGCTGATAATCTGTATGTTGCGGTGTATCGGGGAAAGAACATGACGCTAACCACACACGAGTGGAAGGCGCTGCGTCGATTGGCGAGTACAGTTGGAAACGTCGTCCCGCGCGAGGAACTGAAATCGCTGCTCTGGGGAGACGACACCCTCATGCACGACGGAGAACTCGATCGATGCATGGAACAGCTCAACCGAAAGTTGTCGCAAGAAGCCCCATCGGTCGATGCCATCAAAATCGTGCCGGGAGGTTTCCGCCTCACGACACCAGCCCCGGATGACTCAGGCGGACTGGCGGTTCACTGACACGACGTGAAAACCGTGGGCACCCCACCCCTGGCCGGATGCGAATGCCTCCAATAACCACGACATCGTTTCGGGAACATGCCGGGCTCGTTTTCTCGCTCGCTTCCAGTCTTTTTTAATGCGCTTCTGCATTGGGTCGCTCAATTTCTTCCCCCAGCGATGAAAATCCGCCAGCTCTTCGTACTTTCCCAGTATGGCTTGAACCCGCTTGAGCTGAGAAAGCAGGGCATCTTTCGCCGCTGCTCGACCAGGTAACCATTCAGTTTGATAACGGATAGTCTTCAGGGCGAGACGCAAGGCGTGAAGGCGATTTCGCCGGGGCTTATCCGAGGCAGCCGCAATGAGCTGTTTGAGCAGGCATTCATGCTCATGACGCAGCTCATCAAGCCGGCCATTCAGTGACTGAGGCGGGGAGGCGATCGCGGGAAGCGCCTGCTTCGAAACGACCTGTTCGATTTCGTGATAGGCCTCCATGCGGTTCAACTTCCTGGTCTGTTTCGCGAGCCGGTCATCCACCTCGGCCAGATCTCTTCGCCTGGCGTGACATCTCACCAGGTATTGCCTGAATACCTGGAGCGCTCGCAGTTTACTCAACCGCCCCACACAAGCCGCCACTGCACCGGCACGTTTCGCCTCCCCGTAGAGTTCCAGCAATGCTTGAAGTCTTCGGCAATGAGTGCGGATGGCGTGTATCGTATCCGCATGCTCCTTTCCCGCAATCGCCTGGCGCAACAAGAGGAGGACCCTGTCCTGATTAAAGGTATCCATATTGGCCAACCCTTGAGTAGGTGCCTCCGGTGCTGTATGAATACAATGACGCATGCCGCTCATGCCGACTCATGAACTCCTGTGCGATGGGCTTGCAGAACATCACCCGTTGCATGAATTATGGCCGGCCTTACCACCTCACGTCTATCCCGAGGGAGTACGTTGATGGAATGTCTCTTTTTTCGACACGGCATTGCCTACAATCGTCAGGACTGGCGGGGGAATGAGCACAACCGGCCGCTCACGGAAAAAGGCCTGGTTCGCACGCGGCAATCAAGTAAAGGCTTGCTGACTCTAGGCTGTATCCCGACACACATCCTTTCAAGCCCACTGACACGCGCCCAGCAAACGGCCAAGATTGTGCGATCGTTGATTCCCACAACCCCGCCGCTGCGGATCTGCCAGGAACTCAACCCAGAAGTCCCTCCGCGCGCATTCATTGCACTGCTCAACACACTGCCGTCCGACGCAGTGGTCTTGTGCGTGGGGCACGAACCGCACCTGAGCGCGACGGCTGGCATTCTTCTCACGGGAAAGCTTTGCAAAGGACTCTCGCTCAAGAAAGCAGGCGCCTGCTTAGTTCATCTTGAAGGGTCGGTGCGTCCGGCAAAAGGTCGCCTGGATTGGTGGCTCACCGCGTCCCAGTTACGCGCACTTGGGTAGGGTGCGGACGTCGACGCCGCCATTATTCTAGCCAGCGAAGATCCGTTGCTGGGTGCTCTGGCTCAGGAAAAATGCGGCTCGGAATGCCATGCTAGCACAGAAAGGAGGGAACGCGGAATGTGGCCATAGATGCTGAATTAGGTGGCGTCGTCGTCTCGAGTAGTCGTCATGAATTGCACCGGCCGCTTGAAGACTTTCTCAAACAAATCGCTCCGGCCGCGCGCCGCCCAAATTTCTAACTCGGCATCACCCGACACCTGCGCAGCGATCACCACCGTCTTGCCGAGTTTGACATCGATATTCTGCACCACCGAAAACTGACTTCTGTCCAACCCATCGGCGATGCGGAGCAATGCCGACAAGACATTGATGACGCGCTGAGACCCCTCCGGCAAAGCCGTAAATTCATCATGCTTCCGCGTGGGAACCGAGCGCCGATGGTACCGCGCGACATTCGCGATCAGGTCGATTTCCTCAGCGGTAAACCCCGAAAGATCGCTGTTCTTGATCAGGTAATAGGCATGCTTGTGATGCTGTCGCGAATTGATCATATAGCCGATATCATGCAGAATCGCCGCACATTCCAACCACTCGCGTTCCCGTTGGCCGAATCCATGCAACGCCGTCGTTTGATCAAATAGACGTAAGGCCAGTCCAGCCACATGCAGAGCATGCGTTTCAGACACATGGCAGCGATGGGCGAGGGCCAGGATGTTGCGTTTACGCACATCGGGAATGTCCTGCTCCGCCTGGATACGTTCGTGGTGCCGCTGAATAAAATCGTAGATAATGCCTTCGCGGATGGCCTTGTCGCACAGGATGAGCTCCGTCTTCTGGAGTAGCTCCAACAAAATTCTGAACACTATGGCGGCCGGAAGCAGGGTGTCCACACGTTTGGGATCCAACCCCGGCATGGCGAGGCGCGTTTTCAACGACGCTTCAGCGAGGCGTTTTTCGACGGCGGCAATTTCCTTAGCGGAGACTTTAGCCAGATTCAGCTGCGGAAGCGGCCGGCCGGTGCGTTGCAGATGAATCACCTCAGCCAGGTTGCCCGCCATGCCGGACGTCGCGATAATCTGTTCCACCCGTTTGGTTTTATACGAGCCCACGGCATTCTTGAGCTGAACGGTCACTGCCGCCTCCAAATCCCGAAGCATCGCTTTCGATGGAGGCGTTTTGGAGAGGTACAGATCCTTTAAACGAATCGCGCCAAGCTTCAGACTCCGGGCCTGAAAAATGGCCTCCCGATTCCCGACGATCACCTCAACCGACCCGCCGCCGATATCGATCACCAGCGTGGGCGATTCAGGCAGAGCCACGCTGTTCTGCACGCCGAGGAAAATCAACCGGGCTTCTTCCGCACCGGTAATCACGCGCACGGTCAGGCCGGTTTGCTGCATGACATGATCTAAGAATTCGCCGCCGTTCCTCGCCTCCCGCACTGCACTCGTCGCAACGCCCTCAATCTGTTCGTATCCCTTATTCCTGGCCAGTGTCACGAGTGTCCGGATCACTTCCAATCCGCGCATCATGGCCTGGTCGGAAAGGCGCCGGGCAGTGAACACTCCGTCGCCCAGGCGTGTCATATCCTTAAAACGATCGAGGATTTTATAGGAGTAGTCGGGCTGGACCTCGGCTAACACCATATGAATGGAGTTGGTGCCGATATCGAGGACGGCCAGCTTGGGCATTTAGAAGCTCGCGGTAGGAGCGACGTGACGGATGTTCTTGCCTTCAACCATGTAGACGACAAGCTCCGCAATATTCGTGGCGTGATCGGCAATGCGTTCGAGCGATTTGGCGACGAACGTCAGGCGGATCGCGCGGGTGATGGTGCGCGTGTCCTCCAGCATAAAGGAGAGTAATTCTCGAAACAACTGTTCGTTCACTTCGTCGACGAAATCGTCATCCGTGCAGACCTTTCTCGCCAACACCGGATCGGAGTTCACGAAGGCGTCCAGGCACTCCTTGACCATACGCATGGTCCAATTGGCCATGCGTGGAATGTCGATATAGGGCTTGAGCTGCGGCTCGCCGTTTAACTCCAATGCGCGCTGGGCGATATTGTCGGCCAGATCACCCATACGCTCCAGCTCGGAAGAAATCTTCATTCCGGTCGTCACGAATCGCAGGTCGCGAGCTGTGGGCTGTTGAAGGGCCAACAGCTGGATGCAGAGTTCGTCGATCTCGACATCCAACCTGTTGACGTCATGATCCTGTTTGACGACCTCGACGGCCAAATCGGAATCCCGATCCACCAAGGCCTGCAGAGCCTGCTGAATCTGCGACTCGACCAGGCCGCCCATGCGGAGCAGTTGCTGTTTGAGGTGCGCGAGGTCTTGATCGAAGTGTCGTTGCATGATGCCAACTCCTCTCGCCGTTTATCCGAATCGCCCCGTGATGTAGTCTTCGGTCCGCTTGTCACGAGGCGTGGTGAAAATGGTCTTTGTATCGCCGAACTCAACCAACTCGCCCATGAGGAAAAACCCGCACTGATCGGAGATCCGCGCCGCCTGTTGCATATTGTGCGTCACAATGACGACGGTGTAGGTCTCCTTCAAGGTATAGATGAGCTCCTCGATTTTCCCGGTCGCAATGGGATCGAGCGCGGAGCAGGGTTCATCCATGAGGATGACTTCCGGTTGAACCGCCAGGGCGCGGGCGATACACAGCCGTTGCTGCTGGCCGCCAGAGAGCCCGACGGCGCTGTGCTGAAGGCGATCCTTCACCTCATCCCAGAGACCCGCGCCTTGCAAACTGTGCTGCACGAGCTCGTCCAACGACCGTTTGTCTTTCGTCCCATGCAAACGGGGTCCATAGGCTACGTTGTCGTAAATCGATTTGGGAAAGGGATTCGATTTTTGAAACACCATGCCTACGCGCTTCCGGAGGTCTGTGACATCAATGGCCGCATCGTAGATATCGACCCCGTCCAGTTCCACACGGCCGGTAGCGCGCGCGCCTTCCACCAGATCGTTCATGCGATTCAAGCATCGGAGCAGGGTCGACTTACCACAGCCGGACGGCCCGATGAAGGCCGTCACGGAGTGGCTCCGTACCGTCAGCCCCACATGAAACAGGGCCTGCCGGTGTCCATAATAAAAATCGAGATCGCGAACCGAAATTTTCGCCTGTACCGGTGACCCGAGAGCCAGCTGGGCATGCGTGACCCGGGACGGGGATAGGGCCTGGGAAAGCGAAACCATCGGCGCGTTGCTCCTCACCCTGTCTGATTGAACCTCCATACGAACTCCTCTCTGTGATCACACCGCGGAAGTCGCAAATCGCTTGCGTAAACGATTGCGCAACATCACCGCAGTCAGATTCAACAGCACCACCACCAGAATCAAAATCAGGGTGGTCATGTAGACCATCGGCTTCGCCGCCTCGACGTTGGGCGACTGAAATCCCACGTCATAGATGTGAAAACCCAAATGCATAAACTTTCGCTCGAGATGCAGGAAGGGGAGGTACTCGTCCAACGGAAGCGCCGGGGCCAATTTCACGACGCCCGTGAGCATCAGCGGCGCCACTTCGCCTGCAGCTCTGGCCATGGCGAGAATCAATCCTGTCAATATGCCCGGCAATGCGCAGGGCAGAATGACATGGCGGATCGTCTCGAATTTGGTGGCGCCCAGACCGACTGATCCCTCGCGAAAATCGCGCGGCACGGCCGACAGACCTTCCTCGGTTGCGACGATGACCACTGGGACCGTGAGCAGAGCGAGGGTCAGCGAGGCCCAGAGAATACCGCCAGTGCCGAACGTGGGATTGGGTAAGGATTCAGGAAACATGATCTGGTCAATAGTTCCGCCCAGAGCATAGACAAAAAACGCCAAGCCGAACACGCCGAACACGATCGAGGGCACCCCGGCCAGGTTGTTGACCGCGATCCTGACAAGCCTGACGAGGGGACCTTGTTTCGCATATTCTCGTAAATAGACCGCCGCCATGACGCCGAAGGGCATGACAGCCAGCGTCATCAAAAACACCATCAGCACCGTGCCGAAGATGGCCGGAAAAATCCCGCCCTCCGTATTGGCCTCACGAGGTTCGCCTGAGACAAAGAGCCACAGGTTCCGGACATAAGCCATCACCTTCTCAAACCAGTTCATCGCATTCGGCCGGCTCACAGACAACACCTGATCAAGCGAGAGACGCACCGACCGGCCGCTGGAGAGGGTGAGGAGCACCACGTCTTGGCCTGCCTCTTTGTGCAATTGCTCCAGCGCTTGGGTCTTGGAGAGATATTCGCGCTCGAGCGCGGCCATCTGATTGACAAGATGGCGATCGGCTTCAGCAGTGGCAGGATCAGCCCCGCCGTTCAACACCAAAGCCTGACGCGCAAGCCTGGCCTTTTCGATACGATAGTTGATCGATCCGATTTCCTCACGCTCGAGATGTTCGATTCGCCGGCGCAACTGGTTTGCTCCATCCACAAGCGTGACGATGGTGGACCAGGTGCTTTCGTCGCCCTTCGTTGCGGCGGCGTCTTCCACCACGAGGCCGATACGTCCATAGGCAGGGCCCCATTCACGACGTTCCACGAATGTCAGCTCGTCGGGAGCAGAGATGGACGCGATGTCGGCTTCGTTGATCCACCGATACTCGGAACCGAATTGATCCCGGTTGCCGAACGCGATACCGATAGCGACGTTGCCCTGATTGAGTTTCGGTCGTCATCGAATGAGGTATCGTCTCCTCGCCGACGAGCTGTCCGATGACGGTCTCCTGTGTTTTCAGCGTCACCTGCTGCAAAGCCCTTGGCCAGAATTGCCCAAGGCCGTTGAACATAATCAGAGCAAGCATCCCGGCCACCATCAGTAAACTGATGGCCACACCGGAGGCCGTCATCCATACGAAGAGTTCTCCGCCTCGCCAAAAATTGCTCATGCGCGTGGATGGTTTACCCATGGCTGTATTTATCCCGGAGCCGCTGGCGGACCAGTTCGGCGAGCGAATTGATGGCGAAGGTCACAATGAACAGGAGCAGCGCGGCCAGGAAGAGCACCCGATACAGACTTCCGCCGTGCGGCGCCTCCGGAATTTCGACCGCGATATTGGCCGACAAGGTCCGGAATCCATTCGCCCAATTCCAATCCAGAATGGGCGTGTTCCCCGTGGCCATCAGTACAATCATGGTCTCTCCGATCGCGCGCCCAAAACCGATCATCACACCGGAAAAAATTCCCGGGCTGGCCGATAACAAGACCAGGTGCAACACGGTTTGCCAACGGGTGGCACCCAGTGCCAGAGACCCGGCGATTTGAGATTTCGGCACGTTGGAGAGTGCCTCTTCGGCGATGCTGTAGATCACCGGCACGATGGCAAATCCCATCACAATGCCGACCACCAAGGCGTTGCGTTGATCATATTGGATACCCAGCCGATTCGACAGCCAGGTCTTGATGTTGCCGTCGAACCACCAGACTTCAAAAAAAGGATGGGCCCAGAGGCACCCACCGATCCCCAGAGCCAGAATGGGCATTAACATCAACGCTTCGTTCCCGGGGGAAATGTGCCGTTTGACGGATAAGGGACAGAGATACCAGCAGAAGGAGGCCAGGATAATGAGCATCGGCAAAACGAGCACCATGCCGGCGAGGGCCGGAAGCATACGCTCGAGGAGAGGAGCTAACCAGAGCCCCGCCAGAAAGCCAAGGACCACGGTAGGCAAGGCCGCCATGACTTCAATAATCGGTTTAACTTTTGCCCGAAGATCATGATGCATAAACTGTGAGGTGCAGATCGCGGCGAGAATCGCGATAGGGACGGCCAGGAACAGGGCATAGATCGTTCCCTTAAGAGTCCCGAAGGCGAGCGGAAGCAGACCCAACTTCGGTTCCACATCATCCGAGCCGGAAGACGATTGCCAGACGTACGCGGGCTGATCGTACCCCTCGTACCAGACCTTGCCGAAGAGTGTTTCCAGCGTGACTTCGGGATAGGGGTTCTGGACCTGGTAGAGCGACAGTTGCCCGGCTCCATCCAGAGCGATCACTCCATCTCCTTTCGGTGCAAACGCCACGGCACGAATGGGAAATTCGCCGATGGTCAGCCGCAACAGGGTTTGAGAAGAGGTGGCATGGTGCAGGAAGACATTCCCTTTTGCGTCTCCGGTGACAAATCCTTTGACTCGTTGCGAAGGAGCGAACGCCGTCACGGGCGCAGGGTGGGAGCGGAACGTATGGATTTGAGCGAGCCGCCACCCCGATGGCGCATCGGAGCGTCGAACCAGGCTCCAGGTCAACACGGCCCCGTCAGCCGCCATGACCACCAGACTGCGATCGCCGCTGAGGAACCCCAACATGGTGACTGCGGTGTCGGCTGCAGCGACCGCATAGGACGCCCTCACCTCAGGCGGCTGCGTCTCAGAAAGCCCAACATGGACTACGTGGCCATCGGCAGTGCCGACATACAGATGTTCATGCGATGCGTCCAGCGCCAGAGACGTGACGGCGCCGGGCGGCTGGGGCAGCTCGGTGATAACCATATCGGCTCCCCTCGGATCATCCGGAGCGATCCTCGCGAGAAACAGCCGCCCTGCTTTGGTGGCAAGGGCGAGGAGACTGCCCTGGTCGTTGGATCGATAGGCCAGACGGATGATGGGGCTGTTCGTCACCGAAATAGGTGTGCCTGCGTGAACGTGCGGCCGTTTCCGCCGTTCGCCCTGTTCGGAAAATTCCGTCGAGGTGCCGATCTTCAACAGTAGGATTTCCCCGTCGGCTGTCCCCACAGCAATACGTGCGTTGTGGCCGCCGCCCGAAGCCATGGCAGTCACCTGCCTTGAAGTCAGCTGCGCCGGTATCTCCAACAAAACTGGCTGTCCGGAGATGAGATCGAAAAACTGGATGGCACCGGAGGTGAACACCTGCGCGATCTCCCGATGTTCATCCACCGCCACCTGCGCGGGCCCTTCGTCGGATAACAGGGCGGGCACACTCAAGCGCTGGTTCAACTTCGCACTCGGCGCGGTGAAGAGTGGAGTCACCTCGCGAAACAGGAAAAAGAAGATCCCCAGAATACTGACAATGGTCGCCAACCCGCCCACCGTAATGACGGCGCGGGCGAGCCGGTCGATCAGTGGGCGCAGCCGCACAGGCGTGAAGAGGAATCTGAGCGGGTTCGTCTGCATCAGCGGATCTTGGCGAGCTGTTTCTCAGCCAACGCCCCGGGGACGGGAAAGTATCCATCCCTGAGCACGTCGGACTGACCCTCTTTGCTGTAGACGTACGCCAGAAACTCTTTGACGATCGGGGAGAGGGGTTTGCCTGGAGCCTGGTTCACATAGATGTATAAGTACCGCCACAGCGGATACGTGCCGTTCTTCGTATTCGCATGGGTCGGTTCGATAAACGGCTGCCCTGCCTTCGCCGCCAGCGGAACCATTCTGACTCCCGATGTGCTATATCCGATGCCGCTATAGCCGATGCCATACCGATCCTCGCTGATGCCCTGCACCACGGAGGCCGACCCCGGCTGCTCCTTCACCTGATCCTTGAAGTCGCCATTCTTCAACGCATGTTCCTTGAAGAAACCATACGTACCGGATGCGGAGTTTCGACCATAGAGACTGATGGGCGCACTGGCCCAGTCCCCGTTATGGCCGAGTTGTCCCCAGCGGGTCATGTCCGTGGGGTGCCCCCTGGCGGCGCGATTTGGAGAACAGGGCATCCACCTCCGCCATGGTAAGCCCAGCCACCGGATTGTCCTTGTTCACGAAAAGTGCCAGCGCGTCCACCGCGACTGGATAGGCGGTTGGGGGGTACCCGAATTTCGCTTCGAAGGCATCGATCTCACTGGACTTCATCGTCCGTGACATGGGCCCCAACTGAGCCGTATTTTCGATCAACGCGGGCGGAGCCGTGCTCGATCCTTTACCTTCCACTTGAATTTTGACGTTGGGATATTGCTTCCGAAATCCCTCTGCCCACAGGGTGATGAGATTATTGAGCGTATCGGAACCGATGCTATTGATCGTCCCGGACACGCCGCTGACCTTTGCGTACGGCCTGATCTCGGCATCGATCGTGATCGTTTCATTCGCGGGAGCATCAACGGGTGTGGCGCTGACCAGGCACGTCGTCATAAACGGACCCAACACAGTCAGCGTGAGACTCAAGCAAACCTGACGTGAGATGACCATATAAAGAGATTCCTCCGGTTAAAAGGGACCAGTAATCATTGCACTGCCGAGCATAGGGTTGCGGCATTTCCAAGCCATCACTCCAGTGTAAACACCATGTTAACTTTCTATGGCCTCGCGCTCTGAAGTGAAATCCCGATCGGTTTCGCGAATTAACCACTACGACATCTCGCCGTGAGGCATCTGAAACCATCGCTCCGTACCCTTGCCTGTCATGACGCCTTCGACCATCCACATCATTGAAGACGAACCTCTCCACGTCGCGCTTCTCGATCGTGCACTGCGCCTTGCGGGCTTTAACACCTGACTGTCAGCGACGGCGCCAGCGGGTGGCGGGATATTCAACGCCGCCTACCGGCATTGATCCTGCTCGACCTCATGTTGCCGGGACTCGGTGGCCAGGGAGATCTGCCGGATGCTGCGCCAACATGCCGCAACCCGGCACGTCCCGATCATCATGCTGACAGCGATTGGAGGCGAAGCGGAACGGATCGCCTGCCTCGATATGGGCGCAGACGATTATGTCGTCAAGCCATTCGAGTCCAAGAGAGGTCGTCTCGCGTGTGCGCGCCGTTCTTCGTCGATATGAAGCCTCAGCGGAGGGGAGCGGCCCTTTTGTGAAAGGGACTGTCAGAATGCAGGGGCCGTATTTTGGGGTTCTGTTGGGAGAACGAGAACTCATCCTGTCGCGAAAGGAGACGGCGCTGCTCCAGGCATTCCTCGGCCGGGAAAACGCGTTGGTGGATGCAGCGGAATTGATACCGCTTCCGGAAGGGGAATCGCCGGGACTGCTACTCCAAGAATTGGATCGCGACGTCCGGGGTCTTCGTCGAAAATTGGAGAATCTCGGTGCGGGATCACTCTACGTCTTGCCTGGATTCCGCTATCGATTCAGGTCACGCCTCTGACGGCCAATGCGCCACCAAGACCTCGCGTCACATTCTCACACAAGACAGGACAATGCGGGTTGCCGGGAAGCAACCCGTTCGATTTCGTAATCAAACCCTCTTCGCAAGAGGATGATCTTTCCATGCCGGCTCAACTCATCAATCGTCTTGAAGACCTGATTCCAGCTCAGTTCAGGTACGAGGGTGACGACCTGCTCAAGGCTAAGAGATTTCCTCACATGCAATAGCTCCAGAATCCTGCACTCACTGCTCAGCACCGCAGACTGATGAACCATGGCGAATCCTCCTGATTGGAATGTCCTCAAGCATCCTGCTTGCTGTCCCGCGAAGGTGACTGTGCGACATGCGCGTCTCTTTCCGCTCAACCAAGAATGAAGAATGCGTTCGCTTCTCACCTGAACGGGCAGGGATTAGATTCCCTCCCGACAGGACCCGACACATTTTCCGCTGCCCTCGCCCTGTGCAGGTGAACAGCGCACTGCGACGACACGTACCGCCCCTAACGCCAGCACGATGGCGCCTAATGACAAGAGCTTCGCTTGGTCGGCTTCTTTGAACCAGAGAGAAATGATTTCCGTCAGCATGACGACCAAGATCGTATCGACAATAAAGGTCACCTTGACGCGTCCTTCGGAAAAATAGGTCAGCGTGGTCTTAAAAACTTCGACGACCGCGAGAAGGATCAGCGTATCCACAATAATCTGCCGAAGTCCAACTTCAACCGGTGCATCAAGTAACAACGTGATATCCAGAAACGTCTTGATGACCCCTCCCGTCAGGGCAATGAGGATCGTGAGAATCAGGAGACTCAGCACTCCTTTAATACCCTTCATCCAGAGGTCGGTGAGATCCGTTTCAATGGCGCGCCCGGCGAAATCGGCCGCCCGTGGAACCCGAACGGGGAAACTGGTAAACGTCATCTGCGAACACCTCCTTGTGATGATCAGATCATGGTTGAGCAATGTGCTCGATAGGTCCTGCCCGGATCTTGTGGACCACGACCTTCATCGCAAATGTAACTCCGGATTGTTCCGTGATATTCACAACGGCATTACAGCAGCGTTACGTTTTACTGGGGCGAGCAGCCATTCCGCACCATGCGGATAGGTCACTGCGGTATTTACACAGCCGTAACAAACGGGATACAGGCAGGCAACTCGTCGCCGCTAGCATCAGGCCATGCAGCAGGCGACGGAACCGCTACGTCATCACGGTATTCCAGTGCTTCTTGTGACCAGGGACGAAGAATTTGCCACCTCCGTCCAGCAGGTGTTGCGACCGAACGGGTATCATGTATCCCTTGCGCCGACCGCTGAGGCCGCCTTGTCTCTCGCTTCTGGTGCCTCTTTCAAGCTCGCGCTCATCGACCGGCGGCACAAAGTCGTCGGTGCGTTGCGGCAGAACCACACACTCCGGCATATCCCGATGATTGCGTGTCACGCTCTGGGAGAGGCTTGTACGGAAGAAGATACCGTGGAGGACCTTGCCGCAGGGTTCGACATCGTCATCGAGTCGCATCGGCATCGAGAGTGGTTGGCGATCATCAAGGCACTGCTCAGAAGACAGGCATTACAAGCGGCGCCCCTCAGGGAGTTTCGAGTCAATACGTTGTGCATGAACCTCGACCGACACGAGGTGAGGGTCGGAGACAAATCGATCCAGCTCACGCCGAAAGAGTTCCAGATTCTGCGGGTGCTCCTGGAGCACCCGGGGCGCGTGTTGACGCGCCAGGAACTCCTCAACCTTGTCTGGGGAGAAGACTATGCGCTCGAAGAACATGCGTTGGACGTGCATATCCACGCACTCCGCCACAAATTGGAACACAAGCCGTCGGCTCCGCAATGGATTGTCACGGTCAGGGGCGTGGGATACAAACTGTCTGCCGCCTGAGCCGCTGTATAGGATCAGCACCGCTAAAGACCTCAATGACACACGACATGGTTTTACACATCGGTAACAGAGACTGAACGTGGGTGTGATGCCTCTCGACTACAATTCCCCCGCGTTCAGGACATCAACAGACACGAGGAGGATGTTCGTAATGAAAATACGTCCGTTGGTTGCATCCGTCAGCGGCCTTATCGGGACCGCCATGCTCGGGCTCTGCGCGACTGGGGCCTGGGCCGATGATTCATCACGCTTAGGCCCCGCGGCCCCGTCGTCCCACACCGTGGTCGCCCAGGCGACGGGCCCGGCTCCGAACGGAACCGGCACTCCGCCACCTGCGCCGGATATGCCTCTGGGCGGCACATCGATCGAAGACCTTCTCATGCAGAAGGGAACAATCACCAAAGAGGAATGGATTCAGATTCGAGCCGAGCAGGAATACAAGGCGGGGGAACGGGACAAACGAGTGAACAGCCTGGACGAATGGAAGTCCAAAGCCGAGTTGCTGCCGATCCTCAGAGATAAGGTGAACTTCGGGCTCAACGCACTCCAATGGTTGTACACGCATCAGGATGCGCATGTGCCCGAAGGGCGAAGTCAGGACAATCTATCCATCCGCCGGTCGGAAATTCTCTTTTGGGGCCGTATCAGTGATACCCTGCCGCGATGGCACACCTTGATGGAGTTTCAAAGCATCAATCTTTTGAACAATACGCCGACCGGAGGCAGCGCGGCCACCGGCGGAGTGCCGACCTCGTCGAACATTCTTTCGGGAAGCCTACCTCGACATACGACCGGTGCAGTCGTGGGCGCCGAACGTCAATTATTTCCGCATGGGTATCTTTCGAATGCCCTTCGGCATCTTCACGGAAACCTCCGGCGGCTTGCGCGATGTCATCAGCTCTCCGTACCTCACCTCCGTGGGCTCTGGTGTCGGCAATCGTACCGGGTCGGCTGGTACCGTCGAGTTTCTTCAAGAGCGTGACTATTTCCTGGATATGCGCGGGAAACTGTTCAACCGGCTGGAGTATGTGGTCGGTATTATGAACAACAACAACTATGAGGCCAACGCGACCGGATCAAACGCACCGAAAAGCTTCTACTCCCGCGTACGATTGTTCGGGAGCGACGTGTCATTTATCAGTTTCACCACGATTCAAGGCGAGTCGAACAACGCCAACACCAATATCAACGGCCGCGGCAAGGGAGCCTTCGATCGCTATGGGCTGGACTTTCGGTATACCTCGAAAATTCTGCCCGGCTTCATGGTCCAGGGAGAAATTTGGCAGGGGCATGATGGGGCCAATCAGACGACGGTCGGACGACCGGCCAACGGTGCGTGCGATGTCCAAGCCATCTGCGGCGGCTCCGGCGCGCCCGGGGTGCAACGACGGACCTGGTACGTGCTGGCCAAATATCTCATCACTGACGGACCGTTCGAAAACTTCGAGCCGGTCGTCATGTACGAACAATTCGACCCGAATACCAGACTCGGCAATGACCTCTACACCCGAACCATCGTCGGCCTGAGCTACTATTTCGAAAACTTTCCACCTAAGGTGCAGTCCAAGCTGCAAGTTAACTACGAATTCCGCCATCACTCGGGCAACGGTCCGAATAACGTCGTCGATCCCACGCGCGGCGTGGGTGACCCTTTCGCCCAGAATGCCTTCTTGGTACAGTGGCAAATCCGATTCATGTAACGAAACGTTTGCGAATGTAACGACACATGTCTGATCGTTTCAGTCTCGAGGAAAGAGAAAGGCTTGCAATGAAGATATACCGGGGAGCGATCATAGGTGTGCTGATCGGCTTGGTGCTGAGCGGATGCGGACCACAGCGCGTCTTCTCACCTCAAGTGCTGGACGGGGTGGATTCGAATTTCGACTTTACGGCCTGGCGCATGGTGCCCAATGCCAAGGCGGGGAAGAAGGTGCAACTGGGCGGTCGCATCCTCCAGGCACCGCAAAGAGACGGCCTGGTGACTATGGTTCTGACTCAATTGCCGATTGTCGAACATCCGGCCTATGGTCCGACTGATACTGAGCGGGGCAGGGGAGAATTTCTGGTCTATTTTCACGGCAAAGTTCCCACAAACCATTTGCAGCCCGGGAACCGCGTCATTGCCATCGGAACCACACAAAATGCCGCGGTGGTCGCCATTGAAGACAGTCAACGCAGTCTGCCCGCTCTCACGGCCCAGTGCCTTCACATCTGGAACACCGGGGGAAAAGAGATTGCTGATTTCCCGAACTTTGGGGCAGGATATCAGCCACTCGAGGAGGAGACCTATTGCGCCGAATCCCGCTGATGAGTCACGAACGCATTCCACCGGCACGAAGATGGCGCCGCCTCTTCGAGGTTAGCGCCGCTCTCCTGCTAGTGTGGGCTTGCAGCGCCTGCGGAGCCGGCGTGACGCTTGTCCGCGACACACCGACAGGAGGGCTCGTCACGTACCCTTTCCTCAATGAAGTCAACGTCCTTACATCCACCGAGCGGCGCGACGCGATGGAGTTGATCAACCGCAAATGCCCGGCCGGATTCAAAGTTGAGAAAGAAGGCGAAATACCAAAGGTGAGCCGCGCGGCGGATCGAGCCTGGCGAGGGCAAATGGGAGGGGATCGATTGTGGGGAATTCAATTCACATGCCAGTAGTGCCGATGGTCAAGACAACCTATCCCCCGGTGATCTTGCGCCGCAGCCTCTGCCTTGTTCTCCTCATGTGCCTGACCTCCGCATGCTCGCTACTCAACGGAGGAAATGTCTTATACGACCACCAGGACACTCAAATAGGGGTGCAAACGGACCCAACGGTCCATCGGGGGCCTGCTCCCACGGAAAACACCCATCCAGCGCAACTCAGTACGGAGGAGGTTCGGGTGCTTCTCGGTTCGCTGATGGTGAGCGGCTGGAGTGGAACGCTTGTTGGCATCCTGGAACGACCCCGTCCGATTCCTGTCTTCACCGATCTGGAATTGAACCGGGTCGCCGCACCGGTTGCAACGGCCCTTCAACAAGCCTCCCCCAGCGAACGCGTATTTTTCTCTCTACCTAAATCCCAGACGACCTATAGCGAAGAGCGGACCACCGGTGCGCTCTTTCTGCGGGGACGGTACCTTCATGTCGTGCTTACGGATCACTCAGCCTTCACGAGGGCCGACACGGCAGGAGGAGAGGTGAAGGATCTCCGGGATACAAAGGGGATGAAGTTGTGGGTCGCCACGCCGGCGATCGCAGCCACGGTACCAGATGCGGAAGAGCCTCGCTGGGCCCATTTTGAAACAGTACATGCCTCGCTGAATGTCAAGGAGGTCATCGCCCTGAGAAGCCGGCCCGCTTCTCCCTCGGCTGACGACTCACCCTCAAGGCCACTCGACACAACGGATGCAGCGGGAACCGGCGCCAAAAGGGTCGCGCCAGCGGAGGCGACCAGCAATCAGTCTGATGAGCTTCGCCTGCAAGTGCGTGAGCTGACGACCTCAAATCTGGAGCTTCGGAATGGCTTAGACACTCAGCTCAAACAGATGCAGATGTTGCAAGATCAGTTAACCAAACTCCAGCAAGACCTTGAATCCGCTCGAGCAAAAAGCAAGACGCCTCGCCGATCTACCACGCAATAGCCATCCACATCAGTACGATCGGCCATCAACGCCTGATCTATTGTTCAAATCCTCGCTCGCATCGCGAGACCTCAAGGCCCCTGTCCCCCTGGAGAGAGCCCGTCCATATGAGCGATGAGTGGGCATTGCCTGATCCAATAGAGAGTGCGGCCCATATACTCTCGATCATCAACACTGAATCCTGTCAGACTGGTTAGTGCCCACGTGCGCATCACAATCCACACATCGGCGAGATGCCCTGTATCGTAATGGGCTCGCAAGCGGCACGGCCGCTCGCATCACCTGTAAAAGAACCAGCCTAGCCATGGTGACAGTGGAGTAGAGCACGAACGAAGCGCATTCAGACGATCAGGAATTTAAGAAAGGCGAGAGGACCCATGTAATGCCGGCGGGGAACGTAATTCGTCAAACAAGCCGGGAATGGAAACGGCATGCACCGCAGGCCTCGAGGACATAGTCTCGATGGCCCGCGGCTGCAGCAAGTGGTGTTCGACAAGACACGGGATCAGTTTGGGAGCGGAGTCTCTTGACCGGCCAGGCCGAGTGCCAGAAAATTCTTCTTCATCTGGTTCATCGGAAGAGGAAAAAATCCCGCTTTCATCACGGCTTCCTGGCCTTCGCGGCTCGTCACAAAGGTCAGGAACTCCTGCACGGCAGGGGCGAGGGGAGCCTTCGGAGATTTATCGACGTACAGATAGAGCATCCGTCGAAGGGGATAGGTTTGATCGGAAACAGTTGCTGCCGTCGGGGCGATAAAAGGCATGCCTTGATTTTCCGCAAGCGGAACAATGCGTACATTGGAGGTTTCAAGGCCCAATCCACTGTATCCGATACCCATTTGATCGCGCGTCAAATCAAGAATGACAGACGCGGCACCCGGTTCTTCCCGAACAGTCGGAGCGAATTCGCCACCGGCTAAACAATGTTCCTGAAAGAATGCGCGCGTTCCGGATCGCCGATCTCGACCATAGAGTCTGACGGGAGCCTTCTCCCACCCGTCTTGCAGGCCCAGCGCTCCCCATTGCGATAGGTTCGTCTTTAATCCACGGTTGTGTGTCGTTGAAAACATGGCATCGATCTGGTCGAGCGTGAGGCCTTGGATAGGGTTATCACGATGGACATAGAGGGCCACGGCATCAACCGCCACAGGGATGGCGGTCGGTTCGTAGCCATGCTGAGCGACAAATTGTTTCACTTCGGCATCAAGCAACTCGCGTGAGGAGGCTACCAGCGAGACATAGGTCGGTCGTTCTTCCTTAAGGGTAATTTTGCCACTCAATTTTGCCGGTGGCTGGACGAACTCGTTCACTGCCTTGGTCGATCCGCCCCCGCTCACATTGATTGAGACATTCGGCTGGCGCCGTTGGAACTCACCCGCAAGACGGCTCATGAGGAGAGACATCGTATCGGAACCTTGAACGCGAAGGCTTCCTGCCACTTGAGACTGCGGATTGTATTGCACCAATCCTTCTTGAATGGCCAGACTCGCCGTCGGTCCCGCATTCTCAGCCTGCGCGACTCCCGCCGGAAGCAGAGCCAACGAACCGGCAGTAGCGAGGATTCCCGCCAGCCCCAGGACCACTGTTCGCCGTCCCCATTCATGCCTCTGTCCCTGACTCAACATGCTTATCTCCTCCGCTAGAGTGGTGCGATCGGCCGTAACTCCATCCATCCTACGAACCATTGATTGCTGGTACATCACTGGCATGTTACGGATGTGTTAAATCATCCTTTAGAGTCCGAAACAGACAGAGGGACAGGGCTGGCGCGACGCTCCAGCCTAACCTGCTCGTACTCGTTCACACACTTCGGCTGAATTGATTGCATCCAGGCAACCCTCAACCCTGTCCTCGAGTAGCAGTCAGATAGCCAGCATGCAGATCAAGTGCGGGATATTTCCATTCGAACGTTGCAGCACACAATAACATCCGCTCGCCAAACCAACGGTATCTCAGCTGGACGGTGAATCTGCTCCCGGGTTTTCGGTTTCCAGATAACGAGTCCCACGCCCACACGGTTGCCCTTCCTATTCCAGCTCATGCCTTGTGACGACGTATTGCGTTTTCAACTGATCGTGCCTACGCATTTACTACCTTCGCTACTCCGCAATTCTGAACCACTCTGCTCGTGCTCGAGGCCGCGTCCCGACTCTTTGAGAGTTAACTGCGACCATAGGTCTCTGTAATACCTCGGTAACGCCTGGTCATTACTCTCCTGCCGACACGACACGTTCAACATGACCATTTGGGAGGGCAAGCATGAGGCGACGATGGGGCTGGTACGTAATGAGCACGTGCGTTCTGATGGCACTGTGTGGTCTGGACACGGGAGTGGCGAGAGGCGGTGGGTTGGAAGACCTGATGCTCAGTAAGGGACAAATGTCGATCGACGAGTGGGTGGAGCTGAAGGCTGAAGAAGAGAAACGCGAAGCCAAAGTCTTTGAAGAGAGCCGCGGCGTCGGCGATACACCGGTCAAGGCCAAGTGGTACGAAAAGATCAGTATCCGCGGGTACAGTCAGATGCGTTTTAATCGATTGGGCAACCCGAACGGCAATTTGCTCAGCGATCAAGGCGATAAATCGATCGGAGATAATAACGGCTTTTTCTTACGACGCGCCCGAATGATTTTAAGCGGCGAAGTGCATCCGCGGTCGTTCGTCTACATCCAGCCGGATTTCGCCTCCACCGTCGGGGGCACGAGCCATGCTGTGCAGCTGCGTGACTGGTATGCGGATTTGTTCCTCACGGAGAACAAGGAATGGCGTATCAGAGCAGGGCAATCCAAAGTCCCCTATGGTTTCGAAAATCTGCAATCCAGTCAAAACCGCCTGGCGCTCGACCGGAACGACGCCTTGAATAGCGCGGTGTCGAACGAGCGCGACTTCGGTCTGTTTCTGTATTACGCGCCTACCCATGTCCGCGAACGCTTCCAACGGCTGGTGGACAGCGGGCTGAAGGGATCCGGCGACTACGGCATGCTGGGTGTCGGTGTGTACAATGGTCAAACCGCCAACCAGCCTGAGCGGAACGACGATAAACACATGATCGTGCGTGCATCCTATCCATACGAATTTGCGAACGGGCAGATACTGGAGGTTGGAGCCAGCGCCTATCAAGGGATGTTTAATGTGACCAAAGCCGCTGTCGTGCCACTCGGGGGAGGCGCGGCCGTCACACCACGAGGAAATAACAATATCAGGGACGAACGTGTCGCGGCTTATTTCGTACTCTATCCACAACCGTTCGGTATACAGGCGGAATATACCGTCGGACAGGGCCCGCAGCTGAGCGCCGACAGACGCTCGATCGACCAAAGCGACCTCTACGGCGGCTATGTCCAGGCCATGTACAACTATAAATGCTCGACCTACTGTCTGAACGTATTTCCATTCGTGCGCTACCAGGAATATTACGGCGGAAAAAAGCACGAGGCCAATGCACCGAGAAACGTCGTGCGTGAGCTGGAACTCGGAGTCGAGTATCAGTTTAACCAGGCCATCGAACTCACTGCGATGTACGCCTTTACGAATCGAACCTCGTCTGCTGCGACGGGATCGAATCCGTACCAGGAAAACTATGGGAATTTGATCCGATTCCAGCTGCAGTGGAACTATTAGAGGGAGCGGACTACGTATCTTTCGGACAGCTCATCTCAATTCATACATCCATCTATCCTGGACTACCTGGCGCCGGCTTTTGCCGGCGCCAGATTCCGGAAACGCACTACCACTTCGCGGCGCTCCGCACTAAAGAGACTCGATAGAAAGGTTTCCCGAGACGGAACGATTGCACTCGCGGGCTCGAACTCCAGGCGAGCCTCCTGCGGAGCAATTCGGCGCATAGGCATCAACCTGTCATCCGTCGTATCATCCACGCCGGGATCGGAAGCCGCATGCGTCGGTGAGCGATAGTTGCTCAACACGATGTGCAAATCTTCACCGTCAACAAACACTCCCCCCAACGTCACCTTTCTGATAATCGCCGTATCCTGATGCGTCTGATAAAACGTCACCACCTCCTCGGAGGTGGCTTGGCCCAAGCCTTTCGCCAGTAATGGCGAGAAGAACTGAACTTCCGCGTCATTGAATGCCGGATGACGTTGAGGCTCCTTGTTTTTGTCGAAAAAAGACAACAGACGGGATGGCTCCTCGATCATGAGCCCAGACCACACGGCCGCCATCTCCTCCGGCATGATCGTGACCGGATGTGAGTGCCCCTGGTTCTCGCGGGCCATCGGATCACGTTCCAGACGCACAAAACTCGCCGGGCTTTCATAAAGGGTCATGGTCGGGAATGGTCTGTTTTCGCAGGCGGCGAGTCCGAGAAACATTGTCAGGCAGCATAACGCGGCTATTCGAGTCGGATTCATGTCTTCCTCATGAAAAAGAAGGTGAAGCGTAACACGGGGTTGGGACGCAAAGAAAATTGCGCCGCCCGATGGGGCGGCGCGCAGGGGAGAACATTCACTGGTTCTGGTTAATTGCGGGCAGGCATCGCATGGGCCGCCGTCGCCGCCTGGAGAGGCTGGGACCAGGCGGCAAACAGACTGTTGAGCTGAGCCGTCGGCAACGGGAAGAATCCTTCCTGAATCACCGCCTGCTGTCCCTCAAAACTCACCGCAAACTTCACAAATTCCATCACTGCAGGAGGCATGGCCTCTTTGGGGGATTTGTTGACATACAAAAACAGGTGCCGACGCAACGGATACGTCCCGTCGGTGACCGTTTCAAACGTCGGTTCGATAAAAGGCTTGCCCTTCGCCACGGCGACGGGAATGGGTTTTACGGCTGAGATTCGATACCCGATTCCGCTGAAGCCGACGGCATGACGGTCCTTCTTGACTCCCATCACGACGGAGGCCGCGCCGGCCTCTGCTTTCAGATTGTCCTTGAAGTCGCCGTTTCCGCAGACCTGTTCGCGAAAGAAGGTGGCTGTCCCGGACACCTTGTTTCGTCCGATCAGCGTAATCGACGCGTCGCTCCATTCGCCGGATAGCCCGAATTGGGACCAGCTGATGCGATCTTCGTTCAAGCCGAGGCGATGTTCCTTGCAAAACACCGCGTCGAGCTCAGGGAGGGTCATGCCTGAAATGGGGTTGTCTCGATGCACGAACACGGACAAGGCATCTGCCGCGACCGGCACTTCCGTCCGTTCATACCCATACCGTCTGGTGAATTGTTCGATTTCCTTTTTGGTCAACTGACGAGACATGGCCGCGATTTGAGCTTTGCCTTCCAGGAGAGCCGGCGGACCTGTTTCTGATCCAATACCTTGGATTTGAATCGCCAAGCCCGGATAGAACTCTCTCAATTTGCTCTCCCATCGATGTGAAAGGGCTTTCATCATTTCAGATCCGGCCACCGTCAGCCCGCCGGACAGGCCTGTGACCTTTGCATAGGATTGGATGTGAGGATCAACGTCCGGCTTGAGTTGAGCGTTGGAAACTGATGGACCAGCTAACACTCCGATCAAGCTTACGAGGGCGGATGCTTGGAGCACACGTCTCATTATCGAACCTCCTTCGTTAGACTATTGCCATGCCATTCGCTACCATCGTACATCGCAACCATTGCAATGGAATCACTTCGGTGTTACGGCCCTGTTAACCCTTGTCCTTCCTTATCTTGAAAAGAACGGAAGGGGCGGGAGTAATGTCGTTAGGAAACAGCCGGCCGAAGCCTGGGAGAGATGCAAGGAAGAGTGGAAGGGGAGAAATTCTAGGACCAACGTCTTTCCGCTGTCGGAGCTCCGACTACACAGGCGATCGGAGCGCTCGGCGTAACGACGAACACAGATGCCACTTGAAGAACGATTAGAACTCGTCCACCGCGACCGGCTGCAATAGGTCGCGCACCGACAATACACCGACGATCGCACCGCTCTGCAACACGCCGAGATGACGGGTGTGATGGCACTGCATGAGATCGGCGGCTTCGGTAATCGACCGCCGCTCGTCGAGACTGATGACAGGGCTGCTCATGATCGATTCGACCGGGACAACATGTACCGGTTTGTTTTCCCCGACGACTTTTCGCACAATGTCGGATTCGGTCACAATGCCCACGACGCGATCGTTTTGCTCGATAAACACGCTACCGACATGACGCTCGTTCATCACCCTGGCGGCCTCGGCCGTCGATGTGCCAACCGGTACCATCACCAGTTTCTTGGTCATCAGATCACTGACAGTCACCATCTTCGATCCTCCTTATTTCAATGAGTGGACTCAGTGAACGCCTTTCTGAGTCTCTATTGGAAAGGATAGACCGGGTCTATTGAAACCCCGTTATGGCCAGGTAACATCTTTGTTACGGTTGACGGGCGATCGGGAGAGATAGAGCCGAGCGCGGCATGGACGGATACGCCCATGCCGCAATCTCGAAACCAGGAGAGAAGTGCTTACTCTTTTACGACGAAATGCACACTGCGATTCTTTTGCCAGCAAACCGGATTATGCTGCAAACACAAGGGACGGTCTTTGCCATAACTCGTGACATCCACCTGCACCTGGCTCATGCCGAGTGATTCCAGATAGCGCTTCACGGAAAGGGCGCGGCGTTCGCCCAGCACCAGGTTGTATTCCGAGGTACCGATTTCGTCACACCGGCCTTCCAACAACACCTTGGTGACCCGATTGTCTTTCAACCGTTTGGCATTGGCCTCGACGGCATTCAGCGCATCGTCTCGCAGAACATACTGATCGAAATCGAATAACACATCAGGGAAGGGGATATTCTGTTCCCCCGTCGCGTTACGGGCGGCCATTTCCACTGAGCGCAAGGGAACCGGCGCCGGTTCGGGAGGCGGAGGAATTTCCTGGACAGGAGCTGCAGCAATCCGCTCCTCCACACGGGGTTTGGAAGGAGTCACGGTAGCTCCTCCACTGGTTCCCGCCTTGCTCGCGCAGCCGTCAAGCAGAAAGGGAGCGGCGACGGCCAACAGTCCGAACAGGGCAAACGGGCGCAACACGATCATGAAAACCTCCGGCGCTAGGTGAGTTCCTGGACTAGACGAGGCACAGAATAATCAAAACATGCGAACGTGGCAAGTTACTTCTTCCCGGCACAACGATCGTAGACCGATCGCCATTCCGACAAGGGGGGCCACTGCAGAATCGTGAGCGCATCCTCCACATAGGCTGGCGTGCGCATGCCGTTCAGCACGCAGGTGACACCCGGCGTGCTGGCGAGCACCCAGAGCGCCTTTTGCGACAAGGTGGCCCTGCGTCTCTGTTCCGGCAGAAGGGGGTTCATGGTGTGGTGGAGTAGTTCATCGGAGCGGAGGCGGCTTTTTTCGGAAGCCTCCCGGTGCAGAGTTCTCAAGAGCGCCAACAGTTCCGGCACGTATCGGTCCCGCCAGGACTCCCACTGTTCGGCGACGGTTCCGGTAAACGCCTCAGCCAGCGCACGAAGCACCTGGTTCACATGCGGCGCGATCATCTGTTGTTCGATTTGTTCCCAATGCTCGAGTCCCTGCACCTGGCTCCGGATGCGAGTCGATTCATCGGCCCATCGGAAAAAATCGGCGGGAAGCATGCCCTGACCGCTGTGCGCGACGGCAGGGGCGAGACTGCTGCGATATTCCTCTTCCAATGCCGCGACGTTCTTCCGCTGCGCCTCGAAATCGCCCTCCGGAGCCGGCACCGGTACATCCGCCAATCGAATCACTCCGCCGCGCTGCACCGGCATGGCATTGAGCGGACGATTGACCAGCACAGCGATCCGTTCGCGCATCGCTTCCTCCAGCAACGTGCTGCCGTTCTGTATCCCGGTATTGTTGACCAGCGCCGCACCCGACTCGTACACATTCATCGGACACTGGAGGACCTGAAAGTGATGGGACGAGGCTCCAACGGTCGTGGCCGCCAACTTGGCGGCATCGATCATGTCAGACAAGGAGGTGGCACCGGGGTCATCGTGAGCTAAGGTGGCCGTGTTTGAGCTGAGCCATCGCCCCGCAACCGACCTGCTTGAACCTGCGTCTCGAAATACTCGAAGGCCCGCTGAAGTCGCGAATAGAACTCCTTGCGTAAGGCAGCCAGTGTCGTGCGACTCATTCCCACCGAGACGAGTCGCATGAGACAGGAAATATTCCGGATTATGGAGCAGGCACGCATCAAGCGTGGTTAACCCCGCCAGCCGGTCCAGCGACAACGTGAGCTGATCCGCCAGAAACTCCGGGTGGATGCAATGCCAGATATCATCACCATACTTCACCATTTCGGGGTAGGGCTTGCCGGACTTTTCCCTCGCCTGGGCCTGCGTCAAATTCTGGCCCTGCACGTACCCGATCTTCGACACCACGATGACGCCCTCTCGCGGGACAGATCGCCCGCGCGCATCATGTCTCGCAAAACCGACCCGACCAGTTGCTCACTCTCACCGTCCATATAGTTGGTCGAGGTATCGATCACATTGCAGCCTTTGCGAAGCGCGATGCTCAAGGCCTCACGATGTTCGGCTCCGCCGGCCGACTCGATACGTTCCGAATCCCAATCGACTAGCCGTCAGTCCCGTCGCGCCGAACTGGCCGAATCCAGGCGCGAGCGCTCCGTTGCTCTCATGAATATGCCGCGCGGCATAGGCTGCTGTGCCCTGCACGGTCGCATGGCCCGGGCATAACGCTCCGCTCAAGATCTTCTGCTCCGATGCTGTAGGTGAGGAGGCCTGTGATGAATGGGATCAAGCAAGGACGGAACTTCCTGCGGATCAGTGATCGGACGGCCACAGGCAAAATTCCGGCACACATATAATGCCGCCTTGCCGTCGATCAGCGTCTTTCCCTGCAGGAGTGGATGACGGGTTACGCTCTGATCTGAGTCGCGATGAGCAAGCACGCGATTGGGAAGGTAGGCGCGATTCACGGCTGCCCGCAAAGCCTCAGTCCCGGGATCACCGGGCCGCCCGACCAACGCAAGCTCCGCAGGACCACTCATGAGCAGATCGACCACGATGAGGCTCTTGGCAAATGCCCGAGGGTAGCGCGCAATCTGACGGCCATAAGCGCGAACCGCTGAGGTCGCGGCCTCGCGGAACTCCTCCCGGGCAAAATGATAGGACAATCGAGCCAACACGGACGCAGCCACGGCATTGCCGCTCGGCGTGGCCCCGTCGGGACCTTCCCGGCTGCGCATGATCAACGCCTCATGTCCGGTGGCGGTGGTGAAGAACCCACCCTGCTGGCTGTCGGCAAAATCCGCCAGCATACGCTCGGCCAAGCGAACGGACGCGAGCAGATACCGCTCCTCGCCCCCCGATTCATAGGTGTCGATCAACCCTTCGGCGAAATAGGCATAGTCTTCGAGATACGCATTCAGGTGGGCGGTGCCCACACGATACGTTCGAAGCAGCCGGCCATCGGCAGTAGAGAGTGTCGTCAGCAGAAAATCGCAGGCCCGTTCGGCCGCTTCGCGATAACGGGGCAAGGCAAACACCCGCCCGGCTTCCGCCATGGCGCTGATCATCATCCCGTTCCACGCGGTAATGACCTTATCATCGAGGCCTGGCGCGATCCGTTTCGCACGTACGGTGTAGAGCTTCGGTCTGAGACGCGCGATGGTTTCTGCCAACTCGCCGGCAGTGATGCTCAGCTCCTTGGCGACTGCTTCGACGCTCTTGGCAGTATGGAGCACATTCGTGTGTTCCCAATTGCCGGCCGCCGTCACATCGTAATAGGCGCAGAAGCGGCGCGCATCCTCATCACTGTCCACCGCCGCTCGTACGTCTTCCGGCGTCCATACGAAGAACTTCCCCTCGACGCCTTCGGAATCGGCGTTGGTAGCGGAGTAAAACCCGCCTTCAGGTGACGTCATTTCCTTGAGGACATAATCCAGCGTCTCGCAGGCAACGCGGCGATAGGTCTCGTCCGCCGTGACCTGGTAGGCTTCGACATAGACGCGAGCCAACAACGCATTGTCATAGAGCATTTTCTCGAAATGCGGTACCAGCCAACGTTCGTCGGTCGAATACCGGGCGAAGCCGCCGCCGATGTGATCGTAGATTCCGCCCGCCGCCATGGCATCCAGCGTCTTGCGCACCATCGTCAGCGTATGAGGGTCCTTCGTTCGCTGGTAACAATGGAGGAGCAGTGACAACCCTGTGGCCGGGGGGAATTTGGGCGCGCCGCCGAAGCCGCCCTGTCTGGCATCAAAATCTTCAGCAAACTGGGTTACAGCCAAATCGAGTTCCGCTTCGCCGACCGTTGTCGGAGAAGGAGCGTGAGCGCCCTCCTGGAGCCGCGCCGTCAGATTCACTGCTTGCGCAACCACGCCATCGTGGTCCTTCTTCCAATACTCGGCGATTTTTTTCAAGAGAGAAGGGAAGCCTGGGCGACCATAACGATCCGCCGGAGGAAAATAGGTGCCCGCAAAAAACGGTTTCTGGTCCGGAGTGAGAAACACGGTCATCGGCCAACCGCCTTGATTGCGGTTCAATGCCAAGGTCGCCTGCATGTAGATGTCATCCAGATCCGGCCGCTCTTCGCGATCGACCTTCACGCAGATAAAATGTTGATTCATGAGCGCGGCAATCGCCTCATTTTCAAACGACTCTCGCTCCATCACGTGACACCAGTGACAAGAGGAGTACCCGATGGAGAGCAGGATGGGTCGCATCAGTTTCTGCGCCTGGGCCAAGGCCTCCGGCCCCCAGGGATACCAATCCACGGGATTGTACGCATGCTGCAAGAGATAGGGACTGGTTTCTCGGATGAGGCGATTGGCTGGGCGATTCGCGGGATGATTAGTCATCAGCGAACCGAGGTGCTGTTCGGATTCTATCGTGTTTCCCTATTAACCTT
>JASGJV010000010.1:0-232006 GCA_049840695.1 Nitrospira sp.
TGCTGCTGAACACGTTTAAAGCTACGTATTGCTAAGGTTAATAGGGAAACACGATGATCCGAACAGCACCTGATCAAGCCCAAGATTATCGCCTCCACTGCCACTATTCGCGGGGCCGCCGATCAAGTGATGGCGCTCTACGCCAGATCACAAACCATACTGTTCCCCAGTCCCGGATTGCTAATGGGAGATTCTTTTTTCGGTAAGTATGCGTGTGAGGAGGATGGAACCCTTTCCGACGGGCGGCTCTACCTCGGCATTCATGCAAGCGATTACGGCTCCGTGCTCACCACTCAGGTTCGCACTTTCTCCTCTGCGCTGTTCCGTCCATGGTCCTTTGCCCCTGAACGCCGTGATCCTTGGTGGACGTTACTTAGCTTCTACAACAGCATTCGCGAGCTCGGCGGTGCCAAGACCCTTTTCGACTCCGACATCCGTTCAAGACTCAAATTCATATTTAACCGAGAGGGCTTTGCTCACGACAACCGGCGTAATCTACGGATTGTCGAGGAACTCACGAGCCGTCTCTCGCAGGCTGAAATTGTGCGCATGATGGACCGGCTATCCGAGCCTTATGTGCCGGAGCAGCAGCGAGACAGGCTTGACGCCTGTCTCGCATCGAACATTATCGAAGTCGGAGTCGATATCGACAGGCTTTCGCTGATGGGCGTAGTTGGCCAGCCGAAAACTACGGCAACCTATATCCAAGTCACAGGGCGCGTGGGTCGTCGATGGTGGGAACGCCCTGGCCTAATTCTTATGATCTACAACCCGTCAAAGAGCCGGGATCGCTCCCACTTCGAGCAATTCCACAGCTACCACAGGCGTCTCTACGAACGTGTCGAACCAACCACGGCCACTCCGTTTGCTTTGTCAGCTATCCAGCGTGGGCTTCCTGGTGTGCTAATCGCCTGGGCAAGACAGCACAGTGATGCCGTAGTCCAAAACTTCACCGCCTATGCGGCCTCACTTCACTCCGGATACGACTTGCTCCGCAGACGCTGTGAGACCATCCAGGCACCGGAGGACCGGGCACGGTCCCTCGACGAATTGATGCGCGTCCGAGACCAGCTCGAATGGAAGTGGAGACAGAATCCGCAGGAATGGGGGGATAAATTTCCGCCAAGCGTTGAGGGTGAATATCTCATGCTCTGGCCGGGACAGTTCGCCACCGCGCTTCAGAAACACCGCGGCGTTGTCGTGCCCAGCAGCATGAGGCAGGTAGACCGCAGTGCCGAGTTGAACATCACGCAGGGGTACGCTGCCAGTGTAGGTCCCGCACAACCGCCTCCCACTACGCCCGCGGCTGAATCCGAGACCCAAACTGCCAACCCCTAAAGGAGTATTTTCTCATGGGAAGCAAGCAAATCCGCATAGGCCAGCTCATTGCCCCCTTCGGTCCGGGGAGCATTTATACTGATCGACGCGGCGTGCCGCAGGTCGTGGCGGGCCTGGATCATTGGTTCATGCGCTGGGATAACGTCCTCGAAAGGATGGTGCGCTGTACAGACCGGGCGGAGTTTGAGCGGTTTGAGCCACGTCTTTCCGCCCTGCTACATGTAGACCGCTTTTGTTGCCCGCCGGATTATCGTCATATTGTGCGGAACCAGGCGGCCGCACCCAATGCAGGCCTACACGTCCCAGCGCTCCGCTTTCCCCGCTGGTACCGCCACACGAGGACCGGAGAAATGCACCGCTTCAATTTAGATTCGGCACGCATTGGAAATCCGACAGGAGGGGGTCGGTGGCAACCAGTTCGTTTTATCTCGGTGTGCGCTGCAGGACACCTCTGCGAGTTTCCGTGGAAGGAGTGGATCGGTTGCCAGTGCGAGGGGGATGGTAATCTCATTTTGACCGACCGCGGCGGCTCAGAACTATCCAGCATCAAGGTGGAGTGCCGCACTTGCCCAGAGAAGTCGCGTAGCCGGCGAGGACGCAGTCTCGCCCACACGACGGTAAAGCCCGATGTGCAGAATGGCGAGAAGAGCGCTTTTCAGTTAGCCGGGATCAATTGCCCAGGTGACCGCCCTTGGCTCGGTGAGAGCGCGGCCGAGTCAAACTGCAACCAACCTCTAGTTGGCGCGCTCATCAACCAGACAAATATTTACTTCCCACGCACCATCTCTGCAATTGCCCTCCCCGATCTTACGGCCGAGGATGATGGTACCGTGAAGTTGCGAGCTGAAATTGAAAAAGACACAGGAATATTAGGTGTCGCAAGAACGCTTTGGAACATGCCGAATCGAGATGGAACCGTTGCACTAATCCGATCTGCACTCATGAGCAGGGGTATAGAAAGTACTCCTGAAAAAATTGCGGAGGCGTTGGCCAGCCTCTTTAACCCTGCGACCGCCACCCTCCCCCCTGGTGCTGCCACACCAGCCGATCCCGAGTCAGAACTCCTCACATTTCGCCGAGCCGAGTTCAATATCATACGCAACGAAGTAAATAAGCCGGAGCATGTTCCAAATTTGCGCGTCATCTCTACGACCGTTCCTGAGGAACTGAAACCCTGGATTGCGAGAGTGAATCTCGTTGAGCGGTTGCGTGAGACCCGTGCATTCTACGGATTCGACCGTTTGGAGCCTAATAGATTCCCACTCGCCGGCATGCCGGAGTCCCCCATGCAACAGTTGTTTCGCTTTCCCCCCATCCAACCGCAGGACCGATGGCTCCCAGCTGTCGAGGTCTTCGGTGAAGGCATTTATGTGGAGTTGCGTGAAGATTGTCTCGCAGCCTGGCAGTCTGAGCATATGGCATGGTTGGAAAATCGCCTCGATAATGGTTTCCTCACACGTCTGGGGGGTGTGTTTCAAGCATTGCCTCCACTAGCTGTGGCGAGTCGCCCGTGGGCATCGCGCTATCTACTTGTCCACAGCCTTGCCCACATTCTAATCAACCAGCTGATCTTTGAGTGTGGTTACAGCACTGCTTCTTTGCGTGAGCGCCTTTATATTTCTGCCGACTTGGCCGCACCAATGGCTGCACTCCTCGTTTACACTGCCGCCGGGGATTCCGAGGGAACCTTGGGAGGCCTGGTACGGCTAGGACGCCCCGAGCGCCTCGGCCCAGTTCTGCAGCGCGCCCTCGGTCGGGCCTCTTGGTGCTCGGCCGATCCTGTGTGTTCGGAACAACTCGGGGGACAGGGTTCAAGACTAGCCAACCTAGCCGCCTGCCACGCTTGTATCCTTCTGCCAGAGACCTCCTGCGAAACCGTCAATCAAGGCTTGGACCGCGCCATGGTGGTGGGAACACCGGATTCCCGCAAATGTGGCTTCCTGTCTGGTTTGCTGGAAGAACTTTATGAGTTAGCATGAGGATGATTGGAACCTACATTTAGATCTACTCTTGCCAGAGATATCTGAGAGTGTCTTGACCAAGCTAAACCGTCTATCCGCAGCACGGAGCGTGGTTTAACGTACCCCGTCTTGTTCGCTTTGACTAACCGCTTCGGCTTGTGCCACCAACTCGGTTGAAGGCTGACTTGTCCCCGGATCTTGAATGGATCAGATATGAAATCAAACCGTGCGGTTTCAGAGATCTTCACCGGCCAAAGTACGTGGTTCAACTAGATTGTGTATGAGGCAGCCATGCCCGACGTCTTTACAAAAGCAAAACGCTCGGAAGTCATGTCGCGAATTCTTGGACGAGGGAATAGGGCGACCGAGATTGCCCTGGCAAAGTTGCTGCGGCGTCACGGCATCAATGGCTGGAGGCGCCATCAACTGGTGTTTGGCAGGCCAGATTTCATTTTTAGATTGGCCCGGCTTGCAGTGTTCGTAGACGGATGTTTTTGGCATGGATGCCCGAAGCACTCGAATATGCCGGCCAATAACCGCGCATTCTGGCGTCGGAAGCTATCGTGCAATGCGTTCCGCGATCGGTTGGTGACTCGCACACTTCGGTCACGAGGGTGGCACGTTGTACGAATTTGGGAACACGACCTAGTCAGGAAGAACGAAGCCCGATGCATCCTGCGAATTAGGCGGGTGCTGGAGAAAGCTTTAGCGCAGGCACGCTTGACTTAGACTAGTCCTATTTCAATTTGTCTTTACCGGCAATGGGTGCGGCGAGAACGCATTCCGTTGAGAACGTTCGCTCCCGGTAGAGCCCTCTGTCCCTGGCCTCAGAAGCGACCGAATATGAAGAGCTAAAGCGTGGGAGAGTAAAGGAGGCACAGCATTCCCAATTTGCCTAAAACAATCTCCCATGTTTCCGGAAAACACGAATGCATCCGGAAAGCTTTGCAAGCGGGCAGCTTCACGAATCGTAATGGACCGCTTCTGGGAGTCATAGTGGATATGCGAGTAGCAATCCCTTGCGAGATGCGCAGTGATCGTCCAAGAGGGTTGGGACGGAATGAGTTTCCACCATTTCTCATCAAAGGTGCCCACCTTGTATGGAGGTACAAACGCCTTCCGGTGTGGAAGAGCATCCAACAATCCTTTCTCATACAGGCACTTGGCTTCTTGATAGCGTTGCTCTGCAATTTCTACCGCCTGCGGATACTTGTCGCCTGGTAGCATCAACCCAAACGTTTCAAAGTCCCTCGGTGTCCAGCGGCAATAGTGATCAGTAACCTGCCTTGACGTTAAATTTTCATCCCAATTTCTCATCATGGAGGCATAAGGAGTGGGGCGGCCCTGTCGGTATGGCTGAGGTGCGAAGAAAGAACGAATGGGACGGTACTCTGCGCTGTTGAGGTGATTTAGAAAAGGAGGAAGATCTCCCAATGCATCTTCGACACTAACTGCCGGAGGACCAACTACGGGATTCCTAGTCCTGATAAAAAACGATGGATTCTGAAATAAATCTCGCTGAAGGTTGGCTCCAGTGAGATGCCCCTTGTTCAGCACCACCCGATGAATTGGAGGTGGAAATGTTGGAAGGATTTTCCGATCCGATCGTATACCCAGAATGAACACCCGTTCTCTGATCTGTGGAACACCGAACCAAGCCGAATTGAGAATGGTGCATCGCACCTCATATCCAGCACGTGCTGCGCCCTCACAGACTTGTTCGGCGACATTCGTACCTCCGAGTTGCAAAATCCCTGTCACATTTTCAAAAAGGAAGGCTTGGGGCTTAACCCAGGCGAGCATTTCGAGGAATTTTACATATAGACTGTTCCGTGGGTCAGATTTGAATGCCCCGTTCCGATTTGCTAAGTGATTGAGTTTTCCGCGTCCGACTTTCGAAAAACCCTGGCAAGGTGGGCCTGCAAGTAACAGATCGACTTCGCGAATGCCACCCCTCCTTAATCTTTTTTGAACGTCTGTACGATTTAAGGAGAGGACATTTCCGTCGAACGGCCCCAGACAGCAAAAGAGGCGCATCTGCATGCTCGGGGAAGTTTGCATTGTATGCTTCGCTTGCCTTGGGATCTTTTTCGATAGCGCCAACGCACTCGAAACCCGCTCGGGTAAAGCCAAGGGAGAACCCTCCGGCTCCGGCAAACATGTCGATGAATGTTAGAGGAGCGTCAATAGTCATTGCTTGCAGAAACGGAATTTGTGTCAATGGGCTTCCGAATGAATAGAACGAGGGAATGAGACGAAGAGATTTGATATTTCAACGGTGAAGGCGAATCCCGCAGCTGCATCCTCATCGGAGGTTGGATACTACCCAAATCGACCGAGATTTTCCAGCCTCGCGCAAACAGTTTATCTCTATTACAGCGTGCTGGGTCTTCTTCTCCGCGGAGGAAGAATCAAGCGAGCACCTAACACAGATAAGCATGTTGCAAATACATAGCGCATTCCGTATTAGAGAGCACCATCATTGACCTCCAGTGGACGAAGTATTTTTCCACGTGCTGCCTACTTATCGGGGCCTAGGTAGATTGAGATGTTACGACAAAGCGGATTGATGGCAACTTACTTAAAAGCTAGAATAGCAATCGTGACAAGAAGCGTACGATATGGCAAACGCGCCTCCTAATCTTTCAGGATTGCGAGTTCTGATTCTCGTTGAGCCTCATGCTGGGGAGGAAGGTATTTGCCTTGGCCCCGCTGCTCAGGATGGATCATGGTTCGTGTCACCTGACTCAAGCAATGAAATCCTCCGTCTGGAGTTCGAAAGAGACTTTGGGCTTTTGGTTGAGCGTCCCCCAAGCCCCCTGAGTAACTAAATCACAGGGTTCCGCTTACGCGACGATCAAGAGGAGGTCAGCGCTGACCTGCACTGATTGTCCTCACCCCGCGAGGCCCCGCCATACGGTACGTCCTGCTCCTTGCCCTTATAGTAACCACTCGCGTTCCCCATCAAATCGAAGGCTCGGCTATTTTGCTTCCACATAAAATTGAGACCACCTCTACGGTATGGTCCTGAGCCGACCGAGGAGGTGACAAGATGGTAGCAGACGCACTCGAACCGATTGAACGCTGGACGGCTAGGCGACGGGTCGCGCTCGTCGTGAGTCTGCTCTAGGCGAGACCTCGGTTGCCGAAGCGGCCTGGACATATAGGTTGACGGTCGACGATATCGAAGACAGCTGGGAAAAGTTTTACTCGGCGCGGATAACGCGCTCCGCAGCCGGCCACGAGACGAGGAGGCTGTGAGGGACGAGCAGGTCAAGAATCTGAACAGAAGATTGGGGATCACCTTCTCGACAACGAGATCTTGCGGGAGGCGTTAAAACGCTGCCCCTTAGACCCGAAGAGATCCGACGCGTGAGAGGCACTCTGCCGGAGTCACGGAGTGGCGGAGCTGTCAGATGCTCGGGCTGAGCCGCGCCGGCCGGCATCGCATTGAGGGGACGACGGGGCGCCACAAGGCCACTGCTTGCCGTGGACGGAGCGGTTGCGGAAGAGTGGATTGAGCAGTACCCCACCTTTGGGTATCGGCGATTGTGGCGTTGTTGCGCAGGCGGTATGTGGTCGTTGTCAATCGCTTCTCCTGCGGGTATCGCAGAATGAAGGATGGAAGGATGGAACCAGGGAAAGTCTAGCCGACGAGGCACCTGTTCTCGGTGGGTTTACTTGGACTTTGGCAAAAGCCCCTTCCGGACCAACTCTTCCAAGTGAGCTTCAGATAGCTCAAAAAGCAGCTGCTTTAGCGTTTTGTGCTGAATCGCCGCCGCCACCTTCATGCGGTGCATCAATTCGCGAGGCACGTCTTTGATGATCCAGGTGCCTGTGGCTTTAGGTTGCTCTACCGGGAAAGTCATGGGACGGAAGGGTAACATTGGCTTAGAAGGGTGGCAACTATCCCCCTACTTGACATATATCTCAGGATATATTTATATCCTGCGCGCAGTGACTGTGCGGTTATTGCACATAGAACACATAAAGAGACCGCCATGGACGCGATCGGCTACACGAGAGTCTCCAGTGAGAGTCAAGCCACGGATGGCGTGAGTCTGGACGCTCAGCAAGCCAGGATCAGAGCTTGGTGCGAGGCGAACAGCTATACTCTCCTAGGAATCCAAGTGGACGCAGGACTGTCAGGCTCTCGATCGGATAATCGTCCTGCCCTCCAAGCAGCCCTAAATGAAGCTTGTAAAAACAAGGCGGCACTAATCGTCTACAGTCTCAGCCGTCTTGCGCGATCGACAAAGGATGCCATCACGATCAGTGAGCGGCTCGCCAAAAACGGCGCTGATCTCGTTAGTCTTTCTGAGCGGATCGACACCACGACAGCTGCTGGCAAGATGGTGTTTCGGATGCTGGCCGTCCTGGCAGAGTTTGAGCGAGACCAAATAGCGGAACGAACGAAGGGTGCACTCGCCCATATGCGGACTCAGGGTAAACGCATCAGCGGGAAGATTCCCTACGGTTTCGATCTGGCGTCGGATGGTGAAAGCCTGCTGCCAAACCCTTATGAGCAACAGGGCCTGCGGCTAATCGAAAGCTTACGGGCGTCTACACTGGGTAGACGGCGTATTGCCGCGGAGCTGACGCGGCGTAATGTTCCATCAAAAACAGGGGTGCCATGGACTCCACAAGCGGTGGGTAGCATTCTTCGTCGAGCCAACGCGTGTCGTCCAATTCCCGGTGACGGCATGGTGACACCTTAAAGCCTGAAATTAGTCCCACCTATAAATAACTCTCTTATCACTTCAAATCTCTCACTCATCCAAGTACCGTTCCTGCGTTTTGAAGACATTCCAATTCGATAAATATCCATTCTTTTGAGTCGAAAGCATAATCGGAGTGAGTCGCGGCGAGTCGCGGAAACTCGCGGCGACTCGCGGCGGCCGCGGCGGCCCGCGGCTCACCTCTCCCATACCTTTTATGTGCCTTGAGATTTCACCAGATTTTATGTGGTGATAAGAAACGTTTCCCACTAATATGGGCACCGAATGCTTTCCGGCTCGTGAAGCATTGGGTCGCGTGAACATGTACCATTGGTTTGAATCAAGTTTTCTTTTTAGATGCCATGAAGGCGCTGCTGAAGAAGCTGTTACCAGAGCATGCCTAACAAGAACGGACCGAAAAAGAATAAATCATTGGTTGTAAATGCAGTAGAAACGGACGCGGCCGAACCGCAGATGGGAAGTGTATGCACCAGTAGGCTGAAAATAGGCATCGACGGCAAGGCTTACGTTGTACCCGGCGTGGGGGAGACCTTCCAGTGGCTATCAGGTGCCAGCTGGAGTTCTACGCTATTCGCACCCATTCACGAGCCTCGAACGGAGCAACTGTTCCTTAGCGCTCAAAAGTCCCTCTGCTCCATGGCGGCGTTTCGCGAGGAGGTTTCGCGCATACGGAGGTTGCTACCATGGTCAAGCAACGACTTGCAGAATCTGATAGATGCGATTGCAGACCGTGTCTGCGAGACATGGAATATACCGCGTGCGAGCAAATGGGTAGCATCCCTGATTACTCATTGGGACCCTGACACAGAAGAGTACCCTCCGCGCAATTGCATCAGCCCATCAGAGGGTTTCGCCCCCTGGACCATCGAAGTGAAAAACCTACGCGAATCCGATGAAAAGCCAGCAGTCTGTACGAGCGTCACTATAACCCTGCGCAGGGGTATTTCTGGACGCGAGGCTCGGCGAGTCGTCGATGTCGCGCAGAAACAACTTGATCGTCACGGCGGTAGAAATGGCCGTCCGCCTCTGAGTGACCGAGAACGCGAAGCGTTGCGCATGCAATTCGAGAAGTTTGGCATTCCTAAATCACAGCAACGAAAGGCCATGATCCTCAAGGTACAACAGGCTTGCACACAGTCTGGCAATCGCAAACTTAGTGTTACACTTATCGGAAGGGAGATGCGGCAATGGCTGATTGAAAAGAATCAGCCAGTAAAACGATACGTGACCGAACCTTCCCATAAGACTCGCATCCCTTCCTAAGCACCCCCCGAACGCCAATAGTGATTCAGTAAGTGCCTGCACTTTCTGACTGTCATAAAACGCACCCCTTTTCTGATTTCTTGGAAACCCTCTCCATCGCCGCTAAGGTGCTAATCACGATCGGCGCCTTTATCAGGCACACAATACTGTCGCCGGATGAACGGCAGACACTCTATCACTGTACGACAGACTAGATATGATGCTTTCGAAGAAGGGGGAATTATGACGAATGAAGGTGATTGGCCTATGGCACCGGCATCAGAATCCGACCTGCCGGAGGGGGAATATGTCGTTGCGTATAGAGGATTCCATAAGGGGCAATGGTTCGGTCAACGAAAGATATGCTTGCGATTCGAGGTCGTGGAACCAAGCAATTGTGCTGGCATACAAGTTTCTCTTTTTTCAACCTTCGAGCCTTCCCCTTCCTCAAGAACCAAATACTATACGAATTTTGTGAAAGCCAATGGTGGCATCCCGCGTCGCGGGGATCGTATGTCGCCGAAGGTGTTCAAAGGATATTGGCGAGCCATCATTGCCTGGAACTCTCCCAAGAATGGTGGTCACTCCATGCCGCAGGTAACCGAACTGATTGAACGTGTCGCAGGAGGCACGGCAAATGGATGCTGATTCAGCTAGGTTTGTGACAATCCAGCAGATGAGTCCACGGGAAAACGCCGTTTGAGCAATAGCTTTTTGACTCCCTAATGCTACCGCAGCTTAGGGGGGAGTGGGTTAGGAAAGGCGTAGGAAGGAAAGGGATGGGAGAGGAAAGAGGCGGAAAGAATTGGCAGGTAACTCTGAATCCCTGCGAGCAGTCATCGGAAAGCTCATGGACGAATACGCCGTCCGTGACAGCCCCGTGTGGGGCATTAACACACCCAAAGCGGCCCCAGTCGGCTGAAATAGCCGATTGGGGTTACTGCGGAACTCATGAGAGATCGATACGATTCCATGTCGAAAGTTTAATCCACCGCTATAAACTCAATGTATTTTCAGAGGCCACCATATAAACCGATTTGCGCTCCCAGTGGTTCTCGAGCTGTTGCGGACGTGAGTAGCGTCACCGCGCAGGACCAGCTCATGCCCGGCTACCTCGACTTGAAATCCTTGGCGGTCTACAGCTCTTGTTCGGTGCGATGGCTTCGTGACCGCCTGACTGATTCGGCAGTCCCCCTCCCCTTCTACCGCGTAGGAGGCAAGATTCTGGTGTCGAAAGCCGACTTCGACGCCTGGATGGCCAGCTTTCGGATCATGCATGAGCCGATTGGTGTTAAGACCCTGGTAGATGAGGTGTTGGCAGACATTTTCCCCAACAAACCCATTGACGGAAAAAGGTCACATTGATACCGTATAAAGTATCATGCGCCTGGCCGAACTTCGGACGGAGAAGAACCTGTCTCAGCGCGCCCTCGCGGAACATGTCAAAATGAGTCAAACCTATCTTTGCAATGTTGAAACCGGGAAAGCTGATCCGTCTCTCAGTACCTTGAAGCGACTTGCTCGTGCACTGGGAGTCACGGTGAGCGAGCTGGTCGAAGATACCCACGTAACGCCAATGAGAAAACTCTAAATGAGCGTAAAAATACGTTATCAGAGGGGTGCTTGGTGGATCTTCATCGACCATCAGGGCATGCGAAAGGCCAAGCGGATTGGCGTTGGTGAGCCCAGCAAGAAAGCTGCGAAATTGGTGGCCGAGCAGATCCAGGCACGCCTCGCCCTCGGCCAGTCGGCGTTTCAAAGCCAGAAGTCCGGCATGACACTCGAAGGCTATGCCGAAGTGTTCTTGGAGCGGATCAAGCACACTAGGAAGCACACGACCTTTGAGGACTACAAGAAGCTGTTGAATCGAGACGTCTTGCCGGCATTGAAAAACCTCGACTTGCAGGACATCACTCGGGAGAGGGTCAAATCGCTAGCACTGGCCGGACTCCAGAAAGGCCAATCACCCAAGACCGTTCAGAACATTGTCCGCTGCCTGAGCAGCTTGCTTAGCCATGCCCTCGAAGATGGTCTAGTGAAGGTGAATCCCGCGCTCAACCCGGGCAGATTCCTTCCCAAAATCACGAAGCGCTATAAAATTACACCTCTGACGCGTGAGGAAGTGGCACTGCTGATCGAAAGCGCCAAGACCAAGCTGCCCCGGTACTACCCCTTGTTTCTCTGTGCCGTCCGGACTGGGCTCCGCATGGGCGAGCTACTCGCACTCCAGTGGGATGACGTCGATTGGCATGGCCGATTCATCGAGGTCCGGCGCAACTACACCCACTTCAAGCTCACCACGCCAAAGAGCGGCGAGAGCCGTCGAGTGGACATGTCTAAGGAATTGGCGCAGACCCTGCGGGATCTCCTCACAGAACGCCAAATTGAAGCTGCAGCGAGCCAAGGAACCGATACCCCGCCATGGGTCTTCTGCAGTGAAACCGGTGGGCTCCTGCATCCCCACAACTTGCGCGATCGGGTGTTTTATGGCCTGCTCACGAAGGCGAAGCTCAGGAAGGTGAGATTCCATGACCTCCGGCATACGTTTGCCTCACTGCTACTTCAGCAAGGCGAAAGCCTTGTGTATGTGAAGGAACAGATGGGCCACTCATCGATCGCGGTGACCGTCGATCGATACGGACATCTGATTCCAGGTGGGAACAAACAAGCGGTCGATCGGCTCGATACCCCGACGAACGCATGGTTCTCAGAGGTCCAATCCGCAACCCCGGCGCAACCACCGCAACCGGTGATCATGCCCGCGTCGTCAGATCGTGTGGAGCATCCAGTAGTTACGGAGAGAAGGGTTGGGGTGAGTGACGGGTTTCGAACCCGCGACCTCCGGATCCACAATCCGGCGCTCTAACCAACTGAGCTACACCCACCGTACAAGGCCAGCAGAGAACCTGCATCTTAACAAACCCCGCAGAACAGTCGCAACCGCTCTTATCTGATCGAGCGCGCGAGCAAATCCACTCAGATGCGCGCCTGAGAGGGCTCCCGACCTTCGTTATCCCCGCTGATCAAACGCCGCCTGCATCTCCTTCAGGATGGCGGCCGTCGCCGCCGGAGGATCTGGCGAGTCACGAATGGGACGGCCGATCACCAGATAATCTGCCCCGGCGGCAATGGTTTGAGTCGGTGTCGTGGGCCGCGCGTGATCGTCAGTAGCATTGCCCGCCGGCCTCACACCCGGGGTGACGATAAGCACATGCGGTCCCACCTTGGCACGGATAGCAGCGGGCTCTTCCCCTGAAGCCACTACTCCATCGCACCCGGTTTCAGCCGCTAACATGGCCCGAGCCGTGACTAAATCACGAACGCTCCGCTGAATTCCCATCTCCCGCAGGTCGTCGCCGTCAAAATTGGTGAGCACCGTCACCGCCAGCAACTTGAGATTAGACTGCCCACGGCCTTGCACTGCCGCGGCCAATGCCTTCCGGTTTGCATGGATGGTCAAAAATGTGGCGCCCATGGCGGCGACTCGAGCCGTTGCCCGCCGAACGGTTTCTTCAATATCAAGGAACTTAAGATCGAGAAACACGCGCTTGCCGCGGTCAACCAACGTCCGCACCATGTCCGGGCCCGCTACCGTGTAAAGTTCCAAGCCCACCTTTACAAATCGCACCTGATCGCCCAGACGATCAACCAAAGCCTGTGCTTCTGCCGCAGAGGGAACATCAAGCGCAACAATTAACCGATCTCGTGCGTCAATTCGCGTCATCATCATTCCACCCTGGCTACAGGGAGGCCCGGAAGCCGCTGACTCCTTTCAGCATCCTTGACCTCTCTTTGTTACCTATGTTACAAGCTCAAGCTTTGAACGTAGGAGAATCCGTATGCCTGTTGTCCACAAATCCACGATTCGACGTGCTCGTCAATCCGAAAAGCGCCGCTTGCGCAACCGCGCGACCATCAGCTCGGTTCGCAGCATCCTCCGCAAGGTTCAGGATGCGATCGCGGCAAAGAAGCCGGATGAAGCAAAAGCCACCTTGCGTGCCGCCACGGCAGCTCTGAGCAAAGCGGTCACCAAAGGCGTATTGAAGCCGAACACGGCCTCGCGCCGCGTGTCCCGGCTCGCTGTGCGGGTGAACGCCATCACCGCTTCCGCGTAACCGTTCTGACATTCGACACCGGTCTCGATCCCAATGGGCGCGAGGCCGGTGGTGACAACGGTTGCACCCGTTCCGCCGCTGATGCTGGCTTCGATGGCTTCCCGCACAGGCGAAACAAGAGATCTTCCATCACACGGACAGGGGCACTTCCGCTTCCTCCCTTCAGCTTCGAGTCCGTCTCCAAGAACCATTCAAACGCCCGGATCATCTGGTCATCCGGGAATTGCGCCAAAAATCCCCGCACTCGCGAAGGATCCATCCGGAACGTCCTCGCAGCCTCGCCTTCCCGTCCACCGGCTTTGAGCTGCTCTTTCAACTTCCAGAGACGCCGGTATTGCCAGACCAAGGCGCCGAGGATACGGAGGGGGGCCTCTCCATTCTCGACATTCCTGGCTAGGATTCTGAAGGCTCGCCCATGATCGTGCGCGCCTATGGCATTCAGGAGATCGAACACCGATGCGCCGGGCTCGGTTCCTCTGAGCGCCTCCACATCCGAACGCTTGCACGGTCCGGTCTGACGGGACATAGGCGGCAAGCTTCTCCAATTCGCGCTTCACTGCATAGAGGGACTCACCCCCTGCTTCCTTGAGCAACTGGATCGCATCCTCCTGCATGCGCACACCCAATGCGGCCGCTTCCTGCCGAATCCATGACAAGAGCTGAGCATCCCGCAAGGGAGCGCAATTGACTGTCACCGCCCGCTTCGTTAAGGCCTGCGTCCATTTGAGCCGACCGTCCAACTTGGTCCCCACCACAATGAACGTCGTGGTCTCATTCGGCGCTGCCAGATATGACAGTAGCTTTTCGCCCTCCCGAGCCGGCAGCTTCTCCACGGACTTATAGACGACGACGCGGCGTTCTGCGAATACCGGAATTTCCGCCGCGCAGGCTAAGACATCGGCGATGGAGGAGTCGTCGCCGTGAAAGATATCGTAGTTGAATCCACTTTCAGAGCCGGCGCCCAGGGCTGCCGTGCGAAGGGCGGCGACAGAGAAGTCGCGCAGATAATCCTCCTCACCAACGACCGCATAGAGCGGCATCACCCCGCTACGCGCGAGGGACTGAGGCAGCTCCAGACTCATGACCGAGGTATTCACCGAAAGACACCCTGTGACATCATCGGGCGGACTCAGGCGGCGCATTGCCGCCGGGAAGCGCCTCAGCCTTGACGGGACGCTTCAACATTTTGTCCAACTCACCAGTATCCAGGAACAACAAGAAGCGGGACGCAAGATCTTCCGCCACGAAACGACCCGCCTGTTCCAACGCCCGATTCTGCAGCACGCGGTTGAATTGCAGATCTTGCGTCAGAAAAAACTCCGAGGTCCCCTTCGCAACCTGCGACCAAACCAGTCGCTTGGTTTTGGCGTCCTCTATACGCACACTCACCAGCATTTCGACCCGGCTTTCAAATGTGGTGGTTTGATCGAAACTCAGGGTTGGCAGTAAAATTTGCATGATCTGGCCGGACAGAAACAAGTCTGCACCGGCGGAGGGGCCGACAATTTCCGCTCCCGCCCCCGCGGAGAACTCCCGGCGCAAATAATTGGCCAGCTTGATCTCGAAGTTCGGCTCATAGGTGCTGTTGGAGATGGGAAGAATAGCGAGTTTCGGCGCTTGGGACCGCTTGGCTGCTGGTTCCGGCGCACCACCGACCGTAGGGCCGGCTCCCTGTACCCGGAACTGGTAGCCGCAGGCAGTGATGTTCATCGCGCACAGGCCCAAGACAAACAACAACAGGTAGCGAGGCATGACATCACACCACGAAATTGATCAACTTCTTCTCGACGTAAATCACCTTCTTCGGCTCTTTCCCCTGCAGCCATTCGGCGACTTCTTTTTTGGCGAGCGGCTCCACCTGATCGCGTGACGCCCCGGCATCGACCTCGAGCTTTCCGCGCAGCTTGCCGTTGACCTGAACCGGAATCGTCAGTCGATCGCTGACCACCAAGGCCGGATCGAACCGGGGCCAGGCTTGTTGGCCGGCACTCGGTTGATGGCCGAGCCGTTCCCAGAGTTCCTCGCTGAGATGCGGCGCAAAGGGCAACAGCAACAACACGAATGGTTCCAACAATCCGCGAGGCCGCTGATCCAATTTCGTCATGTCGTTCGTAAACACCATCATCTGCGAAATGGCGGTATTGAATCGCAAGGCTTCGATATCTTCGGTGACCTTCTTAATCGTGTAGTGGAGCAGTCGCAGCTGCTCTGCGGTCGGTGTTGTATTGGTCACCGCGGTGCTCAACGTGCCGTCTTCGGCGATCATCAGCCGCCAGGCCCGGTCGAGAAAGCGGGTGATGCCTTCCACGCCGCGCGTGCTCCAGGGCTTCATCGACTCGAGCGGCCCCATGAACATTTCATACAAGCGGACGGCATCGGCTCCGAACTGGTCGATCATCTCATCCGGATTCACCACGTTGCCGCGCGACTTCGACATCTTCTGATTGTCTTCGCCGAGGACGATGCCCTGATGCACCAACTTTTTGAACGGCTCCGGCGTGCTCACCACGCCCGCATCAAACAAGACCTTATGCCAAAACCGGCTATAGAGGAGATGGAGGACCGCGTGCTCGCTGCCGCCGATGTAGAGATCCACCGGCATCCAATATTGCTCTTTCGACGGATCGACCAGCTGGCGGGTGTTTTTCGGATCGATGAACCGTAGATAATACCAGCAAGAACCGGCCCATTGCGGCATCGTATTCGTCTCGCGCCGCGCCGCTTTGCCGGAGGCAGGATCGGTCGTCGTCAACCACTCTTCGAGATTGGCCAACGGGCTTTCGCCGCTCCCGGAGGGCTTGAAATTCTTCGTCTCAGGCAACGGCAGCGGCAACTGCTCTTCCGGCAATGGCCGCGGCTCGCCGTCAACCCAGACAATAGGAAACGGTTCTCCCCAGTAACGCTGGCGGGCGAAGAGCCAATCCCGAAGTTTGTAATTGATGGTTTTCTTGCCCTTGCCGTGAGTTTCGAGCCAGGCCGTCATTGTGGGAATCGCGTCCACAGGCAATAACCCGTCGAGCGAGCAGGAGCCGTCCGGCGTGGTCGAGTTGATGACACGACCTCGATCCGTGTCGACAAATGCCGCCTTTTCTACCTGGCCACCCTGAATCACTTCGCGAATCGGCAGATGATATTGCGTGGCAAAGGCCCAGTCGCGCTCATCATGAGCCGGCACCGCCATAATCGCGCCGGTGCCATAACTCATGACCACATAGTCGGCGATCCAGATCGGCAGGCGTTCCTGATTGACGGGATTAATGGCATAGCCCCCCGTGAAGACGCCGGTTTTGACCTTATCTAATTCCTGGCGTTGCAGGTCGCTTTTGCGTGCGGCCGCGTCGCGATAGTCGGCCACCTGCGCCCGCTGCGACGGAGTCGTCACCACATCGACCAGCGGATGTTCAGGCGCCACCACCATATAGGTCGCACCGAACAGCGTATCGGGCCGGGTCGTGAAGACACGCAGATTTCCCGTCGTGTCGGCCAGGGCAAAATCAACTTCGGCACCGATTGAGCGGCCGATCCAGTTTTTCTGCATCTCCAGCGTGCTGGTCGGCCATTCGACCAGGCTCAAATCATCAAGCAGCCGTTCCGCATAGGCGGTGATCTTCAACACCCATTGCCGCATCGGCTTGCGGATGACGTCGAATCCGCCGACCTCGCTTTTGCCATCGACGATCTCTTCGTTCGCCAACACCGTCGACAACGCCGGACACCAATTGACCGGAACCTCGGCCACGTAGGCCAGGCCACGCTCGAACAGTTTCAGGAAGATCCACTGAGTCCAGCGATAATAGTCCTGATCGGTCGTGCTGAGTTCGCGCTCCCAATCGTACGATAGTCCCACCCGTTTCATCTGCCGCTTGAAGGTCGCAATATTTTGGGCGGTCGTGATGGCAGGATGGACGCCGGTTTTCACGGCATACTGTTCGGCCGGCAATCCGAATGCGTCCCACCCCATCGGATGCAGGACGTTGAAGCCGCGCATGCGTTTGTAGCGGGACACAATGTCGGTGGCGGTATACCCTTCCAAGTGCCCGACATGCAGCCCAGACCCTGACGGATAGGGAAACATGTCCAGGCAGTAGAACTTGGGCTTCGAAGTGTCATCCGAGGCGCGAAACGGCCGGTGGATTTCCCAGTAGGCCTGCCACTTCGATTCAACAGCTTGGTGCTCGTAGGATTTGCTCATCGTATGAACATCATAGGTGACGTGTTGATTGGCGCTCGACTGAAGAACGGACGACTGTAGCATACGCAGTACCCGGCAACAAGGACGCTGCGGGAGAAAGCCATTCCATACCGGCACGTCCGCTTCGCTTGATCCTCAGCGCCACTCCTGTTCAAATACATGGCGGGGCGGCAGCGAGAACGGCACCAACCGCGTCCATTCGCCCGGCGAGGAGTGCCCGATTGGGTATATACGCCACTTACATTTTTCCACGGCTCATGGACTGGGTGCTCAGCGGAGAGCGCTTCCAGACCGAACGCCGCCTCGTCCTGGCTTCAGCTCATGGAGTGGTGCTGGAGATCGGCTTCGGTACAGGGCTGAACCTGCCGCACTACCCCTCGACCATCACGGACCTTCATACGGTGGAACCCGCGACGCTCTTGCCTGACCGCGTGGCCCGGCGAGTGAAGAGCGCGCCCTTTCCTGTCCGCCTTCGCCAGCTGAGCGCAGAGGTGCTACCCTATGCCTCGGGTCTGTTCGATTGCGCCGTCAGCACCTTCACTTTATGCACGATTCCGGATCCTTGCGCGGCCTTGCGCGAAGTCCGGCGAGCCCTGAAACCTGACGGCTGTTTCCTGTTCCTTGAACACGGCCGAAGCGACGACCCTGCGATCGCCCGCTGGCAGGACCGGCTCAATCCTCTGCAACAGGTGGTGGCCTGCGGCTGCAATCTCAATCGACGCATCGATCAACTCATCGCGCAAGCCGGTTTTCGCATGGAACAGCTTCATCGTTATACCCTGCCCGGCGTCCCCCGAATCGGCGGAGAGATGTATCGCGGCAGGGCTTCCGTCGAGAGCCATTCCACCTAGGCATCCCTATGTCACAGGAAAATTGTATCCACTCCGGCAATTTTGTAGACTGCGTCTATGCAAGTGTTTTTGCGCAGATCTTTTGCTCGTAAGCGGGAGTGATCCCGATGGCCGTCTCGCAGCTGTCTCCGGGCAACCACCCCTCGTCAACCTCCGCCTCTGAATCGACTAAATCAGCCAGGGAGCGCAGCCTGGCCGTCCAGCGGGTCACCCTCCTGTATCAGGCCATGCCCGCAGCGCTCATTGCCGGCCTCGGATGCGCCGTCGCCCTGGTCTTCGTCAATTGGAACGTCCTTCCGCATGACCGGCTCCTCGCCTGGCTGGCGTATCATCTGCTGTTGTCCATTGGTCGATATGGGTTGGCGCGCTCGTTCGCCTTCACCTCGCCGACGCCTGCGACGATACGACGGTGGGACCAGGCCTTCCTGACCGGATCGTTGCTGGCCGGAGTCGGGTGGGGCGCTACCGCCCTGATACTGTTCCCCGAATCGTCACCGTCTCATCAGGTCTTCCTGGCGTTCGTATTGGGAGGCGTGTCTGCGGGGGCGTCTTCCACCCTGGCGGCGCGATTCGACGCGTTTCTGTCCTTTGCCGCTCCGACCCTGGCGCCGCTGATTCTGCGGTTCTTCTTCCTCAGCCATGATCAGGCCCTGCCCATGGCCATCTGTACGCTGCTGTTTTCCCTGCTGATGGTGTATACGGCATACCGAACCTCCGGCAACGTTCTGGAGACACTCCAGCTCAAATATCACAACGCACAATTAGTGGATCAACTGTCGTCGCAATTGGAAGAGGGAGAGCAGACTGCGCTGCTCTTGAATGTGCATAGCGAGCACTACCGGTTCATCATGCAATATGCGCAGGACATCATTTATCGAACCGACCGGAGCGGCCGGTTTACGTTCATCAATCCCGCGGTCATCCGCCTGCTGGGCTATCACGAGACCGAAATGCTCGGACATCGCGCGCTGGATCTGGTGCATCCGAACTACCGCCGCAGCACGGAACACTTTTACATCCGCCAGTTTCTCCGGAAGACTCCCAGCACCTATTACGAATTCCCGCTGCTCACGAAAACGCATCACACCCTGTGGGTGGGACAACACGTCCAGCTGCTGCTTCGAGACCAGGAGGTCATCGGATTCCAAGCCGTGATGCGCGACATCTCGGCTCGAAAAGAAACCGAAGAAGCCCTGCGCTTCAGCCAGGACCGATACCGGGCGCTGTTCGAGAGCAGCCCCGAAATGTTGTTGACCGTCGATGCGGAAGGCACATTACTGACGGTTAACGCTACGGCCGCTACGGAATTGGGGTATAGCGCCGACGAATTGGTCGGTCAGCCTATTTCGTTAATCGTGCACGCCGACGATCGTGTGACCATCCAACAACATTTTGCAGACTGTCTTCAACGACCGGGGCACGTCCTCCGCGGGGAATTCAGAAAAATCCGCAAAGGCGGGCACCCTCTATGGGTACGAGAAGCCTCCAGAGCCGTGCGCAACCCGAATGGGCAGTTCGACATCCTGATCGTCTGCGAAAACGTCACCGACCGGAAAGGGATGGAAGACGCCCTGACCCACACGCGCCAGCTCTTGGAGTCCATCGTGGAACACATTCCCCACATGGTCTTCCTGAAAGACGCCGAGGAACTCCGCTTCGCCCAGTTCAATAAGGCCGGCGAACAACTCATCGGCCTACCACGGGAAGCAATCCTGGGCAAAAACGACTTCGACCTGTTCCCCCGTGAACAGGCGGAGTTCTTTACGGCGAGGGATCGGGACGTGCTCACCGGTGGCACCCTGCTGGACATTCCGGCCGAACCGATCCAAACCAAGGATCAGGGTCTGCGGTGGCTGCATACCAAGAAGCTCGCCCTCTACGATCACACCGGCGTCCCGCGCTATCTCCTCGGGATCTCCGAAGACATCACGGATCAGAAACAGCGGCAGGAAATCGAACAACGCCGGTTGGGACAACTCGCCACGCAGCAGACCGTCCTTCATAAACTGGCAGAAGATCCGTCTATTCACAGCGGACACCCCCAACAGGCGTTTCCCGTTATGACGGAACATGCGGCCAGTACGTTCGCGGTTGAACGCGCGAGCATCTGGCTGTTCGACGGAACCCAGTTGACCCTGGTTTTGCAAGACTTGTTCGAGGCCACCTCCAAACGTCATAGCCAGGGAACCATGCTTTCCACCAAAGAGTATCCGGCCTATCTTCACGCCCTCGAAACGGAGCCCTACTCCCTAGCTGCCCACGCGGCGCAGTCTGACCCGCGCACGAGTGAACTGACTCCGTCGTATCTCACGCCGCTCGGCATCACGTCGATGCTGGACGCACCCATCCGCCGCCATGGACGTGTGGTTGGAGTCCTCTGCCTCGAACATACCGGCGCGCCCAAGACCTGGACCAGTGAGGAAGAAGCGTTTGCCGCCTCTCTCGCCGCCATGGCGACCCTGACGTTGGAAGCAGCCGACCGCCGCCAGGCGCAGGAGGCGCTGGAACAACACGTCCGCGAGCGCACGGGCGAATTGCGGCGCATGACCGCGCATTTGCAGACGATCATCGAAGAATCTCCTTTAGCAATGATTGAGCTGGATCAAACAGGCCGCGTCACGACCTGGAATGCCGCGGCTACGGCCCTGTTCGGTTGGACCAGGGAGGAAGTTCTGGGACAGGAGCTTCCCTATGTGCCCGCCGGACAGGAACAGGCCTCGAATGAGTTGTGGACTTCCGTCATGAACGGCGGCGCCCCGCGCAACCTGGAACTCTGCCGCCAGAGAAAAGACGGGACCTTGATCGATGTGAACATGTGGGGAACGTTGCTGCAAGGCCCCGGCGGCCAAACGACCGGGTCCATCGGCTTTTTCATCGACGACACGGAGCACAAACAACTCGAAGAACAGCTCCGGCAGGCCCATAAAATGGAAGGAATCGGCAGGTTGGCCGGTGGGGTCGCTCATGATTTCAACAATCTGCTCACCGTCATCAACGGGTGCGCCATGCTGCTATTGGAACAGGTGCGTGCCGAAGACCCCTTGCATCGATCGCTGACCGAAATTCTGACCGCCGGTCAGCGGGCGGCCGGGCTCACCAGGCAACTCCTGGCCTTCAGCCGCCGGCAGGTCCTGACGTTCCAGGTGTTCGATCTCAATGAGGCGCTCTCGTCGATCAGCTCCATGATTGAACGATTGATCGGCGAAGATATTGCCCTCGTGAGAGATCTCACGTCTCAGCCCTGTGTCATTCGCGCCGATCGAGGGCAGATCGATCAGGTCGTGCTGAATCTGGCGGTGAATGCCAAGGACGCCATGCCCCAGGGGGGGACGCTCTCGATGGCAACACGAACCGTGACCCTGACGGCAGACACTCCAGCACCTCATCCCGCGATGCTTCCTGGTCGGTACGTGCATCTATCCATTCGCGATTCCGGAGAAGGCATGGACCGGACCACCCTTTCGCATATTTTCGAACCGTTCTTCACCACAAAGGAGGAGGGCAAAGGCACCGGCCTCGGCCTGGCCACGGTCTATGGCATCGTGAAACAAAGTCAGGGTTTCATCTTTGCCGACAGCAATCCCGGAGACGGCGCCACATTCGACATGTATTTTCCCTTGGCACAGGCTCCGCACCCGGCTGCTGCACCGGCCACTCCCTCGCGACCTCACCGCGGCCGCGAAACCATTCTGCTGGTCGAAGATCAAACGGCCGTTCGGATGCTGCTCACCCAGGCGCTATCGGATTACGGATACACCTTGATCGAGGCCTCCAGCGGGCAGGAGGCGCTCCGCCTCATCGCTGCCGCCAAGACGCCCATCCATATTCTGCTCACGGACGTCGTCATGCCGCAGATGACAGGGCCTGCGCTGGCTCAGCGCCTCCGCCAGCAATGGCCCCACCTTCGCGTGCTCTTTATGTCGGGGTATGCGGAAGGCAGTGTGTTGCCGATGTTCCTGGCAGAACCGGGAACCGGCTTCATTCAAAAACCGTTTTTACCGACGGAGCTCGCCCAGAAACTTCGCGAACTACTCGATTCCGCCAAGTAACCACTCGATGAGCTCAACTGGGGTACGCGGGACGACTCCCGTGAATCACCCGGGCAGGATCGATTGGAAATTTTCGATGGAATGAAACCGTGCGGAAGGAACCGGCGAAGCTTGAGAGCTGGACTTCGAGCGATGAAAGATCCGGCCGATGCCGAACTGTTCGGCCGCCGCGAGACATTGTTCGTCATCGTCGATATACAAGGCTCGCGTCGGATCAAAACCGACCAGGTCGCGGCAGGTCGGCCAGTATTCCGAACGCATTTTGAGCCAGCCTACCTCGAACGCATCCACGATCCGGTCGACCTGCCGGTGTAGACCGGTTTTGGCAGCTTTAACCTCCACGCCCGCCCGATGCGCGTTCGTGAGAATCGTGACCCGCTTTCCGAGCCGCCGCAACGAAAGCAGAAACGCCTCGGCATCGGGCAGGAATCCGATCATGTGGTCGAGTTCGCGATGCATCGCCACCACATCGATCTGTACCCGATCGGTCCAATAATGCAGATCGGTCCAGGCGAGTTCGCCTTCCACAGAACGGTACATCCTCATCAATCGATCCCGGGCTTCGGCGAATGCCAACGCGTGTTTGGCCGCATACCGTCTGGGCAGTTCTTCTTCGAAAAAAAAGTTGTCGAAATGGCGATCCAGGAGCGTGCCGTCCATATCGAGGAGAACATCGTCGATGTTGCTCCAATCGACGGAGTGAGGCGTCGGGTCCGGGTCCGTGCGGTGCTGCAGCATCAGCTCAGTATAACGGAGACCGGCGGGACAAGACGAGTGATTGTGTTCAACGAAATTTCTATGATACCGTCGCAAGCCATGTCACGCACAAAACCCGCTCGTGGTCCCGTTACACCGCTCTTCACGCTTGAGGGCGGTCGCCTGCCCGTTATCGCCCTTGTGGGGCGTCCCAATGTGGGCAAGTCGACCCTCTTCAATCGCATTCTCGGCACACGAGCCGCCATCGTGGACGATGTGCCCGGTGTGACCAGAGATCGCAACTATGCTGATGCCACCTATCGCAACCGCCATTTCCGCCTGGTCGATACCGGTGGACTCGATCCCACGGCCCGTGAGGGGATGTTGTCGCTCATCCGGCAACAATCCCAACTCGCCATCGCGGAGGCTGACATTCTGGTCCTCGTCCTCGATGCTCGAGCCGGGCTCACGCCGCCCGACGAAGAGGTGGTCGCAACGTTGCGCGGTTCCGACAAACCGGTGTTTTATGTGATCAACAAGGTCGATACGCCGAAGGCCGATCCCCTGGTGGCCGAGTTCTATCGCCTGGGGCAAGAGCACCTGTACCCGCTCTCAGCGGAACATGGTATCGGCGTGGCCGAGTTGCTCGACGATTTGTTCCCCCATATGGTCGACCCGCCGGGGGAAGAAACCCCCATGGAAATCCCCCGCATTGCCATCGTGGGGCGCCCGAACGTCGGGAAATCCACCCTGGTCAATTCGGTGCTCGGCGAGGCGCGGGTCGTGGTCAGCAACGTGCCCGGAACCACCCGTGATCCGGTGGACTCGATTGCCACCTTTAAAGACCGGCAATATGTCCTGACCGATACGGCCGGTATCCGCCGGCGAGGCCGTGTGGAGCGCGGGATCGAGGGATACAGCGTGGCTCGCTCCCTTCGGGCGATCGGCCGGTCAGATGTCGCGGTGCTACTGCTCGACGCGGAAGAGGGCGTGACGGAGCAGGATACCAAGATTGCAGGCCTCGTCCTCAAACAGGGGCGCGCCTGTGTTCTCGTGGTGAATAAATGGGACCTCAAGGCGGATGACGTGGAGGCTCGAGAAGCGTACAAACAGGACCTGGAACGACGCTTTCCATTTCTCGCCTGGGCGCCGGTTCTCTTTATCTCGGCGCTGGAGCAGGATTTCTTGCGCGGCTTGTTCGCATTGATCGACCAGGTCTATTTCTCGTTCTGCAAACGGGTTCCTACCGGCGCGCTGAACCAGTTTTTTCAGGGTCTGTTGGAAGAGCATCCGCTGCCGGTCAGAAAGGGAAAACCGGCCAAAGCAAGTAAGTCAGCCTTTGTGACACAAGCGGCGACACGTCCGCCAGCCTTTGCCTTATTTGTCGGGCACCCCGACAACATGACCCCGGCCTATCTCCGCTTTCTCGAGAACCAGATCCGGAAGGAATATCACTTTTCCGGCACGCCCATCCGCTTGATGATCCGCAAAAAATAGTACGGGAAAAGAGCATCAGGATCGGTAGCACTCCCGCTGCACACGCGGCGGCTATCCCGGTTCCTGAATAACCTGCAGAGAGGTCCCGAAGGCCTTTCAACTTGACTCATGCCGACCAGCATGTTATTTCGCACAGGAGACGTTGTACGCCACGTACGATCCGGCAGGAGCCGCCATTCACCGGAAATGGCCGGTTTCTCCCCCGCTCAATCGGCGTGAAACCATTCCACACAGCATCATTCGCAACACACTATGGTACCTCTCGTGAATTCCGACCAACGATTCCGATTCCTTTCCTTCTCCTTGAGTGCCCTTCTTGCTTCGAGTTGCCTGCCCGCAGCAGGCTGGGCGGAAACCTCCGCCCCGCTCATCGAACCGCCGCCGCTCGGAGAGCGGGCTGATCCGGTTGTACCGGAGGTGATTCCGGTTGAACCAGAACCGACCCAGACCGTGGCCACAGCTCCCGTGTCCCCTTCCGTGCAAGTGTCCGGTTCGATTTGGAGATCGAAGCCGGGCATCGTCTTTTTGCAGACGCCGATCGGCCCTCTTTCCCTCAGCTCAAAAACGACGCTTCGCGACGTCAAGAATTCACAAAAGATCACGCTCTGGGTCCATGGCACGACCACAGTGATTGATATCCGCGAGCGGGGAGCCGACAAACTGGTGCATCGGTATGTGACGGCCATGCCCAATTTCACCTCGCCCGAAAAACAGACGGTCGCGCTCTGGACGCCCGACGGCGAACAATCGTTCGCACTCGGCGGGCTTGCAGCGAAAATTGCCAGCCGTTCGGACGAGCAACCCTTTACTATCGAAGTGGATGGATCCGGCACGGTTCGCGGCCTGCATGACGTGCAATACGATCTTCAAGTGAACCAGGTTCCGCGCACACCATCCTCGGTCCATCTTCTCTTGAACGGCACGGTCTCGAAGCTGAAGTCGAACTATGTGTTTCTCAAAACTCCTCTTGGAATCGTCACCGTGAGCGGGAAAACCGGTGTCCGCAACGCCAAAGTCGGGCAGGAGATGTCGGTGTGGGTGCAGGATCGGCACGTGGCCATCGATCTGTATCAAGACGGTGTGTCCAGTCCGTCCCGCCGCTTCCTCTCCGGCCCGCTGACCTATGCGCCGGAAGGGCAGAGCGCTCTGATCATGCAGGGACCGGAGGGCGCACAGTCCATTTCCCTCGCGCAACGGCCGGCGGCCCTCTCGGCCGTGAAGGAAGGCTTTCCGATTACGGTCGAACTGGGCCGGCAAGGCGAACTCCTCGACGTCCGACGCGTCAATTAACAGCGGCCATCAACGGCGGTGGCGTCCACCCGTTCGCTTGACAGGGTCTGAACAGCACCCGTAGACTCGCTTCCGCGTATGGCCTCACGGAAGAAAAGTCCACCGGCGTCCTCTGATGGACCAGGCCTGCAGCCCTCCGAATCCCCTCCATTCGATCAGCTGTATCGAGACCACGTCGAACGTCATGTACCGCTTTGCCTATCGGCTTTGCGGAGAAGCCGAAGCGGCCAAAGACCTGGTTCAGGAAACATTTCTCAACGCCTATCGCGCCTATGATCGCTTTCGCGGAGATGCGCGGGTGTCAACCTGGCTCTATGCCATCGCCTCCCATGCCTGTCAGCGCATGCGTCGAAAACGGAAAGGCGAGCCGGAACGCGAATTATCGCTCACCGAATTCGTGCCAACGTCGGAAGGCGAGTTTGCGCTGCAGATACCGATGGAGGGGCTCAGTCCTCAGGAAGCGCTCGAAAACAAGGAACTGCGCGAGATTTTAGACCGGGCCATTGCCAAATTACCGCGCAAATACCGGATGGTCCTCGTCCTGCGGGATATGGAAGGGTTGAGCGCCAAAGAAGTGGGAGACATCCTCGGATTGAGCGAGCGCGCCATCAAATCCCGGCTGCATCGAGCCCGTCTGTTTGTCAGGAAAGAAATTAGTGGAAAAGGGGTCGCCGAAGAATTTCACCGCGACGCTGCCACTATGGACCGATAGTTTGGTATAGTCAAAGAAGCAGCATGACCATGGCAGACCGCGTACGCACATATCCAGGCACCCGCAAGCCCACCCCGCATCAGGGTCACCGCAAACGGAATTGCGTCAAAGTCCTCGAACGGCTTTCGGCCTATCTCGACGACGAGCTGTCCGGCGAGATCTGCCAGGAAATTCGCGCGCACCTCGGCGATTGTCCGAACTGCGAAATATTCCTCGATTCTCTTCGCCAGACCGTTCGGCTGTGCCAACATCGGCCCTCCCCCTCCCTCTCAGAGCAAGATCGTGCCGCACTTCGACGCCAGATCTTAAAGGCTGCGGCGACGGTGTGACCCATCGTGACGCGTTCGAAGCCCATCACGGCTGTGGATGAGCCGCCGACACCTGATTCTCTTACAAGGTTCGACCGACACCCAGATCCATTCGGCCTCGCGGTTTCTTCGCGCCTGTTCCAGTTGCTGCCGCTCATGGTCTTGCTGATCGCGAGCAGCACCGGCGTCCTGCTCGCGCAATCCTCTGACGGCCTGCAGCGCGGCCAAACCCTGTATCGTGAACATTGTATGGATTGCCATGGCACCGCCGGCAAGGGCGACGGCCCCAAGGCTCCCTTTCTGTCGCCGCGCCCGGGTAATCTCATCTCCGCGGCCACCTCCGCCAAGACAGACAAGGAACTGCTCCGGACCATTGCTCAAGGCAAACCCCGCACAGCCATGCCCGGCTGGAAGGATGCGCTCCCGGATGACGATCAACAAGCGGTGCTCCAATACATTCGCTCTCTGATTCAATTTTCCCGTTCTCCGGCCGTTCCTCCCCCGGCCCCCTAAACTCCTATCCCTAAGCCAAGACCTCTTTCGTCTGAAAAGAGCCGCGTGATACAGTGACCTTCTTTTATCCTCATCGGAGGTCCTTCGTATGATCCGCGGGAACCTGTGCCATCACCGACAGACCATTGCCATCCTTGCCCTGGCGCTTGCATTCGGCTCCTGGGCGGGAATCGCTGAATCCGCGCCGGCCGTGGGCGGACAGGGACGTGCCAAGACCGGCACCCCCAAAACCACACCGGCTATACAAACCGCCCTACGCTATGCTGAAGCCCTTTCCCAGGGCGATCGCGTGACCGCCGGCCAATTGGACTTTGCCTGCCAGTACCGGCACCTCACCGCTTCGCCAACGAAGGTGAAACAATTCGCGCCGAAAGATGACCCCTCGTACGACGCGTGCTGGCAAAGCCTGACCGATGCCTATGCCCCCATGCTCACCAGGTCGGACATTGCGATGGATGTGATCTGGCCGAGCGCGGGGCCGCTGCTGTTCTTCGGCGATGACCTTCCCAGAGCGCCTGCCTCCACCTTTGTGGCGGATGCCGTCGGTATTGCGCCTCCGGGCAGCGGACTGCACCTCACCGCCTTGAACAGCCGTACGATCCCGTCCGGGTCCTTCAAGCTGGCGCGAACCGGTAAAGTCCTGGCCGCCCCGACTACTCTGGTCCAACTGTCTGTGCAGTATCAGGACCCCCTGACATCGCCCGTCACCTATGCCCCAGGCAACGTGAAATGGACCAATACGATCAAGCGGCCGCGGCGGTCGTTGAAATCTGTTACCTTGCAGTGGGTCGTCTTCAGCGGACTGAAACAGCATGGCTTCCCGGGAGATACGGCGGTGTTCAACCTGCCGGTTCCTTCACAACCGGAAACTCCCGGCATGATGGCAGACAAAATTCCCTTCACGACCGAAACCAGCCGCGCGTTGCCTGAATCCATGGCCTGGTGGGGACCGGACGACCAACCGGGGGTTCTGACCGCAGCGGCGGCACGGGCAGCCAGCTTTCCCGACCTGCGGGACCGAGTCGCGTTGCTGAACCGTGTCTTGATCATCGACCCAAAACAGCCCGATGCCCTCACCGTGCTGACTCGCCATCTCTACAGCGTGCTCCTGCGCGAGGCGAGGAGCAATCATCAAGTGCCGGTCAAAGATCCGGCGCTTGGCATCGTGCTGGATGAATTTTATTGGAATATTTACGCGCAGGGCATGCGCTTGGACCTCTCCAACGGCATGGAGATGGGCGGGCTCTCGCAACCGACGCCGGCAGATTTTCTCTATCGCCTCATACCGGCTCTTCAGACCCTGGCGGAAATCCGCCCGGAACAACTCGACAACCGGTTTCGCTTGGGGGTCGCCTATCGGTGGAACAATGATCAGATTCCGATGGTCGAAACTTTTGAAGCCCTGGTGAAAGATATTCCCGATCACCGGAGAACACCCAAGGCCGAAGCACTGCTTCAACTGGCCTGGTCTCGCATCAACAAGGTGTCCTGGAACCGCATTCTGCATGACACGGAAACGCCGCGAGCCTATGCCAATGCCGAAGCCTCACTGGCGCTTGCCGAGCTTCCCCTGGATAAATTCCTCGCGGAATATGCCATGGCCTATAGCATGATCTTTCTGCCCAATTATGGGGACAAGGAGAAGATGCTCCATCACCTTACCGAAGCCAAACGCTGGTTCGATGAAGTGCCGGGGAAAACGAATGAGGCCTGGCGCTATTTTCTGCATACGGACCTGCTCAAAGCGGTGCTGGATGCTGACCCGATGTTTGCTCCCATCCTGGCAACGGCTTCCTAGCCGATCCTACACCTGGCCAGAGATCGGATGGCGAGGGCTGAGGCCCTTGGCCGTCCGCCTGGCTGCGCCATCCTCCAGCGGTCACGCTCATCCTTTCGCACCTTGTCAACCCGGACAGGCTGTGGTAACGATGGCCCAACAGCACTGAACGGGAGTCGCTGATGCCGGAAACGTCCCATCATCGCAGCGCGCAAAGAACTGTTGGCATTGTCTGCCTCGTGGCCTGCTATCTGAATCTAACCGCCTGCTCGCTCTTTGGCGGAACCTCCCAATCACTGACGGTGAATTCAGATCCACCCGGAGCCAATGTCCTGATCAACGGCACCTTGGCCGGTACAACCCCGCTTCAGCAGCAGGTTCCGCGCCGGGGAGATCTCACAGTCGAAGTACAAAAGGCCGGCTACACACCACAGACCCGGGTAACCGGCCGGAAACTCAGTAGCGTCGGCATCGTCAACGTCATCGGCGGTGCCTTGTTGTTGCTGCCACTGCTGGGCCTCATTGCGCCGGGCGCTTGGGAGCAGGATCCGGGCATCATCGGGATCACACTCGAACCGGATCATGCTCAGCCTGCGCAGCCTCAATAACTTTGGGCTCACGGCAATCTCTAAGATCAGATAGTAAGGAACAGGACCATGATTAAGGTGAAAGGTTACGCCGCCCGCACCGCAAAATCCCGTCTCGCCCCATTTACGTTTTCACGACGAAATGTGGGACGGCAGGACGTGCTCATCGAGATCCGCTACTGCGGTATTTGTCATTCGGACGTGCATCAGGCACGGGATGAATGGGGCGGTTCGATTTTTCCCATGGTGCCCGGGCATGAGATCGTGGGCGTTGTCGAACAGGTCGGCGCCTCCGTCCGGCAATTCAAGGTCGGCCAAATGGTTGGCGTGGGATGTTTCGTCGATTCCTGCCGGACCTGCCCGCAATGCAAAAAAGGCCAGGAGCAGTACTGCGAAGGCCACATCAGCTTTACCTACAACGGGAAGGAGCGGGACGGCGTCACCCCGACCTATGGCGGTTACTCCACCAAAGTGGTCGTCGATCAGAAATATGTTCTCCGTATTCCCAAGCAATTGCGTCCCGAAGAGGCCGCACCGCTGCTGTGCGCCGGCATCACCACCTATTCTCCTTTGCGCTACTGGGGAGTGGGGAAGACGCATCGCCTGGCGGTTGTCGGCCTGGGAGGCCTTGGTCATATGGCCGTCAAAATCGGCAACGCCTTGGGCGCTCACGTGACCGTGTTGAGTCATTCCGACAAGAAACGGCGCGATGCGAAACGGTTAGGCGCCAAAGGTTTTTACAGAACCTCCGACCCGAAAACCTTCAGCACCCTGGCCAAGCACTTCGACTTCATCCTGGACACCGTCTCGGCGCCCCATGACCTGGATGCGCAATTGGAATTGCTCAAGACCAACGGCACCATGATCCTCGTCGGTGTCCCGGAGAAGCCCGCTACGCTTGGGGCATCTCCCCTGGTTTCCCAGCGACGTCGCCTGGTGGGTTCAATGATCGGCGGCATCAAAGAAACGCAGGAGATGCTCAACTTTTGCGCCAAGCGCAAATGCGGACCCGACATTGAAGTGATTCCAATCCAACAGGTCAACGAAGCCTACGATCGCCTCGTTCGCGGCGACGTGCGGTACCGCTTCGTCATCGATCTAGGCTCCCTCACCTAACGCACGACGCACCGACTTAGCGCAAGGCACATCCATCCCCGATGTCACCTTTGCGTCCCCCGCGCGGAACCGGCGCACCACAACAGCCGCAATGTGTTCAATGTGAGTCAAGCCGAAGAGAGGGAAGCCGGGCGGCGTTGCAGCCGCCCGGCTTTCGTCAAGGGGGCAGAAACTTACTTGGCAGGCTCAACCAACGGCATCAAGGGAAGCTGTTTGGCGTCCTTGTCCACCTTCAGCAGCGCGATTGCGCCACGAAGAGCATCGGTCAACGAGTGGGTGACGATGGGATACACACCGTCATTGCCGTCCACCACCATATCGAGGATGGCCGCTCCCGCCGGCGGAATGAGTTGCGTCTGTACGCCGCGCGTGTGGTTGGCGGGGTTGCCGCTTTCCCACACATCATCCCAAATTTCGGCAATCGGGTGAACCGCCGATACATTGTTCGGTCCGGCGTTGACGAAATAGAATCGGACACGCTCACCCGGCTTGGCTTCTAAAAAGGCTCCGCCCGCCTTGCTGTGCACGGGGTCATACCGGAACACCGATCCGTTGAAGACGACGTGGTGATATTTCCGGTCGAACATGCCGTCCACATCGTCAGGATCTTTGAAGAGCTCGCGCCAGCTGACGCTGATGGCTCCTCGTGATCTTCTGCCAGGGCATTAGCGCTTTGCGGCTAAATCCGAGAAATAATGGGCGAAGGCCTTGATGCCGCCGGAGGCCTGCCCCCAATCGAAGTACTCATTCGGTGCATGATACCCATGCTCGGGGAGACTGAGGCCCATAAAGAGGATCGGCACTTTCCACGCCTTTTGCATCGACACCACCGCGCCGATCGAACCGCCTTCGCGGATAAACGCCGGCTCCTTGCCGAATCCGGCCCGGACGGCACGCTTGACCGCTTCGACATAGGGGCCGTCGAACACACCACGGAACGGATGCAACATGCCCTCGCGTTCCACCTTCACCGCGGGATTCAATGTGGCCACATAGTTTTTCAGCAACGCAAAGACGCTCTCAGGCGTTTGACCGGGAACCAATCGCATGCTGATTTTCAATTCGCCATGGCCGGGGACGATCGTTTTTACGCCGGGACCATGATAACCGCCCTTAAGACCATGCACCTCAAACGTCGGGGCGGCCCAAATCCGCCGCATGACCTCAGCCGGATCATCCGTACGCAAGGTCTTGAACCCGTATGCCTGCTTGAACTTGCTGACCTGGAAACCCGATTTCAAGAAACTCGCGATCTCCGCCTTCGTTGGCGGTACGACGCCATCGTAGAAGCCGGGGATCTTCACCTTACCGGTCTTGGCATCGACACAGGCATGGGCTACCTCCATCAACTCGACGAGCGGGTTCCGAGCCGCCCCGCCGGTCACGCCGGAATGCGCATCCTTGGTTCCGGTTCGAAGGGTAAGTCGCGCGCCGAGTAATCCCCTCAACCCGTAAGGCATGGCCGGTTGATTCTTGGAGAGCCAGATGGTGTCCGAAATGACCACGGAATCCGGAGGCGGAATCGCCGCCCGGTTCTTGATCGCGGCGGCAAAACTGGGACTTCCGTTTTCTTCTTCCAGTTCCCAGAGAAAACGCACATTGATCGGCACCCCTTGATCAATCGCATACCGCGCGCCGAACAGGGCCGCGAGCGCCGGCCCCTTGTCGTCTGTCGCCCCTCGTCCGCGATAGATGCCATGATCATTCTGAAATGCGAAGGGGGACTGCTTCCATTCGGGTTCCTGCGCAGGCTGGACATCCATGTGATTGTAGACCGTCACGGTAGGATAGTGGGGATCGACCGTCCAGCCGCCTGAGACGACCGGATAGCCGGGCGTCTCCACAATGTGCGCCTCGGCGCCGGCCGCCCGCAGATAGTGGGCTGCCAGTTCTGCCATGCGCCGCACATCCGGCGCATGCCGGGGATCCATGCTGATGGACGGAATCTCGACCGCCTGCCCGAGCATGTCTTCATACTGGGGACGGATATCCTGTATGTACGTCTCTATCTGCCTATGCACCTTGCTCATTGCTGCTCCTTCCCGATCAACATTCGGAATTGGCGGTTTCCATACACATTCTTCCTCGATCCCACTGACTACGTACGACTCCGCCCACGTCGCCGGCGATTATATCGACTCGGAACATGAAAGCCTATGTTGACGACAATCGAGACAAAGCATGTACAATGAACCCGATGAGTCACAAGACATTTCCCCACGCACCGCATCTGGGCGCAGGTCTATTGGCCTGCCTGACATGGTGCCTGTCTGGCGTCAACCCGATATCGGCGCAAGAAGCCGTGACCGTGCAGGAAGTGCTGGCTGATCCCGCCCTGTTCCACCTTCGACAAATCACGCTCAAGGGCACCGTGCGTCAGGTCCAACCGCTCGATCCCTACGAGATCCCGGCCGGTTCAACCTGCTACGGCGGCTATCTGTTCAGCCTGGAAGACGACACGGCCACCCTGTCCATCGCCGTACCCGGGCTCTGCGGCGTACCGATGGTGAAAGATCCTGACGTGGAAGACGGTGCCCGCGTCGTGGTCGACGCGACGGTCCAAGCTCCGAGTCATGGAGGTTATGCCTTGAGCTTCAAGGGCGCAAAAATCGCAATGGATCAGGAAGGAGTTGTACAAGCCATCGCGAACCGGATCGCACCGCTGGCGGAATAACCGATGACGACTCATCCACTTGAACAGACTCCCCGCGTCGCGGCTCCCGCCCATACGCGCGTTCGGGTGGATCGGCACCGGCGTGATGGGCGCATCCATGTGCCGGCACCTCCAGGCAGCTCATTATCGCCTGACGCTGTTTACACGCAACCGCAACAAGGCCTCCGCGATTCTGGCCAAGGGAGCAACCTGGGCCGATTCTCCTCGTGCGGTGGCCGAGCAGACCGACATCCTCATCACCATGGTGGGATTTCCTCGAGACGTACGCCAGGTGTATTTTGGGGACCAAGGCGTACTGGCAGGCGCCGCCGCGGGCATGGTGCTGGTCGATATGACTACTACCGAACCATCACTGGCACAGGACATCGAGCGGGCGGCTCAATCACGAGGAGTGTTGGCCGTTGATGCGCCGGTGTCCGGCGGAGATATTGGCGCCCGCGACGCAACCTTGTCGATCATGGTCGGCGGCGAAGCCAGCGCCGTACAAACGATCATGCCACTGCTTGAATGTCTGGGCAAAAAGATCGTTCACCAAGGCCATTCCGGGGCCGGTCAACATACGAAGCTCTGCAATCAGATCGTGATCGCCGGTACGATGATCGGCGTCTGCGAAAGCCTGCTCTACGGCTACAAGGCCGGACTCGAATTGCCGCGCATGCTGGAATCAATCCGCGGCGGCGCCGCCGCCTGCTGGACGCTGGACAACCTGACGCCCCGCATCCTGGCTCGCAACTTCGACCCCGGCTTCTTTGTCGAACATTTCATCAAAGACATGGGCATTGCTCTGGAGGAAGCACGACGCCGGCAGCTCACCCTTCCAGGACTCACACTCGCGCATCAACTGTATGAGAAGGTGGAGGCGCTTGGCCATGGCCGCTCCGGAACGCACGCGCTGATGCTGGCGCTGGAAGCGCTTTCCAACATCGATCCAACCAGACCCTCGACCTCACTCTAATCACAGGAGCCGCATGAGAACGGGTACGCATCCTCTTGTTCTGGCACTCATCCTCACTATGACCTGCGCCGCCTGCACCGGAGCCCGTGGCCTGAACCGCCACATCCTGCAGGAATCCTTTCATGACCATCCGGAAGTGGCGACTGATCGCGACATTGCCGCCACCATGGCAATGCAGGCAACCTTGCCCACGCCCTATCATCTGGCGATCTATTTCAAACACGAGGATTTCCCCAGCCGACCTTCCCTGCAACGAGTGGATTGGGTTAGTTCCGACGGCGCCCGCGTACAACAGGCGCTGGAACCGGTACAGGAGGAAGGTATTCTTCAACGAACCTTCTTGCTCGCCAATTCAACTGTGCAAGGCAATACTCTTCGAGACATACGACTTGCCGCGGCGCGCTACAACGCCGACGCGATCCTCATCATCGACGGGGCATCGGCTTTTGAACGCTACAACAACGGCCACGCCTGGTGGTATGCCACCGGGATCGGCACCTACTTTGCGCACGGCACCGAATGCCATGCGCTCTTCATGATGGAAGGCATGTTATGGGATGTCCGGACAGGCTATCTCTATGGCACGCAAACGGCGGAAGGGGAAACGACGCTCATCGGTCCGGCGCCCTCACTCGACGACAAAACAGCAGTTGCCGAGGCGAAGGATGTGGCGATGGCCCGGTTCGGCAGGGAACTCGCCGATACATTGCGGCAGTTGAAGGAAAAACATACGGCAATACCGTGAACGCCCTTCTCAGTTTCTCCTTCCGGTTGTGACTGAGATGCTGCCTGCGTATCGTCGCGAGGCAGTTGAGGCCGAAGTCCGCCGCGGTTGATCCGAACCAGCAACGGCTCGCAACTACACTCGGTCTCTCGGGTGCTCAAAATGGCTTTCGTGCGAGGCCGCAGGACGCGCGGGCCTGAGGCGTACTCTCTGCAGTACGTCGAAGGCACGAGTGCGCCGAGAACGAAGCTCGAAGCCATTTTCAGCTCCCGCTCACGGGCTATCGAAGGTCCATAGAATCCCGAGCAACACCAAATGCTGATTCGGCGTGAGGCTCAGCACGCCCGGTTGCGCCTCACCACGCCGGAAGAATCCGCCGCCTGCTCCGGTCGATTCATCCCATCGATGTTCGAGCCGCAGGGTGGTGGTCGTCCACTTGTGGGGAATTCGGTATTCGACTGTCGAGGTCACAGCCTTTACGAATTGCTCCGATCCCGTCCATCGCCCGTTTCGATCCCAGTAGAACTCCGGCCTCGCCACCAGCGTCCAAGGGCCTGTGACATGCCACCGAGCCACCAGATTTCCGCCGGTCACAAAGGCCCGCGGATGGCCCGGACGATCGGCGATGTTTTCGGTTCCGATGTCGTAGGATAGCGCCAGCGTGAGATCCTCGCCTTTCCACTCCACAATGTGATTTGCATAGAAACGCCAAAACTGGAGCGCCGTGTTGTTTTGGTCCGGACCACCGTAGAGCGTCTGCGTGAGCGTCAGGCGAGGTGTGGCCTTGTAGGCCCATTGCCCGCCATAACTGGGTTGATCGTTGGGATGCGAGAGGTGGTAATAGCCGTTGATCACAAACGCGGTGATCGTCAATTCATCGCTGACGGGATATTTGGCATTGATGCCGAACATCATGTACGGCGTGTTATCCGCAATCCACGAACGAGTGTAGTTTGCATTGTCTTTCGCATACAACGACTCATAGCCGATGAGACTGTTGAATAACCCTGCGGTGATGGTAAGCCCCTTGCCGACCGGTGCAAGATAGGACACATTCGCACGATGCACATGCCGAAGCGTATCGGCCCCACTCACCTCAGGCTCACCATGCAGGAATGCGAAGCGTTCAGAGTCATAGCCTCCCTGTACGCCGAGTTCCATGCCCCACCGCGATGATTCGTTCACATCTTTGCGAACATAGGCGAGGGCCATGTTAGGCGCGAACTCGTTATGCCGTGCCGCCGTTGCGCGATTTCGCCAGAGATGGTTTTCCGGAAAATTGAAATTCAGAATGTAGGCAACATCGAGATAGGCGCCGTAGTGCCAGAGCGAGGCCTCTTCGACGGCAACAGGGGAGGCATCCGCCGCTGAGCCGCCTTTGGCAAAAGCCGTCGAGACAGAGAGAGATCCATAAGGACGGCCAGACCAACGCATGGCACCCACCAACATGAAGCGCTCCTGGTGGTCCGAGAAGCCTCAACACTCGATCGGTGAACTGGCGTCATCCCACACTCGTAGATCGGCGCCCCCTTCAGGCTGGCGGCGCCAATTAGATGGTCGAGAACCAGGAGAGATGTAAACGAATCGCAGAGAGAAAGGAACCGGAAAGTAACCAGAGAGACCCTCGAGCCGATTATGTGTCCGATTCGGTGGCCGCGCCCCGGAGTGCCTTCAACACCGAGAGGATCTCCGCCGGCCGCGGAGGACAACCGGCAATGCGGACATCCACCGGAATGTGGCGCTCTACCGGACCTGTCACCGCATAACTCCCCTTGAACACCCCGCAATTGATCGCGCAATCACCCAGCGCAATGACGAGCTTCGGATCGGGCGTCTGCTTATACACATCCTTTAAGGCACGCTCCATGTTCACGGTCACCGGCCCGGTCACCACCAGCGCATCGGCGTGTCTCGGCGACGCCGCGATTTCCACCCCGAAGCGCTCCACGTCATAGACGGGATTGGCCAGCGCATTCATTTCCATCTCGCAGGCGTTGCACGACCCGGTGTCCACCTCCCGGATTGTGAGAGAACGCCTGAATGGCTTGGCCTTTTCGACTGCCTCCGGACTCACGAGCGTTTGTGACGCCTTCGCCGTAGGATATTGACCCGTCACGACACCAGTCGTGAGACTCTTCTTAATGATCCGAAACATGGCACCTCCCTGGCTGTCGGCCTCCAGCCATCAGTTCTCAGCTCAGACCAGACTGCTGATCGTTGAACGCTCGTTTCTCACAGATCGTTGCCGGCATAGGACAAATTGAAGCTCTTATTGATCAATGGAAAATCCGGCACGATGTTTCCCTGCGCCGCCCACTGAATCGCCGGCCAGTGCACGAACGACGGGTCTCGGATTTTGCACCGATGGATCCGTCCCTCTTCTCCCGCCATGACGACATACAGGATTTCACCACGCCACCCTTCGACGGCAGAGATCGCCCATTGCCCCGGCATGGCAGGCTCGACCCCCTGGGTGACCAGCGGCCCCATCGGCAACTGCCGGCGAAGCGTATGGATCAGACGCATCGAATCATGCACTTCATCCAGCCGCACCCGCATGCGGGCGCGGACATCTCCGTACCGGTACACGGCCACCTTCGGTTGGCATTCGTGATACGCGGCGAACGGCCGGTCTCGACGCAGATCCCGGTCGATGCCGGAGGCGCGGCCCACGACTCCCATGACCGCATGATCCCACGCGATACTTTCCGACAACAGTCCCGTGTTCTCCAAGCGTTCGGTGAGGGAGGCATTCGCCATAGAATTTTTTCAATCCCGGAAAACTCCTGTTCAATGACCTGCAATTCTGCGTTGACCTGCGACAGTTGCACAGCGGAGAGAATTCCTCATCCACTCCTCCGACCATGTTCACTCCTCGAAGAATGCGTGACCCGGTCAGGCGATCGTTCAACTGCATGAGCTGTTCCTTCAGACGGCCACAGTGCGCATGCGCCAGGGCATAGGCCGTATCGTTGCAGATGGCGCCGACATCGCCGATGTGGTTGTGCAACCGTTCCAGTTCCAGAAAGAGACTGCGTAGATAGCGGGCTCGCGGAGGCACAGTCAGCCCCACCAGTGTCTCCACAGCCTGGCAATAGGCCAGACTATGGCCGACCGAGGTATCACCAGAGACGCGCTCCGCAAGCGGCACGGCCTCCGTCATGTGCTGTTGTTCGAATAGCTTTTCCACCTCGTGGTGCTTCCAGAAATGGCGCACTTCGAGCTGGAGGATCGGTTCGCCGGCTACCGAAAACCGGAAATGCCCAGGCTCGATGATTCCGGCGTGGATTGGTCCGACAGGAATTTCGAAGAACCCGTCACCATGAATCTTTCCTGAAAGCGTATTTCCCCTGGACGTGCTCCAGCACCTGATCCCGAGACAAACTCTTTCTTCAGAGGATGAGATCTCTTCGGCCAATGTTCATGACGCACCAGCCGTCGCATGTCCGGATGGCCGACGGGAATCAGACCGAAGAGACTCCGCGGACCTCCCGTTCGTACCACTTCGCCGCATGCACCATCGGAGTGATCGACGCAAACTCCCGCTCCCCCTCTGGCGAGATTAACCGCGAGGAGCAACCAGTCTTTGTGTTCTGCGAGCGTGAAGAGATACCAGAGTTTATCGCGGAACTCGCGTGGGCGATGGTCCACGGCCCAGAGCAGTGAGAGTGAGCCACGCAAGCCCGGATCTGTATGGATATAGCGGCCGACCGCCGACACGTCTCCGTTTCCGGAGACGAAGCATCGGCACTCCCTGCATCGAACCAACCTGCATGACAGCCTGCGGAAAGGCCTCCTGCACTCGCGCGGCTGCTGTCAGTCCGTCCTGCATAGGGTTACCTCACCACAATCGACGTGGACGGCTCTGGTCACCAACGTCCGCAAGGACTCGGGAAGCATGAAGCTCAAGCCGATCAACGCCACGATCATGGCCAGTACCGGCACATGGCCGACTGTCCAGCTTTCGCCCCGGTGACCCTGGCCGCGAAGGCCCCAGACCATCGCGCCAATGCGCGCCATCATGCCTCCGAACAGGACGACACCGAAGAACAAAAACACGCCGACGACTCCAAGACTCCGCATTTCATCGGAGACCGTCACCGCCACGAACCGGCCGACATGCATACTATCGGAGCAAAATTCTCGGGCTGAGAGTGCCGACACTACCAGCAATTCACTCACGAATGGCGAAAACGGGGGCAGTCCGACCAACGCGAACCCGGCCACCAGAGTCGCCACTGCCGTGATCGGTTGCGACCGTGGCCAGCCCTCGCACGTCGTCGATCTCCAACGAGTCGTACCGCCGGTGGATATTGCCCGCGACAAAAAATGCCAGCGCCTTCGCTAACGCATGATTGAGCAAATGGAACAGGCCCCCGAAGGTGCCGACCAACCCGCCGACTCCAAACCCGAGCATGGCCAAGCCCATGTGCTCGATGCTCGAATAGGCAAACAGCCGCTTGTAATTGTGCTGGAGAAGAATGAACAGCGATGCCACCACAAACGACCGAACCCGAACGTGAGGAGCAGATTACCGGTAAACTGAGGCGGGAGCGCCTGATCGACGAGCGCCTTGCTGCGCAGCACCGTATACACCGCCACCGTTTCCAGCACCCCGGCCAACATCGCCGCAACCGGCGCCGGCGCTTCCGTATAGGCATCGGGCAACCAGGTATGCATCGGCACCAAACCGACCTTGGTGCCGTACCCCACGAGAATAAAGAGAAACGCCAGCTTGAGGACGTTCGGGTCCAATCGATCCGCCACTCCGATCAGGGCCGTCACATTCAACGCCGAACTCGCATCGCCGAGCACCCGCACCGACGAGTAATAGGTGAGCACGACCCCGAACAGAGCGAGGGCGATCCCCACGGAGCAGAGAATCAAATATTTCCAGCCGGCTTCGAGAGATTCCCGGCGTCGAAAAAAGGCGATGAGAAAAGTCGTCGCCAATGTCGTGCCCTCCACGGCGACCCACTGCACGCCCAGGCTGTTGGCCATCGTCGCGGCAACCATGGCGAACAGAAACATATGAAACAGGAAGAAGAAGACTCCCAGATGCTTCGAGGCGATCACGCCCCTGGCGACCTGCTCATCCATATACGACCACATGTACAGCGAGCAGGACAGTCCGATGGCCGTGATGATGATGAGAATAAAGTCCGACAATGCGTTGACATACACGAGCGAACCCAACGTCGTGATCGATCCTTCCGCCAACACCCGTCTGGTCAAGAAGGTCTCGGCGACGGCTAATCCCAGCATGGTCGTAAAATTGACGGCGTGCAGCAGCCGCGCACGTTGGATCACCAGGCTCAACAATCCCGCCAGGACCGGCCCTGCCAACAGGACGATCACCGGCCACATGGGACACCTGTTCGCGAAGACTTCATCATCACATCGTTCATTCCTTCAAGACCGTCAACTCGCTGGTATCCACGCTATCGAACGCATCCTGCAGCCGATGGGTGTAAATGCCCGCAATCAGGCCCGCGACGAGGACGTCAAAAAATACGCCTAACTCGACGATCAACGGCATGCCGTAGGCCGCCGCCGTGGTTCCCAGAAAGACGCCGTTCTCCATCACCAGAAAGCCGACCATTTGCGTCACGGCTTTCTTCCGGGCGATCATCGTAAACAGACCGATCAAAATGATGGCGAGGGCGAGGGCCAGCGAATCGCGAGTCAGGAGATACCCCAGCGGAATAATAGGCTGCGTGATGAAAAACGCCACCACCACCAACCCTCCGCAGATGAGCAGCCCGGCCGGAATGTTGATGTTCATGACCAATTCCCGCGACACATTCAGCCGCTCAATGACCTTTCGGAGTATTCGCGGCAACACGATCACCTTGATGACCACGGTCAGTGCCGCGGCCAGATAGATGTGCCGGTGCCCGGTCAGGAAGGCGACCAGCGCCGCGGTGGTCGCCAAAAAGAATGACTGCAGCGCAAACAGATCGACGCAAGCCGAGAGCCGCCGTTGCGCCACGATGGCGAAGCAACTCAACAGCAGCAACACCGAGCAGAGATCGACGAGCTGCGACCCGAGCTGTGTTGATTCCGACATCGTCTTACCCTCGCAACGTGTAAAAGAACACCAGGGCGAGCAGCGCCAGGATGAAGGCTGACCCGAGCAGTTCCGGCACGCGAAACAGCCGCAACTTGGCGAACATCGATTCAATGACTCCAATGATGACTGCCAACCCGGTCACTTTGACGACATACACCGCAAGGCCAGCCGCCAGGGCCGATGGCGTTGCCTCCGTCGCGATCCCCCAAGGCGCGAACACATTGACGAGCAACGTCAGGAACACCAGCAGTTTGATTCCCGCCGCCCATTCCATCAACGCCAGGTACCGGCCGGAGTATTCGAGCAACATGGCTTCATGGATCATCGTCAACTCCAGATGCGTTGCCGGATTGTCCACCGGCACGCGACCGGTCTCCGCCAAGGTCACGATAAACATCGCGGCCAATGCCATGAGGTGTGCGGGCGGCGCCAGCACCATTCCTTCCGGCAACGCCGACTGGTGCACGATCGTACTCAGATTGGTGGACCCGGCCGTCAAGGCAATGGCCAGAATCGACAGAATCATCGCGGGTTCGGCCAGCGTCACGACCACAGCCTCTCGACTGCTCCCCATTCCGCCAAACGCCGATCCGGCGTCTAATCCGGCCAAAATCATGAAAAACGTTCCCAGGGCCAGCAGATACACCAGCGCGATGATGTTGCCGGCAAAGTTGAGCGGCGTGTGAGAGATGAATACCGGCATCAAGAGGCCGGCCGCCACCGTGGATGCGAACACAATGTAGGGGGCAGCGGTAAAAATCCACGAGGTGGTGGAGGAAATCACCGGTTGTTTGCCGAACAACTTGGCCATATCGGCATAGGGCTGCAAGAGACTCGCACCACGGCGGCATTGAAGACGCGCGTTGACCTTCCTGATCACTCCCACAATCAACGGAGAGAAGGCCAGCAGCATGATGAGCTGAATGAAGACTAATCCGATCTGGAGCATCACCTGCACGTCTTTCCTCACGCTGTATTCACTGTGGGGCCGGCACCGCGAACTTCCTGTCCTGTCTGAACCTACCCGGCCCAGAGCAACAACAGCACCAGCGTCACGAAAATGTAGGCCAAGTAGAGATGGAGGCTGCCGGCCTGGATGACGCGCAGACGCTCCGCGGCTGCCAATAGCCCTTTGACGACCGGCCGGTACGCATACTTCTCGAACAGTGGTTCGATGCTACTGTGGAATCGCTGATGCCGGATGAAGTATTTCGACTGCTCCAGAAACTCTCGCTCCAGCTTCACCGTCGGCTGATAGATCGTCTCGAACACCTGCTTGATCGGCTGCACGAAGCCGGTTGCGGAATATTCCATGCGTGCCGTGAGCGGAAGGCCGCAACCCCAAGTCCTGGAGTAACGCGCAGGCGCCCCCTTCCTCAGCAGCCGGGCAATCGCCAGTCCCAGCCCTCCCGCGCCGACCAGCAATGCCGCCAGGACCGGCATCGAAATGCTGGAGAACTCCACCGTCACCGGAGCAACGACCCAGCCGTCGAGCGCCAACACTTTTTCGCTGATCGCCACCCCCGCCAAGGGAGCGGTCACCCGATCCAACAGGGGAACAACCAGCATGGGCGCTAACCCCAACAGGGCGCAACCTGCCGCCAGCAAGCCCATCCCGATTCGCATCGACACCGGCACCTCAACTGCATGCCTGGCATGAGTGCTGCGCGGCTGCGCCAGAAACGACAGGCCGAAGGCTTTCGCGAAACAAGCCAGCGCCAGCGCGCCGGTGAGCGCGAGGATGGCGGCGGCAATCGGCAACATCAGCTTGAGAAATAACGTCGGCAATTGCACGCTGAGGAACAGGCTCTGAAAGACCAGCCATTCGCTGACGAAGCCGTTGGTGGGCGGAAGCGCCGCAATCGACACCGCACCAATCAGGAAACAGAGCCCCGTCCATGGCATGCGCCTGAGCAGGCCTCCATACTCCTCGATGTTTCTCGTGTGCGTCGCAAACAACAGCGACCCGGCCCCGAGGAATAAGAGGGCTTTGAATGCCGCGTGGTTGATGGTGTGGTAGAGTCCGGCCAATAACCCGAGTGCCGCCAGCTCGTGCAGGCCGTAGGTGTGGAAGATCATGCCTGCGCCGATTCCCAACAGAATGATCCCGACGTTTTCCACACTCGAGAAGGCCAGCAGGCTTTTCAAGTCGTGTTCCATGAGTGCGTACATGACGCCCAGGAGCGCAGACACGGCGCCGACGCTCAATACCGTAAAGCCCCACCACCAGGGAAACTGTCCCTCCAAAAAATCAAAATACACCCGGATCAACCCGTAGATGGCCGTCTTGATCATCACGCCTGACATCAACGCGGAGATATGAGAAGGCGCCGCCGGATGCGCGTAGGGCAACCAGACGTGCAACGGGACAATGCCGGCCTTCGCGCCGAATCCGATTAATGCCGTGAAAAACGCAATCGATCGCAGGCCTTCCGGCAACCGCTGGTCTGGATGGCGAAACGCCTCGAAGGAAAATGAGCCGGTTTCTTGAGAAAAGAGCAGAAAGGTCAAAATGATGAAGGCCGTCCCCGCATGCGTCATGATCAGATAGAACAACCCGGCTTCACGCACGCCAGGCCGCTCATGCTCCGTCACCACCAGGACGTAAGAGAGCAGGGACATCACTTCCCAAACGATCAGGAAGAAGAATCCGTTGTCGGCCAGGACCACCAGCGTCATGGAGAGCAGAAATCCGTTGAGCAGGGAACCAAGCAGGCCAACCGATACGCGGCCGGTGAACTCGCGCACGTAGCCATAGGCATAGAGCGAGGCGGCCAGCCCGACCAGTGAAATGGTCAGGACGAAAAACGCTGCCAGCGGATCCAGGCGCAGCGCAAAAGTGAGATAAGGGATATTGGAGGGAACGGCAATCGTCAGTGGCTGGAACGCATAGAGCCCGAGGAGCCCCAGTGCGATTCCGGCCCCACCGGCGAAAGCGGCACCACTATGGGCCAGAATGTTCTGAAGATGCGGGCGCGATGTGCAGAGGGGGAGCAGCCCCCCGAGGAGGTAACAGCCGAGAAGAACCGTCAGGAGGGTGGTCATTGCGACACTACCCTCACGCCACGCAGCATCGCGATGCTCACCGAATCATCAAGAGACACGTCAGCTCTTGCAGTTGTCAAAGTACAAGTGGAACAAACGGTATCACCTCTTCATTTATCACCTTCTTGCCCGCTGCGCAACGTATCCGCCGCGAAGGAACCGCGCAGCACGACTGACTCTAAGTTGAGCTGTAGGAAAATATGTCGAGGCAGAGTGAAGGAGAGGCTGACTTCGAGCGCGCTGAGACGTTAGTTACCGGCTTGTCCGAGCACACACCACAATCGCCTGGTTCCGGATTTTTGATCGGTCACTGCCTGACCGGAAAAGAAACTCTGCTGCCAGGCGACGATCTCATCCTTGGGATGGGGTGTGGAGGTCCAGTAGATGCCGGACTTGATATTCCGAAAGGGATGGCCGGCCGGTAGCGAGGGATCCTGCTGATCGAGATCGACCAAGGTCTTGATTTCGTCGATGCTCGGCGCGCGCCAGCCCTGCGTTCCACCGACGGTTTTCGTCGCGCAGCGCGCAACGGAGCGGTCCCACACATCAAAGATGTAATCCGGCTCCCGCTCCCAGACCAGGCCGCTCGCCGAATCTTTCACCGCCTCGCCGTTCAGCACCAACGTAAACCGCGAGGGCCCCTCTTCAGCATGAACCGCACTCAGCAAGACGCAGGCCCACAGGAAGACCAGACAAGCAGCAACTCGGCAGCGCATCCACACGATAGGCATGCCTGGCAGTGTGCCCGATGTCGCAGAGCTTTTCAAGAATGGGAATTGCGAATCGGCAGCGGCTACCAGTCCAGTCGTCGATATTGCCGTCGGAGCAAGGCCGCGCCCCATAACAACGCTACCAGCATCAGGCCTATGCCGAGGCCATAGGCCAGCTTCGCCAAACCATGATCGTATTGCAACCATCCCAGCATGCTGAGGAGATTGTGCCAGTCGTGCGCATCCACCTCTTTGCCGGTGAATCCGCCGAGCAACATGAGATCCATGGCACGAGCATCGTTGATGTAGGGCGCCACGTCCATGAAGTTTTGCGCCGTCCACCAGAGCGCCACCGACCCGCCGAAGGGATCACGCGTCTTCATCAGAAATGTGCCGAGGCAGACCAGCGGCATCAGGATCTGCCCAAGACTGCCGCCGAGGATCATCATGAATCGCCCGAAAGGCATGAAGACCAGGTGCCCGGCTTCATGAAACGGTAGGTTGACCAGGTGGAGGAAGGATTCGCCGGCGTAATTCCTCTCGAGCGGGGCAGTGATGAATCGCCAGCCCCACCAGATCAGCAACAGCAAGACCAGCACGCGTCCGGCAAAGTAAATTGGATTGACCGAGTCCTCCGTGACGAGGAGCCATTCTTCAACGAGCCGTGGCCAAGTCGATGCCCGGCCCGGAGTTGGGGTCATCACCCTGGAAACTGGCGAGCGATGCATCTTCGCGAAAATGATGCCGCAGCGGCCGCAGTCTGCTGTGCCCTCGTCCTGGTCCCATCCACATTTTGGGCAGTGCATCAATCAACGCAGAATGAACGGTTCCCAGGAGAAGGTCACGGCAAAAATAAACAGGGCCAGCCACCCGATCAGTACACGGGCAGTTCCCAAATCGCGGCCAGGATTCCGCACCGGCGGATGCGCCAAGCCCATCATGCCGGCTAACCCCACCCACAAGAACCACCCTTTCCAGCCAAGCCAACCGAAGACCATAAGGATGGGAATCAGAGCGACCGCCACACTGCGCTGACGCTCTCCCAATAAGGCATAGGCGACGTGCCCGCCGTCCAGTTGGCCGATCGGCAAAAGATTCAGGGAGGTAATGAACAGGCCGAACCAGGCGGCAAACCCGACTGGATGCAGAATGACATCCGCGGTCGGCGCCAAGGGGCCGATGACGACCCAGGATGCGAATTGAAGCAACAAGGGTTCTCCGAGGTGCATGCCGTAACTGCCTTGAATCGGCACCACGGTCGAAAGCCGGAGCCCGATCACCAAAGCAATCACGGCCACGACAAATCCGGCGATTGGACCGGCGACTCCGATATCGAACAGCGCCCTGCGATCGGTCAGCGGCGCGCGCATGCGAATAATCGCCCCGAACGTGCCGACAAAATGCGGAAGCCCCGGCACGAACAGCGGCAGCGAGGTCGGCACGCCGTGCAGACGCGACAACACATAGTGGCCCAGTTCATGAGTGACGAGAATGCCCAGCAGGGTCGCGGCAAAGGGAATCCCCCTCCACAACGAGCCGGGGTCGTCAACAAGAAAATCCCATGGGCCGACCAAAGGATTCGTGTTCGTTTGATAGCCACCGGCCCAGAGGACGGTAAAGATGGTGAGGAGAAACAAAATAACGGGAAGCACAAAGGCGGAGGATGCCGGACGCTCTTCCTCGGCCCATTTATCTTCCTCGGCGTTCTCGAACGAAGGGGATATCAGTTCACCCGAAGACCGGTTCTGATCCCCCTCGTCGCGGTTCATGACAGGCCTCAGGTGTTACGTCGCGAACGGATTATGAAGCAGCTCTTCGTGAACCGTCGTGGCCGGGCCATGCCCGGGAAACAACCGCGTATTCGGAGGCAGGGCCAGCACGCGTTGGCGGACGGACTCAAGATGCGTCTGATACAGTCCGGCTGGATTCGAACGGCCGATCGACCCTGCAAACAACGTATCACCCACAAAACACAGAGGCGAGCCTGCCCCTTCCAACCGATAACAGATTCCCCCGGGAGTATGGCCCGGCGTCGGCATGAACCGTAGCCTCAACCCGCCAAGCTGCAGCGTGTCGTCCCCCTTGGGCACCTGCAGCACGTCTTGCGAAGGACGCCAGCTCAGGAGATCGAGATCGTCAGGACCGAGATAGACGGGCACCGGGTGAGCCTCCAGAATGGCGTCGATCCCATCGGCATGGTCGGAATGCCCATGCGTCAGGAAAATCGCCCGAAGGCGCAATTTCCGCTTGGCGAGCATCTCCAACATGGCGTTCGCGTTGTAGGCGGTATCGACGATCACCGCTTCCCCGCGATCATGAACAAGATAGCCTTTGACCTCATACCCACCGATGGAACCCAGAATCGTTTCGACGTGCGGACTGGACGCCGGTAGTGCTTCAGGGGTCCAGCCCTCTGCCACCTGCGCTAACTGGTCCGCCCTAAGTCCGAGCGCACGGGCCACCGCATGCACCTGTTCTCGATTCCGCGGAGACTGGCCGCGTTCCAATCCGGCGAGGTCTGCCTCCGGAAGGCCGGCGGCCCTGGCTACGTCGGCTACCGATCGCTGCTGCCCCGTGCGGGCCTTCTTGATGATATCGCTTAACTCGTCTTCAAGAGGCATAGTCCGTTCTGTTCCCGGTTCATGTCGATTGGCGCATGAGCGCGTGGACCGTCACCACAGGAACCGTAGCACCCTCTCTTCTCACATCAATGCTCCTGGCGCACCGCAAATCAAAGTGGCTTTCACCGGGCGCGTGCCGCGAGGGCCTTCTGAGCCGCGCGTTGCGCGAGCAAAGAGCCACTCGATCTGCCGCTCCCCCTCAACTCTCCGGCGCCAGCGTAATCTCCTTCACCTCGCCGAAACTGGCCAGCACTTTCGATAAGGCGTCGCCGGAGCCCACCGCGAGAATACGCAACCGGTCTGGATTGAAATGCATCTTCGCGGCCCGTTGAATATCATCTTTGGTAAGCTTCACCACCTTATCCCGAATTTGCTGCAGCCAGTCTTTCGGCAGACCGTCGTATTCGAGATCCATCAGGCGGGCCACGATACTCGACGCGCTGGTGAATGAGAAGACGAAGGAATTCACGTAAGCTTCTTTGGCTTCCTCCAGCTCTGCATCCGTCACCGGTTCGTTCCGCATCCGCTCCATATTGGCTACGAAGCGATTCACCACCTCCTGCGTGGACGAGAGTTTGGTTTCCGCGCGCATCAGCCACACACCTTCATCATACACACTGGCCCGCAGGCCGCTGCCGACGGAATAGGCCAGGCCGCGCTTGGTGCGGACGTCGTTGAACAGCCGGCTGCGGAAGGAACTGCCGCCCAGAATGTCGTTGGCGATCGCCACCGCGACGTAATCCGGATGGGTTTCCTTGACCGTCAGGTGCCCCACTCGCAAGTGAGTCTGTGACGTATCCTTGTTGACGAACCGCACCAGACCGGTTCTGAAGTCGGATTCCGCCACAGGCGGAATCGTGACAGCGGGCACGGCCCCTTTGGCCCAATCCCCAAACGCTTCGCGCAACAACGCCAACATGTCGGCCTTGTCGAAATCGCCCGTCACACCGAGGATGATGCCATTGGGATGAACGGTCTGCTGGTGAAACATGACCAGATCTTCGCGGGTGATGGATTCGATTGAACGAACCGACGTTTCGCGCGCGCTCGGATGGGTGGGGCCATAGAGCAATTTGGCGAACTCACGGCCTACGATAGAACCGGGGCTGTCCTGCCGCCGCCTGATCCCCTCCAACGCCTGCAACTTCGCCAACTCCACCCGGCTCTGTTCAAAGGCCGGCCGGCGCAACAGGTCGGCAAAAATCTGGACCCCGCGCTTCAGGTCTTTCTTCAACACATCAAGGGAGGCAGATCCGGACTCCTTGCTGAAGCCGATGGAAATGGTGGCCGCCAACTGTTCCAGCTCTTCATCGACCTCGTCCGGTGACATTCGCCGGCCGATCCCCCGGTGCGCATCGCGGCCCCGGTCATCCCCGCCAGGCCGACCTTGTCCGCCGGATCCAGCCAACTGCCGGTCTTGAGCGTCGCATTGATCGTCACCAACGGCAATTCATGGTCTTCAAGCAAGTAGACTACCATGCCGTTGGCCAGCACGAGCCGCTCCGCATCCGGCGGATTGAATTCCACCGTTGGGAATCGCATGGAACGAGGATTATCCAATGCCAGGTCCCCTGCCATCACGAGAGACGCTTGTACGAGGAACAAGAGCACGAACACCGGACATGACATCCATCTCGCTGCTTGTCTCATGACCTTCCCTGTTTCCAGTTCACAAATTATGCGCCTCATCGAGCCACCTCACCCACGGCCGCCATTTTTTTATCGGGCGCCTTCTTCACCAGGACTCCCACCGTCCGATTCGGTTTGGTCAAATATTGAGCAGCCACCCGCTGCACATCAGCGGGGGTCACGGCGGCAATTCTGGCGCGCGCATTCAACACATAGCGCCAGCTGCCGGCGACGGTCTGATAAAACGCCAGTTGCGAGGCCAGGCCGCTATTGGAGCGCAACGATCTCACCAGATCCGCATCAAGTCCATTCAGGACCCGCTCGAACTCCTTCGCCGAGATCGGTTCCGTCTTTAATCGTTCGAGTTCTTCATAAATCGCCGATTCCACTTCCGCCGTCGTATGGGGCGCCAACGGGGTGGCCGCAATCACGAACAGATTCGGCGCACGAACGCCCGGGTAGTTCGTATCCGACAATACCGACGCCGCAAGCCGCTTATCCCGCACCAGCGTGCTGTACAGACGCGAGGTCACTCCTTCGGTCAGCACTTCGTCGATCACATCGAACACAAAATCGTCCGGGTGGCCGATGGTGGGTTTGTGATAGCCGATCGCCAGTGCCGGTTCGGCATCGAATTCGATTTCGACCCGGCGCTCTCCGCGCTGCGGCGGCTCTTCGGTCACCAAGGCCGGAATGGGAGGCGAAGCCGGGATCTTGCCGAAGGTCTGCTCGATCAATGCAATGACCGCTTTCGGCTGGATATCGCCGACAATGGCGACCGTCGCGTTGTTCGGGCCGTAATAGGTTTTGAAAAAGGCTTCCGTGGCGGCCGGTGTAAGGGCCATGATATCGGAGCCCCAACCCGATCGTCGGCACACCATACTGATGGGCCTGGAAGGCCGTGGAGGTAAAGGTCTCGTAGAGCAGGCCGTTGGGACTGTCGTTGGTCCGGAGCCGGCGCTCCTCCATGACCACACCCCGCTCCTTATAGAACTCACGCAACACCGGATGCGCCATGCGGTCGGATTCCAGCGCCGCCCACAACGGCAAGCGATTGGCTGGCAGGCTGATCACATAGCGGGTGATGTCCTTGCCGGTCGAGGCATTGAGACCGACTCCGCCATGACGTTGATAGAGCAGTGCCATTTCATTGCCCACCACAAACTCGCCCGCCTTGTCCTGGAGCTCCTTGAACCGGCGCTGCAGCTGTTGCACCTCTTGCGATGCCAGATGAGGCTTGCCTTCCAACTGCGCGCGGGCGGCTTCGTCGCGCTCGCGGCGGTCGAGCTCGTTCCCCACCGTGGTCAAATCGTCCAGCACGGCCTGCTCCCGCTCGTAATCTCGCGTGCCGACAGTCCGCGTGCCCTTAAACGCCATGTGCTCGTAGAGATGGGCCAAGCCGGTCAACCCGACCTGTTCGTTCACGCCTCCGACTCCGAACGTCATATTGATGCTGACGATCGGAGCCTGATGCCGTTCGACCATCAGCACGGTCATGCCATTGGCCAATTTATGTTCAATGACCCGGTCGGCCAGGCTCGGGGACTCTGCGTATCCCGGCGCAGCCGCCGCAAGAATGCCAGAGAGGATCACAACACCGATTGTGCGCACTCGTGTGATGCTGATCATATGAAGAGCTCCATCAGTTCCTCCGGTCGTTCAACAAACCAATCCGGTTGGCAAGCCGCCATCTTCTGACGATTGCCCATGCCATATCCCACCGCACAGACCCGAATGCCCGCATTGTGCCCGCCATTGATGTCATTCGTACTGTCGCCGATGAGCACCGTGCGATCCTTCTTCACGCCGAGTTGCTCCATCACATGCACCAGCATGCCCGGCTCTGGCTTCAGCCCGAACCCGTTGTCACCGCCGACCACATAGGCGAAGTGGTGATGACCGAGTCCTTTCAAAATGACATTGGTATATTCGATGGCTTTATTGGTCGCCACGGCTTTGGACTTGGCGGCGTAATGCGCGAGGACCCGGTCGATACCGGGATAAAACACGGTGCGATCCAGGCAATGTTCCAAATAATGCCGGCGAAAGACGCGGAGCGCCTGGTCGAACAGATCCTTGTTCTCTTCCCCGACAGCCAGGCGCAGCAGCTTCTTCACGCCGTCGCCGACGAATCCGAAAATTTCTTCCTGCGGCCGCTCCGGTACTCCCAACTCGCGCAACGTGAGGTTGACGCTATCGGCGATATCCCATTTCGACTCGATGAGGGTGCCGTCCAGGTCGAAGATGAGCAAATCGATCTCAGACTTTTTCGTCATTCTTGTGCCTTTCGCAATTCTGCCTGCAAGGCCGCCAGCGAGGCCTGCCTTGTTCCGTCTTTTTCTTCAAGCATGGCCTGCCGCACTACATTCAACATGCGTTTCTGACCGACGTGAGGCGGGAGAACCGGCTCCATGATTTTCCACCGCCCGTTCATGACCTTGAGCCGCACACGCGCCTGCTCAATGCCGGGCTCCGGCACGAATCCGGCGGTATCCAGATACATGATTCCCAGGACGCGGAATTCCACCGGCACCACCACTTCCAGTCGGTTCACGATCTCCCATTGGCGAAAGTCATCCGGCACCGTGAAGCCATTGATGACGATGACTTTCCCCCAGGCCGGCTCTTCCTTCCAGTTGACATAGCCGGCCACCGATTCGAAGGAACTCGCGTCCAGCCGCACCCCTTTGTTATCGAGGGCAAAATATTTTTCGACCACTTTGGCCGGTGAATGCGACACCGCATTGGTTTGCGCGAGCGCTGGCGGTCCCCAGGTCGTCAGGCCGACGATTCCCACCATGAATCCGATGATTGCAATGCGCACAGACATCATACCGCTAACCGACCTCGTGCAGTTTCATGAGATTCGTCCCGCCAGGCTGCCCGATTCTTGTCCCAGAGAGAATGACGATGCGTTGCCCTGCCGTAACCAGCCCTTCCTTCTTCAGGAGTCGTTCGGCCTCCGTGACCCGCTCGTCAGTCGTCGCGATCTGCGCGATTGTGTGGGACGATACCCCCCAATACAGCGCCATCTGCCGGCGGATCGGCTCAAAGGGTGTAAAGCCGATGATCGGCGCAGCCGGACGTTGTTTCGAGACCAGCCGGGCCGTCGTCCCCCGCTCGCTGAATGCCACAATGGCCGTCGCGCCGGTCGCTGCCGCTGCCGAGGAGGCGGATAAACAGATCGCCTCTTCAAACGTCAGACGCCGGTTATCCGGCGAGGCTCTCCTGACGAATGCCGGCCCCGTTTCGACTTCCGCCGCCCGCACAATCCGGTCCATCACCTGCACCACTTCGACCGGATACTGCCCGACAGCCGTTTCGGCAGACAACATCACGGCGTCGGTGCCATCGAACACGGCATTGGCCACATCCGACGCTTCCGCTCTGGTCGGCCGGAGATGCCGCGTCATCGATTCCAACATTTGCGTGGCGGTGATCACCAGCCGTCGATGGCGATTCGCGGTGGCGATAATACGCTTCTGCAACACCGGCACAGCTTCCGGCCCCAATTCGACGCCTAAATCTCCGCGCGCGACCATCACCCCTTCCGCATGTTGCATGATGGCGTCTAAATCCGTCACGGCTTCCTGCCGCTCAATTTTCGCGATCACCGGCACGTCCCCGCCGCACTCAGCAATCAACTGTTTGGCAGCGCGGATGTCTTCGGCGCCGCGCACAAATGACAAGGCGATATAATCGACGCCTTGTGCGACCCCAAATCGTAAGTCTTCACGGTCTTTGTCCGTCAACGTCGGCGCACTGACGACCGTGCCTGGTAGGTTCATGCCTTTATGGGACGTCACACGTCCGCCCGCCACCACCGTGCATTCCACCGCACCGTCGGCGATACGATCAGCCGTCAATTCCACCAGGCCGTCGTCGATCAGTATTTTGGCCCCGGGCCGAATGTCCCTAGTCAGGGCATGATAGGTCACGGGTATGTCTTGCGCGCTGCCGGCAGGCAAGACGTCCCTGGCGCCGATCTGTCCGCCGGAGCGTAAAGTCATTGTCCGCAACCGCACGCGTTGGCCGGCGTGCAGTTCCAATGCTCCGTCGATCTCTCCAACGCGAATGCGCGGCCCCTGCAGGTCCTGAATAATCGCCACCGCGACGCCCTGGCGGTCGGCGGCCTCGCGAATGACCTTGATGGCCTGACCGTGGGAGGCATGCGTCCCATGGGAAAAATTCAGCCGCGCCGCATTCATGCCGCTCTGGATGAGTTGCTCAAGCACGCCCACGCCATCGCTCGCAGGACCGATGGTACAGACGATTTTCGCTTTTCGCATGCTGCTGTTCTTCTGTCTTGACAAGATCGGCCCGGCACACCATCTTGTCCGTATGCGGTGAGGCTCGAAGCGTTTCCTATTCGGTCGGCAACGGGTCATTCTAACAAACCCGTCCGCATGCCGCAAAAGACCATCTCCATGGCGTCTGGAGAAGGATCGAGGCAGGACTCACGAAGCCACACACCACGAGGCGATTCATGAGCGCATCGGACAAGCAGGCAACGGAACAGTTTGACTTTGTCACGTTGGAGGGGTTGCTGACCTACGGAACTGCCCTCGCGCAACGTTCATCGAGCGGCCGGTACGTGCTACCGCCTCCTCCCGCGCCATCAGCCAATCGGCTGCAGCCGGCACAGGCGGCGGTCAACGGGATGAGAGTGTTCATCCAGCATGTTCAAAGGGGTCTACCCAGCGCCGAGGCCTATCGCGCCGCGCGGCAGGATCTGCTCGCTAAGACCTGCGGAAATGATCCCGTGGTCTTTTTCGCCGCCTGGAACCTGCTGCTTGCACGCGGGGAACTGGCGCCCTTGTACCGGGCGCCGATCGGCGCGACCCAAAAACCAGCCCATCGCCGTCCGGTGGCCATCGTGCCGCGAGCGCAGTTGACTCCGCAGCTGGCCGAAGGTCGTATCGTACTGGATCTGGGGGATGATCGTTTCTGGTTGCTTCCGCGCGATCTCGGCGACCGTACTTTATTCCTCACGATGCGTCATGGTGTCTCCGAGGTCGAAAGTAAAACCCATCGTGTGGGCCGGCGACTGGCAAATGTGCTCGATACCGAACGCGGCGTACCTAGAGCGGATGCCGTGGGCGCTGCGCTGGCTCGCATGGCGGGAGTGGTCGGCCAGCAATTGGGGTATCTGCAATTGCGCAATTATCTCGATCCGCGCACGTTTCTTCACCTGATCAGTCACAGCCCGAATACGGAGCAGCTCTGCCGCCGCATCACGAAGGCGTTGCTTCCCGACGGGGCAGATGCCGTACATCCCCACATTGAACCGACCTTGGAATCGCAAGATTTCGGTTGGGTCACCGGCATGGAGAAACAAGCGGAACTCGACGCGGCGGCAAACGCATTCGGAGTGGACGCGAAGACTGCCAAACGGCTCATCAAACATCCGTTCTACAGCTACCCCGGCGGACATTCCTTTTTCGATCTGTACGTCGATGTGATCGATGGGCTGCACCGGCTGGGGCATGCCCATCCCGGAGAAGTGCTCTGCCTGTATACACACAGCTCGACCCTGCGCGCGCTGCGCATTTACCTCGATCCGCGTCCCTTCCGCGAAGCGTTTTCGGAATTCGGCGAATACAAGGAAGGTCAGGACAACGTGGTGCTCCTCACGTTGGAAAACGGCAACCTCTCCGGCTACTCAACCGCCGTAGGGCTGATTGAAAGCGAGCGGGTTGCGCGTGAGGCCTGGGTGACGGTCGAACGGGAACGCAGTCAGCGCGTGACGCTTAAGCCCGGGCGTATCAAACGACTGATTGCCTTAGTGTCCGGCGGAGACTTTGGCGGCGGGGGGGCGGCCTTGAAGGAGTTGCGCGTCACCGGCAACCGCTTCGGCCTGGACGTCTTTTTTGTCCGGCATGGATTTCTCGGCCTGGCTAACAATTGGATCGATGCCGTCACCGAGGAAGATACGCGGGGCATGAGCAGTCATGCCAGCAGCCCCATCGGCAGTAGCCGATTTGAAGATTTCAAAGATGAACAGGTGCAACGCGCGGCAATGCGTTCCCTCGCACCGTATCTCGAAGACTCGGCGCTCGTGGTCTTAGGTGGGGACGGCAGCTTGCGCGGCGCGAGAGCGATCCACGAGACCTATGGCGTGCAAGTGGTCGGCATCCCCGGCACCATCGACAACAATATCGCCGGCACCACCTCGCTGGGATTTCATTCAGCGATCGCCCTCGCAAATCAATCCATTGAATCACTGAAAGCCACCAGCGCCGCCATGGGTAGTATCTTTTTCGTCGAGGTCATGGGTGCCGGGTCCGGCCACCTGGCTCTGGCTTGTGCCTACCAAGCCAGGGCGGAAGGAATTCTGGTCAATGAGCATCCCGATCCCGATGCCTATATCGAAGACATTGTCCTGGGCACGTTGCAACGCACATTGGGCGTGCCGAACAAAAGCCATATCTTTGTGGTGGCGGAACGGACTCCTCACCGCCATCACCGGGAAGGTGGTGTCCACGGGCTGGTCGACTATGTCGCGCAGACGATAGCCACATGGCCCCAACGTCGTGAAGCCACGGGCCCGTACTCACTGGCCTCGGCCACGAAAGCGACGATTCTCGGCCATACCCTAAGAGGTGCCCCCCCCACTCCGGAAGATAAAATGATCGCGCAACATCTCGCCTATGAAACGGTACGCCGGCTCGTCGAACAACCGGACACCATCGTCGGCTGCATGGTGGCCTATCACGATTCAAACCGTATCGAAACGATCCCGCTTCACGCCGTATCGCCCAAGCCGTTCGACTGGGAATTGTTTATGCGGATGCACGTCACGGAGTTGCAGCACGACCGTGTGTGATGGACGCGACCTCCCTAGCGCGTTGGCCACGTTGACCGCTCCTATGTGACATGTTAGGGTCTTGCTGTTGCTGTCACGAGTTGTGAATCACCATGTCTGTCTCGCGCTTCACACGACTTGTCCTCTGGGCTTGCGCGACGTTGCTCTTGCACCTGGGCGTCGCCTCCACGGCTGAGCCGGGCCCTGCACTTCTCGACACCCCGGTTCCGCATCTCGCTCCAGCATCCCACCAAGCGCCCCCTGCGGACGACAGCTCCGTGCGCTCTGGTTCAATCACCAAGCAAGGTGAGGTGCGCGATACCATTCCTTCGGTTGCACGCGAAACCCTCAAAGCGATTGAAGCGCGACATGGCGAACCCTTACCGGGCTATGTCGGAGGACGCAACTTTCAAAATCGTGAACGCGTGCTCCCACGGGGCCGTTATCGCGAATATGATGTGCACCCGAAGGTGTCCGGGAAAAACCGCGGAGCCGAGCGGATCGTCATTAATCAAGCGAGCGGGAAAGCCTATTACACTGCCGACCACTATCGTTCATTTGTTCCGATGAATTGAGGACACATGTCGATTACCGCGCTCCAATCGATCAAGAAACCATGGGCCCATCTCCTCGTGCATGCCGAGGGAGAGGCCCTGGATAAACTTCTGTCGGTCCCCGCCCAGTTTGTCACCAAAACCATCTCCGGGAAAAAGTGTAAAACCAAGGCCGGACTCTTAGACGAATTCGCCCGGGTCTTCTCGTTTCCCGATTACTTCGGCCACAACTGGGATGCCCTGGAAGAATGTCTGGCCGACCTGGACTGGCTGCCGGCCAAAGGCTACCTCGTCGTGGTCACCGACGCCGACCTTGTGCTGACGAAACCCGACGAGGAAGACGACTTTGAAACCTTCGTGGAAATTCTGAGCGAAGCCGGTGAAGCCTGGAGCCTCAAAGAATCCGACGAGGCGACTGGCAACGGCCTGCCGTTCCATGCCGTGCTGGCGGTTCAGGAACGGCATAAACGGACCCGCCATAATTGGTTCGCACCGCCTCTGGCCATGGACCGGAAGGCGACGAAATCCGGCGGCTCGAAGGGATCAAAATCCAGCGGTCGTTAGACCATACCATTCCGGCTGATGTAAGGAGGTACTAAATGGGACTCTTCGATCAACTCGGCCAGGCGGCAACAGGGATGTTGGGACAGACCGGCAATAACAACCCGCTGCTACAAGCCGTGGTCAGCCTGCTCACGCAGAACAGCCATGTAGGGGGGCTCAGCGGACTTATCCAAGCCTTTCAGAAAAATGGACTGGGAGACATCGTGAATTCCTGGGTCGGCACGGGCAAGAATCTGCCGATCTCACCGGAACAGATCCAGCAGGGATTGGGTGGCGACCTTCTCAAACAATTGGCATCGCAAGCGGGTCTCAGTACGGAAGCTGTCGGCGGTCAATTGGCGAGTCTGCTACCCGGATTAATCGATAAGCTGACACCTGGCGGGAAGGTACCGGACTCGGATTTGATTGAACAGGGATTAACGTTGTTGCGAGGAAAACTGGGGTAAGCCGAATGCCTGTCTGATTCCAGGGGGCCGAGCCACTGCTACGTGCCGTGACTAGGAGAGAAACAGCAGCCGCCCCATCTGTCGCTGTATCCACCGGGTCAGTCTCCAGGACAGGTCGTTCAGGCGTGAGAGCAGCCAGACTTTTCGCGTGACGACCTGCCTCGCGTTCGCGCTCAACGACGTGAAATGATCCGCACAGAGCCCATGCGTCTCACTGAGATCGTCGAGGGGTAACTTTTCGCGGAGAAAGGCCGGCTTCCCATCTCGCACACACCAGGCGCACAGCACTCTCACTGGGGTCACTCCATTCGTTGCAGTACGACTTGCCGCCCTGCAGGCGCAAAACCCGCACCAGGGGCACGGGTTATCGGTTCATCAATTTTTCAGAGGGTTAGAGAACATGACCAGGCAGGATCCGATTGATCCGACTGACAACCACGTGGCATTTCGGCGACGAATGACATTTTTTGTCTCTTCCGAGGGGCGAGGTTTCATGCCAATCAGTTATACAACGCAGAACCGACTTCAGATCTTCGGCGTATCACCATAGGCTCATATCTCGGACGCGACCCCTCTTCATAACAAGGAGCCAGGGGGTCTCGCCCCATTCCCATTTGCTGCAGGTGGACGGAACAAATTCCATGGGTTTCACGTCCATCGGCCAGAGGAGCCTTTTCTCGCACAACAGCCGGACGACCTTCGCTTTCACACCAGGAACATATTACCTTCATTGTGATCTCCTACGCAGTGATACTGGGTATTCAGCAAAACTTGCGCCACCAGGCCGTAGGACGAAACACCATGATTTGTACAAGAAACTCTGATTGAATCCGTTCATCGTGCCGGCGAGTGTATCGATTCAGATACCAGGTTGTATCGAATCATCCGCTTGGCCGATGGAAGAGCACCTCTTTAATTGACCGTTTTGAATTTCTCATGATAGGTTGGCGCCCCAACCCAACTCTCGACGAAAGAAGCCCATGAAAACACAACGTTCGGAACAACTTTTCACAGAGGCCCAGCAAATCATTCCGGGGGGAGTCAACAGTCCGGTTCGAGCCTTTCGCTCAGTAGGCGGACACCCCCGTTTCATCGCTCGCGCCAAAGGCGCACGACTCTATGATGTCAACGGAAACAGTTATCTCGACTATGTGCTCTCATGGGGCCCCATGATTCTTGGCCATGCGCCGGTCACCGTGACCAAGGCCATTCAACAGGCCGCCGCGAACGGCACCAGTTATGGCGCCCCAACCGAATTGGAAATTCAATTGGCCACAATGATTCGGGACGCCCTGCCCTCCATGGAGCAGGTCAGACTGGTGAGTTCAGGAACTGAGGCGGTCATGAGTGCCCTCCGCGTCGCCCGTGCCTATACCAAACGCGACGGTATTCTGAAATTCGAAGGCTGTTACCACGGCCACAGCGACTACCTGTTGGCTAAAGCCGGCTCGGGCCTGACCACACTGGGCATCCCCGACTGTCCCGGCGTCCCGGAAGATTTTACGAAACACACGTTGACCGCACCGTATAACGACCTGGTGACGACGGAGAAACTGATCAAGAAACATCACCGGCAGCTGGCCTGCGTCATCGTCGAGCCGATCGCCGGAAACATGGGCGTGGTCCCTCCTTCGCCGGAATTCTTGGACGGCCTGCGCAAGTTGACCAACGCCCACGGGATGCTGCTGATTTTCGACGAAGTGATCTCGGGATTCCGGGTTGAATACGGCGGCGCGCAAACACTCTACGGCATCAAACCTGATCTGACGATCCTGGGCAAGATCATCGGTGGAGGACTGCCCGTGGGAGCGTACGGCGGTGCGAAGGACATCATGAAGATGATCGCCCCGTCAGGGCCGGTCTATCAGGCAGGAACCTTGTCAGGAAATCCCCTGGCGGTCACGGCAGGTATCGAAACGCTCAAGCGATTAAAGAAACCAGGCACCTACGAACAACTCGAGCAACGGTCGGTCGCGCTCTCTGAAGGATTAGGAAAAATCGCGAGCAAGGCCGGAGTTGCGCTCACGCAGACGCGGGTTGCCTCCATGATGTGTGCATTCTTTACTCAGGGACCGGTCGTGGACTGGGCGACTGCCAAGAAATCCGATACGAAAGTCTATGCGAAATTCTTTCACCACATGCTGGATGCAGGGGTTTACCTTGCGCCATCACAGTTTGAGGCCGCCTTCATGTCGGTAGCCCATACAGCGCGGGACATTGAGCGCACCCTCAACGCCGCTCAAGCCGCGTTTAAAACCCTCTGATCTGGGGGGAAAATGGCGGAGGTCGCTCGTCTTTTATGAGGCGTGTCCTGGATGCATTTCGTATCGAAACTGATACGAAATGCATCCATTCGGATACAGATCGCGGTCTATTAGGACCAAACTCATCCTGCGACCTTAGGATGCTCAAATCGGTTTCCCGGCAAGGCCTCGACTAACGAGGCCCCGAGGCGTTTACAGCATCCTGATCTATTCGTCGTCGTCCTCGTCGTCCATCTCCAGCGCTTCCTGCCGTTTCTGCTCTTCCATTGCGTTGTGCAGGAGCATGCGGACAAACATTGAATACAACGAACCCTTTTCCAACGTTCCTCCCGGAGGAATCGCGATCTTGCCTTCCTTAATCATGCGATCCATCCAGGCCTTTTGATCGGGGCGCGATCAGAATCGGCACCTCGACCAATCCCACTTTTCCAAACATATCCATGAGTTACCCCTCCGTAAATCCTTGCTCTTATTCGTATCTCGCGGGAAGTGGGTAGACATCTCGCCTTCCGGCGAACTCCGCTTCACCCATTACCAGATACGCTGCGTCGGCATTTGATCATGCGGTTTTTCGGCTTGTCAACCGAAGCCCCTACCCGAGACTCATGGCATGGAGCGTGCTGTGACTGAACCTGAAACAACGGAGGACTTTCAGTATGCTCTGCACCATCGTATCGGACTCCCGCTTTTTGAGCCGGTTGGCCCTGCTGTTGCTGGTGGCCTCCCCCGCCACGCTAGCACTTGGCGCGGTCGAAGAAAGCCGCTCCACACTGCACACCTACACCCCTGCGATCAGGAATGATCCGAGCCCCTTTCACTGCACCGACTGCTGGGATCTGAAACCGGACCAACGCCCCTCGCTTCCTCAGCACCAATCCCAACGGCATCGACGCGGGCATCATGATCGAGGTCTTCGCCCGCACAAGAACCCGTTCGCGAAAAAATCGCATTCCTTCAGTCGCGGTTTGAGATCCCTTCCTCGCCATGCCCTATCGATGGGAGGATTCGAGCGAACCGTGGAAGGCTGGCAAGTCCGTACGGTCGATGGCGACACCATCCGGTATGGTAACGACCGGATTCGCATTCGAGGCTACAACGCGCCGGAACTGTCCGAACCGGGCGGAAGAGAAGCGGCGCTTCGGCTGGAGCAGCTATTGCGAGATGGCACGATCAGCATCGTCCCCCACGGCTACGATGTGTATGGCCGGACGCTCGCCGATGTGTTTGTGAATGGACAAAATGTGGCGGACGTCATGATGATTGAAGGGTATGGTCGGAAGGGGTAGGTCTCACCCCAGTTGGATGGAGGCCAGAAGGTCAATAGGGAGTAGCTTGCGTGATCCATGGTGCCGTCCTCAGGGCCATTCTTGACAGAGATAATTGAAGTGAGGATAGTGTCGGCGACTCGGGCTCAGCAGAGATATTCGTCGTGCAGGTATTGGCGTCCCGTACCATGATTCTGTTTGGAGCAAGCTGCTAGTCCGGCGTCAGTCATGAGGAGTGTTGCGCTATGGATGAACTAAATGTCTTCGTCAGCGTAGGGGGCACCGCAACAAGTGAACAGGAGGCTTTTGTCCGTGCCGTGGAGGACAGACTTCGAAGCGAAGGGCTGATCCCCCATACGGTTGGGAGAAATACCTTCAGCTCTGACGCCCCGTTAAAAACTGTTACCAACCTGCTTGATAAATGCGCCGGGACATTGGTCATCGCTCTCGAACGCTCATACTTTGCTTCGGGCATAGAAAAGCGTGGTGGGCCAAAAGAGACTACGCTCACAGAGATTAAACTCCCAACCCCATGGAATCAGATCGAGGCCGCCATGACTTATGCCCGTGGACTCCCGCTCATGGTGGTGGTCGAAGCCGGCCTAAAGAGCGAGGGATTGCTCGAACGCGGATACGACTGGTACGTGCAGTGGGTACAACTAGAGGCAGCAGCACTACATTCAACGGAGTTCAATGGGGTTTTGGCCAGTTGGAAGCAGAAGATGGTACAGACGACGAAGAAGGTTTCTCTGCGTAAAGAGGCTTCGGATTTTACCGTGGCCGAATTAATCGGTGGCTTGAAACCAACTCAACTATGGAGCGTCCTCGTTGCCCTGGCGACGCTTCTTGCCGGTGCGTTCGCTTTGGGCGGAAAGCTGTGCGGTGCTTTATAGCTCATACCTGCATCGAAGCAACGTGGTAACTACGGTGACGCTATCGGGCCCCGAATGTCTGCCCCCCATGAAGACGCAATACTACACAGCAACCAGTCTCGACGGGTTCATTGCCACTGAGGACGACTCTCTAGACTGGTTGTTTCCGCTGGGCGACGTGAACGAAACAAGTTATCCCTCTTTCATTGCGGAGGTCGGCGCCTTAGCCATGGGCTCAGCGACCTATGAATGGATGCTCCGTCACACCGACAAGATTGCCGACCAACAGACTGGCGCACCCTGGCCCTATTCTCAGCCTACCTGGGTGTTCTCCACCCGTCCGCTTCCCTTAGTCCCCAGCGCCGATATTCGCCTGGTTCGAGGAAATGTTCGAACCGTTCACACGGACATGCGCGAGGCGGCTGGATCGAAGAACATCTGGATCGTCGGAGGTGGAGATCTCGCAGGACAGTTTTACGATGCCGGCCTGCTGGACGAGGTCATCGTTCAAGTCTGTTCCGTCACACTAGGACGCGGGAAACCGCTTTTTCCCCGCCGCATCACGAATCCGCCGCTTCGGCTGGTAGCCGTGCGCAAAATCGGATCCGGCTTCGCAGAGTTGCGATATGAGGTCTCGAAAGACACGCAAGCCTGATCGACCTAGTAATTCACCCCATAGCGCAATGGCCAGATCCTCGCATATAACCACGGGCGACGACACTTCATCACCGTCATAGATGCTTGCTGGGGAGAGAGACATGAACGCAAACGAGATTGCGGATCTAGCAAAGGCGACTCTGAATGGATCGATACCTTTCCCTGAGGTCGTCGGCAAACTCATTGCCAACGGTGTCGAGTACTACCACGTCGATTATGTCCTCGGCTCCTTCTCCTTCTACAGCGCCACCGGAGCTGTTGTGACGGCACCACTGATCTTCGAAGGCCTGCCTCCGGTTTCCGATGATTTCGAAATCGCAGCACTCAAAGCCGCCATCCTCGACAGTCAGCAACATGCGCAAAAATTTCGAGCCTTTTGTGAGCGCGCGGTCAAGGCAGGGGTGCAGGGCTACTTTGCTTTTCTTCGAGGCAAGCGCGTCACCTATTTCGGCCGCCAAGGGGATCAGCATACCGAGTGGTTTCCCGGCGCTCGCACCAGCGAGCAGTCCGAGTGATCAGAAGAGCAGGGATCATGTAGACGCCGACTCAACCTCTTGAGACCTCTGGTGGTCTGTCTGCTTGTAATCTTACTACTCCTGGGAACGATGGATGCGGAAGCAGCCAAGAAATGGCCGCCTGTCTCCCATCGCACTGGCGTCGAGCCATCCAAGGACGGCGAGTGCCCCACCGAGCATCCGATTAAAGGCAACTTCACGCCTCATAGTGGCGAACGCTGCATCTACCACATGCCCGGACAGCGCTGGTATCAGCGAACCACAGCCGAGCGATGTTATGCGACCAAAGCCGAAGCAGTACAAGACGGCTGCCGGCAGTCGAAGCGGTGAGACAGCTCATGAGGGAAGACGCGGATATAACGCACATAAGGAATCATAGTAGAACCATCAGCAATAGGAGTTTTCATCGAAATACTGCCCCCGGGATTGACGAGCGCCCGCGCAGCACGTACAACCAGCAGCGGTCAGCCCATCTCACAGGACATCTTTCATGCGTTTCTTCGGACTGGGTACGATCATGCTTTCCGCCCTGCTTACGGCCTGCGTCTCGACCCCTTCGCCGGACGCAATGAAGCAGGTCGCTGAACGGAACCGCTGGGAACTCGCCCATTGGGGCAACCAGACCATCCCGTACGAAGACGCTGGAGAGCCAGTGATCCTTAGCTTCAAGGATGGGAAAGTGTCGGGTCATGCGGGCTGCAACCGGTATGTTGCCGGAATTACCTTCGGCCCCAAGACCGGTGAGCTCTCGGTATCACAGGGCACCACCACACGCATGGCCTGCGAACCAAAGCTCATGGAATTTGAGGCGGCGTTCATTCGCGCCTTTGAAGCCTCCACCCGGTATCGCCTCGACGGCGAAAGCCTATCGTTTGAGAGCGCCATCGCTCAGCCGCTGGAGTTTTACCAACGCCCTCTGGAATAGTGGATCCTCTCTCGGATTTCACACCTCGAGTCCTTCCTTCCCGTATCCCTTCCGATACGACAGCGTATCGCTTGTGATACGACACCCCGAAGAATCACAACGATTCTGACCGCCGGCGTTGATCCATGTTCTCAAAATCTGCCACTCCGTTTACCTCCATTCCGTAAAAACCAGGCACTGCTCTTGCTCGATACAGAGGTGAACTTGGAATGCATGACATGGGCGAAAAAAGTTTCAGCGCGTTCCTCGCTTCCGGATTCCCGATTTCTATTCGGCTCTGCGGCAATGTCATGGTGCCTGGCACGAATGCTGGGGCCGCTGCCATCCATCAATACCCCATTGGGCATCAGGACGTTCCCAGGCCGTCCACCCCACGCTGCTTCGGCTATGGAACGGATGTCGTGAGAGCATACCGGTCCTGCTTCAAATCTGGCGCGCGCCAGGCTGGGAGCCAATTCCTCACCCAGGACTTACTCTTTTCATTGCTATATGGAGGCACACTCGGCGCAAGCCTGTGCTGGGTGTGGATGGCACTGGACCAGCCATTCAATCTTTGTTGGATTTTTGCGCCGCTCGTGATGATCACGATGGCGGACTGCCTGGAAAACCTGGTGCAAGCAGCGCAGCTCCGCTACATGTCGCCGAATGAACCGTCTGCCGAGAGCCTGTGGCTCCGGCTTGCCGATTGCGCGACCATTTTGAAGCTCTGGCTCACCAGCGGGCTTTACGTCACTCTGGCCGGACTCCTCCTCAACATGTTCTGTACGTTCTCAGAGCGGCACCTGGCAACTGATGCGGTCGAATGATCGGGTGTTTCGCCTGCGGCGCGCCGGCAGACGCGGTCTTTCTTGAGACATTCAATAGGACGAAACATACATTGATTGTAGCTCGGCACGATTGACCTCCACCCGATCCTGCGATACACCTAGTACAGGATCTTGTGAGGGCGTTCATGCGCCGGAATATAGTGCCTGTCTCTTTCCTGCTCATTCTTCTGCTTAGCAGCCTGCAACTGTTCCTTGAGCCGACCGTGGGATCTGCGGGAGAGATCCGCGCTGTGACGCCTGCTCCTCAACCGGAGGCATGGTGGATGGAGCGGCATGAACGCGCCGTGGCTCGGATACGTCAGGGCCATGTCGATCTGCTGTTCATCGGCGATTCCATCACGCAGGGATGGGAGGAGGATGGACGGCCCGTCTGGAACACCTTCTACCAACATCGGCATGCCGCCAACCTTGGATACAACGGCGACCAGACAGACAATGTGTTGTGGCGACTCCAGAATGGAGAACTGGATGGCATCACCCCCAAGCTGGCGATCGTGATGATCGGGACGAATAACGCAACCAGGCGCGAGGATCCCCCGGAAGAGACCGCTGCAGGGATCCAGGCCATTCTCAAGACGTTACGCATCCGGCTACCGGACACAAAGATTCTCCTGCTGGCGGTGTTTCCGCGAAGCCTCTCGGCCGATGATCGGCTTCGCCGTGTGAACAATGCGATCAACGAGCGGCTCCCGGCTTTCGCCGATCAGCATCAGGTCTTTTTTCTCGACCTGAACAGACGCTTTCTCGATGACAACGGGCGTTTGCCTGAGGAGATAATGCCCGACGCGCTTCACCCCAGTGAACGCGGCTACCGGGTATGGGCGGAGGGGATGGAAGACACCATCAAGAAATTATTGGGTGAGTGAGGCAACGCAGGGGCGAACCAGCGTCGGCGCAGGATATCGGCGCATCCGGACTAGGGTTTCTTCTTTTTCTTGTCGGCGGGATTATCAGAGAAGAGCAGCCATGCGAGGACGACGAAACCGATCGCCACGCCCGTCACCGCCAGCCATGTGCCGAGTTTATCCATTAGTGCCTCGTGTGTGGAGGTCCTTGTAACGTAGCGAGGGTGAGTTTGTCGAGCCGCTTCACTTTCAACTGCTCGTCTACCGTCACCAGCTTGGCCGATCCTTCCACCACAATACGCCCGCTCGTCCGCTCCCGCAACACATGCGCAAAGGTGAAGGACGCCTGAGTCGCATCCGTCAACCTGGTGTCGATCACCAAGGTGTCGCCGTACCGACCGGGTGACCGATAATCCAATTCAGCGTGCACCACAACGAACTGTGTGCCCTGATCACGCAGGCCTGCGACTGATAGCCCGCGCTCTTCAAGATAGTGCGTCCTCGCCCGTTCAAAGTACTTGAGATAATTCGCGTAGTACACCACCCCGCCGCAGTCGGTGTCTTCGTAATAAATGCGGATGTCCATGCGTGAACAGCCGGACAGGCTTAAAGATTGAGCGTCGGGAACTTCGGCAACGAGGACTCGCTCACCCCGGTGACCTTCATCACCATATCGGAGAGCTGCTGCACCCGCTCTCCTTTGACCGCCTCAAACCCATGGCCCAGCACCGCATGATTGGCGGCATCAAGCAGCGGTTTCATCTTGGGCCAGTCGCGGAGAAACGCCTGCCCCATCTGATCGCCCAGGCCGGCCAATGTCCGCCACTGGCTCTGCAGAGGCAGCTTATACTTGCCATCGACATCGTCGAGATAACAGGTGCGGCAGGTTTCCCGTAATCCTTCAGGCAACTGATCCGGTTGTACATCCCACGTTTTGATCTTGTACTGCTTGAACAACTGCCGCTGCGCGCAGGCCTCCAATGCTCGTACGAGCGCAACCATGGCCCGCTCCGGATCATGGTCTCCATGGGCGCGACGATGCGCGTGCGCCAGCAGATCGAGCACGACACCTTCTTTGACCTCGGCAGGGTCGAGCACCATCTTTTCCAAAAAGCCGCTATTGGCCTTGATCAAAGGGAGGAGCGATTTGAGCCCCGGCGGCCCGCCCCAGATCGAGGCCATATCGAGGGCTTTCAACGAAGTCTTCAGCTTTTCCCAGGCCTGGCGGTACTGAAACCGCTCCCAAAGCCCATACCCCAGCGCAAGTTCAGCCAGTGCGCGATACAGCGGCTTCTGCCCTCCGCTCACTCGAGCTTCCAACGTATGAAACAACGTGGCCGCTGCTCTGAACGATCCCTGATTAAACGCCTCACTGGCTTCACGGCGAACGACAACGGCCGATTCGTCCCAGGGATTGCCCTGAACCCAGCGTTTGGTAAAACCATCGACCGTAATCTGTTCGCTCTCCTCAGACCCCGCGGCATCAACTAGACTGATCATCCGGGACGTCCAGGGTTGGCTCACTGTCGCCAACGCGGCAGCCATGGCGGGAGTGGCCCCGGTCAAATCGACCACCACTTCGCCCACCTGCACGGCCCAGGTGCGGAGGAGATCATGAACGGTTCGCGACAAGGCCTGATGGCAGGCGATGATGTCCGTCGCGTTCGGGCGTCACGACCCAATCCCAGCGCTTCGGCATTTGCTGCACGAGCGGCTGCACGGCTTCTTCGACCTGCGTCTTCGCCGACTCCGGCACGAAGAAGCAGAGCAGTTCAGGCTGCAGCCGGTTGATCACATAGGCCGCGAGCGGCGGCGCATCGGTGAAGGCCAGGATGAGCGCTTTGACGGGAGTATCGGCCGGCATAGTCGGCGGACTATACCATTGCAGTCCGACGGCTTCAATGAACGCCGGTTTCCCGGCAATCCTTGACGCTCCTGGGAAAGACGCATAGACTGCCGCGTGAAATCCTCCGTAATTCCGCGCAGTGCAGACTGAGGAGGTGCGATGAGCTGGTGGCTCTGGGCCTTTCTAGGAATACTGCTGCTCGCCGGCGAAATGGTCACGCCCGGCGGGTTTTATATGTTGTTCTTCGGCATCGGGGCGCTGCTGGTCGGCGCACTGGTCGGCTTGGACGTCATCCAAAGCGCGTGGATGTCCTGGCTGCTGTTCTCCGGTCTTTCGGTCGGCTCCCTGCTGGTCTTACGCCCCCCGCTCCGCCGACTCATGGCAACCGATCGAGGCGGGATCTCGCCGGTCGATACCATGGGCGGTGAAACGGCCATCGTGCTGGAAGACATCCCTCCCGACGGCCGAGGCAAAGCGGAATGCCGCGGCAGCACATGGAATGCGCATAACCTCGGCAACAAGCCACTCGCCAAGGGCCAACGCAGCCTCGTCCATCACGTCGACGGCATCACCCTGTGGATCAAACCCGAATGAGGTCATCCCATTATGGAGGATAGCGGCATGCCAGGCGGACTCTGGGTCGTCATATTCCTTGCGGGTCTCGTACTGCTGGTGATTTCCAAAACCGCGCGTGTCGTACCGCAACAGAGTGCCTACGTGGTCGAGCGGCTCGGCCGGTATTCGCGCACGCTCGGTGCGGGATTTCACATCCTGTGGCCGTTTCTCGACAGTGTGCAATACAAACACTCGCTGAAAGAAACCGCCATCGATATCCCCGAACAGATCTGCATCACCCGCGACAACGTCCAGGTCGGCGTCGATGGCATTCTCTATTCGAAAGTGCTGGATCCACAACGCGCCTCGTACGGCATCAGCGACTACCGCTTTGCCATCACCCAGCTCGCCCAGACTGCGCTCCGCAGCGAGATCGGGAAAATCGAACTTGACCGGACGTTTGAAGAACGCACCAACATCAACAGCCAGGTCGTCAATGAACTCGACAAGGCCACGGAGCCCTGGGGCGTGAAGGTGTTGCGGTACGAGATCAAGAACATCACCCCGCCGAAAGATGTCCTGGCCGCCATGGAAAAGCAGATGCGCGCCGAGCGGGAGAAACGTGCGGTGATTCTGACCTCCGAAGGCGAGCGCGATGCCGCCATCAATCAGGCGGAAGGCGAAAAGCAGCAGGTCATCAAAGCGTCGGAAGCCAAGAAGCAGCAGCAGATCAACGAGGCCGAAGGTGCGGCGGCCGCCATTATGGCCATCGCCGGCGCAACCGCCGAGGGATTGCGCGAAGTCGCCGAGTCCACGCAAGTCCCCGGAGGGTACGAAGCCGTGCAATTGCGTGTCGCTGAACAATACATCACGAAGTTCGGGGAACTGGCCAAAACGAGCAACACGCTCGTGCTGCCGGCCAATGTCTCGGATGTCGGCTCCATGCTGACGCTGGCGATGAACATGATTACTAAACGGTCTTCCCCCGCCTCGCCCGGAAAATAAAGCCGTCCGCCGTCGGTCCGCCGTCGTTTGACAGTGGCCGAGGGCTTCCCTACAATTCCGCACGATGAAAGACTTCGCCATCAAGGCATTCGACGACAGCGCGGAGGTCAAACGACGCTTTGCGCGAGACCATGCCGACACAATCGTGCAGGTCGCGCAGGTCATCGGCCGCGCCTTTCAAACCGGTCATAAAGTCTTGCTGTTCGGCAACGGCGGCAGCGCGACGGACGCCGCGCACATCGCGGCGGAATTCGTCGGTCGTTATAAACGGGAACGGGTTCCGTTCCCGGCCATCGCCCTCGCGACGGACATCGCGGCGATTACCTGCATCGCCAACGACTACGGCTTCGAAGAACTCTTCGCCCGTCAGGTGCGCGCGCACGGGCAGGCGGGCGACGTGGCGATTGCCATCAGCACCAGCGGCAACTCCCCTAATGTGCTGAAAGGTGTCGAAGCGGCCAAGGCCATAGGCCTGACGACGGTGGCCTGGACCGGCGGCTCCGGCGGCAAGCTCGCCGGCATGGTCGACTACGGCTTTGTCGTCCCGTCGACGTTGACAGCCCGCATTCAGGAAAGTCACATCACGCTGGGGCATGTCCTCTGCGAACTCATTGAGGATCACGTTCTTGCCAAGCCGGCCTAAACGCTCCGCCCGATCATCGACGCCTCCTGCGATCATCAAGCCGATCGATGCGTCTCGGTTGAAGACCTATCCGCTCCAGCGGCGGCACAGCAAGGTGCAGGTCTCCAATTTCGCCAAGGTCTGGACCGGCGGCCGCTCGTTCAAACGCTTCCTCGATTCGCTTCCCGATATTCTAGCGGTCAAGACGCTCCGAGAGGTGGCCCAGGCTATTGCGAAGGCGCACCATCGAGGCCGGCCGGTGATTGTTGGCATGGGCGCCCACGTGGTGAAGGTCGGACTGGGCCCGCTGCTCGTGGACCTCATGGAGCGCGGCATCGTGACCGCGCTGGCCATGAACGGCGCCGTCATCATTCACGACTTCGAGCTGGCCTTCATGGGGCACACCTCTGAGGAAGTCGACGCGGAGATCGATTCCGGTCGATTCGGCATGGCGGAAGAAACCGGCCGCATGCTCAACGAAGCCATCACGCTAGGCATGAAAGAGGGCTTGGGCCTCGGCGAATCACTGGGCCTGTACATCAATCGTCACAAGCAACAGTTTCCGAATCGCGCGACCAGCCTGCTGGCCACTGGAGCCAGGTTGGGCCTCCCCGTGACGGTGCACGTGGCTGTCGGCACTGACATCATTCACATGCATCCGTCCGCCGACGGCGCGGCGATCGGCGCTGGGTCACTGCTCGATTTCCGCCGGCTGGCCGCCGTGGTTTCCGGAATGGAAGGCGGGGTCTACCTGAACCTGGGTTCTGCCGTCATCTTGCCGGAAGTGTTTCTGAAAGCCGTGTCGCTCGGACGAAACCTTGGCCACTCGCTGACAAACATCACGACCGTCAACATGGATTTCCTCACCCACTATCGTCCCATGACGAACGTCGTGCGCCGCCCTACGCAGAAAGGCGGGAAAGGCTACGCCCTCACCGGTCATCACGAAATCATGGTGCCGCTGTTGGCCGCCGCGGTCATTGAAGAATTGTCCGGCCGGTAAACCCGAAACCGTACGCGTCGTCCTCACACGGCCTCTGTATCGTTCTGTGATCGCCATGGCACCCTCTGTCGAACCGCTCCATACCATGTGGGCCGACCTCAACCGTCGATATTTTCAGGGCGCCTTACCGCCGATTCCCATCGAATGGAGCCGCCGGCTGACCTCCTCTGCGGGCATGTTCGTGTGCCGAGTCGGCCCGAGACATACGCACAGGCAGAACACCATCGATCAGACGCGGCGTCGATGCATCCGGCTATCATCGGTTCTCCTTCCAATTCAGAACCTTGGCCTGGATCGCGAAACAGTGACAACGTTGGCGCACGAAATGATCCACCAGTGGCAGTACGATGTCCTCAAACGTCGCCCGAATCACGGTCCGGACTTTCGCCGCATGATGGCGCACATGAACCAGGATGGCCTTGGCATCACGATCTATCATTCCTTGGGCAAAGAGATCACGGCGTTGGCGAAATATGCCTGGCGCTGCCAACAATGCGGCTCGATTTACCGGCGCCAGCGCCGGACCATTCAACCGCGACGGCACTTATGCGGCGCCTGTCGGGGACCTCTCCGCGAGTTTGCGGTCGTGCCTGACGACCCGCTAGCAGAACCAATAGCTATTGTTGCCATTGGCCGGCAATTCAGTCTTCCGTTCCAATCGAGCTAGGGTTCCATGTCCGCTCGTTGGCCTCGACAAATTCTCTTTGGCGATATCGATGCCATGTTCGCGTCAGCTGCGGTGCTGGCCGATCCGTCATTGGCGGACAAACCGGTTGCCGTGGGTGGCCCGCCTCCGCGCGGCATTATTGCGGCCGCCAGTTATGCAGTCCGGCGGTTCGGTGTGCGATCCGCTATGCCAACCATTCAGGCATTGCGCCTCTGCCCCCAACTGGTCCTCGTTCCGCCTGATCGTCCGCTTTACACGCGTCTCCACCGCCAGCTGCAAGAAGTGACGAACCGGTTCTTTCCTGAAACCGAGTGGACGAGTATCGATGAATTTTATGCGGATACGACGAGACTGCAAACCCGCCATCCGGATCCGCGCGCACTCGGCGAGGCACTGAAATCTGACATTCTCCGCACGACCGGATTGACCTGTACCATTGCCCTCGCCTCCGGAAAAACCGTCGCCAAGATCGCCGCCGACGCCCATAAGCCGGACGGTCTGGCAGTGATCGAACTGGGCGCGGAAGCCGCTTTTCTGGCCCCGTTGCCCATTCGCTCGTTGCCCGGCATGGGCCCCAAATCAACAGAAGCCGTCGAGCGTCTGGGGCTGAGGACCATCGGCGATCTACTCCTTCCTCGCTTCGAATCAACGCTCCTACGCCTCCTGGGCACCCGTCTGGCTTCGTTTCGAGTGCTGGCCCTGGGCCTCGATTCCGATCCTGTGGTGGCCGATCGCGAAGCCAAGAGCATGAGCCACGAGACGACCTTCGATGAGGATACCAATGATGCGGCCGTCCTGGAGCCCATCATCCACGGATTTCTGGAAACGCTGGCGCATGATCTTCGGCTGGAAGGACTGGCTGCCGGCTCGTTCACCCTGAAGCTGAAGGATTCGTCTTTTCGTATCACCACGCGACAACGGAAATTTGCCACACCGCTGAACTATGACCCTGACATGTGGCCGGACATTCGCCAGGCCTTGGCAGAGTTGCTTCAGCCACGATCGCGGTACCGCTTAGTGGGCCTGGGCCTGTCGGATCTGGTGCCCGCTCCGGAACCGCTGTTCGACCGCCGTCAGCGTGATGCGGTTGCCGCCCTGGATCGACTGATCGAACGACATGGCAGCGGCGTCGTCCGCCTGGGGGCCCTCCCGCAGAGTGAAGCCGGGACGAAGAAACGAAAACCTCGCCCGTCAGACTGATTCGCGGGCGCACCACGTTCGTCATGGATTCGTGGTGGCAGACTTTTTCCCCCTCCTGCTAAGATGCAAGTTTGGATTGACTGAATGTGATGTCCACAAAAGTGACCACGCGAGACGAACTGGTGTCTCTGCTGGCCGAGCGCCGCCGGCGGCAACAACGCATCGTCTTTACGAACGGCTGCTTCGACCTCATGCACATCGGCCATGTCCGGTACCTGCAGGCCGCCCGCAATCTGGGAGATCTGCTGGTGGTCGGGGTGAATTCCGACGGCTCCGTACGCGCCCTGAGCAAAGGTCCCGATCGCCCCATCGTGCCCGATGTCCAACGTGCCGAGGTCCTCGCCGCACTGGCTTGCGTGGATTTTGTCGTCGTTTTTCCGGAGCCTGATCCAGGGGCGCTCATTGCAGCCCTTCAGCCGGATATTCTGGTGAAGGGAGGAGACTGGCCGGTCGACCGGATCATCGGCCGTGAGACGGTCGAGGCGCGCGGCGGGCGCGTGCAAACCATTCCCCTCGTCCCGGCGTCTCAACCACGACCCTGGTACAACGTATTCGTTCCACCACGGCATAAGGATTTCGTGCCACCTGTAGTGCCACCGCATCTCACGAACTGGCTCGCGCCTGCGCGAGAAGCCCTTCGCACCGGGTCAGGCAAACCCTGCCTGATGGGGTTGCACGGCTCCACGGCCGGCTTCGGCCTCGCCCTGCTCACGCTGAGCGCGCCGGCTCAACCCCTCGCCGAGCGCTCCTGGCTGGTCGTCGCCAAGACCGATGACGAAGCGGAGCGGCTCTATCGCGACACGCTCTTTTTCAGAACCCTCTGCGGTCAATCCGGCGATGACCTGGCCCTGTTCCCGAAATGGGAAACGCTGCCCTACGAATCGACGGTGCCCCATATCGATCTCGTCGCCCGCCGCATGCAGACGCTCAATCGACTCTGCACCACAGCTCGCACGGTGCTCTTTACATCCGTGCCGGCGCTGACGCAACGTGTGCTGCCAGCCCTCGTCTTCACCGACGCCATTCTGCAGTTTCAACCGAACAGCGATCTGGAGCGCGAAGTGCTGGTTTCAAGCCTGTTGCGTCTCGGCTATCGCAAGGGATCGGTGGTGGAGATTCCGGGTGAGTTCAGCATTCGCGGTGGAATCGTCGACATTTATTCGACAGCCTATCCAGACCCGCTACGAGTGGAGTTTTTGGGCGACACGATCGAATCCATCCGCTTTTTTGATCCGGCCACACAAAAATCGACGGATAAGATCAAGCAGGCCTGGGTGTTGCCCGCGCGAGAACTGATTCGGTCCGACGATGCACCAGACGCGCTGGCGCCCCTGGCTGCAGACGCGGAATGGCATGCCCCGTCTGTTTATGGGGCGATGGACAGCCTGCTGGATTATTTTCCCCAACCGCCCGTGCTGGTACTGGACCAGCCCGGCGCGCTCATGGCTCACACGGCAGAATGTTGGCAGACCATTGAGGAAGGCTACCTGCGTCACGAAGATCGCTCAGATCCGAATCCCTATCCGACGCCGGATCAGCTGTACCTCACGTGGGATCAACTCGTCACCGCGACCCAAGGGTATGCGACCCTTGCCCTTGAGCCGGTCACCGCGCCGGATGCGAGCTGGGATCCGGTGCTGACCTGTCCGGCTCAAACACCGGCCAGCGTGGGACTCGGCCAGCGCGGCACGGCGTTCAGTCAGACATTGGACGTCCTCGATCGCCTGCGCGAAGGCGGACCCGTGGTGCTGGTCGCCCGCAGCCAGGGCCAAGTCGGCCGGCTGCTCGCACTCTTCGGCGAACACGATCGACCGGCGATGGAATGGAAGCCCTCGGCCCTCTCCGCGGGCGGCTCGCAGAAGGCTCCATTTTCGGTACTGAACGGCGAAGTCTCGTCGGGATTCCTTTCCCCCGACTTGCGACTCGTCGTGCTGACCGAAGAAGAACTCTTCGCCAAAGGTGCCCGGCATAAGCCGCAACACAAGAGCAAAGCCGCCACGTTTCTCTCTTCCCTCGAAGATCTGAACATCGGCGATTTCGTTGTCCACATGCAGTACGGCATCGCGAAATACCAGGGCCTGCGCCGGCTCTCAGTCCAGGACTTCGACAGCGACTTTCTGGTGCTCGAGTTCGCCGGAACCGACAAGCTCTATGTGCCGCTCGACCGGCTGAGCCAGGTGCAGCGATATGCGGGCGCCGATGCCCATGTGCCGCGCCTCGACCGTCTCGGTGGCACAAGTTGGGCGAAAACGACGGCGCGAGTCAAGAAAGACATCGAAGAAATGGCGCATGAGCTCGTCGATCTCTACGCAAACCGGGAACTGGTCCATCGCACGTCCTACGGCAAGGACAGCATGCTCTATCACGAGTTTGAGGCGGCCTTCGAATATGAAGAAACGCCGGATCAGCGGAAGGCCATCGAAGATATTACCAACGATCTGGCCTCCACCAAGCCGATGGATCGCCTCGTCTGCGGCGACGTGGGCTACGGCAAAACGGAAGTCGCGATGCGGGCCGCCTTCAAAGCCGTCGAGGAAAACCGGCAGGTGGCCGTGCTGGTCCCAACCACGCTGCTCGCCCATCAGCATTACGACAATTTTGCCGAGCGGTTCGCGCCCTTCCCCACACGCGTGGCGCTGTTGTCCAGGTTCCAATCTCCCAAAGACACGAAGGCCATCATCAAGGATACAGCGGCGGGCCTGGTCGATGTGCTCATCGGCACGCATCGGCTCTTGCAGAAGGATGTGCAATTCCGCAATCTCGGCCTCGTCATCATCGACGAAGAACAATGGTTCGGCGTCAAACATAAGGAGCGCCTGAAACAACTGCGCACCCAGGTCAACGTCTTGACGCTCACGGCCACGCCGATTCCGCGCACCTTGCAAATGACCATGGCCAGCGTGCGCGACCTGTCCATCATCGACACGCCCCCATCCGGACGCCTCGCGATCCGCACGCAGGTGCTGCGCTTCAGCGAAAAGGCGATTCGCGAAGCGATTTTGCGCGAGCTGGGCCGGGGCGGGCAAACCTATTTCGTCCACAATCGCGTGGAAACCATGGAACGGATGGGCGCCTGGCTCCAGGAATTAGTTCCTGAAGCGCGCATTGTGATGGCACACGGCCAGATGGATTCCAAACCATTGGAAGCCGTGATGCTGAAATTTTTCCACCGGGAAGCCGATATCCTGATTGCGTCGGCGATCATCCAATCCGGCATCGACGTGCCGACTGCCAACACGATCATCGTCAATCGCGCCGATACGTTTGGCCTGGCGCAGCTCTATCAGCTGCGCGGCCGGGTGGGGCGCGGTGGCGAACAGGCCTACGCCTATTTTCTGGTCCCCGATGAAGGCAACCTTTCGGACGACGCGCAAAAGCGGCTGACTGCCATCCAGCAATTTACGGAGCTGGGGTCGGGGTTCCGGATTGCGGCGGCGGATCTGGAAATCCGCGGGGCGGGAAATCTACTCGGCAAACAACAATCCGGGCATATCGCCGCCGTCGGGCTCGATCTCTATCTGCAAATGGTGGAACAAGCCGTCCAGCGCCTGAAAGGCCAGGTCGTAGAGGAAGAGCCGGATCCCACGCTGCGTCTCAGCGTCTCGGCATACATTCCGGAAGACTACGTGGTCAACAGCCATCAACGCCTGTCGCTCTACAAACGGTTGTCCTCCTGCGGGCAACTCGGCGACCTCGCGCTCATGCATGGCGAAATTGAAGACCGGTATGGGCCTCCGCCGGAGCCGGTCGAACGATTGTTCGAACTCATGCAAATCCGCCTACTGGCCAAACAACTCCGGCTGAGCTCGGTGGTCGAGCAGACGCATGCGGTCGTGATCACCTTCGATCCCAAGGCGAAAGTTTCGGAAACCGCCGTGCAGGCGCTCATGGACCGGTATAAAAAACGGCTGCGATTTCTGTCGCCTCTGTCGTTTGAACTCCAGATGCCGCATGACGACTGGAGTTTGGTCTTTCCGGAACTCAACGCAACCTTGCAAACCCTTCACGTCTGTGGTACCAACAATCAAGAGCCACCGACCGGCTCTACCTGATCTTCCCAGAAGGATGCTCCGCCCCGACCGCATGACGTCACCGCAGACACCAGACATATCCCCCTGGCGAGCCCGACTGAGCAGCGCCGCGCTAGCGTTGTGTGCGCTGGGCTCATTGGCCGGCTGTACCGAACCTCCGCAGGAGGAACCGGTGATCGCCATGATCAACGGCCGCTCCATCACCCAAGCTGAGTTCGACATCCGGTGGGAAGAACTCTCCCAGGCGACCCGCGCCCGGTATGAAAAAGAAGGCGGGAAACGCCGCTTCCTCGACGAATTGATCATGCGCGAGCTGTTGATGCAGGAAGCGCGCAAACAGGGCTTGGATCAATCGGATGACATCCGGGAGAAAACCCTGCGGTACCGCGAGCAGCTGATTCTTGATGAACTCCTCAAAGACCGGATCAAGACCAAGGTCGAAGTATCCAAAGACGAGTTGGATGCCTACCTTGAAAGGCATGCCAACCAACTCCTGGCCAATCCTAAGGTCCAAGTCTCGGTCATGCTGTTACCCAACGTCTATGCGGCCAAGGATCTCAAACGCCAGGTGGAAGGCGGGGGGAACTTCACCCGCTTTGCCTTGCGCTATTCGATCGACGAACGCAGCCGCGCCAAAGGCGGCGACTTGGGCCCGTATCGAAAAGGCCTGCTGGAGCCGGAACTGGAGGCATTGATTCCCTCGTTGCACCCCGGTGTCGTCAGCGATCCGATCAAGACTGACAAGGGATATTATCTCATGAAGGTCAGTCCCCTCGAACCGGAAATTTTGCAGGCCGACCAGGCCACCCGTGAACGGCTCCGCCAGGAACTCCTGGCCGAAAAACGGCGGAAACGCCTCGATGATGTCTTCGCCGAACTCCGCACCGGCGCGACGATTCGCATGGCTGATGCAGCCCGTTATGTGACCGATGAACCAGGGCGCCCCTAATCCCCCGCGCACCGGATTCCTGCCCGCGTTCCGTCTTTACGCCTCCATCGTTTTCATCTCAAGACCGCTCCCTTTCTGAAGTCTCGATTGTGTACAATCCCCTTACCGTGATGAAGGTCCGATTGTCTTTTTTTTCTCTTTGTGTCCACGCCGTGAAACTATACCCTCTGCAATCACTCGGCCGACCGGCCATGGCCGGCCTGTGCCTTTGCCTCTGGATAGGCCTGTTCTCGGCCGGTTCCCTCGATGCCGCCAAGTTGGAAGACCGCATCGTCGCAGTCGTGAATACCGACCTGATCATGCTCTCGGAACTCAAGCGCGACTTGCTTCCCGATCAGGAACGCCTTCGCAAGCTGTACAACGGCGAGGATCTCGAACGCCGTCTCAAGACCGCGGAGGCCATGGCCGTCACGAAGATGATCGAGCGCAAGCTGCAACTCCAGGCCGCGAAGAACAAGGGCGTGGAGGTGTCCGACCAGGAAGTCACGCAGGCTGTGCAGGAAATGAAGAAGCAGGGTGAAACCATCAACCAGGCCGACCCCAGCACCACCAGAAGCATACGGGAGCAGCTGACGTTGATGCGTGTGGTTGACCGAGAAGTCCGCGGCCTGATTATGGTCGCCGATTCGGAAATGAAGCGGTACTACGAGGAGCACCGGGATCGTTTCGCCTACCCCGAGGAGTACCAGTTGAGCCAAATTCTGATCAAACCGAGGACGCCGGACGGCCTCTCCGTCGCTCAGGGACGGGCCGAAGCCCTCCTGGCGACTCTGAAACAAGGCGAACCCTTTGAGGATCTGGCGTTGCGGTTTTCCGATGGAGCGGACGCCTCGCGTGGCGGGCGGTTGGGATTGGTCCGACAGGGGGAACTCATTCCGGCGCTGGAGCAGGCGCTGACATCGGTGCCGGTGGGGCAGATCACAGGCATCGTAGAAACGGCGGAGGGGCTGCATATCGTGCGCGTCGATGACAAAAAGCCGCGCCAGTTTCGCCCCTTCGAACAAGTGAAGGCGGAAATCCAGTCCCTGGTGTTTCAGCAGAAGACTGAAGATCAATACCAGATCTGGATGGCCGATCTGAAAAACAAAGCCTATATCGAGATCAAGTTTTAAACTGCGCGCGAATCTCGCCCCATAACGCGTCCCGTCCCTCATGGGTTTCAGCCGAATACAGCAGGACCGGCACCTCCGCCGGCAATCCGCAGGCGACGCGCACTTCGGTAAGGGTCGGCTTCCGCTCGCTCTGGCGCAACTTATCGGCTTTCGTCAACACGATGATGAGGCCGCATCCAAGCGACTGCACCCACTGGATCGTCATGACATCTTGCGGCATCCATACGCGCGATTCGATCAGCAAAATCACCGCGCCGAGCGATTGCCGCTGTTCCAGATATTGTTCGATCATCGGGCCCCATTGCGCGCGCATCGTTTTGGAGACCTTGGCATAGCCGTATCCCGGCAGATCGACCAGCGACAAGAGCGGTAGCTTCGGGTCGGACGTACGAACCGTAAAGAAGTTGACGGCGCGCGTTTTTCCCGGCGTCTTACTGACCTTCGCCAGTTTCTTCCGATGCAGGAGCGAATTGATCAGCGAGGACTTGCCGACATTCGATCGTCCGAACGAACGCAATTTCTGGCAGGTGATCGGCAGGAAACTGTTCTGGGGACACGGAACTTTTGATAAACTCGGCGCTGAGTAGTTTCATAATGATCGCGTCGGGCAGCCATGCGGGATGGGCGCCACCTTCGGCCACATAGAGGGCGGGCAGGTGAGCCATCTCGTAGACTCATAGATAGAGTGTAGGGAATGAGCAAGTCAACAGGCAGTCTCTTCGGGCGGATCCTGTTTTGGATGACCGTGCTGATCGGCCTGCCGGCCGCCGCCTTGGCGTTGTATTGGTTGGCCACGCTGCCCAACGTCTCCCGCCTCGCCAAACACCACCCCACGGAAACGGCGGTCATGGAAGCCCGGCGGGCTCAGGCCAAGGACCAAGGCCATCCGCTGCACATCAAATTCGCCTGGGTTCCCCTGTCCCGAATTGCGCCGGCGCTCCAGCGCGCTGTCGTGGCCGCTGAAGATGCGTCCTTTTTCGCGCACGAAGGATTCGATTGGGAAGGCATCAAAGATGCTGCGCTCTATAATCTCGAGGTCGGCGAATTCAAACGCGGGGGCAGTACCATCACCCAACAGCTGGCGAAAAATCTTTATCTATCTTCAGAACGGTCCCTGCTGCGGAAGGCCAGGGAGGCCTTGATCACACGTTCCCTGGAGCACCATTTGACGAAGAAGCAGATTCTCGAGCTGTATTTGAACGTCGCTGAATGGGGGCAGGGCGTCTTTGGAGCGGAAGCGGCCGCGCGGCACCATTTCGGGAAGTCCGCGGAGGACCTGACGATCGAGGAGGCGGCCCTGCTGGCAGCGATTCTTCCTTCCCCCCGGCGCTATGACCCGATTCGACATACCGCCTATCTCACTCGACGGCAACGTCATATCGTTCGTTGGTTGGAGCGGGGGAACGGCCGGAAAGCGGCCTCGATCAACCGACTTCCTCCGGAAACCCTCGAAGTGGTTCCCGTGGAGTAGTAACCACACACCACACAGGACTCTCGCGCTACGTGGATTCGCCGACGGAGGTGTAGTTCCGCTCTCCGAAAATGGCCGACTCGTGGACGTAATATTTAAATTCGAGCAGATTTCCTGACGGGTCTTCCAGGAAAAATGTGCGATGCTCGATCCGCGTCCCGGGGAACCGGCGGCGTGGCTGCTGATAAAACGTGAGATGCTTTTCCTGCGCGCGATCGGCCAGGGCCTGCCATTCTTCCTCCCGCGTCAAGACCAGCCCGAAATGGCGAGGATAAATACCCTTCTGCCGATCGAGTTCGTCTAGAGAGAGGTGGGCTACGAGTTGATGCCCGGCGAGGCCCAAGGTAACGGCGGCGGAAGACTCCCGGCCCAGGACACAACCGAGACCCTCGACGTAGAAATGTTTGGCGGCCGCCAAATCGTGGACGGGAAAGGCAAGATGAAAAAGCGCCGGCATAGGCTGAGACCTCGTGTCACTGTATCAGCCGCTGGCTAGGCTAGGCAAACCGGTCGCGCACTATGGCGCGGCCGTCAGGACCGATGATTCCGGCGATCATATGCAGGGTGCTGTGGCGAATCGTGCAGCGGCCGTCCGGCGAGAGCACCAAGACGCCGGCGGCGCCTTGAACGCGCTCCACAACTTTTCGCAGGACGCGGTTGGCAGCCGCAACCGGGCTCAGGCCGCTCGCCAACCTATCCGTAATTTCCTTGGCGACGGCAACCCGAATAATGCTCTCTCCCAATCCGGTCATGGACACGGCGCCGGCATCATTGTCGGCATAGACCCCACAGCCGATCAGCGGTGTATCGCCGACTCGGCCAGGCAACATCACATCGACACCACCGGTCGATGCTCCGGCTGCCACCGTTCCCGTCACATCCAGAGCCACCGCCCCCACGGTTTCCTTCCCCAAGCTTCTTGCGCGAAGGCGGACGCCTTTCACAATCGCCTGATGCAACCGCAACGTCCGGCTCATCCCCGCTGCAGGTCTCAATTGCTTGGATCGGGCTGCCGGGCTTCGCCTCGAACGCGGAGCGCGCTCGAGCCCAAAATACTCTGCAAAGCGGCTGGCGGACTTCCCGACGAGGAGGACATGCGCGGTCTTTTCCATGACGAGCCGGGCGGCGGTGACGGGATGAATGATGCCCTCGATGGAAGCCACGGCACCGGCTCTCAGATCGCGGCCCTCCATGATCGAAGCATCCATCCGGCTCACCCCGTCGAGTTGACAGTTGGAGCCCCGCCCCGCGTTAAACAGGCCGGAGGCTTCCAACAGTCGAATGGCCTCTTCGACCACGGACAACGCCGGGACACCGGCCTTCAACAGACGATGGCCTTCGGTCAACGCGCCTTCCACGCAGGCGGCCTGGGCAACGGTCATGGCGCGGCGTCCCGCGCCACCGTGAATGAGGAGAACCGGTCGTAGGCGTTTCAATTGAGGAGCAGATCTTTCACGCGACGGCAGGCAGGATCTTGCATACGGTCCAAGTCAGACCGGACAAATCCCAGTCCGGTCACACAGAGCTCAAAGTTCTCGGACAGCTTGCGGAACAGCGGGGTATCCTGCTCAGGATCGTAATGACCAAATTCCGCGACCAGGCTATAGGACCGTTTGCCGGTTTTCACGTAATCGACCAGAAAATCCTTGTGATAGATTCGACCCACGCTCTTGAGGCGGCGGAGATATTCCGGAAAGAGTCCGGTCATAAACAGCGTAAAGTCGCCGATATGCCGGTGCACGTCCCGCTCCCGTTCGAACGACTGCGCCTCCAACAAGACTTCGGACTCAAACAACATCTCGACGACCGAGTCGATCGGACGGCCCTGGGTATTCTGGATTTTGTAGAGCTGATCGGTGTGCGCGAATTCGACGAGCAGATTGGAGACGTACTCGGTGACGTTCAGATCGGGCCACCCGAGGTGTTCGGTGAAACTTTTCTCCGTCAACGCTCCGAAGAGCTGCCGGAGCGGATGGCTGCGAGACACGGGACTTCCCATCTCGACCTCCCGGGCGATCCTTGCCCTGTGAAAATAGTATAGCAGACCATTTTCAATCCGAGGAGACTTTCTCTTGACTCCTTATCGGCATCCCGGATCAAGACTTGAGATCCGGGTTTTCTCCCTGCCGTTGACTATCCACAATAACCGTCACGGGCCCATCATTGAGTAGTTCAACCTGCATATGGGCACCGAAGATACCGGTTTCCACCTTCAATCCCCCATGGCGCAGTCGCCATACAGCCTCCTCATACCATGCACGCGCCTCCTCCGGCGGAGCAGCTAGGTCAAACCCCGGACGGCGTCCCTTTGCGGTATCAGCGAGCAGCGTAAATTGCGAGACGACCAATAGCGCCGCCCCGACCTCACGCAGCGAGCGATTCATCTTCCCCTGATCGTCACTAAAAATCCGGAGGGTTTGTACCTTCTCCACAACATAGGAGAGATCGCGTTCTCCATCCCCCTTTGCCACGCCCAATAACACGAGCAGCCCGTGGTCAATGCGACCGACGATCTGTCCGTCCACCTCGACCGAAGCCCGTGTAACACGCTGAATGACCGCCTTCATCTTGCCTTCGACACCATCGTTCGCGCCTACCGGGCATGGCGCAATTGCGACAATGTGCCTTCCAACCCCAACAGCCGCCGCTTTAACGACAATCCGCTCGAAAACCCGCCCAAGGAGCCGTCATGCGCAATGATGCGGTGACAGGGCACAACGATGGGAATGGGATTCGCTCCCAGCGCCATGCCCACGGCCCTGGCATACTGTTTCCCACCCACGCGCATGGCGACCCACTGATAGGACCGGACGCGCCCGTAGGGTATCCGCGCAATCGCCTTCCACACCTTTCGCTGAAAACGAGGTACCGGCCGACCAATCAAGAGGCAGAGCAAAATCGCGACGCTCGCCGTCAAGATAGGACAAGAGCTGGGCCTGCGCTTCTTTTACAACGGACATAGCGCCATCGTCTGTGTGCGGCCCTTGATGAGCAGTGCGAACCGACGGCGACAAATCAATGGCCGTCACTCCTCTTGCAGAAGCCGTGACGGTCACCCAACCCCAAGGCGTTTTGAATGTGCTCGTCTCCGCCATGTCATGCGACCCCGAATTTTCGCGCGACCCGCCCGAGTTTACGCTTGACCAATCCCATGACCACATCCAGCTCGTCCGACCCCAGCATGAGATGCATGCCGAGATACGCCATGACGCTGAACCCGATCCCGCCCAACAGCAAGACGGACTTCACGATCCACTGACCCGTTTCCGTCCACAAGGGCGCACCCGCCACCCACACACAGATGCCGGCCATCGGCATGCAGGCAGCCAGAACCCGACCGGCCGATCGCAGGACAGCACCCCAATCCACACGTCCCAACCGCCGGTGCAACACGGCTACGAGGATACTTCCGTTCAGCATCGAAGCCAATGCCGTCGCCAGCGCCAAACCTGCGGCATCAAGAATCGTCATCAACCAGAGAGACAAGCCGATATTCGCCCCCACGGCAATTCCCGCCGTGACGGCCGGCGTCCGCGTATCCTGTAGTGAATAAAATGCGGATACGATAATACGTACCCCTGCAAAGGCCCATAGTCCTACGGCGTAACAGAGCAGCGCGGTCGCCGTCGCCAACGTGTCAGCCTTGGTGAATGATCCGTGCTCAAACACCAGATGCACGATCGGGTACCGCAGCAGGATCAGACCCGCCATCGCCGGGAGGATGATAAAAAAAATCATCCTGAGGCCGAACCCGATCGTCGTCCGCAGTTCATCCAGTGCGCCGCGCGCGGCCTGCGCCGACAGCGTCGGAAGAATGGCCGTGGCGAGCGCCACTCCAAAAATACCCAGCGGAAACTGGATCAATCGCATGCCGTAAAACAAATAGGTGGGTCCGCCGGGAAAATATGACGCGAGAATCGTGCTTACCGTGATATTGATTTGCGTCACTGACAATCCCAGTAGTGAGGGCACCATCAAAAATCCGATGCGTTTGACTCCGGGATGGCCGGGATTGAAGCGCAGGCCGAACAACATGCCGCGCCGCCTTAACCCGGGAAGCTGCATGGCAAATTGCGCCAACCCGCCGACGACAATACCAATGGCCACCGCAATGATCGGCTCGGATAACCAGGGCGACAGGAACAGCATGCAGGCAATCGTAAAAATATTGAAAAAGACCGGAGAGAAGGCCGGCGCCGCGAAGTCCCGCAACGAATTCAGAATCCCCATTGCCAGGGCCGCCAGACTGATGAAGATCAGGTAAGGAAACATCAGCCGAGTCAATAGCGTCGTTAACGCCAACTTGTCAACACTCTCACGGAATCCCGGGGCAAGAAGCCAGACGATGCCCGGCGCAGCCAGAATGCCGATCAGCGTCACGGCGGTGACGATGGTCAGGAGCGTCGTGAAGGTTGCACTGGCCAATTCCCAGGCATCACGCTTAGCTTTCAAGGTGTGGTATTCGGTGAAGACCGGAATGAAGGCCGCGGACATCGATCCTTCTGCGAACAATTCGCGCAGCAGATTGGGTACGCGGTAGGCGACAAAAAACGCGTCCGCGGCTGGAGTGGCACCGAACAGCCTGGCCAACACCATGTCCCGGACAAATCCCAGAATGCGGCTGGAAAATGTGGCGATGCCAATCAGACCCGCCGCCTTGACGACGGAATGGGTTTCATCCACAGCTGGTTGCGATGGTTCAGGAGGCACGGCGGGTTCGGACATTGCCGGGATTGTAGCGGAACGGAGCGAGGCCGTCTATTGTCCGACAGAATCCCGCCGTCACAGATCTTGTATCACCGCATTCGGCAACTCATTGGGATTATCGCCGTCACGGGAGGGACAGGCGCGCGCGAGAAGGACTCCCGCAGCATCGATTCCATCACACAGGCCCCCAGCGAGGTCACCGACCTTCATATGCTCAACAACGACCGACACTATGTCCTGCCATTGGTCCACTGAAATACGCCCCTGCAGTGCGTGATCAGGCAATACATAGACCTGTCGCTCAAGCAATGAGACCATCAGCAATAACCCGGTTCGTTCACGGGTGTGTGCAAGGCCATGCTGGGCAAAGGCCCGCTCAGCGCGCATGTGCACTTTGTGACGCATGCGGTCCCGGGACGTGAAGAGCCGCAGGAGCAAGGGCCAGGTTCCGATCCAGGCGCCAACCGCATAAGCGAGCACGGTGATCCCCACCAACCACGCGGCATTCGAGGCCTGCCACCCCCAGGGGAACCACGCGGTTTCGATCGTCACAAGTGTCGTCAACGCAAGCACGGCACCCAATAGGCCGGCGCGATGGTGCGCCTCGCGATAGAGCCCTGATCGCCGTACGATCAGGGGTACGATCTCCGCGCTCGTGTGCTGCTCGGCGGCCTGTACCGCCGCCTCGACCCGGGCCCGTTCAGCTTCGGTGAGTGCCGGCTTTCTACCAATCGCCACTGGCCCCTCCTCCTCCGAAATCACCGCCGCCGCCTGAGAAACCGCCCGAGCCTCCGAACGAATCGCCCAGTCCACCCGATCCCCACCCCCCATGACGTGTACTAAACCAGGTGTCATCAAACGGCCCGCTGCCGCCTCGCCGCCTTCCTCCCGTCGCTGGCCCAATCCCACTTATCAAACTGATCAGCCCCATACTGACCGCTCCGGCGATGAGAGCCGGCATCACCCAGGGTGCGACGAGAAACGAGAGACCGCCTCCTACCACGGGACCCACTACGCGGTGAGCGCGAGAGAAGAAGAGACCTATGACCAAGCCTAGAATGACGGCTACAATCGTGTTGGTGATCACCTCACCGTCGGAACGAAACGCGGTCGGCTGTTCTGGTGCCTGATAACTTCCCTCAATAGTGTGCAGGACAGCCAGCACGCCGGCCGTGACGCCGGACGGCACATCGCCGGCGCGGAATTTTGGGGCGATTTCATTTCGGATGATTTGGGCTGAACGCGCATCCGTCAACACCCCTTCCAGCCCGTATCCGACTTCGAGACGAATTTTGCGTTCTTTGATCGCAATGAGGAGCAGGACGCCGTTGTCTGTCCCTTTGGCGCCCAACTTCCAGGTCGTCGCGACGCGGTGGGAAAAATCGAATAGCGACTCGTCTTCTAATGAAGGAACAATCAGCACCGCGACTTGATTGGAGGTTTTGGATTCATGCGCCTGAAGTGTCTCGGACAATTGAGCCGTGGTGGCCGGCGGCAGGACATGCGCGAGATCGACCACGCGCCCGCTGAGCGGAGGCACATCCAGAGCCAGGGCCGGAAGGCTCGACAGCAGCGTGAACCATAGCCATCCGGCAAGGATAGTCCGCGCTGCTCGGCCCATCAGCCGCATCGCAATTGCTCCTGCCACACGAAGCCGACGTTAGAACTTCACTTCCCGTGGTTTGGCCACAGCCTTTTCGTCGGCCACGGTGAAGTTGGCTTTTTCGTCTAAATGGAGAAGAAACTTGGCAGTCAGGTTTGTGGGAAAGTAGCGGACCATCTCTGTTGAATTCCGCCACCTTGTCAATGTATCGCTTGCGCGCGACGGTGATGCGATTCTCGGTCCCTTCGAGTTGGCTTTGAAGGTCACGGAATCCTTGGTCCGCTTTCAGATTGGGATAATTCTCGGCCAGTGCGAGCAGGCGCCCCAGAGCACTCGACAAACTCTGCTGCGCTTCCTGAAATCGCTTGAAGGCGGCTTCGTCTTTGAGCAACTCCGGCGTGATCTGCACGCTGGTGGCCTTGGCGCGCGCCTGCACTACTCCTTCCAGCGTATCCTTTTCATGCGCCGCATATCCCTTGACCGTGTTCACCAAATTCGGAATGAGATCGGCCCGGCGTTGATACTGGTTGATCACTTCGCTCCAGGCGGCCTTCGTATCCTCATCCAGCCCCTGCAGGTCATTGTAGCCGCAACCGGACAGGGTCAGGAAAACCGCGATCACCACACTTGCGCTCAGCAATCGTGCCAAAGACATCATCGTTCCTCCTCCGCGTCGAACATGCGACAGCGCTTCTTCAAGACCTAAGGCTTTTGTTCAACGAAGTCAATCATCCCGCCCCTACTGCTCTCCGCTCAAGATGTCGTTCCGTCCGCAACCTTGCTATACTTCACGGCTGGAAGATAATTTGTTTGTTCTTAATGGACTTTTATGGCACTCGATCGCTCCACCGATAGTCCGGGAGGATTTCAGGTCCGACATCGTTCCTTGGGAGTTTTTCAAGGCAGCTCGATCGGATTGGCCTTCTGGCACCCTTCCTCTCACATGCCGGAATACGGACTCTGCCGGTTTGCTACTCAAGCAAAGGCCCAGGACTATGTCAACTTCCTCTCTTCACCCGCCTGTCCCGAGCCATTGAGCCGGGCCGATCTTCTGATCGAATCTTTCGACCACGCGGAACACGAGCGTCTCACGACGGAATACCCGCAGGCCTCTGCCTGGGAAACTCCACTCTAGCAGAATGACCGCAGGATGGCTCTCTCGGGTATCCCCTGAAGCCTTGTGGGTGTCGAGATGCAATGCTGCGTAGCGCAGATTAGTTAGGCAAGAGAACGAGGTTGGACCAAGTCCGTCCTGGACTGTACGAAAGCGAGCAGCCGCTTATTTTCCTGGGCCGACCGTAGAAATTTGAAGGCGATGCCGCGAGAACTCACCGACCTGACCATTGCAGCGACTTCGATGGGAACCTGTTCATTCTCCAGCACGATTTGCAGGTAAAAGATGTCGTCCACATGCACCGACGCCTGGCTTTCAATGATGCATCCTCCCATTGAAATATCCCGTACAGTCCCCTCCCCGCGCACCTTTCCACCAGAAAACGACAGAAAGAGCCGGACAGGAATACGCAGATGCTCGCGGCGGTCAATCATTCGAGCGGGAAAACTGTATCCCAGCCAGGATGCCGAGAAACGAAAGCTGCACGACTGGCAATGAAACGGTGACATGCAGGCGAGGGACTGCAACCGCTCCAGGAGAGTCGCGCAGGGAGAACGGAACACTTTATCCTGGCCGCACTGCGGGCAAGTCAAGGTTTGTGCCATATTCGATGCTCGGCGCCTCTCAGGGCCGCTCTCCTTCACACGCGCGGCTATAGAGCATAGCTCCCGCGACGATCCACGAATCTGGTGAAGACATGCTTGCAGACATCCCGTGTTGATTTGGGCTGCAATACACTTTTCTCGCAAGCACACGTCTGTCGCCAGTTCAATCGATAAAGGATGGTCGAAGTTCTGTCAAGAAACTCAACGGTTCTGCGCTTAAACAATGAGGCGACCTGTGTAGTTTTAATCTGAAAGAGGTAGAAATTCGAATTCTGACGCGCATGCCGCGTCGGTTTGGCCTTCATTTCCCATTGGATTTTATACGGAATGTTCCTGCCTGCTTCTCAATTTGTCTAAGGCGGTTAACTGAAGGTCCTGAAATCGCGGGGAAATTTTGATTAACTCATTTTAACGTCGCACTAACACCTCTTTAATCTCGCATTGGTAGTCTCTCCCTCACATGGGCATGACCTTCACGCATTGGAGGTCCAATCCTAAGGAGGTAGACATCATGACATGCGGACGATGCCAAGGATTGATGGTGGATGAGTGGCGGCCCGATTTTTCGCCGGAAACGTTTGTCTGGCGATGCATTAATTGTGGATCGATCGTTGATCCGTTGATCGAACAAAATCGGCGCACACGGATGGCCGAGCAGTTATTGTTGGAACCGGTCGAGGTATTGCAATAGATCGAACCCCGCAGGACAGGAGCACGGTATGCTCCTGTCCTGCAACAAGGGAGATGAGTAAGGCAGGGTTACATGGCGAAGTCAGCCCAAAGCACCGTATGATCTGAAGCATCTGTGGCACGTCGAGGTTCTAAATCAACCTCGACCCGCTGACACTTATGAGCCAATGGCGCCGTGGCAAGAATATGATCGATGCGCCACCCTTTATTTGCAGCAAGGGCACTGGGAGCGCGGTAATCAAAAAACGTGAATTGCTGGCGATCTGGATACAGTTTGCAGAAGACATCTTCGAAGCCCCACGCAATTGTCTTCCCATAGGCCTTGCGCGCGTCTTCGTGGTAGCAGACATGTTTCAGATGTTTCTCCGGGCTGTGGACATCGATGGGTCTTGGGGCCACATTCATGTCTCCACACCAGATCGCCGGCTCCTTCGGGGAGAGATGCATGTCAAAATGCTTCAGTAAGCGCTCGTACCAACCCAGTTTATATTGATACTTCGGCGAATCGATCTCAAACCCCTGCGGGACATAGGTGTTGATGATGGGAATACCCTGAATGACCACCCGCAGCAGGCGAGCATCCTCAACATCTCCTCCATCATCAAACCCGTAACAGACAGATTCAGGCTTATTCCGACTCAGGACGGCAACGCCATTGTAGGCCTTCATACCCCGGAACGTGATCTCATATCCTGACGTCGCAAGGGCTGTGAGAGGAAATTCGCTATCCTGAACTTTGGTTTCCTGCAAACACAGCACATCGGGCTGATGACGTTCCAGCCATTGTAAGACGATTGGAAGACGTTTCCGGAGTGAGTTCACGTTGAAGGTCGCAACTTTCATAGTCGGCGCGAATTCTACCAGAGCCCACCACTCGCAACAACTGAGGTCTGCAAAATACTACGGCCTGTGATCGGAACCCTCCAATCACAGGCCGCAGGTAGAAAATGCCAGCGAGAAAATCCGCCGTTCTCCTTCTACCCTTTAATACCGAGTCGTTTCCTTCAGCTCGTTTTTCATGGCGCCCATCTCTTGGATGGTATCGTCCGCAGCGCCTTTCATGTCGGCCGCTTTCGCACGAGCCGCATCTTTCTTCGCTTTCACTTTCGCTTTGACGTGTTCTTTCTTGGCCTTCGCATCGGCCTTGGCTTGTTTCTTTTTTGCCTTGGCTTCGTCCCGTTTGGCCTTCAGTTCGCTTTTTACAGAGTCTTTCTTGGCCTTGAGATCACTCTTCAGTTCTTCTTTATGGGCATTGACCTCGTCGGACAGGGCGCCCATATCCTGCTTCATCCCCTCGGACATTTTCCCCATGCCCAGATCGTCAGCAGCGGCGAATGAGCTCATGCTCACAAATGCGGCAGCGACCATCACAGCGATTGACCTTCTCATCAACAACCCCCCTCTTAGTTGAAATATGGTGTCAGGCATCCCGGGCAAACCGACGGGCCTGCAGCATCCATCAATACCCCGAAGGGTTTCGTTTGCCAATTGTTTTGCCATTTTTTACGGAGCTGGTTCTGTGGGGCGGAGCGCTGGTCACTGAGATGAGACACCACCCTATCAGCCCTGACGAATGGTCGTGAGGTACCGCCGGAGAATGGCCTGCTCTACCCGCGACCGACCGCGGTCCGGTGCGGGAAATCGGAGCACCAGGTGAATACGCCCCGCCTCGGGAAGCTGAATAGTGATGCGCGGTTCCGGAGAGGGTGCTTCCAGTAAATTGCGTTGTTCCAACAACTTCATTTGCCGGCCCATTTGATCCATAAACGGTGCGCACTCGACCTTTGCCGCGCTGAGCAGCGCTTGTTCGGCGGTCTGCCAATTGTCAGTGCTCAATAGCGGAACCGACAAGACATACAAACCATACTCCTGCGACGGACTTTCTTTGATCAGCGGATTTCCGAATAGAAGACTGTTGGGAAAGACAACGGTTCGACCGGTATACAAGTGTGAGGTCTGTCCGGGCCCGATTTCTAGAAGCTTCGTGGCAAACACATCATATTCGAGGACGACGCCACGGTACGTACCGAGTTGAATCCGATCCCCGACTCCATAGACCCCGCCGCCCACGCGTAACGCGGCGCCGCTCCAACAGAGAATCAGCTCCTTTGTGGCCAGTACGAGCGTGGCCGCCAATGCGACCAATGAGACCGCGAAGGCCTCCAACTCATGCGCCCAAATCACCACGAGCCCCACGAAGAGGCACAACACCATGCTATTGCGGGTAGTGACGATCCAACGGCGCCTGGCGTCGATGGTCAGTGCTTGGTTGCCCTTAATCCATCGAACCAGCACCGTTCGCGCAATGAGGAGGATGAGGAGGAGAAGAATGGATTTGAGCAGATCGAAGAAGACACTGGAGCCGATCACCGGCAGCATATCTTGCATGGTTTTTTCCGTCATTGTCACTGCACTACGGTACCATCCTCACTCGTGCGGGGCACGCATTCTTCTCTTTTCCATTCCTTCAGCCGTTTTTGCTCGTCAAACGACAAGGTATAGCGGTAGCAATAGAGCGGTTCCCGATATTGTTCGTCATTGCCAGCCAGACTTTTTCCAAAAGGTGACGGCGAAGGCGGAGCTTTCGTCTTTTTCCCGGCGGCCAAGCTACTGGGATCCCAGGGATGGACTTCCCGGTCCCCCATCGGCACGCGGTAGGTCCAGACCGTATCCCCTCCCAGCACTGGAGTCTTGGCCGTGCTGGGGGGTCCGAATTTTTCTTCGATATCGGCCTGGGTGAGCTTGTGCACCCCCTTATTCAGATAGCTGTCCCGCCAGGGTCCGCCGCAGCCTGACAGCAGGACAAGGCAATACAGGATAGCCACAAGCCTCCATCGAACTGAAAACAACGGCAGGGGGAGCCTCTCGTGTCTCAAGCGTTTACCGTTCCGAATCACGTTGTTCCCGAACCCAGCGAATCGAACAATACATCGCATACCCTTGGGCCATCATCCCGGTGATCAGCAGGCCCAACGCTGTTTGCAGCCACATGGTATTGGGAAACTCCAACCCGTAGATGCCAAGCATGAACCCTGCGGCAATGAAGACAATGCCCACCCCGCGCGCAATCAATGCATTAGTTCGCAAATCAGACACCATACCCTCGTTTCTCACGAACCCGTTACGCTACACCGGCGCGTCAGGTCGGTTCAACTCTTCCCTTTATCTACGACTTCGTCTTCGAGCGAATCGCAGCGGCTCTCCCCTCGAGCACATCTGCTTCAGGAGCCCGACCGATCTTTCGTAACGCTCCTGCATACTCCATCAAACTCTTGGCCACATCCGGATGGTCAGTCCCCAATTGCTTTTCCCTGATCGCCAATGCCCGCGCGAAAAACGCCACCGCTTGCGCACCATCTCCTTGAGCCGCGTACATCGCGGCCAAATTGCCAACCGCCAACGCCACCTCGAGATGGTCCGGACCTAAGAGCTTTTCTTTGATCGCGAGTGCCCGACTCAGGAGGCGCTGCGCATCGGCAAATTGGCCATGCTTGCGATGCAGCACCCCGAGATTGTTCAACATGGCCGCGACATCGAGGTGGTTCTCGCCGTGAACCTCCTGATAAATTTTGAGCGCTTCCAAATAGACTGGTTCGGCTTCAACGAATTTCCCCTGCGTGCTGTACACCTGGGCTAGATGCGACAAGGTGACGGCGACACGCCGGTCATGTGGACCGAACTCCTCCGCCTTCTTCACCGCTGCAACATAAATCTGTTCGGCCTCTCCCAATTGGCCTCGTTGCACGGCCGCTTCACCGGCCTGCATGGCCGCTTCCCAGGTCTGTTGCCCACAGGACGAGGCCATGAACAGCAAGAGGGCGCACAGGCTGACGAGAGCATGCCGCCTCATATCCGCCCCATTTGTTCGAGAATGGATTCGGCCGGATAGGTCACAATCTCTGCCAGAGTCGGATGGTAGTGCGGGATGCGCAACAAGTCCTGCGCCGTGCCGTGAAAGTACATGACCGCGATGAGTTCGTGAATGAGTTCCGCCGCTTCAGGCCCCACGATCTGCGCGCCGATCAGCTCGCCGTTGTCCGGGCGACACAGGAGCTTCACGAATCCTGCGAGAGCCCCCAGGCACATCGCCTTCCCATGGTCGGCAAACGGGTACGAAGCTGTCAGGTAGGGAACCCCTTGTTCACGGCACTGGCGTTCACTGAGGCCGGCAATGGCCACTTGGGGATCCGTAAACACCATCTCACTATCCAACCGGTGATCGATGCCTCGCGCGGGCACATCAGGATGGGTTGCATTAAAGGCGGCCGTTTCACCTTGTTGAATCGCTAAATGGACAACGGGCGTGAGATCGTTCACATCGCCGACGGCAAAAATATGCGGTTGCGAGGTCCGCATATCGGCCCCAACAACGAGGCGACCATCGATGACATTCACTCCGGCCGCCTCTAGATTGAGTCCCTTAAGGTTAGGACGACGACCCAGAGCATGAAGGATGACATCGGCCGATCTGGTTTTCGCAGCACCGTTCTGTCGGAAGTGGACAGCCTTAGCGATTGGCGACGAAGTCACCCCCTCGAAAGCGACCCCGGTGAAGACCTCAATGCCCTCGTCCTGAAAGGCAGATGCTAACGTCTGTCCGACGTCCTCGTCCATATCGGACAACAGCGTCGCGCCGCGCTGCAGCATCGTCACCTTGGTGCCGATCCGAGAAAAAAATTGCGCGAACTCCACTGCAACCAGTCCGCCGCCCAACACCAGCAGCGAAGCGGGCGCCTGGCGCACATCGAGCATTTCGTCGCTCGTCACGTATCCCGCCTCAGACAGCCCAGGGATCCCGACCTCCGACACCCTTGATCCTGTGGCAATCACAAACGCTTCACCTCGAATCCGCAACCCTCCGGCACAAATCTCATGGGGAGAGACGAATTCGGCGCGCGATTCGTACAGCGTAAACCGCGGGTCGCGCAAGGCGGCGACGCGATAATCGGCAAATTCCTGCACCAGCCGGTTCTTCCGATCGACGATGGCCGAGAGATCAGCCCGTGCTGTGACAGGCGCCAGCCCGAACTCCCGCGCGCGTTTCATCAGCGCCATGATTTCAGCTGAGCGGAGAATGGTTTTTGTCGGCATGCAGCCACGCAAAATACACAAGCCTCCCAACGGCCCCTGATCGACGATGGCCACATCGGCTCCGGCGTCACATGCCGTCCGCGCAGCAGCATACCCCGCCGACCCGCCGCCGATGACCACGACATCGTGCCGACGCTCGTTCTTCTGAGAGAGTTGTGATGGCATGCCTGATTCGATAGACTCACTCGCAGGTTCGAAACCGCAAGGATACACCATGATCAAACCCGGTCGCTATCGTCACTATAAAGGGAACGATTATGAAGTGCTCGGGGTGGCCCGGCATTCAGAAACCGAGGAGGAATACGTCGTCTATCGTCAACTCTATGGCGAAGGCGGCTTGTGGATCAGACCGATGACCATGTTTTCGGAATCGGTCTCCATCGGCGGCGGGCTCGTGCCCAGATTCCGGCGGCTAGAGGAAGGTCCAGCGTGAGAACGCCGCGGCTTGCCCCTGACGATGACCCGCCTGATCGACCACATTCCACACGAGAGCTTGCTCAATCAGAAACCGCCGCCCACTGCTCGATATTCTGATCCCCCGGTAATTGTCGATATATCCCTGGGTGCGAGCGCGTTCCAGCATCGATTCGCGCTCCGTACGGTTCACCGGTTCCGCCGTCAGACGGGATGGCGTGTGCACCAGCTGCTCCCAGGTCATCTCCCAGAGCGCGAGCGCGAGTTGCGATCCGTAATTCAGGATTGGATCGTCTTGAGTCCCATGTGACACTACCACAATCGGGGCGGTGAACAGCGCCTGGGCCTGAGCTTCAGCCCCACCCACCCGCTCCAGCAACTCTCGACCAACACAATGGCGGTAGCTGTCGAGCAGCCACTGAGACCACTCGACAATCTCCGGTCGCCGCCATACCTCAATTGAATTGTCCACGGCTCCTCGGCGGAACGGATCGGGCGCAACTAGCCCCCTACGCATGCCGTGGGTAGTAGCACGACGGCCGACTGCCTGCCAAGATCTGTTACGCCGGGGTTTTTCTCAGAATGACGCACGAACAAGGCTTGTCCGTGGCTACCGAGGAGAGTCATGACCAAATCGCCGCGCCGGAGAGCATTTCCGTCACTCTTTGCCCGTGAGTCTTGCCCGACGACCGAGCAAGACCAGACTTCCACTGCCGCGTCCTGCCCCTTCGTCTTGAGCACCACGCGGCCTCCCGGCTCGACCTGGTAGGTCAGATCCAGCGGCACGCCCTCGAATACCCGGGCCGGGCTGTCGAGCATCGGCTTACGCGAGTGAGCTGACCTGGCTTCCTGCTCACGTGAATACTGGAAGACTTGGTAGGGAAACAGGTAGGGGGCCTGCGGATGTTTGAAGCGATAGGAAGAGTCGAACGTTACCAGACGCCAGGTGCCGAGCAGATCGTCACCGGAACAGGACCGCAGCGACGAGGCCGGAACGGTCAGCCCGGGTCGCGTCAAAGACTTCGCATGCGCGCGATCACTCGCTACGGCCGATCCCGTTGCAAGCATGATCGAGCAGCACGCCGTCAGAAGCGCCCCCTGCCATCGCGCCATGTGACTCTCCATCTCAGACGAGATCAAGGATCTTTGCGTGAATCTGCCGTGCGGGAGGGAGCAGGTAAGGCCTTGGGAGCTCGCGGCAGGACGCGATACTCGATCAGCCTGCAGGTGCAGAACGAGACCTGTCGCCATTCAGCGGTGATCTTCACAATCGCCGAACCGCAGATGGAACACCCCAGCGCCCGGGGATCGCGCTTGATCGTCCAGCGAGGGATGCTGATGTGCTCTGCGTTGATGGGTTCCTGTTCCATGGACACCTTATCGGTGCGCGGTTTTGAAATCTGAAGAGGCATTTTTTTCCCGAGCCCCTTTGCCCTTGATGCGATAGGCCTGGTCGCATATATAATAGCTCCGCGATGAGCACCGCACCCTCAATCTCTCGCAAGGGCGCGGGTTTATAAGGAGCATGGCCATGGCTGCACAGACGCTGTTCGAAAAAATTTGGAACGATCACGTGGTTCGGGCGGAACCGGATGGAACCACGTTGCTCTATATCGACCGCCATTTGGTGCACGAAGTCACCTCGCCGCAGGCCTTCGAAGGGCTGACGGTGGCGGGTCGCACTCCCCGCCGATCGGCCGCCGCACTGGCGGTTCCGGATCACAATGTCCCAACGACCGACCGCCGCGTCGCCATTGCCGATCCCATTAGCGCCAAACAAATTCAAACGTTGGATGATAACTGCAAGACGTTTGGCATTACCCTTTTCGGCATGAACGACATCCGGCAAGGCGTGGTGCACGTCATCGGTCCGGAGCAAGGATTCACCCTGCCGGGCATGACGATCGTCTGCGGGGACTCCCATACGTCAACTCACGGCGCCTTCGGCGCACTCGCCTTCGGAATCGGCACCAGCGAAGTCGAACATGTGCTGGCGACGCAATGTCTTGTCCAGAAGCGCCCGAAAACGATGGAAGTCCGTGTAGATGGCCAACTGCCCCCGCGCTGTTCCGCGAAGGACATCATCCTGGCCATCATCGGGAAGATCGGGACAGCAGGCGGAACTGGTTACGTCATCGAATATACGGGTTCAGCCATTCGCGCGCTCAGCATGGAAGGGCGCATGACCCTCTGCAACATGTCGATCGAAGGTGGTGCCCGCGCCGGTATGGTCGCTCCGGACGAGACCACATTCAACTACATCAAAGGTCGCCCGATGGCGCCGAAGGGCGCCCTGTGGGACCAGGCCGTAGCAGCCTGGCGAAACCTCCACACCGATGCCGGCGCGAAGTACGATGCCGTCGTGGAATTACGTGCCGAGACCATTGCGCCGCAGGTGACGTGGGGAACCAGCCCCGGCATGGTGACCGGAGTGGATGGCAATGTACCGGACCCCAGCACCATGCGCGATGACAAACTCCGCCAGGCCACCGAGCGCGCCATCGAATATATGGCGCTGAAGCCGGGCATGCCGATCCGCGACATCCGGATCGACAAGGTGTTTATCGGCTCCTGCACCAATTCACGGATCGAAGACCTGCGCCTTGCGGCCTCCTTTGCCAAAGGCAAGAAAGTCGCCGGCAACGTACACGCCATGGTCGTCCCCGGCTCAGGCCTCGTGAAACAACAGGCGGAACAAGAGGGTTTAGACCGCATCTTCAAAGAATCTGGCTTCGAATGGCGCGAGGCCGGCTGCAGCATGTGCCTGGCGATGAATGCCGATGTGTTACAGCCCGGCGAACGCTGCGCGTCAACCAGTAACCGGAACTTCGAAGGCCGTCAGGGCGCCGGGGGACGCACCCATCTGGTGTCGCCCGCCATGGCGGTGGCAGCGGCGATCGAGGGCCATTTCGTCGATATCCGCCAGTGGTCATAAGCGGGAGGCAGTTCGATGCTGAGGCCGAGTCCGTTGATGACGGCGACCGGCAGACACGACGCACAAAAGGACATACCATGGATGCATTCACAACAGTCACCGGCCTGGTCGCCCCACTGGACCGGCTCAATGTCGATACCGACCAAATCATTCCGAAGCAGTTCCTGAAAACCATCAAACGCACCGGTCTGCGCGAAGGATTGTTCTATGATTGGCGGCGCAGGAAGGATGGATCCCAGGATCCTGAGTTTTTCCTGAACCAGCCGCGCTATCAACAGGCCTCGATCCTCCTGACGAGGGACAACTTCGGCTGCGGGTCCTCTCGCGAACATGCCCCCTGGGCGCTGCTCGACCAGGGATTCCGATGTATTGTTGCCCCGAGCTTCGCCGATATTTTCTACAACAACTGCTTTCAGAACGGCATTCTGCCGGTCGTCCTGAAGGCTTCCGACATTCAAGCGCTGTTCGAGGCTGTGACCACGCAGGACGGCTACAAGCTGACCGTCGAACTTGGCAGCCCAGCAGGTCAAAACACCTGAGGGCAGGGCCTATCACTTCGACATCGATCCGTTTCGAAAGGACTGCCTGTATCGCGGATTGGACGCGATCGGCCTGACACTCCAGCACGCCGCGCAAATCGGCGAATATGAGCAGCGCCGCCGTACCCAAGCCCCCTGGCTGTTTCAAGACGTGAGGTAACCGTCGGAAAAGGAGTGCTATGACGTGGTGGGAAACCCTTTTGTTTCCTGTAGCCTGGCTTTGGAGACCCAAACTTCTCTTCACGTTATTGTTTTTCGGCGGCGCAGCCTATTTGCTGATCGTTTTTAACTGGAGCTACTCGGACGGCGATCGCGCCGGGTACTTGCAGAAGCTGTCTCGGAAAGGATGGTTTTGCAAGACGCAGGAGGGTGAACTGGCCATGACGACCGTGCCAGGCGTCGCCCCGGTGCTCTGGAGCTTCACGGTGTGGGACGAGAACGTGGCCAAAAAACTTGATGGGCAGATGGGGAAGCGGGTCGTCCTCCACTACAAGGAGTTTCGCTATATCCCTACTACCTGTTTCGGCGAAACCCCCTACTTCGTGGATCGTGTCGAGGTCTTAGACTGATCCCCTCCTGTTAGAGCCACTTCTTTTGCTTAAAGAAATACAGCATCGCCAGTCCGGTCAACGCCATGACGCCCAGCACCGCCGGATATCCCCAGGGAGACTTCAACTCCGGCATGTGCTCGAAGTTCATCCCGTAAATGCTGGCGATAAAACTGAGCGGCATAAAAATCGTGGTAATAATCGTCAGCACCTTCATCACGCCGTTCAAGCGGTAACTCACGCTGGACAGATACACTTCCATCATCGACGACACCATTTCGCGCAGGGTTTCGATCGTGTCGCCAATTTGAATGATGTGGTCATACACATCACGGAAAAAGACCTTGGTGGACCCCTGGAGAAATTGTCCATCCGACCGCGACAGGTTGTTCATCACGTCGCGGAGGGGCCAGACGGACCGGCGGAAAAAGAGCAGTTGACGTTTGAGCGCATGGATGTCCCGCAAGGTTTCCGGTCCGGGATTCGTGACACAGAGATCTTGTAGCGCTTCGATCTTTTCCCCCAGCGTTTCCAGAATGACGAAGTATCGATCGACGATTGAATCCATCAGGGCATAGAGCAGGTAATCCGCGCCGGCATGGCGCAAACGGCCCTTCCCGTTGCGCAGACGTTCCTTCACGCCCTGAAAGACGTCGCCGCCGTTTTCCTGAAACGAGAGCACAAAATTCTCCCCGAACACCAGGCTGACCTGTTCAACATTGATGTCGCCCTCGCTTTGGCCCTCGTAGAGCATCTTCAACACCAGATAGCCGTACGTGCCGTAATCGTCGAGTTTCGGACGTTGGTCGGTGTTGGCGATATCCTCCAGCAACAGAGGATGGAGGCCGAACATTTTCCCGAATGCTTCCAACACCTCCATCTTGTGGATGCCGCCGACATCCACCCAGCGGACAGTCGGCTCCCCCATCGCGACCACCTCTTCCGGCTTGGACACCGTGCGTTCCTGGTACTGGCCTTCACCATATTCGTAGACGGTAATGGTGACCGTCTCCGATCTCTTTTCGCCGATGTGGACGAGAGTACCAGGCGGGAGGCCTGCTTTGCGGGATCGTTTATGCTTCAACTTCATCGTACTGCCAGCTTGTACGCGGAACCTGCAAGGGGGTCAAGAGCCGTAGCGCCGCATCAAGCGACGTCGGGCTTTGCTCCCGTCTCAATACCTGGTAGGTTGAAGAGAAGGAGAGTCGCCCATCTCCGGGGGCCATGACCATGGACCACGAACTCACCATCCTGTCGCAGGCCATGAGCGACGCAGGCCGTGAAGCGCTTCGCTTAGCTAGCGCAGGCTTGGAAACCTTTACGAAAGCCGATCACTCGCCGGTGACATCTGCGGACCTGGCCGTGAATGACATTCTCCAGGGCAGGTTGTTGACGGCCTTTCCCGAAGACGGCTGGCTCTCCGAAGAGACAGCGGACAACGAAACACGCTTGAGCAGAAAGCGTGTCTGGATCGTCGACCCGATCGATGGGACACGTTCCTTCGTGCGGGGATTGCCGGAATTCTGCCTGTCGGTGGCGCTGGTCGAAAACGGAGTGCCAACCGTGGCAGCCATATTTAACCCCGCGACCGGCGAGTTTTTTTCAGCCATTCGCGGGCGAGGCCTCCGTGTCGAGCGACTGTCCGATTCTGATCAGCCGCGCTTCACCGCAATCGAACGACCGGTTGCGCTCGTCAATCCATGGGAACTCCGGGTCGGACGGCTTGACGGCCTGCAGGCCCATCTCCACTGCCGCCCGATCGGATCCATCGCCTATGCGCTTGCACTTGTGGCAGCGGGCCAAGCGGATGCGGTGGTCACCCTGACCGGCGGGAATGAATGGGACGTGGCTGCGGGAGTCCTGTTGGTTGAAGAAAGCGGAGGGCGTGCCACGACCGCCGCTGGTCATCCCGTCACCTTCAACCGCCCCGATCCACGCTTGCCGGGAACGCTGGCTATCGGATCGGACCTACCCGCGTCGGCGCGCTCGCGCCTGATTCAACATAGTCTCGCGGCCGCATCCCATCCGCTCTGACCCTTTTCAACCTTTCCGCTTCTCTGTACGATAGGCGCATCGTCTCCATCCGAGAGGTATTCCATGAACGTGGCCTTGTTAGGCACAGGATTGTTGGGCCAGGGCGTAGCAGAACGGCTTCATGCAACCGGCCACAGTCTGACGGCCTATAACCGCTCCATTGAAAAGACCCGGGCACTCCGGCAGCAAGGAATCCGTATCGCCCCGACTGCGGCAGAGGCCATGTCGGCAGCAAAAGTCGTGCTCCTCCTGCTGTCGGATGCCGCAGCCATTCGTACGGTATTGTTCGACCCGGCAACCAGTCGGGCGATTGAGGGGCGTACGGTCATTCAAATGGGGACGATCGGACCGGCCGAGAGTTGCTCACTCGAGAATGAAGTCAGAGGTCTCGGCGGCCGGTATCTTGAAGCGCCGGTGCTCGGCAGCATTGCGGAAGCCAAAGCCGGCACGCTACTGGTCATGGTCGGCGCGACTCCGGAGTACTATGAGGAGTGGGCTCCGCTTCTGCGCCATCTCGGGGAAGAGGTGCGCCTCATCGGGCCGGTCGGAAAAGCGGCGGTGATGAAGCTTGCCCTCAATCAGCTCATCGCCGCGGAAATGACAGCGTTCGCGTTCAGTCTGGGCCTCGTCCGCCGAGGTGGCGTCGATGTGGAAGATTTTATGGGAGTGGTACGAAAGAGCGCGCTGTACGCGCCGATGTTCGAGAAGAAATTATCCCGGTTGGAGAAACGGAACTATGCCCAGCCGAACTTTTCCACCCGGCATCTCCTCAAAGATGTAGAACTCGCCCTCTCCGCTGCGGAAAAGGCCCGCATTTCGCCGTCCGGTCTCCAGGGAGTCCGGTCACTCCTCATCGAAACGATCGCCGCGGGCCTTGGAGACCTAGACTATTCGGCGATTTATGAACAGATCGATCCCCTTAAGTCAGAGCAACCGTAGCGGTCAATGAGTGGAAGGCCAGGGCTGATTGTCCACGATCGATTGCACCTTCATCACATGAAAACGCCCGCCGGCCTTGGTCGGAGCCTGGTCGCCCTCAATGCGCGTATACCACCAACGCCCCTCCCCTTCGGAATAGTCGGGAGACAGGGTAATCTCAAAGCCGCCTTCCCGATCATTTTCTCGTTGAGCCCAAGCTCCAGCCCATCGGTGGTCGGAAAACAGATCGGTCCGGAATCGTCCATCTTTAAAATCATACGAGCCGTTCCCGTATCGATCTAATCTCAGCGGCACCACCATCCCGCCTTCTTCATATTCCCATTCACCCGCGAGCACTGCATGCTCGCCCCGAGGCACCGAAATTTCCCCCGCGGGCGGTTCAGACCAGGTAGTTTCTTGAGGCCGTGGCGCGTGACTACAGGCCTGTATGCTCAACAGGCCCAGACCTATCATCAGGAAAAACAATTGATTCCGTTTCGTTCTATACATCCTGGGTGTTTCCCTTCCCCCTGTATGCATCAGGGTAATACTGTACATACCATGCGTATCCCAGGTGCTCAAGGCTGCGATCGAATTTTGCTCATATCCACCAATCGCCTCTGCCTGTCGTGAGGAGGCAGCGTGCCGGCCCGCACACCGGATTGCGGTCTTAAGTAACTGAATAATCTTCGATACCTCGGTTACCTCAAGGTCAGGCGCCTTCAACCGATAAGGAAATGGGAGGAAAGATCCTCGCCGAGCTGATTTCATAGGCCAGGGTCTTGTGCCGGCGGTGAGTGGGTGCTCAGGCAAGCCGGCAACGGGCTGCCACATACAATTTTCAGGAGACCCCGGTGATCGCGCCATACCCAGAGAACGAACAAGAACGGGGCGAGGCTCTGAGACGATACAAGCTTCTCGGTACCGATGCTGAAGCTTCTTTTGAGGATCATATGCAATTACCAGCTCAGGTCTGTCCGGTGCCGACGAACCATGTGATGCCATCCGCCAGACCGACGCTCCAGCCGGCGCCCGATCAGCCCAAGCCCTCCCAACCTTCTCCTCTCACCATCCTGCTCGTCGAGGACATGGAAGACAATCGAGTCCTGGTGTCAGTCTTACTGAAAGCTTTGCCCTATCGTCTGGAACTGGCTGAACAGGGCGCCGCAGGCGTTGAGAAGTTTCAATCCGGACGCTACGACCTCGTCCTCATGGATATTCAGATGCCGGTCATGGATGGCTACGAGGCAATCCGGCTGATGAGGCGCTGGGAAAAGCAGCAGCAGCGCTGCGAGACGCCCATTCTCGCCTTGACCGGCAACACTCATGAAGATGACATTGAGAAGGCGCAGGCCGCCGGCTTCACCGCCCATGTGACCAAGCCGCTGAAGAAGACCACCCTGCTGGAAGCGATTCAACGCTATGCGACCCCCTCCTCAGGCAAGGAGTCCGCCGCATGAGCGATATGGCACCCGCCACACCCAATTGCAGTGCCGAGCCGGTCGTGGTCCTCGTCGACTCTGCGTTTGAACCGCTGATGCCGAAATTCATGATCCACCGGAACAAAGAACTCACCACGATGACCGAGGCCCTGGACACAAGCAACTTCGAGACCATCAGGCAAGTAGCCCATGGCATGAAGGGTGTCAGCGGCAGTTATGGCTTTCACGCCATGACGACCATCGCCGGCCGAGTGGAGGAGGCGGCCAAGTCTGCCAACGAAACGTCGATCCGTCAGGACCTGATAGAGTTGGCGTCATACCTCAACCGGGTTGAGATTGCGTACGAATGACGACGTCCGATGTGTTCTCGTGTCCGTCGATGGCAGGTGCGATGACTCTATGCTGCACAATACATGTGGTCGGTCCTGCGACTGTGAAAATGAAGAAGTATGGGGGTGTTTGTAGGAATTCGTGCTACAAAAGAATGAACTCTTCCGGGTCAGGACAACCTGAACATTCAGACCCCTCACTCGTCGGCACCTAAGGAGCGATGTATGGACAGCCCCGAAGCACCCAAACTCAGGGTTCTCATGGTTGAAGATGAGGAGGACACGGCCAGCTTATTGAAGTTTCTTCTGGAGAGGGCCAACTATCAGGTCGTACACGCCAAAGATGGCCGTCAGGCGCAGGAGCTCGTCAATACCATCGCGCCGCCGGACATCGTGCTGTTGGACGTCATGTTGCCGTTCTTAAGCGGATTACAGGTCCTCACCGTGATCAGAAAGCGCGAGAGCTGGAAAAAAGTCCCGATCGTCATGTTGACGGCCGATGGGAGCGAGCATGATATCAAGCGCGCCTTGGAGAGCGGTGCCAACGACTATATGATTAAGCCGTTCAACCCGCGCGAACTGACCAGTCGGCTGAAGCGCTTCGTCGCGCATGCGGCCTGAGCGACCGCCGAGAGGAATGGCGTGCTGGGCCTCGACCAGTCAGACCTGACGCTCCGTATCGGCACCATCGCCGCCATTTCCATCTATTCCTCCGTGTTTCTTCTCCTGTTTGGCATTCTCCTGCTCCGATATATACGCAACAACAAAGACCGGCGGCGACTCGCCGTCACGGAAATCTGGCGGCCGATACTGGCAGAATGTGTGGTCGAAGTACCCGAGACGCTTCCTCCACTCACCACTCGCGACCACCTCGTCCTGCTGTATCTCTGGAATCATTGTTACGAGTCCATTCGTGGAGAGGCCCGGGAGAATTTGAAAGAGCTTGCCCGACGAACGGGCAGTGATCAGTTCGCGAAGGAACTCCTGCACGCCCGGCTGCTCCGGCGCCGGTTGCTCGCGATCGTGACGCTCGGCCACCTTCAAGAACGATCCGTGTGGAGCGAACTTGCCGCCGCGCTACAGGCCGATAACGCGTTCGTCTCCTTAGTCGCGGCTAAAGCTCTGCTGCTTATCGACGCGAAAGCCGCCGTCCCCCTGATCATCCCGGTGATCAGCACGCGAACGGATTGGTCTCCGCTCAAAGTCGTGGCGATATTCGAACCGGCAGGGGCGGACATCGCCGCCGAGGCCATCGCCAAGGCCGCCTGCCTTGCCAGCCCAGAAATCGGCTCGCGGTTGATTCGTCACCTGGCAGCCACGCAAAGCCAGCATGCCTTGCCGCCGTTACGGGACCTGCTGCAGAATGGGACGCCGCCTGATGATCTGCTGGCAGCCTGCCTGTTTCTGTTCGGAGAATGCAGCGATCCTCGAGATATCGTCACGATCCGGACGCACCTGTCCCATCCAACCTGGTATGTGCGACTCCAAGCGGTCTCGGCATTGGGGAAGGTGGGGATCGAGGAAGATGAAGCACGACTCATCGCCCTGTTGGATGATGAGCATTGGTGGGTGCGCTACCGGGCCGCTGAAGCGTTGTCGAATCTCCCCTGGATGACCCCGGAGCGTCTTGCCCGTGTGCACAACACACTCACCACCGTCGAATCACAGGAACACCTGGTTCCTTTTATGGCTCAATGGAATGCGAAGGCTCAGCATCCGGCTCCTATCGCCTAGCGCATTCCGAGCGCAGACCGCTTCTCACCTGCAGACCCATGGTTCAATCTGTTTAGGACGTGCGAGGAACCGACCGGGTCATAGCACCGGGCGTGAACAGGACGGTGTACCGGCCCTGTAATTGGGGGAATGTCACCATCGTTCCATGTTGGCTCACTCCCCTCAGAGAGTTGCCTGAGCGCGCCACTTCCCATCCGGCCGGCACATGGAGCGTCAACCCGACCAGAGAAACAGGAACGTTCAACGTGACCCGCATGGCAGTCGGATCGCGTGCGACATCGACCTCCACTCGATTACGCGCCGACCACCATCGTCCGAATTCCCCCACCGAGCCGAACCACGCATAGGATCGCACGCCCTCCACGAACCCTTTCTCAAAGGCGAGCTTGTGATCCAGCATGTTCGGATGTATGAGCACCACGACGGAGCCCCCATACCGGCTGATACGTTCCGCGACCTCCAGGGCCTGCGGAAGACGGTCCCCCATCTTCGGTAATGCTTCATCCTCGATGGTCACGGGAAACTCAAAGACCTCGACCTCGCTGTCGGTCAGACGATCGTAATTCAGTTGATATGGCAAATGGGTCAGCGAGTTATTCGCCGTCGCCGTTGAACTATACCGATAGCCGGTCGCTAGAAGCGCTTGCGGGAGCCCGAAGGGATTGGACAGTTCTCCGGGCCTGAAGGAGACGATCGACTGGCCGGAGAAGTGATCGATGAGAAACTTGCTCACTCGCAGTTCGCCGAGGATGCTCACATTGTAGGCCGTCGTCCGATCCTTCACGAACGGGGCATAGGATGGATAGGCTTCCCGGCCGGTCCCCAGAGGAAACTGATTGAACACTCGTGAATGGGCGATCGTATGGCTACCCAACTCCATTCCTAGATCCGCTAATTGCTTCACATACCGGACGCCCTCGTCATTAAAAAAGATGTCGTCGTTATAATCGCGAATGTATTTCGCCTGAATGAAATACGTGCCGGCTACTCCCTGGCTTTTCTCATACTCTGCATACTCGACCGCATTTTTGATGGACTGTGTAAAATCGACATCATGCGTCATCATGACCGACAACGACTTGCCGAAAGGCACGGTCCCCAGAGTCACGGCCTCTTCATACGCCGTGCGATACATCGTTTTGATGAGCCGAAGCCAGACATCAAGGGTCGGGTCGAACTCATTGTCGAATGTCTTGACCAGTTCCTCCCCGCGATTGTTGTATCCCTTCAACAGGAGGAAGCCGAGATCCAAGCCGATGGCATAGGCCCGGCCACGCCCATAACGCACCTGTGTGATGGCGGCGGTCCCGTCATTGAAACGCGCGAGAGGAGCCGACGCCTCGGTGTAGCCGTAGGTTCCCATGACCTCCATACCCTTGTCACGGATGCCGACCCGCAGCCGTTGCTCGCGAGGATCGGTCAGGTCCGCCAGCAGAGGATCGGCAGGAGTCAAGGTCAGCTCGTAGCGCTGCCGCGATGCAATGACGTCACGAAACCCGAAGACCTGATTCAGTCCCCCACCCAGGACTTGCACCCCGATCAGCGTACCGCCCATTTTCGGAAATTCTGCCAGCGCTTGCAGCGCCTCGGGACCCAAGACCTTCCCCGATATCATGGGGTAGACCAGCACCACCTTATGCGCCAGGGCCTCGTGAACATTCCGGGTGATACGAAAGGGAATACCGATGGATTTCAGCCCATGGGCCAACCCGATCCACGATGAGTCCGCATCGGTCAAGAGAATGGCCAAGCGACTGGACGAACCCGGTTCATAGGTCGTCCACGCGGTCGGCACGCGGGTCGGCATCACGGTCGCATTGTCGGGACCCGCCACCCCCTGGAAACGGTGAAAGTCTTTCTCGGGAACCTCCATGTGTTGGAATGAAGGAGCACTGAGGAGAATCCGGACGCCGATGACGAGGGACACGAATAGCAGAGCGATACCTGACACCCGGACGAGCGTGGACCGTTGCATACGCCTACCAGTGATAGATGAGGTTGAAGTTCCCGCCCCGTCGGACATAGAGGAACCCCCGGTCTTCATAGTATCCGGAAGTTTCGGCGGAAAATCGTTCATTGATCGGGAATGTGACGCCGCCCTGAATCGTGCGGCTTGCGACGCGAGTAAAGTCCTGTGCCGCCACGATGCGTTCGCCTGACGTGCCGAACGAGCCGGAGGCGAAGAACTGCAGCCGGTCGGCCGGCCGCCAGGTGAGCTGAGAGGCCAGTGTGACGGCTCCCGTATTCGGAATGAAGTAGACCTTCTCCGTCAGCCACAGATTGAAGGGAAGAAAAATCGTCAGGCCCGGCATCAACAGATCGATGTCGTCGTGCTTGTAATTCAACCGGCGGTAGCCGAACGAAGCCTCAACTGGTGCCAGTGCGGCATGTAATCCACCCAGGCCCTGCGCCACCTCCCCGACAAATGAGTAATTCGGTGAGAAGTGCGGATTGATCGTGGCCTGCCCTGCGATATACCCCCAGGCTCGCGACCACAAGGGGCTATAGAGCTCGGCCGACATCGGCGTGTCGTGAAATCCAAATCGATTGATCGGTTCCACTCGCAGGACCAGCGTTTGGTTACCGAGCGGTTTGGCGAGTTCAAACAAGAGGTCGCGTTCGTCCGGCTGATTCTTCGTATAGGTATAGTGCCCGTAGCCGATCTTGGCATAGTCCCGGTAGGGAAGACGCAGGCCGTCCAGCCCTTGTCCCACTGCGGCCCGCGGCGACACGAGCAACTCGGATTTCACGGCTTGGATCTGCTGTTCAATGGCCGGATCATGCGTGTCGGCCAGCAGGGCCTCGTATCGCTGCAACGCTTCGGACCGATCGCCACGCCAATGGGCCACCTCGGCAAGGCCGCGCCGGGCTTCCCGCTGGGTAGGCTCGGCCTGCAAGGTCTCCCCGTACAATCGTTCCGCTTCATCAAACTGTTTCTGCCATGACAAGACTTGCGCCAGCGCGATGCGAATGTCCTGATCCTCAGGGTGGCGTGCCAGCACTTCGCGATAGAGGGTCGTCGCTTCGGCAGGGGCCCCCTGCCAAGAGAGCATCCGAGCCAGCGCCGTGCGGATCTCGTCATTGTCAGGGTGCCGGCGCAGGACGTCGCGATAGACGCGTTCCGCTTCAGGATATTGTTTGGCCGCTTCGAATTTGGTGGCTTGCTCTACGGCGGCCCGGATAGGTCGCAAATCGTTGTCCTGTGAGTCGTGAGTCAAAGAAGGGTGCTCGGCACCCTGTGGCTGGGTCGCACGCCATTCCGATCGAATCGTCTTCAGCTGGGCTTCGAGCTCAGGATCGTGCGTCTCGGCCAACAATGCCTCATAGCGTTGGATCGCTTCTGCGTGATGTCCCCGCCAATACGCGACATCAGCGAGACCACGCCGCGCCTCGACGTGAGTCGGGTCAGATTGGAGCGCTTCCTGGTATAAGCCACCGGCTTCCTCGAATTGCTTCTGCCACGACAGGACTTGCCCCAGTGCCACACGAATATCCTGATCCTGCGGATGGCGCGCCAGGATCTCTCGATACAGCGTCGTGGCTTCCGCGTGAACGCCTTGCCAGGACAGCACCCGTGCCAGCGCGGCGCGCACCTCGTCATTGGCTGGCGAACGCTGCAGTTCCTCGCGATAGGCCGCCACTGCATCGGCATATTGGTGCATCGTTTCCAATCGGCTGCCCCGCTCCAATGCCTGAGCGGCGTGAGAGGTCAGGGAATCGTTCTCCCCAGCAGCCGCTGACGGAATGACAGGGATGGCAGCTGAAGTGGATGCGGCCTTCAAGGCGTGAAGGCGCGCGGCGACTTCCGCATCGCCGGTCGACGCGACCACTCGTTCGTAGTAAGGAATAGCCTGTTCCTGGTGGCCGCTCCATAAGAACACATTGCCCAGGCCGGTGAGGGCCTCGACATGGTCCGGGTCCTCCTGGAGCACCCGCTCGTACTCCTCTCGCGCTTGATCATATTGTTTCTGCCATGAGAGGACTTGGGCGAGACCGACGCGGATGTCGTGATCGAGTGGATGCCGGGTCAGGAGATTGCGATAGCCGGCAGCAGCTGCGTCCCACTGGCCCTGCCAGGATAAAAGTTTGGCGACTGACGCCCGGACCTCGTCATGGTCGGGTTTGGCCTGGAGGTATTGTCGATATGCCGCAATGGCTTCCTCATATCGCTTCTCGTCCTCCAAAGCTTTGGCTTGTTGCAGAATCTGGCGCGGAGAAGGCTCCGGGGCCATGGCGGCAATCATCGTGGCAGGATGAGAAAACCAGCCGGCGGCAAGCACCAGTGCCGCCAGCAGACCGCCGACGGACCTTCGTCTATTCATCCATCTGAGGGCGTCGTTCATCCGTCAACTCTGTTCTATTCGGGGAGGGCCCGGAATCCATCGAGATCGTGAATAATCACTCCGGCAAAACTGGAATGGAGCGTGGTGGCCAGCATGTGGCTGACGGCCTTGGACACTTCCGCCCGTGAACGTCCTGCAAAGGTCAGACGTTCAGGCCTGACCGTAAATCGACGATGGATGCTGAACCACTCTCCAGAGCCTGCCGGCGCGTCAGCCCCGGAGATCGGCTTCCACCGTAGCCGTTTGTGCTCGCGATCTAAAAATGCCTCGGCGCGATCCGGACTGAAATCACGCCGTAGCACGACATGCTGTTCGACCGGAAGGACCGTTGTCTCAACGGCCAGCCAGACCGGCTTGTCGATCACATCGCCATACCGCAGGATGTCTTCGGCGATGTCCTGCGCCTCATCGAGATCGGTGCGATAACTCATGACCGCCACTTCATCGGCCCGGTCCATCACGGCATAGGCAAGCGGTTGACCACCCACGGTAGGGGTGGCAAGCCAGAAGGGAATCACTATCGACAGTGTGGCGCGGCCTTGAATGGCCTCGCTCACCGTCTCGATCGTGCCGAGATACCGACGGAGCTGCGCGTCATCGTCGAGGAATCCCGGCAGGAGATACGGCTCAATATCGAGCTGTATGCCGGATAACGCACCAGGCCGCACGAGGTGAAACAGTCTCCGTACCTTATCGGCCAAAAGGTGAGGTTCCTGAATGGCTTCGGGGTACCCATCCAGCGCCAGTGCCTCAATTCCGGCCTCATACACCAGAGTCACCAGGGACGCATAGTCTCGCCACATCGCCTCATCATCGTTGAGGGAGGGCATTTGGATCAGCATTCTCGAACAGGCTTGCTTGCGACAGGTGGCCAACAGCGTCTGTGGCTCCTGTATCGCCGCACGGTAATTCCATACCCAGAAACCGGTTCCGACGGATCGTTTGTGCACCCTGTCACGTTGCGACAGCAATAGCTGCTCGAATTCGATATGGCCGCTACGTCCCTCAGAGGACACGACGAGCGCCGTCACGTATCGAAGGTCCACCCCCCCCACCCAGCTTTTTCAGTGGAATGGTGAGATCAAATGTCCCCGTCACTGTTGCCAGCGGCTGATTGTGCTCCCGCTGACGACCCGCCACGTCTTCTACGGCTACCACCACCTGGCCGGCTGCTCGCCCACGAAGCCGCAGCATCTGGTAGGACATCAGATCCATCGGCCTTCCGCTTGGACGCAACTCGATACGCTGACCACAAGGTGCCGCTTCCTCGGCAGTCCATTCCAATTTCACGGTCGAGTCGCTTCGGGACGCCTGCCCCTGGCAGGGACCAAAGACCCGGGTTGCCCCTAACTGCGGCCGCAGTTCAAGAATGGGCAAAAACGGTCGATAAGGAAGAGGAGCCGCAGGAGGCTCCGGCCCGCTGAATGCCACGGTTGGATCGGGACTCTTCCCGGCATAGGTCAGTTCGATTTCATGAATCGTGGAAGGAATCGGCGAGGAGAGGGGAATGTCCTCCGCCTGCGCAACAGAAAGCCACAGGATGGGGACGACGGCAGCAGCGCACAGCACGTTCGCAAAGACAGGCCGCCCGACTGCCTCTGCGCACGAAACACCGAACGGATTTCCAGGCAATCAGGTCTCGCGCGACACCATCCCTGGCGGAGAGGCATTGATCGATGTGGTTAGAGACGCTCATTTCAATTTCTGAATGGCTGTTCCTGCTCTACTTTCTCGGCCTGACTGCCGGATACTTAATGCTGGATGTGATCGCCATCGTTCACCTGCGGCAATACCTGCAGGAACGTGTGCTGGAAAGTCTGCCGCACAGTTACACCGGTTTCGAACCGCAGATCAGCATCCTGGTTCCCGCCTATAACGAGGCCGCCACCATCGCCGGCTCCGTTCGATCGCTGCTGCAACTCAGCTATTCGGAATATGAAATCGTGGTGATTAACGATGGATCAAAGGATGCCACGATGGATGTCCTCCGCAAAGAATTTGATCTGTTTCCGTTTCCCGAGGCCTGTAATACGCAATTGGCGACGGCGGAAATCAGAGGGATGTATCATTCCTCGCTTCATAGCAACCTGCGCGTCATCGACAAAGAAAACGGCGGCAAGGCCGATTCCCTGAACGCCGGCATCAACCTATCGCTGTATCCCCTGTTCTGCTGCATCGATGCAGATTCCATTCTCCAGCCGGACAGCCTGCGGCGAGCGGTGCAACCGTTTCTGGACGACCATCGGACGGTCGCCAGCGGAGGGACGGTGCGCATCGCGAACGGTTGCCGCGTCGAAAACGGCTTCCTGACCAAGATTGGCTTGCCCTCAAATCTGCTGGCCTTGTTCCAAATCGTGGAATACCTCCGTGCCTTTCTTTTCGGACGGCTGGGCTGGTCCCCGCTGAATGCCATGCTGATTATTTCCGGCGCATTCGGCATTTTCCGCAAAGAAGCCGTCGTCACCGTGGGCGGCTATCGATCCGATACGATCGGGGAAGACATGGAACTGGTCGTGCGCCTGCATCGCCATCTGCGAATGGGCGACAAACCGTATCGCATCACCTTCGTGCCCGATTCCGTCTGCTGGACCGAGGCGCCGGAGGACTTGCGTACGCTCAAGAATCAGCGCGTCCGCTGGCAGCGCGGGCTGTGCGAGAGCCTGACAAAAAACCTCGATCTCCTGTGCCATCCGAAAGGCGGCACGATCGGATGGTTGGCGTTCCCCTTCATGGCCCTGTTCGAGTGGATCGGCCCGGCCATTGAGGTGTTCGGCTACTGCTTCCTGATCTTCAGTTTTGTCATGGGTTTCGTCTCGATGCAGGCGTGGGTGATCCTGTTCGTGGCGGCGATCGGCCTGGGCGTATTGTTGTCGGTGAGCGCGCTCTTACTGGAAGAAATGTCGTTCCACGTCTACCCCGATCAGCGCGACGTACTGAAACTGTTGCTGGCGGCCATCCTGGAGAATTTCGGATTCCGCCAGCTGAATTCCCTGTGGAAATTAATCGGCTTGTATCGATGGATCTGCGGGAAAAAAGCGACGTGGGGGACCATGACGAGGACTGCATCCTGGCAGGCACGATAAGGACGCAGATTCTGTCACTGAGCTCATGAGGTCAATCGCTCGATCGCCTGACTGGCGCGTTCGAGATCGGCGTCGGTCTTCGCCATACAAAACCGCATAAAACGACTGCCCTCCGTCCCTTCGAAAAATGCTTCGCCCGGCACGCCGGCCACGCCGGTCTTGTCCAGCAAATACATCGCACGCTCCCGACTGGTGTTTCCGGGAAGGCGGGATACGTCCGCTAACACGTAGTAGGCCCCTTGCGGTACGGCTGGAGGCAAGCCTGCTTTCGCCAGTGCCCCGCAGAAGCGATCGCGCTTCTGTTGATGGTCCAGGGCCAGTTCTTTGTAATACAACGAACCGAGTGCACGGATGCCGGCGGCGACCCCAAATTGTAAGGGCGTTGGAGCGCAGACATACAACACATCACTCATCGCGCCGATGGCCCTCGCCCACGAGGCCTCCGCCACACTGTAGCCGATGCGCCAGCCGGTGATGCTGAAGGTTTTGGAATAACCACCGATGGTAATGGTTCGATCGGCCATGCCTGGCAACGAGGCCATGCTCACATGTTCTCGCCCGTCGAACACAAAATACTCATAGATCTCATCGGTGATCACCAGCAGGTCACGGCGGCAGGCCATCTCGGCGATCTGCTCCAATTCACGCCGCGTGAAGACCTTGCCGGACGGATTCCCCGGCGTATTGACCACGATGGCCTTGGTCTTGGACGTGATGGCCTGCTCCAGGTTCTTCACATCCATGGTCCAATCCGGCGGTCGCATTGTCACATACCGAGGCACGCCCTCCACCGCAAGAATCGCCTGGACGTGATAGGCATAGAATGGCTCAAAGAGAATTACTTCGTCCCCGGGGTTGAGGAGCGCCATGCAGGTGGCTTGGAACGATCCGGTGGCGCCGGCACTCACGGTAATATTGGTCTCCGGGTCTGCGGTGATTCGATTGAAGGAAGCCAACTTGTCTGCGATCGCCTGCCGCAGTTCCGCAATACCATCAAACCGGGCATAGATATTGTGCCCCTGCGCCATCGCCTGTTGCGCGCCTTGCACCACCACCGGAGGGACGGGGGTGTCGCACACCCCTTGAGACATATTGATTCCATTGACCTTTGCGCAGGCAAGAGTCATCGCTCGAATGTCGGATTGAGCCAATCGGGCTGTACGATTACTCTTCTTCATCACACCCTCAATGTCCACGTCATGTCTTCATTCATGATTTTTGCGAATCCTGCCTCGCAAGGCAGATGTCCCTACGCCGTTCCCGTAGAAAATGCAACCGGCAAACTATCATCGCGGGCTCAGGGAAGAACCGGCTGCCTTACGATTCATCTCGATTCCGTTTATTCAGAAACCTGCGGCGGGGACCAGACGGTACGACGTTCTTCTCGGCCAGACGTCACACGGGAGGGAAGCCGGGTGGTTCCGGCACGAAAGCGGTCATAGTGGCCGAGTACCCGATTGACATACAGCTGAGTGGCGGGCAGCGCCGGTACCCCGATGGCCTGCCGGACACGCGCCTCACCGAGATGATACGCTGCCAGCGCCAACGACAGGTCTCCCCCGAACCGGTCCAGCAGCCCGCGAAGCAGCGCAGCGCCCGCACGAATGTTGTCTTTCGGATCAAACGGATCCAACACGTGGAACGCCGCGGCCGTCAGCGGCATCAGTTGCATGAGGCCGATCGCCCCTTTCGAGGACACGGCGTCCGAATTAAAATTCGACTCGACCTTGATGATCGCCTGCAGGAGAGCTGGGTCAAGGGCATATTGCTCGGCATAGGTCGCGATGAGCGAGGCAATGGGTTCGGCAACAGGCCGTCGCGTCACGTCCTTCATGACCGGGTCGAACGCCACCCTGCTGGCAGGAGGCATCAGGGCAATCAGGCAACCCGCCACCGCTAAGGGAAAGAGTGCACGGGCCACCCGACTCCAGCGGGTATTCCATTCAGGCTGTTGCATGGTAGACAGAGCGGCGCGACCGGGCCGCCCCTAGCGGCCTTCCTCATCAAGACTTCGAATGAGCACGGCACGCCCATGCCGATCGAACCACGATTGAATGCGGTCGCCCACATGCGCCGGTCGATCGATTCTGGTGTTTTCGTCATGGGGAATGCGGTGTTCCTGTCCGCGGACATCTCGAACCAGGTAGGCGCCGCCCTCGACGGCTTGCACCTGACCAACGACCGACGCGGTGGATTGTTCGCCGGAGGAGACGGCAGACCGGCTTTGCGCGCCCAATGTTCCGGACACGATCCCCATCCCGAGGTCTTCCTGGGGGGAATGTCCCTGGAGCGCAGACTCAGCGCAGCCGGTCGCACCAACCGCCAAGGACAGGATAAGCATCACAGAACGACAATCCGCGAGTAAACGCATCATGGCTAGAACCTCCATCGATGAATGGCGGGTGAACGGTGCAGGACGGATTGAGCGCACCGTCACGCCACTATTCCATGGAGCGGCGGAATGCTCAAGAAAATGAAGGAAACTGACGCTGGGTACGCGAAGCAGGACGGAAATGAATGATTAGCCAGCACTCCCGCACGATTGGCGATGGAGGGGTCTGGTCATAGCGGCAACACTCAGGCCGGAGGCCTTACTCATCAATGCATCGAACATACTCTTTGAGCCAACAACGATCCATCACGACCTGTAATCCGGCTTGTCGCGCCCGTAGGGCGGCCGCCTCATCGACCACTCCCTCCTGGAGCCAGATAGCTTTCGCCTGAATCCGTATCGCTTCATCGACCACGGCGCCAGCCTCCTCGGATCGTCGGAAGACATTGACGAGATCGATTGCACCGGGCACAGCCGATAATGAGGGATAGGCCCGTTCACCTAATACGTCGTTCTCGCGTGGGTTCACCGGGATCACAACCTTGCCCTGGCGTTGCATATAGCTGGCCACACGATAGGACGGGCGGGCCGGATTCGATGATAATCCGACCACAGCAATGGTCCGGCATTCCCGCAACAGATGTGCGATTTCCTCCCGGGAAGAGACCTGATCTGTCATGGTGCACCCCAGACTTCTTCGAGCCGCTGCGCGCGACCGCAATTAAATTTATAGAACTTGTACCGGATCGGATTCTTCTTATAAAAATCCTGGTGGTAATCCTCGGCCGGGTAAAATTGCGACGCTTTGGTCAGTTCGGTGACGATCGGTTGCGTCAGCCGCCGGGATTGTTCAATCGCGCGCTTTGACTCTTCCGCGAGGCGCTTCTGTTCTTCCCCCTGGTAGAAAATGACCGACCGGTACTGGCTGCCATGGTCACAAAACTGCGCGTTCGGCGTTACCGGATCCACATTATGCCAAAAGGCATCAAGCAACGTGGTGTAACTCGCCTTGGCCGGGTCATACACCACTTCTACAGATTCGGCATGCCCCGTCCCCCCTGCAGACACCTGTTCATAACTGGGATTCTCAACTCGTCCGCCCATATATCCGCTGACCACGGCGGTGACGCCGGGAACCTTCTCGAACGCTTCCTCCATGCACCAGAAACAGCCTCCGGCAAAATAGGCTTTGGCAGCCGCAGACGGATCAGCCGCCTGACTCTGCGGGACCAGCCAGCCTGCCAGCACCATCAGCAGCAACACCCCGAGCGCACCGATCCGACCTATGATGAACCACATTGGAAGCCTCCTCTCGAACCTGAGCGACTGTCCAACCATCTTACCAGAGCAACAGGACCGCGGCGATCCGGAGAGCTCAACCCTCTTCAACTCTTTACGCGCGTCGCAATCGTTTGGATGTGTGTGTATGATAGGTCCGATGAAGGGACTACCTGTACTGGCAGGACTCCTGGCCGCGTTGGTGGTTTCCGGTTGCGCCTCCTGGATGATGAAAGGCGAGCCACCGGAAGTGCTGATTACAAATGTGATCCCGCTGGAGGCCAGCGCCTTTGAGCAGCGGCTTCAGATTGATCTTCGTATCCGGAATCCCAACGACTTTGACCTCGCCGTCACAGGTATCGATTTCCGCCTGGATCTGAATGGAAACCGGCTCGCGCGTGCGCTGGGGAACAAAAGGTTGATCGTGCCGCGCTTGAGCGACGCCGTGACTTCCGTCGAAACCAGCACGTCCACTCTACAGGTCGTCAGGCAATTGCTGTCGTTCTCTGGCAATCAGTCGTTGACCTACCACCTGATAGGGGTGGTGCACACCAAAGAAGGCCGCTTGCCTTTCGACAACTCCGGCGTGCTCCTGGACACAAGCACAGTGTCCGGCTCTCCCTCTGCCCAGTAACAGATTTCAACGTACTGCCGGTGAGGCGCAGGTGGCTCAAACAGCCTTTCCAGCAAGGCCGCGGCAATGCGAACAGACGAGGAGACATTCGTACCCGCCCGCCCCGACCCTGCCGGGAGAGGCTCTTTCCTATCTCAGGCACGTTGAGCCTTGGAGGTTCACGACGCTTCGAATACGGCGCGTCACGCGTGTGAACGCCGCCAGTGGTTTGCTTCAACGGCTTCGGGTTTCCCGGGATCGCAAACGCTGACAAGCTGTTCAAAAAGACCGTCCAGCAATGCCGCAGCAATGCGAGGAGGCGAGGCGTACCCTTGCGGTACGTTGAGCCTCAGAGCGACCCGAGAACGCCGCTGGCGGGATTTTTCAGCAGCTTGTCAGACACCCCAGGAGCGCGCGCCCTGGACCAAGTCCGGCTGCTGCTGTTCAAACTGTTTCATCATCAGGGTGATGGCTTCTTCCGGACTTTCCACCGAGGCGATCAGGCGTCCGCCAAGCTTCTTGAAGAATTTCTCTTCGGTCGGCGTGGCCCCGACCAGAATGACCGGCTTCCCTGCCTTTAACGCCAAGGCGACTTCCGACACCGTGCCTGCACCCATCAGCCCGCACACGACGACGACATTGCTGGACATGACATTGACGTTATTCCGCGCATTGCCCATCTCCGTAATGATCGCCAGATCGACATACTTCGACACGCGCTCGCGCGCTGACGGCAACACGCCGATCGTCAAACTGCCGGGGACTTTCTTGGCACCTTGACAGGCCGCATCCATGACGCCAACATCGCGGCCGCCCGTCAACACCACCCATTCTCGGCGCGCGATCAGTTCACCTAAGACCCGGGCATTATCGACATCCTTTTTCCTGGCCTTGGCCGGACCCATCACTCCGACAATGTATCGCATGTCTATCCTTGCGTACTCCCGCCGCACTGCGGCTGCCACCAGCCAGTCACGGCCACGGTCGCATAATATATGGCCCAGGAATCCGGATCGTCGGCGAGCCGGCAATACTGCTCGATGTCCGCCTCCGTCACCAGGCCGGTGGCCACATATTTCTCCCGCAATTGTTCGGTGGAGAGTTTCATCAACTGTGCGATCGCGCCACCGCCCGCTGACAAATGCCCTTCATGCTCCACCGTTAAATGACTCAAATCCTGTCGTTGAAACAAGGCAGGCAACTTCGTTCCCAGCGCATAGTCCATCCCCAGCGACGTGAACATTCGCTCGATCGCAGCAGTGACACGTGCAAAGGACGCTCTGGCGTCGTCCGCCGCGGTGACGGCGCGGGCCGCCTCGAAATCAGGCTCTTCGATGACCACCCACCCTCCCGGTTTGACACAGCGCAACATCCGCTCAAAGGCCTTCTGATAGTCGGCGATATGAATCATGACGTACCGCGCATGCACCAGATCAAACATGGCGAGCGGAAGATCCGTGTCGCAGATATCCCCTTGGAGGATGCCGATGGTCGAGGTGCTGCTGCCCCGCAAGAATCGCGGATTCGTATCAAGCGCCACCACTTTGCCCGATGGCCCGACACGTTGTTCCAACCAGCGCACAATGGAGCCGGCACCCGCCCCCACTTCCAGACAGTGCCAGCCGGTCGTCAGGCCGGTCGCCAACATACGGCGTTGCGTGCCGGTATCGAAGATGCGCTCCAGCATTTGCAGGCGCTGCAATTCACGAGCTTCCTCGGTGGCCTGAAACACATAATCCGTCTTCAACGTGTCTTGTCGTGTATTCGGCAGCATGATGCAACCTCGTGGCCTCGACTCAGTTGATCCTAGAAGCGAGACCCGGTCAGTGTGACGTTGGCCTGGGCCCAGGCGCTCTGCAACCGCGCAGTCTCCCGGGCAGCATCTTTCCGCTGAGCCTGCAGACTGTGCACTAAGCCGTGCAGGGCCCAGCCGTTCTCGGGATTGAGGCGTAAATCCTCACGATACACGGACTCCGCGTCGCCAGGGCGTCCCGCCAACAGCAGCACCGCTCCGAGGTTGTGGCGGACCGGCTGAAACCAGAACGGCGGCTCGCTATACGGCACCGTGGTTTCCAATTGGAGGGCCTCGCGCAAGGCCTGGATCCCGGCGTCGAAATCCCCTTTACGGGCAGCGATTTCACCCACTAGCACCCGCTCGGCAATCTTCAAGAGCGTGCGGCTGATCCTGGCTTCAGCGGTCTTCGCCCTGGCTAAGCCTTTCAATGACTTTCGAAGATTCGAGAGCTCACCCTCCGCGCTTCCAAACCGCGTCGTCGCCGCAAAGGCCAGACCGCGCGCGTAATGCCAGAGGCCGGTGGTATACCGCAGAGTTTTGGGAGGCGGCGGCTGCCTGATCAGCTCGCCCCACTGACCGAACCGGGCCATCGTGAGCAGGACCGTGGGCGCATACCATTCCAGCGAGGGCTCTTTCACGATTTCGTCTACCGAAATCTTGCTCAAGAGATCCCGTGCCGCCTGCAGAGCCTCCGCGCTTCTCCCCTCCATCACCAAGGACGCATTCAAGAAATGAAGGTTGTGGGCATAGTATCCCGATGCGTAGTTGCCCTCAAGGGGGTGGTGAAGCAAATACTCGTGATCCACGGTCGCAGCATTGGCATTCCGTTCGGAGGCGTCCCGATAGCGCCCCACCCGCATGTAGATGTGCGCCGGCATATGCACCAGATGCCCGGCCCCCGGCATGAGCGACGGCAGACGCATGGCGCATGGCAGGCCTCGTTGGGGGTCGGGTGACGCTTCGACCGCATGAATGTAGTAGTGGCAAGCGCCAGGGTGATCGGGATGGTGCTGCAGGACGGCCTCCAAGGTCGTCACGATTTCCTCAGTCCCTGGCTGGGGGCGGCCATCAGCACGCCAATAGTCCCAGGGTCGGAGCACCATCAAGGCCTCGGCAAATAGGGTCGCTGCATCCGCGTCCTCCGGATACCCCTGGGCCAGGCGCCGCATCGCCTTGGCATAGGCTTCGTCCTTGCCCTTGCGAGTCGCGGTTTTCTTGACCGAATACCGAGCGGCAAGGGCCTCCACATATGCTCGCTCCCTGGGAGCGGCATGCGCCAGCCGTACCGTCGCTTTCTGCACGGCCTCTACCGCCCGCGCCTCCGCCTTGGCATCCATCGCCGCATTAATATTCGGCCCCAGGCTCAATGCTACGCCCCAGTAGGGCATGGGGGCATCGGGATCGAGACGGGATGCTTCGGTGAAGGCCGCGATGGCTTCCTCATGGTTGAAGGCATAGACCAGCCTCACTCCCTGGTCAAAATATTTCTGCGCGAGGTCCGAGTGGGTAGTGATCTCATGCCGCAGCACACCCAGATTCTCGAACAGCGGCACCCCGGCCCGCGCCGATTCAACGCCAACCGGTAACAGCAACCCGGCAAGCATGAGTCCCTGGACCACCGACCGTGCAAATCGTTCGTGCCCCATCATCGACACCCCTGATCCTTCTATCGACGAGAAGACGGATGCCGCCGTCATCCTTCCGCGACGCCACCCTCGCGTGCGAAGGCCCAAATTAGCAGTCCCGTCGAGAAGTTGCTAGTCGGAGCACGTTGAGTAAGAGAAGATAGGGTGGAATAGCTTGAATGCAAGGACGCGCAAAACGGCCGTCCAGCGAAGTTGACGGCGCGAAGAATACTGAGCGCCACGTTTGTGGACGCCGGCGAGACGGTAAGCGGGCCGTGTCTTCGCCGGGGCGTGATGTGCGTACCCGACCGCGCCGCCCAGACAGACTCTTTCCCATGGGGTATGGTGAGGTTCCGAACGAAGCGAGAATCGAGATGGCGGGCGTTTTCAGCGTCCTGCTCGATCGGCAAAAATCTAGCAGGATGCGCAAAAGGGCCGTCCAGCAAGGCCGCAGCGAGCGAAGAGGCGAATCGTACTCTCGCGGTACGGTGAGTCTCGGAGTGACGCGAGAACGCCGCTGGCGGACTTTTTCCGCATCCTGCTAGGCGTTGAGGTAGGGAATCTGGGAGGCTTCGGTGGATGCGTCCCGTCGATCGCGCGACGATTTCTCTCTCCCGTTCGCGATAGGGAATCGACCGGGGAGACACAAGGGACAGCTCCATCTCTGCGGGCGGCGCCATCTCCATGTCCTTGCCCATGTACATCAAGACTTGCTGCTGGGACTTCACCAGGGCGCGGAGGTCTTGAAGCTGCGCCGACAGATCTTCCATCTGCACCTGTTGCGTGGCGACCTGCTCGCGCAGATCATGGAGTTCATCCTGCGTGGATTGGGTATGTTGGATGACCCAGTCCTTGAGTTCACGGGCTTGGGCGGTCAAGGCACGCTGCACAAAACCCGCACGATCGCGCAACCGGAAAAGGAGGTCACCGACGGCGCCATCCCACCGGCGCGCCGGCACCAGCCCCTGTTCCGCCTGAACTTGATGCTCGATATGCCGCGCGACAGGAGCACCCAGCCATTTGGACACCCGCTGCCCCAATGGCTGTTCCGCCCCCTCTTCGGAGTTGCCGTACTGGCACCAGTCCTCGAACCGCTCCGTCATATCCTCCAGCTTGACGAACACCTTTCCGATCGCAGCACGCAATGGGGAGGGCGCAAACGGATTCACCGCTCCCTTGTCGCCTTTATCCGGGGCGAGCGTGAGAAGATGAATCGGTTTTTCCGCCAAACGCTGCTGTTTCCGCGTCATAGGACGATCGAGGCCTTCCGAGCCTTATCGGTAAACTTGTCCCAATTCATTACTCTTTCCGATAGTCCGAGTCAATGGCGGGTGGGTGTTTTTTTCTCCCCCTTCCTCCCCGAGAGCCCAGACCGAGACAGAGTCTGAGCGGCGGCCCAGCCTAAAACTTGGTCACACTGGAAAAGTGAAAATCGTGGATTCGCATGGCAGGCACCAGCGCTTTTCCCGTTTCGGACGTCACCGCCTCAGCCGGCGCGGTATACGCCTCCACTTGATTAAAGGCGCGCAACGGGCTTTCATGAAAGCGAAAGTTCCGGACGGCGGACGTGATCTCCCCGTTTTCTATCAGGAATGTGCCATCCCTGGTCATCCCGGTCAGCGTCAGGTCGGACGGATTCACGGGACGGATGTACCAGAAGTTCGTCACGAGAATGCCTCGTTGCGTCGTGCGAACGAGGTCGTCCACCCTGGTGCCGATAGGACGTTCGCCTGATAAGTGGGGCGACTCCAATGTTGTGAGGGGCTCGATCTGGTGCTCGCGAGCCGTATATCGATCATGCAGGAGTTGTGTCAGGACACCCGACTCGATCCAGCCGGATTCGATCACCGGCAACCCTTCATGCGTAAAGCCGCTTCCCAAGAGGTCCGCATGGGCCGGTTGATTCCACAGCGACAGCCGGCGATCAATAATTCGTGAGCCCAACTTTCCGCTGAACGGGCTGGTTCCCTTATAAAAAGATTTGGCGTCCAGCATCCAGATCATCCAACTGAGCAGTCCGGCCACGGCAGCCGGCTCAAGGATGACCGTGTACCGGCCCGGCGGCAACTCCTGCGGTTCGTCCGCGCCCCGCTTGGCCTTGATAATGGCCGCTAGCGTACGATCCTGCACATGCAGGTGGTCGATGGATCGATGGGCGGCAGCCGACCACCCGGTGGCGTCGCCGGCCTGCACGGTCAGACTGAACCGCCCTTCGGTGCGTTCTTCATATGCGCGCAACCCCGTCTCTGCAGCGAGTCCCACCGTCGCCGTGCTGGAGGATACGGTGCCGGCGGCGTTGAGATTTTCCATTTTGCATTGCCCGATCGCTTCACGTGCATAGTCGAGCCGTCTGGCCGGGCCGGCGGCATTCGTTTCCGGACGGGACGTGTGCAGGGATAAATAGGTTTGCGCGCCTACCGGCGCAAGGTATTCCGGATCGTCGGGCGAGAGACGGGCGAGCGATTCGGCCTGCTTGAGGGTTTCCCGGACTGCCCCGGCGGTAAAATCCGTGGTGCTGGCAGTGCCATGCTGCCGCCCGAAAGCCACCGTAATCGAGAGGCTGCCCCGCCGCAGATTGACGTTCTGAATGATCTGGTTGTTGGCGAACCGCGTGGTGCCTCCGTGACTATCGCGCAATGAAAAGAAGGTGTGATCGCCGGTGGAGTGACTCATCACGAGGTCGGCCAGGAACTCAAACTCCTGACGGCTCGTCAGTTTCGGCCATGAGGACGTGATCGATGACGTCATGCGTCCGCCTTGGTGTGTCCGCTGATCACATCCACGCGCCGGAAGCGGGCGTGGGACGCAGCGTGAGTCATCCAGCCGGATTGGCCGGGCTGCCCTTTGCCGCAGGTGATGAAGCCATACCGGCGACGATGGGTGGCATCAGCAACGCCGTCGCATCGGCCCCAGAATTCAGGGGTGATGCCGTGATAGATGACGTCCCGCACCATGTGCGTCCGCCGGCCATTCTCAATCAACCAGAACGCGTCGCCGCCGAACTGAAAATTATACCGCCGCTGATCGATACTATAGGACCCATGGCCTTCGATATAAATGCCTCGCTTCACGTCGGCCAACAGGTCATCCAGCGTGGACGTTCCCGCCTCAAGGCCGATGTTCGCAATGCGCACCATGGGGACCGATCCCCAGCTATCGGCCCGGTTCGATCCGCGTGACCGCTCTTCCTTGATTTTGGGCGCCACCTCTCGATTCGTGCAGTACCCGACGAAGATGCCTTCCCGGACGATGTCCCACTTCTGGCAACTCACGCCGTCGTCATCATACTCCGTCGCCGCCAGTGTGCCCGGTTCGGTGTTGTCAGCCACCAGATTCACGTGCGCTGAGCCATACCTGTACGTGCCGCGTTTGTCGGGTGTCAGAAAACTGGTGCCGGCATAATTGGATTCATACCCGAGGGCGCGATCCAATTCGCTCGGATGCCCGCAGGACTCATGCATCGTCAAGGACAGATGCTCCGGATCAAGCACCAGATCATACCGTCCCGCGTCGATCGCCGGAGCCCGCACTTTCTCCACCGCCTGTTCTGCGATGCGCGCCCCTTCACGAGCCCAGTCGGCGTCGCGCACAAGTTCATACCCCGTACGCAAATGTGGGGTATTGAACGAGCGGCTCGCAAACCGTCCGTTGTGAACGGCCGTTGCCGTACAGTCGCCCTGCATCGCCAGCAGGTCAAACTCGAGATGCGAGCCTTCAGTTGAGACGAACAGTTTGCGGTCGCGTTGAGCCCACAGGCTGGCGTGACTTCTCACCACGCCGGAATGCCGCTGAATCATATCCATGGTGCTCAGAAGCAGTGCGGTCTGTTCTTCCAATGGAACAGCGAAGGGATCCAGGCGGCAGGGGGTGACAATCCGGTCTCGATGCACCGGCTCGGGGGCCAGGTGGACTTTGGTGATCGCAAGAGACGCCGAACCTTTGGCAATTTCTACGGCCAGATCGGCGACACGAGGAATTTCTTCGAGTGAAATGACGGAACTGGCGGCAAAACCCCAGGCGCCGCGGTGCAGCACGCGGATGCCAAACCCTCGATCGGTGGACTCGCGGATATGCGCGATACGCCGGTCTTCGCCGCTGATAATCCGCGTCGTCGTATCAAGCAGGCGGATATCCGCATACTCGACTCCGGCCGAGCACACACGAGACAAGGCCAATTCGGCCAGCTCGTCCCACTGCGTTCCACTCATAGCGGCGTCTTTCTCTGCGCCGAATGCACAGGCAGTTTCGCGTAGTATAACAAGATCGCGGTGACCGATGCCTGCCTTTTCATCGGCAGGCGGTTCACCTACAATCAATAGGAGCATGCTCACTCCACAGCAGACACCCCGGCAGCGAATCATGACACTGCTGACCGGCACGTTGTTATCGTCTCACCAGTTGGCTCAACTTGCCGGCATGCCGGAGCGCCAGGTGGAAGATCATCTGACCCACATTGTCAAAACGCTCGCACGCGACGCGTCACGAACATTTCTGCTGGAACCATCGCACTGTCAGGACTGTACCTACACCTTCCGCGATCGAACCAGGCTCACGCGACCAAGCCGCTGTCCCCGCTGCCGCAGCGAAGCCATCACTTCTCCGCGGTATGGCATCCGGGAGGAGTCCGGTTCGTGATGATGCAGCCTGTGTCCGTCACTCACTTGTAACCACTGCAGAGGATGACCGACACTGAGATGAGCACGACGCGCGACTATGAATGAAAGGACCGCCACATGAATACAGTTCTGACCCGGGCCATTCTCGTCCTGCTCTTGAGCGCATCGGCCTGCGGGCCGGATCAGGCCTCGCAAATGCTGGAAACCGCCCAGTTCGAGGAACGACAAACCAACAAGGCTCATGCGAAGGAACTGTACGAAGACATCATTCGTCAGTACCCGGACAGTCCCGCCGCCAAGACCGCGAGGGCACGGCTGGCCGAACTCGCCGGGAACTGATCACCCGATGAACTTCCCCGGCTAGAGCGGACGAGGAGGCCAGGGAATAAACGCATTCGTGGTCCGCTGGTACTCCGCATACTCGCGACCACGGCTACTCATCGTGTGCGTCTCAGTCCAGGGAATACCGGTGACTTTCAGGAGCGCCCAGCCCATCGTCAGAGGGCCAATCAGCGTCAACCCCCCATTGCCCAGCGGGCTCGCCAGTCCCATCACCACGTAACTCCACCAATGCAGCCATTCAAAAAAGTAATTGGGGTGGCGGGAGTAATACCAGAGTCCCTCCCGGCATACACGGTCTCTGTTCCATGGCTGACCTCGAAAGGACGCCAACTGCCAATCGGCCACTCCCTCCCCTGTCACAGCGACCGCCCAGAGAAGTACCCCGAGCAGCTCCATGAGATGAAAGGGCGGATGGGGATTCTGCATGACGATCAAAGGAGGAAGCGAGAACCAGACGATCGCTGCCGCCTGGAGCTGAAAGTACCAGAACCGGCGAAGGGGCCCCTGCCCGCCCCATTGTGCGCGCAAGGCGCGGTAGCGGCCGTCTTCCGATTTTCCCCACAACCGATCGATGAGCACATGCGTGCCGAGGCGGGCGGCGTAGAGCACGATCATCCCGCACACCAACAGGCGCCTCGCCGGTTCGCCCGGAGCCACAGTGGCGTACCACAGCACGACCAAGGCTAACCCGTAGCACCAGCCCGCATCGGCCACAGCAAGATTGTGCAGCCGGCGCTCGAGCAGCCAGAGCGCGACCATCATGAGCGCTGAAGCGGCCCAGGCGGTCATGAGGAGGGATAGTGGGTCTGTCGCCGTCATGCGATCAATGAACGACGTAAAATGCGGAGGTTCGGCGCGTATGGTTCGTGGTCAGATGATTGTACTACAATTCACTGCGATGGCCATCGCACCACACGGTGGAGGGGATCGAATGGCATTGCCCTCGCCGCAAGCGTATGATTGCCTACATCGCGGACGTGGCTCCGTTGACCGAAGGAACCAATATGAACAGAATATTCGTCACGACACTGGTGATCGCCCTGACCATTGCCGGTGCAGCACTGAATCAGTCGGATGCGAGCAGTGACGCGACGCGGAAGACTGATCCTCTTGCAAAGGGGAAACGGCTGTTCACGAGGCACTGCGCCGGGTGCCACGGTGCGGAAGGGAAAGGCGACGGGTACAAACTGCTCGGACCGGATCCGGCCAACCTGACAGCGCGTGCGACAAGGAAGAAACCAGACAGCGCGCTGCTCATCACCATTCACGAAGGCAAACCGAACATGCCTTCCTGGAAAGGGGTTCTCTCCGAGCGCGACATCAAGAGCGTGCTGGCCTACGTTCGTTCGCTGCCGCACTGATTCGCAAGAGTCTACCGAGCAGCGGGATAATCCCAAGGATCGCCGCTCGCCGACGGATTCTCCGTCAGCCATTGGCGAAATCCAGGCAGACGGAACGACAGAAGTGCCTGTATCTTCTCACTGCGCATCGAAAGATCCGGCGGACGCGGCGGGCCATGATAGTTTGCAACCGAACCAGGGTGGATCGAAGACCGCAATTCCGGGAATCGCGCCGCCACCAGCTCTCCGATCTCCCAGCGAGAGAGCCTCTCATGGCCACCCAGATGATACAGGCCCCGCCGGCGCTGCATGCCGAGTTCCCAGAGCGCCCGTACCAAGGCACCGACCGGGATCGGACAGCGAAACTCATCGGTGAACAGCGTGAGCTTCACCCCCTTCGCCGCCGTCCGCACCATGTCTTCGACAAAACTCCGGTCGCGCGTTCGACGACGTTCCCGCCGTCAGCGCGATACGCACAACCAGATGGGCCGGATTCGCGAGGACGACCTGCTCCGCCTCGGCCTTCGTCTGCGCGTAGACGTGTAACGGATGGACCGCATCGGTTTCGACATACTGCCCCTTCGCGCCATCAAACACCTGGTCGGTGGAAAGAAAGATGAACGGCACGTCTCGCGCGAGGCCCGCCAGGAGCCGGGTTGCCTCGACATTGATGAGCCTGGCCCCCGCAGGATCCTGTTCGCAAAGACCGATGCGGCTCAGCGCCGCGCAGTGGATGACGAGAGCCGGTCGGTGATGGTTCCAGAGCTGTTCCACCTGGGCTCGATCGGTGAGATCGCCGTCGGCCCTCGTCATACCCCTCACTTCCCAATCCGGCACCCAGCGCGGGGCGCTCCTGACGAGGTAGCCACCTATCAGGCCCGCTGCGCCGGTGATGAGTGCGACCGGTTTCATATCTCGCTCCAGCTCAGACGCCGGATCTCCGGCACGTCGATGACCCTGGTCTCCACTGGAGGCTGCTCGATAGACCACAGCAAGGCCGCGAGCATCTCGCGAATCGTGATCAATCCCAAACGCGTAGCCATCTCTCTCGTCGCGGGCACTCGTTCGAACATACGATAGACAGGCACCAGCGCCAATGGCCACCAATGGCCGGGGCCGAGAATGTACCACGGCCTCAGGATCGTGGCGACCAATCCGGCTCGCCTGATGGCCTCCTCACAGTCACGGCGCACGGCGATGTAGTCATGCATGATGGGCGCGGGATGGGCGACACTGACGTAGACAACGTGCTTGACGCCCGTCGAAGCAGCGGCTCGAATCGCAGCCATGGCTGAGGGCCCATCGATCGCGCGAAACTGCGGCCCCTTCCAGGGTGATGGTTTGGGTACGCCCACCAGTTGAACGAGTGTATCGTGTCCCCGCACAGGATCGGCAAACGTCTCTGCATTCAACGGATCGCCGACCACGACCCGGCACCCCGCGGGGACCTTCCTCGCAGAGGACCCACGAACCAGTGCCGTCGCGGCATGCCCTCGCTCAAGCAGCAACGGAATGAGCCGCGCCCCGACGTATCCGGTGGCGCCCGTGATGAAGATGCGATGCCTATCGGTCGACGTGGTCATGGATGCGAGACAGCGCCGGCTTGGTCCCCCAGAAACCGGCCCACTCGGCCATTCCGTTCATCTCTTCGCGGTCCTTCGCCACGAGGCGGCTAGCCGCTGCAATCAATGCAGTCTGATCCCCAGCCGACAAGCCCAGATTCGTTTGATATGCGTGAGGTGCCTCAGACACGAGGCAACAGGGCCAGCCAATAGCCGAAGGATCGTCCAGTAACGTGCTCATGCGTGAATCTACGGCTGAATCGGAAAAACGGATGTTTCTCCGGCAAGAATAGTGACAAACCAAGAACCATCGCAGGCTGTTCAAAAGGGTTTTCCAGCAAGGCCGCAGGAAGCACGCCGACTGAGGCGTACCCTCCGGGTACGTCGCAGGGAGGCGTGCGACTGAGAACGCTGCTGGAAGCCCTTTTCAACAGCCTGCTAATTTCTGGTCAGCTTGCGATACCGAATCCGATGCGGCTGGTCGGCTTCTTTTCCGAGACGGCGCTTCCGATCGGCTTCGTATTCACTATAGTTGCCCTCGTACCAGACCACTTTGCTATCGCCCTCGAAGGCCATGATATGCGTGGCGATGCGGTCCAGGAACCAGCGATCGTGGCTGCTGATGACCGCACAGCCCGCAAACCCTTCCAACCCCTCTTCCAGGGCGCGAAGCGTGTTCACGTCGAGGTCGTTGGTCGGCTCGTCGAGGATGATGAGGTTGGCCCCTTCTTTCAGCATGCGAGCCAGGTGCACACGATTGCGTTCCCCACCTGACAGATCCTTCACTTTTTTCTGCTGGTCGGTCCCGGCGAAGTTAAAGCGGGCGCAGTAGCCGCGGGCGTTGACCTCGGCTTTGCCCAACATGATCGTGTCCTGCCCATCGGAGATGATTTCGTAGACGGTTTTGTTGGGATCCAGCGAATCGGCTTGGTCCACATACCCCAGCTTCACCGTTTCGCCGATCCGGATCGTGCCTGTATCCGGCTTTTCCTTGCCGATGATCATGCGGAACATGGTCGTCTTGCCCGCCCCGTTGGGGCCCACGACACCGACGATCCCGCCTTTCGGCAAGCTGAATTCCACATTTTCATACAGCACATTGTCGCCGAATGCCTTGCTGATCCCCTTCGCCTCCACAACGACGTCGCCCAGGCGAGGTCCCGGTGGAATATAGATTTCCAGATCGGCGGCCAGCTGGTCCTGCTTCTGGTTGACCAGTTCTTCATAGCGGTTGAGACGCGCCTTGCCCTTCGACTGCCTGGCCTTCGGCGACATCCGGATCCATTCCAACTCGTGTTCCAGCGTCTTCTTGCGTTTGGATTCCGCCTTCTCTTCCTTCTCCAGCCGCTCCTGTTTCTGCTCCAGCCAGGACGTGTAATTGCCCTGAAACGGAATGCCGTGCCCGCGATCCAGTTCCAAAATCCAACCCGCGACATTGTCGAGGAAGTAGCGGTCGTGGGTGACGGCGATGACGGTGCCTTTGTACTGCTGAAAAAGGACGTACTTGTTCCAACCATTGCACCGATTCGGCATCGAGATGGTTGGTCGGCTCATCGAGCAACAGAATATCCGGCTCTTGAATCATGAGGCGGCACAAGGCCACGCGGCGTTTTTCGCCTCCCGAGAGAACGCTCACTTTTTGATCGGCAGGCGGACAGCGCAGCGCATCCATGGCGATCTCCAACTCGCTTTCGAGTTCCCAGCCGTTCGCCGCTTCGATCTTCTCTTGCAGTTGCGCCTGCTTGTCGATGAGCTTTTCCATCTCGTCCGGGCTCGCGTCGCCCATGCTGTTGCTCACCGCTTCATATTCATGCAGCAAGGCGACCAGTTCTTTCTTGCCTTCTTCCACGACTTCCTTGACGGTTTTGTTCGGGTCGAGCTGTGGCTCCTGCTCGAGCAAGCCGACGCTATAGCCCTTCGAGCGGGTGATCTCGCCCACATAGTTGGGGTCCGCGCCCGCGATGATTTTCAACAACGAGCTTTTTCCGGACCCGTTCAACCCCAAGACGCCGATCTTGGCACCGTAATAAAAACCCAGGTAGATATCGCGCAGGACTTGTTTCTTGGGCGGATAGACCTTGCCCACTCCGACCAGTGAAAAAATAACTTGCTTATCGTTCGTCGCCATAGCCATCCTCAGTAGAGTGTGAACCGTCTGTTCGATCGTGCAATCGATGACCATAACAAAGCGCGGCCCTATTCACAACCGCGCGAGGGACTCTGGGCATGATTCCAGACGCACGGATTCAGCGAAAGTCCTGCTACCTCATCGTGGCCCTGCTCCTGTCACTACTGGTCTGGATGGACGTCGCTTCGGCCCTGGCCGACGACCGGGAGCAGCGCGACCTGGTGGACCAGTCGCGCATGACCCTTTCGAACTTTCTCGCCGATTCCAACATGACCTGGTTCCGCGACCACATCCAAGAGGCCAAGGGCCTCTTCATCGTGCCGCAATACATGAAGGGCGCATTGATCTATGGCGCAGCCGGGGGCAGTGGCGTCTTCGTCGCCAAGGACGAAAAAACCGGCGAATGGAGCGAGCCGGCCTTCTTCACGATGGGGGCCGCCAGCTTCGGCTTTCAGTTCGGCGCGCAGATGTCGGAGGTTGTGCTGCTGGTCCTGACGCAGCGCGGGGTGGATTCGTTGCTCCTCGGTAATTTCAAACTCGGGGCAGATGGATCGGTCGCCGTCGGACCGGTCGGCGCAGGGGTCTCCGGCGCGACGACGCCCAACCTCAGTGCAGACTTGTTGTCATTCGTGCGGGCCAAGGGCCTGTTCGCGGGGGTGTCGTTGGAAGGAGCGGCACTCATCTCGAGGGATGAATGGAGCAGAGCCTACTATGGTAAGCCCGTCAGCCCGACTGATATCGTCATCCGCCGTGAAGTGAAGAACCCGCACTCCGAAACGTTGCGCGCGGAGATCTTGCGAGCGATCGACCGAAAATAAGGTTGGCTGTCTAGTAAATCCTCGTCGTCCTGGACCGCCCCGAGCCGCTACAGGGAATGCAGCACCTGAGTTCCCGCCTTTGCCTTCGCAGCCAGATCGGCCAGCGCAGCGCGGGCTTCTCCAGCATTACGGACAGGGGCAGTGAAGGCAAATCTTCCTCCCTGCATCCGATCGGGTGCTTTGACCCGCAGATGAAATCCCAATCGATCCATCGTCGTGATACTGGCCTGCTCGGCGTCCAGCTTGCCACATTCGCGGGCGAGCAACCGCAGCGTCTCCTGTTGCTGCGTGTTGATCTCGCGGATGAGGTCCGCAGCGGCCTCTGCTAATGGATCGACTGCCGCCGCCATGTAGTCTGCCGGTGCCACCCATCCCATCGAGCCGAACCCGCCGACAAAGTAAATGTCCGCCAAGGCCATACGAAAAAAGGCGAAGTCATCGAAGTCCACCCAGTACGACGCGTTCGCATGACGGATGAGATATCGCTCGCGCACCGGTGCCACTTCCCCTTTCGGCACCTTCGTGACGGATCCCATCAAGGTCACCCTCGCCGCGCCCAGCGGATCCCGCTGACTTTCCGGTGGGGTGATGAGGAGGCTGGCCCGAGGATCGCCCAGCAGGTTTTGCGTGTGCATCGCCATGGTGCTGATGAGAAAACTCGGCTGCCCCTGATCGTCCAACCCATATGGCATCACCGACCCGAATGGCCAGCCGGGCTGCTTGCGCGAAATGGTCGAAAGCCCGCCCGTCTGTTGAAGATGCACTAAGGTCCTGGCCTTTTCGGCATGGGACGGTTCGGGAACGTCAGGACCTTCTGAATCTGGTCCGCTGTTATGTGCGCCTAACGATGACATGTACTCCTCACTTTTCTAGAGAAATGCGGAAATTGCTTGTCATGTAATTACTCGCTCCTCATGCCGCCTCGAATCAACACACACCGCAGGAAGCGCAAAAAGGCCGTCCAGCAAGACCGCAGCAAAACGAAGAGGCGAATCGTACTTTCACGGTACGGTGAGCCTCTGAGAGACCCGAGAACGCTGCTGGCGGATTTTTTCCGCATCCTGCTAGTCTCAGATGCCCAAATCTTCTGTCAGCCGCAATTCCGATTCGTTCAACGATTTCTTCCAGACAGCTGAAGCAGGAAAATGGAAACCGGTTGACCCGGAACCGCGCACACTTCCCCGACAGGAGACTCCTCCAACGCCGGACCGCCGCATTCTTTATGGATTAAGACCAGCATGGTTACTCCTTCACCACGAGCCGACGAAACGTATCTAGATGCTCCGAACTGCTCAGCCGATGATCGCCCGTTTTCAACAGCAGTTCGAGAGGAAACTCCGGGTCCTGCGACAGGACATGCTGCACGAACGTCCAACTGCCCTCCGGATCGATCACCGTATCCTGCAGGCCGTGCAAAATCGTCGTCTTGACGCGACGCGGCATGGTGAAGCGACGACGCCACAGAGCCTGGCTGTCTTCGACCCAATGCCAGGGAATCGGCGCCTCCTTGTGCAAAGGTTCGTCATCCCAGGGCATAGAACCGGCCGATTGCCACTGTTCGCGGCGCTCAACGGAGATTTGCGCCGCCCGCAGGTCCATCATGTTAAAGGCCGGCGCGATCAGAATGAGTTCTTCGACGACCGGTTGCTCCTGCGCGACGAGCCAGGCCAGCCAGCCTCCAAGGGAGTTTCCGACAATGGTCACCGGCGGGCCATCCGCCAGCAGGTTCGTCACGGCTTCCGCATCTTCCAACCAGTGAAGCAGGCGATAGTCGCCCCATTGTCCTTCTGAATCTCCCCACCCGCGAAAATCGAAACAGCAAAATCCCCATCCTCGCTCCTGGCACCACTGGGCCAGCGCCTTGCTCTTATTGCCCCAGCGCTTGGAGAGAAACCCGGTGATGAACAAGATCTGGCGATCCTTACCGACGATGCGGTTGCCGCGTATGCGCTTGTGATCGGTAGCCTGTATTTCGAACATGGTGGCATCAATGGTCATGATAATGATCCGCCGCGCGCGCAAGGGCTAATAATAACAGCGCCGGACAGCCGAGCCGATCTCTCCAAGCCGCCCGGCGAGCAATGAGGAGCTCTGTGACCGGTGGTTCCTGCAGTTGCTCGATGGCAAGCCCTGCCTGCTGGACGGCAGTGACGATATCGGCCTTTTGGTGAATGGTTCCTGCCGTACGAAATTCCCGTCCCGCGGCCGTAAATCGCACCGTCGAGCCGGTTTTCCGTTGCATCTCCGGATGGACCGCCGTCACGATGGCACGCCCGCCTGGCCGGAGCACTGTCGCGATACCCCGAAAAAAATCAGCCAGGTCGTGAACATGATCCAACACCAAACCGGAGACAATACGGTCGAAGCTCTGTAAAACGAACGGGATGCGCTGAACGGACGCTTGCACCCAGGTCGCTCCTATGGCCGGTGGTGTTTGGCGCCGGGCGCGCTCCAACATGCCCCGGGACAAATCCAGGCCGACCAGCGCAGCCTTGTGACTTGCCAGACGGAGGTAGCGGCCGGTCCCGCATCCCAGATCCAGAATTCGGCACCCTGCAAATGGCTGCAGCATGGATAGGAGAAACGGTTGATCGAGAAGAACGGTGGGATCCTCGTCGTCGTACTCCTCGGCCCATTCATCGTAGGCCGACTGGGTGGAGAGGAACCCTGCCATTTTGCGATCATTTTCCATCGCCATCACCATACAGGATCCAACGGCACTTTATCAGCAGACGGCTTCATTCGGCGGGAGTTCGAGCGGCAATCAGAACCAGTTTTTCATAGAGCCCGCAGAATGTTTACACGAGGGTTTTCAGAATGAAGCTTCCAAGGCGGCGCAGAATAGGCTCGGGAATTTCATGCCCTCCCCGGAACGGCTGCCAATCGACAACCAAGCCGGCCTGGTGGAATTCATCACGCAACCGCTCGGCCATGCTGAACGGCAAAATCGGATCCTGCGTGCCGTGGCTTTGATAGAGCGGCAACCCCTTCCGTTTCGTGAGCAGGGGCGCCCACTCTTGCCTGGCCACTAACGTGCTCGATAGTTGGATCAGCCCGGCGTATGGAAGCGTGCTATGCAGCAGCGCATCACAGGACAACATCGCGCCTTGTGAAAAGCCTCCCAGCAGGGTCCGCGCAGGATCAGCCCCTAATTTCTTGTGCACATCCTCCAGCAGAACTTTCACCCGATCGCGGGCTTCCAGCAGTCCACGGGGGATTTCGCCGGACATGTCCCGGATCTTGCCCACCGCCCGATCGGCCTGGATGCGTGCCATATCGATCATCCACCAGGCGCGCGAATCGCCGAAGCCCATCGGTATTGGGATCGGCGCTTCGGGAAAGAGAAACCGCGTGCCTGCAGGCGCGTCCAGATATTCGCTGAGCGGAACCAGGTCATCGCCGAGCGCGCCGAATCCATGGAGCAGCATCACCCATGGGCCATTGCCGCCGCCTTTGCCGTCAGTCCCGCCGGTCAGGCGAACCGTGAGACCGCCGAGTTTTTCAAAACGCATCACATGACCTCATGCTCGTTATCACAAGCCGTCCGACCAATGTTCGGATCACGACGAACAGCTTACGCTGAGATGCTTGCCCCAGTTCGGCGGCGCAGCGGCGTAAGCATCCATGCCGGGCTGGTCTGTATAGGGATCGCGGAGCAGGTTCAAGAGCCGGTCGATCTCAGAATAATCTTTTTGCTGCGCCTTCTCGATGGCCCCTTGAGCGAGATAATTACGAAGCACGTATTTGGGATTGACTCGCTCCATGCCGGCTCGTCGCTCGTCATCCCGACTCTCTTCGCTCCGCAAGCGTTCACGATATTCTCCTGCCCAGGCATCGAACCGCTCCGGATTCAGGAAATGCTCCCGGAGCCGTTCGTTCTTCGCCGCAGGATCGGATGAAAAGGTCCCGAGTTCTCGCCACAAAATCGGTGTAGTCGACACGGCTGCCGACCATGAGTGACTTCAATTCCTGGAGCAGCGCCTCATCTTCCCCGCGATCCTCCCGCAGGCCGAGTTTCTTTCGCATGGAATCCCGATAATGCCGGTCGACCGTCACCTGATACCCATCGAGAACCGCTTTCAATTCATCTTTGGGTGCCAGCGGCAACAAAGTTTGTGCAAGGCAACTCAGATTCCACAGCCCGATGTAAGGCTGTTGATTGAACGCATACCGTCCATTGTAGTCGGAGTGGTTACAGATGAAGCCCGGATCGTAATCGTCCATGAAGCCATAGGGGCCATAGTCCAGTGTCAGTCCCAGGATCGACATGTTGTCGGTGTTCAACACGCCGTGGGACCAGCCGACCGCCTGCCACTGCGCGATGAGTTTCGCCGTGCGCTCGACCACTGCGGCAAAAAAACGGACATATTTGTCGTTGGCTTGCGCAAGATCGGAGAAATGCAGCTCGATCACGTAATCAGCCAATCGCTGCAGGTGCTCATGCTGCTTCCGGTAATAAAAAATTTCGAAAGTCCCGAACCGCACATGGGAAGGCGCCATGCGGACGATGGTGGCGCCGGTTTCCACCTGTTCGCGATAGACCTTATCGTCGCTGCCCACCAGACAGAGGGCGCGGGTCGTCGGAATGCCGAGTCCGTGCATCGCTTCGCAGCAGAGGTATTCACGAATGGCCGAACGAAGGACGGACCGTCCGTCCCCGTCGCGGGAGAATGGGGTCATGCCCGCGCCTTTCAAATGCAGATCCCAGCGCTCCCCGCGTCCGTTGACGATTTCCCCCAGAAGAATCGCCCGGCCATCGCCGAGCTGAGGCACGTACACCCCGAACTGATGGCCGGAATACAACATCGCCAGCGGCTCCATCCCCGGCACCAGCAGGCTGCCGCCGAAAACTCCGGCAAATTCCGGTCGTGCCGCTTCCCGCGGGTCGAGGTCGATTAATTCCATCGCCGCCGGGTTCGCGCTGATCAGAAAGGGCGCGGCGCGAAACGGCGTCGGATTCACCTTCGCGTAGAAGACCTCCGGCAGGCGTGCGTAGCTGTTCTCGAACGTGAGGGACTCCAGGCTGTGCTGCGTCATTGGATGCTCACTCCACCCTTTCCTCATCTCAGCGAAAATTGGCCTCGAGGTCGGACTCCAAGGTGAAGACGAAGATGCGCTCACCGACCACCGTATCGATGTCGGTGAACAGCGCGGTGATTCTGGCGCTGATGAGATCCGCCACCTGTTCACAGAGTCGTTCACGCCCCTGGGCAATCAGGTTTTGACGCAGCCGCTTGACCATATCGACGCCTTCGGCCGTTTTGGCCAGTTGTCGCTCAGCCGGCGTGAGCACCCCCTTCAGTCGCACGACCAGCATGTCCCGCACAATGAACACGCGGACCTCGTCGGGGCCGCGCCCCAGAAACTCCTGTTCGAATTTGATGATCGCCGTACGAACGGCGGCTTCCTTTTCTCCTTTGCTGGGCACCGGCACGGACATCTTGCTCCCTGGTGATAGAGACATGGACGACCGGATTATAGTCACGGCCGCCGCAGGACTCCACCCCCATCGATGCCCACTGCCGAAACCCGGCCATCCGAGCCTCAACCGAGTGTGGCGCCCATGCGGTCGGTTCGTCGGTGCGGAGTTTTCTCTTGCAATTGCGTGGGGTTCACGGATACATCTAACCCAGTTTTCCGGTGGTGCCGACGAGAGGCCGTGATCCGTGCGCGGCCCGGACCCACTCCATTGATGTACGCAGACAGGCAGTAGGGTCTTGCCGGTGTTTCCTTTTCGGGAAAGGCCGGGGACAGTGCAGGCCAGTCGTTGGTTCCTTATGTGAAGGACCGTCGGCTGGCCTTTTCTTTTCATGGCCAGCAAGGGGTTCGCATGTCCTTCTTAGCCCTCGTCCCACTGTTGCCGTTACTCACGGCCGGCATCGTGATGACCGGCGATCGTGCGGACCAGGAGCAGAAGGCCCGATCAGGCCTGTTTCCTATCGCTGCGTCCTTCCTCGGCTCGCTCATCATTCTCATCGTGGTCATATCGGACGGTCCGATCATGTTTCAATTGTACGATCCAGCCGCTATCGCCAATCTTGCATTCCCCATCGGCGTCTACATCGACCGGCTCAGCGCCGTCATGATGGTCCTGATCACGGGTGTCACCACGCTTATCTATCGTTATTCCATGGGGTACATGTATCAGGATCGCGGGTATCGCCGGTATCTGGGTATGCTTGCCATCACCACCAGCGTCCTGCTGTGTATGGTGTCCAGCGGCAATCTTGTGATGCTCTTCATCTTCTGGCAGATTCTCTCCTGGCTGTTGTTTCTCCTCGCACACAATCACGGGCATGCGGCGACCCTGTCCGGCGCGTCCAATACGTTTACGACGTTACGACTCAGCGATGCGGCCTTTCTCGCGGGCATTGTCCTGGCCTATTCGCTCTACGGCACGTTCGAGTTTCACACGCTGTTCACACGCGCTGCGGAGACGCCGGCGACCTTGTCGATCTGGCCGGAGCTCGGCTGGAACATGGACGGCGTCACCGCGGTGACCCTGCTCATTTTCGGCGGCGCCATGGGAAAATCGGCCCAATTTCCCATCCATACCTGGCTGCCGCGATCGCTGTACGCGCCGACTCCGATCCATGCGCTGCTCCACGCCGGCATCATCAACGCCGGAGGGTTCCTGCTGAACCGGCTCGCCCCGCTGTATGGCCTGAGCCCGACGACGCTGCACGTCGTCTTCGTCATCGGCATGCTCACCGCGATCCTCGGCGCCACCATGATGTTGACACAGAACGACATCAAAAAGACCCTAGGATTTTCCACCATCGGGCAGATGGGCTACATGATCATGGAATGCGGCCTCGGGGCCTTCTCCCTTGCCGTCTTCCACCTGATCGCACACGGACTGTTCAAAGGGACGGTGTTCCTGAACTGCGGCAACGTGATTCATAAGGCCCGCCAGGAACCCTCGTTCCCGCCCATCGACCGGGAGACAGAGGAAAGCGAATTCTCCAACCTGACCTGGTTCAACGGGATTTTTCACGACCCTCTTGCTGCCCCTGGTCATTCTGTTGGTCACTCACGGCGTGTTGAGAATTCCGCTGCTCGAATCACAAGGGACCGTGATCTTCCTGTTCTTCATCTGGGTCACCTCTTCGCAGGCGATCCTCTCGTTGACGCGCATTCGCGCCGTGGCCTCCTGGAAGGTGTCTGCCGCCATGCTGGTGACTCTGATCATCGTCGTCTTCACCTATCTGTTTGCGGTAGAGAGCTTTACTCATTTTCTGTACCCGAACCCCGAAGAGGTGGCCTCCTATTTCAAGGCCGCCGCGCTGCCCGGACGGCTCTTCGACAGCCTGGTCATGGGCACGACGTTATTGACGATTCTGAGTTGGGTCTATCTGTATGCCCATGCCCACGGACGCACGATAACCATCCCCGGATGGATCGAAGCGTTCCTCGTGCGCCTGTATGTCCTGTTCATGAACCGGCTGTATCTGGATCAGCTGTATCTCAACATCGGCCGCTTCGTCACGCAGATCGCGCATCGCCTGGAGAAACGGCTATCGTGACGGCACTCAAACTGCGCATGTCTCGTGGCGTTCCGGCGTTGGTAATCGGAGTCCGGCCGTGATCGAGAGCTGGATGACACCCTGGCTGCTCCTGGCCGTTCCCCTGTTGGGCGCAAGCCTTGCCATGCTGATGAGGGCCTCCCTTCAGCGAATGAAGACGGTGGCCTTGACGACGGCCGGACTAAGTCTGGTCGCCGTCATCGGCTGCTCCCTGGCACAGAGTGAAGCGGCCGCCGCCATATCGCTGTTGTGCCTGCCACCGGCTATGGCGTTTCTGACGCTGCTGGGGCAGCCCTTGCACCGGGATAACAGTTCCGCCTGGATAATGACCCTGATCCTGCTCGGTGTGGCGCTGGCGACTCTCACAAGTCACGCCGCGACGCACGAGCTCTTGCTCATACTGCTCCTCAGTCTCGTCAGCGGCTTGCTGTATCGTCATCAACCGGGCTCTGCGCCGGCAACCTGGCGAGGGATGTCTTCATTCGGCTTGGGCATCATCACGGCTTTGATGGCGTTGACGCTTCCGGCACCAGCCTCAACGATCGCCTCGCTGGTCACCTGCGCCACGCTTCTTCCTTTATTGCCCCTGCACAGCGGATTCGTGGCAACACTGAGCGGACTGCCGGGCAATCTTCCCGCTTTGTTGGCGTTTATTCTGCCGACGGTCGGATTCCAGACCCTGTTCCTGCTGCTGCCGTCACTTTCCGGTACGGTACTCCAGACAGTGGCTCTCCTGGCATTGGCCGGCGCCGTGTATGGCTCGCTGCGGGCCTTAATTCAGTCGCATCCGCTGCCGCGATTGGGATACGCCTCATTGGCATTCTTCTGCATGCTCTGGTGGTACGTGGCAGATACGGGAACCGCACCCGTCCAGGCCCTGGTCTATCTCAGTGCCGTGGGACTCACCACTAGCGGACTCTTGATGGTGTGGTATGCCATCCGCGCGCGGTACGGGGATATCGATTTCCGGGCCCTCGGCGGGCTCGCGTATCCCATGCCTCGTTTCAGCACCCTCCTGGCGCTGCTTGGGCTTGCCGCCCTCGGCATGCCGCCGTTCGGCGTGTTTTCCGGCTTCCTCGGCATGCTGCTCACCCCCGCCTTTGCGCCGTCCGGACCGTTCGCCATCATCATGCTCGTCTGGCTCACCGCCTCGTGGTACTACACCGATCTGATCCAACAGGTGGTGTTCGGTCGGCCGCGTCTGGACATCCGGCACGAAGATTTGCGACAGACGGAATGGATCTCCCTGATGCTGGTGTTGCTATTACTTCTGATCTTGGGGATAGCCCCGTCCCGGATCTTCGAGTCGCACAGCCCCAGTCCATCCGCCACGGTCGCCATGAAGGGTGAACCATGGACCCGGTGATTCGCACCGACGAGCCGGCCGATCTCGAACCGCGCCGCATGGAATTGCGCGGCATGATCCGGCTTGCCAGCGAAGTCATCGCGCAGTACTGGCCCATGCGAACCTTCGTGCACCATAATCCGCTGCACAGCCTCGAGTATCTGCCGTTTACCGAAACCGTCCGCCGTGGCCAGCAATTCCTTGGCGGCCACGGATACCTGCCCGGCGACCTGTACCGTCGATACGTCAAAACAGGACGGATCCTGATTCGCCACATCGACGACGCCTTGGCCTCTCCGGCGAAAGATGAAGAGGTCGACCTCGGGTCCTGCCGCATTTCGCAGCGGGAAGTCATGCGCGCCTGCCTGACCCATGGTCTGTGCCGCCCGGCCGAGGAACCCCTCGACCGGCTCATGGAACGCGAACCGAACGACGAACAAGTGGACATCCTGGCCGAACGCCTCGTCGCCTTTTCCGTGCCAACCGTGCAGGAACGGATGGCCGCCACGGTACGCGAGGATGTGGCCGGTCTTGGACGGGACCTCACCTTATCGAACTGGTGCGACCGGACCCTGGGCACCCGGATCGGTGAGCAGATCAACAGCGAACTGATCAAATGGTGTGAAGCCTTCCTCGACGAAGGTCATGCGACCTGGTCGATGCCGGGACGGCGGCAGGGGCTGTATGCGGCTTGGAAACAGGTTGCCGCCAATGAATGGGCGACCTGCGGCATTGCCGAGAGTCGCCGGAAAATTGCTGCGCTGCCTGAACATCCGGAAGACGCGGTCCTGGATTGTCTTGAGGCCTTGGCGATCCCGGCAGAGTTCCGGCAGGACTATCTTTCCCTTCAACTCGCCGCTCTTCCCGGGTGGGCCGGCTTCATCAAATGGCGGGCCGAGGAAAACGACTATGCCTGGCAACAGGCGTACCCTGTCGGTCTGGTGAAATTTCTCGCCGTGCGTCTCTGGTATGTGCGCGAACTTGTCGAGAAAGTCTGCCAGGAAGAATTAGGCATCGAGGGAAACTATCGCGCCGTGCTGCGGTTTATGGACCAGCAGTCGGCCGGATACTTCATGCGCAAGGAATGGGTCGCCGGCCGCTTGCCGGCCGCCTATGCCGATCGGGTGGCACGCCTGCATGCGCAACCGGGTCGTCAACAAAACAGGGCGGCTCTCTCCCGCGACTGGGAGCAACTCACTCATCATTATCAGATCGAATTCGGCCCGCGTCGCGAACGGGCTGCGCAGCGGGCTATGGCACGACGCCTGCTCACGCTCGCCCGGGCACTCGACATCGTGCCGACCCTGTTGATGGACGCTCACCCGACCGCCCTTCGCCAGCTCCTGGATTGGATGGCCGCATTTCCCGAATCAGCCCATGGCCCGGTCTGGCTCAAAGCCTTTGAGGCCGGCTATCAGGATCATCTGTTCGGCCTGCTCCGGCGTGCGCCGACCAAACCGCAACCGGCTGCCCCGGACGGTCAACCGCCGGTCCGCCCCCAGTCTCAATCGGTTTTTTGCATCGATGTGCGATCCGAGCCGTTCCGCCGTCATCTGGAGTTGACGGGCGCCAACGAGACCTACGGCTTCGCAGGATTTTTCGCCGCTCTCATCCGGTACCGCGCCTGGGGCAAGGAGCATGACACGGAGCAGTTTCCGGTCATCATGCGCGCGAAGAACGAGGTTCGCGAAATCCCGCGCAGCTACTTGGACCATTACGTGTCCAAACATCAGTCCCGGGCGAAACTGGTCCACGCGGGTCACACGCTCCTGCACGACTTGAAGGAAAACGTCGTCACGCCGTATGTGATGGTCGAATCGCTCGGCTGGTTTTACGCCCTGCCCATGATGGGCAAGACCTTCCTGCCGGCCATCTACAAACGCCTGACGAGCTGGATCCGCCGGTTGTTCGTTCCGCCGATCGCCACGATTTTAACCGTTCACAAGCTGGCGCCCGCGGAAACCGAAGAAATGGTGGTTTCCGAGCAACGCGCCCTGATCTGGAAGGCCCTGCGTGACCGGCTTGGCCTGCATGGTTCGCGAGTCGAGGCGGAATTCGTCGAGGCGTTGCGACGTTGGGCCTTGGACGAGGACGCGCCGGTGGAACCATTTCTCAGTGAGGCCGCCCGGGCGGTTGATCTGTCCAGCGAGCAACTGACCGCGTTTGTGGATGAACTGCGGCGGCATTACCGCATCAATCGACGCGCGGCCTCTCGCCAGAAAGAACGCATCACCCGCACCGGTTTCACGCTGGACGAGCAGGTCCTGACCCTCGAAACGGCCTTGCGTATGATGGGCTTGGTGCGAAATTTCGCCCGGCTGGTGCTCTTCTGTGCCCACGGCAGCACGACGGAAAACAACCCGTTTGAGTCGGCGCTGGACTGCGGCGCCTGCGGCGGGAACGAGGGGAAACCGAATGCCCGTGCGCTGGCCGCGATGGCCAACCGCGCTCCGGTGCGCGAACGGCTGGCGAAACGCGGCATCCTCATTCCCCCGGATACGCATTTCCTTGCGGGACAGGTCGATACCACGACCGATGAGGTACAGCTGTTTGATCTCGAAGACGCGCCCCCGACCCACCGCAAGGATGTGGCTCGCCTATATGACGATTTGCGGGAGGCAGCCCAGCTCACCAGCCAGGAACGCTGTACCAGATTTCCCGACGTCGGCGCCGTCCTGCCCTTGGACAAGGCATCGGGGCATGTCGCTGCACGAAGCGCGGACTGGGGTCAGGTGCGGCCCGAGTGGGGCCTGTCCGGAAACACCGCTTTCATTATCGGCCGGCGGGAATTGACGAAGGGACTGAATCTCTCTGGGCGCATCTTTCTGCAATCCTATGATCATCGCGAAGACCCGACGGATCGATCGCTCGAAGTGCTCCTCACCGCCCCGCAAGTGGTGGCACAGTGGATCAACATGGAGCATTATTTCTCGGCCGTGGATAACGACGTGTATGGAAGCGGGAGCAAGATTTATCACAACGTGGTTGGCCGCGTCGGGGTCATGTCCGGCCCCTGGAGCGATCTTCGCCTGGGCCTGGCTTGGCAAACCGTCATGAACGATGAGCTGCCTTATCATGAGCCGATGCGCTTGATGACGCTGGTGGAAGCCTCGCGCCCGCGAATCGAAAAACTCATCGCGCGGCATGAAATCCTGCAACATTTCTATCACAACGAGTGGGTCCACCTGGCCGCGCTGGACCCTGAGGACGGCACCTGGTATCGCTACATGCCGTCTGGAGTATGGCGAAGGGTTCAACATCCGAGCGAGACCATACAGGCTGGGTAACCGTTCGCTGTCGCACAGGACGATCACTTTTAAAGGAGTCGAGACATGGCCGTACTCACGTTGCATCCCATGAAAGAAATCCGCGTCATCGTGTCCGGAGAACATCGGCCGTTTGTCACGGAATTACTCGACAAGGTCGAAGCGACCGGCTACACGATCATCGGCAACATCTCCGGCAAGGGACACCATGGCGTGCGCGAGGCGCACTTCATGTTCAGCGAACAGGAAAGCCTGGTCATGATCATGGCGGTGGTGCCGGAAGAAAGGTGGAGCCCGTCTCGGCCGGATTACGGCCGCTGTTCGACCGCCACTCAGGGGTCATGTTCGTGTCTGATGTGTCCGTCAGCCGGCGGGAATATTTCGGGAAGAAGAGCGGCAAATCCTGATCGGGTGACGCGGAAGCCACGGCTGGCGAGCCCGCAGAGCCCGAGACCGACCTTGTCTTCTCAGGGATGATTGTCTACAATGTGCCCCCGTTGGCCTGTAAGAGGAAGGACGGCACGTGAAGGGACTACGGTTCGAACGGCTCGGGCGCGATCGCCACTACAACATCATTTTCCATATCGGCACCAGCTATGTGCCGGTGAGCGACGAGACCATCGACGAACTGAAGGCACAAAGCCTGTTGTCCTCCGAACGTTTCCTCGACCTCCTCATCGACAAAATCGGCTACACCAACTACCTCAAAGAACAGATCCGCGCGGAACTCCAGGCCTCCGGCGACCCCATGACCCAGATGACCGTCCTGCAAGGCGCCATCCGGGAGCTCTAAACCGTCTGCTGACACAGGCGATCCACTTCGTTCTGCGCTCGAACCATCCACACTCGATCCCGTAGCTTACGCTGCTCTCACGCTGCTCCTGTCGCACACGACCGGTGAGCCATGAAGGATCACCTGCGGGCCTTCAGTCCCCTGTCTGACCGCTGGCGAAGAGGGCGTTCATGATGGCGTTTTTCTTGGCGGGGTCTTTTTCGAAGCGGATGGCTTTGGAGAAGTTTTCGGCGGCACTTTCCCGTTTGCCCTTGGCAGCATAGATTCTCCCGATGCCATAGAGCGCTTGCGCTTCCTCAGGGTTGGCCTTCACGGCGCGATTGAATGCCTCCATGGCCTCGCTCGGTCGGGATTGCTCCATTAACAACCAGCCAAGCGCGGTGTGAGCCGGGGCGAGTTCCGGATTGGCTTCCGTGGCCGCGCGGTATTCCTTGACCGCGAGATCCATGCGGCCTTTCGTTTCGTAGACCCCGCCCAGCGCGAAGTGAATTTCCGCATCGTTTGGATTGAGACGCAGGGCCTCCTTGTAGGCCTGGAGCGCCGGTTCAAACTTCCCCTGCTCCGCCAGCGCACAGCCGAGATTCGCATGGGCGACGCCGTCGTTCGGATTGAGCTTGATCACTTCACGATATTGAGGAATGGCCATCTCGAGCCGGCCCTGCTCCTGATACGCGACGCCCAGGTTCGTGCGGGCCGAGGCGAATGCCGGATCGAGTTTCACCGCCTCCCGATATTCCTTGATCGCCATTTCCAGATGGTTCGCCCGCTCGTGGATCTGAGCCAGAAAATAATGGGGATAGGCTGACTCTGGCGCCAGGCGCGCGGCTTCTTTGTAGAACACCACCGATTGCTCCGACTGGCCGGACTGCGCCAGAAACATGCCTTGCACCAGGTTCATGTGCGGATTGTCGGGATGCTGTTTCAGGACGGCTTGCACCCATTCCCCCACCCGCTCGATGTCCCCCGTTTCCTGCAGCGCCTGAGCATGCACCCGCCACGCGTCGGCATACTCGGCGCGAATCAGGTGTGTGACATTCAAGGCGAAATAGCACGGTGGATCCTTTTCGCCGGCGGCTTCGAGCGCACGGACCCAGGCTCCGGCTTCATACCCTAACCGGTCCCAGTCGCCCGCAAGGAGGGCCGTTTCGATCTGGTTGAGAGGCTGATTCATGAGAAGGCTCGGTGCGCCGGTCAGCGCGTCAAGGCATCCTGCACATCCGGCGAGGTCGCCTGCATGCGCGCGCCGAGGACGGGATACCGTGCGGCAATTTTTTCTTTCATGAGCCAGGCGATGGTGCGATAGGACCAGTGCCCCTTCACGCCGGATCGCAATTTTGCGATGTATTCCGCTTCGGCATAGTCCATCTTGAACAGCAGCGCATGGAAAACCCGAAGGGAATGGCGTAGAGCGCGGCCTCCTGGCTGGATTTCTTCAGCCGTTCGATATCCGTTTTCACATGCCCCATCGCCTCTCGATATTCCTGTTCAAGCCCGGCCTCAGCCAGGATGGGCGGGGTTTCGAACCCGTGCACCGTGGTGAAATTCTGCTGCACCTGTTGGCACCGGCGGTGCCGATGCATGTCGCGCCACCCACCGATATCCATCATGACGTCGAAGATAAAGGCATACCCGCTGCGGAATTCCTTGATCAATTCATCATACGGCCCGCGTTTCTGAAACGCGACTTCCAACGTGTCCTGCTTTTGTTTTTCGGTCCAGCCTTGGACGACGGCGAGAATCTTTCGGTAGGGAGCTTGGGATGCCCGATACAGCAGCGTGGTCACCACTTCGTCCAACGGGTCGTGAGGCTCGATCAAATCCACCGGTTCCGCGGCCCCATAGGCGGATGCTTGATCCAAGCCCGTGCCCTTCAGCACATCCTTCGCGTAGCGAGCCAAGTCACTATACACTTCGGCTTGGTAAACGTTCGGCTTCGCGTACCGCGCCAGGGTGGGAGCCATCGGCTCACCTAATCCGGCCGCCTGGCCGGACAACTCACCCCACAGATTGACCGGCGGCTTGCGACAGGCTTCCTGCAAATCTTCTCCGATTTGGCGCAATTCCGGCATTTGCGATGACAAGAGGCGGGTGATCTGTTTTTCGAGCGTCCTGATGCTGACCACCTGCCCCACATTGGTCTGCGCCGCCAAGGGCAGCAGATAACGTGTGACATCGAAGGCGCGCGCCGTGATGGCCCGTTGATACGCCGCAGGAGTCATGCTCTCCGGGCGAGGTTCACGCTCGGTGAGGAACTGGCTCAAGGGGTCATGCAGGGCGCGATAGACCGTCGCGAGCCCGCTCAGAATGCCCAAATAACTCGCCTCAATTTCCTGCCCGCGAATGGTACTCGGGACAAACCAGCTGGAACTGGCGAAATTCTGATACCGGCTCGACTTCGGCCTGTCCATCCCACACCGGTTCGTCCTCCAATCGAATGGCGGCGAGTTCCGAAATCTGCTCGAAGCAGATAATAACGTGGCCGAGGTCCGCAATCGAACCATGCCCATAGTCGAAATAAAACTGTTCCCAGAATTTCTCGGATGAATGGCCGTGCACCCACTTGATGCTGTCTTCAATCGAGTCCGGAGACCGGCTATACCGCGCGAGGGCATAGGCGGACTTCTCCGGAGGCATCGGAGCCAGGGCGATCACGCGACGGGCTGAAGTCGTCATAGGCTTGAAGTATGAGACAGGGCGGCTTGTGAAGCGAATGTACTGAAGCGGCAGCAGCGCCATGCCGTTTTTACAAGGAGGGCACTATACGCCCGCAGCGAAGAGGGTGCAACCTCGACGTCTATCGTCACCCCGAGCTTCAGCGAGGTAGGACTTGTTGTTCGATGACCACATCGTGAGTCGTTCCTCGTCCTGTTTCACCGCATAGACGGCCCATTGCGTTGACTTGCCGGCGAGCCCGCCGTTATAGTCCCGCTCGAACGACCGCGAACCCACGACTAGAGCCATGATGTGAAGGCCATCAAAGGCGTCAAAGATCTGCTTCCGGAAGAGTCCCCCCGCTGGCGATTCATCGAGGATACCGCGCGGCGCTGGGCGATTAATTACGGATTCCAGGAAATTCGCGTCCCGATCTTCGAGACCACCACGCTATTTGCCCGCAGTATCGGGGCGACGACAGACATCGTTGAAAAAGAGATGTACACCTTCGCCGATCGCGACGGTTCGTCCCTGACTTTGCGACCGGAAGGGACTGCCGGTACGGTTCGGGCGTTCATCGAACACAACCGAGCCGCCGATCCCAGGCCACAGAAATACTTCTACGCCGGTCCCATGTTCCGGCACGAGCGGCCACAGGCCGGGCGCCTGCGGCAGTTTCACCAGTTCGGAGTGGAATCCTTCGGTGTGTCCGATCCACGGGCTGATGTGGAAGTGCTGTCGCTTCTGTGGAGAATGCTCTCTGATCTCACACTGCCGGGGTTGACCCTGGAAATCAACAACCTCGGCTACGCCGACGACCGAGCCCGGTATAAACCGCTACTCGTGGCGTTTTTGAAGGGTGTCGAAAGCCGACTCTGCGGGAATTGTCAGCGACGGATCGAGTCGAACCCGTTGCGAGTCTTGGACTGTAAGGTACCGGAATGCCGTGCCGCCACGGAAGAGGCACCTGGCCTTGCTGATTCTCTGTCACCGCCGGCACGAGACCATTTTGAACGGGTCACGGCAGGCCTCCGGTCGGTAGGCATTCCGTTTCATCTGAATCCTCGGCTGGTCCGGGGCCTCGATTATTATTGCCTCACAGCCTTCGAGGTCACCTGCTCGCACCTAGGGGCGCAAAACGCGGTGGGTGCCGGCGGACGCTATGACGGTCTCGTCGAACAGCTCGGTGGCGCAGCTGTCCCGGCGGTAGGATTTGCCGTTGGCCTTGAACGGATTGCGTTGATGTTGCCCGAGTCGTTCATCGTACCCTCCACCCCGAGGGTGTATGTCGCGGCCTTCGGCACGCAGGCCGCAGATGCCGGGTTCGTCCTGCTCGATGAACTTCGCCGGGCTGGTGTAGCGGCGGATATGGATTTTCGCTCCGCGTCACTCAAGGCTCATCTCAGGCAAGCCGATCGTCTTGGTGCACTGTATACTGTTCTGCTGGGCGATGATGAGGTCGCCAAAGGCACCGCCACCGTCCGTAATATGCAGACGAAATCGCAGGAAGATGTTCCCATCCAGGATCTCGCGACCGCATTTCGAGACCGACTTCTCAACAAGTAATCCCGCTCAGTTTCCAGTTGACTTTCCGGCCCAAAATTCGTACGCTCCGCTTGCAGATTTAAATATATAAGTATTTGATTATTAAGAACTACTAAAGTTTTTCCACAGGCAGATTTCTTATGGGCGCCATCAAGATTGGTCTCCTGTTATCCACACCCCCGTCACACCCCAGCGTGGAGACGGTGGCCGCGCTTTCGTCTGAAGCCTTACGCCAGGGTGCCGACGTGTATCTGTATTGCATCGACGAAGGGGTGAAGAATCTTCGTGACCCCCGGTATGCGGAACTCGTCGGTCGGGGGATGAAGTTGTTCGTCTGTGCGTACGGATGCCAGCAACATGGAGTCTCGACGGATCAGCTCGATCCCCGCATCTCACTCTGTGGGTTAGTCGTGCTCTCGAATATCGTGAACGGCTGCGACCGATTTCTGGCCTTTACCTAATGTTCCTGAGGGATTGAATTGTGGCCGCGACCGCTTCCATTGCTTTGATTATCCGTACAAATCCTTTGACATCCGCTGTTCCCGTCGAGGCGCTTCGCATTGCCCTGGGATTGGCTGCAGGTGAAAATCCGATCACCGTCATTCTGATGGGACCGGCGGTTCATCTCCTGGCTGAAGAATCAGACGACATTGTCGATCTGGAGATTCTCGAAAAATATCTCCCCTCCTTCAAACATCTCCAGATTCCATTTATTCTCGTCTATCCGTCCGGGCCGCGTCCTGACATCCAGGAAGGATTCGCCGTCACCGACGGTACGGTAAAATCCGCCCGGCAGGCCATGGCCTCTGCGGACCGGGTCTTAGTGTTTTAGGAAGGCTGAGTTTGTATGGGAGAGCATAAGACGCTGTATCTTCTTCGCCAGCCGATTTCGGATCCGGCCGAGTCGCTGTTACCATCTGCGGCCGATACCCAACTGGCTGATCGGGTCTCTCTCGTACTTCTGGAAGCTGCCGTTCCAACGCCCCCTTCATTTCCCGGTCCGATCTACATTCTTCAGCCTGACTCCGGCACATCGGTTCAAGGTGGTTCCGGAAAACAGATTTCCTATCGAGAGCTGGTCTCCTTGATTGCTGAGCATCATTCGACCATTGTGCTGTGATCCGGAAGCTCTTCTCTTATCTATCTTCTTAATAAAGAGAAGATCCGGAGCCGTCGGAGTAGGAGTAGGACGTGTGGGTTCTGTGGATGAGCGTGAAGTACTGCACGGGTGTTGGCGATGGAAGATCCTGGCCCATGTTGATGAGATGGTGTATAAGGCATGGGGCCTTCAGGGATAACGTGAGGGAGCCTGTGCACGGGGGATCGCAGTGATTATAGGCAGGATTCGATGTCCACAGGAACGCCGAAACGATCTCCAGCGTCGCATCAATAGAATCGCGTGGTCCTATGTATTTGTCCACACCTGTGTATAAGCCTGTGAACATTCGTAAGTGATTGAAATAATAAAATGAATCAGATGTGGAACGACGCATTGGAGTATATTCAGGAGAAGGTGCCGAAACAGGTCTACGAAACCTGGTTCACTCCGGTGGTGCTGGACCGGATTGAAGAGACGACCGCCTATCTCGCCGTTCCGAACAAGTTTTTCGGCGACTGGTTGGGAGAGCATTATCACGATCTGCTGGCGGAAGCGGTCTCGGCGGCCCAGGGCGGCGGGCGTATGGACGTTTCGTTCGTGGTCAGCCAGAAGCAGCCTCCCGCTCAAGCGCAGCCCGATCACTCTGCGGCGGATACGGCCGGGCGAGGATTCATGGCCTCGCGCTCCAAACGCGGTATTCAACTCAATCCCAAATATACCTTCAAAAGCTTCGTGGTCGGCGCCGGAAACCAGTTTGCCCACGCAGCCTGTATGGCCGTGGCCGAACAACCGGCAAAAGCCTACAACCCGTTATTTCTGTATGGCGGTGTGGGATTGGGGAAAACTCACCTGTTGAATGCGATTGGAAACTATCTGGCCGAGCGCAGTGATCTGCGGATCGCCTATTTGACGACGGAACAGTTCACGAACGAGGTCATCAACTCCATTCGCTACGACAAGATGATCGACCTTCGGAAGCGCTATCGCAACGTCGATATGTTGATGATCGACGACATTCAGTTTTTGGCGGGCAAGGAACGGACGCAGGAAGAATTCTTCCACACCTTCAATACGCTGTATGAAGCGCATAAACAAATCGTCCTCTCCAGTGACCGCTTTCCGAAAGACATGCCAGATATTGAAGAGCGGCTTCGCTCCCGGTTTGAATGGGGGCTCATCGCGGATCTGCAGCCGCCGGACGTCGAAACCCGGATCGCCATCTTGCGGAAGAAGTCCGAGGATGAACGGATTGCCCTTCCCGAAGACGTGATTCACTTTCTGGCGAACACGATGAAGAACAATATCCGCGAGCTGGAGGGGTCGCTTGTGCGGGTCGGCGCCTATTCCTCGCTCACGGGGCAGGCCATTACGCTGGAGATGGCGAAGAACGTCTTACGCGATCTCATCGGCGACAAAAAGAAGATCGTGTCCATCGAAGACATCCAAGAGGCGGTGGGATCGAAATACCATGTGAAAATTGCCGATCTGAAATCGCGCCGGCGGAGTAAAACGCTGGTGCATCCCCGCCAAATCGCCATGTATCTCTGCCGGGAACTCACCGACGCCTCATTTCCTGAGATCGGCCGCCAGTTCGGGGGTAAGGATCACACCACGATCATTCACGCCTGCCGGCAGATCACGAAAGCCAAAGAGGCCGACAGCGCGCTGCACACGACGCTGGAAGGCTTGAAAGAACAGATCTTGAGGGCGTGAAGCCCTCTGAGGGAGACCGACCATGAAGGTACGCATCGGACGAGAGGAATTGTTGACGGGCCTGCAGCGCGTGCAGGGTGTCGTGGAGAAACGCAACACCATGCCGATCCTCTCAAACATTTTGCTGGAGGCCAAACACGACGGGGCTGAAATCGTCGCGACGGATCTCGAAATCGGGATGCGAGGGTTGTACAAGGCCACGGTGTTGGAAGCCGGCGGCGTCACTATTTCAGCGCGCAAACTGTACGAGATCATCAAGGAACTGCCGAGCGGCGAGATCGAACTCACCTCGGGCGAGAACAACTGGACCACGATCCAATTCGGCAAGAGCCAATTCAAAGTCGTCGGCCTGCCGAGCAGCGACTATCCCGCGTTGCCCTCGATCGAACGGGAAGGATTGACGCCATTGGCCGGGGCAGGCCTGTTGGAGTTGATCCGCAAGACCCTGTTTGCCGCCGGCGACAACGACGCCCGCTACATCCTCAACGGCCTGCTCGTCAGTTTGACGACGACCGAAAAGAAGTCGACCCTGTTGCGTCTCGTCGGCACCGACGGTCACCGCCTGGCGGTGGCGGAGCGAGAAGTCGGGAGCCCGAATGCGAAGCCGCTGGCGCAGGATATCAAGGCGATCATTCCCAAGAAGGCGGCTCAGGAAATGCGCCGCCTGCTCGAAGAGGGCGGCGACGAAGAACCGCTGATCGGCTTCACGAAAAACCTCATGATTTTCCGCAAGAGCGGCCTGCTCCTGACGTCCCGCCTCATGGAAGGGAATTACCCCAACTACCAGCAGGTGGTGCCGAAGGAGAGCGGCAGGCGCATTGTGGTCGATCGGGGATTGTTGGAGAGCGCCTTGCGCCGTGTGTCGGTGTTGTCGAAGGACAAGGCCAATGCCGTCAAGGTGTCCTTCGCCCCGGGCGGCATGACGTTGTTCTCCAGTAATCCGGATTATGGGGAAGCCACGGAAGAGTTGGTGGCTCGTTACGAGGGTGAAGCGCTTCATACCGGCTTTAACGCCCGATACCTTTTGGACGCCCTGAGCGTCATGGACGGAGAATCGGTTTCGTTGCAGATGGATACGGCCTTGAGCCCCTGCTTGATACAGGAAGCCGAGAGCCCCGGATTCAAATGCGTCGTGATGCCGATCAAGATCTAGCATCAAACATGACCTGTTTCAGGATACTCAACACAATCGTCCGGCAAGGCCGCAGCGAGTGGAGGGCCGAGGCGTACCCTCGTGGTACGTTGAGGGCCTCCGCGATGCGAGAACGCCGCCGGCGGACGTGTTCAGTATCCTGCTAGGAGCTGAATGGCCAAGGACGACCAGCAGGACAACTCTGCCAAGCCCAAATCCGACAGTTACAGCGCGGATCAAATCAAAGTACTCGAAGGCCTCGATGCCGTCCGCAAACGACCTGCCATGTACATCGGCAGCACGGGCGTTGACGGGTTGCATCACCTCGTCTACGAAGTGGTCGACAACAGTGTCGACGAACACATGGCCGGCTTCGGGGAAGCCATCGAAGTCACGATCCATATCGACGGCAGCGTGACCGTCATCGATAACGGGCGCGGTATCCCCACCGGGATGCATTCCACGCAAAAGAAATCCGCCGCGGAAGTGGCGCTCACCGTTCTGCACGCCGGCGGCAAATTCGAGCAGGGTGCCTACACGGTGTCCGGCGGTTTGCACGGTGTCGGCATCTCGGTCGTCAACGCCCTGTCTGAATGGCTGGAGCTGGAAATCTGGCAGGACGGCCAGGTATTCGAACAACGCTATGAACGTGGGAAACCCCAGGCGTCGCTGGCCGTCACCGGCAAGACCAAGCGCCGTGGCACCAAGGTACGCTTCAAGCCCGACGGCCAGATATTCGAAACGCTGGAATTCAGCTTCGATGTCTTGGCGCAGCGGCTCCGTGAGCTCGCCTTTCTTAACAAGGGGTTGGCGATCACCCTCAAGGATGATCGCAAGGAAAAGGAACAGGTCTTTCATTACAAGGGCGGGATTGTCTCTTTCGTTGATCACCTCAACGAAGCCAAAACTCCCCTCCATAAGCCGATTTATGTGCAGACGGAACGGGCGGACCTCATTCTCGAAATTGCCTTGCAGTACAACGACGGCTACGCCGAAAACCTGTTTTCCTTCGCCAACAACATCAACACCAAAGAAGGCGGCACGCATCTGGTGGGGTTCAAAGCCGCGTTGACGCGCACGATCAATAGTTACGCCAACGCCAACGACCTCCTGAAGAAGGATACGGAATCGTTAAGCGGCGACGATGTGCGCGAAGGGTTGACGGCGGTGGTGAGCGTCAAAGTGCGGAACCCGCAATTCGAGGGACAGACCAAGGCGAAACTCGGCAATAGCGAAGTGAAGGGTATCGTCGAGGCGGCAGTCAACGACGCGCTCGGCACCTACTTCGAAGAGAACCCCCCGGTCGCTCGAAAAATCATTGGCAAGGCCATCGATGCCGCGCGGGCCCGCGAAGCCGCGCGGAAAGCGAAGGATCTCATCCGGCGAAAAAGCGCGCTGGATGGCGGATCCCTGCCCGGCAAGCTGGCCGACTGTTCCGAAAAAGATCCGGCCTTGAGCGAACTGTTCATCGTCGAGGGAGATTCCGCCGGCGGGTCGGCCAAACAGGGCCGCGACCGGAAGTTCCAGGCCATCCTCCCGCTCAAGGGCAAAATCTTGAATGTCGAAAAAGCGCGTTTCGACAAGATGCTCAGTAGCGACGAAATCCGTACGCTCATTCTGGCGCTTGGCACAGGCATCGGCCGGAAGAAAGAAGACTCCGACAAGGCAGACAAGGACGCGTTCGACATCGCCAGGACGCGCTATCACAAGATTGTGCTCATGACCGACGCGGACGTGGACGGAAGCCACATCCGCACGCTGCTGCTCACCTTCTTCTTCCGCCAGATGCCGGAGCTGTTGGAGCGGGGCTACATTTACATCGCTCAACCCCCCCTCTTTAAAGTGAAGAAAGGCAAGACGGAACGGTATCTCAAGGACGAGCCGGCGATGAACGAGTATCTCGCGGATCTCGCCGTCGAGGGAGTGGAAGTCTCTCTCGAGAACGGCCGGGAGTTCATCACGGGTCGCCGGCTGCTGCCGATTCTCAAGAAGCTGATCGCCTTCGAAAGCCTGTTGCACAAGGTCAACAAGAAGCACCATGAAGCCAACATGCTGCGGGCGTTCGTCGATGAACCGGCGTTGACGCGAGAAGTCTTGAAGGATCCGGCGTCGCTGCGCAGGGTCGTTGACGATGTGAAGGCCACACTGGCATTGGTCTATCCGAAGGCCGAGCCGACGATCGATGTTCTTGAGGACGAAGAGCATCAATCGAGCAAACTGGTGTGCAAGGTCGCCACCGGCGGAATTGCCTATGAGTTGCAGGTGACGCACGAGTTGGTCGGATCGGCTGACTTCCGCGAACTGCAAAAGCAGGCTCCCTCGGCGATCGGGCTGGGTAAACCTCCCTACAGGATCAAGATCAAGGAGGCCGAGATCCTCAAGAACGGGTCGGCCGAGCTGGTACAGGCCATCCTGGAAGAAGGCAAACAGGGGTTGAACATTCAACGGTATAAAGGTCTCGGCGAAATGAATCCGGGCCAGCTCTGGGAAACCACCATGGACCCCGAGAAGCGCACCTTGCTGCGCGTCAACCTCGAAGACATGACCGGCGTCGATGAAATTTTCACGATTCTGATGGGCGATGAAGTGGAGCCCCGGCGTAACTTTATCCAGCAACATGCGCTGGAAGTCAGGAATTTGGACGTGTAGCCGGTCCCTGATTGTGAAGGCAACAACTTGGTTTTCTGAATTCGGAGGATGTTCAAAATGGCGCTTCGGCAAGGCCGCGGGCGAGAGCGGACCGGAAGTGTACCCTCAAGGGGTACGTTGAGGACCTTCTCGAGCCGAGAACGAAGCCGAGAGACATTTTCAGCATCCGTGGAGGGTAGATGCCGCCAGATGAACGACTAGGCCAAATTGCGATCGAAGACGAGATGCGCTCGTCGTACCTTGACTACGCGATGAGCGTGATCGTCGGTCGCGCGCTGCCCGACGTGCGGGACGGGTTGAAACCGGTCCACCGTCGCATTTTGCACGGCATGAACGAGATGGGGCTGGCTGCCAATCGGCCCTACCGCAAATCGGCGAAGATCGTCGGCGAGATCATGGGTAATTACCATCCCCATGGCGACTCCGCGATCTACGACACCCTGGTCCGCATGGCGCAAAACTTCAATATGCGTTACATGTTGGTGGACGGCCAGGGCAACTACGGCTCGATGGACGGGGACGCGGCGGCGGCCATGCGGTATACCGAAGCCCGGTTGACCAAGCTGGCCGAAGAGCTGCTGGCGGATATCGAAAAAGAGACGGTCGACTTCGGTCCCAACTACGATGAGTCGCGCGTCGAGCCGCTGGTCTTGCCCTCGCGGGTGCCGAATCTCCTCGTCAACGGCGCGGGCGGGATTGCCGTCGGTTATGCGACCAACATTCCCACTCACAATTTGGGCGAAGTCATCGAGGGGTTGCTCCTGCTGCTTGACAACCCGGAGGTGACCATTGCGCAGCTGATGAAAAAAATTCCCGGGCCCGACTTCCCCACCGCCGGGTTTATCTACGGCACGTCCGGCATCAAGGATGCCTATGAGACCGGTCGCGGGCTGCTCACGGTCCGGGCCAAGGTCGCCATCGAGACGGATGAACGCACCGATCGCGAGCGGCTCATCATCACCGAAATTCCGTACCAGGTGAACAAGTCGAAGCTCATTGAAAAAATTGCCGATCTGGCGCAGGAAGACCGCGTGTCAGGCATTTCCGATATCCGGGACGAGTCTGACCGCGAAGGGGTCCGGGTCGTGATCGAACTGAAGCGCAATGAGATTCCGCTCGTGGTGCTGAACAATCTATACAAACACAGTCAGTTGCAGACGACCTTCGGGGTCAACATGCTGGCGCTCGTCAACAACCGGCCGGAGGTGCTGAACCTCAAGCGGATCCTCGAAGCTTTTGTCGAGCACCGGCGCGAAGTGGTCGTGCGGCGAACGGCCTTCGATTTGCGCAAGGCGGAAGAACGCGCCCATATTCTCGAAGGGCTGAAGATCGCGTTAGACAACCTGGATGCCGTGATCGCGTTGATCCGGCGCTCGCAATCGCCAGACGTGGCGCGCGCGGGCTTGATGCAGCAGTTCCGGTTGTCCGAAATCCAGGCCAACGCGATTCTCGAAATGCGTCTCCAGCGGCTCACGCAACTGGAGCGCGACAAGTTGGTGGAAGAGTATCGCGAAGTGTTGAAGACCATTGAATACCTGCGGTCAGTCCTCGGCAGTGAAGCGTTGGTGCGCAAGATCATCCGCGATGAACTGACGGAGATCAAAGAGAAGTATCAGGACGAGCGCCGCACGAAGATTGTTAAGGAAGAAGCGGAACTGACGCTCGAAGACCTGATTGCCGAAGAAGAAGTCGTCGTGACGATTTCGCATGCCGGGTACATCAAACGGAACGCCGTCACCCTGTATCGCGCGCAACGGCGGGGCGGCAAAGGCAAGATTGCCATGGGCATCAAAGAAGAGGATTTTGTCGAAACCCTCTTCACGGCCTCCACACACGACGCGCTGCTGTTTTTTACCGACGCGGGCAAGGTCTACTGGCTCAAGGTGCACGAAATTCCCGAGGCGAGCCGGGCCGCCAAGGGCAAAGCCCTGGTCAATCTGCTGGCCTTTTCCAAGGACGAGAAAGTCACAGCCACGCTACCGGTGAAAGAATACCGTGCCGACCGGTTTGTCATCATGGGCACCAAGCAGGGCGTCATTAAGAAGACGGAATTGTCGGCTTACAGCAATCCCCGTCAAGGCGGCATCATCGCACTCTCGCTTGATGCGGGTGATAAGTTGATCGGGGTGGATCTGACCGACGGCCAGCGCGAAATTCTGTTAGGCACGAAGCAGGGCATCACCATTCGTTTCAAGGAAGAAGATGTGCGGGCCATGGGACGAACGGCCCACGGCGTGCGCGGGATTACCCTGGAAGCTGGTGATGAGGTCATCGGCATGGAGACCATCACGCCCGATTCCACAACAGCGATTCTGACGGTGACCGAAGGGGGTTACGGGAAGCGCACTCCAGTGAACGAGTATCGCGTGCAGGGACGTGGCGGCAAGGGCATCATCAGCGTCAAGACCACGGAGCGGAACGGCGCGGCGGTGGGATTCCTCCAGGTCCGGGATGAGGATGAAATCATGCTGATGGCTGCGCAAGGGAAAGTGCTGCGCTGCAAGGTCGACGACATTCGTGAAATCGGACGCAACACCCAGGGGGTGCGTCTGCTGGACATGGATGGCGATGAGGATCGTGTCGTCGCCGTGGTGCGGCTGGTCGAACGCGAAGAAGGGGTGCCCGAAGAGGGCGAGTAGTCACTCCGTGAACGGCGGCGGTTTCAGGCGGCCCTCACCATGGTTATGAACCAGCAGCATCCGCCGTCCGCCGGGATTCCCGCAGGGCGTCCTCCGAAGCGTCCCCTGGACACGGTCGTGAAATTGGCGCTGGGCGTCCTGTTCAGCTCCTTTGCGCTGATCTGGGGCGGGATGTTTCTCAGCCGGCCGGATCGTTCGATTCCTCCCTACAGCATCGGGTCCCAGGAGGGCAGCATCGTCGCGGTGCACGTGCCGTCCTGGACGAGCGACACCGAAATCCAGACCTTAATCGAACGATTCCGCAAGGTGGGCGCGGAGGCAAGAAATTTCGGCCCCATGAAGATCCGCCCGACCACCGCAGATGATCCGAACGGGCGCTACCAACGTATCGCGATTTACATCTTCACTGACGAGGGGTGGACGGAGCCCGAAATGCTGCACAAGTATGTGACGGGCGAAGACCCGGCGGTACGGGACGGATTCGAAGGTTCGGCGCGGGGATTCTACAGGCTGGATGACCAGGAAGAAGAAGGCCGTATCGGACCGGTTCCCAAAGGCAAAGACAGCGCGGCCACTGCGGCCTATTCGCGGCAGTTGTTCAAGGGCCCCGTCGCGAAGAGTCCGGCGGCGTCATCGACAACGCCTGCGCCATGACGGCTGCGAGTTGTTCCCTGAGTGCCGGATCCTGAATGCCCTGCGTGTGCAGGGCCGTTTGTCGGAGCAATTCGGCGCTCGGCTGAGGGACAGGCTCTTCAACCGGCGCTGCCGGCGGGCTCACGTTCCGCTCGGCGGAAAATTCCCCGATGCGGAGGATGATTTCCGTCACGAGCGTCTCTCCGGCCATTCCATTCACCTTTTCGAGAAGCACCGGCTTGAGGAACGTGAGTTGCTGCAGCCACACGGAGTTATGGACATAGACGTGCAATTTCTTGAATCGGATTTGATCGGGGCGCGTGTGGGTCGCAATCGGTTCGCCCACAATTTCGGGCCAATGGCGCCGTAGACGCGCCTCGAAGAGTTTGCTCTCGAGGCCCAACCGATGGGCGACACCTGCTAGAATAGTGCCGAAGGAATCGAGTCTGCTCTGTCCGCGCATGGCGGCATCATATCAAAATGCGCGGGAGTGAAACAGCGGCCGCCTCAACCATATGACCAAAACGCACGATACAGACGATCAGTATAAGGTGGTGGCCACGAACAGAAAGGCCTACCACGATTATTTCATCGAAGAGAAGTTTGAAGCCGGAGTGATCCTGCGTGGAACCGAGGTGAAATCGTTGCGCGAGGGCCGCGTGAACCTCCAGGACAGTTATGCGTCGGTCGATGACGGCGAGGTGTACCTCAACCATTGCCACATCAGCCCCTACTCGCATGGCAACCTAATGAATCATGATCCCCTCCGTAAACGGAAACTCCTGTTGCATCGAAAGGAGATCAATAAACTGATCGGGAAAACCCAGCTCAAGGGGCTCACCCTCGTCCCTCTCCGCATCTACTTTTCCAAACGCGGGCATGCGAAAGTGGAGCTGGCCCTGGCCAAGGGCAAAAAGCAGTACGACCGCCGCGAGTCCATCAAGGCTCGTGAGGCTGGCCGCGAAGTCGAACGGGCCATCAAGAGCCGGAAATAGCGTTTCCCACTTTCCTGATTGGCCCTTAGGCCGTCGTCTCCCCGCCGCCTCCACTGACTGTTATCACAGTCTAGTCTCCCCTCGGTTCTTCCTTACTCCCTTTTTCTAGCGGCACGGGTTTATCCTCGCTGAGTCTTCTCTCTGGGTCATATGGCAGGGCTTGTCCATGAACCAATTCAGGAAGTGGAGGAGACAAAGCATAATCGCACTTGACTTGGTTCTAACTAGAACTATTATAGTGGGGTGCAGGGAATAGGGTGGCCCAGATCCCTTGCCGGTGATGGGAGTGGCCCCATAGTCCGCGGCTCAGCGTAAGGACGAAGGGACGACAACGATGTCGGTTGTACTTGGTGCCGGACCTACGGGATCGGTCATCGCGGAGACTCTGCTGTCGAACAAACAGTCAGTGCGAGTAGTGGAGCGGTCGGCCGATAACTGTGCAAGCTGGGCTGGGAAGGGCCTCTGCCCCTCAGTCATTCCGCCCCAGATGTCGATACCGATGATATCCACCAGGGGACATCGGTCGTGTGGCAGCGGAGCGTTTGATCGCCGGAGGAATGGGCCATGCGATTGTGGAACTCGCTGGCCCAGAGGAGTACAGTCCTGAACACGTGGCCACTACGCTTGGCGGGACTCTCGGGCGAGCGGTCGTCGTTCAGGCTGCGCGGCTGAGTGCGGTGGCTCCGACATTCACGTCATCGGGTTCTCAGCCGAAGCGGCTGGATTGTTTGCAGAGATGTACACGGCTTTTTCCGAGGACGCGGTCAGGTATGAACGTCCCGAGTCACCGGTGCGGTCAACCGTCACTCTTGCAGAAGCCTTGCGGGGGATGGCGTAAGAAAGGAGGCCGACATGCGAGCAGAAACAATGGTCGCCAAAGAGGTCGTGGGAGTCTACCAGGCAGGCTCTCATCATATGGTCGGAGACGGTTTTCCCGTGCGCAACATGATTCCGGGCGCGGGGGTCGAGGAGCAACTGTCTCCCTTTTTGATGCTCGATTATATGGGCCCTCAGGAATTTCCGCCGACCATGCGCCGGCTTGGTGTGGGGGAACATCCGCATCGGGGATTTGAGACGGTGACGATCATGTACCACGGGAAAGTGGCGCATCGTGATTCGACCGGGAGTGGAGGCGTCATCGGCCCCGGCGATGTGCAGTGGATGACGGCCGCGTCCGGCGTCGTGCACGAGGAGCTGCATGAGAAGGAATTCGGAGAAAAAGGCGGCCTCTTGGAAGGGGTCCAACTGTGGGTGAATCTGCCGAAGGCGTTCAAAATGACGGCGCCGCGGTATCAGACGTTGGTCAGCAGCGACATTCCGACGGTGGAGCTTGGCGGAGGAGCCGGCCAGCTCCGCGTCATTGCCGGAGAATTTCGCGGAGTGGCCGGACCGGCGAAGACGTTCAGCCCGGTGCACCTCTATGATCTGCATCTGGCGGCAGGTCACCGGATGGAACTCGGCTTGCCCGAGGGGTTCAATTCGTCCCTGTTCGTACTCCATGGGCAGGTGGTGGTGAACGGGTCTCAGTCAGTGGACGAAGTGCACATCGCGCTGCTCGGGCAACGGGGTGAGCGCGTGGTCGTGGAGGCGAAACAGGAGGCGACCATTCTCGTGCTGAGCGGCAAACCTATTGAGGAGCCGATCGCCCGCTACGGTCCGTTTGTGATGAACACGCGCGATGAGATCATTCAGGCCGTGCAGGATTACCAAGCGGGAAAGATGGGACATTTGTCATGACCCGGCCGGTGCTGACCATCGAGGTGTATTCCGACGTGGTCTGTCCCTGGTGTTATGTCGGGAAGCGGCGGCTGGGGCAGGCGCTGGAATCGACGGGCAGGCAGGACTCTGCTCTGGTGTTTTGGCGCCCGTTCCAGCTGAACCCGACCATGCCGAAGGCCGGTATGGATCGGCGTGTGTACCTCGAGGCGAAGTTCGGCGGCCCGGAGGACATGCAGGCGATTCAGAATCGAATTGTCGGCGCAGGTGTGAGTGCCGGGATCGAGTTCGCGTTCGACCGCATTGCTCGCACGCCGAACACCTTCGGTGCCCATCGGCTGATCTGGTTTGCCCAGCAACAGGGTCGACAGGACGCCGCGATGGAAGAACTCTTTCACGGCTACTTCACCGAAGGGCTGAATATCGGCGAGGATGAGGTGCTGGTCTCTCTTGCCGCTCGCGCCGGCTTGGACGGTGCAGCGGCCGGTCGTTTCTTGCAGAGCCGGGACGGGGTCGACGCGGTGCGACAGGAAGAGGCTCGCGGTCGCCAGTTAGGGATCAGAGGGGTCCCTTACTTCCTCTTGAATGGAAAGACGGTAGTGTCTGGCGCGCAGCCGGTCGAGACTTTCATCCAGACCATCGAGCACACAACCCGGTAAGGAGCCATGGACATGGCGGTTCACGTCTACGGATGCAACCATATCGTCATTGAAGTCACCGACGCTAAGAAGGCGGTGAAGTTTTATTCGGATGTGTTCGGCTTGGAGATGTTACGCGGAGGAGAGGGGGCCGCCTGGTGCAAACTGGGCGAGCATCAATTTCTGGCCATTTTCGAAGTGAAGACGTTGCAGCCGGATCGCATGAAGCATTTCGGACTGATGGTGCGCGATGCTGATCAGATCAAAGAGGTCCGGCGCAAGCTCACCAAAAAATACAAGCTGAAGCTGGAGCCGCATTTCCGGTGTGATTTTCGCGACCCCTGGGGAAACCGGATTCAGGTGGGGGACTTATCGGATGAATCGCTGGTCTGGCTGCTCCCCTATCAGGAAGTGCAAAAGGCGGGGATTACTTTTAAAAAATCGTCACAATCAGCATCCCGAAAGAAGGAAACATGAGCACCGCCGATGGATAGCAACGCCTGCAGGGACGCTTGACCTTGATCCAGCAAGGGAAGATCATGGACGCGATGAAGGAATCTTACGATCAGGCGGGAACTCACCGCACAAGAAGCTAGGGCCCTCTCTTCCAACAACGGATCTCGACGATCCGGATCAATCAAAGGAGATGACGATGAACACATGGCTGCGTTCCGGTCTGTGCATTCTGGCCCTTTCTTTCACCGTCTCACCGGCCCCTGCCCTGGCCGACGTGGATGACGGATCGAAGATTACCATCACCTCCCCAAAGAACGGCGACAAGGTCGGAGGCACCTTTGAGCTCAAGTACGAACTCGTCAAGGGTTCGAAAGCGGCGCACGGTCACGTGTATCTCGACGGTGAGCCGCCAAAGAAATTTCCCGGCACGTTCAAGGGACTGAGCAAAGGGACGCACGAAATCAAAGTGCAAGCCGCCACCCACGACCATGAGCATCTCGCCGCGACTGATAGCATTACCGTTGAAGTGCAATAAGGGTACCCTGTGCGGGGAAGTCGGCTTCCCCGCACAGGGGCACTTGGAAACTTGTTTCAATGAAGTCTGAAGGACCTGTCATGCCGGATACGACATGGACTGAGATCGGTTCGGTCGATGAACTCAAGCAGCACCCTCTCCAGCAGATCGTCTGCGGCCAGACAACGCTTGCGTTGAGTTATAAGGACGGCCGGTTCGCGGCGATCTCAGGGGTCTGCAATCATATCGGCGGCCCGTTGGGCGAGGGGCGGCTCGATGGTGACTACGTCGTCTGCCCCTGGCACTACTGGAAGTTTCATCGCCTCACCGGTCAGGGAGAGCCGGGATATGAAGAGGATCAGGTCCCGTCCTATCCAGTTCTCACCGAGAACGATCGTCTCTATGTGGATCTGACCCCGGCCTCGAAACGTCGGAAAAAGGAGAAGGTGCCGCATCCTCTCGCCCGCCCGATCGTGCGCGCCGAGGGGCCCATCCGGGTGCTCGGTATCGCCACCACTGCCATGACGGCTGATGAGCCGCGGTACAGCGCGTCCGACGCGTTGCTGGAAGCGGCTCTGGCGCATGCGCATGAGCAGCTGCAGCTCGACACTCAGCTCATCCGGCTGCGGGACCTCTCGTTCCGGCCTTGTGAAGGGTTTTATTCGAAAGCGGCCGAAGCCTGCACCTGGCCCTGTTCTATTACGCAGATGGACGCGGCGGATCAAATGGATCGAGTGTATGAGGGGATCGTCCATTGGGCGGACGTGATTCTCGTGTCGACTCCCATCAGGTGGGGCGGGGCCAGCAGCCTGTATTACAAAATGGTCGAAAGGCTGAACTGTATTCAGAATCAAGAGACGATTGCCAACCGGCATCTGCTCAAGGATAAGGTGGCCGCCTTCATCATCATGGGCGGACAGGATAATGTGCAGGGTGTGGCCGGACAATTGATGACCTTTTTCGCGGAAGTCGGCTGTCAGTTCCCGCAATTTCCCTTTATCGCCCATTCGCGTGGGTGGAGTGCGGAAGACATGGAACGGAACAATCGGGAGGTGCAGGCGAGCCGTGAATTGCGTGAAGGGGTCGAAGCGCTTGTCACCCGCGCGTCGGACCTGGCCCGGCTCATGCTTGAGGCGCGCCTGGCCTCCGTTCCTCTCGCGCGAGGGGGCCGCAAGGCGCATCAACTCGATAGTGAACCGACGGGATAATGGAGAGCCATTCGTAAGGAGGCGGGCGTATGTCGCGTCAGGATCATGCCACGGCACATCTGGATAACGTGTCTCGCGCCCTGTTGCGCCTGCATAAGGCGTTGCTGGATGCCGAGCGGGTGTCCTACGAGCGGGTCCATGGACGCATCCCGACGAATGGAGCGTTTTTTCAGTTAGTCCTCGGGGATGCCTGGTTCGCCTGGTTGCGTCCCCTGTCCCAACTGATGGCGCGATTGGATGAGTTGTCCGAGGCAAAAGAGGCGTCGGATCGCGAGGAGATCTCCGCGGTGATCGGGTCGGTGCGGACCCTGTTGACGCCTTCCGAAGAGGGTAATGGATTCGGTCGGAACTATTATGATGCCTTGCAACGGGAGCCTGATGTGGTGCTGGCGCACGCGGCGGTTCGGGCGCTGCTTCGATAACGGGACAGGCCGAGGAAGGAGTCACGACGATGAAAGCGCACTATCTGGGGCATGTCGTGTTTTACGTAAAAGATTTGCAGCGTGCGCTGGCGTTTTACCGCGATTTGTTAGGATTCCACGAAGTCGGGCGGATCTTCAATGGCGCTGCAGCCGCGCTGACATCCGGCCGCACGCACCATGAACTGCTGTTGATCCAGGTCGGTGATGCACCGGGACCGCCGCCGGGACGCAGGCGAGGGCTCTATCATATCGGCATCAAAGTCGGTGACAGCCTGGACGAACTGAGGACGGCTAAACGCGAACTGGAGCAGGCCGGTATCACGATCGACGGAATGAGCGACCACACCGTCAGCCAGAGTCTCTACCTTCGGGATCCGGACGGCAACGAGGTCGAGCTGTATGTCGATGCGGACGAGGCGATATGGAAAAATAACCCTGACGCGGTCGTTTCGCCGATCAAACCGCTACGGATCTAGAAACGGATGCCGCTGGGCCCTTTCAATCCTCGGAAAAGTAGGAGTGCGGGCGTGACGTTTGACTGGGTTGACCCCACGTCGGAACTGTACCTTAATGCCCTCATTCAGAGGTGAGACTGTTGCGTTTCTCCTCAAACTTCTAGATACTCCCCATCGAAAAATGACTGAAATATCATAGTTTTTGCCTGGCAAGGGTTTGGCAAGATCGCAAGTGCACACCTGAGTAGTAGCCAGCAACCATTGGAAAACAGAGAATCCGTGAGCGAGGTGATTACGTAGTGAGGTTCCGGAGGCCGGAGTCGCAGTTCTGTGGAGGAAAATGCAAGGTGCTCGGCGATAACCTATAACGAAGGAGGGTCATGTGAAGGCTCCAAGTCAACGGCAACCGGAATTGGTGAACGGCCAGAAAAGGGGTAGGCAGATGCGCAGGATGGTGATTTTCGGTTCGATGGTTCTGAGCCTGTCGATGGCAGTGCCCTATGGGTTTGCCGCAGAGGGTGGAGGGAAGAATGCGACGCACATGAAGGTCAGCGGAGTCGTGTCGAATGTGGCGTCAGGCATCACCACCGTGAAGACTCCCTGGGGAACAATGAAAATTGCCTCCACCCTCACGCCCAAAAACCTTGAGGTGGGGGAAGAAATCGAGATGCAGGTCAATGAAAACAATGCCGTGATCGACGTGCATCGAAAGGGAGACAAGGCACATTCTCATCGCTTCGTCACGGGGAATTTGGCCTATACCTCGCCGGATAAAAGAGAAATCAAAGTGTGGACGCCGGAGGGAGAAAAGGCCATCGATGTGCAAACCGGAAAATCCAAGTTATCTGCCTTAGAGGAAGGGTCGTCGGTGACGGTCGAGTTGAACGAAGCGGGCAAGATGATCGACATCAACCGCTTTACGGTGGAAATGAGCTTCGACGAACACCCGCGCACCAAGCCGGGGTATGTGATTCAGGTGGACGGAACCGTGACCAAGATGCAATCCGGCCTGGTCCATGTGAAGTCGCCGGCCGGACAGTACACGCTCATGCAAAAGTATGCCCCTGCCGATGCGGCGGTCGGCGATCACGTCTCGCTCTGGATCAATGAAGAGGGCATGGTCATCGACGTGCATGGCAAAGACAAGGCCAAGCCCGGTACCCATCGCCTGATCTTCGGTAAATTGATCCGTACCGGGCCCAGCAAAAATCAGATCAAGCTCGCCACTCCGGAAGGTGAGAAAGTGTTCCCGCTGGAACGCATGGAAATCAAGACCAAGCCGATCGCCGACGGAGACCATATCGTCGTCGAGCTTAACGAAGAAGGAACCGTGATCGACCTGCGCAAGGCCCAATAGCCAGGAGTCAGAGGAGACGCTGTAGGGGCAGGAACCGTCTGTCGTTACGATAGAGGACTCCTGCCCCAGGCCTTCCCACCACGTGCAGTTATCAGGAGGATCACTGATGGAAAATCCAGTCATAGCAGCCAAGCAACCGGCGGTGTTGGAGTTGGAGGCGGGCACGCACTATTGGTGCCGCTGCGGGCGCTCGAAAACCCAGCCGTTTTGCGACGGGTCGCACAAAGGAACGAGCTTCACACCCATGGAGTTCACAACGACCGAGAAGAAAACGGTTGCGCTCTGCCAATGTAAGCAGACCAAGAATCCCCCATTCTGCGACGGCACCCACAAGACACTCTGAGCGCGTGGTTGAAGTAGGTGTACGGTACATCACAAGAGTGAGCCATGAGTGAGGCAGTGAACGAAAACGACTATCCGGTCACGCTGACCGAACGACGGCTGGTGGCGGAAGGGACGATGGCGTTCTACTTCGATAAGCCACCGGAGTTTGTCTTTGCACCGGGGCAGTTCGTTGATCTGACGCTGCTTCATCCATCCGAGACCGATGCGGAGGGGAACACCAGAGCGTTTTCCATCGCCAGCGCGCCGCATGAGGACACAATCATGGTGGCGACGCGCCTCCGCGACACCGCCTTCAAGCGCGAATTGCAGCACATGCCGATCGGCTCAACCGTCCGGATGGAAGGGCCGTTCGGCAGGCTCGTGTTGCACAGTGACCAGACCCGCCCCGCGGTGTTTTTAGCCGGGGGGATCGGGATTACTCCCTTCCGCAGCATGTTGGTGCATGCGGCCCAGCAGCAATCGCCGCAGCGCCTGGTGCTGTTCTATTCAAATCGAAGGCCCGACGATGCGCCATTTCTGGATGAACTGCAGTCCTTGCAGGATAAAAATCCGCGCTATCGCTTCGTGGGCACCATGACGGAGCCGGCGAAATCATCCCGTCCCTGGGCCGGTGAAACCGGGTACCTCAACGCAACGCTCTTCTCAAAGCATCTCGTGGACATTGAGAAGCCGATATATTACGTCGTGGGTCCTCCCGGCATGGTCGTGGCGCTCCGTACAATGCTCAGGGAAAAGGGCATCGACGACAGCGATATTCGAATCGAAAAATTTGCGGGCTACTAACCGGATCAGGAACCGATGACGCAGCCGTGGTGGAGGCGAAGGTCCATGTGATCCGCAGTCTGGCGACCAATTTAAGACGAATCAAAGGGCGCATCTTCAGGCCGCGACGTTGCACAGTCTGCGATGACACATGACAGGACCTCGGTGAGTGAGACAGATTCTTCCAGCCTCGAACGGTATCGGGCGCTGTTGCGTGTGGCGGAAGCCATTGCCAGTCATTCCGACCTGTCCGCGTTGGTGCAGGATCTCGCGCGTCTGCTGCCGTTGGTCGTGCCCGTCAACTTCGTCGGACTATCTCTCCACGATCCCCGGCGGGGGGTAATGCGTCTGCATGTGCTTCGCGCGAACGTGCCGGCGGAAATTATCGGAGGGCACGAAAGCGATCCCGAAGACACGCCGGCCGGCCTGGTATGGAATACCCAGCAACCATTCCTGTTGCAGGATCTGCCTACGGAACAACGCTGGCCGAAGGTCATCGGATTGATGCGTGAGGACGGGGTGCAATCCTGTTGTCTGGTCCCGCTGACTTCCCCGACGCAGCGATTGGGGTCTTTGGAATTTTCCAGCCTGGAACAGAACGCGTACAGCCTCTCAGACATGGAATTGATGCAACAGATCGGGCGCCAGGTGGCAGTGGCGGTAGAGAATGTCCTGAACCGCGAGGCTGCAGCGGCATCGCAACGGGACGTGGAACGGCAGCGGGATCGCTTCAGTCTGTTGCTGCGTATGACGAATTCGATGGCGTTGACGTTGGATCTGCGCCAGGTGTTCACGGCGGTGAGCCTCTGTCTGCGCGAGCTCGTCCCTCAGGAATATGCCAGTTTGATCCTCTGCGACGGCCAGACGCAGCGCGTCCGTCTTCATGCACTCGATTTTCCTGACAATGAAGGTGCGTTGAGCGAGGGGGCACTGTCGAATGTCGCCGGTTCTCTAGCTGGTCTGGCGTTTGAGCGGAGGCGCCCCGCGGTTGCCAATACGCTGTTGGACCTGCAGGCGTTTGCTCACGCCGTGCCTCAACTCCTGGTGAGGAAAGGGTTCCGCTCCATGTGCTCGCTGCCGCTGCTGTCGCGCGATCGCGTGATCGGCTGCCTGAATCTGGCAAGTCATCACGAGCAAGCCTTTGGCGAGCAGGATGTCGAATTCTTGAGCCAGGTGGCGGGGCAGATCGCCTTGGCCGTCGACAATGCTGTGGCCTATCAGGAAATCCACACGCTTAAGGATCGATTGACCGAGGAGAAGTTGTATCTGGAGGAGGAAATCCGTGTGGAACACGGGTTCGACGACATCATCGGCGAGAGCCGGGCGTTGAAGCAGATCTTGGGACAAGTCGAAATCGTGGCGCCCACCGACGCGACGGCGCTAATCCTGGGCGAAACCGGTACCGGGAAAGAACTCATCGCCAGGGCGATCCATCGTCTCAGTGGCCGGCATGCGCGCACGTTCGTCAAACTCAACTGCGCCGCCATTCCGACCGGATTGCTGGAAAGCGAACTGTTCGGTCATGAACGGGGCGCATTCACCGGAGCCATCGCCCAAAAAATCGGCCGGTTCGAGTTGGCCCATGGCGGCACGATCTTTCTGGACGAGGTCGGCGAAATTCCGCTGGAGCTGCAATCTAAATTACTGCGGGTGCTACAGGAACAGGAATTCGAGCGCCTCGGGAGCACGCGCACGATTCGCGTGGACATCCGTCTGGTGGCTGCCACGAATCGTGACCTGGCCACATTGGTCGAGGAGGGCCGGTTTCGCGGCGATTTGTATTACCGGCTGAACGTGTTTCCGCTCAACCTTCCGCCGCTACGGGATCGGCGGGAGGACATTCCCATGCTCGTGCGGTATTTCGCGCAGCACTATGCCGCGCGCATGAAGAAGACTATAGAATCCATTCCCGCTCCGACGCTGGAAGCCCTGTCGCGGTATCACTGGCCCGGCAACATTCGCGAATTGGAGAATCTCGTCGAGCGAGCCGTGATCCTTTCCCAAGGGACGCAGTTGCAGGTGCCCCTTCAGGAGCTGAAGATCGAGGTGCGGCAGGCCCCAGCACCAGGTGCCACACTCCAGGATGCCGAGCGCGACCAAATTCTCAGGACCCTGCGCGACACGCGATGGGTCATCGGCGGGCCGGATGGGGCTGCCGCTCGATTAGGCCTCAAACGCACTACCCTCTCCTCGAAAATCAAGAAGCTCGGAATCGACCGTCCGCGAGGGTGACGACCCGCTTCGTCACCTGACGAGGTCTCGTCGCACGTCGTTCGTCACGCGCCGTTCGTCAGCCCGGCGCTATCTCCAACCCACAGCAGATCAGTTCAATATTTCAAGCAGTTAGCCTGTATGGCCTGATCGTGCACCGGCTGGAACGGGCCTTGCCATTACCCATGCTTAGCAACACACAAGGGAACGGGGCATCCATGAAAGACATCACGCTGTGGATGGGATGGTACGGAATGCTCGTGACGCTGCCGCTCTTCGCGGCGGGGCAGTTGCTGAAGGACAGGATGCAGAGAGCGGTTCCGCAATGGGTGCGGAGCCACCGGCGGTAATTCATATCAAGGAGGTGTGACATGTACAGCTTTTTCAAAACAGATGATTCGTGGGCGGGTTTGATTTTGCGGGTGGTGCTGGGAGGCGTGATCTTCGCGCATGGAGCCCAGAAATTGTTGGGATGGTATGGCGGGTTCGGGTTTGAGGGCACGATGGGATTCTTTACTCAAAAAATGGGCCTTCCCTGGTTGGTCGCATTCCTCGTCATTATCGGGGAATCCATCGGCAGTCTTGGACTGATTGCCGGCCTCCTCACGCGGTTCACGGCGGCCAGCTTTATTGTCATCATGCTGGGGGCGATTGTGACGGTGCACTTGCCGCAGGGGTTCTTCATGAACTGGTTCGGGCAGCAGACCGGTGAAGGCTTCGAGTATCACCTGCTCGTGATCGGTATGAGCCTGGCGCTGCTCCTCATCGGGGGAGGTAAGTGGTCGCTCGATGGACTGATGGCTCGCTGGTTCGGTGAGCGGGCGGCCCTTCCGGTGACCAAGGCGCGGGAAGCGAGGTTCGCATTGCGCATGTTCTGATCGTCATGGTGAGGCCGGGCCGTTGCACGGCCGTATTCGAGGGACAGAAAGGTCCACGACCATGTTGAAGATTACGCGGTCGAATACAAGCCGGGGAACCACCTTTGTTCTTTCCGGGCGGCTGGCTGGTCCCTGGGTCGACGAGTTGCGGACATGTTGGTTGAAGGAGGAGGTCGATCAGTCGGCTCCAGGCCATGTCGATCTCCGGGAAGTGACCTTCATCGATGAAGCGGGAACCATGCTGCTGTCGCGGATGCAGCGCGAGGGGGTCACAATAGAGGCTTCGGGCTGCCTGACGAGGGCCATCGTGCAAGGGTTAGGCAAGGTGGTCCTCAATCAGGAATGAAAGGAGTTGTATCATGACACGCACGATGATTGTTCTCGGTTCGCTGGTTTTGACTGTGTCGCTGGGAGCGGCCTCTGGATTCGCCGCCGAAGGCGGGGCTAAGAGCGCGACGCATATGAAGGTCAGTGGTGTGGTGTCGAATGTGCAGTCAGGCATCACCACCGTGAAGACCCCTTGGGGTACGATGAAAATCGCGTCCACGCTCACGCCCAGGAATCTTGAGGTGGGGGAAGAAGTGGAAATGCAGGTCAATGAAAACAATGCCGTGATCGACGTCCACCGCAAGGGAGACAAGGCGCATAGTCATCGCTTCGTGACGGGCAACCTGGCCTATTCCTCGCCGGACAGGAAGGAGATCAAAGTCTGGACGCCGGAAGGAGAGAAAGCCATCGATGTGCAAACCGGACGGTCCAAGTTGTCAACATTGGAAGAAGGGGCGCCGGTGACGGTCGAATTGAACGAAGCGGGAAAAATGATCGACATCCATCGCTTTACGGTGGAGATGAGCTTCGACGCGCATCCGCGCACGAAGCCTGGTTATGTCATTCAGGTGAATGGGACGGTCACCAAGGTCCAGTCCGGCCTGATCTATGTGAAGACGCCGGCCGGACAATACACCATCAGCGCGAACACCGCCCCCGCCGATGCGGCCGTCGGCGATGACGTGTCGCTCTGGATCAATGAAGAAGGCATGGTCATCGACCATCACGGGAAAGACAAGCACAAGGCGGGCAGCCACCGGCTGATCTTCGGTAAATTGATGTATGCGGGGACGACGAAGAATGTGATCAAGCTGGCGACCCCGGAAGGCGTGAAAGAATTTCCGTTGGAGCGGATGGAAGTGAAGACCAAGCCGATTGCGGAAGGCTCCCATATCGTGGTCGAATTGAACGAAGAAGGAACCGTGATCGACCTGCGGAAGACCCAGTAACCTGAATGGGTCTGGCGTGGCCCTGCTCCCGACAGGCCGTGCTTGGACGGCGATCGAGACCTGTGTCACAGAGCGCGTCAGATGAAGGTGGATGCCGGATCACATCACTGTAAGCCTGCCGCTTCTAAAGTGGATCCCAATCAAGGAGGAGCACCATGCCGGTGACATTGATCAACGTATTTTCCGTCCCCGCCGCCAAAGACGCAGAATTTGTGCAGTGGTGGAAGGATGTCAAGGAGCACATCACGAAGCAAGAAGGGTTTCTCAGCGGCGCATTTCACAAGAGTCTCAAGCCGGACAGCCGGTTCAACTATATCAACGTGGCCCTGTGGGAGAATGAGACGCTGTATTGGAAGGCCTACGAGCAGAGCGTCACGCCCATGAAGGAGAAACTCGGCACCTTGGGAGTGGACATGACACCGGCGCTCTATCACGTCACCTTCGAATACTGATTAAATAGCTATGAGGGCAATGGCTCAAGCACCAGGTCATTCACCAAGGAGGGCAGCATGAAGATGCAGCATATGGTTCGGGTTGCGATCGGGACGCTGGTTCTGGCGGGGGCGCTGATCGGTGCCGGGTGTCATCGTCACCATACGCCGGCGGAGCGGGCGGATCGGATGACGAACAAGATCGCCAAACACTTGGACCTCGACGATCGGCAGAAGGCGAAGTTGATGGCCGTCAGAGACGAAATGGTGGCCGCTCGTGCCGAGTCGCAATCAGAGCACAAGGCGATCATGGAGGAGGTGATTGCCCAGGTGCAGAGCGACCGTTTGGACCAGGGCAAACTGACGCAATTGATGGATCGGCACCAAGCCGAACAGAAGCGCGTGATGCAGCGCGTGTTGCCCAAGGTGACAGAGTGGCATGCGACGCTTCGCCCGGAACAAAAAGCGGAAGCCGTGGAATATATCCGCAAGTGGATGGACCGGTACGGAGACCACTGAGTCATCAGGTCGGTGGTAGGCGATGTGCCGGAGGCGCCTGTCTCTGGCAAAACGGTCCACCATCGACTACAGTGTCGACGCAAGGGCAATGGGACCTTGCAGGGTCGATCGCCTACAAGCCTCGAGGACAGCCTGATTGCATGACCATCCGGACCTCCATGACGGCAGCCGCCGTCTTCGCCGTCGTCGTCATAGCCGGATATCTCCTCCTTGATCGACTGGTCTGGCACAACAGGTTGCCCGATGGGCTGATTCAGGCCAATGGCCGGATTGAAGGCGACCATGTCACGGTGGCCAGCAAGTTCCCGGGCCGTGTCGTCGAGCTGGCGGCGCGTGAGGGCACGGAGGTGCTCAAAGGCAGCGTCCTGATTCGGCTCGATGATGCGCAGACAAAAGCGAAGGTCGATCAAGCCGCGCGGCTGGTCGATAGCCTGATGGCCCAGGTGGAGGCGGCCCATACGGCCCTCGCGGTTCTGAACCTGGAAGTCCCCCTCAACATCGAGGCAGCGGCGGCGAAAGTTGCGAGCGCGCGTGCCGTCATCCGGAAGGCCCGCGCCGTCGAATACGAAGCCCGCCGAGATGCCGAGCGCATCCGCGCCTTGCTTCCCCAGCAGGCTGTGTCGCAGCAGCAAGTGGATCAGGCTGATGCGCGGTGGAAGATTGCCGTTACCGAGATTGCGGTCGCACAGGCCGCCCACGATCAGACCGGCAAGGAGCTGGCACAGGCGGAATTGGGGCGGGAACGAATCCGTTCGAAAGAGGCGGAAGTCGCTGCGCTCGAACGGCAGCGTGACCAAGCGGATGCGACGCTGGCGGAGGTCCGCAGCGTGCTTGATGATCTGACGATTGTCGCCCCGACAAATGGCACGGTGACCACGCGTATGGTCGACGTCGGCGAAGTCGTGGCCACCGGGGCACCGCTCCTCGAATTGGTAGACCTCGACCGCTTGTACCTACAGGTCTATGTCCCGGAACTCCAAATCGGCAAAGTCCACTTGGATTTGCCGGCCCGCATCCATACGGATGCGTTTCCCGACCAACCCTTCGACGCGACCGTCCGATACATTGCCTCCAAGGCGGAATTCACGCCCAAAGAGGTCCAAACCCCGGATGAACGGGTCAAGCTGATCTACGCCGTCCGGCTCTATCTCACGGCAAATCCGAATCATCGGCTGACACCGGGTCTTCCGGCCGATGCGATGATCCGTTGGAAGGACGACGTCGCCTGGTCGAAGCCCCGATGATGGGCCCGCCTGCTTCTTCACCGGATGAGGTCGTCCGCGTGTCCGGCTTCGTCAAGCGATACAAGCAGCACCGTGCAGTCAACGGCTTGGACTTCACTGTGCACCGTGGCGAGATCTATGGCCTCATCGGACCGGATGGCGCGGGCAAGAGCAGCGTGATGAAGGCGATTGCCGGGGTGTTAGGGTACGAGGAGGGATCCGTCGAGGTGTTCGGAACCCTGTTGGATTCCGAGCGGGCAGCGGAGCAGGTGAAGCGGCGGATTGGATTTCTTCCCCAAGGATTGGGACTCAATCTCTACCCTGAACTTTCTGTCGAGGAAAACATCGATTTCTTTGCCAAGCTGCGCCTGGTTCCCGACACGGACCTTCAGGCGCGCAAGGCACGGTTGCTGGGCATCACACGCCTAGATCGCTTTCGCAGCCGGTTGATGAAACAGCTCTCGGGCGGCATGAAGCAGAAGCTCGGCCTGATCTGCACGCTGATCCATGAGCCGGAGCTCGCCATTCTCGACGAGCCGACGACCGGTGTCGACCCGGTCTCGCGCCGGGATTTCTGGGCCATTCTGGCGGAGTGGCAGGCCGTGAAGGGCATGACCGCGCTTGTCTCGACCGCCTACATGGACGAAGCGGTCCGCTTTCATCGACTCTCGTTTCTCTCGCACGGACGTGTACTGGCCTCCGGCACTCCCGCAGACGTTCGGTCGTTAGTGCCCGGCCTGGTCGTCACTTTCGAATCCACCCCGCAACTCGAAGCGGTTGCCCGGCTGAAACGCCGCTACACCCAGGTGGAGTCGTTAGGCCCGTCGCTCCACGTGTTCACTCCTGAGCAGGATGCGGAGGCCGCCATTACAGGGATCCGGAGCGCGCTGGACCATTTACCGGCGACACACCTCCGCACGGAGGAGCCGGAACTGGAAGATGTCGTCGTGGCGCTTTTGCTGAAGGAACAGGAGGGTCAGACCGGAGCATCGGCACGATCGGGCCAGTCAGCCTTGTCGGCGAACGTGCCCCCGTTTGACGGGCCAGCCGTTGAGGCCAAAGAGTTGATTCGTGACTATGGCGCATTTCGAGCGGTGGACCGGGTCAGTTTTGACATGAAACAAGGCGAAATCTTCGGACTCTTGGGAGCCAACGGCGCGGGCAAAACCACTGTGATCAAGATGCTGACGGGGATCGTGCCGCCGACGGGCGGAGAGGGCCGCGTGGCGGGCGCCGACATGCGGACTGCCAGCGGGGCGATCAAGGAGCGCATCGGCTACATGTCCCAGGCCTTCTCCCTCTATCTGGACCTGACCGTGATCGAAAATATCCGGCTCTTTGCGGACATCTATGGGTTGGCTCGTTCGACAGGCGCAGCAACGGATGGCATGGATCGTAGAAATGGCAGGGCTCAGCGGCTATGAACAGGATCGGACGGGTCGCCTGCCCATGGGGGTGCGGCAGCGTCTGGCGTTGGGATGCGCACTGGTCCACAGTCCCCGGGTCTTGTTCCTGGACGAACCGACCTCCGGCGTGGATCCCATCGGCCGCCGGAGGTTCTGGGATCTGCTGACGCGGTTGGCCCGTGAGGAGGGGGTCGCGATCCTGATCACCACCCATTACCTCAGCGAAGCGGAACATTGCGATCGGCTGGCCCTCATGTACGCCGGCCGTATCGTGGCCGAAGGGACACCGGCGGATCTCAAAACACAGGTGGAACGGGAAGCGGGGCAATTGCTGGAGATTGCCGTGGACAAGCCGGGCGCGGCATTGGCGCAGGTGACGGCGGCCGGGTTCGCCGGTGCCGCGCTCTTCGGCACCAGGATTCATGTGCTGTCGCGCGATCCCTCCCGTGACGAGGCGCGCCTGCGGGAGGTGTTGGCCCGGGCCGGCACGACGGTTGCGGCGGTGCGGCCACGGACGCTCAGCCTGGAGGACGTGTTTGTATCGCGTGTCATGGCGCTCGAACAGGCGGCGCAGAAGGAGGGGGCGTCCTGAACCTGCAACGCATCAGCGCTGTGGCGCTCAAGGAGTGGAAGGAGACCACCAGAGACCGCCTGTTCCTCCTGCTGGCCTTTCTCCTGCCGGCGCTCTGGCTCGTGGTATTCGGGTACGGGCTCAATCTGGACGTCGAAGACATTCCCTTTGCCGTGGTGGATCGGGACCAGAGTGAGTTCAGCCGGGAGTATCTCCAGCGGTTCATTCAGTCGCGGTATTTTTCATTTCGAGGCTATGCCCACGACGAACACACCCTGGATCGGCTGTTGACCGAAACCAAGATCCGGGCGGCGATCATCGTCCCCGAACGGTTTCAAGAACAGTTGGTCGCCGGCGAACCGGTTGCCGTGCAGACGTTGCTGGATGGGACCTTTCCACTCCATACGGATATCGCCAAGGGCTACGTCATCGCCATCAATCAGGCGTTTACCGAAGATCGATTGCTGGATTTCCTACGCCGCTCCCGCGGTCTCACCCGGGAGCAAGCCGGTGTCCTCGTGCGGCCGCTGAGCGTAGAGGTCCGGTATCTGTATAACGAGGAGGTCCGAAGTACCTGGTCCATGGTCCCGGCGCTGGTCATGTTCACGTTGATGCTGGCGTCCCCTCTGCTGACGGCACTCGGGGTGGTGCGGGAAAAGGAAACCGGCTCCATCTATAACATCTACAGCTCCACGGTGAGTCGAGCCGAGTTTCTCACCGGGAAGCTACTCCCCTATATCCTCATTTCCCTCGTGAACGTCTGCGTGTTGTGGCTGATGGCTGTCGGCCTCTTTCAAGTGCCGTTTAAAGGGCACTTCCTCCTGTTCTTTTTCGCGTTCGGTGCTCTTCGTCTGCTGTACCACGGGAATCGGCCTGCTGATTTCGCTGCTGGTGCAGACGCAAATGGCGGCGTTGATCATCACGATGGTCGTGGCCATGATCCCGACCATTTTGTTTTCCGGCCTGCTGGTTCCCGTCGCCTCCTTAACACGGGGGGCGAAAGTCCAGGCCCATCTCTTCCCGGCCATGTACTTCACCAATATTGTGCGAGGCAGTTTTCTGAAAGGTGTCGGCGCAGAGGTTCTGTGGGTGGATCTGCTGGCGCTGGCCATCTTTGCCGGCGGGATGGGCGGGCTCACGTATCACCTCTTTACCAAGCGGCCGAAAGCATGAGAGGTATGGTATGACGGCCGGGCAACGAACAGCCAGGTGGGCGAAACGACTCGGAGCGCTGACGTGGAAGGAACTCTTGCAACTGTCGCGCGATCTGCCGTTGTTATTGTTTCTGATCTATTCATTTTCTCTGTCGGTGCTGGTCAGCGGAGTGGGGATTACGATGCAGCTCACCAACGCGGAGGTGCTGGTGCATGATGAGGATCAGAGTCCCTCTTCCCGCGAGCTGATCCATCGGTTTCAGCCCCCCTATTTCGCCTTGGTGGGCACGATCCGCGATGCGCGCCAAGGCCTTCAGCAACTGGACCAGGGTCGGGCGATGATGGTGCTGGGCATTCCTCCGAGATTCCACGAGGCCCTGGTGAGCGGGGAACGAACGGCGGTCCAGCTGCTGGTGGATACCACCAATGCTCCACAGGGGCTTTCCGCCGCCGCCTACACGCTGCGCATTGCTGTCCCGTTCGGCAGCGAGACGGCTCTGGGCTCTGCAGGGCTCTCCGGAACCAAGACGAGCATGCCGCTCGTCTCCAGTGAACATCGTGTCTGGTTCAACCCGACCCAGGACGAACGATGGTTCCAGTCCATTTCCCATCTGTTGCGGATGATCACGCTGTTTGCGGTGTTGTTGCCCGCCGCCGCGCTGGTGCGGGAAAAGGAACGAGGCACGGTCGAGCAGTTACTGGTGTCCCCATTGTCCCCTTTTCAGATCATGTTTTCGAAAGTGCTCGCCATGTCGGGAGTGATTCTCCTCGCGACGGCATTGGCCCTGTACGGCGTGCTGCATCCCTGGTTTCACGTCCCGATGAAGGGGTCGGCGCTCCTCTTTTTTCTCCTGACCGCATTACATGTCTTCACGACGGCCGGATTCGGACTGATGGCGGCGACCCTGGCGAAGAATCAGGCGCAAGTGGCCATGATGGCGCTCTTCTTCGTGGGCCCGATGCTGTTGTTGTCAGGCATTACCTCGCCATTCGAATCGATGCCTCAATGGGTGCAGGGGATCATGACGCTCTCCCCGCTTCGCTACTACATCGACATCACCTACGGCGTGATGTTGAAGGGAGCCGGCTTGGATCTGTTGTGGAAGCCAGTCGGTGCCATGCTCCTGTTGGGCGGGACGTTGTTCGGTGCTGGTATGTGGCGGTTCCGACGACAATTCCAATGAGTCTCGACCGACGCGCGCGATCAGCGCTTGCATAGAGGGACGAGACTCTCTAACGTTACAAGGTAGAACGCAAGACGCGAGGCCGGCATTCCGCTTGAGCATGGGATGCCGGAGCCCGACGCGAACAGCATACAGACTTCACGATTCATAAGGAGGGTGACCATGGCGACACCTGTGATGCCTCACGACGCGGCCAAAGCCAAGGAGTTCTTCGAAGCGAAAATGGCCTTTACCACCGGTCCGGTCGAACTGGAGCGGATGATGAAGAATAAGGAAGTGAATGTGGTTGATGTGCGCGCGGCCGAAGATTACGCCGAGGGACATATTCCCGGCGCGGTCAATTTGCCGAAGGATCAGTGGGCGGGCTTGAAAGGTCTCCGCAAGGACAAGGTCAACGTGCTCTACTGTTATTCACAAGTCTGCCATCTTGCCGCCACCGCTGCGGTGCAATTCGCGGGGCAGGGCTATCCGGTCATGGAATTAGAGGGAGGATGGCGCTGGTGGAAAGACGATGGCTTCGACGTCGAGAAGTAAGGGAGATCGTTGATCGATCCCCGCTCGCGGGCATGAGGTGATCACCGATAAGACATGGCGTGGGCAATCTTTCCGCTCGGGAGAGGTTGCGCCACGCCGGTGCGACACGTGCGGTACAGAAAGGGCATCATGATGGCGCGTATGAAGGCTGTACAAGCCACAGCTCCCGGAGCCGCTTGGGAGCTGGTGGAACGTGATGTTCCCCAACCCACACCTGGTCAGGTGCGGGTGAGAGTCCAGGCTTGTGGTATCTGTCACAGTGACATGTTTGTGAAAGAAGGGCATTGGCCGGGGCTGCAATTTCCCCGCATCCCGGGGCATGAAATTGCCGGATTGGTCGATGAGGTGGGAACCGCTGTCACGGCGTGGAAACCTGGTCAACGTGTCGGGGTCGGTTGGCACGGAGGCCATTGCGGTCAGTGCGATGCCTGCCGCCGGGGAGATTTTATTTTGTGCCGCACGGGCCAGGTGTGCGGGATCAATTACGACGGTGGATGGGCGGAATATGTGGTGGTGCCGGAGGAAGCCGTCGCCGCCCTGCCGGATGCATTGTCGTTCGAAGAGGCCGCTCCCCTGCTGTGCGCAGGTATTACCACCTTCAATAGTTTACGTCACTGTGGTGCAAGGGCCGGTGACCTGGTCGCCGTGCAAGGCATCGGTGGGTTGGGACATCTCGGCATTCAGTATGCGTCGAAGCTGGGCTTCCGGACTGTGGCGGTCGGCCGCGGCAAAGACAAGGAGCCGCTGGCTCGTAAACTTGGTGCGGCGGTCTATATCGATGCTGCCGTTTCGAATGCAGCCGAGGAGCTCCAACGATTGGGCGGAGCCCGGGTGATTCTTGCGACGGCGCCGGACAGCAAGGCGATCGCCTCGATGGTGGACGGACTGGGCGCCAATGGCACATTGCTGGTCGTCGCCGCCCCCGGTGAGCCGGTCATGGTGAATGCCATCAGCCTGATCGGCAAGCGCGCCTCAGTGCAAGGCTGGCCATCCGGTACGGCGAAGGATTCTGAAGACACGTTGCGGTTCAGCGCCATGACCGGCGTGCGGCCGATGATCGAACGGTATCCACTGGCACGCGCACCAGAAGCCTATCAGCAGATGATGAGCGGCAAGGCGCGCTTTCGCGCCGTCCTGACGATGAACCCTTAACAACGGAGGCGGACATGAAACGGAATGCGTCGGCAAAATGGCAGGGAGATCTCAAAACCGGCAAAGGGACGGTCTCGACCGACAGCGGTGTGTTGGCCGGGACGCAGTATTCATTCAGTACCAGGTTCGAGAACGGAAAAGGGACGAATCCGGAAGAACTCATCGCTGCCGCCCATGCCGGGTGTTTTACGATGGCGCTCTCAGGTCAATTGGGCGCGGCGAATCTCGTGGCCGATCAGCTGGCGACGACCGCCACGGTCACCATGGAGAAGCTCGATGCAGGATGGACCGTCACCGGCATTCATCTGGACGTCAAGGGGAAAGTACCCAAAGCTGACAATGCGGCATGGGAGAAAGCGACCACGGCGGCCAAAACCGGTTGCCCCATTTCCCGCCTCTTGAATACCACCATCACCATGGACGCCAAGTTGGAGAGCTGAGAGGTATGGCCATGGTGCATGATCGCGATGGGCTCGCGTTTCTCTTCGACCTGGACGGCACGTTGGTCGACAGTGTGTATCAACATGTGCTGGCCTGGCGTGAAGCGACTCAAGCCGCAGGCATCGAGTTGCCGGTCTGGAGGATCCATCGCCAAATCGGCATGAGTGGCGGCCTCATGTTACATGCCCTCCTGCGCGAAACCGGTCGTCCGGTTTCGAAGGAGGAGGCGGAGCGCATTCAACGGGTACACGCAGAGGCGTTCGTGAAGCAGGCGCCATCGCTCCGCATATTGCCGGGCGCGCAGGACCTGCTGGATGCGCTGACGGCTGGTCGTGTGCCCTATGCCATTGCGACCAGCGGACGGTTGCAGAGCGCGCAACATACCTTGAAATTGCTCAAGCTGCCCGAAGGTACGCCGGTGGTGACACGCGATCAGGTGAAACGGGCCAAGCCGGATCCTGATTTGTTTCTCGCCGCCGCCGAACAGCTCAAGGTGCCCATTGCGAAGTGTATTGTAGTGGGAGACAGTGTGTGGGACCTCCTGGCAGCCCGTCGCGCCTCTGCCCTTGGGGTTGGCCTGCTGTCGGGCGGTTATGGCCGGGAGGAATTGGAGCGGGCGGGCGCGTACCGTACCTACCATGATCCGGCCGACCTCCTGCGTCATCTGGATGAATGCGGGGTTCGGCCTGACCCGCTCATGTAAGCAGTGCCGTTCAAGCGATGACGGAACAAAGCGACAAGTTCAAAATGTTGGCCGGGGAGTTGTACCGCGCATCCTCGGCTGAGCTCACCCTGGAGCGTCGGCGCGCGCAGATGCTGCTCGCTCGATACAATGCCATCTCGGATGGTGAGCCCGATCTCCTTCTGTCGCTGCTTCGTGATTTGATGGGTGCCGTCGGAGAGGGCACCGTGATCATGCCCCAGTTCACCTGCGACTACGGCTACAACATCCGCCTGGGCCGGAACGTATTCATTAACTACCACTGCATTTTTCTCGACTGCGCTCCTATCGACATCGGGAACGATGTGCAAGTCGGACCGGCCGTGCAGCTCTACACGGCGCAGCATCCGCTCGAGGCAGATGTGCGCCGGTCCGGTCTCGAATCAGCGCAACCGATCCGTATCGGCAATGACGTGTGGATCGGCGGCGGAGCGGTGGTTCTGCCCGGTGTGACGATTGGTGATCGCAGCGTGGTGGGTGCGGGGAGCGTGGTCGTGCATTCGGTCCCCGCCGATTGTGTCGCGGTCGGCAATCCGGCCCGTGTGGTGCGCACATTGGCCTCCCCCACCCTGACAACCGAATGATTCACGGAGGGATCGTTCATGGACAAGCCTGCTGAGGCGCAATATCCCATTCATGATGTGCTGCGGCAACGCTGGAGCCCGCGGGCTTATTCGGAACGCATGGTCGAACCGGAGAAATTGAGAAGCCTGTTTGAAGCGGCCAGATGGGCTCCCTCTTCGAACAACGAGCAGCCGTGGCATTTCATCGTTGGCACGAAGGCTGATCCGGTGGCGTATGACCGGCTGTTTGCCTGTCTCAAGGAAGGCAACAAGAAATGGGCGTTCCGGGCACCGGTGCTGATGCTCTCCGTGGCGCGGCTGAATTTCGAAGACGAAGGCACGCCAAACCGGCACGCGTTGCATGACACGGGGATGGCGGCGCTCAGTCTCTGTTTGCAGGCCACCGCGATGGGATTAATCGCCCACCAGATGGCGGGCTTCGATATCGAGAAGGCTCGCACAGACCTCGGGCTGCCTGCAGGGCATGAGCCGGTGGCGATGATCGCCGTCGGGTACCCTGGTGATCCTGCCCTGCTGCCCGATTATCTCCGTGAGCGGGAAGTGAAGCCGCGGGAACGAAAACCCATCACGGAATTCGTCTCTCACGGAACCTGGAATAACCTGCCTGAATGGTTGACCAGGTGATGGTCCTTGTTACGCTCGCCAGAGGGCGCAGCATCTCGTTTCCGCCGCGTTGAAGTTCGTACTCTAACCGTGCGATCTATAGGTGATAGCCCTCTCGCCGGAATTGCTTGCATGTTAGATCCAGGTGCGGCGACTGCTAGTGCGTGGCGCTAGGAAGGGAAGGGCCGCACTACCCGTGCGACCCGCAACAGAGCTCGAATGGCGGCGAGGTGAACGTTGCATAGAAACAGTGCGAGTACAAAAAAAAGTGTGACGACAGTGCGAGGTTGAACCGATCTGTTTCGCCGGTGACCGAGTCGAGAACATCGAATATTTTATGGCTCTGCCAATTCTCGATCGTGTATAAGAAGTCGTTGATCTGAGCCGTAACCATTGGTTACAGTTTTGTTGACTTTATGTTTAGGACAAGCATATAGAAAGGACACATACGGCAAATTAATCAATGATGCACCAACCACCTCTAATTGATCCGGCCGTACGACCCGAGCCGATTCCTGACTACACCACTCTCGCAAAACTGGCTGACGAAATTCTGTCTCAGGAGGTACCGGGGAAAGGCAGTACTCACGGTAAGCACATACGTGCATGTATTTTACAGCATGGCGACCCGCTTGGAGAGAGCTACACCAGGCTTGTGTCCCCAGGTCTTCGTCGCCAGCACGGCGCGATCTTTACACCTCCTGCAATTGTTCGGGCCATGCTGGCGTGGGCCAAATCTCAACATCGACAGTTTGTGCGAATAATTGATCCGGGCGCTGGGTCAGGCCGGTTTGCCCTTGCGGCGGCTCGAGCTTTTCCGAAGGCAGAAATTATTGCCGTTGAGAAGGAACCAAGTATCGCACATCTGCTCAAAGCTACGGTAGTCGCTGCTGGCCTAGCACATCAGATTCGCGTAGTTGTTCAAGACTATCGATCTTTAGAACTTCCGAATGTCAAGGGGGCTACGCTCTTTGTCGGTAATCCACCCTATGTCCGCCATCATGCTATCGAACCTCAATGGAAGCGGTGGTATACAGCTGCGCTCAAAGCGTACGATCTTTCGGGTAGTCAGTTGGCTGGTCTCCATTTGCATTTTCTTCTCAAGACGCGACAGCTGGCTCAACCGGAAGATTGTGGCTGTTTTATTACCGCTGCAGAATGGTTGGACATCAATTATGGCTCCTCGCTTCGCACGATGTTCACTAACGGTATGGGTGGGCAGGCACTTCATATCATTGACAAAACTGTCCCTATCTTTGACGATGCATTGACCAGTGCCGTAATTCTTTGCTTCCAAGTTGGTGCCATGAAATCCGCGATGCGGATGCGCCATGTTACCTCTGTTAATGAACTTGGAAATCTTCGTGGCGGAAGGCGGATTAGCCATTCACGAGCACGAGATAGCGATAAATGGTCGCAATTAGCACTCGGAACCGTTTATGAAAAGGCCAATACCATCGAACTTGGCGATTTGTTCGATGTTCATCGAGGTCAGGTTACGGGTATGAATGAGGTCTGGATCGCGGGGGAGCACGCACAACAGCTTCCATGTCAGCTGCGAGTCCCAACTGTTACAGCCGCAAGGGAACTTATCAATGCGCCCGATCACCGTTTAGACTCGAGTACCGGCCTCAAGTCTGTTGTGAGTCTTCCGGCCGATCTGAGCGAATTGGATGCTTGCACACTTAAACGTGTTCAAGATTTCTTGTCTTGGGCCAAGAGTAAAGGTGCCCATAGGAGCTATGTCGCTCAACACCGACGTCCGTGGTGGCGTGTAGACATGCCCGCTCCCGCTCCTATTCTGATGACATATATGGCGCGCCGCCCTCCGGCCTTTGTTCGAAATCTCTGCGGAGCTCGAATTGTGAATATTGCACACGGTCTTTATCCACGCGTTCCCCTCACAGAAGAGGACTTGGACCGAGTGACCGATTGGCTGAATGCCAACGTCTGCACATCCTCAGGCCGTACCTATGCTGGTGGCCTCACGAAGTTTGAACCTCGCGAAGTGATGCGTCTTCGCATACCGCCTCTCGAAGTGATGCGCCAACGATAAGAGGCTTTCATGGGATGGCCTCACGGCGCAAAGCACTGGTCTGATGCTCAAATCGAGAAGGATGCAAAGGTTGCTAGGGAGATTTTTCGCCAAAAACGATTTCAAGAACCAAAAGAACTTTACCTTAGAGCATTCGAAAAACTTGAACAGGCCAATAAGAAAGTAGTTGCGGTGCTTCCGCAAATTCTGGCCGACCCTGTGAATCCCGCGCTGATTGCATCCCTGATACAAGAGGAACATCTCCTCACCGCGCTCCGGTATCTTGGCGCTCCCCCTATCTCCCAGGCCGATCTGATTACGATGATCGATAGCAGTCTGGCGTATACGCATATTGCGAATAGCCCAGAGCGTGCGCGGATGATTCGCGACGTCATTCGTCATATCCTTGACCCTAAACGATTCCCATGGATCTATGAGAATCGTTCCCCAACACCGATTGAAGAAGAGGCTGCCATCTTGGCCTCAGCCGTTGCAGCTTCGGCACAGCGCACGCAAACAGGAAGACGATCTGAGGATCGAGATGCTGTCGAAGGAGCGGTAAAAGCTATTCTAATTGGCCTTGGGTTTCAGAAAATCCCCGCTCCTCGCTTTGGGATTCAAACATTACTTAGTGGGAGTGCCCCGAAACCGGGCTATTTCATGGTTGGCTGTAAAGTGGGAGATCATAGTGGCGATATTGTGGCAGGACTTTATGACGGTCGGATCCTCGCTCTAGAGTGTAAAGCCTCAAACTCTGAATTGAATAGTCGCAAGCGTATCAATAAAGAAGTAGCCGTCGATGCTGCGAGCTGGATTAGGAAATTTGGTGAGCAAAACATCGTTCCTGCCGCAGCGATTCAGGGATTGTTTAAACCGAAGTACCTCATTGAGGCACAGGAAACTCCCGTCGTCTTCTTTTGGGCTCATCGGCTCCGAGATATTGAGAAGTTTATTAAAGTCACCAAGCTACGCTAAACTACAAGCGGCATGGCCTTCTCGCCTTCTCGAGCGATCTTTGTTCTTGGTTCATAGCGTACATCTCCTAGAGCTACGGTTGGATTGCAGGTCGAGTGAGCAGTTAGTCGTTGATGTGACGAAGTTGGAATAAGAAAAAGATGAGGGATCTCCGAGGCAAGGTCGCCATTGTCACCGGGTCTTCAAGCGGCATCGGCAAAGCGATTGCCGAACGATTGGCCAGGGATGGCGCGACGGTGGTCGTCCACTACCATGTGAATGCCGAGAAGGCCAACCAGGTGGCTGAAGGGATTCAGTCCAGCGGAGGACGCGCCCTGGTGCGACAAGCCGATATGAGCCGGGTGGCTGAGGCCCAGCGATTGGTACGGGAGACCGTGCAGGCGTTGAGCCGTCTGGATATTCTCGTGAACAATGCGGGCCGGTTTCTTCCTCGTCCCTTACTGGAGACGACCGAAGAGGAGTTCGACGCGATTCTCGCTCTGAATGCGAAGGGACCATACTTTGCCATGCAGGCCGCGGCGCGAGTGCTCAGCGACGGCGGACGCATCGTGAATATTTCGTCGGCGCTCACCCATCTGAAATTTCCTGGTGCGACCGCGCACTTGGGGAGCAAGGCGGCACTGGAACAGTACGGTAAAGGTCTCGCGCAGGAATTGGCCCCCCGAGGGATCACGGTCAACACCGTGCTTCCTGGTTTTACCGACACCGGAGTCTTGACGGAGCCCTATCGCCAGATGGGGGCGCAAATGTCGCCCGCGCAGCGGCTCGGACATCCCTCTGATATCGCCGATGTCGTGGCGTTTCTGGTGAGTGAGCAGGCCCGGTGGTTGACCGGACAGGTGATTCAGGCGGGCGGCGGCCTGGTGATGTGACGAGGAGCGGGATGCACACGTTGTCTCTCTTTTCGCAGCAGGCCGGAGAGCCATGTGTTTCGTAGCCTGCTGATTAAGATGTGAGTGTTCCGCAGATTATTAAGGAGGAATCATGGCGAGGCAGAACGTGTTGACGGGGGGACCCTGGGAAGGCAAAATCGGCTATTCGCGGGCAGTGCGCGTTGGCCAATCTGTGCAGGTCTCCGGCACCACGGCGATGACAGGAGCAGGACTGGTGGGGAAGGATGATCCCTATGCGCAGACCATTCAGGCCTTGAAGACGATTGAAGCGGCGCTCGTGCAGGCCGGCGCATCGATCTCTGATGTGGTGCGCACGCGCATTTATATGGCCAATATCGATCAATGGCAGGAGGTCGGCCGCGCACATGGCGAAGTCTTCGGGGCGATCAGACCCGCGACCACCATGGTGGAGGTGAAGCGCTTGATCGATCCGGACATGCTGGTTGAGATCGAAGCCGACGCGATGATCGGCTAGGGATACCATGAGTGGGCCGTCTCCGGAAATGACCCACCTGCGCAGGATCGATCCGGTGATGAAAGGCCTGATCAGCCGGGTCGGCCCCTATGCGCTGCCTCCTCCGCCAAGGCGCTCTCCATTTGAATCGCTGGTCCGTGCCATCGCCTACCAGCAACTCCATGCAACAGCGGCGGAGTGCATTCTCACGAGATTCATCACGTTGTGCCCGGGCCGTCGGTTTCCGCAGCCGGCCGACGTGTTGGGCTTGGCGCCGGAGAGAATTCGAGCAGCGGGATTCTCGCGCGCGAAGATTGCTGCGCTGCAGGATTTGGCGGCGAAGGCGATCGATGGCACCGTTCCCACCGCGGCTGTCATTCGACGGCTCGACGACGACGCCATTGTCGATCGGCTGGTAGCGGTGCGGGGGATCGGCCGGTGGACCGTCGAGATGTTGCTGATCTTTCACCTGGGCCGTCCCGATGTCCTGCCGGTCGATGACTTCGGCGTGCGTAACGGGTTCCGGATCGCCTACAAGCGGCCGGTGATGCCGACCCCTCAAGAACTGTTACGATATGGAGAACGGTGGCGGCCGTATCGCACTGCCGCCGCCTGGTATCTGTGGCGTGCGGTGGATCAGGCAAAAGCCCTGCGACCCGTGACGCCGCTGTCGAAACCCTCGACCAGGGGAGTCTCCAATGGCCGATCCGCATAAGCGATTAGACGCGAACATTGCCGGCAACTTCTATGTCGATGCCACCTGCATCAATTGTGATGCCTGTCGACAGCTTGCCCCTGCGAGTTTTGAGGAAGTCGGGGACTACTCAGCCGTGCGGCATCAACCTGCCACTGAGCAACAAGTCAGGGCAGCCTACCGCGCTCTCCTCGCCTGCCCCACCGGATCAATCGGAACCGAGCAGAGCGATCACGCGGTGATGCAGGCAGCGAAAGCCGATTTCCCTCTCCTCGTGGAAGACGACGTCTACTATTGCGGCTTCAATTCAGACAAGTCCTTCGGCGCAAACAGCTTCTTCGTCCGGCATCCGGAGGGCAACTGGCTCATCGATTCGCCGCGATATCTCAAGCCTCTGGTCGAGGCTTTCGACAGGATGGGCGGGATCGCGCACATCTTTCTGACTCATGAAGACGATGTGGCCGATGCCGCCAGGTACGCCCACCGATTCGGGGCAAGGCGCATCATTCACCGAGCGGATGCCCATGCGATGCCGGATGCGGAGGTAATTGTGGAGGGGATCGAGGCGATTGTCTATCGACCGGAGTTCCGGATCATCCCGGTCCCCGGCCATACGGCGGGCAGCCTCTGTCTCCTCTACCGGGACCGGTTCTTGTTCACGGGTGACCATCTCTGGTGGGATCCGCAGACCAATGAGTTGGGCTGCCCCCGGCAATTAGTCTGGGACGCCGACGCGTTGCGCCGGTCAATCGCGACGTTGGCATCCCATGCCTTTGAATGGGTGCTGGCCGGTCATGGAGAACGGATTCATTTGCCCCGGGCGCAGATGCAGATGGCAGTGCGAGCATTGGTCCGTCGCCGGGAGGGAACGAGACAATCATGAACGTAGTGCTGGCAACGATGTGTGCCGCGCTGGTCGTTCTAGGCCTGGCCGTCACCGCCTCTCCTGCTGCCGATCAGGACCAGCTCTTGATCGCGGCGGCGGAACGCAATGATGTTGAGTCGGTGAAACGGTTGCTGCGAGACGGCGCCGGTGTCCAGGCTCGTGATGCCCAGGGTCGCACGGGTCTCATGGCCGCGACGTATCACAACCATGTCGATGTCGCGAGGGTGCTGATCCAAGCCGGTTCCGATGTGAATGCGCAGGATGCCATGCAAAACAGCCCCTTGCTGCTGGCCGGGGCCAGCGGCTATCTGGATATCTTACGCATGACGTTGACCGCTCGCCCTGACTTCACGGTCTACAACCGTTTCGGAGGCACGGCGTTGATCCCGGCCTGCGAGCGCGGCCATGTTGAGGTGGTGAAGGAACTGCTCCAGACCGCCATCGATGTGAACCACGTAAACCGCTTGGGTTGGACGGCCTTGCTGGAGGCCATCCTACTGAGTGACGGCGGGAGAACACAGCAAGAAATCGTTCGCTTATTGCTGGCAGCAGGAGCGAATCCGAATCTTGCCGATCACGATGGTGTCACGCCGCTCCGGCATGCCAGGCAGAAGGCCTACCGGGTGATCACGGAGCTGCTGCTGAATGCTGGAGCGCACGAATAGACGGCCTCGAGCTCTCGCTCAACTGCCGCGATAGGCGCTGTAGCCGAAGGGACTGAGTAGCAGAGGGATATGGTAGCTCTGCGTCACGTCTTGCACTGTAAACACCACCGGCACCTCCGGGAAGAATGTCGCCAGGTTTCTCTTCCGAAAATAGCCGGCCACGTCGAATGTGAGCCGATAGGTGCCGGTTTGCATGCGGAGGCCCTCGGGATAGAGGTCCACGCTACGGCCGTCCGCATCGGTTCTGCCTCGGCCGAGCTCTTTCCAGAGGCCCGTGAGACCCCGAATCTCCAGCGTCACCGGGATGCCTTCCGCCGGCCGCCCTTGCGATTGATCCAACACATGGATGCTGATGCGATGCGCATCCGCCATGAAGCTCTCCTTTCACGCGTTCGGTGAGGCCTGGGCGGAAATCGGCTCGAGTCCCGGAATCTTCAACATCCCCACCGCCTCGTGAATCACTGTGATGACGGCCGGTCTGGCAAATCCCCTGCGCCAGGCCAGGGCAATGCGCCGCTCGGGCACCGGTTTCACAAATTCCAATACGGTGAGGCGTCTGTTCAAATGTCTGGCGGTCACGGCGCTGCAGGGCATGACGGTAATGCCGAGTCCGGAGGCTACCATCTGGCGGATCGTCTCCAGCGAATTGCCCTGCAAGCCCTCCGCATCCGATCGGCTCAGTTCCGGGCAGGCTTCCAGCACCTGATGCCTGAAACAATGACCCGCATGAGGTAGCAGGACGCGCTCACCGGTCATCGCGGAGGGATCGATGTGCCCTTTCTTGGCCAGCCGATGATCCGCCGGCACAACGGCCTTGAACGGCTCGTCGTACAAAGCTTGAACCAGAATCCCTGGTTCCTCAAACGGCAGCGCGATCACGATGACGTCGAGCTTCCCGCTCTTCAGCATTGCCGTCAGGTTGACCGTCAAATTCTCCTCGATCTCCAGCGGCATCTCAGGCGCTCGCTTGTGCAGGAGGGGCACGAGATCCGGCAGGAGGTACGGGCCCACCGTCGCGATGGCGCCGAGACGCAAGGCGCCCACCAGTTGATTCTTCCCTTGGGCCGCGAGGAGTTTGATGTGATCCACTTCTTCCAGCACCAGCTGGGCCTGGTGGACGATCTGTTCCCCCAGCGGCGTCAGGACCACCTGATGCTTACGCCGTTCAAAGATCGCCACGCCCAACTCCTCCTCCAGCTTTTTGATCGCCAGACTCAGGGCCGGTTGCGTCACGAAACTCCGCTCGGCTGCCCGGCCGAAATGCCGTTCTTGTGCGAGCGCGACGATGTACTGCAACTCGGTCAAGGTCATACCGGAATCCTTGAGAGATAAGTTTCGCTAATCGATAGACCATACACTATCAATTGGACTGATAATCAGGCAACCGGTATCGTGACGTCATGAGTCGAATCCAGGCAACAAGGAGGTGGAGCATGCGCCACATCGTAGCGCTTATAGGGATCGGGTTCTTCGTGGTTCTGTCGCAAGGTTGTGCGTCATCGTCCACGCGCGTCAATCACGACACAGCGGCCTTCTCGGAAGAAGGAGGGCCGGCCGCAGATGAGGAGTTCGTCAAGAAGATCGAACGGCACCTGGATCGACAGGCCCGGCCCGGCACGACATTGATGTTTCGATGATTGGTCGGTGAGAGACGTTCGAGGATGAAAGGGAGGATGGGAAGAGCCATGGACAAGAGAAGGATGCGATGGGTCACGGGGATGGCGGCGGGGATCATGGTGGGCGTGATGGGCATGGCGGCCCAAAAAGTGATGGGTGAATCGTCGGCACCGCTACCCGGCTCGCCTTCTATCACGCAAGAGGTACCGCTCGGGTTGGAGGATCCCGCAGCATATATTCCCGCGGACAACCCCCAGACAGCGAAGAAAATCGAGCTTGGACGGTTGCTGTTCTTCGATAAACGTTTATCCAAGACCAATACCGTGGCCTGTGCAAATTGCCACATGCCGGGCTTGGCATTCACCGATGGACAAGCCGTGTCCCTGGGAATCAATCGGCTGCAAGGCGGTCGAAGTGCGCCCACGGCCATCAACCGGGTGTACAGCAAGGTGCAGTTTTGGGATGGGCGCGCTCAGACTCTGGAGGAACAATCGACCGGGCCCTTCATCAATCCGGTCGAACACGGCTTTCTCGATTATGATGAAATGACGGCGAAAATGAAAAAACTGAGCGGCTATCGCCAGCTCTTTCAAGAGGTGTTTCATGACGACATTACGGAGAAGAATATCGGCAAGGCCATTGCCAGTTTTCAACGCACGCTGATTTCCGGCAATAGTCCTGCGGATCGGTTCGATTCCGGCGGGGATGAGCAGGCCTTGAGCGCTTCCGCCAAACAGGGCCTCGAATTGTTCCGCGGGAAGGCGCGCTGCACCCGTTGCCACTCCGGCTTCAATTTCACCGATGAGAAATTTCACAATCTGGGCATTGGATGGGATACCAACACCATGGATCTCGGCCGCTACATGGTGACCAAGAACCCGGAAGATATTGGCGCGTTCAAGACGCCGACCTTGCGTGAAATTGCGCGCACCGCGCCGTACATGCACGACGGGCGGTTCGCGACGCTGGAGGAGGTGGTCCATTTTTACAACCAGGGCGGCATTCATAATCCCCACCAGGACAACACGATCATTCCGCTCGAACTGACCGAGATGGAAGAGCAGGATGTGGTGGCCTTCTTGCGATCGCTCAACGGCGAGGGCTGGCAGCAGGTGCAAGCGCCCATCGAGTTTCCCAAATAACGAGGACGTCCAGACGAGAGGGACTCTGGGTCAAGCATCCGGTCCCTCTCGTCACACTGCCTCTCTGCTTGCAAATGCCTGTCCGGTACGGGTAACAGAGAGGAGGGCAATGGAGCCTGCACCGGGTCTAATTACCGCCATATGATGACTGCCGTTTCCCGCTGGATCGATCGCAATATTCTGGAACTCGCGCGCGACTTCCAACTCTCCTATTTGCCTCCCCTGATGGTGTACATGGCGGCCGGTATTTCCGGGCTCACCGGTATCGTCGGCACCTTCTTCGTGAAAGATTATCTCGGTCTCTCCGCCGCCTTTCTCGCCGCCCTGGGGTTCTGGGCCGGTATCCCCTGGGCGCTGAAGATGCCGTTCGGGCATCTGGTCGATCTCCTGTGGCGATGGAAGAGCCTGCTCGTCTATTTCGGTGCGGCGGTCATTGCGGCCAGTCTCCTGATCATGGTCGGCTTGATCGGTCATCGGGAGGCGATGGTGGCGGTGATGCCGGCTGAAGTCTGGTATGTGCTGAGCGCGCTGCTCGCACCCGTCGGGTATGTGATTCAAGACACGGTTGCTGATGCCATGACGGTGGAGGCGGTCCCGAGAGTTGACGAACGAGGGCTTCCCATCGATGAAGGTAAGCTGAAGCTGATGCACACGACCATGCAGACGCTGGGCCGTGTGGCCATCATCAGCGGCGGGATTCTGGTTGCCCTCATCAATCTGTACCTGTTCACGGGTGTCGAAAATCTACCGAAAGACAAAGTCGCCGAGATTTATCAGCATGTCTATCTCCTGGCTCTGATCATACCGGCGGTGTCGGTACTCGGGGTCATCACCGCGTCGGTGCTTCGGCTCCGAACAAAGCGCCGGTTCCTCAGCCAGGGCATGACGTCCGCCCAGGTTGCCGCGCTGCTGGACAGGCCTGAGGAACCGACCAGACCGAATTGGTGGATTCTCGGAGGCAGTCTGCTGTTCGTGTTATTTACCTTGACGGTGGGTATGGCGGATTTTCCGTTCAACGAAGAAATCGTCTTCGTCGGATCGATGGCCATCGTCTCGGTCTTGATGGTGCGCCTGACTCGCGAACTGGCTGCCGATGCCAGGCATGTGCTCGTGGGCACGGCTCTGGTGGTGTTTGTCTTTCGCTCGGTACCGGGACCAGGCGAAGGCACGACCTGGTGGATGATCGACAAGCTGGGATTCGATCAGCAGTTTCTCTCGGTGTTGTCGCTCATCGGCAGCGCCTTGACGCTGGCGGGTATGTTTCTCTTTCGCCGGTTCATGGCGGAACGGTCCATCGCCTATGTCGTCGGCTTTCTCACCGTGGCAGCCTTTGTCCTCGGCCTTCCCATCGTCAGTATGTATTACGGGCTTCACGAATGGACTGCGGCTCTGACCGGCGGCGTGGTGGATGCGCGGTTTATCGCCTTGGTGAATACGGCACTCGAATCGCCCTTAGGCCAGATCTCCATGATTCCCATGCTGGCCTGGATTGCGAACTCCGCACCGGCTAACCTCAAAGCCACGTATTTTGCCGTGATGGCTTCGTTCACGAACCTCGCCTTGTCGCTCAGCCAGCTCGGGACGAAATATCTCAACGAGGTATTCGTGGTCACCCGGGAGGTACGCGATCCGGTGACCAACGCCATTCAGACAGCTGACGATTACAGTCAGCTGGGAATGTTGCTGATTGTGCAGACGGTGTTGGGCCTCGCGCTCCCCTTCGCGGCAATTCTCTTTTCGCGGTTCTCGCGTTTCCGGAGCGCCTGAGCGGGAGGACGTCATTCGTTATGCATACGTTTGGCTTTCTCGCCGAGCATGGGGCCTCGGTGCTCTTCTGGGTGATCTTCGTCGAGCGGATCGGGTTTCCGCTTCCTGCCCTTCCACTCCTCGTGGCCGCAGGCGCTCTCGTTGCGAAGGGAGACATGAGTCTTGGCACGGCGTTGCTGGTGCCGGTTGCCGCTTCTCTTCCGGCGGATCTTGCCTGGTATTACCTGGGCCGTCAGAAGGGCGGCAAGGTGTTGGGCTTTCTTTGCCGCCTGTCGCTGGAGCCGGATTCCTGCGTGCGAGATACGGAAAATGTGTTTCACCGGATCGGGCCCCACGCATTGCTATTGGCGAAATTCGTTCCCGGCTTCAGTACTGTTGCGCCTCCGCTGTCTGGTATTGTCGGCATGTCCGCAGCGGCGTTTGTCTTATACGATATCGGCGGCGCACTGATTTGGGCGGCGGTCAGTGCCGGCGTCGGAGCGTTGTTCAGCAATCAGGTGGAACAGCTCATCGGGCTATTCGATCAGGCGGGAGGGATGGTGCTTGTGATCCTTCTCCTGGGTCTGGCCGGATTCCTCGCCTACAAGTTTTATCACCGGCAGAAATTCCTGCGGCATCTGCGCATGGCCAAAATTTCGGTCGATGAACTCAAGCGGCGTATGGATGCCGGCGAGGCCATCAGTGTGGTCGATGTCCGGCATCCGCTGGCCCTCGATCTGGATCCCGAAAGCATTCCCGGCGCCATCAACTTTACCTTGGAAGACATCGAGCATCGACATCAGGAAATCCCGCGTGATCGCGATATTGTGCTGTACTGCAGTTGTCCGAATGAGGTCTCCAGCGCCAGAACGGCCTTTTTGCTCAAGAAGAAAGGCATTCACCGGGTGCGGCCGCTGGAAGGCGGGTTGGACGCCTGGCGGGAGCGTCAGTTTCCCGTTGAGCGGCGGGTCAATATCGAGCTGGGTCAGTGAGTCTGCGGAATCTTCACGCGAGGAAAGGACGATGCCTATGACAGGCTTGGCGCTTCCGGTGATCGCAGGGGTCGTGCTGCTCTCCGGCGGGCTGGAGGCGAGCACATGGAGAGACTGGAAGCCGGACCTCGAGACCGTACGCGATCCGGCAGGCGAAGAGTCCCTCGCGTCAGAAAGCCCCAGGAGTGACGTACCAGGTCGTGGGCGTCTTCCAGCGCGAGAGCAGCGATCGATTGGAGGACTTGCCGTGGCCGATGTGACCGAGGCAGGTTGAATTTCCAATTACCTGGCCGCTGGTCGAAGGGGTGCAGCCGAAGGTGCTCCCGAATATTCCGACGAGATTGGATAACCTCCGTGATGGTTCGGCGCTGTGCCCGGCACCGGTGCTCAAGAGCGCGTATGAACACTTCGAGCTCAAAACCATCACGGTGATCGGCGCGATGTTCGGTCTGGTTGGAGAGCGGAGAACCGCCGACTCCTGAAGGAATACGTCGGCGGAGGCGGTTGCAAAGGAACCCATCCTGTTCAAGGGCAGGTTCGCGAAGAACAACTGCTGGTGACGGTGCCGCCGAAATTGTTGGCCGGGCCGCTGCCGAAGGGACAGGTGTTGAAGCAACAGGATCAGGGCTGGACCTGGACCTTTACGCCGATACCGTGATTGCGCCGATCAGTGAGCGATGGCATACCTCTGCTTCTTCTCGGCTTCCCCTTGATCCATGCGATAAGATGGGGTATCTAAGAAAACAGTGAGATGTCTTCCAGAATGTTCAGAAAGGCCTCTCAGCGAGGCCGGAGCGAGCGAGAGACCGAGGCCTACTAGTCAGTAGGTCGAGGTGTTGAGCGATGCGAGAACAACGCTGGAGATCTTTATCAACATTCTGATTAGGGGGGCGACCGGTTTCGACGGGGATATTGACGCCATCGTCGCATGTCGAGATCTCGGAAACTCGTAAAATTCCGGGAAAAACGCAACTGCCAACCAAGAACGGCACTCGCAGCCTAATTTAGGCTGAGACGTCGTTCCATCTGAGGTCCGCGGGGGTGGAATGGCGCGATGCAGCGGACTGGTCCCACGCCGGTGCTCAGCGGCGGGGGGCGAGACAATACTGGGCTAGCGGCGATTCTAAGCCGGCCGATAGGCGTGGGTTGCCGCGAAGCTTAAAGAATCGGCTACACATGTAGACGCGATGTGCCGACGATCTTCGGACAGGGGTTCAACTCCCCTCGCCTCCACCACACTCAAGGGCTCGGGACTGTCCGGGCCCTTGTTTCTTGCCTGAACGTATCGCCCCTTCCAGGGGCTGTGAACAGACTTCCCGCACACAGCCGCGTAACCAGCGATGCGCGAGATCGGCATCCAGCCGCGGGTGCCACAGCAACGACACGGTAAACTCCGGCGTCGAGATTGGAAGGGCAAAGCTATGCATGCCTGCCCGCAACACGCCGGTGTGTCGTTCGGGAACGGTGGCGATGAGGTCAGAGGCGCGAGCCAGCGCGAGGGCCATGGCGAAGCCCCCGACAATCGTCACCATCTCACGCTCCAAGCCTAACGTTGCTAACGCCTCATCGACCGGTCCCTTTTCCAGTCCCTGCCGCGAGACGCAGATGTGTCTGCCGGCCGCATAGCGGATGGATGTGATCCTGCCCTTAGTCATCGCATGTCCGGCTCGCACGACCCCGATGTATCGGTCATTGAAGAGGGCCTGCACTCGCAATTCCTGAGCGGTTGTGGCTTCAATGACGCCGGTTTCCAGATCGACCGTTCCCGTGCGGAGCGGCGCACTGTCTTTGTCCGGTTTCTGCGCGAAGCGCAGCCGCACGGCGGGAGCGTCCAAGGCGATTCTGGCGATCAGCGGAGCGCCGAAGTTCTCCACGAACCCTTCGCTGGTCCGCAGGGTGAACGTCTGTACGAGCTGATCGAGCTTGAGCCGATCCGCCGGGCGTAATACCGCTTGTACGTCCTGCACGACGCGGCTGACTCGTTCACGCAACTCGAGGGCCCGCGGTGTCGGGACCAGACCGCGGCCGGCTCTGACCAGCAGAGGGTCGCCGGTTGTTGCACGCAATCGAGCGAGTGCCCGGCTCATTGCCGACGGGCTCAGTCGCAATCTCTGGCCGGCACGGGCGACGCTGCCTTCCGTGAGCAACACATCAAGAGTCACCAGCAGATTGAGGTCCGGTCTCGCCATGGCGCGATGATAGCACGGTTCGATAGTGATGTGGCGTCAGATGCACGAATACCATGCAACCGCTGCGTCTTCCGCCAGGTCGATGATCGGCATATGATGGCCCCATTGTTACGCTTCATTTATATGGAGGTCAGAGAGTATGGATGCGAAGTTCTGGCATGACCGGTGGGCGAATAAGGAAATCGGTTTTCACAAGAGTGAAGCGAATCCTTTGCTCGTGAAGTATCTCGACGAGCTTTCCCTGGCGAAAGGCAGTCGTGCTCTTTCTGCCGCTTTGCGGCAAGACACTCGATATCGGGTGGTTATTGTCTCGCGGCTACCAGGTGGCCGGCGCCGAATTGAGCGCCGTGGCGATCGGCGAACTGTTCGCGGAACTGGGCCTGATACCGACCATCACGAAGGTCGGCGCCCTTGATCACTATCATGCCCCGCAGCTCGACGTCTTCGTGGGCGATATCTTTCACGTCACGCCAGAGCTGCTGGGCCCGGTCGATGCGGTGTATGACCGGGCAGCCTTAGTCGCGTTGCCGCGAGACACGCGTGCTCGATATGTTACGCACCTCATGACGCTCACCGCCCATGCCCCGCAACTGCTCATTTCCTTTGAGTATGACCAACAAGCGATGGAAGGCCCCCCCTTCTCAGTCACGACCGCAGAGGTCCAGCAGCAGTATGGTGAGCGATATGACATCTCCGTCCTGACCAGCCTCGATGTTCCTGGAGGTCTCAAGGGACGCTGCCCAGCCACGGAGCGCGTGTATGTGCTGAGAAAGGGACGGCGATAGTGATGGAGAAGGAGCAGGCGGCTTCGAGTCGATGGATCCTCGCTGCTCTCTCGTTGTCCGTGCTGCTGTCTTCGATTGGTACGAGTATTGCCAATGTGAGTCTGCCGACATTGGCACAAGCATTCGGGGCATCCTTCCAGCAGGTGCAATGGGTCGTGCTGGCCTATCTCCTGACGATCACGACGATGGTGGTGAGCGTCGGCCGGCTTGGCGACATCGCTGGGCGGCGACGGCTGTTGATGATCGGAGTGCTTCTGTTCACGACCGCGTCGGCCCTTTGCGGAAGTGCGCCCGCACTGTGGTTCCTCATCGCTGCTCGAGCCGTTCAGGGATTGGGCGCCGCCATTATGATGGCATTGACCATGGCCTTTGTCGGTGAGACGGTTCCCCAGTCCAGGGTCGGCCGTGCAATGGGACTGCTCGGAACGATGTCGGCAACCGGCACGGCTCTTGGGCCTTCTCTCGGTGGCTTGTTAATCGCCGCATTTGGCTGGCCGGCGATCTTTCTCATCAATGTGCCGCTGGGGCTGACCATTCTTCTGCTCATCCATCGGTATCTCCCGGTCGATGCGAATCGGCGGCAGGTCATTCAACCCGGATTCGACGTGATGGGCACCCTGCTGTTCGGGGCAACGCTTGCGGCCTATGCGCTCGCGATGACGGTTGGACGAGGCGATTTTGGAGCACGCAACATAGGCCTGTTGGTCACGGCATGTGTCGGCGTTGGTCTCTTCATCCTCGCCGAGAGCCGGGCCGCCTCGCCGTTGATAAGATTGACGATGTTTGGCAATGTCTCGTTGCGCTCAAGCCTTGCCATGAGCCTGCTCGTCTCAACAGTGATGATGGCGACGCTGGTGGTTGGACCGTTTTACCTCTCGCGCACCTTCGGGCTCAGCGCGGGCTGGCTCGGACTGGTGTTGTCAGTCGGTCCCCTGTGTGCGGCATTGGCCGGAGTGCCGGCCGGTCGCCTGGTGGACGACGTGGGCGCCCACCGCATGACTCGCATAGGACTTATCGGGATCGTGGTCGGCTGTGTATTGGTATCCGTAATGCCGGCATCACTGGGAATTGTGGGCTACATTATCCCTATCGTTGCCTTTACAACCGGGTATGCATTATTCCAGACCGCCAACAATACGGCTGTGATGATGGACATTCCTCCAGATCAGCGGGGTGTCATATCCGGTCTGCTCAACCTCTCGCGCAATTTAGGGCTGATCACCGGCGCCTCCGTGATGGGCGCCATCTTTACGTATGCGTCGGGGACGACCGACATCACCATGGCGGCACCAGAGGCCGTGGCCACCGGGATGCAGATCACCTTCGGCATCGCGGGGATACTCATCCTCGTCGCGCTCTTCATGGCTGGAGGGAGCCGGGCGGCTTATGGACACTCGGTGCTTGCACAGGAGACATCGTCATAAAGACCATCCGCAGGAGACGTGGTATGCCGAGGCTTGTCGGAGCGGGGTTGTTCGCCGCGGCTGATGTGCTTCCGGCCGGGTATCCTTCCGATTGCTTCATCCCGATTGCAAGGCTGCCGTCGCTCTGTTACGAGACAGCCGCCCGTGCCGTGATGCACAGTCTGAACGGCACCAGGTCCAACCAGGAGGACGGATGCGATGGGTGAGGACTTGCTTCAGTGCCTTGGACCGTGAGCGGCGTTGGCTGCTGTGTGGGAGGGCGACAAAGGCGCGGATGTGGCGCCTTCCGACGACCGGGGTACCGAACGCAATGCCTCTCGTGAACGGTTGAGCCGTTCGGTCCGGTCAGGAATCATGAACAGCAACTGTATGGCCTGCGGTATGCGACAGTAGCGTGGCGGTTGGGCGATGCGGGCGCCTTTCATGAAGAAACCGGATACTGGCTCAGGGATGCGGCGGCGAAACAGGTGCTGCGTTGTTTGATCGTTCCACGGGGTGTCACGGTATTGGCCGGAGGCACGGTCGAACCGGATGCGACGTCGTTTCAGATCGCGGCAGTGGCGGGGTCGGACAGTATGGCATCTGCTCGAATCAATTTCTGGATCGCGAATTCAAAACGGTTCGGTATGAACTGACGCTAACCATGCATGGCGACGATAGTTTTACGTATACGGAAGATACGCAGTTGAGAATGAATGGGCGAAACGATCTATTTCATCATACCGACACCAATCGGGTCATACGAGTGAGATAAGTGTTTGTTCGATTGCATTCGATGGAATCCCGCCCTGGTATTGGCTCTCACCCCTCCTGGACTGCTATAGTGAGCCCGACAGGGGCAGGGCTTGAGCCCTGCCGGGAGTACAACTTTTTAGGGGGGAGGATTTCTATGCAAAACCGGTGGTTGGCAGTGGTGGGATTGGTATTGATGACTGGTTGCGCCGGATTGCCGCAAACCTCACGAACGGCGGTTATCCACGATGTCAAATTTGAGGGTGCTCTGGCCCCGGCCGATCTGACTGTGCGCGCCGGTGACGAAATACGCTGGGTGAACCACCGGACGCTGCCGGTGTTAATCGACATCCCCGGCCTGAATGCAGACATGTTGTCCTGCAATCGTGGTTTCACCGGCATGATGGGAGGCGTGACAGAGCTGAAAGAGCTAGAGCCAAGCAAGAGCGCGAGCCTCTGCTTCAGCAAGCCCATTGTGATCAGCTACAACGCCCGCATGAGGTCAGCCGATCCGGGCGGTATGAAAATCGAGCCGGGAACGATCCGGGTCGTCGGCTCCGCTCAGTAGTCGATGTTACGCGGGTGCCGCCGCGTTCCTCTCTCCTTTGCCCCCGGGGCTTGTCGCACGGCTCCGGGGTGCGAGTCATTCTCAGACCAACGGCTATGAATGGTGTCGGCCGGTGCCGTGAGGGGCAAGGTGTAGCTGTTAAAGAACTGTCGTCCAGGACGGACTGACGGCAAATGCGGCATTGATCAGGCCGACGTGTGAGTAGGCTTGGGGGAAATTGCCGAGCTGCGTCCGCGTCTCCGGCACGAAATGTTCGGAGAAGAGCCCGAGATGGTTCGCGCCCGTGAGGACCTGTGCCATGATCTGCTGCGCTTCTGCCATCCGTCCGAGCCTGGCCAGACCTTGAACGACCCAGAACGAGCAGATGACGAAACTCGATTGCGGCCGCCCGAAATCATCAGTGCGCAGGTACCGGAAATAAAACCCGGTTTCTTTTCCGCCGGTCTGGACGGCCAGCGCGCGCGCAATGCTCTGCATCGTGGATTCGCACACGTCCCGGTTCGGAAACCCGAGAATAGCCGCTTGCGCGAGTGAAGCGTCGTAGGTGTCGTCTTTAGGACCGTTACGGAGCGACCCATCCTTTGTGGCGTTCAAGAGCGCCTGCGCCGCGCGCGCGCGAGCTGCGTCGATGTCGAGAGTCAGTGAGGGTAAAAATCCTGCCTTGTGCATGCGGTGGGCCCGGTCGAGGCCGGCCCAACACATCAGATTCGAAAACGAATGTTCCTGCCAGCCGTTCCGAATTTCCCACAGCCCCGCGTCCGGTTGCGCAATGGTGCGGTCGCAGAGTCGCGCCAGATTGGCCACCAGCTGTTCCTGATCTTTCGTCCGCAAGTCATAAAAGCGGTTGTCGGTAAAAATCGGGGTCAGCGCCAGCACCAGCTCGCCGTACACGTCGTTTTGGATGTGCTCGGCGGCTTGATTGTGATTACGCACCGGGGCGCTCCCCGAGAAGCCGGCCCAACTGGCATGCTCGGTTTCCGGCAGGGGGAGATCCTGACTCAGCGTGTACACCGGCGCGAGCCGTTCGCGGGAATGTTCATGCGTGTAGGCGATGTTGAGGAGAAATTTGAGAAACCCTTCCATCTCCTCGAAGTGCCCGAGATTGTGAAACGCGGTGAGCGAAAAATAGGCGTCGCGCAACCAGCAGTAACGATAATCCCAGTTCCGCGGTCCACCCGGCTCCTCGGGGAGGCTGGTGGTCAAGGCGGCTAGGATAGCGCCGGTATCTTCATAACAGTGAAGCTTAAGCGCCAGGGCGGAGCGGATCACCTCTTCCTGGTGCAACACCGGAATTGAGCAATGCTTCACCCACATGCGCCAGTAGCGGGTGGTCTGATCGAGAAATTCATGGCTGACTTTGGCGAGGTCGTCCTCGATCCCCAGACCCCAGGTCAGGGCGAAGTAGGTTGTTTCGGTCAGGGCGAACGGACGTTCTTCGTAGAGATACGTCAGAGGCATGTTGGTCAACAGCCGAAGGTACTCCCCCCGGATGTCGTATCGCACATGGCTGTTGCCGCGCATGCCGCGCGCATAGTCTTTCCCCCACCCCGTGACCGGCCGGCAGCTGACCCGGATGGACGGCGTGCCCGCCAGCGGTTCGACGATGCGAAACAGCGCCGCGGGGCGATAGATGCGGCCGTACTGTTCGAATCGAGGACAGAAATCGGTGATCCGGAAGGTGTCGCCGTTGGACGTGGAGACCTCAGTCACCAGGATATTTGTATTGGGAAGGTAGCGTTGCGTTGTCTTGACTTGTGCGGAGCTGGTAGGGCTTGATATGGAAAAATGCCCCCCTTCCGGATCAAGGATTCGTCCGAAGACCGGATCACTGTCCGGTCTGGGCAGGCAGAGCCAGTCAACTGACCCGCTTTCATGGATGTGCGCGGAGACGTGGCAGTTGCCGATGAGCCCGTAGGGGTACATGCCCCAGACCATAAGAGATTTTGCTCTCAAAGTAAACTCCGGGAGAAAAAATGCGACTGTCCCTCCGGTTTATCCTTCCCCTCTTGCTGGTTCTGGGCGTCGTGGCCTACAGCGTGGTGCCCTTAGTGGATTCCCTTACGCTGAAGTGGTTCACGCGCGATCTTGAAAGCCGGTCGAAGTTGTTGGCCAGCACCATGGAAGTACCGCTGGCGGACCTCGTCGTCTCCCGCTCCCGTACGAAGATTTTTGCCTACTTCCATAAAGTGATTCAGGATGAACGGCTGTATGCGCTAGGCTTCTGCGATATGCAGCAACGCCTGCTCTACCAGACTTTGACCTACCCGGATCAATTGTCCTGCGAAAGCCTGGCGCACCTGGCGCCCGGCTCCTCTGAAGTCGTGGACTTTGCACAGGGGCCGCTGCACGTGGTCGTCGCGACGATTCAATCGGGCGGCAAGGTGCAGGGCCGGTTGATGCTGGTCCATGACATGAGTTTTGTGCACCAGCGCAGCACCGACACCAAGTGGTACATCTTTTACTTGTTCGTCGGTCTCGCAGGGGTGATTTCGGCCGTCACCGTGCTCGTGGCGCAACTGAGTTGGCGAGGATGGGTGGCCGGGGTGCGGGCGATGTTGACCAGCAAAGGCCTGCCGGCGGAATCCAGCCAGGTGCATTCGCCTGAGCTGCATCCCGTCGCCCAGGATCTGCACGCGCTGGTGAGAGAACTCGAAGCCGATCGCCGTATGCGGGATGAAAGCCAGATTACCTGGAGCCCGGCCAGCCTCAAGACGATTCTACACGAGCATCTTTCGGGCGATGAAATTCTCATCGTCTCGAATCGACAACCGTACATCCACAATCGGCGTGGACAAAAAGTCGAAGTGCAGGTGCCGGCCAGTGGACTGGTCTCAGCCCTCGAGCCGGTCATGCGAGCCTGCTCGGGCGTATGGATTGCTCACGGCAATGGATCGGCCGACAAAGAAGTGGTGGATAATCGGGACCATGTTCGAGTGCCGCCGGACCATCCCTCGTACGATATTCGTCGCATTTGGATGTCGCCGGATGAAGAGTCCGGGTTTTACTATGGCTTCTCCAACGAGGGACTCTGGCCACTGTGCCACAATGCGCATGTCCGGCCCACGTTCAGGACTTCCGACTGGGAGCAATATGTCGCGGTCAATGAACGGTTCGCGAAAGCCGTGGTCGAAGAGGCCAAGACCGATGATCCCGTTATTCTTGTGCAGGACTATCACTTTGCGCTACTGCCCAAGATGGTGCGAGAGAAGTTGCCGAACGCCACCATCATCATGTTCTGGCATATTCCCTGGCCCAACTCCGAAAGCTACGGCATTTGCCCCTGGCGACAGGAAATTTTGGAGGGGTTACTGGGGAGCAGTATCGTCGGGTTTCACACCCGCGAGCACGGGAACCATTTCCTCTCCTGTATCGACCGCATCTTGGAAGCGCGCATCGACCGCGACTCATCGACCGTCTCGTATGGCGGACGTCTGACGGCGGTGAATCCCTACCCCATCTCCATTGAGTGGCCGTCGCGCTGGCTGGAGAACCAACGTCCTGTCCCGGATTGTCGGGTGCACATCCGCGAGCGACATGCCATGGGGCCTGATCGGCTGGTAGGCATCGGAGTCGATCGCTTGGACTACACGAAGGGCATCATCGAACGATTTCTTGCGGTCGAACGATTGTTTGAGCTGCAGCCGGAATGGGTCGGCAGGTTTTCCTTCATTCAGATTGCGGCGCCGAGCAGGACGATCATCGATCAGTATCAACATTTTCATGACCAGGTGTATGCCCTGGCGGAACGTATCAACAAACGGTTTGGTCGGGAAGGGTACGAGCCAATCGTGCTGAAGGTGAAGCATCACGAGCCGCCGGATGTGTATGAATATTACCGGGCCTCCGATCTGTGCTTCGTGACAAGCTTGCATGACGGCATGAACCTGGTGGCCAAAGAATTCATCGCGGCTCGCGACGATGAACAGGGCGTCCTTATCCTCAGCCAGTTTACCGGCGCGGCGCAGGAGTTGCCTGAGGCCCTGGTGGTCAATCCCTACGACATCGACCAATGCGCCGCTGCCTTGCACATGGCGCTGTCGATGACGCCGAAGGAGCAGCGCGCTCGTATGCGGAGCATGCGCGGGCTGATTCAGGAATTTAATGTTTATCGATGGGCGGGCCGCATGCTCATGGATGCGGCCAGGATGCGCCGCCGCATCCGCGTCATGAAGCAGGTGGGACAGGCCTCGGGACGGGGGCGATAGTCACGCCGATGCAGGACGTGTTCAGTGCTCAGGGTAAACGTGTGCTCGACCGGCTGGCCAGCCAGGGGGGCTCTCTCTTCGCTTTTGATTTCGACGGCACGCTGGCGCGCATTGTTCAGGATCGCCATGCCGCGGGTCTGACGGAATCGACACGCGAGGCCTTGCAGGGACTCGCCGAGGTTGCGCCGACCGCGATCATTTCCGGACGGGCCCTTGCGGACCTCAGTCCCCGCGTGAAGGGGATTACCGCCCATCTCATCGGCAATCATGGCCTTGAGGGCCTACATTCGTCGGAACGCGTGATGCAACAGGCACAGGACTGTTGCACCGCATGGCTGAAGGCCGTGACAAAGGATGCCCGCGAACTGACGCGGGCCGGCGTCGTGGTGGAAGATAAGATGTATTCCCTGACCTTTCACTATCGTCAGGCCTGGTCGCCAGCGGCAGCCCGCGAAACGATTTTTCATGTCCTGTCCACGCTGCTTCCTGCGCCCCGATTGGTGCTGGGAAAAGCGGTGGTGAACGCCATCCCCTCCGGCAATCTGCACAAGGGGACGGCGATGCTGGAGTTGATGCATCAGCTCAAGATATCCGCCGCGCTCTATGTCGGAGATGACGATACCGATGAGGATGTGTTTTCGCTGCCGGACGAGCGCATTGTCTCCGTGCGGGTGGGGAAAAGGCGGCGACCGCCGCGCAATGGTATCTCACGCGGCAGTCGCAGGTCGGGCAGCTGTTGCAGTATCTCACCGGTGCCCGCGCCAGGGCGGTCTCGGCCTAGCAGGATGCGCAAAAAAAGGCCGTCCGGCGGCGTTCTCGCAGGACACTGCCGCCTGACTTTCTCGGCGGCCTTCACAAGCGTGACGCGCTTTATTCAGCGCGTCGTGAACCTCCGAGACTCACCGTACGGCAGGAGTAGGATTCGCCTCTTCGTTGGCCGCAGTCTTGCTGGACGCCCCTTTGCGCATCCTGCGGGAGATGCCGAACGCCAGCAAGGCACTTGAGTTGCTCATGCGCTCTCATTCAAAAACTGTTGTGCCCTAGCCCGTTAGGCTTCTTGCGCGGCGACCCCTTTCTTGTACAGCCCATACACGTAGACGGGAATGTGGAGCTCTTTCAGGGCCTGCTGCAGCAGGGGGTACACTTTTTCCCATTCCAAACCGCCTACTCCCGTGGCCAAACGAGGGAGCGCGAGGCTCTTCACCTGATGTTCCTGCAGTTCCTTTTTGAGCGCCTGCAGCGCATGATTGACGTTGGGGAGTGTCGCCTTGCCGGGATGATCCTGTTCGGTGGCCGGCGGTTCCTGCGTAAATAAATTGATAATGACGGGAGAGTTCGGGCCTTTCCACGACCAGGCGCCGCCCGATTTGGGATTGTAGGTCTGGCAGTAATGGCGAAAATCTTTGTACATGCCCGGCCACTGCTCACGAAGCGCCAACGCCAAACCCTGCTTAAAATTATCATGGGGTGCGACACCATGCGCGATCGCGCCTGCGGTGGATAACAGAATGTCTCCGCTTACTTCCTTGAGCATGACCGATGCCTCCTTGATTGGTGAAAGACCTGTTTATCACATAAGGCTGTGCCCTCTTCAATCAATTGGTCGACAGAAAGAATATTTTCCTGCTCATGAATGCGACTGGTTTGATCGCCGTCCGGTATGCGGCGTTCGTGGGCCTGGTCCTTTCAAGAGAACCATTGGAGGAGAAACGAAATGGAGAGGTATCGCATCAAGCCCGGTTGCCGCCCATCACTCGAACGGTTTGATCCCGACGATACCGGGTCTTACAAAAAGAACGAGGCCGGGAAGGCCAAGGCCAAAACCGCCGCGGCCAAACACATCGCCAGGCTCGATCAACTGCAGGAACGGCTGTACGCCAACCGCACACGAGCGTTGCTGATCATTCTGCAAGGCATGGACACGAGCGGAAAGGATGGCACGATCAAACATGTCATGTCAGGCGTGAACCCGCAGGGCTGCCACGTTGCCTCTTTTAAGGCGCCGAGCGAAAAAGAACTCGAGCAGGATTTTCTGTGGCGAATTCATCAAGAAGTGCCGCCTAAGGGGTACATCGGAATTTTTAACCGGTCTCAGTATGAAGACGTGTTGATCACGCGTGTGCACGGTTTGCTTTCGAAGAAGGTCGTCACGCAGCGATTTAACCAGATCAATGAATTCGAAGACTTATTGGTTGAAAACGGCACGGCTATCATCAAACTGTTCCTCCATATTTCCAAAGATGAGCAGAAAGAACGTCTCACCGAACGCATCTGTGATCCCGAGAAGCGCTGGAAATTCAGCGAGGGAGATTTGGAGGAGCGGAAACTGTGGGACGATTACATGACGGCGTTTGAGGACCTGATGGCGGCGACCAGTACCGAGCGGGCTCCCTGGTACATCGTGCCGGCGAATCGAAAGTGGTATCGCAATCTGGTCGTCGCTGAGCTCGTGGTGCAGGCGCTTGCCGGGATGGAACTCTCCACCCCTCCTGCCCCCAAAGGCGTGAACTTCGATGAGCTTACCATCGACTGATGGTCGTATGTGTCAGTGTCACCCGGCATCGTGTGCAGGGCTCCGCTACGCTGGCGAGCCCGGGTCGTCTGTCTGCCTTAACCAGGAGCGTCGAGTATGCGAGTGAAAGCGGCTTTTTTGATCGGCCTCGTCCTGACCCTGATTGCGATGTCGGCTCATGCGGGAGATTTTGAAGGCGTGATCCGTATGAAAAGCAGTCATCCGGATACCGGCACCTCGGGGACCATAAATTGGTATATCAAAGGTGACAGGGGGCGTGTGGAAATGTCCCGGAAGGAAGGCCAGACGCATGTCATGCTCTTCGACGGCAAGGCCAGGACGATGCAGATGGGGATGCCGGGACAGAAGTCTTATCTGGAGATCAGTATGGAGGGAGATCGGGGTGAACGCCTCGAGGAGTTGCTCGAAACACAACGTGTCGAGCGCACCGGGAAGACCGAGAAGATTGCCGGATATACCTGCGAGGTGTGGCGGATCACCGATAAGGAAGAGCATCGTGCCAAGAGTGAACTCTGTGTGGCAAAGGGTTTCGGAAAGGCCGCGACGTTTTGGATCGACCCCAAGGAAGCTCGGCGTTCCTCTCAGCCTGGCTGGGTCAAGCAATTAGCCGAAGAAGGAGGCTTCGGCCTTCGGAGTATCCAATACGATGAAGCGGGTAAGGAATCTGTCCGCATGGAAGTGGTCAGTATCGAGAAGAAAACCTTGGACGCGAGTGTGTTTGCGTTTCCGCCGACTGGGCCAAGCACGACATGTCGGGTCTTCAAGGACGGATGAAGGCCATGCGGGAGCAGAAGAAGGAAGGCGGGGCGGATGTCTCGAAGATGATCGAGGAGATGAAGAAGCGAAAAGGTGCGCGTGGGAAGACCGGCGAGGTGCCCGGCGAAGGCGAGCAGCCGGTGGATATCAAGGACCTGATGAAGCAATTGGGCGAGGCGATGAAGAAACAGCAGTCGCCATCGCAGGGCGGGCAATAAACCGGCACGCTTTGTCGAAAGAAAGGAGCGCCGGAATCGTGCAGCAATGCCAGACCGGACCCATCAATGGGAGCCGATGAGGCTGGCCCGAGTTCCGATGAGAGAGGGCCTGGGTATTCCCCCTGTTGACAAGTTTTTTTGATGGGCGTAGATAGGGGTTGCGGCCCATTTCCCTTGTCCCAAGTGGAGGACCGGACAGACCGCGCGGCTGTCATCTAGATCTTCCACACATTCCCGCAACAGAAAGGAGGGTAGACGATGACCGATACCACTCCACCTGGCCTGTACGGCCTGCCGAACTGAAGGCAGGTTTCTCGTCGTTTTTTTGCCAACCAGTTCTCCAGCGCAAATGCCACAAGGCATTCCACGATGCGCCTATGCGCATCCCGGCGTCATGCCACCGAGTGGAGGGCGTGGTTGACGATCTTTGAAGCGATCACCAGGCCGGTCGTGATCGCAAGCCCTCGGCGAGATGGCGTCTGCTGTTGATCAACTCGGCGGGTCTTACACGGGCCGCTACATAGGCGGAGCGATCGGCGTCCTAAGCGCCAGACACGGGCTCCCGTCACGCACGGGAGCCCGTGTTGTATCGGCACCCACCCTCACAGCCACCAAGTAAACGAGGAAAAATGACTAGGGCCGATTTTCCTATTGACAGAGTTTTCTAACGAGCGTAAGAGGGAAAGTGTAAGCTTCAAGGGATGTGTTAACCGTGACGAGGCGATGGACAGTGCGCGCCTGTTCGGGAGACCTCGCCACTCCTCAACCGGGGAGGTTCACATATGGAAGAACTTACGCCGCCGGACTATAGCGGCCCGCAGAGTTGAGGGCGGGCTGATCGTCGGTCGTGCAGACCGATCCTTCTCTGGCTTGTGTCTTATGGCACTATCCGATTAAGGATAACAGCCAGCGCAAAATGAAGGATTGAAGACAAGCACGAGGCACACCAGAATCCTGGGAACATGTTTCCCCCAACGAACATCCTGAACATTCATCTTCTCGAACGGGTCTGGTCTGTCGGACAACCTATTTGATTCTAGGCGTCCCAAGCGCCAACCACGGGCGACCTCCCACCGCAGTGTAGGGTCGCCCGTGGCATTTAAGCCTGGATAGTTGTTGACGTATTGCCCGTTCCCCTTCTCTCGGCCTAAATCCTACTCTTTCAAATTCTTTGTTCAAATTCTTTGATGCGGCTCCCCAGCATCCGGAATAACTCACAACCATCCTGCGGGCCGCGTCACGCTCGGATATCTTCGATCGGGGTTCTGCAAAAAAGGTCTTCGCCCAACTCTTTTTCGAGGTGTCGCCTGAGAAGGTTCTCAGAGTGTAGATACGTAGCAAAGGACTGTGTCTGCTGCTCTCCCTGGTTTGTGAGATCCCGTCTGCCCTGGCGGTCAGATGCGATCGGGAAAGTCGGACACAATTCCGTCCACGCCCAATTCACGCATGCGCCGGATTTCCGTCCAATCGTTCACGGTGTAGACGCACACGTGTCGGCCCAAGTCGTGGTAGGTCTGAAGCAGCGCGGGTGTGACCGTCGAATAATGCAATCCGACGTGGGAGGCGTTGAGAGCGACCACATCGGCAACCGGATCGAGTGGGAGATGGCGATGTAGTAAGACCATGATCTGTGCGGCAGGATCGGCTTGTCGCACGCGATGGAGTTCATCAATCAAAAATGAGGCATAGATGAGCGAATTGGAAAAACCCACGCGTCTCACAATCGCGCAGGCCTCATTGCCGATGCCCTCTACTTTCAATTCGAGAATGACCCCGATGGCCTTTCCTGAGATATCCAGCGCTTCTTCTAATGTGGGGATACGTTGCCAATTACCCGCGTCCAACCGTTGAACCTGCTCCAACGACATCTCGGCAAGATTGCCCGATTTGTTGGTGGTGCGATCAATGGTTTCGTCGTGCAGCAACACGAGATGACCGTCGCTGGTTGCGCGCAGGTCGATCTCCACGAAATCTGCGTGAAAGGATCGAGCTTTCCAAATAGCGGCGAGAGTATTTTCGGGAGCGTGGCCGGCGGCTCCGCGATGACCGATGCGCAGGACAGAATCGATAGCGACCTCGCGTGAGAAGGTCTGATGGGTTCTCCCGCTCTTGTTTGGCAAGGGCGAGAGAGGGGGTTTCTTTTCTAACCGCACTTCCCTACCATATTTTGCATATCTCTGCAAAGGAAGTTGACGCGGAGGGGAGATGTTCAGATGCAGAAGATCCGGCTTATTCAGGAGTTGAACTGGACAGATGTGCCAAGACGGCCACCGGATTGTGCTGTCGGTGATGTAGTCACACAATCACCCTGCTGAAAATAGGAGGCTGCCATGCTTGTTCAGGAAGTGATGTCCACCGGTGTGGTGACGGCCAAGCGCAATGAATCCGTCCGTTCCGTGGTGACGAAGATGCTCAGCCGCCATTGCGGCGCCATTCCAGTCGTAGAGGACGGCGACGTGTTGATCGGCATGGTGACGTTGCGCGATGTGTTGATTCCCCTCTATCCTAACTACGGGGAGTACATTCACGACAATGTGCACAGCCGTGATTTCGTGGAGATGGAAGAAGGGTATGCCGATGTGCTCTCGCAGCGCGTCGAAGAGGTGATGAGCTTGAATCCGCTGACAGTGTCCCCGCGCACGCCGGTGCTGGAGGCCGCGTCCTATATGGGTGTCAAAAATTTTCGCCGGATCCCGGTCGTCGACAAGGGCACATTGGTGGGCATGGTCAGCGTGGGGGATATCAATCGCGGTCTGTTTTTCGAGCGAGGACATGCGGTGGCGAGCCAGTATCGGGTTGCACAGCCATCGGGGCGGTAAAGCTGTTGCGGGATACTACGAGTCGGCCCGTAGAATAGTCTTTCGTGCAAACACCGACGCCGAGATTCATGTGCGAAGGAGCGACTATGAGTTTAGCGGATAATAAATGCATTCCCTGCCGCGGCGGGGTGCCTCCCCTCCCCGCCGATCGCACGCAAGCTCTGCTGGCCGAGCTGGGACGAGGGTGGGGGTTGAGTAAAGAAGGCCATCTCGAACGGCTCTATACGTTCAAAGATTTTGCGCAGTCCCTCGCATTTGCCAATAAGGTGGGAGCCGTAGCGGAGGCTGAAGGGCATCATCCGGACCTCTATGTGGCCTGGGGTAAATGCAAAGTGGAGATCTGGACCCACAAGATCAACGGCCTCACCGAGAGCGATTTTTATCTGGCCGCCAAGGCCGATCGAGAGTTCGAACCCTTTCGAGCCATTGCCGGATGAGTATGCTGATGCACGACCCGGACACCCTTGAGGTGGCTCATGACTGACAGGGCTCAGGTGGCGCTCGTCAACATGCCCTTCAGTTTTCGAAGTACCCGTCCATTCAATTGGGCACGCTCTCTGCGATATTGAAAGCCAAGGGTGTCGCGGTCGATTGTCATCATCTCAATGTGCGGTTTGCCCACAAGATCGGCGTTCCTCTCTACGAATCAATTTGTGAAAAGCGCGCCTTGTTCGGCGAATGGCTATTCTCCTACCTGCTCTTTCGTGACAATCCCAAGCGGCTGCGTATCCGCGCGTGTTTAAGCCGGTGTTCGAGCAGATTGCGCGCGAGAGCGGTCAACCGGTCTCGTTTTTTGAAGACATGGCCTCTCGTACGGCCCCGCAGTTCCTCACCGCCGCGATGGCCGGGATTGATTGGGGGCAGTACAAGCTCGTTGGATTCACGTCCACCTTTGATCAAAACGTCGCCAGCCTCACGATGGCCAAGCTCATCAAGGACCTGTATCCCAACGTGAACATCGTGTTCGGTGGGGCGAATTTCGATGGCGAGATGGGGCTGGAATATTTTCGCGCGTTTCCGTTCATCGACTATGTGGTGGTCGGCGAAGGAGAGGTCACGTTTCCTGCATTAGTCGATTATGTTTTGCGTGGGTCAACAGGGACCTGCCCGAAAGGCGTCATCTACCGCGAAAACGATGAGGTCAAGCTCGAGCCGAATACGGCGCTGTTCACCGAGTTTGCCCAAACCGGACCGCCGGACTACGACGACTACTATCATCTGCTGGCGGAACTCGGCACCGAAGCTTCACGCGGACTGGATCGTATTCTCCTGTATGAAGGTTCCCGCGGCTGCTGGTGGGGCGAGAAACACCATTGCACCTTTTGCGGATTGAATGCCCAGAGCATGAAATTTCGGGCTAAGTCGTCGGAGCAGGTTGCGCGAGAGATGGCGTACCTCTCGAACCGCTACAACACGACTCGCTTCCGGCTGGTGGATAACATTATCGACATGAAGTATGTCGACAATCTGTTTGGGCGATTTGCTGCCGAGCATTGCGATCTGGATGTGTTTATCGAGACCAAGAGCAATCTGCAGAAAAGTCAGATCCGCACCCTGGCCGTGGGTGGCGTAGAGTGCATGCAGCCAGGTCTGGAAAGCCTCAGTCTCTCGCAGCTGAAAGCGATGGACAAGGGCGTCACGCCAATGCAGAACATCATCTGCCTCAAGTGGAGTTGTTATTACCGGGTTGCGGTCTCCTGGAATATTCTGCTCGGTTTTCCCGGCGAGACGACTGAAGACTATCGCCGGCAGATTGATCTCCTGCCATCCCTGTTTCATTTACAAGCGCCGGAGGCCACCGGGAAATTCTGGTTGCAACGCTTCAGTCCGTACTTTACGCGACCGCATGAGTACGGAGTGCGCATTACTGGTCCAGGGACAGCCTATGAATATGTGTATGATGCGGCGCGCGTCGATCTGCGTAAGATCGCCTACGATTTCGAGTATGAACTCGATGACTGGCCGGTGGATCCGCAGGTGTATCAGGAATTGATCGGCTTGGTGGAGGAATGGCAGCGACGGGCGCGCAGCAACGACAGGCCGTTTTTGTATTTCTCGAAGGCCATGGATTACGTGACGATCTATGATGGGCGGGATCCGGAGATGCCGACGAGACGACGATACGACTGGCCTGCAGCGGGCATTATCGAAGCATGTAATGAAGCGGCGAAGAGTCGCGATCAGATCCGCGCAGCAGTGAAGGATGGAAGACCCTCCATCGCGTGGTCGGAGGATGACCTGACTGAGGCGCTGAGCGTCTTAACGAGTCGTCGCATCCTTTACGAAGAGCGCGGGAAGTATTTCACATTGGCGATCCCCGAGCATCCCTACTACTGAGACGCCGAAGGGGTCAGCATCGTCATCCCTCCCCTACATCGATAATTTCTCCGCCACGTTCCGCATTCGCACCCCGTGCACCAGCGAGGCGCCGCCGCGTATCGCACAGGCGACGTGCACGGCTTCCGTCATTTCTTCGATGTTCGATCCCTTTTCAAGACAAGCTTGAGTGTAGGCGTCGATGCAGTACGGGCACTGCACGGCTTGGGCCACACCAAGTGCAATCAGAGCCTTCTCCCGTTCCGTGAGCGCCCCTTCGGTAAACACGGCGCTGTAATAGCTCATGAACTTTTCCCACAAGGCGGGATTGCCCTTGCCCATATCTCCGAATTTTCCGAGATCCTTCGAATGGTAATAGCAGTCCACGGATCACCTCGCTGGTTAGTGGTCTGACCATGCTCTGCCGACGAGCATGCTGGCTAGCGGGCTGTGATGGCGAGAAGCGGTTACGCGTTTCCGGGCGGTGTCGGTTCGGCCTCGTTGAGGGCCTGGGAGAAACGGTGTCCCACGATGGTCGTGACCTTGTTCATCAACTCGCCCAGTTCTTTCCACTCATCCGCATTCAAATCGGCTTTAATCTGGGGATGAAGCGCCCATTCAGCATTCACGAGTTGTCCCTTACGTGAGACATGCACATGCAAGAGCTCGACATCCCACACATCTTGGGTGTTGGCTGATGGGGCGGCTGGTTTCTGCGGAGGGACTTGGCTTGCCATGCTGCGTGCACTCCTTTGACCATACAGATGAGAAGGGCATGATACCGCATCGAATATCGCACTGTACATGGGACGAGCGACGAGAATGCTGGTCGCAAAGGCGGGGGTCGATACTAGAACCGAGGAGGTCAGGACTTGCCGGAGCGTTGATGGATGACGTCGAGCAGCGGAGCGTGAATGAGGCCGTTCGTGGCCACGAGCTCCTGTCCATAGAGAGAAAATGTGTCTTTCTGAAAGCCGGACACCAGTCCGCCCGCTTCACGCACGATGACGATTCCTGCGGCCATATCCCAGGGACTGAGTTTCACTTCCCAGTACCCGTCAAACCGCCCTGAAGCCACATAACTGAGATCCAATGCAGCTGAGCCGGTGCGTCGCACGCCTTGAGCGCGTAACGAGATGCGGGAGAAATGGTCCAGATTGTTATTCGTCGTCTCGCGGATATCGTAGGCAAATCCGGTTACGAGCAGAGAGTGGTCGAGGGATTCGTTGGTTGACACGCGGAGGCGCTCGCCATTGAGGTAGGCCCCTTTTCCGGCTACACCGGTGAATAGTTCCTGACGAGTCGGGTCCAGGACGACACCCACGATACAGTCGCCGTGATATTCCAGCCCGATCGAGACCGAATAAAAGGGGAACCCGTGCGCGAAGTTGGTCGTGCCATCGAGAGGATCGATGATCCATTGGTATGGCGACTCGGTCGCTCCGTCCCGCCCGCGTTCCTCGGCCAAGATCCGGTGCGTGGGATGGGACGAAAGAATTGTACGGACAATACATTCCTCAGCCTGTCGGTCGGCATCGGTTACGAGGTTGATGGCGGCTTTGTGGTCAATCCTGAAGCCTGTTTTTGCGTGCTCAAGAAGTACGAGGCCCGCTGCTTCCGCCGCCTGAACAGCCGTGGCCAAATACCGGTCCATTTCTTCCGATGAAAGTGCATGCGACGTATGCATAGACGCCCTATCCTAGCACGAGAGGCGGAATACGAGTCAAAAAAGCCTTCTTCATTATGATAGAGCAACTTAAATTATTGAAAATATGGAGTTTAATAAAAGCTTGTTCTTGTAGAACAAGGCTTGGCTAGGCATTGAGTGCATTCTGCTTGGATAGGCGATAAGTGCGAACAAATAGTTATTATGAGTTACTTGACAGATTTTGAATCACTTGCTATAAAGCAAGTATGCTTTATTGAGGGCTTGCTTGTGGAAGAACTGACCGACATCCTGGTGGGTCTGGAGCAAAGGATCAGCGCCTACCGGAATCGCTATCAGGAACTTGAGAAAAAGCGACGTCGGCTCGACGATGAAATCGCAATGATCAAGAAGTATCTGGAACTCGCCGAAACGCTCTACCGTGTCGAAGCAGATAAGGCCAAGTTGGCCAGCCTCTCGAGTCAGATTATCACCGACGAAAAAGGGATTCGTCCGCTTCCCGTGACCGATGTCACGGACCAGTCGCGCGAGATTTTGCTTGGAAAAAGCAAGTATGTCGGCAAGAGTGTGCCGGAAGCCGCCTTTCAGATTCTGCGGGAGGCGAGCCGGCCGATGCATGCGAAGGAATTGTTGCAGCGCCTGTTGGAGGGCGGGTTGCAAATCAAAGGCAAGACGCCATTAACCTCTGTAGCCACCTCGTTGAAACGGGATAAGCGTTTCCAAAAAGTCGGACCTAATACATTTGCGGTTACGACACAGCAGGAACTGACAGCGGTAGTGTAAGTGGGCCGAGGAAGTTCATATCAACTTTAATGTGTGAAGGGAGGTGAGAGTCTTGGCAACGAAGAAGGCAGCGAAGAAACCAGCGAAGAAGGCAGCGAAGAAGAAGTAAGTCCTGCCAGGATTTGCACGCCGGGGGTAAGGCCACTTGCCCCCGGCGTTTTTTTATGCCTCGAAACAAATTTGCTGCGAGCGCGGCCCTGAGTTGGTGGATCGCAGCGTGGCGCAAGCACATGCTGGGAGAAGCAGTTAGATTGCGAGCGAGGGCGCGGGGCGAAGGAGTCCAAGGGAAGGGCGCGATTCTGATGTAGCAACCGCATGTTCCCCGGTGATCAGCGCCCATTTGTCGCGCTGAATGAGGATTTGCTCGACGAGTTTCGTATGCATGGCATGGCCTGACCGTTCGGCCACAACGTGGCCGATGAACGGAAAGCCGAGCAGCGCAATGTCACCGATCAGGTCCAGCACCTTATGGCGGACAAATTCATTTGAGAAGCGCAGGCCTGATTCATTCACCACGCCTTCTTTGGACAGCACGATGGTATTGTCCAGGGTCCCGCCCTTTCCAAGTCCCCTGGACCACAGAGCTTCGACTTCGTGCAGGAAGCCGAATGTTCGTGCCTGCGCGATGTCTTGCTCAAAGGCCTGGGCGGAGCAGGTGTAGGTGTAGGACTGCGTTTGGATCAGAGGGTGATCGTAATGGATGGAATAGGTAATTTTCGGCGTGGAGGAAGGTTCAATCCTCACCCGTTTCGACCCGTCCACCACTTCGATGGGTTGCATGATCTTGACATACGATTGCCGTCTGGTCTGTGGGATGACACCAGCCGCGCGGATCAAGCGAACGAACGGGCTTGAGCTTCCGTCGAGGACAGGCACTTCCCCTGCATTCACCTCTGCGTAGACGTTGTCGACTTCCATCCCCACCAGGGCGGCGAGGAGGTGTTCGATCGTTTTTACCTGGTGTCCGTTGACGCTGATGGCGGTGCAGAGTTCCGTTCGGGACCTTGTTCGAGATCGAAGCAGGGATGAGTGTTTCTTCTGATCCACGTCGATAGATGAAGACGATGCCGGTATTTGGAGGGGCCGGGCGAAGTGTCAGCGTGACTGGCTGGCCTGAATGGAGCCCAACGCCTGAACAGGAAACTGGTGAGCCGATCGTTTGCTGAAACCGCACGGTGCCTCCTTCGTAAAATCCAGCACTACTGCTAGCAATGCTTATGCCAAGTTAATGTAAGTATGCAAGTTATTGATTTCTAAGTAATGAGTATGAACATTTCCAAGTAAGGCTGTTGTGAAAAAAACACAATTGTATCTTTTGATAACAAGGAAAATGTGCGAAAGTAAAGGATTTTCAACGGGTTATCTGGTGTATGTCAGGAAGGCTGCAGCCGACGTAGCGTAAAGCCCGCGAACTCCTGGCAGAGAGTGCCGGATTATCATGAAAAGGGCAGCCCCTTCGCCTTATGGTCTTGGCTCCAACTCAATGAGTCCCTTTCGAATCGCTAATATTGCCGCTTGCGTGCGGTCGTACACCTGAAGCTTGTGAAAGATGTTGCGGACGTGGTTCTTGACGGTCTTTTCACTGAGATCCAGGCTGTTGGCGATTTCCTTATTCGTTTTGCCGTCTGCGACCAAACGCAGGACAGTGATCTCCCGTTCGGTCAGGTCGTGCTCAACCCAAGCCGGCTTTTTGCCCTTTTTCTGAGACATGAGTGAGAACTCGGCCAGGATTTTGCTGGCGACCGAAGGATGGATGAGCGATTCTCCGCGATAAATGGCTCGGATTGCGGCCACAATTTGGGAAGATTCGGAATCTTTCAGCAGATATCCCGTTGCTCCCGCCCGCACGAGATCGAAAATGTATTGCTGCTCTTCATACATGGTCAGCGCGACGATTCCCATGTGAGGGAATTCGCGTTTGATTTGCCGCGTGGCTTCAATGCCGCCCATACGCGGCATGCTGACATCCATGAGAATGACATCCGGCATCAAGGTCTTGGTTTTTTCTACGGCTTCGGCACCGTCCTGGGCTTCGCCGACGACATTGATGTCTTCCTTCGTCTTCAGAATAGCTGCCAAACCTTCACGAACTACGCGGTGATCATCGGCGATCAGGACCTTAATTTTTTCCATGACGAATCGTCTCCTTGTCGGCTAGGGGGATGCGCAACACAATACGCGTGCCGCGTCCCTTTTTCGAATCGATCGTAGCCTCTCCGCCCACCAGTCGCGCTCGCTCCAAGATGCCACGAATGCCGAAGTGGTCCCATTTTTCAGGATCGCGGAGCACCGCCTCCATGTCGAATCCGATCCCGTTATCGGAAATGGTCACTTGTAACAGGTCGAGGCGAATGTCGAGTTGAACCGACACCCGGCCCGCCTTGGCGTGCTTTTGCACGTTGCTCAACGCTTCTTGGACGATCCGGAATAAAAAAATCTTCGTGCGCGGGAACAGGATCGTCTCGTCGCCGGTCACGGAAAAGGCAGTCTTGATGTGGTACTGAGTTTCGTAGGACTTCAAATAGTTCGTGAGGGCCGGGATCAGTTCCATCTTATCGTAGTGGAGCGGCCGTAGATTGAAGATCACTTGCCGCGCTTCTTGAATGGCCAGTTTCAGCTGAGCTTTGGATTCCCGGATCGTAGCCAAGCTGGCTTGCGGATCTTTGCGAAGCAGTTCTTGTGACAGCTCCAACTTGAAATTGACGCCGGCCAGGCTCTGCACCAGGCCGTCATGAATCTCGCACGCGATGCGTGTCCGTTCCTCTGTTACAGCTGCGCCGGTCTCTTTCACGTAAAGCCGGTACAACGATTGGTATTTGTTCAAGGCCTTCTCAATGTCGGCCGTGGCGCGGATGCGGGCTTCGATCAGTTGCCACATGAATTTGGCGCTGGCTCCGCCGATCACCGACACGCCCATGCGGCGAATGTCCTGGAGGTATTCTCCGACCTCGGGATTGCCCGACACATCGATCACCAGATCGACCGGACCTATCTTGAGGAGTTGCCGGTAATTGCGCGTGGTGCGGATCTTGAGACGTCTCGCGAGTCCCAACCCCGGCGCTTCCGGGCTGATATCGGCGACGCCGACGATGCGTACGAGCGGGTCGTTGGCGAAAATTTCCATCAAGGCCGTGCCACCGCGGCCCGCGCCGATGATGACGACGTGCGTGGCGCCAGGGGATCTCCGTTTGGGAGGGCGTCGGATGGTTCGTCGTTCTCGTGCTGTTTTGGTTGTTGCCATACTAGTCAAACGTTCCGAAGGACGGCGGTTCTTCTCTGTTGGCACCCATCCTGCCTGGGTCTCTTCACACGGACTCTGATCCGGAACAGCGGGAAGGAGGGGAGGGCCTAACGCTCCCGGCGCTGCTGGGCCAGGGATTTGATTTCATCCATGAACTGATCGATGTCTTTAAACTCTCGGTACACGGAGGCGAATCGAACGTAGGCTACTTGATCGAGTTGAGATAGTTCTTTCATGACCTCTTCGCCGACGGCTGTGCTGACGATCTCGGTTTCGCCCATATCCTGGATGCGTTTTTCAATGCGGTCGGTGACGGCTTCGATGGTCGCAGTGCTGATCGGGCGCTTTTCACAGGCTTTTTTGAGTCCGGATACGATCTTGCTTCGATCGAACGGTTCCCGGCGCCCGTCTTTTTTGACGACGGCGGGCATGGTCTCCTCGACACGTTCGTAGGTAGTGTAACGGCGTTTGCACGACAGGCATTCCCGCCGCCGGCGGATGACCTCGCCTTCCTTGGCCATCCGCGAATCGACGACTTTGTCTTCGACATCGTCGCAGAAAGGACATTTCACGGGCGGCCGTCCTGCCTAAGCGGGAGACGAATCGTAGGCATGAAAGATGGGGAAACGGTTGCACAACGTTTTGGCCTGCGCCCGCACCTCGGCCTGCACTTGCTGGTCCTGGGGATGCTGCAAGACGCGATCAATCAACGCCACGATTTCGCGCATCTCCGCCTCGCGCATGCCGCGGGTGGAAACAATAGGGCTGCCGATGCGGATGCCGCTCGCCACGGCCGGCGGTTTTTCATCGTAGGGGATGGCATTTTTGTTGACGATGATGCCTGCGGCGTCCAGGGCGGCGTCGGCTTCTTTTCCCGTGATACCCTTGTTGGTTAGATTTACCAACATCAAATGCGTATCAGTCCCTCCGGACACGATCTTGTAGCCTCGATCGACCAGGCCTTGCGCCAGCATGCGGGCATTGGCCAGCACTTGCTGCTGATAGCGCTTGAACGCCGGAGACATCGCTTCCTTGAACGCGACGGCTTTCGCGGCAATCACATGCATGAGCGGTCCGCCCTGCAGGCCCGGGAAAATGATCTTATCGACGGCCTTCGCGTGTTCGGCTTTGCACATCGTCACGCCGCCTCGAGGGCCGCGCAACGTCTTATGAGTCGTCGTCGTGACAAAGTCGGCGTAGGGTACGGGGTTGGGATGCAACCCGGCTGCGATCAATCCGGCGATGTGAGCGATATCGACCAACAGATAGGCGCCGACCGACTTGGCAATATCCTGAAACTTGGCAAAGTCGAGCGTGCGGGCATAGGCGCTGGCACCGAACGACCAACATGCGCGGGCGGCATTCCTCGGCGATCTTGCGGACCGCCGCATAGTCGATGGTTTCGGTCTGGCGATCGACACCATACGAAAAGGCGCGGAAAATGATTCCGGAGAAGTTGACCTTGCTGCCGTGCGTAAGATGTCCACCCTGAGCCAGATCCAGCCCGAGGATCGTGTCGCCGGGTTTGAGCACCGCGAGATAAGCTGCCATATTGGCCTGCGATCCCGAGTGTGGCTGCACGTTGACATGTTCGGCTCCGAAGATTTGTTTGGCGCGGTCGATCGCGAGGCTTTCGACGGTATCGACGTGCTGGCAGCCGCCATAATAGCGTTTGCCGGGGTACCCTTCGGCGTACTTATTCGTCATCACGCTGCCCTGGGCGGCCAGGACGGCGGGACTGGCAAAATTCTCCGACGCGATCAGCAGCAACTTATCGCGCTGCCGCTGCTCCTCGGCGACGATGGCCTCGTACGTTTCAGGGTCGGTCGATTTCAACGCGTCTAACGAACCGATCAAATCCTGCATGCTTCCTCCGGGCGTGGCCTCTGATCAGCAGTGGCCGCGTGTGTTGCGCGAACTAGGCCGTGGGAGCGGCTTCCTCGGCTGCTTCGGGCTCTTCCTGTTTCTTGACCACGTGGACGGCGATCGTGGCGGTCACTTCGCGCGGCAACTTGATCGCGATGGCGAACGTGCCCAGTTCCTTGATCGGCTGAGCCAGCTGGATCTTGCGCCGGTCGACGGTAAATCCCTGCTCGGACAAACCTTCTGCGATATCCTTGGCCGTCACCGATCCGAACATCTTGTCGTCCTTGCCAACCTGCGCGGCAATGGTCAGCGACACGGTTGAGATCTTCTTGCCATGCGCCTCGATCTCTTGCTTTTCTTTCTTGGCTTTTTCAGCGGCCGCGCGCTTGGCATGTTCGAATTCTTTGATATTCCGGCTGTTCGCCTCAACGGCCTTCTTGCGGGGCAACAGGTAGTTCCGGGCAAACCCATTGGAGACGTCTAACAGATCGCCGAGGTCGCCCACGCCCTCGAGTGTTTCCTGGAGAATCACCTTCATACTGCAACTCCTTCTGTTGGAAAGGGAAAAAGCATACTGGCGGGCTGTGCAAAAGTCAATTGATCCGGAGCGGCCGGGAGGGGTTTTCTTCGTGGCCTGGAACGGGAAAACATGCGACTGCTCGCCATGGAGGACGGCTCCCTATCCGATTTTTGAAGATTTGGAACAGCGGAACGGCTGATCGCTGCTGGACAGATTCTTTCCCGAGTCTTTAAGATACGGTTCCTGTTTCTTGGCCCAGCCTGTCACGGATGCACCCCAACGAAATGCAGGAGCACGATCCATCATGACCGCCATGCCCGGCACGTTGCCGGATCTTCTCGATCAATTGGCTGCCGCGCTCGAACGTGACGCCGCACACCGTGTGGACCAGGGGCGCGATCAAGCCATCGCCCTCGTCCGAGGACGGTTGCTTCAGACGATCGGGACCCTGCATCTATATGAATTCTTCCTTCCGCCTGAGGTGCGGATCAGTGCCGATCTCGCTGCCAGTCTGTTGCTGGGTGAGGAGGCCGAACCGACGGAAGGCCTCGTCTTGTTCCAGGAGGGCGAGCGTCTGGTGGTCCAACTGTTTGATGCAATCGGCGAGGTGGTCCCGCACGCCACTCTGGTGCCGGACTCCAGCGGATTGGCTCTCACGATCAGTCGTCGATTGGCCGAGATGAGTAAGGCAGGCACTTCTTATACGTTGGGTCCGGCAGAGCGTCTCCTTCCCATTATTGAAGCAGGCCAGTCCGGGGACCGCGCCACGTTAGCAGCCGTGACCCCGACCTCCGTGTTGACGCCCCTCTGGCAGGAGGATGAGACCGCGCGCCGGCAAAAGGTGGCAACACTGGTCGTCGAATTGATCCGCGCCAACAAGCGTATTCTCCTCGTCACGCCGGATCACCAGAGCGCCGATGTGATCACGCTTGTGGCGGCGCGGGCCATGAAGGCCGCCGGCCTGACATTCAAGAGTTGGCTGAGCCGGTATGAAGTCGCGACCAGTAAGGAAACCGGCGGTATTCCTCTTCCGGATCTGGGGTTCGAAGCGCAGATGCATCAGTTCTATGCAAAATCCCGGTCGGACAAGGCGGCGCTTCGCAAGAAGTACGATCGGTTTCGCGAGCTGACCCCGATCCTTGCCTATAAGGCTCAAAAGCAAAAGGACTTGGATGAAGTGCGCCTCCTGGAATGGCGCCTCGTCACGCAGTTGAGTGACTACCAGGCGAAGATCAAAGACATCGACGCCACGCTGGCGCAGTATGAACAGCTGCCGATTTGGACACGTCTGTCCATGCAGGCCATGGGAAAAAATGTCGAATCGTTGCGCGAATATAAGGTCATCTATGAGCGGTATAGTGCCGGACTTCGCAAAGAGGTGGATATCGCCAAGCAGCGGATCGAGGAGTTGATTCCCGAAGCGACGGTGCCAAAGGAGCTCAAACCGGAATTTGCCGAGCTCAAAGAGGATGTCATTCATTTAGGGGGCACGAAAAAGATCCGTGAACTCCTGGCGGCAGAAGAAAATACGAACCGGCAGGCGTTCGTGCAAAACCGGCGAGTGATCATCACGACAGCAGCGCGTGTGGCGGCGGATCCATTGTTTCAAAAGGTGCGGTTCGACGTTTTGATCGCCGAGGAGGCTCCTCGTATCCCGAGCCCTTTTCTCCTGGCCGCGGCGGGACTCGTGCGCGAACGCATTGTGCTCAGTGGCGATCTTCGGGAAGTGACCCTCCAAGGTCCCTGGAGTTTGGAGGACGGGCTCTCTCGTATCATGTGACGATACAGACCTAACCCGATGCAGATTTTCCCCTCGCTCACCTTGACGGGTTAGGATCGATCAGCGATAATCCCTCTCCTATTCCTCATGCCGAAGTGGCGGAACTGGCAGACGCACTGGTTTCAGGTACCAGCGCCCGTAAGGGTATCCGGGTTCAACTCCCGGCTTCGGCACCATACCTTCCTATCTCATTGATTCTTCACAGCGTTTCTTCTTTGACGTAATGGAGCGGGCCTATATCGGGCGTACTCCACAACATTCCAGCGTGGTAAGCCCTGCCTTTTTCCGCGATCGGATATGAAGGAAACAGAAGCTCCTGCTGGCTCAAGGATGAATCACGCTAGATGGGACCCTATTTCTACCAGGCCACCAAGAAAACGACCCGAGTCAGCCATGCGTGAGGAGTGGCACGAAGTAGGGATGGCCTCAGTATACCCCCTGCTACTGAGCAGCGAGGCCGTCAGATGGCGAAGTCGGTTCGCCCTGTGTCATGCGCAGAAGTAAGGCGCTGCCATCGCGTTGGGTGCGATTGGGAATCCATCGCGCATACACCTGAAAGAGCATCTCGGGGGAACTGTGGCCCAGCTGTTGGCTGACCCAGGAAGGGGCTTCCCCGGCCGCCAGGGCGTTGCTCGCGAAGGTGTGGCGGGTCTGATAGAAGGTGCGGTGGGGGAGCTTGGCAGCGGTCAGGGTCGCATACCAAATATGTTCGCGAAGGTAGTTGGTGTTGAGAAATCCCCCCTCGGGGCCAGTGAAGATGTAGTCCTCTCCCGGATTCGGGGCCCCTTCTCCCTGCCTCAGGTAATAGGCGGCTTGTTGCGCCTTCTGCATCGTCAGCGCCTCTAACACAGGAGGCAATAATTCCAGCGTCCGCTCGCTGTGCTTGGTTTTCGGTGTGCCTTCTATGCCTCGGTAGCGACCTCTCCTGATTGAACACGTCTTGGCCGTCCAATCAATATCGCCCCACTTGAGGGCCGCCAACTCATTGGGCCTCGCTCCGGTCCAAAAGGCGGTCACGAAATACGGCCGCCACCAGGGGGGACACTTGGCCAGGAACTGTTCGACTTCTTCCGGCGAAAACGGGCTGACATCACTCTTCGGCTCTCTGAGCTTCTTCACATCGCGGAGCGGATCCTCCAGCAGCCAGCGACGACGCAACGCCAGCTTGAGGACCATCTTCAGCACGAGGATCACCAGGTTAATGCGTCGCTCCGACAATCCTTTGTCGTTGAGCGTAGCCATAAACCGCCGCACATGGCTTTCCGTGATACTGCTGACCCGCTGAAGGCCAAAGACGGGAATCAGATGCGTGGTCAGGATGCTGTGGTATTGCTCCAGAGAGGAACGTTTCCAGTGCGGGGCATGCTCTTCTTCCCACAGTGTCGCGAAGGCAGCGAAGGTCGGGGCGTGCCGCAGGTCCTGCAGCTTTTCACCCCGGTCTCGCTTGGCGAGAATCTCACGTTCAAGGCGAATCGCTTCCTCGCGAACAATGCCTTTGACCGTCTTCTTTCGCTGCCGACCATCCGCGTCATACCAGCGGATTCGGTAGCCGATAATCTGCTTCGCCTTGCGTACCTGGTAGACCGCCATAGGATTCCCTCGCTTGTGAAGAGGCTTCCCCTCAGCCAGGCCACTCCATGCTGTGCGTGGGTGGCTCAATGAATGCCGGAAGAATGGATGGCTTCGTGTCAGACGGCTGGATCGGGGCCGCTGCGGGCACTGGCGCCGGGAACAAATGCGCACGATTCAGCAGAACGTTCGCATTCATGGCATCAATGATCCGTTCGTTGATCGGCTGGACATAGATTTGTGTGGTGTTCAGGTCGCGGTGATTCAAGACGCCCTTGCTAATGGTAATCAGGTCCAAGTGTGAGGTCAGATCCGTGGCACACGTTCTCCGCAAGTCGCGTTGCTGCACATCGGCCAGGCCGGCTCGTTGCCTTATTGCTGCCCATTGCACCCAAAACCATTCCTTGCTCAGCCGCTTATTCCGCCTTCCAATAAAGAGGGCTGTTTGCTCTGGCGGTAAGGTCGCGAGGTACTCCATCAACAGCGCACAGACAAAGGAAGGAAGTGGAACTTGTTGGGGGTCGCCGTTCTTCGTGGTCGGCTTGATGAGTACCCCCACATAGTCCTGCTCGCGCCGGAACAGCTTCAAGTCCTGTAGTTGAATGCGCTGAATCTCGCCAGGCCGAGAGCCCGTGTAATACAGAAGGTAAAAATAGACCCGCAACATGAGTGGCTGCCGGTCGAGTTCGGTAATGAGCGCCGGGCGCTCGTCTTTCATCACGAATCGTTTTCTTCGTGGAAACGCTTTCCGCTTCACGAGCTTCGCCACATTGGGCCCCCTGAACATCTCCCATTCAATGGCGCGGTTCAGGGCGGTGCGAAGCAGAGAAAGACACGCATCAGCCTGAATCTGATTCGGTCCGGTCTTATCCCGGGGCCTGAGGCGTCGGGCTTTGATGCCGTTGTACCATTCCAACACGATTGGAGCGGTGAGGGCATCCAGCGATACCGGCCGCAGCGGATCAAAATAGTTTTTCAGTTTATTCCGAGTGGGCCTCGGGTCTTTCAGTTGCGAGACGTGTAGCTTGTCGAAGGTGGTCAGTAACTCATGGACGGTCACAGGGGAGGCCTGTGGTGCGCCTCCTTTCCCCAGCCAGACTGTTTGATCTGTTTGCATGGTGTGGTCTCCTTCTTTGGCGTCTCGAGTCGAGGTGGCCTGAAAGGCTCAGCTAGACCATGGCCGGTTCGTGCTGTGCCGTATGCCCATGATCGGAAGAGGCGGTTCTTGCGCTATCGGTCTGGGCCCGAATCTCGATGTTGTCAAAGGCGTCATAGATGGTTTGCAGCTGAGGAGTCAGGCCCTTCATGACAGCTACCAGGTCATCCGCGATTTGCCCCGGCTCTTCCTCCTCCGAGGGCTGCAGATAGCCGAGGACCCTGGTCAGAGCCTGGAGCGTGTGAATCGCTCGCAACCCATGACCAGCAAAGGACTCGATGGACTCCAAGTTGTCCGCTGTGGATGGCGTGGGACGCTCACTGCGAGGCTGAAGGATGGCGAACTCTCCGTTCGCATCACACCGTTGGTAGGTCACTGCGGCGAGGTAGGCCTGAGGCTTGGTGCGCTGCGTGTCTTTCAGGTGCGCGAGCGCCTTGGCGTGATCGTCGAACTGTACCCCGGTCCCATCAAACGGCTCTTCACCTGGATGATCCACACAGACCTGATACAAGATCGACCGTGAAGGAGTCGCCTCTTTGCGCATCATGCCCGCTGACTTCGTGCCATCCATTTCCATAATCTCACCGTCCCTTTCTGCCCGCTTGGGGCTGGTTGAAATGCTGCGTCAATAGATTGCGGATGAATCCACTGGCCGTGATGCCCTGTGCTCGCAAGGCATCCACCTTCGCTTTCAGCGCGGGCGGTAGCTGAATCACCAATCGAACCATTTTCATCGCAAGCCTCCTTGTCATGCTATTGAATGACAGCATGCTAGCAAGTGACAGCAGTCTTGTCAAGCTGGATTGACCGGACAAAGGTGCTTGCGTATGCTAGCCCCCGCCATGCCAAAAACCACACGATCAGATGATGAGAAGGACGATACCTCCGTCCTGTTTATTCGAGGGGTTCCGCGTACGATGCAGGCCAAAATGAAAGCGATGGCCGCCCTCAATCAGCAGAGCTTGGGGCAGTACGTGATGGATCTATTCGAGAAGCACCTAGAGGAATTGGAAAAGAAGGGACTGTTGCCGAAAGGGAAATGAGGCGCGTCAATGATGGCACGAAACGCCTTCGGCGCATTGTGCGTGTGGCTATTAATCTCCGCGTGCGGAGAGAATCCTGAACGAACTCAAGCCAGAGAGCAGGCCGAAAAAAAGCGGCCGCATTGCTGGAGGATGCGAAGCGAGACGCAGAGATTAAAGGACTGGTGAGGCAGTATGGTGCGGATAGTAACTGGGCTGACGACCTTCAGGAGGGAGCGCTAACAACTTCAATTCTACGAAAGGCTCTCGTGCGCACCAGTGGCCGGCCAATTATGGTCCGAGGCCTATTGATTGACATTTCCCCACAAGGTAACTCCCATAAAATCACCTTCCGTGCCTCTGGTACTCCTAGCATCTCTGTGAGCGGGCAACATCTCTTTTTTGAGGTAACGTGTCCTCTCAGTCCGTCCGCGATGAGTTCACTTCGGCCTAACGCATACCGTCATGCATTTTCCCCACCCGACATTCTGGCCGTCACAAATGTAAAGGATGTAAGATCATCACATTCAATTATCGGTGAGGGTAATGGGGATTCGTTCTCACCCAGAATTCAGTCAATCTTCACAGCAGTCGGAGAGTGTATTTTGCTAAGGTCTGAACGGCCAGATTCGAACTAAGGGAAATGCGATATTGAGGATAGAGCATTGCCATGTCGGGGAAACGACACATTCAGCTTTACTGTGAACGTCTGACGCCTGCTACGGCTGCTGCTGGGATCGAGGCGGCGATGAGGAATGCGCGCTCCCTGTTACTAGACGCGAACCTTCTTTTTGAGAATCACCGCTGGGCCAGGGCGGGGGCTTTGGCGATTTTATCTATTGAAGAGAGTGGTAAACCTGCAATTCTCCGGGGGATCCTTTTAGCTAGAAGTGAAAAGGATGTACGGTATGAATGGAAAAGATACCGCAATCATTGCAGCAAAAATCTTATGTGGATTTTTAGAGACTTAGTAAACAGAGGAGCCAAGAGTCTTGAGGACTTACGTCCCATTTTCGATAAACAAAGCGATCACGGGGCAGCCTTAGAGGCAACAAAGCAAACATGTTGGTACTCGTACGCATATGGCAATTGTCACTGGTCACTGCCAGAGGAAGTCATTGATAAGAAGCTGGCCGGCACGTTAGTCGAAATTGCAGAAGTTTTAGCCGCGGGAGAAGAGGGACGGGCTATGACAAGTGAGGCCGAACTGGAGCTGTGGATCAAACATATGGGACCGGTCTGGAGAGGCGACATGGCCGAAATGAAGTCGGCTCTGCTGGCCTGCTACGCAGAGGCCGATTCCCTCAAAATTCTGAGGGGCAACGTGTCACCTTCGGAGGTGGCTAGGTTTGTGCTCTGAACGATGTACCCGTAGTTCTCCAGTTAATTATTCTTTACCCTATATCCTGTGGGTGCAGGAGAGTTTATGGCCCATATTATGCGATTGCCAGATATTAACTCATAGGTTAAAATGTTAATCAAGCAGCTGCTTTATAGTGGCTTAAAGCTCGACATATACGTCCTTGAAGAGGATGGGGTAAGTCGAGTAAGTGACTTCATTGAAGAACTTCCTTCCGCTGAACTCAGCAAAGTCTCCCACTTGATTGACGTTCTCAAGGACCATGGGCCACCATGCAACGATCAGAAATTTAGGAATGAAGGTAACAATATCTATGCCTTAAAGACGACCAATGTTCGAATTTATGGCTTCTTCGACGGGAAAAAATCATTCGTGCTGGCAGTGGGGTTCTTGAAAAACAAGCAAGGCGGAAAGAAGGTTGAGCGCAGGCATTGTGTTCAGGCTGAGGAGTTGCGCAATCTGCTTTCATGACGGAGGGCTTTCATCATGGGAATAGCTGAACTCAGGAGAAAATTGGATGTTGCTCGAAATACATTCGACTATCGAGTGGAAAGAGTCATATTCAATATAGCCGAACAGGTTTGCAAGATCATTGAGGGGCAAGGCGTCAGCAGGAGTGAATTGGCGCAACGGCTAGCTGTGAGTCCCGCTTACGTTACGAAACTTTTGAATGGTAATCCAAATCTCACTATTAAAACCTTACTCAAAATTTCTGATGCTCTTGGACAAACGCTCGATATACGCTTTGCCCCTAAACTGGAAATCGCACAATCTGTTACCACCTCATTTGTGTCTGATCCACACGTGCAAGCGCAAACGTTCTCTGCATTTGTAGCACCGCTCACTGTCCTTGAAAGGCCTTGTGAGGCAAACAATGATCTCGCACTTGCAGCTTAGTAATTACTTCGTAAAGGAACTGAGCTATCGAAGTAATTCGGCCTACCGTCCTCCTGATGGCAAAACTCGCCATGAAGGAAAAATCAGCTGTACGGTCGAATTGGGGAAGGGACTTGAATGCGCCTGACCATTTTATGGTCGCGCTTGTGATTGTCGTTGAACCGTCTGCCATGGCACCGGCCTTAGATCCATACCACATTAACATGCGTATTGAGGGCTATTTCACTTTCCAGCCTGGGAGTGCTGCTATCCAATCTGAAAAGGAAAGGATGGTGTCGCTCAACGGCTGTAGTATCCTGATGGGGTTGGCGCGGGGGTTGGTAGCCCAATCGACTGGGGTTAGCGAATTCGGGAAGTATTTATTGCCATCAGTAAACTTTGTAGAGATCTTGAAAGGGCTGGAAGCGGGCACTGTCAGTTCAGTAGGGACTGCCGATGTTTCAGTAATGGTGGGCGGTCAAAAGGTCTAACTCGCTCCTATACCATCCTTTGGAAGCCGTTGCTTATCAAGCTGAGGCGTCAGTGACTAATGACGTGTGAAGGTGGGCGCGGCAACTCTGGCACATGGTCCAGCAAAAGGGCTTTTCCCCCTTAGGCGTGAACCAGTCCGGTGCTGTAAAGGTTAGGGTGTGCTGGTGGGAACATTCGCGCAGGCCGGCCAACTCTTCCAGCTTTTCTAGCTTCCTCTCATACAGGCTCATCGCATCACCTTCTTTGGCTGAGATTTCAGGTTCCGCTCCAGCTTGTCGAGTCGATCGCTGATCTCAATTTCCATCGCCTTGAGGGCTACTGTCGCATTGTAGGCGGCCGAGTTGGCCAGCTGGGGGCTCAATTCACCTCGCAAGACCGCTCCCGTCGTGTTTTGCATGAGCTCGATCACATCGCGAGGGCTCCGAAGGTCAGGGTTTGGGGTATCGGCCGACAGGGGGCGAGGTCGTGACATGAGACCACCTTTACTCACCGCCATCTTTCGATCGGTTTCCTTGTCGGGATCGTGCCAGAAGCAATAAGGCGAACTGGCTTGAGGCTGCGCCGAACAGGCTTTGCCTTCCGTGGTGAAAGCCGGGCACTGGCGAATCCCGGAAATAGCTGAGATGGATCCATTGCTGGCTTCTCCAGTGTTCATGGTCGCCGCCCTCCTCTCCACTGCGCCTCGTAGGCGCGTCGTGATCGCAACAAGGACTCGTGAACCCATCGCAAGGAATTGCAGTAGGTGACACACAACCAGAAGCGAGGTTGCCCCGCGACGGTTGTTTCCTTGGCCATATGTGTGACCTCAGCAGGTCCAAGGATTGCGTCCTTCCAGGGACTCCCAATAGACAGGATGTTGGCACTTTGCCGGCTCCACCACAAAACCCTCACTTAACGACATCGTTGTTGAGGCTCAGCCACACGCACCCGGTCGGGGGCTTTCGACAGAAGTATTTCCGCTTGGGGCTCTGGCACCTCCACGGGCCATCCTGGAGCCAAGCGTATGTGAGTGCCATCCAAAAGCCGAAACCGAATCGGGCGCTGAATTGCTTCTAGGAGCATGTATCACCCTCCAATATTTCTTCCTCCTCCTGGAAATCCCCATTTGAAACCGTCACACCGTCACAAGTCGCTCTAGGAGCGGGGTTTAGGCCATTTTGGGAAACGTCACACCGGGCCCGTGTTACCTTTTGAAAAAGGGGCTCATCGCCGCTCTGGGTGCGGGTTGTGACGGTGTTACCTTTTGAAACGTCGTTTTCCGCAGGGGGAATAGTATTTGAAGGGGTGAGGTACCGAGAAAAGGCATCGGCAAAGAGGTCCAGGTGGTAACCCTTGATGGTGGTTCCAGCCTCCCGAATCGTCCTGGATGCAATCTTGTAGGCCCGTAGGAGTTTAGCTAGCTGGTGCGGAGTGATGGCTTTCCCGTGCCGCCACTGCCCCCAAGGCCGTTCCTCCATTTCTGCTAACAGGTCGCAAAGCTGCTGAGAATTAAATCGGTCGCAGCTTTTCTCTTGGAAGAGAAGTCGAATATCCTCCAGCACTCGTACTCCAGCAGAAGACGTATCGATTTCTGCTTCACCCGAAAGCACTCGCGCTGCCTAACGTGCCTTTTCTGGCCAGTCCTCCCCGATGGTTTCAGCAATAGCGAGCATAGGGCTCCAATTGTCGGCGGCTCGATCATTCAGGACTTCGGGCACTGCTGGTTCACATTGTGCCAGGATCAGCCGGTGATCAGAGGTCCATCGGGCTATTCCTCTCGCGAGGGCCATCAATTCCGCTTGAATAGCCTGCCCCTGCTTGCCGTTCCATCGGAGACGTTGCACTGATTCATGGGGTGCCCGTCGTCGCATGGGTACGATCACTGAGCGGTCCTCAATAGTGCTCGGCAGGCGTCCAATTGCCGCGAGGACCATCGGGCACCAGGTGGAGAGAGCGCGAGGTTCATGCGCATCCCCAACATTTCTGATTACACGGGCCGTTCCCTTCCGATGCCCACTGTTCAGGATGCCACGGAGTTCTTCCTGCGCGTCACTGAAGGAATCCACTTCATCAATCAACAAGGTCGGATGAGCCGCTTCGATTGTGCGGAAGATCACGGAGGGCGTGACATTGGACGTGGGGAGGGCTCGGGGCACCAGCTTGCTGATCAGTTCAAGCAGGGTGGTTTTCCCGCAACGCTTCTCGGGTGAGAGTAGGGCCAGCCGAGGGTTTGTATCAAAGCACTCATCTGCGTGGGCCCGGATGATCCACAAGGTGATGGCCAACGCTGCATGCGGCACCAACACCATGTACCGCTCAAGCATACCCGTCACCAACGTGAGCACTTTTGCGCCGTTCACCGGATCGGCGGCTGGTTCGATTTCTGGAAGTAGAAGAGGTTGCCCAGAGCCTTGAGAGGCGGCAGGGGCAAGAGTTCGTTGACGCTGTTCAATATCCCTATCCAAGAGAGACACGGGGGTTACCAATGCCTTAGCGGCCGCTTTCCCAGCTCCTTCCCATAGTCTACTGGGGAGAGGGCTGCGAGACGGTAAAGCTCGGCTGATTGCACTCTCTATCCCATACCTTGTTCCGTGCTTCAAATGGCCTGCAAAGTTTTCTCTCCGCGGCTTCGAAGCTAGAAAGGCTCATAGAGGGCTCCATCGCGGTGAAGAATATCATAGGCGTCAGCCAATACCATCTTTCCCATCAAATACGTCATGAAGCCTGTTTCATCCGACAAACCGGAAATATTAATATCTGTGGCACGCTTGGCCAGTTGCTTTGCTTCACGGACTGCATCTACGGCGCCACCTGAGGCCTTGTACCGTTTTTCTCTGGCCTCCTGGACAGCCTGTCTCTGTTGTCGCAAGTGCCGAACGTAACGAGGAGAAGTCTTCTGTGTGAGAGAATCGCCGAAGAGGTCTGTTATGCGGATTCCTATGGCCCCACATACCTCTTGCGTTGGACAACCGGCAAAGCAGTGCAGGAGAAGGCGTCCATCCTCACCTGCCTGAATACTCAAGCTGGGTGACTTGTTATTGTGAGCAGGGCATCGGCTGGACCAGCCGTGGGCAGTTCACTTCGCTAGGTTGGAGACCCAGGAGCGCTTCGATAGTCATTACAACTCATGCTCCATGGAGGAACTCGAGCAGTCCTTCTAAAAACAGGTCCAGGTCTGCTTCAAATACGATGCGCCGGCCGCATCGATAGAAGGGGATTTTGCGTTGCCTCACCCATGCACGGAGGGTATACGGCGATACACCTAGAAACGAGGTGCTGTTCGGTCAGTCTTCCCTATTAACCTTAGCAAT